>DUMA01000022.1 GCA_012840135.1 Thermoanaerobacterales bacterium
CAAGAGGGCATTTAAGTAAACTTAAGTTTATAGATGATTTTCAATCAAATTCTTAAGCTGGCTTTAGCCTGAACAGCGACTTTCAGTCGCAAATAATTCCCTGCACTTCAGTGCAGGGTGGTTCAATATTCACAGGGCATAATATTTGCCCTGTGAACCCATTCTTTTATTCATGAAAGTGGCTGATATGCTATATGCTTTACTTAATTGTATTTATCCTCGGCCTCATAGTTGGCAGTTTTCTTAATGTATGCATATACAGGATACCCAGGGGACAGTCGATAGTTTTCCCGCCTTCCAGCTGCCCTTCTTGCGGCAGGAGGTTAAAACCTCTGCATATGGTGCCGGTTTTAAGCTTTCTTTTACTGGGAGGCAAATGCGCGTATTGCAAAGAGAAGATTTCTGCGGTGTATCCCATAGTTGAATTGGGTACGGCCGCATTATATACATTTTTGCTATACAGGTTTAGCATAGGGATGTTATTTTTTAAATACAGTTTGCTTTTTTCAATTTTAATTGTTGTTTGTTTTATTGATATGGAAAACCAGATTATCCCTGATGAGATAATCATAGTGGGTTTACTGGCAGGGATAATCTTTTCAAGCGTAGATAAACAAAATCTTTTGAGGGATTATATCCCCGGAGCTATGATCGGGAGTGGCATCATATTGTTAATCGTCATTCTTTCAAGGGGAGGCATGGGGGGCGGAGATATAAAACTCATGGCGGTAATTGGCATATTTCTGGGATGGCGGAAAGCTCTTTTAACGTTGTTTATTTCCTTTATACTGGGGGGCATATTCGCATTTTTCTTGCTCATCACCCGTAAAAAGGGCATGAAGGATACGGTACCTTACGGGCCTTTCCTGGGGGCAGCTGTCATTGTAACGGTCTTTTACTATCCATATATTGTTCCCTATTATTTTAAGTAAGTAGGAGAATAGCTTGTGTATAAACATAGAAAAGGTTTTTCCACTGTAGAATTGCTGGCTGTCCTTGTAATTTTCTCAATAATAGCTGCCATTGCCACCCAGAATTTTAATTATATCCTATCAAGAGTTAAAATAAACACTACCATAATGGAGCTTGTCGCCAATATAAGACACGCTCAGCAGATAGCGCTGGGAGAAAGGATCAACTGTTATGTCGTTTTTGACAATAAAAATAAGTTTTACAGCATACGGGTCGACGCCAATCCGACTCCGAAAATATTAAAGTGGGTTAATTTTGATAAAAGAATCGATATCACCACCAGTTTTGCAGAAAACCGTTTTCATTTTACTTCACTGGGGGCACCTTCCGCAGGAGGGACTATTTATATCAAAGACAGTAGTGGCAGGACATACAGGATAACCATACAGGTGGCCACCGGCAGGGTAAAAGTATATTACTAAAAGTATATTACTAAATTACTAAGGTGTGGTTATTGTGAAAAGAGATAAAAACTATAGCGGCGGTTTTACTTTGATTGAAATAATGGTAGCCCTTGCCATACTGGGGATTGTAATAGTACCAGTTATTGGGCTGTTTTCATCTTCTGTGGAAAATAATTACAAGACAAACCGTGATATTATAGCACTCACGTTGGCAAGGGACATAATGGATAAGATAAAAGCAGGCGACACAAACATTGAAGAAGATATTAATTATTATAAAGAAAGATACGAAGTGGAGATAGCCGTAACAGCTCCTGAAAGTACTGAAAACAATCGCCTGGGTGTAGTAAAGGTTTATGTTGCTCCCAAAAAGGGTATGAATGCCATAAGTCAGGGCTTGATGCTGGCTTCCTACTCCACCAATGTATTCATTGAATCGATAGATACGTCACCGCCAGGGAATGGGAATGGAAATGGAAATGGTAATGGTAATGGTAATGGTGGCGGCAATAATAACGGAGGAGGAAACGGAGGCGGAGACATCGAAGAGCCGCCGGTCGGAGGAAATGAAGATGATTATTGGGAATGGTTTTACAGTTTGCTGAAATTTTTACGTGCAGTGGGGGTTATAATTTTAGCCCTGACCATAATTCCTTTAATACTATGGTTAAAGGTTCCGCAACTACATAACCGCCCTTTTATTGAGGCAATCATTGCGTCTTATGATGTACTTGTATATATTCATAACACTTACGGATTGATAAACTGGGGGCATTTTAAAAATGAAATAAGAAGGCGATATGGTATTAATTTGACAATAAGTGACCTATTTGGTTTTTAACAGGTGGTGGCTCGAATGCCTTTTTTAGAAAAAAAGAAGGGGTTTTCCCTTGTGGAATTACTGGTGGCTTTGGGGCTTGCAATGATAATTATGACCGCTGCAAGTCTAGTGTATTTTTCAGGTATCAAAGCCTGGGTGCGCGGTGAAAACCAGGTAGAAGTGCAGCAGAACCTCAGGATAGCCATGAATACTCTAAGCAATGAGATACAAATGGCCGATATGATTGAGATATATAAAACGGAAAAAAAATTGGTCCTTTCTTACAATGATGGAAGCACGAGATCATATTATTATGATCCTGAGTCAAAAGAAATCAGACTTGGAGAAAGTAACAGCACTGTAGCCATGTACATCAGCGACTTCGACATCAAATATTCGGATAATCTGATTTCGATTTCTCTGACTACAGAAGAAAGACCAGGGATAAAGAGCAAAACCTATGAATTTGGAATTAATGCCAGGGGGAAGGAAATTAATGTTAAATAATAATAAGGGGTCAGTATTGGTTATGGTAATGATGTTTACACTTATACTTACAGTCCTTGGTACTTCCGTTCTGGCTGTAACAATGAATGAGTATCGCATGGAAAAGGCGTATAGGGATAGCGTGGCGGCCTATTTTCTGGCAGAGGCGGGCTTGGAAAAAGCTGTTTATGAGATAGCCGAAATGGAAAATATTGAAGGTCTCGAAGCAAAATCCTGGAATATGAATTCTAGCGAAAGAGAAAATCTATTAAAGCCAGGATCTAATGGTGATTATACGGTTACGGTAAAAAACGTACAGCTAGATGATATAATATATGTGGATCGCCAGCAAACAGTAGTATATAAAAGGATTTATAAAATTGTTTTACAATCCCAGGCATCTATAGATGGAATGACGAGAAAAATAGAGGCCGGTATAAGAGTGGAAGACTACGAAGCCGACGATATAGAAAATAAAGTAGAAGTCTTATACTGGCATCAATTAAGATAACAGGGAGAGAGGAGAACATTATGAAATTAAAAAATTACATGGAAGATGTGGTGCTTTATTTCCTGCCGATAGTTTTAAAAGATATGGACGGCGTATGTAAATGTGAAGATTGTATGAATGATATAGCGGCTCTAGCTCTAAATAAATTAAAACCTCACTATATCAGCTCAGAAAAAGGAGAGATTTATTCCAGGCTGGAAGAAATGTATACTCAATTTCGGGTGGACGTAATTGCTGCGATCATGGAATCCGCCCAGCAAGTATCGAAAAGTCCGAGACATAAGAACGTGTAGGCTGGTGTAGAAATGTTTGGAGTAGGAAATAAAATACTGGGTTTAGACATAGGCAG
Source organism: Thermoanaerobacterales bacterium (assembly GCA_012840135.1). Classification (GTDB taxonomy): domain Bacteria; phylum Bacillota; class Thermosediminibacteria; order Thermosediminibacterales; family Tepidanaerobacteraceae; genus Biomaibacter. The sequence continues at coordinate 3,543 of DUMA01000022.1, forward strand.
CAGCATCATAAAATGGATTGTATACAGTGAAGATAAAAACATGCCATTAGTATATAATTGGGGTTTTGAGAAAACACCGTATGGAGCTGTCAAAAACGGCAGGATCTTTGAAAGACAAATTCTTCTGACTAAACTTAAGGAAATTATTGTAAACAATGGCATAAAAGTGAATAAAGCATCAATAACATTGTCATGTCCAGAGATGATCATCAGGACAGTGACTATTCCAAAACTTAAACAGAGGGAAATCCAAAATGTGGTAAGATTTGAAGCTGAGCAGTTTATTCCAGGCAACAGCGATGAGTATATTATTGATTACAAAATATATGGAGAAACAAAAGAGAATCAGAACGATTTATTAAAAACCCTTATAGTAGCTTTGCCTTCAGGCATTGTGCAAAATTACATAGAGCTGTTAGAAGATCTTTCCATCAAACCTCTAGCAGTGGATTTTAACGGTAACAGTGCTTGCCGGTTTTTAAACCTTTTTTTAAAAAATATTCGTGATAAGGATTATGTACTGATAGATATGGGAGCTTCTAATACTATAATCACCATAGCTGAAAGGGGTGTTCCGGTTCTAACCCGTCTTGTACAAATCGGAAGTGAAGAAATGGTTCGGACCGTTGCAAATTCCTTTAATCTTAATCTGGAGGATGGAGAAAAATACATTAAGACTCACGGCAGGGTTTTTTTAGATAATGAACAGCCGGAAGATAAAATATTGTGGGAAATGATGACAAGTATCATGCCTACTGTGGAATTGCTTTTAAAAGATATTTTTCAGTCCCTGGAGTTTTATAAATCCATGACTAAAAAATCTATAGATACAACTTTAATGATAGGGGGAGGCAGTTATTTAAAAAACATAGATAAGTATGTTGCACAGCAGTTGAGCATGAACATTTTACCGCTGAAAGGAATTTTCCCTTTAAAAATGAAAAAAGAAATGCAAGCAGACATTGTAAGTTTATTTTGCAACGTTTTAGGCCTTGCTTTTCGGGAGGGAGAATAAATTGAAAAATGAAATAAATCTTCTACCCGAAAAGTATAAAAATTTGAGGCAGAAAAACCGGTGGAAAAGACTAAAAATAGCAGGAATAATTATCTTGGCAATTTTTGCTGCTGCTTTGATTTATGTACCTCTTTTTTTAATAAATAAGATGTCGGCCGAAAGTATAATGCTAAAAAATCAATTAGTAAGCATGAAGGATGTCTCAGATTACAGGATGACAAAGCAGGAACTAGCACAGGATCTGACCAGGTGGCAAAATATTATAAAAAACCTGCAATCAAAAGGGAATGAATGGTCAAAAATTATTTCTGAAATAGGTCAAAATGTGCCTGAAGGAATGGAACTCACATCGATAAACTTTACAAATGACGGAAGCTTAAAAGTATCCGGCCAGGCTCAAAACTATAATCTTGTAGCTCAATTCCTGGTTAATTTGCAGAACATGACCATAATAACAGAGGCTGAACCGATCAGCATAATCCAGCAGGAAAGCGGTTTGTACGGTTTTGAAATCAATTGCATTATTGCAAACGGAAGTGATAAGAATGAAGCTAAGTAGGCGAGAGATTAACCTTTTGGCCATTGCACTGGTCGGATTAGCTTTTTTTATTTATTATAATTTTTTTCTCTCAAACTATATATATAAATATCTTTTACTTAAAAAAGACATAAGCATAAGTCAAAAGCAACTTTTGAGTTTGCAAAAAGACAAAAACGACATCGATTCTTTAATCAAGGAAATAGAAAAAAGTAAAAAGCAAATTGCAGAGATGGAATTGTTGGTACCGCCCAGCAAGAAGATACCGGAGATCATCACACAGCTCGAAAGCCTTTCAAAAGACGCTGGAGTCAAATTGAAAGGTATTACTTTCGAAAATCCCCAGGATCAAAGCAAGGGAGAAAAGCAACAAGCGGGTACCAGCCAATCATCACCACAAGATAAGAATATCAATAACAACGATTATGTTGAGATACTCATGCAATTAAATTTGGAAGGACCTTACAGTAATATTATATCCTTCCTGAACTCTATGGAGAATTTTAAAAGGTTGTACAATGTTAGAAATATTACCCTGAATAAAAAGCAGGGAGATACTGGAGAAAATCTTGAGCTGCAGCTTGGAATAATTGCATATGCTATTAAATTTAACAATAAGCTCATGCAAGAACCTTCAACCTATGATTTTATGGGAAAAAATTATGGCCGGCAGAACCCGTTTAAGTCTCTGCAAACGGGGAATAATTCATTGGCGATTACAAATCCATCCGTAGCGCCAGTGCCGACCCAAAATGCACCAAAACCAGATAGTGGTGTTTCCAATCAGAGCAAAGCACCTACAAATCCTCAGAATAGCCAGGACGACAAGATGATTACGGATTTTATGGAAAGATTCCTTAAATTAATTTTGGAAGATGTACAAAAGAATCAATAAAACAACTTTTTGTCATAATTAGGAGGACAGAGCGTGAAAAAAACGAACATAATATTGATAGGATTCATGGCAACAGGTAAGACTTCTGTTGGGAAAAAAATCGCTGACTTATTAAAAATGGATTTTTTGGATACTGATTTACTCATAGAAAAATCTCTGGGCTTAACAGTGCCGGAGATTTTTGCAAGGTTTGGAGAAAAATATTTTAGAGAAAAAGAGAGTCAAATAGCTAAAGAAATGGCAAGCAAGAATAATGTAGTGGTAGCCACCGGCGGCGGAATTGTCCTAAATCCTGATAACATGAAATTTCTTTGTAGCAACGGAATAATAGCATGGCTTAAAGCTCCCGTAGAGCTGATTTATAAAAGGATTAGATTCGACAGTTACAGGCCCCTATCTTATAACAAAAGCATTGAGGAAATCGAGGAAATGTATAAAAAAAGGTATGATTTATATGAGAGATATGCTGATTTTTGCATAGATGTTTCGAAAAAATCTGTGGAGAGTATTGCTGGAGAAATAGTGACTTATTACAATAGGATCTGAGATTGTAATATCCGGGGCACCGTTCTTAAATGCAAAAAATGAAATTCAAATGCTGCTATATCAAAAAAACTTTTTTTGACCTGTTCAAAAAGTGGAAAATATGGTAATATAATTTGGGAGTTTTTTTGCGGAGGTCTGATATGAAGATAAAAATAATAAACGGGCCCAATTTAAACCTCCTGGGTATAAGGGATAAAAAAATATATGGCGAAACATCCCTTGACGAAATTAATGAAAACATCAGTAAAAAGGCTCTTGAAATGGGGGCCACGGTGGATTTTTTCCAGTCAAACAGTGAAGGCGCTATTATAGATGAAATTCAAAAATGCCTGGGCAACTACGACGGAATAATCATAAATCCCGGAGGATATACTCACTATAGTGTAGCCATAAGGGATGCGTTGGAAGCCGTAAGGATACCGACCGTAGAAGTTCATCTGAGCAATATATTTAGCAGGGAAGATTTCAGGCGAACGACCATTACAGGACAAAGAGCTATGGGTATAATAGCGGGTCTGGGGGCGGAAGGATATATTCTTGCACTTATTGGTTTGAAGAATATCCTTTGTAAAAAGGAGGGGATTTAAATATACTCTAAAAGGTTGGAAACACTTAGAAGTAAGCTTGTTGAAAAAAATTTGGACTGTTTTTTGATAAGCAAGCCCGAGAACCAGTTTTATATCAGCGGCTTTTCCGGTGGTGAAGGAGTGGTCGCCGTTACCTGCAGAGGTGCCGCTATCATTACAGATTCCAGATATACAGAACAGGCAAAAACCGAAGCACCGGGTTTTGCGATTTTAGAGCAAAAAGCAGGTGTTTCGCCTTTTGAAGTCTGTGCAAATAATTTTAAATCAGAGATAAAGAATGTGGGGTTTGAAAGCCACTATATTACATATGATCAGTTTGAGGATATAAAAAAATACTTTGAAGGCATTGATGTTAAACCTGCAGGAAGCTTGGTAGAAGAGCTCAGGACGATCAAAGAACCACATGAAATTGAAATGATAAAAAAAGCTCAGGAAATCACCGACAAAACTTTTGTTCATATTCTCAAATATATAAAACCCGGGGTTGCAGAAAAGGATCTGGCATGTGAAATGGAATATTTTATGAAGAAAAACGGTGCCGATGGGATTGCTTTTGATACCATATTGGCATCTGGCCCTAGGAGTTCTCTACCCCACGGGAGAGCTTCAGGGCGGAAGATTCAGTACGGTGACTTTATAACTATGGATTTTGGCGCCCGTTACTCCTGGTACTGTTCGGATATGACAAGAACCGTATTTTTAGGCAGGCCCGATGACACACAGGTCAAAATCTACAATATAGTGCTGGAAGCTCAGAAAAGAGCCCTGGAATATATAAAATCGGGACTTTTGGGGAAAGATGTAGATAGATTGGCAAGGGAAGTAATAGATAAAAGCGGTTACGGAAATAACTTTGGCCACGGTTTGGGTCACGGTGTCGGTATTGAGATACATGAATCTCCCAGGCTGTCGCCGAAAGGAGATATGGAACTTTTGCCGGGCATGGTAGTGACGGTTGAACCGGGCATATACATAGAAAATTACGGTGGTGTGAGAATAGAGGACATGGTGGTGGTTACACAAAACGGGTGTGATAATTTAACCAAATCCGACAAGCATTTAATTTTATTATAGAATAGTATATATTTTTGGGAGGTATTCATGCATGATATCTACAAACGATTTAAGAACAGGCGTGACCGTTGAAATTGATGGAGATGTATTCATGGTAGTGGATTTTCAGCATGTTAAACCCGGCAAAGGTGCTGCTTTTGTTAGAACTAAAATAAAAAATGTAAAAACCGGCCAGGTTTTTGAAAGGACCTTTAGAGCAGGTGAAAAACTAAATCGTGCAGTCATCGAAAGAAAAACCATGCAGTACCTGTATGAAAGCGGTGAAACCTATTATTTTATGGATACACAAACCTTTGAGCAAATTCCTTTGAACAAAGATCAGCTGGGGGATTCTATAAAATATTTAAAAGAAAACATGGAAGTTATGGTTATGTTTTATGAAGGCGTTTCTATTGGAATTGAACTCCCCACATTTGTGGAACTTCAGGTCATTGAAACAGAACCCGGTTTTAAGGGTGATACTGCCACTGGAGGTTCAAAACCCGCTACCCTGGAAACTGGGGCGGTAGTGCAGGTCCCCCTTTTTATAAATAAAGGCGATGTCATAAGAGTTGATACCAGAACAGGTGAATATCTGAGCAGGGTTTAATTTGAAAGGAGGCAGTCAAAATGAGTGATTTTAAGTCGAAAGTTTCCTATGTAAAAGGTCTTGCTGATGGTCTGGAATTACAGGATTCCAAAGAAAAGAAGTTGATGATGGAAATTATAAGTGTGCTGACGGAGATGGGAGAAGCGCTGGATGAACTGGAAAATGCTGTTCAAGAGAATCAAGAATACCTGGAAAGTATCGACGAAGATTTAGGTGAATTGGAAGAGAATTACTACGGTTCCGATGACGATGATGATTATGATGAAGATGAAGATGATTTTGACGAGGATGAGCTGGATTTTGACGATGAAGATTTTATCGAGGTTGAGTGTCCAAAATGTCATGAAACGGTTTATATCGATGAAGACCTTGTTGATGAAGATGGAAAAGCAGAATGCCCCAATTGTAAAGTTATGATAGACGTAAAACAAATTGAAAATGACATGGAGTAACCTGGAGCATAAGAGGGTTTTTAAAAACCCTCTTTTTTTTTGTACCAGTCATAATGAAGGTAAAAGTTAAATATAAATTTATAAAAAGGGAGGACAAGAAAATGGAAAAAGTAACAAATAACAAGAAGATTGAAAAAGTATTAGAACTGGAGATATATCCATTTCTGTATTTTCCTTTAAGGCAGGTGCTGCAAAAAGTACCGATGGATTCCTTGAATTTTCTTGAGGAAATAAGGATGAGGTTGCTAAAACCCCTAATGCTGGGCATCGGCAGTAAGGATTTTATAGTAGCTCAGGATGGAAGACTGACTAGCAGGTGTGAAGATGCTTATATTGTATCAAAAGAAGATATGGATAAAACCTTTCAACTGATATGTCAGGGGTCTGTATATGCGGTGGAGGATGAATTAAAAAATGGATTTATAACCCTTCCCGGTGGGCACAGGGTAGGCATAGCAGGAAAAGTTGTTCTGGAAAGCGCAACTGTTAAAACTATAAAATCCGTTTCGGCGTTTAATATAAGGATAGCCAGAGAAGTGATGGGTGCTGCGAATAAAGTGCTTCCCTACATTATAGACAAAAGATTTGGGATATACAATACACTTATATTATCGCCACCCAAAGCAGGCAAAACCACTTTGTTGAGAGATTTAATCAGACAATTGAGTTCGGGTGTCGAAAGATTGAATATTAGGGGTTTCAAAGTTGGTCTTGTGGATGAGCGTTCTGAAATAGCATGCTGTCATAACGGCGTACCGCAAAATGACGTGGGGCTTAGGACAGATGTTTTGGATGCATGTCCGAAGGCCCAGGGGATAATGATGCTATTAAGGTCAATGTCTCCAGAAATCATAGCTACCGACGAAATCGGCAGAATAGAAGACGTAAAAGCCATCGAAGAAGCAGTTAACGCAGGGGTTTCGGTCATAACTACGGTTCATGGAACTGACCTGGAAGATATAAAGAAAAGACCCACTATACACAAATTGATAAATGGCGGTTTTTTTAAACGATATGTAATACTGGGCTTCAGTTCGGGAGTGGGGAGCTTGGAAATGGTAATTGATGGAGAAAACTTTAGAACCATTTATGAAAATAGGATTGGAAGGGTGGTTTCAAATGCTGTTTAAATTGTTGGGAGGTAGTCTGGTTATATTATCATGCAGCATGATAGGTTTTCTCATAGCTGGACAATACCAGCTAAGACCGAAAATATTAAGAAATCTTCAGACAGCCATTTCAATGCTTGAAACAGAGATAAACTACGGGCATTCCCCTCTGCCGGAAGCCCTTAAAAACATCGCGAAAAAGTGCGACAAAGTAATCTCAGAGCTTTTTTTAAATACCGTAAAATATATTTCAGAAAGGTCAGGACTTACAGCAGGCGAAGCATGGGAAAAAGCACTGGAAGATTTTTTTCCAAATTCAAATTTAAGCCGTGCCGATATGGAAATACTATCAGCCTTTGGCAAATATCTAGGAGCTACTGATATTCAAGACCAGATAAAAAATATAAAATTGACTCTGATCCATTTGAGGCAGCAGGAAGTTGCCGCTCTGGAGGAAAGACAGAAAAATGAAAAGTTATGGAGATATCTGGGGGTTTTATCGGGAATAATGGTATTCCTATTATTATACTAGCTAAAGGGGTGTTTAAATTGGATGTTGATATACTGTTTAAAATTGCTGGAATAGGGATAGTAATATCAATATTGAGTAAAGTTCTTGATGAAGCTGGAAGAAAAGAACAGGCACAAATGACTACACTGGTTGGAGTAGTAATTGTACTGATGATGGTCATTCAACTAATAAGCCAGTTGTTCTCCAATGTAAAGACTATGTTTCAGTTGTATTAGGAGGATTCTTCATGGAAATTGTTCAGATAGTGGGTATGGGCATTGTGGCTACCATCCTTGTAGTCCTGCTCAAAGAGGACAAACCGGAGATTGCTCTTCAGATCAGTATAGTTATAGGGGCCATCATTTTTTTGCTTATGATCGAAAAGATCATATCAGTGGTGGATGTGTTGAAAAGCCTTTCTCAGAAGGCAAGTATAGACATGATATATATGTCAACCGTGCTAAAAATCATAGGTATTGCTTATTTGGCAGAATTTGGAGCTCAAATATGCAGAGATGCGGGGGCCTCTTCTATAGCCTCCAAAATTGAATTTGCGGCAAAAATAATGATACTGGTATTGTCGCTCCCTATTTTGATGGCAGTTTTAGAGCTACTCATTAAACTCCTGCCCTGAAAGGGGATGGTATCTTGAAAAAAATCTTTTTTATAGTTTTAATATGTGTATTTGCATTGTTTTTCTTCACAAGACAGGTTTTAGCTCTGGATATTGTAGATGAACAACTGCAGAATCTGGATTTAAATAATATTGATTCATTTTTAAAACAGATCAACTCAAAATATGGTGATTATATTCCCCAGTATGATCTGAACGATCTTATAAGTTCCATGAGAGGGCAGGGTGGTTACGATTTTGGGGGAGTTGTAAAAGGCATCATGAAATATGTTTTTAGAGAGGTTTTTGCAAATTATGCACTGCTTGGACAGTTGATAGCACTTTCTGTGGTCTGTTCTGTTCTAAGAAATATAAATGCTGCTTTTGAAAGTGACAGTGTTGCAAAAGTTACATACAGCGTTGTTTATCTCATACTGATAGTTATAGCAATTCAAAGTTTTTCAGTGGCCATGATGGTGGGGAAAGAGGCTATAGAAAATATGGTGAATTTAATACAGGCTTTAATGCCTACCATATTTACATTGCTTGCATCCATAGGAGGCATAACGTCGGTGGCGGTGTTCAACCCTATTATTTTTGCAGGAGTTTCAGCCGCAAGTACCTGGATAAAAGACATACTCTTACCTGTAATGTTTTTTACGGCGGTCTTGGGATTGATCAACAATATTTCCGATAAGTTTCATGTTTCACTGCTGGCTTCGTTTTTAAAACAGGTCTGTGTTTTTTTGCTGGGGCTTTTTCTGTGCGTTTTCCTCGGAATACTGGTAGTCAAGGGAGCGGCATCGGCCACTATTGACGGTATCACTGTAAGGACAGCCAAATTTGCCTCAAAGAATTTTATTCCCATAGTTGGCGGTATATTTTCCGATACGGTGGATACTATTGTTGGTTGTTCCCTTATTTTGAAAAATAGTATAGGTTTTGTCGGCCTGCTGATGGTGTTGATGATCGCTATTTTTCCGGTCTTGAAAATACTATCCATTGTTTTTATATACAAGCTGGCAGGCGCCGTCATACAGCCTATAGGAGAGGAATCCATGGTTAAATGCTTGAACGATATGGCCAATTCGTTGATGATGATTTTTATATCGGTGGCTTCTGTAGCGATGATGTTTTTTGTGGCCATAACGGTGGTACTGACAGTGGGAAATGTCACTGTTATGATGAGGTGATTGTTATGTTGGATAGTCTAGGATCCTGGATAAAGCAGATAATTCTTGTGGTTATGTTTACTACTTTTGTGGATTTTTTGGTGCCGAACAACAAGTTTTTACGGTATGCGAGAGTCCTGCTGGGCTTAATAGTAATGATAACAATCATAAATCCTTTACTGATATTAATAAACAAAAAAGATTACTTTGGCGAGTTTCAATGGCAGTACAATTTGCAATTGATCGATCAGCAAGATGTGATGAAACAGGCAGAAGTCTTTAATGAAAAAAATAACGAGTTGATTATAAAACATTATAAAGAAAACCTTATATCATTGATCACCGATCATATAAATGAAACAGGTGTTTTTGAAGTCATAGACATCGATTTAAAAATAGCCGAACAAAACGAAAGAAGCAATTTTGGAAAGGTAGATGGGGTGCACATACTGCTTAAACCCAAAACTTCACCGATAAAAGATAAAAAAGACATTCAGAAAGTTTCGGTGAAAATCGGTGAGTTTGATAGTGAAGAAAAGAAAAAAAATTTTATAGATTACAATCAGGAATTATCGGAGTTAAAAGGATATATTCAAAAACAACTTAATGTTTCTGAGAAAAAAATAATATTACAATTGGAGGGAAATTAATGGAAGGACAACAAAACATCAATGCTATATTTAACTGGCTGAAGAATCCGAAAAATAAAGCATTTTCCTATCTGATAGTGATTTTTACCGTGGGGTTTTTATTCCTTTCTGTGGCTAAAATCGTATCTCCTCCGGGGCCTTCTCAAGATATTGCTTCTTCTGGCGATACGAGTGTAGCTCAAATTTCTACCACCGCAGAGCAAACTTATGAGGAAAGGCTTGAAAAACAACTGGCTGAGGTTTTAAAAAAGGTACAAGGCGTTGGAGACGTTAGCGTGATGATTACTTTGGAAAATGATATGATGGTGGAACCGGCCTTTAATACCATCGACAATCAAAAGACTTCGGAAGAAAAAGATAGTGAAGGAGGGGTTAGAACAATAACGGAGGTACAATCAAACAGACAGGTCGTAATACTTCGAAAGGGAGGAGAAGATGAACCGCTTGTCGTTAAAAAATCTACACCGGTGATAAAAGGTGTGCTTATTGTAGCTGACGGTGCTTCTTCTTCCAGGACAATCGAGCAGATTTCCAGGGCTGCTGCCACAGTGCTGGATATTCCGATTTACAGGATCAAAGTGCTGGCAAAATAAATTTTTGGAGGGGAGAACAATGACTTTTTTATTAAGAAAGAGAACGCTTTTAATAATAATTTTCGCTTCTATTTTCATTATTTCGGTTTATATGATGTTTTTGGGTAATTTTTCGAGGGTAGTCTTTGAGAAAAAACCCACTGCGCCTGATACCCAAAAAGTACTATCAAAATCACAAACATTGGAGCAGACTGCTCCGGGGACGGTGCTGAACGAGAAAGAAAATAATAATGATTTCTTTATAGATTATAAGCTCGAGAGGGACCGCCTGAGAAGTCAGGAAGCGGATTATTTAAGAGAACTTATCAATAATCCAAATGCCACAAAAGAGTCCAGAGACCAGGCCCAGAAAGACCTGATCACCCTTTCACAGAGAGTGGAAAAAGAAATGGTAGTGGAAAACCTCATAAAGGCTAAAGGTTTTGAAGATGCGGTTATATTCATATCTAACGATTTTGCAAATGTGGTGGTCAAATCGTCAGGCCTTCAACAAAAGCAGGTATCTCAAATCACGGATATAGTCACGAAAACAACGGGTATTCCTATCGAAAAAATTACAATAATAGAGAGAAAGTAAAATAAAATTATTATTGAAAAGTCTTCTTTTGAGCTTTTTGCAGGAATTAATTGTAATGTGTGGCTTTTTTTGTTATAATAATTACTGAGTGTATTGTTTGGAGGGGAAGATTATGGAAAATCAAAAAATAGAAAATACCAATGACAAAGGTTCAATAAAGATAGCCGATGAAGTAGTGGGCATTATAGCAGGTCTTGCCGCCACTGAGGTGGAAGGAGTGGCGGGCATGAGCGGAGGTATCGTTGGTGGCATTGCGGAGATTCTTGGCCGGAAAAATCTTTCAAAGGGTGTAAAGGTTGAGGTTGGGGAAAAAGAAGCTGCTGTCGACCTGTATATAATAGTCAACTACGGAGTTCGCATACCCGAAGTGGCCTGGAAAGTCCAGGAGAATGTCAAGAAAGCCATAGAAAACATGACGGGTCTTTCCGTGGTTGAAGTCAATATTCATGTGCAGGGAGTAAACTTTGGCCAGCCGGCAAAAGAAGAAGAGAGCAGGGTGAAGTAATGATACCCCCTGATATTTCAGGGGGTTAATTTCCTTTGAAAGGAGTTTGAAAATGAACATTTTTGACAGAGTTATTTTAACGATATACTCCATGTTTTTAGCGCTGGCTTCAGTAATAGTTATAATCTTTTCTGCTCGATTAATATCTTTGGAGGATTTTGGGACAAGGCTTTCCATGCTTTACGGTCGATGGGAAGTTGGAGCAGTTGGTTTCATATTCTTAATCACAAGCATAAAATTTCTCCTGTCAGGTTTAAAAACTCAGCATTACCCTGAAGCAGTCATTAAAAATGGAGAATTTGGCAATATAAGCATTTCACTGAATGCCATTGAAAATCTTATTTTAAAAATAATCCGGGATATAGAAAATGTAAAGGACGTAAAGGTGCACATCAAAAAGAGAGAGGATGCAATTTCGATTTTGTTGAAACTTGTTGTCAATTATGATGTAATTATTCCTGAAATGACCTCCGAGCTTCAAAAGTCTGTAAAAAACTATATAGAAACTACAGCAGGAATTACGGTAAAAGATGTGAATATAAAAATAGATAATGTTTTTAACCCTTATAAACAGAGAACTGTAAAATAGAGGTGATAAAAGTGGACTTTTTTCCTGATAATATTAAAGAACATAAAGGAGAAATCATAGGAGCTATAGTGGGCCTAATTATAGGAATAATAATATTAATCTTCGGTTTTTTTAAGACTTTATTTGTTGTTTTAACTGGTATCATAGGGTATGTTATTGGCAAATTCTTTGATAATAAAATGAGTTTAAGAGATTACCTGGATAAGATTTTACCTCCGGGAGTCAGGTAAGGGAGTGCTTTTTTTGAGTAGGAGAAAGGCGAGAGAACTGGCATTTAAAATGTTGTTTGCCATTCATGAAGGCAAAAACACCATAGAAGAAGCGGCAGAAATTGTATTATCAAGCTCTATCAATGAACAGCAAAAAGATTTTATTTTTAAAGAGGTTAGGGGAACCCTCGAACATCTTGAAGTTATTGATAAAACCATTCAAAAGTATTTGTCTGCATGGGACCTGGAAAGACTTGCCGGCACCGATAGGAATATTCTCCGGCTGGCGATTTATGAGATGCTTTTTTGTGAAGATATTCCCGTCAGCGTATCTATAAATGAAGCGGTGGATATGGCAAAAAAATATTGCGATGAGCAATCATACAAATATATCAATGGTTTACTCGGCGCTGTGGCAAAGGAAGAAATAAAAAGGGAGTCTTCCGGGGGGTAATTTTATTGAAGCCGGTTTTTAGTGTGAGTGAAGTGACTCAGATAATCAAAAATCTGTTGGAAGGAAGTGCTTTTCTTCAGCAGGTATACATAAAAGGAGAAATCTCTAATTTTAAGCATCATATATCGGGTCACATGTATTTTACCCTGAAAGATGAAAAATCTCAAATTCGATGTATAATGTTTCGAAGCAGCAATATTTTACTAAATTTTAATCCCGAAAACGGCATGAAAGTTACAGCCTTCGGCCATATAAGTGTTTTTGAAAAAACCGGGGAATACCAGTTGTATGTTGAGGATCTGGAACCGGAAGGTGTAGGAGACTTACATATAGCTTTTGAAAGATTAAAGGCCAAGCTTGAAAAGGAAGGATTATTTAATCCGGCGAGGAAAAGGCCAATACCTTTTCTTCCCCGCAGGATCGGTTTGGTCACTTCTATTACCGGGGCGGCTGTCAGGGATTTGCTAACCGTAATAAAAAGAAGATACCCAAATGCAAATATTGTTATAGCGCCAGTATTGGTCCAGGGCAAGGAAGCTGCCAGCCAAATATGTTCTGCCATAGGCGATCTCAATAATCTGGGCGAAGTTGAAGTGATAATAGTTGGCCGAGGTGGGGGTTCAATAGAAGAATTGTGGGCATTTAATGAAGAAACAGTTGCAAGAGCTATTTATAGCTCAAAAGTTCCGGTCATATCAGCTGTGGGCCATGAAACGGACATTACCATAGCCGACCTTGTAGCAGATAAAAGGGCACCTACACCTTCGGCTGCGGGAGAAATGGTGGTGCCTGAAAAAAACGTACTTAAAAATGAAATAAGGCAGTTAAAAAACCGTTTGATTACTGCTGCGATGAGCAATATCAATCTCAAGCGACAGAGATTGGAATATATCCGAAAGTCCGCAACCTTCATCAAAGCTAGAAACATGGTTTTGAATTACAGGTATGAACTGGACCGACATGTGCACAATCTTTTTAAAAACATGAAGATACAAATCGATGGTAAAAAACTAATTTTTAAAAGCCAGGTAAGCAAGCTTCAGGCATTGAGTCCACTGGCAGTGCTGCAGCGAGGTTATAGCATTTGTCAAAGCTTTCAAAGCCAAAAGATCATAAGAAAAGTTGAAGATGTTTGTATTGGAGAAATGGTTTTTGTGGTGCTTTCGGATGGTAAACTGCTGTGCAGGGTAAAGGACAGGGGAAAAAGGTGATCGAAGATGAAGACTAATAAGTATAAATACGAAGAGGTATTGAGCAGATTGGAGGAAATCACCAACCAGCTTGAAAAAGGGAACCTGACGTTGGAAGAGGCTTTAACACTTTTTGAAGAAGGTATAAACTTGACAAAAGTATGTTCTAAAATACTTGATGAAGCCGAAGGAAAAATAGAAGTATTAGTAAAAGACCTGAATGGCAATATATCTTTAAAAGACTTTAATGGAGGTTCTGAAGAGATTGGATGAATTTGAAAAATTATTGAATCAAAGAGCAAAAATAGTCGATGCTGCTCTGGATTTTTATTTGCCCAGGGAAAGTGATTATCCGGAGAAGATACATAGAGCAATGCGATACAGCGCTCTTGCCGGAGGGAAAAGGTTAAGACCCGTAATGGTTATGGAAAGCGCGAAACTGTTCGGTTTACCCTTTGAAAAAGTCCTTCCTACTGCTTGCGGCATAGAAATGATACATACTTATTCGCTCATACACGATGATTTGCCCGTGATGGACAATGACGATTACCGGCGCGGAAAGCCCACCTGTCATAAAGTTTTTGGAGATGCGGTAGCGTTGCTGGCCGGAGATGCTCTTCTAACACATGCTTTTTCAGTCATTTCAAAAAACTCCAGAATTGATGGTATTTCTCCTTTAGCGGTGATTGAAGTAATAGAGAGGGTGGCCTGTGAAGCCGGCAGCAAGGGAATGGTGGGGGGTCAAACTGTAGATATAGAAACAACCGGTATGAGTATAGATAAAGAAACTCTATTATATATTGACAGGCATAAGACAGGATGCTTGATCTGTGCTTCACTCTGGGCCGGCGCAAGACTTGCCGAAGCTTCAAAGCAGGATTTAAATGTGATAAACAAATATGGTGAAAAGATCGGCTTAATATTTCAAATAGTTGATGATATCCTGGATATCAAGGGTGATGAAAAATTACTAGGCAAACCTATAGGTAGTGATGCAAAAAATAAAAAAAATACTTTTCCTTCCCTTTTAGGTTTTCAAGAATCTCTTGAAATGCTGGAATGTCTCTGCAAGGAAGCAAAAGGGCTTATATCCGAGTTCGATGGCAGCGATTTTTTTATGAATCTGGTAGATTATTTAAAGTCAAGGCGTTATTGAATCCTGTGGTGTTTCGTTGTATGAATCATTGACCAGTGTTGATGCACTATATTTCAGTAAGTGGGTTTAGCCTGCTTTTTTGGTTGATAGCCGCTTTTTATCAATTTGAAGGGCTATATCTTTTGTGATATAATAATTTTCGAATCGAAAAACAGGTGGTACAGTATTCTAGTCAAAATCGCTTCTCTGAAGGCGGGGCTAAAAATCCGTCAAGGGCACATCGATGAAGTTCCTAGTGCTGGCTGCCGACGCCCAGTCGGGGGCTGGTGCTGGGAGTAAGGGAGCTGGGGCGATCTACAATGGCATGTAGGCGTTGACCCTACTCCCGTGGAGACCCAAGTTCGTGACTGAAAGGGATATCCTGAAGTTATGGCTTGGGGTGTGAACCTGCATTCGATTACATGTTGGGTGCAGTGTAGCCTGCCTTGAGTGAAAAGGGTGGAAAAAGGCATTTTGGTCCAAAATTTGAATTGGCCAATTCAAATTTTGGAGAATACCCTTTGAAACCTTTTTTGCAAAAGAGGCTAGGAGAAGATGGATTTTGGTGGGGAAAACCCCTAGACTGTTCCATATGGAAGTGGATTGAGGATTACAGTGTGGACTAAGTGGTAATCTAGCATTGCCTATGGTGACATGGCAAAGGCGGGCTTAAAGGGGAACCGTCTTATCGGCGACGATAGGATGCCTTCCTGGGAAATCCAGCTGGACCTAAGCCACAAAATTTACTCAATTCACTGCCACCTGTTTCGGTAAACTTATGGAGGTTAAAAGTTGAGTTCCGACTCAAAAAAATATATTTCCGGGAAAACATCAAAAAAGAATAGAAATAATGAAAACAACGGAGGTACAAAGGCTAAGTGGGTATATCGGGTTTTTATTTTAGCGTTTGGACTGTCCGTTTTTTTTAGTTTTATTTCTGAAACAGTTATGGACAGGGTAAACATCATTGTTTCAGTTTTTTTATTGCTGATAATAATAGCCATAGGCATCCTATTTGATATTATAGGTATCGCCGTAACTTCTGCCAGCGAAACTCCTTTCCACGCCATGGCTGCAGACAAAGTGCCGGGTGGAAGGGAAGCAGTAAAATTAATACGCAATGCCGATATAGTATCGAATTTTTGCAATGATGTGGTTGGAGATATTTGCGGGATAGTCAGCGGTGCAGCAGGTGCAGCTATGGTGATTAAAATTCTTGTTCTTGCAAAAAGTATAAATGAAACAGTTTTAAGTATATTTATGGCAGGGGTTATTTCGACTTTAACCATAGGCGGTAAGGCTATAGGAAAAGGTATAGCGATAAAGAATTCAAAAAAAGTGGTTCATGGGGTGGCATTGTTCCTGAATCTTTTGAAAAAGCGCATGGGGATCGATTTGTTCCCAAGTGGCAATGGTAAAAAGTAATCGATACGATGGGATGATTTAAATGAGCAATATAAAGGAACGGCTGGATGTTTTGCTTGTGCAGAAAGGCTTTTTCCCGAGCAGAGAAAGAGCTAAAGCAGAAATTATGGCAGGCAATGTTTATGTGGAAGACAGGCTTCTTGATAAACCCGGAAGTTTGGTGAATATAGACAGCAGGATAGAGATAAAAGGAAAAGCCATTCCCTATGTCAGCCGCGGAGGATTGAAGTTGGAAAAAGCCTTATCTGTTTTTAACATACAATCCGAGGGTAAAGTTGCCATCGATGCAGGTGCATCTACTGGTGGCTTTACCGATTGTCTCCTGAAAAATGGCGTCCGAAAAGTTTTTGCAGTCGATGTGGGTTATGGTCAGCTTGATTACGGTCTGAGAAATGATCCGAGAGTAGTTGTCTTAGAAAGAACTAATGTGCGCTATTTGAATATGGAAGATATAGGCGAAATGGTAGATATAATAACAGCTGATCTGTCATTTATATCACTCTCACTGGTTTTTAAACCTTTTAAAGAATTGTTGAAAGATGATGGAGATCTGATAGTCCTAATTAAACCCCAATTCGAAGTGGAAAAACAGGAAGTCGGAAAAAATGGTGTAGTAAGAAGCATAAAATTGCATGAAAAAGCTATAAAAAGAGTCTTCGAAAGCGCCAATGAAAACAACTTTTTTGAATGGGGGCTTGATTTTTCTCCTATTACAGGTCCTAAAGGGAACATCGAATTTCTTGGATGGTTTAAGAAATGCCCGAAGCAGGAAGGGATCATAGATATAGAAAAAGTTGTTGAAAATGCTCATTTAAAATTGCTTTGAAAGGAAAATTAATTTTTTTGTAGAATTATTGCTTAGGGAAGGAAACTAGATGAATAACCTTTTTTATATTTTTCTCTGGATATTTCTTGGGGCTGCAGCGGCAGTTACATTTTTAAAATATTTCAGGCGATGGAAAATCAAAAAAAGAATTTTCAAAGCAAGGAAACTGGAGCGCAAAGCGGTGGAATTATTGAAAAAAAACGGTTTTGAAGTAGTAGAACTTCAAAAAGAAAGTCATTATACACTTTTCATTGACGGGAAACCTTACAAGGCTGCCGTAAAAGCCGATATGATAGTAAAAAAACACAATAAAATCTACGTTGCGGAAGTAAAATCCGGTGACCGTTCGCCCTCTCCAAGATTCATAGATACCCGGCGGCAACTTCTGGAATATTATCTCGTGTACAGACCCAAAGGATTGCTTCTTGTGGATATGGAAAAAGAAAAAATACGAAAAGTAGAGTATTCCATGTTAAATTCTGGATATCCTTCGTGGCTGGATTATGTTGGATGGCCTGCAATAATTCTCTTTGTCGGGTTTATCATAGGTTTTTTAACCAGAGGTGTTTGACATGAAGACGGTGGGTTTATTCCCAAACATGTTAAAAAAAAATTCTGTAAGAGTAACCAATGCAGTAATAAACTGGTTTCAAGAAAGAGACTGCAGGGTGCTGATACCGGATAATGTGGCGGAGTCTTTGGATGCAACCGCTACCCGAATCGAAAGTGATAAAATTTTTGACAAAATAGATGTTGCAGTAACTCTCGGAGGGGATGGAACTCTCCTGAACATTGCAAGGCAGTTGGCTCCTTATGAAGTGCCCATACTGGGGATTAACATGGGTCATATGGGTTTTCTGACGGAGATAGAACTTCCCGACTTGTACAGAGATCTTGAATTATTTGATGAAAATAAGTACTTTATTGATACGCGCATGATGCTGGAAGCTCAGGTTATCCGTGAAAAACGTATTCTTGAAAAATTTATAACCCTGAATGATGCGGTGGTGACCAAAGGACCTTTTGCCAGATTAATAAGGCTGAAAGTTTTTTCTAACGGAGCATATATAGATACATATCCTTCAGATGGCTTAATTATATCTACACCCACCGGTTCCACGGCTTATTCTCTATCAGCCGGTGGCCCCATAATTAATCCTGGTATAGAATTAATATTACTTACCCCAATATGCCCACATACTCTTAGAAGCAGGTCAATCGTGCTTTCGAAGGATGATATAATAAAAATACAGGTGATCGCAGAACATCCCGAGACTATGCTGACGGTAGATGGACAACAGGGTTACAGACTTTTGCCCGGGGATGAGGTGATTGTAAAAAAATCCGATTACCGTACCAGACTTATAAGAATTAAAAAAAGAAGTTTCTATGATGTTTTGAGAAAAAAGCTGACCGAGGTAAATTATAAAGAATAGGAGGTAACCTCTTGAAAGCCAAACGGCACATGAAAATAAGGGAAATAATCAAAGAAAAACCAATAGAAACTCAGGAGGAACTGGCAGAAGAACTTAGAAACCAGGGTTTTAATGTCACCCAGGCTACGGTATCCCGGGATATCAAGGAGTTAAGGCTTATTAAGGTTTTGAGGGATAATAAACATTACTGCTATGCAGAGCCTGAGAGGAGTGCTTTCATTTCAGATAAGCTGCTTAGGATGTTAAGGGAATCCATCATAAGCATTGCATATTCGGAAAATCTGATAGTAATTAAAACCCTGTCAGGTACCGCTCCGGCTGCTGCCGAGGCCATTGATGGCCTGAACTGGAGTGAAATCATAGGAACAATAGCGGGAGACAACACTATACTGGTCATAGCCAGTTCAAAATCGGTAGTTAAAGATGTGGTGGAAAAGTTTGAAAATATTATAAAATAAGGAGGCAGTTTGATGCTCCTTAAACTCCATATAAAAGATTTTGCCTTAATAGATGATATTGAAATAACTTTCAGGGATGGTTTGAATATCCTTACAGGAGAGACTGGAGCTGGAAAATCTATTATTATTGACGCTATAAGTGTAATCATTGGAGAAAGGGCTTCCGTTGAATACATCAGGACAGGCAAGCAAAGCTCGATAATTGAGGCTGTTTTTGATTGTAAAAACATTGATGTTGTAAAAATACTTGAAGAATACGGTATAGAAAATGAAGACAACCTTCTATTTATTGACAGGGAAATAACCGTTCAGGGGAGAAGCTTTTGCCATATAAACGGTAAAATTGTGCCGGCTTCCGTTTTAAAAAGAATTGGTAGACATTTGATAGATATTCACGGCCAGCATCAACATCAATCCCTTTTAGACAGTCAGAATCACTTACAATTACTGGATTTATTTGGTGCAGAAGATATTGTGGAGGCCAAAAAAAAAGTTCAGGAGTATTACAGAGAGTACCGGCATCTAATTAAAACAATACAAGACCTGGATAAAAATCGGACGGAATTTAACAGGCAAAAAGATAGACTGAAATATGAGGTTGATGAGATAGAAAAAGCCGCATTAAAGATTGATGAAGACGTATTGCTGGAAGAAGAAAAACAGATTCTGCAAAATGCAGAAAAAATTTATCAGGTTTTGGAAAAAAGTTATAATATTATCTATCGTGGAGAGGATACTCCATCCATTATAGATAGTATAAATACGATAATCGGTGGATTTGAAGAAATAAAAGATTTTTACAGACCGGTCTGCCCTCATCTTGATTTTTTAAAAAATGTTCTATTTGAATTTGAAGACATATCTTATAATCTGAGGATGTTAAAAGATTCAATTGAATTTGATCCACAGAGGCTCGATGAAGTCCAGACCAGACTGGATCTTATTGATAGGCTCAGATCTAAATACAACATGAGTATAGCTGAGCTTCTGGATTACAAAAAACAGGCTGCAGCCAAACTGGATGAAGTGTACAACATTGACGAAGAAATTGACAATTTAAAAGCGAAATTGCAGAACATAACATTAAAACTTGCTGAAAAAGCCAATGAACTTCATTTCTTGAGGGAAAAAGTTGCATTGAAGCTGGAAGGGGATATTTCAAAGGAATTAAAAGACCTGGGAATGAAAAACATAAAATTTTCCGTTAATTTTACCCGGCAGCATGATGAACATGGTATAGAAATAGACAATGCAAAAGTAAAAATCTCAGAAGAAGGTTTTGACCAGGTTGAGTTTATGATTTCCACAAATCCCGGAGAACCTCTAAAACCACTGGCTAAAATAATTTCCGGTGGAGAAACATCGCGCATAATGCTGGCTATGAAAAACATAATGGCAAAAGTAGACAACATACCATGCCTTATTTTTGACGAAATTGATACTGGGATTGGAGGGAGGACGGCTCAAATAGTGGGAGAAAAGCTTGCAATGGTGGCCAGAAGCCATCAAGTTCTGTGCGTGACACATTCACCGCAAATAGCAAGTCTTGGTGATGCTCATTTTTTAATAAAAAAGCAAACCACAGACGGGATAACTTCTACAAAGGTTTCAGAATTGACAGGTGATGAAAGAATTAATGAATTGGCACGGATGCTTGGAGGGGCCAAAATAACCGATAATACTCTCGCCCATGCCGGAGAAATGCTGGAATTGGCAAAAAAAATAAAAAAACCTTAAAAAGCCTAAAAAGAGCCCGAAAAGGGCTTTTTTTTTGCAAAAATTTACTTTTTTTATTACGGTATAAAAAGATTTTTTAAGGGTTATCTTATTCTTCAGACCACTTTTTTATACCGTAAGGAGTGAAAATTTTGCAAAATAACAAAGCAAAAAAAATTATTGGTATTTTTTTGGCATTTTTCATATTAGTAACTGCTGTTGTCCTTGATTATTATAGTTTTTACGATTTTCCGAATGAAATCAGAATAATAGAAGGCAAACAGCAAGAAATAAAATTTAAAGTTCCATTGACCTTTCAGTTATTTTGCGATCAAAGTGATTTTTTAACTATAAACGGAAACCGAGTAAAAGATAAATTGAATTTAAATTTGAAGGATCCGGTTATTATCCAATCTTCAAAGCTCGGAACATACAACCTTGAATTCAGATTGCTAGGAATTATTCCCGTCAAAAAGATGACAGTCCATGTTTTACCCGAAATCAGAGTTATTCCAGGCGGACATTCCATAGGGGTAAAGTTAAGGCCCAATGGAGTTATAGTGGTTGGATTCGCTTCGGTAGTAGATGAAAACGGTCAGAGGCATTATCCGGCCCAGGAAGCTGGTATAGAAATCGGGGATACAATTTATATGGTAAACCACCATAAAATATATCAGGCTGATGAATTATCAAGAATAGTAAATAATGATGAAGACAAGACCGTGGTGCTTTCCATAAAGAGAAACGATAGAATTATAGAAACCAGCTTAAAAGCAGTAAAAAATGATCTGGGAATGTATCAAATTGGATTATGGGTGAGGGATATTACGGCAGGTGTTGGAACATTAACGTTTTATGATCCTGAAACCGGGTTTTACGGCGCTCTAGGGCATATAATATCTGATGCAGATACAGGCAAAACCATCGAGATAGGTGAAGGTGAAATAATAAGAGCCAGAGTTACATCCATAGCACCGGGGCGAAAGAGCCAGCCTGGTGAAAAAAGAGGGATTTTTATCCATGAAGATAGGATAATAGGAAATATCCTGGCGAATACATCGTTTGGAATTTTTGGGAAGGCGTACTATCCTTTTCAAAATCCATACTACGGTTCTTTACCGATAGCCCCTGTAACACAGGTTCATGAAGGTAAAGCCAATATTTTGACTGTGATCAATGGCGAGAAAATAGAAAAATATGATATAGAAATCCAAAAAATCTTCAGACAAGCTTATCCAAATGGAAAAGGCATGATTATAAAAGTATGCGACCCAGAACTAATAGCCAGGACAGGCGGGATCATTCAGGGTATGAGCGGAAGTCCAATTATACAGGATGGATATCTGGTGGGAGCTGTAACACATGTCTTTGTAAATGATCCCACAAAAGGTTACGGAGTTTTTGCAGAATGGATGATAGAGGAGGTTTCAAAATTACAATCGGGAGCACCTGTTATGAAAAAATATTAGAAACAAATTTTGGAATTCTAGGAGGAATATTCCATAATTTGTCGAATATAAAAAATATAATATTATTACAAAATAGGGGGGTTTTTTTTGAAGGATTTAAAAAAGATAAGACTATTAATCGCTGATGACAACAGAGAGTTTTGCAACATGCTTCAGGAATTTTTTCAGGGCGAAAGTGACATGGAAGTGCTGGGCATTGCCCATGATGGTCTGGAAGCCCTGGAAAAAGTTGAAGAACTTTCTCCTGATGTCTTAATCCTGGATCTTATAATGCCAAATCTTGACGGTTTAGGAGTGATAGAAAAACTGACAGATAAGCTTAAGAAACCCAAAATCATTGTTCTTTCAGCGGTGGGGCAGGATAAAATTACACAAAAAGCCATAAACCTCGGGGCGGCTTATTATATTGTAAAACCGTTTGACTTGAATATACTTATTGAGCGCGTCCGGGAAATTACTGAAAACAGCAATTTTGCTATAAAAAAGCAAAAAAGTATAGCAGGGTCAAGTGAAAGAAAAGACAATCTCGAAATGGAAATCACCAATATTATTCATGAAATTGGAGTTCCAGCCCATATAAAAGGCTATTTTTACCTCAGAGAAGCCATATATATGGTTATCAATAATGTGGAGCTTCTATCTGCAGTAACGAAAGTTCTTTATCCCACGATCGCAAATAAATTCAATACCACACCCAGCAGAGTTGAAAGGGCTATAAGGCATGCTATAGAAGTTGCATGGAACAGGGGCTGTATCGAAACCATCAATAACCTGTTCGGTTATACAATACCGAAGGAAAAGGGTAAGCCAACAAATTCTGAATTTATAGCCATGATTTCGGATAAGTTAAGGATGGAAAGAAAGGCTGGTTAAAAAAGCGCGTAACAACGCGCTTTTTGAATTTTTAAGGGGTATATTGGAATAATAAATTTAGAAATCGTACGAGGTGTCATTATGGTATACTCTGGAACAGTTGTCGTAGATAAAAGGACTAAAAATTTGCTCAGAAGAATAAAACCAGGACAGATAGCAGTTATCCAGCATAAAGACCTGGATTTTCTGGCGGCTCAAGAACTGGTGAGACATAAAGTAAAAGCAGTTATTAATTTTGATAAATCTCTAAGCGGCAATTTTTATACAGAGGGGCCCGAAATATTAATGAAAGCTGGAATTCCGCTGATGGACGCCGAGGCTGATTTCGATGGCATCAAAGAGGGAGATTTTATCGAAATAAAAAAAGATGGTTATATATATGTGAACAATATGTTTTTTTGTAAAGCATTTCCAGTGAACGAACAGTTAATCAAGATAAAAGAAAACGAATCAAAACAGAATTTCTGCAAAGAACTGGAAAAATTTGCTTTAAACACGGTGGATTTTATTCAAAAGGAAAAATACATCCTTTCGGAAAACTTCTGTTTTCCTGACCTTGATGTAAAACTTGAAGGAAAACATGTGCTGGTAGTGATAAGAGGGAAAGATTATAAAGAAGATCTTTATACTCTTTCATCTTATATTGATGAAATGAAACCGGTTTTAATCGGTGTTGATGGTGGAGCCGATGTGCTTCTCGACTATGGTCTGAGGCCCGATATAATTATCGGCGATATGGACAGCATAAGTGACCGGGGGTTAATGTGCGGCGCAGAAATAATTGTTCATGCATATACCGATGGAAGGGCACCTGGCCTTGAAAGAATCAAGAAAAAAGGATTAAAATACCATATTCTGTCTGTCCCGGGTACCAGCGAGGATGCCGCTCTTTTGCTGGCCTATGAAAAAAAAGCCAGCCTCATTGTTGCCGTAGGGACCCATACTAATCTTATCGACTTCCTGGAAAAAGGCCGGAATGGAATGGCATCAACATTTCTTGTAAGACTGAAGGTGGGACACATACTCATCGACGCAAAAGGGGTTAATAAACTTTATAGAAGCAATATAAAGATGAAATATGTGGCGGCTGTTTTTTTTGCGGCTTTTTTCCCATTAATGGTAATTGGCACCACATCTCCAGCTTTCCAGCATTTGATCAGATTAATGGTATTACAGGTAAAACTTATGTTCGGATTGTTATGATGAGGTGGTTTGAATTGTACAGTTTAAAACATTTTACTATTTTATTGATTGCGGTTTTCCTGGCGCTGGGCATAGGCATCGCTGTTGGATTTACTGCAAACAGCGATGAAGTCCTGGTAGAACAGCAAAAAAAGACTATAGACAGGCTGGAAAAGGATTTTAATCGGATAAAAGAAGAAAGCAGGTTAAAAGAACAGCAGCTTCAAGAGGTAAAGTTAAGACAAGCTGAAGAACAGAAATTTCTCGAACAGTTATATGACCAATTGTTCAAAGAAAGACTGAAAGGTAAAAAGTTAGCGATTATTGAAACGTCAAAATCAAAAATAACGGAAAACATTACACACTATCTGGAAAGGACAGGTGCAAAAATCGTTTATACCGTTTCTCTAAAACAAAATTCTTTGAATGATGAACTTGACAGCATTGTTCAGGTACTGGCAGAAGAGAACCAGGAGGGTTTTAATTCTATAAAAGAGACAGGCATATTGGAATTTAGCGGAATGTATGATGTGCCTGTAGATCTTTTTATTATTATAAGCAATGATAAGAATTCAGATGCAGTTTCCATGGCAAACAAGTTTGCCGAATTCAAAAAAACGATAGCATTGGTTCAGAGTTCTGATGTAAAACACCTGGATTACAAATATATTGATAATGTGATTTATATTGACGATGTTGATAGTATCCTGGGGAAGTACCGCTTGATTTCTTCTATACTGGATATATTGAACATGAACGATTTTTCCCAGTAGATATGGTGAAAAAACTATGAAAATATTTTACTACTTTTTTTTACCTGCTTTTTTTAGCTATGTTTTAATGAATAATTTTTTACGGTGGGATGGTGCAATAGAGAAAGAAAATTATAAAAACCGCAGGATTAAGACAGCCGGCGGAATAGTGATCGTATTATCAGTTTTATTGATATCTTTAACAAGCCTCCTCTGGAGTTATCAGGATGAAACTCTGATCATCATCATATCGGTAGCATGTATGGGATTTGTAGGGTTTCTGGATGACATATTCGGAAACAGCAGAGCGAAGGGTTTTAAGGGGCATTTTAAATTGTTGCTAAAAGGGGATATTTCCACAGGGGTTTTGAAAGCTTTTACCGGACTTGCAACATCTGCTGCCATAGCTTTTACGAATAAAAATACTAGTTTTTTTCAATTAGCAACAGATACGTTTTTGATAGCCTTTGCCATAAACTCTTTAAACATCCTCGATTTGAGACCCGGCAGAGCTTGCAAGTTTTTCCTGTTTTCCATGATAATGATCGCAATATACGATATTTTAAAAGGACATGAAAATCTTTACTATCATTTTATACCCATCATTACATCAACCATTGTTTTCTTTTATTATGATCTGAAGGAATATGTGATGATGGGCGATACAGGTTCAAATGTTCTGGGAATATGCTTTGGCTTGAGCATGGTATGGATACTGCCCATGGAGTATAAGATGATTATAGCCGTTTTTCTTTTTTGTTTAAATTTAGCGGCTGAAAAGTCGTCTCTATCGAAAATAATACAAAGATTCAAGTTGTTGAGATTAATAGATAATATAGGCAGACGGCCGTAATCAGAAAGGGGAGATAAAATGATTCGGTTGAGAGTAGGAAATGTAAAGGAAGTATTAAATAGAAACGGTGATATTGAAGAACTGATGGTGGAAGTTGATGGCATGATACAAAAAGCTATTAATTATCCGGCTATGACAGGTCCGGCGAAAAAAAACGACAGGGTAGCTTTAAATACAACTGCCCTTACTTTAAATCTGGGGACTGGAGGATACCATTTTGTAATGTTTAATTATTCAAATACTATTATCAACGAGTACTCACTGGGCCATATAATGAAATTAAGATACACGCCCTTTCAAATAAAATGCATGAGCTCAGAGGAGCATGAAAGTCATCTCAGAGAAAAGATAGAGCGAATAGACTCCCTCGATAATATGCCTGTGGTGATAGCTCCTTTACATAGTATGATTCCGCCGGTTTGCGCTGCCATAAAACTCAATAAACCAGAGAGCAAGGTGGCGTATGTAATGACCGACGGCGGAGCACTCCCCATATTCTTCAGCAGACTTGTATACATACTGAAGCAAAAAAAAATGATTGATATTACCGTTACGGAAGGTCACGCCTTCGGAGGAGACCTGGAAGCCGTAAATGTTTACTCGGCTTTACTGGCTGCCAAAGCATGGGGAGCCGATATAGCGGTGGTATCTATGGGGCCGGGGATTACCGGGACTGGTACAAAATTCGGTAATACCGGTCTAGAGCAGGGCGAAATAATAAATGCGGTAAACATACTCAAAGGATTTGCCATAGCGGTTCCACGTATAAGTTTTGCAGATAATAGAAGTCGGCACTTTGGTGTAAGCCACCATACTTTAACAGCCCTTTCACTTATTGCCATTACTCCGGCGACATTGGTGCTTCCCGAAGAAATGGATAAAGAAAAATTAAGCTTTATTTATCAACAGCTCCAGCAGTATGGAATAATTGAAAAACATATCATTGAAGTGAGAAAAGGTTTTTCAGCAATAAAGCACTTGAAAGACATGGGTATTCATGTGACTACCATGGGAAGAAGTTATGATGAGGACCCAGAGTTTTTCTTAACCGCCGGTGCTGCGGGCCTTTTTTCGATTGAAAAATTATTTTAGCTCCATGGCAAGCATTTCGGATACGGTCTTATACAATTTTGCTTTTTGTTTTAAAAATCGCAGTATATCTCTGGGTTTACCCATGAGATAAAAACCGTTTTTAAATATCATGTATTCCATCTTTACCACTCCCTTAACTTGTCTTAAAATATTATATGTGCGATAAAAAAAATTATGATTTATCAGGAGATGGTAAAGTGGATTTTTATGAAACTACTCTAAGTTCAAAGGTGATTTATTCGGGTAAAATCTTAAGCCTTCGCCTGGATGAAGTAAGGCTTCCTAACGGCAAAACTTCCACCAGAGAAATAGTCGACCATCCTGGAGCCGTGGCCATAGTGGCATTAAATGACAAAAATGAGGTTTTAATGGTAAAGCAGTACAGAAAGCCGGTGGAGGAGGTACTGCTGGAGATTCCTGCAGGAAAAGTAGAAAGGGGAGAAGTGCACGAAGCATGCGCTCAGAGGGAACTTATGGAAGAGACGGGCTTTTTTGCACGAAATTTGCAGCACATAACGGATTTTTATACATCTCCAGGATTTTGCAGTGAAAGGATGCACCTGTATCTAGCACGGGATCTAGTGAAAAAACAAGGACAGGCTGATGATGATGAATATATTCAACTGGAAGCAGTTCCTATGGAAGAAGCCGTAAAAAAAGTGTATGACGGTGAAATAAAGGATGCCAAAACTATCTCCGGCTTGCTACTGGTTTACAGTACATTAAAAGGAGCCCTATAATGGAATACTTTGCGGACCTGCATGTCCACATAGGAACTGCAAAAAATAGACCCGTCAAAATTACAGCTTCCCGTCAACTGACAATTAAGAATATATTTAATGCCTGCCTTACCATGAAAGGAATAGACATAATAGGTATTGTTGATTGCGCTTCTCCTCCCGTGATCGATGAAATAAAAGAGCTTATTAAAAAGGGAGAATTGAAAGAGCTCAAAGGCGGAGGATTATCCTACAGAGAAAAAATTACGGTGATACTGGGAGCGGAAATCGAGACTTCCGAAGATGCAGGGGCTGCTCATGTTGTGGCTTTTTTCCCGTATTTCCAGCAAATGTGCGAATTCTCAATGGCCATGGCTTCGCATATAACCAACATCTATTTAAGCTCTCAGAGAGCACACCTAAATGCCTACCAACTGTTGGATATAGTAAACGGTCTTGGGGGAAAGCTTATACCAGCCCATATATTTACGCCCTTTAAGAGTTTTTACGGCAATTGTTACGATAGATTGTATCATGCTTTTAAAGAAAAATACGACCAAATATCAGCGGTGGAGTTGGGATTAAGCTCGGATACGGATTTTGCCGATACCATCGGGGAGTTATCGAGCAAAACTTTCCTCAGTAATTCCGATGCTCATTCTATTGAAAAGATAGCCAGGGAATATAACAGACTAAGCTTGAAGGCGCCAGATTTTGAAAACCTGTTCGATGCTTTAATTGCAAATGGCAACAATGATAATTATGTTGTGGCAAATTACGGCATTGATCCGCGCCTGGGGAAATATCACAGGACCCGGTGCCTCAAATGCGGTTACATTGCCGAGGAAAAGCCTCCTGTTTTGGAGTGCCCTTGCTGTCACAGTAAAGATATAGTTCCTGGGGTTCTCGATAGGATAACAATTATTTCTGATTATAAACACCCAGTACACCCGGCAGGAAGGCCGCCCTATATATACCAGATTCCCCTAGAATTTATTCCAGGCTTAGGTAAAAAGAGTTTAAAAAAACTCATCGATGTTTTTGGCAGTGAAATGAATGTGTTACAATTTGCAGAAGAGCAAGAACTGGCCAATGTTGTGGGTGAAACTATAGCCAGAAAAATTATTTTAAGCCGACAGGGATTGCTACATCTTAAAGCAGGTGGCGGCGGGCATTATGGCAAAATAATTATGTGATCAAAATCATATTCTCCCCCCATACGGCATAATATTTTTATGAAATGGACGTGGGAGGGATATCTTTGAACTATTTCCCCCGGATTATATTCGATTATTTTAAAAAAAATATGGGCCTTTACGTTTTTGTTTTTTTGATTTTTGTCGGAGGAACCATTTGTGGAAGTATTGCTGTCAATATGATGTCCGATAACCAGCTGAAAGCCACACTGGATTTTATAAACGGTTTTTTTGCTAATATTAAGAACATAGAAATGGACTTTTCGACCGTTTTTTATGAATCCATTTCAAATAATTTAAAAACAGCTCTTATTCTATGTATCCTGGGATTAACAATCATCGGTTTGCCCCTCATTCCTGCTATGATTTTTTTTCGGGGATTCGTTCTGGGGTTTACGGTGGGCTTTTTTATAGGAAACCTGGGGATAAAAGGTATCCTGTTTTCAATTCTATCCATTCTACCGCAAAATATTATCATAATACCTTCCATTATATCCATCGGTGTGGCCGGAATGACTCTTTCTTTAACGGTCATGAAAAACCGATTCAGGCATTATACTGAGGATTATCCACAGCTTTTGATGGGATATTTTTTATTAAACTTTACTTTTTGCGTGATGTTGATACTGGCAGGCCTGATAGAAGGTTATATTTCGCCCGTTTTCATAAAATTGCTGACGAATTATATTTGATCTAAAATCTCCAAATAGCTTTGGAGATTTTTTTATTTAAGAAGGAATTAGACAGTTTTTATGGAATATTTTATAAAGATTATGAGGGGGAATCTTATGGATGAGCTTTTAAAAAACTATTTAGAGTTTTTAACAGTAGAAAGAGGGTTGTCAAAAAACACCGTAAACTCATACAAGAGAGATTTGAAAAGCTACATAAGTTTTTTAAAGATGCAAAAAATAAATGACATAAATAGTACCACAAGGACCATTATTGTATCATACCTGCTGACGATGCAGAAAAAAGGAAAAGCAAGCAGCAGCATATCGAGAGCTTGTGCCGCTATAAAGTCTTTCTATCACTTTTTGATGATGGAGCGCCTTATCGAAAAAGATCCCACAATCAATCTCGATACTCCCAAACTGGAACATCGTCTTCCTAGGGTTTTGACATTAAGTGAAGTGGAATTGTTGTTAAATCAACCCGATACATCGGTGATATGGGGATTCAGGGATAAAACCATGCTGGAGCTTCTTTACGCTACCGGCATAAGAGTATCTGAATTGATTATGATAAAAGTCGAGGATATTAATATTGAAATGGGATTTTTACGCTGTTTCGGAAAGGGTTCGAAGGAAAGAATTGTGCCCGTAGGATCGGTGGCTTTAAAATATCTCGACAAATATATAAATTTAATAAGGCCAAAGTTCTTGAGAGGACAGGACAATGGCATATTGTTCCTGAACCACCAGGGAAAAGGGCTAACCAGACAGGGATTCTGGAAAATAATTAGAAAGTACGCGCAAAAAGCCGGTATTGAAAAACAGATAACGCCTCATACCCTGCGCCATTCCTTTGCTACACATCTTCTGGAAAATGGTGCCGATTTAAGGTCAGTTCAGGAAATGCTTGGACATGCCGATATATCCACTACTCAGATTTATACTCACATCACAAGGAGCAAAATAAAGGAAGTATATGATAGAACCCATCCCAGAGCTTAAAGGAGGTTGAAAATTTGATTAAAAGGATTGTGCTGATAGTCCTGGATAGCGTGGGTGTTGGGGAGCTACCCGATGCCCGGGATTTTGGAGATGAAGGAAGCAACACTCTGGCAAATACTGCAAAAGCTGTCGGTGGACTTTATTTGCCAAATCTTAAGAAATTGGGTTTGGGTAACATTATTCCCATTGACGGGGTTGCGCCAGAAAAAGAGCCGACAGGTTGTTATGGAAAATCCGCAGAGATTTCGAGAGGCAAGGATACTACTACAGGCCACTGGGAAATGATGGGTATAATTTCGAAAGATCCTTTTCCCACATATCCCAATGGATTTCCTTCCCAAGTAATAGATGCCTTTGAAAAGGCTATAGGCAGGAGAGTGCTTGGGAATACGGTAGCCTCAGGAACTGAAATAATAAAAAAATACGGACTAGAACATATGAAAACCGGAATGCCTATTGTGTATACTTCTGCTGACAGTGTATTTCAAATTGCTGCCCATGAAGATGTAATTCCTGTAGAAGAATTGTACCGCATTTGCCAAATAGCCCGGAACCTCCTAACGGGCAAGCATGCGGTGGGACGAGTTATTGCAAGACCTTTTATAGGAACGTCTCCGGAAAACTTTAAAAGGACCGATAGGAGAAAGGATTTTTCCCTTTCGCCCCCGCACAAGACGGTGCTGGACATGGCTAAAGAAAAGGGCCTGGAAGTATTGGGTATCGGAAAGATTAAAGATATTTTCAATGCTCAGGGCCTCACCGATTCGATTCATACAGCCAATAATGAGGAAGGCATGAGAGAAATAGTCTATCACGCCAGAAGAAATTTTGAAGGCATATTGTTTGCAAACCTGGGAGATTTCGATACTCTTTACGGTCACCGCAACAATGCCATTGGGTACAAAAACGCACTGGAAGCTTTTGACAGAAGTGTTCCCGAAATAATTGAAAGTATTAATCCTGACGATTTGTTGATTATCACGGCAGATCACGGTTGCGATCCTACTACGGAGAGCACTGATCACTCAAGGGAATATACACCTATTCTTGCATACAGCAAAGACAATAGTTTTACCGGAGGAAAAAATCTCGGAATAAGAAAAACCTTTGCGGATATCGGCGCTACTATATCGGAACTGCTTCGACTTGGAAGATTGCCGGTTGGTGAAAGTTTTGCAGGAGAAATCTTTATGCGGGGGGATAATTCAAATGAGAAATAAGGTTGAAGAAGCGGCAAAAGCAATTGAAAACCGTTTGATGGCGATGCGACCTGCAGTAGGTCTAATTCTGGGCTCCGGCCTTGGAGGTATTGTGGAATCCATAAAAAATCCTGTCGTAATAGGCTTTGACAGTATACCCCATTTTCCCGTATCTACTGTAAAAGGTCATGCAGGGAGAATGATCTTCGGTAAGATGGAAGAAGTACCGGTTGCGGCTATGCAGGGTCGAATTCATTATTACGAAGGGTATGATTTGAAGCAAGTAGTATTTCCGGTATATGTATTGAAAAGGCTGGGTATAAAAAAACTCATAGTAACCAATGCTGCTGGAGGAATAAACAATGAATTTGAACCCGGCGACCTTATGTTGATAAACGATCACATAAACCTCCTGGGTGACAATCCTTTAATAGGTCAAGAAGAAATGGGCCCCAGGTTCATCGACATGAGCCGGGCATATAGTCCCGAGTTGATAGAAATTGCAAAAAGAAAAGGCAATATGTTGGGGATAAAACTTCGTGAGGGAGTATATGCGTGCATGACCGGTCCAAGTTATGAGACCCCTGCGGAAATAAGGATGCTCAAGGCGATCGGAGCGGATGCGGTAGGCATGTCTACCGTCCCGGAAGTTATAGCTGCAAGGCAGTGCGAGATAAAGGTGCTGGCCGTATCATGCATAACAAATATGGCAGCAGGGATAAGTCCTCATGTACTGAGCCATGAAGAGGTATTAGAAGGGGCCAGAAAGTCTGAAAAAAATCTGGAAAGACTTTTAAAGGAAGTCGTAAAGGAGATGATATAGTGAGGGCATATGATATTATATTAAAAAAGAGGGATGGAAAGGAACTTGATGTTGAAGAGATAAATTTCATGATATCAGGCCTTGTAAAAGGGGATATACCCGATTATCAGATCTCTGCATTTTTGATGGCTATTTTTTTTAAAGGTATGACACCTGAAGAAATGTCAGCCCTGACTATGGCAATGGTACATTCGGGAGAGACGGTGGATCTTTCTGAAATTCCCGGAATAAAGGTGGACAAGCACAGCAGCGGCGGCGTAGGGGACAAAACTTCACTCATATTGGGGCCTATGGTAGCTGCGGCCGGGGTAACCGTAGCCAAAATGTCCGGCAGGGGCTTGGGACATACCGGCGGGACTCTTGATAAACTCGAATCAATTCCCGGCTTTAAGACAGATTTAACCCGACGGGAATTTATAGAACAGGTAAAAAATATTCAAATAGCTATTGTTGGTCAGACAGGGAATCTGGTACCTGCCGATAAAAAACTTTATGCTTTAAGGGATGTTACAGCTACCGTTAACAGTGTTCCTCTTATTGCCAGCAGCATAATGAGCAAGAAGATCGCCGGGGGAGCTGATGCCATCGTTCTTGATGTCAAGACCGGCAGCGGAGCATTTATGAAAAATCTTGAAGATTCTGTTGAACTTGCACGTGTTATGGTGGATATAGGTAGTATAGTAGGAAAAAAGACAATTGCCATTATATCCAACATGGACCAGCCGTTGGGACGGTGCGTGGGAAATGCACTGGAGGTAAGGGAAGTAATAGAATCGTTGAAAGGCGAGGGCCCCGATGACCTCATGGAATTATGCTTAACACTGGGCTCGCATATGATGATTCTTGCAAATAAAGCAGAAACATTAGATGAAGCCAGGAGGAAACTAATACAAGTGTTAAAAACCGGAGAAGCTCTGAGCAAATTCAAACAGATGATTGAGCTTCAGGGTGGAAATCCCGAAGTCATATCGAATTTGAAACTTTTGCCTGAAGCACCATTCATAAGCAATTTTAATTCATATAAAAAAGGATACATACATTTTATTGATGCTCAAAAAATAGGTATATGTGCTATGAAACTCGGAGCCGGCAGATTAAAAGTAGGAGATAAAATAGACCATTCGGTGGGGTTAGAACTATTAAAGAAAGTTGGAGATCCGGTCGATATAAACGAACCTTTAGTTAGAATTCATGCAAGGTGTCCCGAAGATGCAAAACAAACAGAAATAGATCTAGCTGAGGCTTTTGTCGTAAAAGAGGAGCCCGCTGACAGGCCCGTTTTATTGTACGGTGCTGTAACCGAGAAAGGCTACAAAGCTTTCTAGCGGATTGAATAACATTCCTCCTGCTTGGAAAATCTATATTATGAAGGGAGGAATGTGCTAAATGTTTTTAAAGGATAAAAAAAATTATATCATATGTTTTTTAATAATTAATCTGCTTATTTTAACTGTAAATTGTAAAGCCTTCGCTCAAACTCAGCTCGATATAAAATCGCCTTCAGCTATCCTTATAGATGCTGGTACAGGAACCGTACTCTTCGAAAAGAATTCCCATCAAAGGATGGAACCCGCCAGTATTACGAAGATTATGACATTACTGCTGACATTTGAAGCTCTTGATGCTGGCAAGGTTAAGCTGACAGACAAAATAAAAGTCAGCGAGAGAGCATGGAAAACGGGCGGAAGTCAGGTTTTTTTGGGCCCGGGCGAAGAACAGACACTGGAAACATTATTAAAATGCATAACCGTGGCTTCTGCCAATGATGCTTCGGTAGCTGTGGCCGAATACATTGGAGGAAGCGTGGACGGTTTTGTAAAAATGATGAACGAAAAGGCTAAAGCCCTTGGCCTGAAGGATACCAATTTCATGAATCCCCATGGACTGTCCGAACCGAATCATTATACCAGCGCCTATGATATAGCGATGATGTCCAGGGAACTGGTAAAGCATCCAAAATTTTTTACATGGTCTACGGTCTGGATGGATTATTTAGAACATACGGATAAAAAGCGCGATGCAACTATGCTGGCCAATACCAACAAGTTACTGGGCAAATATGAGGGTCTTGATGGGCTTAAAACGGGTTTTCACCAGAAAGCCGGCTACTGTTTTGCAGGCACTGCCCGAAGGGGAGATTTCAGGCTTATCTCAGTGGTGCTGAATGCTGAAAACTCAAACCAGCGCTTTGAGGATTCGGTTAAATTATTGGATTATGGATTTGGACATTTTAATTCTATTATCATAGTAAAAAAGGGTTCGATTCAAAAGAATATACCTGTGGAAAAAGGTCTTGTAAAAGAGGTAAGTATTATTGCAGATGGCGATTTGAGCATTTTGACCGAAAAAGGTAAAGAGAATGGAATAAATACAAGGATGGTTTTACCAGAGAAGTTGTATGCTCCTCTCAAGAAAGGGCAGGTGGTTGGAAAATTAATAGCCGAACAAAACGGTAATAAAATAGGTGAGGTAAATCTTGTGGTTTCCCAGGATGTCAAAAAGGCTGGTATGCTGGAACTGGTAAAAAGGGTTCTGGAGAGATGGCTTGGTTTTTAATTCAAAACCGCCTCTCATTTTAAAGCACAGAGTCGTCTTTGGCGGTACGCTGTGCTGATTTTTTTCTTTTAGCAGGAATTTCCTTTTAACTGTAGAATAATATTAGGTATGATGAGGGGGGTGAAACTCAGGTGGCCTCGACAATCAAAATAGCGGGAGATCTGATGATTGTAAACTTGAACGGTGAACTTGATCATCATACATCCCATATTGTAAAAACCCAGATAGAAAACATTTTTCAAAATAGCTCGATAAAAAAGATATTATTTAATTTTAAAAATGTTACTTTTATGGATAGCTCCGGAGTTGGTATGATAATAGGTCGCTACAAAGCCCTACAAAAGGCAGGTGGACGGGTGGGAGTTTCAAACTTGAATAATCATACAAGAAGAATATTCGAAATGTCCGGTCTTTTTAGTATAATACCGTGTTTCGATAATGAAAAAGACGCCATTGAAAAATTGTAGGGGGTGATTCTGTGGAATTATTAAATGAAATGCAACTTGATTTTTTGAGCAAATCTGAGAATGAAGCATTTTCAAGGGTGGTTGTGGCAGCCTTTGCTTCTCAATTGGATCCTACTCTCGATGAACTGGCAGATATAAAAACTGCCGTATCGGAGGCTGTAACAAACTCCATAATTCACGGTTACGAGGACAAGCCCGGCATAATCAGGATCAAGTCTAAGCTTTACGAACATAGGATCGAAATTGTTGTCCAGGACTGGGGGAAAGGGATAGAAGATATAGAAAAAGCGAGGCAACCTCTATGGACCTCAAAACCAGAACAAGACAGATCGGGAATGGGTTTTACCATTATGGAAAGCTTCATGGATGAGCTGGAAGTAGAATCATCGCCCGGATCAGGGACTCTGGTAAAGATGGCTAAGAATTTTAAGAATGGCAAATATTTGAGGTAATGCCTATGAATCCAAATGATACTATAGAATTGTTAAAAAAAGCCAAACAGGGGGACAGCAAAGCCAAGGATGATTTGGTTTCACTTAATCTTGGGCTTGTATGGAGTATAGTAAAGAGGTTTAACAATAGAGGTTATGAACCGGAGGATTTGTTTCAAATTGGCAGTATAGGCCTTTTAAAAGCAATAGAAAAATTTGATTTTTCCTATAACGTAAAGTTTTCTACATATGCCGTTCCTATGATAATGGGAGAGATCCGGAGATTTTTGAGAGATGACAGACCTGTTAAAGTGGCAAGGTCTCTGAAAGAACTATCAATCAAGGCTCAGAACGCCAAAGAAACTCTGACTAAAGCTCTTGATAGGGAACCGACCATCAATGAACTGGCCGAAGAAATCAATACTTCGCCCGAGGAATTGGTAATGGCCTTAGAGTCTTCACAGGCACCAGTTTCATTAAATGATGTGGCTTTTCAGGATGATGGTTCTCCTATATATTATATCGACCAGATCGATACCGATGAAATCCATCAAAATCAATGGCTGGATAGGATTGCATTAAAAGAAGCTTTGTCTAAATTGAGCAGGCAGGAAAGGCAGATTATTGTTTTAAGGTATTTCAAAGATAAAACTCAGATGGAAGTTGCCAGGTTGTTAAAAATAACTCAGGTACAGGTTTCCAGAATGGAAAAAAAGATTCTAAATAAAATTAAGGAATTAATTTCTTAAAGCCAGAGAAAGGCTTTTTTTTGTATAAAAAATTCCATATTACGCAATAATAAACATGAGGTGAATTATTAAATGAGATTGATTCAAAAGCGAATAACTATAATGATACTTGTTATATTATTTATGGTTTCGGGATTTATAATCGCAAAAAATATTTATTATAACAAAGTGCCAAAAAGCGCCAAACTTGTATTGCATTTAGAGAATAACGATCATATAACGGGAAAAAATAAAATTGTAGATTCAGATAGAGGAGGGTGTATTACATGACTGTAAAAGTAGTAGAAGTAGTGGGTGAATCAAAAAATAGCTGGCAGGAAGCTGTAGAAAATGCGGTGAAAGACGCCAGCAAGACAATAAGAAATATTTCCGGGGTGGAAGTTTTAAATAATACTGCCAACGTTCAGAATGGAAAAATTGTCGAATATAAAGCCGATGTAGCAATTGCCTTTAAAGTAGATGGTTCAACTGAAGCTTAGAAAAACGGGCACGCAAGTGCTCGTTTTTAAAACAAAAAAAGGGAAGATTTTAAATGCAAAAACTAACAAAAGAACAACAGGATTATCAAAACTTTGTCAAACAAAAAAGACCAAAACCGCCTCTTTTAAAAAACATCCTTATGGCTTTTATAGTAGGCGGATTAATTTGTGTTGTTGGACAGGTAATAATGAATTTTTATATTTCTAGAGGCATGAGTCCCAAAGAAGCGGGAGCTCCCACCTCCGCCACTATGGTATTTTTAGGAGCTTTTCTTACCGGCCTTGGAGTATACGATAAAATAGGTAAAAGAGCAGGTGCTGGTTCTATCGTGCCAATTACGGGTTTTGCCAATTCTATCGTATCACCTGCCATGGAATTCAAAAGAGAAGGTTATGTGTTTGGAGTTGCGGCTAAAATGTTTGTGGTGGCAGGGCCTGTCATAGTATATGGTATGTGCTCTGCTGTAGTTATAGGATTAATCTATTATATTTTAAAACTATAGGAGGAACCATCTTGGCAGGTAAAAAAATGGGTTTACAAACAATCAGATTTCAAAATCCTCCATCAATCATTGCAACTTCTTCTATCGTTGGACCTAAAGAAGGTCAGGGCCCATTAAAAGATTATTTCGACCTTATTTTAAATGATAATATGTACAAAGAAAAAAGCTGGGAAAAGGCTGAAAGAAAAATATTAAAAGAAGCCGTAGAAATGGCTATTAAGAACAGCAATCTCCCTTATTCCAAAATAGAATATTTTATTGCTGGGGATCTTTTAAATCAAATTATATCTGCAGGATTTGCCGCCAGAGAATTAGGCTTTCCGTTTTTTGGAATATACGGGGCTTGCTCTACTGCAGCTGAAGGACTGGGCCTCGGGGCAATAATTATAGATGGAGGATTTGCAGACAACCTGGTGGTGGCCACTTCAAGTCATTACTGTACAGCCGAAAGACAGTACAGATTTCCGCTGGAACTGGGAAATCAAAGCCCCCCCACAGCACAATGGACCGTCACCGGTGCAGGAGCCGCTGTAATATCGTCCAGACCGCAAAATCCCAGAATAACATATGTCACTACCGGTAAAGTCATAGATATGGGCGAAACAAACCCCAACGATATGGGTACTGCCATGGCGCCGGCTGCCGTGGATACCATAGTGCGCCACTTCAATGATACAAACAGGACGCCCGATGATTACGACCTTATTGTCACCGGAGATTTAGCCAGCATTGGAAAGGATATTGCGGAAGAGCTTATAAAACAAAAAGGTTTCGATGTATCAAATAAGTACACCGACTGTGGGTTAATGATTTTCGACCCACAGCAGGATGTCCATGCTGGCGGTAGCGGATGTGCTTGCGCAGCAGTAGTGACATTCGGGTATCTTTATAAAGAAATGATGAAAGGTAAATACAACAGAATTTTACTGGTAGCAACTGGCGCACTTTTAAGCACCACGAGCACCCAACAGGGTGAAACCATTCCTTGTATTGCTCATGCGGTTGCTATAGAAAACCTTTAGGTTTTAGAGGAGACTATGTGAAATGGATTATATTATGGCATTTGTAATAGGCGGATTAATTTGTGTAATAGGCCAGATTCTTATGGATACGACCAAATTGACTCCTGCCCATGTTCTGGTTTTGTTTGTTACTCTGGGAGCTGTATTAAGTGGATTGGGACTTTATCAACCTCTTGTTGAAATAGGAAAGGCAGGAGCTACTATACCGCTGACCGGTTTTGGTCATACTTTGGTGACCGGTGTAATAGAAGAAGTAAATAAGAGGGGTTTGCTGGGAATCTTTACAGGTGGTCTAACATCGGCTGCTGCCGGGATAACAGCTGCGGTGGTATTCGGATATTTAATGGCGGTTCTGTTCAATCCTAAATCCAAGTAAAAAGGTTCAAAGTAATTTAACAGAAGCGGATGTTATTTAGAAATATTTCTGCTTTTCTATGCATTATAAAGGAGAAAAAGATGTTTTTAGACATAACAGGAATAATCTTTACAGTTTTAATTGTAAGTCCCCGCTACTGGTTTTTAGTTCTTAGCATATCTTTAATAGAACTGATTTTTTCTATTTTTATTACCATTGTGTTTCACTTTGGAGTTACCGAAGTAATTGCTGGAGGCATTTTTTCATCAATCGTTTGGACACCTGGAAAAAAGGAATTTTTGCAATTGGTAGGTCCCCTTTTTTTGTTAATCACCGGTTTGGGTTCATTGAATCGCAATGAAATACTTTGGTTCGATCTAATCAACCCTCTGGCTAGCTATAAAAAACCATGGCCGGTTATGATGATAAAAACAGCTATTTTCAGGTTGATTGTTTTCTTCTTTTTCTTTACAGGCAATTAGAATGATGGATAGGATTACTGAGAGGTGTATTTGACATCATGAAAATTGGGATTCCCAGAGCGCTGTTTTTTTATCATTATTATCCATTGTGGGAGAGTTTTTTTAAGGATTTAGGGCAGGAGGTTGTTTTATCAAATCCCACAAACAAACAAATACTAAAAAATGGTATAGAAGTAGCTGTGGATGATGCATGCCTCCCTGTGAAGCTTTTTCACGGCCATGTGAGAGATATCGCCGGCAGAGCGGATGTCATATTCATTCCAAGGATAATAAGCATTGAACCGAAAAAGTATATTTGTCCTAAATTTCTTGGTTTACCAGATATGATAAAACACAATCTGCCTGATTTACCACCTGTCATGGACATGACACTCAATTTGTACAATACAAAATTAAATATATTGGAACATTTTTTTGAAATAGGTAAGTACCTAAATAAAACACGTTTGGAAGTGATGAAAGCCTATTATGTTTCACATAAAAAGTTTTCATCATATAAAAAACACTTGAGAAAATACAGTGTTACACCTTATGAAATCTTAACTCAAAAAAATATCAAAACAATAAAACCCGATTTTACAGTTTTACTGCTGGGACATCCATACAATCTTTATGATGACTTTATCAGTATGAATCTGATTAAAAAACTGCAGAAAAGAAATGTGAAAATAATAACATATGAAATGTTGAATGAAAAAAAAATAGTCCGGGGAACAAAAAAACTCACCAAAGATATGTTCTGGACGTTGGGTAATAATATTCTTGGATGTGCCTATTATCTTTTAGAAAATAGAAAAATCGATGGCATCATTCATGTGGCATCTTTTGGATGCGGTCCCGATTCTCTGGTCGGTGAACTTTTAGAGCATAAAGTTATTAGAGATTATAAAATACCTTTTTTGTACCTGACACTAGATGAGCACTCCGGAGAAGCTGGATTTAATACCAGACTTGAAGCGTTTATAGATATTCTTGAAGGGAGAAAATTCAGTGAAAATAACATTTCCTCACATGGGTAATATCTATATCCCCTTAAAAAGTTTTTTTGAAAG
Organism: Thermoanaerobacterales bacterium; assembly: GCA_012840135.1. Lineage (GTDB taxonomy): Bacteria > Bacillota > Thermosediminibacteria > Thermosediminibacterales > Tepidanaerobacteraceae > Biomaibacter. The sequence continues at coordinate 44,337 of DUMA01000022.1, forward strand.
CCTGGAAGTAGAAGTAGTGGTACCGCCCCCTTGCAGTAAAAAAACCATTGAGCTGGGTTTAAAATACTCACCTGAATTTGCATGTCTTCCGTTGAAAATAAATGTGGGGAATTTTATCGAAGCTCTGGAAAATGGTGCAGATACCATAATAATGGCGGGCGGGGTTGGACCTTGCAGGTTTGGGTATTATGCAGAAGTTCAAAGGGAAATACTGAAAGATCTTGGTTATGAGTTTAATATGGTGGTACTGGAACCCCCAAGAGGTCACTTTTTAGAATTGTTTCACAAACTTTTAACGATAACCAACAAAAGGAAACATACTTACATGGATATAATAAAAGCAGGAAAACTTGCCTGGGAAAAGGCAATGTTGTTGGATGAACTCGATGTATTGGCTTGCAAGGCAAGACCACGAGAAGCATTGACAGGGCAAACAGATAAATGTTACAGAATAGCCATTGAAATGATAGACCGGACAAAAGAAATAAGTGGGATAAAACAATTAAGGCAAGAAATAAAAATTATGTTTGATGATATAAAAACCAGAGTTGAATCAAATCCACCAAGAATTGGTATAATAGGAGAGATTTACACTGTTCTTGAACCATACGCGAACCTCAACATAGAAAAACAACTCGGTGAAATGGGGGCAGAGGTTTATAGAAGTATATATATTACGGATTGGCTTCGCCATAATCTGCTTCCATCTTCCTTAAAACCCAGGGAGTACAAGATGCTTCTTGAAATGTCAAAACCGTATATTAATTGTTTTATCGGGGGTCATGGCCAGGAAACGGTAGCCCAAGTGGCCAGACTGGCCAGAGAGGGATTTAATGGAGTTATTCAACTTCTGCCTTTTACTTGCATGCCTGAAATAGTGGCTAAGAGTGTGCTCCCCAGTGCAAGTAAAAAATATTCTATTCCAGTCATGACACTGGTGCTGGATGAACATGCGGCGGAAGCGGGCTTCAGAACCCGTCTGGAGGCTTTTGTGGACATGATTAATCATAAATCGGAGGTAGAAAGTTTAGATGAGGTGTTCACTCGGAATTGACGTGGGTTCGGTAAGTACAAACCTTGTTTTATTGGATGAAAAAAATAATGTTATCAGAACGCTATATTTAAGCACAGCAGGAAGGCCGATAGAAGTGCTCATGGAAGGTCTTAAAATGCTGCAGGATGAGTTTAACGATTCTCTTGAAATTATTGCTGTAGGTACAACTGGAAGCGGAAGACAATTGGCGTCGGTGCTGGTAGGGGCCGATATAATAAAAAATGAAATTACAGCCCATGCGGTAGCCGCACTGGAGGAGTATCCCGAAACTCAAACCATACTTGAAATAGGAGGCCAGGATTCAAAGATTATAATTTTAAAAAATAAAATAGTGGTGGATTTCGCCATGAATACTGTATGTGCTGCCGGGACTGGTTCGTTTCTTGATAGGCAAGCCCAGAGGCTGGGCATACCTATTGAGGAATTCGGTAAAATGGCGCTTAAATCTAGTATACCTACAAGAATTGCAGGTCGGTGTGCGGTGTTTGCAGAATCAGACATGATACACAAACAACAGATGGGACATAAAGTTGAGGATATAATCTGGGGACTTTGCCAGGCGCTGGTAAGAAACTATTTGGCCAATGTGGCCAAAGGGAAGGAAATCAGGCCGTTAGTCCTTTTTCAAGGCGGTGTGGCAGCTAATTCAGGTATAAAAAAGGCGTTTGAAGAAGAACTCGGTCTGAATGTAATAGTGCCCAAACATTATAATGTCATGGGAGCCATCGGAGCAGCAATACTGGCTAAAAAACACATAATGCAATCGGGAAGAAAAAGAACTAATTTCCTCGGATTTAACACCACTTTAAGAAATTATGAAGTAAAGGCTTTTGAGTGTAAAGGATGTCCCAATTCTTGCGAGATAATTCAAATATACGGTAATGAAAGACTGATGGCTCGCTGGGGAGACAAATGCGGCAAATGGTCTTCTTCGCTGGCGGTTTAAATTAATAAAAATTTAATAAAAATATACTTGACAACCCAGACTACGGTATGTTATATTTTAAAAAATTAAATAAGGAACCTCATCTCGACAAGAGTTGAGGTAGAGGCGCGGTGAATCAAGAGTATCCTTGCGGAGGCTGGAAACCGATAATGTAAGGAAAAAGGGATCACCGCCGAAGTACGGTTTTTATCCGGAGAACCGTGCTGGGACCATAGCCGAACAGGTATGGTACTGTCACCAAAAAAATCCCGATTTTTTTGGTGGAGCGCTACTTCAGTTTAGGGAAAGAGAGGAGGTATTTGCCTTTAGACCATTGGACAACCGGCAAATATCTTTGGTTGTCTTTTTTTTATACAACCGGCAAATATCTACGGTTGTTTTTTTATTTTAAAATGCGCAGAAAAACAAATATAAATACACAATTTTTAAAATCCATGCATCATTAATACAGGATTTCCCTTAGTACAGTTCAAAAAAGCTGCAGCTCTTTAAATTTTTGAAAGGAGAATATTAATGCTATTTGGTACTGCTAGAATTAATAAATTGAATCATTTAGAGATTGGTGGCTGTGACACCGTAGACCTGGTAAAAGAATTCGGGACTCCGCTTTATTTAATGGATGAAGAATATATCAGGAATAACTGCCGTTTATATAAAAATACTCTGGCGAAGCTTCATGAAAACAGTGAAGTTATTTATGCCGGGAAAGCCTTTTTAACAATGGGCATGTGTAAAATTATTGAAGAAGAAGATTTGGGGCTGGATGTGGTATCCGGCGGCGAGCTATATACAGCCATAAGTGCGGATTTTCCGGCCCAAAGGATTTACTTTCACGGAAATAACAAATCCTATGAAGAACTTAAGATGGCTGTAGAATACGGTGTAGGGAGAATCATCGTAGATAACTTCTACGAATTGGAAATGCTCAAAGACCTTGCTAAAAAGCGGCGTGGCAAGATAAAAATTTTGCTAAGGATTACGCCAGGTATAGAAGCTCATACACATGATTACATTAAAACTGGTCAACTTGATTCAAAGTTTGGATTCGGCCTTGAGAACAGCCATGCTGTAATGGCGGTGGAGCATGCGCTAAGTTCACCGGGCATAAAACTTATGGGATTTCACTGTCACATTGGGTCCCAAATATTTGAAAAGGAGCCTTTTAATATGGCGGCGGAGGTCATGCTTAAATTTGCCCGGGACGTCCATAAAAGGTTCGGCATCGAAATGAATGAAATAGATTTTGGAGGGGGATTTGGCATAAAGTATGTCGATAGCGACAGACCCCTTTCTGTTGAAACCTATCTGGAAACATTGGTAGATTCAGTAAAATTGTGGTCCGCAAGACTAGATATAAAAACTCCTAAAATTTTAATAGAGCCTGGAAGAGCTATAGTGGGTGCTGCCGGAACAACACTTTACACCATAGGCTCGATTAAAAATATTCCTAACGTGAGAAAGTATGTAAGCGTAGACGGAGGTATGAGTGATAATATCAGGCCTGCATTATACGGGGCCAAATACAGCGCCATGGTGGCAAACAAGGCAGGAAATCCGCCTGAAGAAAAGGTTTCCATAGCAGGGAAGTGCTGCGAGTCCGGAGATATGCTAATATGGGATATAGACCTTCCAAGAGTTGTTCCGGGCGATATTCTGGCCATTTTTTGCACAGGAGCGTATCATTATACCATGTCCAGCAATTATAATATGATTCCAAGACCTGCAGTGGTATTTGTAAAAGACGGTAGCGCCCGTTTGATGATTCAAAGAGAAACTTATGAAGACCTGCTGAGAAATGAAATTTTTATGACCAATAAAAAATCTGTTTTCTTTGCTTAGGATTTTTAAAGTGCGCAAAAGCGCACTTTTTTCATTTAAATATAAATGATATAATAATAACGATATATTAAAAGGTAAAGAAAGGAAGTAGATTCATGGCCAATTTTTTCGGACCCGAGATGCTGTTAAGGATACCTGCTTTATTAATAGCCATTACCTTCCACGAATATGCTCATGCCAGAGTATCATACGCATTAGGGGACCCCACGCCACGATGGACCGGAAGGCTATCTTTGAACCCCATTGCTCATCTTGATCCGGTAGGATTGCTGATGCTATGGATTTTTCGGTTCGGATGGGCCAAACCTGTCCAGATAAATCCTTCATATTACAGAGACCCCAAAAGCGGCATATTGCTGGTATCGGTAGCCGGTCCTCTTTCTAACTTGTTTCTGGCGTTTATTACCTTGGTTTTAATTAAACTGAATTTATTCTACGGCGGGATTTTATCAACATTTATTCATATACTTTTTGTCTATAATCTTGTGCTGGCAGTTTTTAATCTAATACCAATTCCTCCACTTGACGGATCTAAAATTTTGATGAGTTTGCTGCCGGGAAGACAGGATCATCTATTCTCTCAAATGGAATCATACGGGCCACTGATTCTTATACTATTGGTTTATTTCGGACTTTTAAATGTTGTTCTGGATCCTCTTATTACTTTTGTCCAGATAGGACTTGATGCATTGTCTGATCTAATTTTACTCAGGTTTTAGGTGCAGTTAAGGGTGAATTTTATGGCGCTCAATGTAAAACTCGAAGCCTTCGAAGGGCCCTTTGACCTTCTTTTTCATCTTATAGAAAAAAATCAGATAGATATTTACGATATACCCATTGCCCAATTGACGGATCAGTATTTGGAATATCTAAAAGACATTGAAGAAGACAAAATAGATCTCGCCAGCGAATTTTTGGTAATGGCTGCCACTCTTTTGAGCATTAAATCCAGAATGTTACTACCAGTCCCAAAAGATGATCAGGTTCAACTGGAACTGGCAGTGGGGGATGATGAAATCGATCCAAGGGCAGAACTTGTAAATAAATTGGTCGAGTATAAAAAGTATAAAGAGATGGCAGAAGTTTTAAAAAAACGCGAAGAAGAACAACGAAAATTATTAAAGAGAACTCCTGAAGACCTGTCATATATGTGGAATGAAGAATTTACAATACCCAATATTGATCTTGAAAATATGAAGTCTATTTTTAGAAATTTAATTATGAAAAAAAAGCAGGAGGAAAAAGTACGTACGATTTCAAAGGATACATATCCCCTGGTAAAAAGAATAAAAGAGGTATATAAAATCATTGCCGAAAGATCCAGTGTGTTTTTCAGCAAATTATTAAACAAAAAATGTTCTAAACTTGAACTAATTGTAACATTTCTGGCCATTCTTGAATTGATTAAGATGAACAAAATAATAGCTGTTCAGAAACGCCTTTTTGATGAGATTCTGGTGACGCGCAGGGAGGTTCGGTAATGGAAATAGAAAAGTTAATGGCAATAGTTGAAGGCATCTTATTTGTATCGGGCGACCCTGTCAATATCGATGATTTATCTAAAACTTTGGAAATTCCGGAGGACGAGCTATTGTATTGTGTTCAAAAGCTGCAGGAAGAATTATCTTCTCCCTCAAGAGGTATTATGATTTCACAAGTGGGAAGATGTTTGAGGCTTACGACAAAGCCGGATGTTTTTTCTTATGTGGAAAAAATGTTCAAACCTAAAATAAACTCACAGCTTTCAAGAGCTGCTCTGGAAACCCTGGCCATAATCCTTTTCAAACAACCTGTTACAAAAACTGAAATAGAAGCAATTAGAGGGGTGAATGTGGAGAAAGCCCTAAATAGCCTTCAAGAAAAAAAACTGATCCATGAGATTGGCCGCATGGATGCACCAGGGCGACCAATCCTCTACGGTACTACCGATTACTGCATGGAATACTTTGGTATATCATCATTAGAAGATATTAATAATATATCATGAATTTTTTGTATCATTTTCCATAAACTAAGAAAAAAAGTTAAAGGGGATTGCCTTGATTTACATAATACTTGCCTTGACTTTTCTTCTTTTAGTTTTATCTCAAATAAAGTTTAATTTATTTTTTCATAAAAAGGGGCCTGAGGAAAAAATAGAAATATCTATGGTCTTTTTAAGAGTGATTAAAGTAGAAATCAAAGTTCCCGAAATGAGCTTTGACATTAAGAATTTGATCCCCTTTATGACCTTCAGGGTTAGTTTATCAAATCGCAGAATAAAAAAAGTTAGTAAAACCAAAAAGTATGTTATTTCTCCTCTGAGAAATCGCATAGACATACTTTTGTACTTTTTAAAAAGGTTTTTCATGCAAATTAAAAAATACAAAATTGCCATCAAGGTATTTTTAAAAACCATAAAAATTGACAAGTTAAGTATTAGCATCAAATTTGGGTCTATGGACCCCGCCGCTGCTGGTATTATAGCAGGTGGAATATGGGGTTTTATATATTTTATTCTGAGTGCTGCATCATATTATTTCGATTTTGAAGGAACATCGAGCGAAATAACGGTGTCCCCATCATTTTTAACCACAGAATCCGCTCAAATATTCGTCAAAGGAATAATTCAAGTAAGGGTTGGTCATATTATTATTGCAGGCCTATTTTTTCTGGTAATATGGCTTCTTACACGAAAAAGTTATATTAACGCAAGGAGAGCGAAAGAATATGGATGGGCATCCAATTGAAAGTTTAATAAAAACTTCCATGGAAAGTATTAAAGAAATGGTAGATGTAAATACAATAGTCGGTGATGCAGTGGAAACACCGGATGGCAGTGTCATAATACCCGTATCCAGAGTGACCTTTGGTTTTGCAGCAGGTGGAGGGGAATTTGATTCGAAAGGCTCCCGAGAAACTGATAAAGGTGGGCAGCAAAAGCTTCCTTTCGGAGGCGGCAGTGGTGCCGGTGTATCGGTTCAACCCGTCGCTTTTATGGTAGTAGGTCAAGGCCAGATAAGGCTTTTGCCAGTGACACAAAGTGCTATGATTGAGAGAATTATCGATGTAGCCCCCCAGATTCTGGACCAGTTAAGAAGTGTTTTAAAGAAAAATAACGAGCCATTTACGGTTCAGGCAAGATAGCCTGACCTTTTTTTATTGAAAAAAATGTTTTTTAAGTTTAAGATATATTTTATCAGGAATAAAACGGGAGAGGTGTGTTTAATGGAACTGGAAAAAGCTATGGAGTTAATATGGGATAATCGTAAATATACAACGACCGATCCCAAAGAGGCCATAAGTCATTTAAATGAGGAAGTAGCGGAATCTTTAAAGGCTCTATTGCGAAATGAACAGGATAAAGCAAAAAGGGAACTGGAAGATGCTTTATCATGTCTTTTTATTGCCCTGAAGGTACTTGATATAAACCCCGACGAAGCTGTAATGCGCCAGGTTACTCAAATGAAACAAAGACATGAGAAATTAATGATATTTAAGAAAGATAAGGTTGAGATATATGTAAATGGGGTATTAAAAGGGGGCTGGTCCATCTGGAGCGATGAGGATGTAAAAGAAGCAGAAAAAATAGCTAAAGAATTCGGCTGCAATATTTGTTATGAATAAATAATATTGGTAATCCCTCCAGCTATTATTCGAATGAATTTATATTATTAACCAAAAAATAACCTTAGCTGGAGGGATTAAATATATGTTAAGGAAAACTTTAATATTATTATTTATTTTTATTATAGCGTGTTCAAGTTCTGTCAAGGCGGATACGCTTTATGTCAATGCCCGGGCATATATATTAATGGAACCAATTACCTGCCGAATTTTAATCGAGAAAAATTCTGAAGTAAAAATGCCTATGGCAAGTACCACTAAAATAATGACTGCAATAATTGCGCTGGAAAAGGGTAATCTGGAGTCGAAGGTTAAAGTGAGTGCAAAAGCTGCTTCTATAGGAGGTTCATCCTTTTACCTAAAAGCAGGAGAAACCATGTCTCTGGAAAACATGCTGTACGGTCTTCTTCTGCCATCCGGAAATGATGCCGCTGTGGCAATAGCAGAACACATTAGCGGCAATGAAAAAAATTTTGTAGATTTGATGAATTTAAAAGCATTGGAAATAGGGGCACTGAACACACATTTCATGAATCCTCACGGTCTTGATGAGCCCGGGCATTACACTACAGCTCGTGATTTGGCAATGATTGCCCGGTATGCATGGAGTATCCCAAAATTCAGGGAAATAGTTCAAACCAGGGAAAAAGTCATAAATGATGGCATTCATGAAAGACATATCTATAATACAAACAGGCTTTTGGGGAGTAAAATCGGAGTCAATGGTATCAAGACAGGCTATACAGGTGGAGCCGGAAAATGCCTTGTGGCTTCGGCAGCAATGAACAGATTTCAATTGATATCTGTGGTCCTGGGAAGCGGGGACCATTTCGGAAATTCATACAATCTACTAGATTATGGATTTTCTCATTACAAATATAAACAGGTAGTCGTAAAAGACAGACCTTACACGAATGTGCTGGTAGAAAACGGGATCCTCGACAGAGCACTGCTGGTAGCAGGTGGAGATATTTTTCTTCCTGTCGGAGAAAATGAAACTGTGGACTTGAAGATGATTGTCCCGGACAGTATAAAGGCACCGGTAATGAAAAATCAGCCGATAGGTGAAATCTTAGTTTTTATTAACGGAAAGCAGGTATGTAAAACTATATTGGTATCCACTCAAGATATACGCGAAAAAACGTATTTTGATATGTTATATAGAATCCTAAGAGAATGGTTGAATTTGAATATAGATACAGGATATTTAAAAAATGGTATTTGAGGGAAAAAAACAAAAAAATTTTTGTTCATTAGAAGGATTTTCAATAAAAATGTAGAATACTTATTATATAGAATAGCTCATCATTGATGAGGAGGTATATAATGCCGGATCCATACAAAACGGGAATGTTTAAGACAAATCCTTATGCCAAAAAGAAACCTTTAAAAGGTAATCTGGTAGTGGTTCTGGATGGAAAATATGAAGAACGCGGATTGAAGCTTATTGTTCAGCCTTCCCGGTGTCTTTTAAAAAATGAAGTCCATGAAATGATAATAACCGACGAAATAAAAAGCCCTGGGGATGTAGTAAACAGAATTGCCTATCTTGGCTTTTTTGTTGTGAAGGAAAGCACCGTCATTGTCATCGGGGACGAGGTAAAAGTTGCCGGGAAAGTAGTTGGAAAGATAGCAGGTTTTGATGAAACTCATATGCCTAATCATTACAATATAGTGATATACAGCGATGAGCGCATATCAGGAAATGAAAGAAACCTGGAACTGGATGATGAGGTAGAAATCGGATAAAAAGAATAAAAAAGTTTATTATGAAAAAAATAGATTTAGAAATACCCTTTGAAGGGAGGTGTATATAATGTCATTCGAAAAAAAGCTTCAGGAGTTAGGCATCACATTGCCTGAGCCACCAAAACCCGTTGCAGCATATGTTCCCGGAGTAAAGGTGGACAAGTATATCTATACTGCAGGCCAGATTCCCTTCGTAAATGGTGAATTGAAGTATAAAGGGAAAGCTGGTAAAGATGTTACGGTTGAAGACGCTTATGAAGCAGCCAGAATTTGTGCATTAAACTGTCTGAGCATCGTTAAATCTCTGGCCGGAAGTCTTGACAACGTTGAAAAAATTGTCAAAGTTGTAGGATTTGTAAACAGTGCCGATGGTTTCAATCAACAACCAAAAGTCATTAATGGTGCTTCAGAACTATTAGGTCAGATTTTTGGCGATGCGGGTGCCCATGCACGTTCTGCAGTAGGTGTAAGCGAGCTGCCTATGGATGCTACGTGCGAGGTTGAGCTAATAGTAAAACTAAAATAGTAGGGAGGAGTTTTGTAAAATGGCCAAGTTCACAAAGAAATTTGAAATGTACAGGTTTTTACAGGCCAACATACCTAATATTTATGCTGAAGCCAGGAAGGCTGCCGATGAAATAGGAATTCCGGCTGAGCTTAGAGGAAAGTTTGGTTTAACCGGAGCTATATCCGGATGTCCTTCTCCTCTTACAAAAAAAGTAAGAGAAGCACTGGACAAGGGAAGCACTGAGGTTATTCCTCTGGCAAAACTGGTAGATGAGATTCGGACAATTGTAAAAGATGTTTACGGCGATGAATATGATGTAGCTCCTGTAAACACCTGTGAAGCAGGATTATGGGTGACTTTTGACGCTCTGTTTACACCGCCCATGCAGGGCAGAGGTGACAGCTATCAAGCCCGCTATATTATACCTTATGAAAAACATCTGCATCATCATGGAGGGTACGGCAGACCCTTCCCGGGACGGTTCAAAGACATACTTGCCGACAGAGGTTCAACACCTGGAGAATTAGGTTTCTACGGCAAGAGACAGAATAATACCAGTGTTTATATTGTTCCTCTTGTGGGAGCGGATTACTCGGTCCATGGAATCAAATACCATCCTGTAATTCAATTGACTAAAGTTGATCCCGAAGCTTCTTCTAAAAAAATAAAGACTGTAGCCGAGAGACATGCATCCATGTTGACCGGTATCACTTCACTTGGATATGATACACCGGGCTATGGCTATGGTGTAAAGGATACTGACGGAACACCGGTGTTACAGAAGAGACTGGCTGAAATTGCCCATGATTTTGATATACCCTATGTGATTGATAATGCCTGGGGCGTTCCTTTTATAGGTCATGACATCAGAAAGAGCGGCGCTGATGTAATTATTTACAGTCTGGATAAAGCCAGCGAGTCGACAACTGCCGGTTTGATTATAGGTAAAGAAGAATTCATGGTACCCATAAGAAGAGCTCTGGGTATGCATGGTGACAGGTACGGAACTACAGCTTCATATGGAAAAGCAGCTTATGTTACCAACGATCCAGGTAAAGAAGCTCTCCTTGGTGTAATTGCAGCCCTTAAGGAATTGAGGGACAATCCCGAGGAATTGACAAAACCCGTTGATGACATGTATACCATCGTAAAAGAAGAGTTTGACCAGATCCATCCAAAGATTAAGAAAGGTTTAATCATCACAAAATCCTATAATTCCAGAGCCATTGAGGTTAATTATGAAAACACATGGAACGGCAATGAACTGGGTCTGCCAATATTCTCCATTGAAGATATGTATGCTGGAACCAACCTCTTCCAGAATGGCATGAATCCGATGGGTGTAATTCCTACTGTTGCTTATGACGGAAACATAATGATATCACCTGGCCTTGGAACAACCGATGAAAATGGTCAAATAATAGAAAAGAATTTCAGATATGCTGTTAAAGCTCTGGTCAAATTAATGGAAATTGTTGCCAAGTACAGTGGTTTCATAGATTAAACAGCTTAACGCCAAAGGGTTTTCCCTTTGGCATTTTCCAAAAAAAGGAGGACAGAAAAGATGCCCAAGGTAGTTGTAATTGGTGGTGGATGGTCGGGTTGCGCTGCGGCACTTTCTGCAAAGAAAGCTGGCGCCGATGTAGTTTTGCTTGAAAGAGCGGATATGCTGCTGGGAACCGGCCTGGTAGGCGGTATCATGAGAAATAATGGAAGATTTACCGCTACTGAAGAAATGATTGCTATGGGTGGCGGAGAATTATTCCAGGTAACGGATAATGTTGCACGCCATAAAAACATCGAATTTCCGGGCCATAAGCATGCAACATTATACGATGTGGCAAGGGTTGAACCGGCTGTAAAAAAGGTTTTACTGGATGCAGGTATAGAAATTCATACCGAAAGCAGAGTAAAAGATGTTGAAGCCGAGGGTAAAAAGATTAAAGCGGTTATTACCGATAACGATGAAAGATTTGAAGGCGACGTCTTTGTAGAATGTACAGGGACAGCAGGTCCTCAGGGCAATTGCACTAAATACGGAAACGGATGTGCCATGTGCATCATAAGATGCCCAAGTTACGGTCCGAGAATAAGTGTTGCCGGTAAAATGGGAGTAAAAGAAATGATGGCAAAGAAGGCCGATGGCACTTACGGAGCCATGAGTGGATCCTGCAAGCTTCACAAGGATTCTCTTTCCAAGGATATAGTTGATAAATTAAATTCTACCGGTGTGGCTGTAATTCCCGTCCCTGAAGAGGTAAGGGAGGGAGCCGATATTTTAAATAAAAAAGCATGCCAACAATATGCCTTGAAGGAATTTATCGAAAATGTGGTACTTTTGGATACAGGCCATGCTAAATTGATGACGCCATTTTTCCCTCTAGAAAACCTAAGGAGAATTCCAGGGTTTGAAAATGCCAGATATGAAGATCCATATGCCGGAAATCGAGGTAATTCTATGAGGTATCTGGCCATTTCTCCAAGAGACAATTTCTTAAAGACCGAAGGTGTAGATAATCTCTTCTGCGGCGGTGAAAAAGCCGGCCCGCTAGTAGGCCATACCGAAGCAATATGTACCGGGACATTGGCAGGCGCCAATGCTGTCAGATTTGCAGCCGGCAAAGAACTGGTACAAATACCAACCGAACTTGCCGTAGGAGATGCTATCGCTTATGTAAAAGAACAGATGAAGACAGAGGAAGGCATTTCAAAGAAATACACCTTTTCAGGTTCGGTATACTTTGAGAGAATGAAACAACTTGGTCTTTACACAACGGATGTAGATGCCATAAAACAACGGGTAGAAAAAGCTGGTATGACAAACTTCTTTAACCAGAAAATAGTATAAAACTTATAGCGAAAGAACAAAATAAAAATAAGGGGTCATTATATGGCCCCTTATTTTTATTAATATTTATTTTTGGGGGGAATAAAACAATGGTTCATCTTACTACTATACACTGGGTATATTTTGGAATGGTCATCGTAATTATTACGACTATGGCTATGAGAAGAGATACAGTCCTACCATGCACAATTGGAATATTGCTCGTAGGTTTTGTATCAACAGGAAATGTATGGAAATCAGTGCAGGTGCTTTTTAATGCTTTGATTGCCGCCGGCACCGAGTTCCTCGGTTTGATAACTGTAATAGGCCTGGTTGTAGCCATGTCAAAAGCCATGGGCGATGTGGGCAGCGATTATCTAATAATGAGGCCTGCGGCCAGGATCATGGTCAACGCAGATATTGCGTTCTGGGTGCTCGGTTTTGTAATGCTGATTGTGACTCTTTTTATCTGGCCATCTCCGGCTGTAGCTTTGATTGGCGCAATTATGCTCCCTATTGCAGTCAGGGCAGGACTTTCGGTGATGGGAGCTGCCGTAGCTATGAACATATTCGGTCATGGCGTTGGATTATCAGGTGATTATGTAATTCAAGGAGCTCCTGCCATTACTGCAAAAGCCGCTGGATTTGCAACTGCTACACCTGTAATGAGCGCAAGTTTTCCATTATGGCTTACAATGGGTATAGTGACAACCGTGTTATCTTATATATTTGTAAAAAAAGATATAAATCGAAATAAGAGTGAAAATGATGTCCAAAGACTTGCATATGAAAAAGCCGATGAGAAGCGAAAAAATATTAAATTTTCATCTGTATCATATTTAGGAGCCGCTTTATTTATAATTCTATTTTTGTTTGACATCTTTTTGCTCATAAAATTTAAATTAAGAGGCGGGGATGCGACAGCCCTTATAGGTGGAACAGCCCTCGTTATAACTTCAATTATTTCTTTGCTGGGATTTGGGGCGGATTCCCTGGAAAAAATTACCGATTATGTCCGGGAAGGTTTCTTGTTCGGAATGAAAGTTTTTGCACCGGTAATAGTGATAGGAGGATTTTTCTTCCTCGGGTCCGAATCCACTGCAAAAGCAATATTAGGCCCACAAGCAACAGGCCTTTTATCGGATCTTGGTATTGCGTTATCCCAGGCTGTTCCTTTAAGTAAAGTTCCTGTAGCTTTTATCCAGATGATAATAGGTGGTATTACAGGATTAGACGGTTCGGGGTTTTCAGGTCTTCCGCTGGTAGGATCCCTGGCTCAGACCTTCAGCACCGCTATTAATGTAGATAAAGCTACACTTGGAGCTCTGGGGCAAATTGCAGCTGTATGGGTCGGAGGCGGCACCATTATCCCGTGGGGCATTATCCCGGTGGCTGCTATAGCCGGGGTTGATCCCAATGATCTCGCAAGAAAAAATTTTATCCCCGTCATAGTTGGATTGATCGTAACTACTATTGTGGCAATCTTTATCCTTTAAAAAAGAATAAATATAATTAAAAGGAAATAGTCACGCAACTTTTCCGCAAAGAATATTTTTAGATGTTCTCTTTACATGAAAAGTTTGCTGTGACTATTTTTTGTTGTTGAAATAAAGAGCTTATAAATCAGTGATAGGCTTACTGGACAGTAAAAATTAAAATGAAGCTCTTGTAAAAAAAATATTTTTTTTATATTAAAAGTAATGTATAATAAAATATATAGTTCAGTAAAAATATAGGCAATCGGGGGGAGAAAATGTTACTGGAAAAGCAGCATTTATTCTACATGATTTTAAAAACAATTGCAAACTCACATGTACCTGTAGGATCTGGCTATATACGCGATAGTTTAAAGATGCAGGGACTTGATATAAGCGAAGCAACGGCAGGCCGTATTCTCAGGGAACTTGATATTAAGGGCTATACAGAAAAAGTCGGATTTAAGGGAAGATATTTGACGGCTTCAGGTTATAAAAAAATGAAGGAGCTGGAACAGGAACATCGAATAAACCATTATGGAAATGAACTGGTGAATGCTATAAAAGTTACAGGAAAACAGGAATTGCTGGATATTTTAACGGCCCGAAAAGCAATAGAGAGCCAGCTGGCAAAACTTGCAGCACAGTTTATTACCCCGGAAGAGATCCATAAAATGGAAGAAATTATTCAGAATCAACAGGAACATGTAGATAAGGGTATATCGATAGCAGACGATGATATAAAATTTCACAAAGCCATAGCTCAGGCAGCAAAAAACAGAGTACTGGATGCTGCCATGGATTTGATAAGACAGCACGGACAAATTTCTCCAATTCTGGAATATATAAGAAAAGAGGTAAAAAGCACTGTACTTCTTGACCATAAAAACATTTTTCAGGCCATTGTATCAAAAGATACAGAAATGGCAGAAAAAGCCATGATACGTCATATAGAAAATCTGGCAAATGATGTTAAAAAATACTGGGAAATAGTATACAATAATGAAGAAAACTTTAATGGGGACAATTGAATATTTGCTTTTATTTTGTTAAAATAAGAATCGAAGGTTTCGGCTTGGTTAAGCTAATTTTATTTTACCTATTTCTCCTCATCTATGATGAGCAAAGGAGGCAGTAAAATGTCCGCTGTAATGGAGAAGGTAATGGATGCTGTGGACCTGGAGACTTTTCTTGTATGTAAAGATGAAGAAGAGGGAAAAAAACTCTCTCTTCAATTAATGGAGGATTTAGGTTTTAAGGATGTCAGTATAGTGTTTATCCAGCATCAGGGTCCCGGTGCTAGAGTAAGGTTGAGAGGTTATGTCTATAAACCCGGTGACCGCTATGGATGGTTAAAAAAAGAGTAAAATGGAGGGGAAATATATGCCTGTTCAAAAAAAGAAGGTGCTGCTGGCTCCTCTTGATCCGGTGCATGATATCGGTTTGAAAATGATAAAAAGAGGCCTGGAACAGGCAGGGCATGAAACATTGCTTTTGCCACCGGATTATTCTCATGAGGAGATAATCAAGGCCATTATAGACAACAAAGCTGACGTGGTTTTGGTCAGCAGGACTCTTGGATATGGCGTAGCGGAGATTTTAGGGAAGTTTATCGACCTGGCTGAAGCTGCAGGCATAAGGGATAAGGTAAAAATTGGTATCGGAGGCATGGCCATACGACCGGAGCTTGCTGCAGAACTCGGATTTGATGCTGGGTTTGGTCCTGGCACTACAGTGCAAGAAGCTCTTGCTTTTGTGGAAGGCCGTGAATATATTCCCGATGAAGTAAAGGGCAAAAAAATAAAAAAAGATATCACTGAAGGATATGACTATACCTTTAAGAACAAGTCCATAGAAAAACTCCTTGACAGTATAGTTGACGGAATACTGGATTATGTAAGCGATAAAACCACTGCCGCCGTACAAAGGGCTGAACTGAGAAAAAAAATACTGGAATCGCAGAATGAATCCGAAAAGCAAAGTTTACGGATGGAGTACAGCAAACTGTGCGATGAAACCGTCAGAGCTTTTTATGATTCCGGCAAATACAGAGAAAAAACGAGACCTCTATCCGAGGCGGAATTGACATCTCTGAATAATTACGTGCTGGAAGTTAATTCCAGAATGAATCCTTTGAAGCTGCAACACACAGAAGAAAATCCTGTAGTATTTATTCAATACGGTACGGGATGCCCCTTCATGGATATAGCCCATATAAAATCATGTGAAGCATGGGGAGCCGATGGCGTTGTCCATTTTGACCCATCCTGGGGGGCCAGGACGGAAGGATTTTTTGAAGGTTATATAACACACGAAGAAGATGGTTCGGTCATAACATATGAAAACCTGAAAGGAATTAAAGATTCTTTAAGCCCCTCTACACTATGGCAGGTCAGAGCCCACAGGGGTCTTAACACTCCGGAAACGGTATTGCTGGCAGGCAAGATAGGAGCAGATCTTACAAAGATAAATATCGCCTACGGTTCTCTTGGAGGTGGCACTGATCCCGAAAGACTAACCGTGGATGCGGTCAGAGCTATCAAATATGCTGCTGAATACAATATGCCTTTTGATGTAGTGACAAATGAAGAACTATGCGGTGTACCGGCATTTAAGGCTTTCGCAGGCATGCTAATAGTTTCAAAACTCGGGTTAAGACTTGGTGGCAGACCGATTTTGCAGCCTCTATTTTGCTATTCACCTGAAGTAATGGTAAGTGGTCAGATGGAAGACAATTATGTGGATTTCAACGCGGCAAAGATTATGTGCCTCAGAAACATCGTAAATGCTCCCATATGGTGCGGTGCACCTATAGGTTTTTTGACGCAAACCGAAGACAGGGTGCAATCTTCCTTAATGACAGCTCTGCATGCGTCACTCGCTTCTTCTCTTGGAGTTGATGCTATCTCTATAGCTTCGGCTGATGAAGCCTTTTCGGGAGGGCCAATTTCGGTTCCTGCAAGAATAGACACATTGAGGGCAACTCAATCGGCTTTTAGGTTTTTTGGCAAATCCGATATAGTTCCGACAAAATTTGCGGAAACTTGGGCCAGAGAAATCGAAAGTGGCATAGAAACAGTACTTGAATCTGTTGCAAAAAACGGCAACTTTGTGGATGCCCTGTATAAAGGCTTGCTGGGCAGCAGAGAAGAAGGAGCATATCCGGGAAGGGCCGGAAGTGGTACGGTAATAAAAAAATAACTTTTGGAGGACCAACATGGCTTTTATAATAGGGGCAGCAGGAACTGCAAAAAATACCGGTAAAACCACAACTACTTCAGCCATTTTAGATGAGTTATATAGGGAAAACATTTTAATAGGTTTAACCAGCATAGGCTATGACGGTGAGGAAGTTGACAATATTACCGGTTTGCCCAAACCGCGTCTTTTTTTAAAAAAAGGGTCAATTGTTGCAACAGCAGAAAAATGTCTTGCTGCCGGTAGTGCTGAATATAAGATAATGGAATCAACGGATATTGTAACACCTCTGGGCAAGATAATGATTGTTAAAATTACTGAAGATGGGTTAGTAGTTATAGCAGGTCCCAATAAGAGCAGCGAACTGAGATGCATTTTAAATATGATGACTCAAAACTGGAAATGCGAGTTTATTATGGTAGACGGGGCTTTAAACCGAATAGCTCCCATGGTGGAAACCGATGGTATAATTCTTGCAACAGGTGCTGCGAGAAATACCGATATCGATGAACTGGTTAGTGAAACCTGGGCTTACTGTGAATTATTCAACTTACCGGAAGTAAGCGCAGAAGAAAAAAATATAATTCATGAACAAACCAAAATTTGCCTGATTAAGCATGATGATATTATAAAAACCCTTGATTATGGCTCATTAATAGATAAAAAAAGCGTTGACAGTATTAAAGAACATATAAAAAAAATAACCACTATATATATCCCGGCGCTGCTTTCGGAAAACATGTTAAGAGAATTAAATCAAACAATAGGCAGTCTGTGGGATGGTAAAATACTCATAGTAAGAGATCCCATAAAAATTGCAGCTGGCGGTAACCCCCAGAATGTAATATGTGAAATAAGTACTTTATTAAATTCAGGCGGCAAAATTAAGGTGTTTAAAAAGATGCCAATTTTAGCCATTAGCGTCAATCCTTTTTATCCACTTTATAGATATGAGAATAATAACTACGAAGCAGGTTTTGTAGATGCAGATGAACTTTTTTCAAAGATGAAAAAAGCAGTCCCAGTACCGGTAGTGGATGTAAAAAGGCAAGGGGTAAATGTGTTGATATCATTGATAAAGACGCATTTTTAGTAAAGAGGTGTCCTTTATGGAAACGTTGGCTATAGTCGGAACAGGGAGGATGGGTTCTCTGCTGGCCAGAAAACTGTCAGGAAAATATAAACTAATACTTATTGATAAAGATATACGGCAGTGCGGACAGCTGGCCCGTGAGTTAGGAGTGGAAGGTATCATAGAATACTCTATTCTTGCCAAAACTGATTTTATTATCTTAGCCTTACCCGCTTCAATTATCCCAGAGGCAATAAATGAAATAAAACCTTTTTTAAAACAGGAACATGTTTTAATAAATGTTTCCACAGACACCGGTTTAGAGGAATTTAATACTGTAAAGAACTTCTGCAAGCCTGTTTCAGCAAAAATTATCGGCCATGCACTTCAGATAGGGTTTGGGGAGCTCCCGCTAATAATAATAGATGGAGAAGATGAAAGAGCCCGCAATAAGACTGCTGAGATCTTCAGCAATATAGGGGCGGTCAAATTCGGCTCTGAAAAAATTGTTGCGGATATTAATCATATTGCAAGTGAAGAAGGTATTAAGGCGGCATATAACATTCAAAATAAACTAAAGCAGATCGGTATACCGGAAGAATATATCAGTTTTGCCATAAGGAACGTAGCGTGCGGTACCATGAACGCGTATTCTATAGGAGATGCAGGGCCTTTTGCACGGGAAATAATAAAGAAGTTAAATCAAAAAAATGACTGATTCCGCTCTGGAATCAGTTTTTTATTCACCTATTTTTTCACCTATTTTACCTCTTTTGAATAGATTATTAATGAACTTTATCTTTTTCAAAAGGGGTGAATGAAATGGCTTTAAATTATTATTGTATAGATGCTGGTTCTCAGTACTGTCCGTGCCATCTGGCAAAGACTGAAAATTGTCTTATTTGCTCGATGATGCAGGGGAAAGAAATTTGCGACTGCAGATGGCAGGGAATTTGCGTATATCAAGAGTATATGTGGGCAGATGGTAAAATAGAAGAAAGAAAAACAATACCGGCTTCTGTTGTCGAAAAGAATTTTTTAACAGACAAACTTGTTATCATTAAGATCTTTATCCCATTGGATTCTCTTGTCAGAGAATTAAATCAACCTGGAACTTTTGTCTTTTTAAGGTCCGAAGGTTCTCCAGAATACTATGATGTCCCGTTATGCGTTATGGATATAGATGAGTCAAATAAAATTTTGAGTTTTGCAGTAAATATAGTTGGTCCCAAGACAAAAGCCATAATCATGTCGGATAGCATGGTTTTAATGCGTGGTCCATACTGGAATGGTCTTTTAGGTTTAAAACATATTAAGTCGAGCTACAGCAAACACTGGCTTATAATAGGAAGGGGAATAGGTCAGGCCTCCATAATCTCTGTGGTAAAGAACCTTTTGAGAGGAAATAATAACATCACCGTCCTATTGGATTCCGGCACTCTAAAAATAAATATTGCTGAAGATGAACTAAAAAAAATTGGGGTCATCCCTCAAGAATTTGAATTAAACAATGCCTTCTATAAAAAGCGGCTGAGGGAGATTATAGAGAAAAATGCTGTAGATTTTGTGTATAGCAGTGGTTCAGATATCCAGCACATGTTCATACAAAATATATTGAATAAGCTGAGCAGACGTATACCGCTGATAGCCTCCAATAATCATCAGCTCTGCTGCGGCGAAGGGATTTGCGGAAGCTGCGAGACACTGATCGATGGTGAATTGATACATTTTTGCAAAGTTCAACTCGGAAGTGAAAATGTGCTGGGAGGGTAAAAAATGGTAAAAGTAGTAGTGATAGGTGGAGGATGGGCGGGATGTGGCGCTGCTTTGACTGCAAGAAAGGCGGGGGCAGATGTTACAATTCTTGAAAAGACTGATATGCTTTTGGGGTGCGGCCTCGTGGGGGGGATAATTCGCAATAATGGCAGATTCACGGCTGCAGAGGAAGCAATAGCCCTGGGGGCAGGAGAGCTTTTTCAAATAGCCGACAGTGTAGCAAGACATAAGAATGTGGACTTCCCGGGCCATAAACATGCAACTTTATATGATGTGACTAAAATTGAACCGAAGGTCCGTGAATTTCTAGAGGATATGGGTGTAAATATAAAATTTAAATGTCGTGCAGTAGATGTAAGAGTAAAAGAAAGGACAATACAGGGTATCATGCTTGCCAGTCAAGAAATTGTAGAGGGAGATGAATTCATTGAAACAACCGGTTCTTCAGGTCCAATGGGCAATTGTTTAAAATATGGCAATGGCTGCTCCATGTGTATTCAGCGATGTCCGGCGTACGGTCCGAGAGTTAGCATAAGTAAAAGAGCTGGCGTGGAAGATTTGGTTGGAAGGCGCTCTGCCGATATATATGGAGCTATGAGCGGGTCTTGCAAATTAAATAAAGATACGTTGGGGGAAAATATAAAAAGACAACTGGACGAAAAAGGAGTTGTGGTGATTAAAATACCTGAAGAATATATAAAAAAAGAAAAACTCTCCATGAAAGTATGCCAGCAATATGCCCTGGAGGAATATGCAACAAATATTGTCCTCCTTGATACCGGGTATGCCAAATTCATGACTCCATTTTTTCCATTGGAAGATCTGAGGAAAATAAAAGGATTCGAAAATGCTAGATTTGAAGATCCTTATGCTGCAAGTAAAGGTAATTCTATACGGTATATGTCCATGGCACCCAGAGATGATTGTATGCAGGTAATAGGACTAAATAACCTCTTTTGTGCCGGTGAAAAGTCGGGGCCATTCATCGGGCATACTGAAGCTATCTGTACCGGGATTCTGGCGGGCCATAACAGTGTCAGAAAAGCACTTAATCTGGAACTTATAAAGTTGCCAAGAGCCTTAGCCATAGGAGATATGATTGCTTATGTTAATGAACAAATAAAGACCGAAAACGGGCTCTACAAAAGGTTTACATTTGCCGGATCCATATACTTTGAAAGAATGAAGAAACTAGGCCTTTATGAAACTTCTCCGGAGGCAATAAAAGACAGGGTTGCAAAACTGAATCTTTTAGGAATTTTTAAAGAAAACCTTATTATTAAGCAGGAAAAAGTAGCCGGAATGTATAATAATAGATTCTAGAAGGGGAGTTTTTATTGAAGATACGACTGCAGAGGTTTTTGGCAAATGCTGGTGTGGCATCAAGAAGAGCCAGTGAAAAGATAATACTGTCTGGTAGAGTTCAGGTCAATGGCAGGATTGTAAGAGAACTTGGTTTTAAAATAGATCCCGATGTCGATGAGATTAAAGTAGATGGAAAGATATGTCACGAAGAACAGCGACATATCTATATAATGATGAACAAGCCCGCAGGAGTGGTAACCACGGTAAAAGATCCTTTCGGCAGGCCTACCGTAATTGATATCATAAAGGGCCTGAAAGAAAGGGTCTACCCTGTGGGCCGTCTGGACATGGATACCGAAGGACTTTTGATACTAACTAACGATGGAGAAGTGACTTACAGGTTAACTCATCCGAAGCATGAAGTTGAAAAGACATATTTGGCCCATGTAAAAGGAATGGTCACTAGACGACAGATACTGATGCTGGAAATGGGCATAAAGCTTGAAGATGGCCTTACAGCTCCTGCAAAGGTGAGGATAGTAAAACGCATCGGTGATTCTACGGTTCTGGAGATAAAGATTCATGAGGGCAAAAAAAGACAGGTAAGACGGATGTGCAGTGCTATCGGTAACCCTGTAATTCATCTCAAAAGGACACATATAGGTAATCTTTCATTGAATAATCTAAAACCGGGCCAGTGGAGATTTATGACAGCAAAAGAAATAGAGTATATTAAAAATCTTTAACGAGACAAGGAGGAGAGTTTTTGATATCTATTCGTAAAGCTTTACCAACGGATATTTCTAAAGTAAAAGAAGTTTTATCAAAGGTTAATCTGTCAGCAGATATAGATAGCATCGACAATTTTATGGTTATGGAGCTGGACAATAACATAATAGCAACTGCAGGGCTTGAAATCTATCAAGATGTAGCCATCCTGAGATCGGTAGCAGTTCTGCCGGAATTTCAGCATCAGGGCCTGGGCGATGGTCTGGTCAGGGCCATGATAAACTATGCAGATCGGAGAAAAATAAGTAAGTTGTTTTTGTTTACTCAAACTGCTAGAGGATTTTTTGAGAAAATCGGGTTTAAGCTCATACAGAGAGAAACCATTGATGAAAGATGCAAAACATCACAGCAGTATAAAAGCAACTGCCCAGTGAATGCTTATGTTATGGAACTTAATGTGAAGGAATTCTTCAACAGTATACATTGTTAATAATAAAATAAATATTCTTTTTTTATTTTTAGAACTATATTTGAATATTTTATACATATCTGGTATAATTTTTTGCGAAATGTAAACTCATACAGAGAGGTGTTTAAAGTGGAGTTATGGTTTTCAGAATATCAATCTAAAAATGTAAGATTTTCAGTTAGAATAAAAGATATGCTTTATTCGAAAAAAACCCCATATCAATTTCTTTGTGTGTTCGACACGGAAGATATGGGAAGAATTATGACCCTCGATGATGTGGTGCAGCTTACTACCAAAGATGAGTTTGTATATCACGAGATGATATCCCATGTTCCGCTCTTCACCCATAGATCCCCTGAAAGGGTGCTGGTAATAGGAGGAGGTGATGGAGGTACTGTAAGGGAAATTCTAAAACATCCCGTAAAAGAAGTTCACCTTGTTGAAATAGATGAACAGGTGATCGAGGCTTCCAAAAAGTTTTTTCCATCTTTAAGTTCGGGTTTTTCAGACCCCAGAACCAGTGTATTTTGCGAAGATGGCATTGAGTTTGTTAAAAAAAATAAGGGTTATGACGTTATCATAATTGACTCTACTGATCCCCTTGGACCTGCGGTGGGGCTTTTTTCGAGAGAATTTTATAGAGATGTGTTCTATGCATTAAATGATGATGGAATTATGGTGGCACAGACCGAATCTCCATTTTTCTATGGTGAGTTTCTAAAGCGCGTTTATAGCGATATTTCATCGGTTTTTAAGTTCACCAATGTTTATACGGCGGTTATTCCGACTTATCCTGGAGCGCTCTGGACCTTTACAATGGGTTCCAAATCCATAGATCCAATATCAGTAAACTCTATGAAATTACCGGAGTTTGACACCAAATATTATTCCCCAGACATACACAAAAACTGCTTTGTGCTGCCACCCTTTGTCCAAAAAATGATTTCAAAATAAAGGAGAAGAACTTAAGCTGATGGAACATTTAATAGATCAGGGAAAGTTTTTAAGAGCAAAGCAAAACTATGATACCGCCAGGGTGGTTATCGTAGGTGTGCCTATGGATTTTACTGTAAGTTTCAGGCCGGGGACCCGCATGGGACCGAGGAAAATACGTGAGGTTTCATATGGCCTGGAAGATTACAGCATTTATTTAGATGATACATTAAATGACAAGGATTATTTTGATGCCGGAGATGTGGACATACCCTTTGGTAATGTTGAAAAGAGCCTTGAAATTATCGAACAAGTTACAGCCAAATTGCTTGAAAGAAACAAAATACCGGTTTTTTTAGGTGGAGAGCACCTCATAAGCTATCCTATAATAAAACAGGTGGCAAAAAAGTATGAGGATCTGGTGGTGATACATTTCGACGCTCACGCAGACTTGAGGGACACATTCTTCGGAGAAAGGTTATCTCATGCTACCGTTATGAGAAGGGTATGCGAACATATAAAAGATAAGCACCTCTATCAATTTGGAATAAGGTCGGGCATAAAGGAAGAGTTCAATTTTGCAAAAGAGCATACTTGTATGTACCCTATCAATGTTAAAAAGCCTTTTATGGAATTACTGGACAAATTAAAACAAAGGCCCGTATATGTTACTCTGGATATAGATGCCATTGATCCTGCTTTTGCCCCGGGCACAGGGACTCCCGAACCCGGAGGTTGCAACTCTCAGGATATTCTCGATGTGGTGTCTTCCTTTAAAGAGCTAAATATCGTAGGCTTCGATCTGGTGGAGGTATCTCCAGCCAGCGATTTATCTGAAAGAACTTCACTTTTAGCCGCAAAGATACTGCGGGAAGTTTTAATAGCCATATGTTAGTGAGTGAAAACCAATGTCATTGCTTCTGAAGGTGGAAAACCTTGATTTTAAATATCAGGATACCGATGTGCTCAAAGGTATTAATCTGGAAATAAATGCAGGAGATTTTGTAGGAATTTTGGGGCCAAACGGATGCGGAAAAACCACGCTGTTAAATAATATCAATCAATGGCTTAAACCTCACAGAGGCTCCATTTATTTAAAAAATATAAACATTAGAAAGTTAAAACCTAAAATTCTGGCAAAATATGTGGCTACAGTACCTCAGGATACTTCTATAGAATTGAGCTTTACCGTGGAACAGGTAGTTTTGATGGGGCGAAACCCCTACTTGATTAATTTTGAAGTAGAAAAAGAAAGAGATTTTGCTATAGCGGAAGAATCGATGAAATTCATGGACATCTGGCACTTAAGGGAAAAACCGGTCCAGGAATTGAGCGGAGGGGAAAAACAAAGGGTTTTGATAGCCAGGGCTCTCACACAAGAACCGGAATTGCTTCTGCTGGATGAGCCCACATCTCACCTGGATATAAATTATCAATGGGAGCTATTGAGCCTTCTAAAGAAACTTTGTTTGAACAGAGGTATAACAATTATAGCTGTGATGCACGACATCAACCTGGCTTCCATGTTCTGTGACAAAATAATTCTTTTAAAGGATCATAAAATATTCAAGATGGGACCTTTGATAGATGTGATTAATGAAAAAAACATTAAGGAAACCTTTAACATGGATGTCCGGGTGCACATGCAAAAAGATACCGGGAGGCCTTTAATTGTATTTTTAGGTCCAAAAGAAAAATCAGTTTTACCGAGACCTTTTAATACTATTCATGTTATCTGCGGAGGCGGAGAAGGTGAAAAGATACTGTATTATCTTAAAAGAAGAGGATATGAAGTTTCAGTAGGTGTATTGAATAAAGGGGATACGGATTGGTTGACTGCAAAGATGCTGGGTTTTGATGTGGTTGAGGAAGTGCCCTTTTCTCCCATATCCGATGAGAAGATGGAGGAAAATGAAAAATACGTTAAAAAATCTGATGCCGTATTGCTTGCCGATGTACCTTTTGGATACGGCAATTTAAAGAATCTTTTATGTCTCAAAAATATATTGCATCAAAAAAAGTTATTTATAATCGAAGAAAGAGCCATTGAATCAAGAGATTATACTAATGGTATGGCTGCGCAAATATACCGCGATATCAAGCATGGGGCTATATTAATAAATTCCTTTAATGAATTAAAAAGTTTTTTGTGACAATTGGAGGGCCTGCATATGGTCAAAGTGAAATTAGGGGATGACGTGGTCCAGAGTAAAATTAAATTTAAAGTAAGATTCGATTTCAAAGGGGAGTACAAACCTGGAAGATTCCTTTTCGGAGGAAAGTCTATCGAGCAAGCGGCTCTGGATGCCAGGGATGAGCAGGTAGCGTTACTAAAAAATATTCCCATACAGGGTATTTATTTTGAAGACTACGATATATCAGCCGAACCGTACATAATTTTCGATGAGAATTTAAATGAAAAAGTAGCCTATGCTCCAGCTTTTTTAACCATTAATGCTGATTCAATAGAAGATATGGTAAGATTTGTAATGAGAGAGGAATTCAGAAAGCTGGAAGTGGAAGAACCATCGCAGATGTTAATAACAAATAAGGATCTGGAGAGATTACTCTTTAAAATGAGTGAGGAATTCAAAAGTCAACTGGCCCTTTTTTCAAAAAAAATAAAAAAGTAATAGGATGATGTCATGTATAAAACGGTTGCAGTTATAGGTGGCGGTGCTGCAGGCCTTATGGCGGCATATCATGCGGCGCACTGCGGAGCGAGGGTCTTGCTTTTCGAAAGGAATACAAATCTCGGTAGAAAAATACTGATATCGGGAAAAGGTCGATGCAACCTTACCAATATAAAAAGTATCGAAGATTTTATTGAAAATATACCGGGCAATGGAAAATTTTTATATGGAGCGCTCACCAGGTTTTCAAACACCGACCTTATTAATTTTTTTGAAAAAATGGGTTTAAAAACCAAGGTTGAACGAGGAGGCAGGGTTTTTCCGGTAACTGATAGATCCTTTGATGTTGTAAAAACTCTAGAAAAAGCCGTTTTAGATGCAGGCGTATCAATAAATTATAAAAGCCGCGTAAGGGAACTCATATTTGATAAAGGCAGCATCAAGGGACTAAAACTATTTGACACGGAAAAGATTTTTGACTGCGACAGTGTAATAGTGGCCACAGGTGGCCTTTCATACCCTTCAACTGGATCTACCGGTGATGGATATATGCTGGCCCGTCAGGCGGGACATACCATTACACCTCTAATGCCATCTCTTGTTCCGCTCATCACCAGTGAAGAATGGGTAAAACAGCTCAAGGGCCTGACATTAAAAAATGTGGAAATCACGTTTTATTTAAAACAAAAGAAGGTAGCTTCAAAATTTGGAGAAATGCTTTTTACTCATTTTGGAGTATCGGGTCCTGTTGTATTGACATTAAGCCGCGATATGGTGGAACATCTTGGTGAACCTGACCCTCTTCAACTTTCAATAAATTTGAAACCGGCATTAAAGCCGGTAGAAATTGAAGCAAGGCTTGATAGAGACTTCAAACTCTATGAGAGAAAGTTATTTAAAAATGCATTAAATGACCTCCTACCCAAAAAAATGATTCCTGTTTTTATAACGCTTTGCGGGATTGACCCGGAAAAACCGACAAATCAGATTACCAGGAAAGAGAGACAGAAAATCATAGCAATGCTTACAGATTTAAGGGTCACAATAACGGGATGCAGGTCAAAAGAGGCGATTGTGACAAGAGGGGGGGTATCAGTAAAAGAAATAAATCCCAGAACCATGGAATCAAAAATATTAAAGGGACTCTTTTTTGCCGGTGAGGTTATTGATATAGATGGATTAACAGGCGGATATAATTTACAGGCTGCTTTTTCGACAGGATACCTGGCAGGAATCAGTGCCGCAATAGCCGAATGATTTCAATAAGGTTTTTGATCGAGGTGACATAATGAAAACCAGAGGATTAAGAGGAGCTATTACAGTGGCTGATAATACGGCGGAATCCATTTACTCCGCCACCAAAAGTCTAATAAATGAAATGATGAAAAAGAATGATATAAAAGTTGATGATATTTGTTTTATCATATTTAGCGCAACATCAGACTTAAATGCTGCTTTTCCTGCCCGGGCTGCCAGGGAGATGGGGCTCAGTCAGGTTCCACTGCTGGACGTAGCACAGCTTGAAGTGGAGGGCAGTTTAGAAAGGTGTATCAGGGTATTGATGGTTTTTAACACCGATAAATCCATGGAAGATATAAAGCATGTCTATTTAGAAGGCGCTGTAAAATTAAGACCTGATTTAGCAGGATAGCCTCGGATGTTAATAAGGAAGTGTTGATATGGCTTACAATATAGCGATTGATGGGCCTGCGGGAGCGGGGAAAAGTACTGTGGCCAGAAAAGTAGCAGAAAAACTTAATATGATATATATCGATACAGGGGCTATGTACAGAGCTGTTACCTTAAAAGCTTGTGTAAAAAATAAAAATACAGCTCAAGAAATAGTAGAAATGTTAAAAGACACATATATTGATATTAAAAATAATAAAGTTATTCTGGATGGTGAAGACGTCACAGAAGAAATAAGAAGCAAACAAGTTACCAGGAAGGTTTCTGACATAGCTAAAATCCCGGAAGTAAGATTAATAATGGTAGAAATGCAAAAACGAATGGCCAGGAAAAAAGGTGTTATTATGGATGGTCGGGATATTGGCACTACAGTGTTACCCGATGCCGAATACAAATTTTTTTTGACAGCAGACCTGAAAGAGAGAGCAAGAAGACGATTTGAAGAATTAAAAAATAAAGGTTATGATGTAGAATTAGATCAAATAGAAAAAGACATCCTGGAACGGGACCTGCAAGATACTAAGAGGAAGTGTTCTCCTCTTTTAGCGGCAAAGGATGCTATTATTATCGATACCACTCACAAATCCATCCAGGAAGTAGTAGATGAGATTATTACATTGATTAAAAGGGGGGAGGAAGGTGCTTTATAATTTTGCAAAATTTCTTTGCACAATAATCATTTCGTGTATGTTTAAAATAAATGTCAGCGGGCTGGAGCATTTTCCAGAAAAAGGGCCGGTTATTGTCTATTCAAACCATAGAAGCATGTGGGATCCGGTAATTATAGGTTGTATTTTAAAAAGACCGGTATATTTTATGGCAAAAGAAGAATTATTTAAAATTCCGGTTTTCGGTCTTATATTAAAACATATTAATGCTTTTCCGGTTAAACGGGGAATGCCCGATAGAAGCGCTATAAAAAAAGGCCTTCAAGTACTATCTGAAAATCATGTGCTTGGCATTTTCCCGGAGGGAACAAGAAGTAAAACTGGTAAGCTTCAAGAACCCGAGCCGGGGATTGCCATGATCTATTTAAAGAGCAAGAATGCCAGTATAGTTCCCGTTGCTATAAAAGGAAATTACAAGTTTTTTTCCAATATTGATGTTGTTATCGGAAAACCGTTAAAGCTGGAAATATTCGAAGAGAAAGTGAATTCTCAGAGATTGAAAGAAATCAGTATTACAATTTTTAATGAAGTATCCAAATTAATGTCTTTATAATTTTTTTGTTTATAAGCAGGAATAATGCATCTTTCTATAGAATTCAATTAAAGCTAAATATGATTTTGCATCAATCATCGTTCTGAGTTAATAATAAAAATGAAACGGGAAGTGAACCGAATTTGCAGTTAATTATAGCCGAATATGCGGGTTTTTGTTTTGGTGTAAAAAGGGCAATGGAGATGGTGGAGAGTTTAATAAAAAAAGGTGAAAAGGCTTATACTCTTGGACCTCTTATTCACAATCCACAGGTAGTGGACAACCTTAAAACCAAGGGCATAACGATGGCTAACCTTGATGAAATTAAAGATAAAAGCAACTTAGTTATAAGGACTCATGGGGTAGGGCCTTCTATTATAAGTCAGGCCAATGCTATGGGCCTTAACGTAATTGATGCCACATGCCCGTTTGTAAAGAAGGTTCAGGAAAAAGCCGCTGAATTATCAGGAAAAGGGTATATGGTCATAATAATAGGTGATCCGCGTCATCCTGAGGTGGAAGGCATCAAGAGCTGGTGCCAGGGAGATGTTAAAGTCATAGAAAATGTAAAAGATGCAGAAAATTTATTTACCAGTAAAAAAGTTGGAGTTTTGGTTCAGACAACACAGACAGAAGAAAATGTAGAGAATATCATGAACGTGTTAAAATCAAAATTGAATATAGAGTTTTTTTATGATACAAGATGTAATGCAACACGACAAAGGCAAATGGCTGCCGAAGATGTGGCAAAGCAGGCGGATATAATGCTGGTAATCGGCGGACGAAACAGTGCTAATACTCAAAAACTGGCAAAAATTTGTCAGGAAGCAGGAGCGAGGGTTTATCACATCGAAACAGCTGGAGAAATTAAAAAAGAATGGTTTGATTCTCAAGACAGGGTTGGGATTACAGCAGGTGCTTCTACACCTGATTGGATTATAAAGGAGGTCATAAATAAAATGGAAGAAATCAACAAAGAGATGGGCAACATGGAAACTGAAAGCTCGGGGGAAGGTGAAATCTCATATGAACGTACCTTTTCCGAAATCAATGAAGACACTGTTATAGATGGAACAGTGGTCAAAGTCAGCAGCAATGAAGTTCTTGTCAATGTGGGATATAAATCCGACGGAATTATACCCTTAAATGAGCTTTCCAGCAGACCTTTTGAAAATCCTGAAGAAGTTGTCAAAGTTGGAGATCATATAAAAGTATACGTATTGAAATTGGAAGATAAAGAGGGAAATCTCATTTTATCGAAAAAGAAAGCTGATGCTATAAACGCCTGGAGTCAAATTGAAGAATCCTTTGAAAAAAATGAAGCTGTTGAAGGAATTGTGACAGAGGTAGTCAAAGGCGGTCTTCTTGCCAACGTTGGTGGAGTGATAGGTTTTATTCCTGCATCCCATGCAGATTTAAAATATGTGCCGGACTTGAGCGTGTATACGGGGAAAAATTTAAAATTGAAAGTTTTGGAAATTGATAAGAATAAAAACCGAGTGGTACTATCCCATAAGTTGGTATTAGAGGAAGAAAAAGAAAAACTTAAAGAGCAGACCTGGAATACCATTCAAGAAGGTCAGGTTATAAAGGGTGTTGTAAAGAGACTGACAGACTTTGGGGCTTTTGTA
Organism: Thermoanaerobacterales bacterium; assembly: GCA_012840135.1. Classification (GTDB taxonomy): domain Bacteria; phylum Bacillota; class Thermosediminibacteria; order Thermosediminibacterales; family Tepidanaerobacteraceae; genus Biomaibacter. The sequence continues at coordinate 74,976 of DUMA01000022.1, forward strand.
GATATAGGAGGTGTCGATGGTCTCATTCACATATCCGACCTATCGTGGCAAAAGGTAAAGCACCCTTCCGATGTTATAAAAGAAGAACAGGAAGTAGAGGTCAAGGTATTAAAAGTCGATCGGGAACGTGGCCGAATTTCCCTTGGTTTAAAACAGGTTGTGCCAAATCCATGGGACAATATCGAAGAGAAATATAAGATTGGTTCAGTAATAGAGGGCAAGGTAGTCAATCTTGTAAGCTTTGGTGCCTTTGTAGAAATAGAACCTGGTGTTGAAGGTCTGGTGCATATTTCCCAGATTTCAAAAGAGCATATTCCAAGTCCAGACGCCGTATTGAAGGCAGGAGATATTGTAAAGGTTAAAATAATGGATATTAATGCGAAGGATAAAAAAATAAGTCTCAGCATAAAAGAAGCATTGGACGAAAAACCTGTTGGCAAGGATGTATATAAAGCTTCCAATGACAGCAGTATTACCATCGGAGATATACTGCTTGATAAAAAAGAAAAAAATGATGAGAATAAGGGGGTTTAACCCCCTTTTTTTAAGGGGCATTGATATGTCAAATTATTTAAGAAAAACGAGAAAAAGAGAACATATAAAATATAGCCTGCTTCTTGAAAAAAAACTTCATAGAAACAATTTTAATGATATTACATTGCTTCATAATTGCCTAACGCAAGTCAACATCGATGAAATCGATATATCAACAGACCTGAATGGCCTTAAGTTAAAAAATCCAATAATAATTAATGCCATGACCGGTGGCTTTTATGAAGCTAAAATAATAAATGGTGAACTTGCAAAAATAGCCAGTCGTCTTGGCCTGGCCATGGCAGTAGGTTCGCAAAAAATAGCTCTGGACGATCCTCTATGTGCTTCAAGCTTTCAAATTGTAAGAAAGTATAATCCTGACGGAATAGTTTTTGCCAACATAGGGTCAGATGCTTCTGTAGATGATGCCATAAAAGCAGTGGAAATGATAAAAGCTGACGCTCTGCAAATACACTTGAATGCGCCTCAAGAGATTGTTATGCGGGAAGGTCGAAAAAATTTTAAAGGTACTCTGCATAATATAAAAGAAATCGTCAAGAATGTGAAAGTCCCGGTAATTATAAAAGAAGTGGGTTTTGGAATGGCAATGGAAGAAGCCGAAATATTGGTACAAAATGGCATAAAGATTATAGATATAGGTGGAGCAGGTGGGACAAATTTTATAGCCATTGAAAATAAAAGAAGATCAACTAAGGCTCTGATGAGTTTGCAGGACTGGGGAATACCAACACCCGCCAGCTTGATAGAAGTAGTTTACCGGGTCGGAAACAGGGCTGACATTATTTGTTCGGGTGGTCTTAAAAACGGTCTTGATGTGGCAAAGTCCATAGCTCTCGGAGCTAAAGCCGCTGCTTTTGCCGGACTGTTTTTGTATATATTACTTAAAAGAGGCCCGCTGGCATTATTAAGATATATCATCAGGATAAAGAGAGAGCTAATGTTTACCATGGCCATGTCGGGAGCCAAAAACTTGACTGAATTGAGAAAGCGACCGGTAATAATAGAAGGAAAAACATATAATTGGGTGAAAAATCGAGGTATAAGCATATAATTTAGTATAAATCTTTGTCTATAATAAAATATTAAAGTTTTTTCTAGAATCTATTGACAAACGGGGATAATCTGCTAAAATGTAATTTGATTGAATTTAAATTTGATAAGGGGGTATTGATGGAAAAATGAAATCTTTGGGGCGTCATATTTTGGCTGAGATTTATGATTGTGATCCGAATATTTTAAACGACAGAGAATTAATCGAAGAAATACTGGTTAAAGCAGCACTGGAAGCCGGAGCTGAAGTAAGAGAAGTTGCTTTTCATAAATTCAGCCCCCAGGGTGTCAGCGGAGTCGTGGTCATCTCTGAATCTCATCTTGCCATCCATACCTGGCCTGAACTTGGATATGCCGCGGTAGATGTGTTCACCTGCGGTGAAAGAGTAAATCCCTGGGACGCATGCAACTATATCTCGGAAAAGTTTAATGCCGGCCATATGACTGCTACTGAAGTTAAAAGGGGTATTTTTGAAAAGCCAGTAAAAGTGGTCAATTTTTAAAGGAAGGGGATTTTCTTTTGAGTTTTAAGAAATCCTTCGAATATGAATACGTTTAGCAGGAAAAATGCGTGAAATAAAAATCGCGCATTTTTCTGTTTATATTTGAATAAAAATTTTTTTTGTGGTTATATTAAATAACGAAGACCCCCTTTACATTTAGCCCCCATGATACACTTAACGTGTATCATGGATTTTTTTGTACAAAATGTGTGATATAATTATTTTTAGGAAAATGTAATAGGAGGGTTTTCGTTGGATGGATACAAAGAGTTCACTTTACAGATAAAAAACCTCTGTAAAATAGACTTATCCAATTATAAGGAAAAACAGATGAAAAGGCGGATTGAATCTTTGATTAGGAGAAACGGGCTTAGTGATTATGATTCATATCTTAAACTACTTGTCACCAGTAATAAACATCTTAAGGAATTTATGGATTACATAACTATAAATGTATCGGAGTTTTTTCGAAACCCTTCCCAGTGGTCCGTTCTTGAAAATGATATATTGCCAGTCCTTGTTTCAAAGAAAAAACATCTCAGAATATGGAGTTCTGCATGTGCTGCCGGTGAAGAGCCTTATTCCCTGGCTCTGCTGTTTGCAAAAAAAGGTATGCTTGACAATGTGGATTTAATTGCCTCCGATATCGATATAAAAGCTTTGGAACAGGCAAAACAAGGCTCATATCCGCCAAAAAGTGTAGTTAATATACCAAAACCATTGTTGGATAAGTTTTTTTTGAAAACCAACGATACATTCACCTTAAAGGAAGAAATAAAGAAAAAGATAGACTTTAAAATTTTAAACTTACTGGATGATACTTTTCCGCAAAGGTGTGATTTGATTTTGTGCAGGAACGTTATGATATATTTTACCGAAGAAGCCAAAGATAAATTATATAAAAAGTTCTATGATGCGCTTGTGGATGAAGGCATTTTTTTTGTAGGCAGTACAGAACAAATAATAATGCCTCAGAAATACGGCTTTTTTAGCATAAAAAGTTTTTTCTATCAAAAAGTTGTAACCCGCTGAATAATGGTGCTATCTAAAGAATTCCACAAAAGCAAAGACTTTTATGAACTTGAAAAGCGGAAAAATTTTTCGTGTTACAGAGCTAAGTATATTTCTTAAGCGTTTAACGTGAAATTTTTATATTGATAGGCTTGACGAAAAAAATATTTTATTGTATACTATTAATTGCGTTTGGGGAAAGGGCCCATAGCTCAGTTGGTTAGAGCAGCCGGCTCATAACCGGCTGGTCCTAGGTTCGAGTCCTAGTGGGCCCACCAATTTTTGCCGACGTAGCTCAATTGGCAGAGCAGCTGATTTGTAATCAGCAGGTTGCGGGTTCGAGTCCCATCGTCGGCTCCAGGCAATTTGACCATATATGCCATATTTATGGAGAGATTCCCGAGCTGGCCAAAGGGGGCAGACTGTAAATCTGCTGGCGATGCCTTCGGTGGTTCGAATCCACCTCTCTCCACCATAAATTACGTGGGCCATTAGCTCAGTTGGTAGAGCACCTGACTCTTAATCAGGGTGTCCCGGGTTCGAGTCCCTGATGGCCCACCATTATATTTTATAACGTAAAATACTAAGACATAGTGTTTTCACTATGTCTTTTTATTTTTCTTAAAAAAGTAAAATATATTATTGTTTGATATGGTTCGGATGATATTTTATGTTTTGGTGGGAAATATAATTTTAGAATATGAAGGAAACTGCTATAAAATGTAGAAATATAAATACTTGAAAGGGGGATAAATTTGGACGTAAAACAAAATTTAATAAACATATTAAAACCTGCTGCTGCTTCCGGCAGTGAAATGATGGAAAACAGCATTATAAAAGAATATCTTAGAAACTTGAGCGACGAAGTCAGAGAAGATAGGCTGGGGAATATAATTAGCCTTAAAAAAGGCCAGAGCCAAAAGTACAATGTAATGCTGGCAGCTCATATGGATGAAATAGGGCTAATGGTTAAACAGATTGATGAAAGGGGATTTATTAGATTTGCTTTCATTGGTGGCGTAGACCAGAGAATATTACCCGCCCAGGAGGTAATCATTCATGGTCGCAGAAAAGTACTCGGCGTTATAGGCAACAAGCCGCCTCATATACAGGAACCTGAGGAAAGAAAAAAGGCCATTAAACCCGATGATCTATTTATTGATACAGGGCTATCTGCCGACGAAGTTAAAAAAACAATTCAAGTGGGGGATTTCATAACGTTTAAAAGAAAGCCTGAAGAATTGCTAAATGACCGCTTTTCATGCAACGCACTGGATGATAGAGCTGGAATAGTAGTGATGCTTCAGACGCTAAAAGAGCTCGATACAATGAGATTCGATGCAAATGTTTATTCCGTGGCTACTGTGCAGGAAGAAGTGGGTTTAAGAGGTGCGATTGTAAGCAGTTTCAATATATTCCCGCATATAGGCATTGCCATAGATGTATGTCATGGCAATATGCTGGATGTTCCGGAAGATGAGACACAGTTTTTGGGAAAAGGGCCGGTTCTGGCTCTTGGGCCCAATATACATCCAAAACTTTTTACAAGATTGAAACAAATAGCAGAAGATAATAACATCCCTTATCAGCTCAATCCGGAACCTTCTTCTACAGGTACCGACGCATGGGCTATTCAAATCACTAGAGAAGGGATACCTACGGCTCTGGTGTCAATTCCCCTCCGTTACATGCATACAACCGTAGAAACCGTATGTTTTGACGACATAAAGAAGGCGGGGCGTCTGCTGGCTTTTTTTATATCTTCATTGAATAAAGAATTGGTGGAGGGGTTGACATGTTATTAAAAGAACTCTCGGAAGCTTTCGGCGTATCTGGAGCAGAAGATGAAGTTCGAAATATATTAAAAAGAGAACTTAAAGAAACATGCAGTATTGAAACCGATTCCCTGGGCAATTTAATATGTAAAAATTTAGATAAAAAAAATAAGCTTAATTTGATGCTATGTGCGCATATGGATGAAGTCGGCCTTATGATAAGGTCCATAGACAAAAATGGTTGGTTAAAATTCGATACAGTTGGAGGAATTGATGACAGAATCCTTGTTTCTAAGCAAGTAGTAATAGGGCCCCAAAAGATCAAAGGAGTAATTGGAGCAAAGGCTATTCATCTACAGGAACCTAAAGAGAGGGATATTCCATTAAAATCAAAAAATCTTTATATAGAAATTGGAGCCAAGGACAGAGAGGATGCCGAAAAAAAAGTAAGGATAGGAGATTTTGCAACTTTTGACACGGAATTTGAGGTATTGGGCAATAATATTGTTAAAGGAAAGGCACTTGATGACAGAGTAGGGTGCTATATTATTGCAGAAACTCTCAAAAAGAAGCTGGGTTATTCAATAACCGGAGCATTTACGGTACAGGAAGAAATCGGTGTGAGAGGTTCTGCTGTAGTTTCTTACAGAATAAATCCCGACGTGGCTATAGTGGTGGAAGGGACTTTTGCTTCGGATGTGCCCGAAACCAAGGAGGAAAATTACAGTACTACCATAGGCATGGGACCAGCAATTACCATAATGGATATGACCTATGTGGCCAGTAAAGAGCTTGTAACAAGGGTACTGAAGCTGGCTGATAGCAATGGTATTCCTTGCCAGCTGCGTCGAACCACCTTTGGAGGAACCGATGGTGGGAGGATTCATACTTCCAGGGAAGGAATACCAACAATAATAGTATCTGTCCCATGCAGATATATTCATTCGCCAGTAAGTTTTTGTAGCCTTCTCGATATTAAACACACCATGGAACTCCTGGAATTCATTATAAAAGATTTGGAAGAAAGGGGATTGTAGGGTGAAAAAATTACTAAAAGAACTCACCGAAAGCTTTGGTCCTTCGGGCAGCGAAGATAAGATAAGGGAAACCATAATAGAAAGATTAAAACCTTTTGCGGACTCCATAAAAGTTGATAAAATGGGCAATATTATTGCCCAAAAAGGTACTTCAGGAGAAAGGCTGATGCTGGCAGCCCACATGGATGAAATAGGGATCATTGTGACAAATATTGATGATAAAGGTTTTTTGAGATTTTCAAATGTGGGGGGTATTTCACCCTTTACTCTAATTGGAGAAAGGGTGATTTTCGCCAACGGTACTGTAGGGGTTTTTGGCTTGGAAAAAATGGATGATATGAAAGAGCTTAAGATAAACAAAATGTTTCTTGACATCGGAGCTAAATCTGGAGAAGAAGCAAAACAAAAAATTAAAATTGGCGATATGGGCACGTTTTACAGAGAATGTATCATATCGGGCGATTGTATCATTTCCAAAGCTCTTGATGATAGAGCAGGATGCGCGGTGCTAATAAAAGTTCTGGAACAGTTAAAAAAACCCAGGTATCAAACCTTTTTCGTATTCACTGTTCAAGAAGAAGTCGGCTTGAGAGGTGCAAAAACATCGTCTTTTGGAGTAGATCCCGATCTTGCTATAGCTGTGGATGTCACCCCTACAGGTGATACGCCTGAAGCGTCAAAAATGGCCGTGGAGCTGGGAAAGGGCCCTGCCATAAAAGTTAAAGACAATTCTATAATAAGCCATCCCAGGATCAAGGATGCTCTTATATCAGCGGCCACACAAAAAAAAGTGCCATACCAGCTTGAAGTGCTGGAATATGGAGGCACAGATTCGGGTGCCATACATTTGAGCCGTTCCGGTGTACCATCGGGAGGATTGTCTATTCCCACAAGATATGTTCATACTCCATCGGAAATGGTGAACTTGAAAGATATGTATTTGGCTGTAGAGCTGCTGGCAGGTTTTATCGAAGGATAAGAACCGTCCAGAAGGAGGGATACCCTATAGATTCAAAAATAGCTCTTATCTCACCTTATCCGGAACTTACGCAAATAGTAAAGAGCGTTTCCAGGGAGATGGGGGAAGATATAATAATCGCCGAGGCTTTTCTGGAAGATGGCGTAAAAGAAGCAAGAGAACTTATCCGTAGAAATAACGTGAAGGTGATTATAAGCCGGGGGGCAACGGGTGCCTTAATCAAAAAAAATGTGGAAGTACCGGTGGTAAGTATCGAAATTACCGACTTTGATGTTTTTCTTGCGATATATGAATCCACGGCAAAACACGATTCCATAGGTTTTTTTGGTTATGATTATAAAAAAGGGCATTTTAATTTCGATTTGTTTTCCAGGATATTAAATAGAAAAATCAATTATTTTTACTACAAAACAGATTTAGAATTAAAAAAAATGCTTGAAAAAGCCAGGGATCAGGGCATAACTATGGCCATTGGTACTGGAGCCTGTATCCTTGCGGAAGCTGCAAAGCTGGGCATGGAAGGAAGACTGGTTTTGTCAAACAGGTCTTCGGTAATGCAGGCCATAAATACAGCAAAAAACATATGTTCGGCATTGGAAAAGGACGATGCCCAGAGGGAACTAATGAAAACCCTGTTGAATTATTCTTATGAAGGCATTATTGTGCTGGATGAAGATAGAAGAATAATTCTGTTCAATCCAAAAGCGGAAAAACTCCTTGATATTTCAGCCGAAGAAATATTGTCAAAAAAAATACAGGATGTCAATTTGCCTAATATAAATAGGATACTCGAAATGGGTGAACCGGCTCTGCAAAAAATAATTGAGATAAATAAGATTAAGCTCCTGGTTAATAGAGCAAATATCAATGTTAACAGTCAAAAGCGAGGAACTGTCGTAACTTTTCAAGAGATATCAAGAATACAGGAGTTAGAAAAAAATATTCGCGAAGAACTTTATAAAAAAGGACTGACTTCATCGTATTGTTTTGAAGATATAATTGGAAGCAGCAGATTGCTAAAGGAAACTATAGAAATGGCCAGGAAATACAGTAAAACTAACTCTACGGTGCTGATAATAGGTGAGAGTGGTACAGGCAAGGAGTTATTCGCCAACAGCATACATGCAGCAAGTTCAAGAGGTAACGGCCCTTTTGTGGCAGTGAACTGTGCGGCACTGCCCGAAAGTCTTCTGGAAAGCGAGCTGTTTGGATATGAAGAAGGGGCTTTTACCGGAGCCAAGAAAGGCGGAAAAATCGGCTTATTTGAACTGGCTCATGGAGGCAGCCTTTTTTTGGACGAGATTGGTGAAATGCCGCTGGGCTTGCAGGCGCAAATACTCCGGGTGCTTCAGGAAAAGAAAGTAATGAGACTGGGCGGCAATAAATTAATCCCGGTGGATGTAAGGATAATAGCTGCTACAAATATGGATCTCAAGAAGAGAATACAGGAGGGGAAATTTCGTTCAGACCTCTTTTACAGGTTAAATATTCTGACTCTCAAGATTCCATCTCTTAGGGAAAGACCCGAAGATATAATCCCTTTGGCAGAACATTTTATTGAAAGTTTTTCTAATACTTATAACAAAAAAGTATGTAGTAATCTTAGCAAAGCAGTTATAGAATACCTTCAATCTTATAATTGGCCGGGAAATATTAGAGAACTTAAAAATTTAATGGAAAAATGTGTAGTCTTGACTGAAAAAAAAGAATTGGATATAAATTTAATCAAAAACCTCATTACCGAATCGAATATATTCGTGGATACTACTGTTAGGAAAAAAATATCTATAAATATAAGCACGTTTGAAGATATGGAAAATCAAATCATTGAGCAATTGAACAAAATATACGATGGCAATAAAGCCATGTTGGCAAAAGAACTTGGTATAAGCAGAACAACGCTTTGGAAAAAATTGAAGAAAAAACATTAAGATGGTACGATTTATGCATGAATAATATATTTAATTAAAGTATTTTAAAAAATTGGAGGTTTGCCATGAAGAAGCAATATACCATATCCATCAATGAAAAAAGATGTAAAAAATGCGGAATATGCGTGGCTTTTTGTCCAAAAAATGTCCTTGAAATCAATATTAATACTGTTCCAAAGGTTACTTCACCTGACGCATGTATAGGTTGCAACTGGTGCTATCTACGCTGCCCTGAGATAGCAATTTTTGTTGAAAAAAGGGAAGAGGAGGCGGTTTAATGACAGGGGAAGTTAAATTTTTGCAGGGCAATGAAGCATGTTTTGAAGGGGCTCTCAAAGCCGGTGCCAGATTTTATGCAGGCTACCCCATAACCCCTTCATCGGAAATTGCAGAAATGGCATCTCAAAGGCTACCTGCCGTTGGTGGAGTTTTTATTCAAATGGAAGATGAACTGGCGAGCATGGCTGCTCTGGTTGGTGCTTCCATGGCCGGAGCCAAGGCCTTTACTGCTACCAGCGGTCCGGGGTTTTCCCTGATGCAGGAAAATCTGGGCCTGGCTATCATGACCGAAGCCCCCTGTGTAGTTATTAATGTGCAAAGGAGCGGGCCCAGTACAGGCCTTGCTACAAAACCGGCTCAGGCAGATGTTATGCAGGCAAGATGGGGGACACACGGCGATCATGCTATAATAACCTTATGTCCAACTTCGGTACAAGAATGTTATGATCTCATGATTTACGCCTTTAATTTTTCTGAAAAATTTAGAACACCAGTAATCTTTTTATCCGACGAAATAGTAGGTCATATGAGGGAAAAAGTGGTTTTAAGAGATGATATTCCGGTAATCAACAGGCCTTTTCCCCAGGGAGATCCCAAACAGTACATGCCTTATAAGCCCGGAGAAAACAAGGTTCCTCCGATGGCTTATTTCGGAAGTGAATATGTTTTTCATGCATCAAGTTCAATGCACGATGAAACGGGTTATCCCAACAATACCGCACAAAATGCCGATAAAGTGATTAGAAGGCTTTATGAAAAAATCTACGATCACCGCGATGAAATTTCTATAATAAAGGAATTTGAAACAAAAGATGCCGATGTGCTTTTTATATCTTTCGGATCTGCCGCCCGCAGCTCACGAGAAGCGGTAAATATGATGAGAAAAGATGGTATAAAAGCAGGTTTGTTGCAAATAAATACCATCTGGCCTTTCCCGGACAAGAAAGTACGGCAGTTAATTTCACACGCTAAAGTAGTTTTGGTTCCAGAAATGAACCTCGGTCAGATCATAAACGAGGTTAGGAAACTTTCCGAGGGAAAGCCGGTATTTGGTGTAAATAAAGTTGACAGCACCATCATAACGCCCGGTGAAATTGTAAATAAAGCAAAGGAGGTTTTGCAAAATGCCTAAGAAGATATTCGACTATATAATTGAAGACAGATTGCCATTTTTCTGGTGCGAGGGGTGCGGTAACGGCATAATACTCAAATCTATCGCAAAGGCTTTTGCTGACCTTGACCTGGATCCAAAAAATGTGGTGGTTGTAACGGGTATAGGATGCTGGGGGAAAGCTGACGATTATCTATCTACTAACAGCCTGCATGTTACCCACGGTCGAGCCCTGGCGGCAGCAACGGGTGTGAAAGCAGTAAATCCGGAACTTAAAGTAATTGCACTTATGGGGGATGGGGATGGGCTGACAATAGGCGGAAATCATTTCATCCATGCGGCCCGCAGAAATATGGACATTACTGCAATCATATCCAATAATTTTAACTATGGTATGACTGGCGGGCAGTATTCCGGCACCACTCCTGAACCGAGTTTTACCAGCACATCGAGATATGGTTCTATTGAACCTCCTTTTGATATATGCGCTCTGGCTAAAGCAGCAGGTGCTCCATACGTGGCCAGGGCAACGGTGTACCATGTAAATCTTCTTGAAAAGTACATCAAAAATGCAATTCTCAAAAAAGGTTTTTCGGTGGTGGATGTTATTAATATTTGTCCTACGTATTACGGCAGATTTAATAAATTGAAATCCCCGGTAGATATGATGAATTGGCTGAAGAATAACGCCACCACAAAACTCGAAGAAGGGGATATTTATAATAACAAATTTGCCATAGGTGAATTCGTCAATGAAGATAAACTTGATTTTTCTACTAAATATGCCAGTATACAAAAAAATGCCCGTGAACTATCGATACATTTGGAGCAGGATTTAAGCGGAAGATAAGGAGGGAGTTTTTTTGAAAACAAGAACCGAAATTGTTTTGGCAGGAGTTGGAGGTCAGGGTTTGATTCTGATAGGCAAGATAGTAGGTGAAGCAGCAGCTTTGTTTGAGGGTAAAAACGCCGTTCAAACTCAATCTTATGGTGTGGCTTCCCGGGGAGGTTTTTCCAAATCGGAAATTGTAATCTCCAATGAAGAGGTGGCGTACCCGGAAGTTCTGGAACCCGACCTGGTGCTTGCTTTATCCCAGCAGTCTTATGACATGTACCGCAGCAAAATCGGAAAGGATAGCCTGCTTGTATACGACAGCGATACGATAAGACAAGGGGAATGTTCCGGAATAGCTTTAGGGTACCCAATAACCAGTACCGCGGTAAATCTCCACAACTTGAAAATATTGAATATGATTGCCCTCGGCATTCTGGCAAGGCTGGGCGCTTCCAGGTCAAACATCGCCGATTTTCCATCTTACAACAGTTTGAAAAAATCCCTGGAACAAAACACACCGGCACAATACAGGAATCTAAACCTTGAAGCCTTCGAGCGAGGCTTTAAAATGGTTTAACCTCTATTATCTTTTTTTAAGGGGGCCAAGCAAAATGAATTATGAAAGGCTTTATTCAGAAAGAATAAAGCAACTTTCACCTTCACCCATAAGAGAGCTTTTAAAAATCGCAGTAAAACCAGGGATGATTTCCCTGGCGGGAGGGAATCCTTCACCGGATACTTTTCCCGTTAAAGAATTAAGGAATTGCTTCCTTGAGGTTCTGGAAAAAGATTGGAAACGTATTTTACAATACAGCCCTACTGAAGGGAATAGCGATTTGATTGAGATTATAAAACAGTATTCCAGAAACCAGGGAATAGACTGCGAAAATGAAAATATATTAGTAACTACCGGATCCCAGCAGGGGATGGACCTTGTATGCAAGGTTTTGCTCAATCCCGGCGACGAAGTCATAGTAGAACTTCCAAGTTATCCCGGAAGTATTCATACCTTAAGATCTTATCAGGCAAAATTGACCGGTGTACCTGTCGACGATGAGGGCATTGATATCGGTATTTTGGAAGAAATTTTACAAGAGCGCCAAAAAACCGGCAAGATGCCTAAATTTATATACATAATACCTACTTTTCAAAATCCTTCCGGTGTAACTCTTACAGAAGACAGAAGAAAGAGTATTTTGAAGCTTGCTGAACTGTACGGTATAACCATAGTAGAGGATGATCCCTACAATGAATTGAGATATGATGGTGAAAACATAAAACCAATAAAAGCCATGGATTGCAATGAAAATGTAATCTATATGAGCTCTTTCTCTAAAACGTTCTGTCCCGGAGTGCGGGTTGCTTGGGTGATAGGTCAAAAAGATCTGGTCAGGAAAATGGTGATAGGAAAGCAGGGGGTAGACCTCCATACCAGCAGTTTGAACCAGGCAATTGTAGCTGAATATTGCAGGAATAACTTTATGGAAAGTCATATAAAAAATATTCTGTTATATTACAAGGAAAAACGAGATATTATGCTGGAATCTCTTGAGATGCACTTCAAAAATCTGGCTACATGGACAAGACCTCAAGGAGGGTTCTTTATTTGGGTTTCATTGAAAAAAAACGTTGATACAGGTGAATTATTTTCAAAGGCGGTAGAGAAAGGAGTAGTATATGTACCCGGTTCTTCTTTCTGCGTGGATGGAAGCAATAAAAACAGCATGAGACTGTCTTTTGCTACGGTGAGCAATGAAAACATCAAAAAGGGGATACAGCTTCTATCAGACATTTTTTAATTTAAAGCCATGCACGATGTACCGAAGCCTCTCATATTTTAATTATAAATTATTAAAAAGGGAGGCTTTTACGAATGAAAACACAATGCCCTTTTTTAATAAAATATAAAGTTATTCATTACATAAATATGACAGGAACAATTTATAAATGTATTCTGGGCAACGCTTTGTTACAATCTGCAGATTTGAAAAAAAAGTGGGCATGCGGTGGATGTCCCATACCTTTGGTAATAAATAACAAACCTTGCAGTTATTTAAAACCTCATAAAATCTTTTTGATAAGGGGATCCAGTAAAACATGGTTAAGCTGTGAATTGCTCAATATTGTAATGGACAGCTCAGGAGAATTTTGTCATTTAAACTGTAAAATAAATGAACAAAATATTTCCTCCAAACATTTGCAATAGGTAAGGTTTTGACCTTACTTTTTTTGCGAATTAGAAGGAAAAAACGGGAAAAAATAGAATATTATGTTAGAAATAAGAAATGGGGGGATGATGTATGAGTAAGATAGAAGCTTACAATATTTTGTTAAAATTTAAAAAGTCTAAAAATAATAGGTACAAAAGGCTTGATATAGCTTTGATGTGGATAAGCCTATTATTTTGGGCCGGAAGGTATAATCAAGCTCTGGAATTTGCCGATAAATATTTTAACAAGCGGCTTTGTGAAGAACTTTACTGCTGGAAAGGGATAATGTATTATTTTTTAAAGGATTACTCAAAAGCATGCGAAGCATTAGAAAGAGCGGAGGCTTCTGATGCGAAAAGTGCTGAAATAAAATATTTTCTAGCAGAAACATATATTATGAGATCAGAATTTGAAAAGGCTGAGTTAAAATACAGGGCTATAATTATCGATAAAGATTTAAAAAGTCTGGGTTTATTTGGATTGGGTTGCTGTCTCATGAAGAAAGAACGTTTCGACGAAGCACTTGGATTTTTCAATAGAGCTCTGGAGTGCGCAAGACAGGATAATAAAATTCAAATCTTAAATAAAAAGGGGTTATGTTTACTTGCTCAAGAAAAGTTAGAAGACGCATATGAATGTTTTCTGGAATGCTTGAAAATCTCGCCGGATGACGATTCTATTAAGTTAAATATGGCTCTGGTATTAAGTAAACTGGGTAACTATGAAAAAGCTGTTAAAATATATAAAAACTATTTATCCAGGAACCCGCATGATTTAATAGCCATCAACAATTTGAGCCTTTGCTTGGCAGCTCTGGGAAATTACAATGAAGCTATGGAATACTGTATAAAGGGTTTAGCAATAGATCCTATAAATATTGATTTATTGGGGAATAAAGGATACTGTCATTACAAATTGCAGGACTATAAAAATGCGCTGGATTGTTTGAATGAGGCAGAAAAATACTCCAAAAATGATATAATATTACTGAACAACAAGGCCCTGTGCCTCATGGCTCTGGAGAATTACGATGAGGCTCTCAGGCTCTTCGATAAGGTTTTACATGAACAATGTAGCGATGATGTTTTGATAAACAAAGCCCATTGCCTGATCAAAAAAGAACAATTCAGGGAAGCCTTAAAGTGTCTCGATAAAGTGAAGAATAAAGCAGAAAAAGGATTCGATGTCTATACGCTGCAGGGAATATGCTTTGAAAAACTGGGAGATAATGAAAAAGCAATAGAATACTATAATAAATCTCTTAATAATGCATGAGAGGTGTTATATTTGAATATACTCCTTACCAATGATGATGGTATATATTCTGAAGGTTTAATCGCTCTGGCCGAAAAGATTTCTGAAATAGCTGATGTATTTATAGTAGCACCGGACCGGGAACGGAGTGCTACGGCTCATGCCATTACGATGCATAAACCATTGCGAGTTGAAAGGGCTCGTATTCCCCATTGTGAATCTACCAGCTGGATGGTCAATGGTACCCCTTCGGATTGTGTCAAACTTGCACTGGAATCATTGCTGGATTTTAAACCCGATATGGTACTTTCAGGTATCAACAAGGGGCCAAACCTGGGGACTGATGTTATTTATTCCGGCACTGTTTCGGCAGCCATAGAAGCCGCTATACTGGGAGTACCGGCTATCGCCTTTTCCATTGCTGCTTACGAAAATATCAATTATGATTATCCGGCCCGTTTTGCACAAAAACTATGCCGGCAGCTTACGGAGCTCGAGTTTCCAAAAAATTCTCTTTTAAATGTGAACATACCTCCGCTGGATGAAAACGAAATCTGTGGAGTATATATAACCCATTTAGGAATAAGAAAATACAGGAATTCTTTCGATAAGCGAAAGGATCCCAGGGGAAGAACTTATTATTGGCTAGCTGGCGAGGTGATAGAAAACATGGAGGACGTTGGATCCGATGTGTGGGCTGTAAGGAATAATTATATTTCCGTCACACCTATACATTTCGATTTGACTAAATATGATATAATTGATATCATAAGAAATTGGAATATTAAACCATGATTATCAAGAAAGGGTAAATGATATGAAAGAAGATAAGCTTAAATTGATGGCCAAAAAGGAAATTCACTACAGCGATGGATTATATCAACTGGTAGATTTTTTAAACAAGAATCTAAAAAATAAGGGTGTGATTTTCGGGATTTCCAAAGAAGGTGACAGGGCTGTGGTTTCGATCTACGAAATGTGATTAGTTTGTGTGCCTTCCCATTATAAACATGCACCTTTGACGTCCCTGACTAATATTATAAGATATGTAAATTTTTTAGGAGGGGACTAAAATGGGAGGCAGTATAGTGAGGTATTTCCCTGGTGGAAATACACCAAACGGTTATATATCATTATTTGAACGGATAATACCGTGGTCGGATGCGAAAAAGATAATAATCATAAAAGGTGGTCCCGGAGTTGGGAAATCATCATTTATGAAAATAATAGCAAAAGATTTATTAAAACAGGGCTTTAATCTCGAATTTCTACATTGTTCTGCAGATAACGGTTCCATTGACGGATTATTGATAACAGATTTGGATATTATTTTGTTGGACGGTACAGCTCCTCATATGATGGATCCCAAATATCCCGGTTGTATTGATGAAATAATCAATCTTGGCAACTATTGGAATGAAGATGGAATAAGACAAAATAGGGAACAAATAATAAGTTTGCAAAATGAGATAAGTGTTTGCTACAAGCGAGCTTATAACTATTTAAAAGCGGCCCGGATAATTTTGGATGACCTCAAGCAAGTATATAACAATGCCATTGACGTTCATCAGTTAAACGATTTGATGGACGAAGTAGTGGATAAGACTTTTGAGGGAGCTTCTAAGAAGAATAAAATTTCCAGGCAAAGAAATATGTTTGCCAGTGCCATTACCCACGATGGCCCGGTACATTATCTTGATTCTTTATTCTGGAATATTCAGAAGCGCTTTATTGTAACAGGTTTCCCCGGCACCGGCAAATCTGTACTTATGAAAAAAATCGTAAATATTGCAGTTCAAAAGGGCCTTGATGTAGATGTTTTCCTTTGCCCCATGGAACCGGAAAAGATCGAACATATTATTATTAAAGACCTTAATGTCGGATTTGTTACTTCAGTAAAACCGCATGTCCTTACCAGGATAAAAGATAGTGATGAGTTGATAGATTTTAATAAAGTACTGGTTTCATCCAAAATCAACGGTTATGAAGAAGTAATAAATTATAACAACTCGGTATTCTGGGATTTGTATTACAGAGCAGTAAAATATCTGGATTATGCTAAAAAATTCCATGATGAATTGGAACGTTATTATGTAGCAAATATGGATTTCAATAAAATTGATGAAATCCGCGATAAGACTTTTGCCAAGATATTAAAATATGCATACGCTGAAAGTTATAGTAAATAGAGGGAGAACCCTCTTTTTTTATTACTATTTAGAAGGAAATCCTGTTTTTTTGGAGAATATAAAAGATACCAGTATTTAATTCCGGAGGAAATCATGAACAGAAATTCCCTGGTTAAAATTAACTTGGTACTGTTGTTTTTATTTCTTTTATCTATATTTCTTGTTTCCGGCTGTTCGGATAGTTTTAAAAAGCTTTCCCCAAAAGAAGCTGTAATAAAGGCCAATGAAAAGTTAAAACAAACCGATGGATATCGCATGAAAATGGATGTAACACTTAAGATTAATGATATAAACCAGAATGTAGTTTTTATGGGGGAAGTTAAAAACCCAGGCATAACACATCTTAAAGGTAATTTTATGGGGATGGAACTTGAATTCTATCAAAAAGATGATACTTTTTTTATTAAAAATCCCCTAACACAAAAATGGTCTAAAAGCCAGGATTTGGGATTTCCCGAAATGAATAGTATAATTAATACATCCGGGGGAACATTTAACAATCTAGCAGATTTGATATCAAAGGCCGATTACTTACCCGATGAAAAAATAAATAATATCGATTATAAAGTTGTAAAATATACTCTTGATAAGGATAAAATAAAACAAATAATTGAAAAAAGCAGTTCAAAGAATATAAAGGATGTCGAATATACTTTTAAAGTATGGATAGGTAAAAAGGATTTTTTAATACATAAAATGGATATAAATATAGATTTGCTTATAGCCGATATGAAGAAACAGTCCGCAAACATGATAATAGATATATACGATTTTAATAGTAAGGATATTGATATTAAGATTCCGCCGGAGGTAACCTCTCTTTTTAATAAATAGCGGATTAAAATAAAAGGAGTGATTTTAAATGAATCTATCAGAAAAGGCGAAGGGTATTAGCCCATCTCCTACCTTAGCAGTTGATGCTAAAGCAAAACAGATGAAAAAAGAAGGCCAGGATGTAATAGGCTTTGGAGCTGGCGAACCTGATTTTGATACTCCTGATTATATTAAAGCAGCTGCCGTATCGGCTATAAAACAGGGGTTCACCAAATATACACCGGTAGGTGGTATTGTTGAATTAAAAGATGCCATTTCAAAGTACCTGCAAGAAAGCACAGGCACCTTTTATAAACAAAGTCAAGTAATTGTATCCAATGGCGCGAAACAGTGTCTTTTCAATGCCCTGTATTGTTTGATTAATCCAGGGGATAAAGTTCTTATTCCAAGCCCATACTGGGTAAGTTATCCGGAATTAGTTAAGCTATGTGGTGGGATACCGGTATTTGTCGAAACCAAAGAGGAAGATGATTTTCAATTAAAAGCCGATGCATTAATACCTCACATAGACGATAGAACAAAAGTGTTGATAATAAACAGCCCAAACAATCCCACCGGCAGTGTTTATTCATGGGAAGATTTGAAAAAAATAGCCGAAATCGCTGCGGAAAAAGACATATTTATTATATCTGATGAGATCTATGACAAACTAATATATGATGGCGAGAAACATTCAAGTATAATAAGCGTGGATGAAGCTATGAAAGACAGGACCATCGTAATAAACGGCATGTCAAAAACTTTTGCTATGACAGGATGGAGGATTGGGTTTGCTGCGGGACCGGAAAAACTAATTGAGGTCATGACTGACTTTCAGAGCCACACTACATCAAACCCAAATTCCATAGCCCAGAAGGCAAGTCTTGAGGCATTGTTGAACTATAATAATCAAGATATTGTGGCCAGCATGGTAGAAGAGTTTTCTGAACGAAGAATCTACATGGTCAACAGAATAAATCAAATACCTTATCTTTCCTGCCGTTTGCCTAAAGGTGCTTTTTATGTTATGATGAACATATCTGCTACCTTTGGTAAACAACTGGATGGAAAGTATATAAAGGATTCAACTGGTTTTGCAGAATTGCTTCTTGAAAAATACAAGGTAGCGGTTGTTCCTGGAGTAGCTTTTGGAACCGAGGAGTATGTAAGATTGTCTTATGCTACTTCGATGGAAAACATCAAAAAAGGATTGGATAGAATAGAAGAATTTGTAAAAGCTTTAAAATAAAAGCAGGGTTTTCCCTGCTTAAATTAATAGGAGTGATTGTTTTGAAGGAGTATTATGAAAATCCCCTGATTCAAAGATATGCCAGCAAAGAAATGATCATCAATTTTTCACCACAAAAAAAATTTCAAACATGGCGAAAACTATGGATAGCACTGGCTGAAGCCGAAAAAGAATTGGGTCTTCCCATAACTCAGGAACAGATAGATGAAATGAAATCTCACGCAAGCGATATAAATTTTGATGATGCAGAAGAATTCGAAAAAAATACCAGGCACGATGTAATGGCACATGTACTCGCTTTTGGCAAACAATGCCCGAAGGCTAAACCTATTATTCATCTCGGAGCTACCAGTGCTTTTGTGGGAGATAACACAGATATTATTTTAATGAAAGAAGGCCTCGGGATAATAAAGCGAAAACTGGTAAATGTAATAGACAATTTAAGAGATTTTGCCTTAAAATACAAAGACTTACCCACTCTAGGTTTTACCCACTTTCAACCGGCCCAGCTCACCACTGTTGGAAAAAGGGCATGCCTCTGGATTCAGGATCTGGCCACTGACCTGGGGGATTTAGAGTATCGGGAACAAAATTTGATGCTCAGGGGAGCTAAAGGAACAACAGGCACTCAGGCCAGTTTCATGAAACTTTTCGACAACGATGAAGAAAAAGTAAAAAAGCTAGATAGCCTGATAGCAAAAAAAATGGGTTTTGAAAGAACGTTTCCCATAACCGGCCAAACATATCCCCGCAAGCTAGACAGCCACGTATTGCAGGTTCTCCAATCTATTGCCGAAAGTGCACATAAATTTGCAGTTGATTTAAGACTTTTATCAAGTTTGAAAGAAATTGAAGAACCTTTTGAAGAAAAGCAGATAGGATCGTCAGCTATGGCATATAAACGAAATCCTATGAGATGCGAAAGGATAACGGCACTCAGCAGGTATGTAATTGTAAACGGTTTGAATCCTTACATCACCGCTGCCAATCAGTGGTTTGAAAGAACACTGGACGATTCGGCCAATAGAAGAATCGTAATACCGGAAATGTTCCTGGCCGTTGACGGTATATTAAACATTTATATGAACGTAACCCAGGGACTTGTTGTAAATTCCAAAGTCATTGAAAAGCATGTCATGGAAGAACTTCCATTCATGGCTACAGAAAACATTTTGATGGAAGCAGTAAAAAGGGGAGGGGACCGTCAGGAATTACATGAGGTTATACGAATGTATTCAATAGAAGCCTCGAAGGATGTAAAACAGGGAGGAGACAATAAATTAATTGATAAGATAATAAATGATAATCGGTTTAGATTAAATGAAATGGAAATAAGACTGATGCTAAAACCTGAAAAATTTATCGGCCGCAGTCCAAATCAGGTGGTAGACTATATAAGCCAATACATTGATCCTATTTTGGAAAAACATAAAAATATTTTAGGAGAAACAGCTTATCTAAAGGTATAAAAACTATAAAAAAATAAATAGTATAAATAAAGAAAAAACTATTTAGAACCTTCCCGATAGTGTTGGACAAGAGCCTGTTTTTGTTTTCTGTCGCAGTCATTAAAAACTTAATAAAATCAGGGAGGGATACGTATTGCATACCTTAGCTGGGGTGAAAAGCCAGTGTAAACCTTATTACATTGAAGGTGTAGAAACCTATGAGGATGCAATGAAACATGAAGATTGGAGTGGAAACATACTGGGAGTGCGATGTCCTAAGTGTAACCAATTATTTTTAATATTTCACCACAAATATATAGATGTTTATGGTGAATACAAAAAAGTCTGGGGTTTTTGTACGAATTGCAATAATATCGTAGAAGCTGTAATAAATAAATAACTAACTAACTCCTTTGAAAATAATAGAGCCCTTTTACTAAAAGGGCTTTTTTATATACATAAAAAATGGCAGGGGAGACAGGACTCGAACCCGCAACCAATGGTTTTGGAGACCACTACTCTACCAATTGAGCTACTCCCCTGCGGCAATATTATTATATAATATATCGGGTTTTATGTCAAAGGGTTATTTTAATTGTCTTTATATTTTTTTAGGTTATTTTTTATAATTATATTTTTTGGCTTATATAATAAAACTATACACTTCTACGGATTTCGAATTTATAAGTTTACATAAGATATATTATCGGACGTTATTAAATACAAATTTTTGCTTATCCTTGCTTTTTTATATTATATTAACCGCAGGGCAGGTTAATCTGCAAAGCCATTTTCATATAGCGTTTCATTAAAATTATTTGTCGCATCCTTAATCTGATATAAATTCTTTTCATCTTTTTGGATGCCTTGAGGTTTTATATCGTCATCCAGGGATTGAAGCTGAAAAAAACACATTGGGAAAATATCATTGGAATACTCTGGCTGTTCCTCTTTCTTCATCCAGGGAATATTATCATGTGTCATTATATCATATCCTTTCTTATATGTCTTTATGGCCTTGCATAAATAGTATTTACAAAAAAATATTTTTTATCGGCATAATATAGGATAAAACATATGTTTAAAAAGAGGAATAAATATGGTATAATACAAAATAAAAAATGGAGTTGTGATAATATGTATGAAGATTTGACTCCAAGGCAAAGGCAAATCCTTGATTATATTTACAATTTTACAAGTACCCATGGTTATCCCCCGTCGGTGAGGGAAATATGTATTGCCACAAATTTAAAGTCCACCGCTACTGTTCATGGATATCTGGTACAGCTCGAAAAAAAAGGGTACCTTAACAGAGATCCGCAAAAACCGAGGGCCATAGAGTTGATGAATAGAAGCTTTGTTGGCCAGAGCACTGTAAAAGTTCCTCTGGTAGGAAAAGTAACCGCTGGTCAGCCAATTTTGGCCGAAGAAAATATTGAAACTGTTTTTAACCTCCCTAAAGAAATGGTTCCTGATGCGGATGTTTTTATGCTTTCTGTCAAAGGTGAAAGCATGATAGAGGCAGGTATTCTTGATGGCGATTATGTGATAGTTCGATCTACTGATAGTGCCGAAAACGGCGATATTGTTGTTGCATTGCTAGGTGATGAAGCCACTATTAAAAGATTTTATAAAGAATCGAATCATTTTAGACTCCAACCAGAGAACCGTTTTATGGAACCGATTATTACAAAAGATTTGAAAATACTCGGCAAAGTTGTGGGGCTCTTTAGAAAAATAAAATAGGACTTAAGTATATACGTATAAAGTCCTAACAAATAAAAATGTTCAGGTTTACTCTCATACAATATAATTTTGATCTATTAATTCCTGGTACGCTTTTATTATACCAAGTTTCACATGGGTATAATTGATTCCCCCTTGTATGTACGCTATATAAGGTTCTCGAATGGGTGCATCAATGCTCAATTCTATTGAAGATCCCTGGATAAAGCTACCTCCTGCCATGATAACCTGATGGTTGTATCCCGGCATATCCCAGGGTTCTGGTAAGACGTGGGAATCTACTGGCCCCACCTTTTGTATGCCACGACAAAAACTTATAAGAATGTCTTTGTTTTTAAAAACTACTGCTGTTACTATATCTCCTCTTTTCTCATTATATTTGGGAAAAACCTCAAACCCCGCCAGTTCCATAAATCTTGATGTAAAAACTGCGCTCTTTAGAGCTTCTCCGACCACCAGTGGAGCAAAAAACAATCCCTGGAGGGTAAGGCGGTTTGTGGAAAGTGTAGGTCCGCAGTTTTTACCAATGCCTGGCGCTGAAAGTCGGTAAGAACACTGTTTTACCAGTTCTTCCTTCCCTACTACATACCCCCCAGTAGGAGCTATGCCTCCTCCGGGATTTTTTATTAACGAACCAGCACACAAATCGGCTCCCACTTCAATAGGTTCTTTTATATCCACAAATTCCCCATAGCAATTATCGACAAGACAAATAATATCCTCTTTTATACTTTTTATATGTCTTATTAATTCTCCTATTTCATCCGGCCGGAGTGCATGTCTCAAGCTGTAACCTCTTGATCTTTGAATTAATACCATTCGAGTATCCCGATTGATTTTTAAAGCTATTTGTTCATAATCGGGCTTTCCATCCTTTAAACTTACTTCGGAATATTTAATTTTGAAATCTGCCAGGGAAGAACAGTTTTTACCCCATATTACATCTTTTAATGTATCATACGGAGTTCCTGTCACGCTTAAAAGCTCATCATTTGGCCTCAATATCCCGAAAAGGCACAAGGTTATGGCATGGGTGCCTGATATGATTTGAGGTCTGACAAGGGCATCTTCAGCTTTAAAAACAGTCTTGTAAATTTCTTCTATAGTGCTTCTTCCCTCATCATTATATCCATATCCCGTAGAATCTGTAAGATGAAAGTCGCTGAGACCCGAAGCTCTCATAGCTGTTATAACTTTTAGCTGGTTATACTCTATCAAGTCATCTATTGTTCGCCAATATGGTTCGATATCGGTCTGCGCCTTCTCGGCAAGTTCTAATACCTTTTGATCTATGTAGTAGTGTTCTTTTAAAAAAGTCCAGGTTGAATTCACGTTAGAAATCCCCTTTTTGTAATATTTTACTTTAAAATTTTATCACATGTCTGTACTCTATTCAACTTTTCAGCATTTCAGGTTTCAGATTTTAGGTGATATTTTTAAAAAATTACAATCTTGATGGCACAGGGGACATATGCCATTTTCCATTAATTTTCTTTTTAATTCCATTGGTATAATGGCTTCTCCTTCACTAAAACCTTCTTTTTTCCCTATCCTTCTTCCGATAGCATAACCAAGCAAGAAAACTGAAAGCCCCAGTATTAAAATTAAGAGTATGGTTTTAAAAATCATGATCAGGCTGCCTCCTCATCGGGTTTTTCTAGTTTATTAACGTTGTGGAACCATAAATTTATTATGTTAACAATAGCTCCCAGTGAAAATATTCCTGATAAAGCTTTGAAAAAATCCAGGTAAAGGGATGAAATAAAAAAAATTATTCCAAGCAGTAGGCATTCATTTTTGCCTAGCAAAAATGCCCAGTTTTTTGTTGAGTATATGTCTGTCCTGTAGTCCGCATAGTCATCCCATAGTTGAATAGCAATAATCAAAAAAAGCGAAGAAAAAGTTTCGACAGCTCCAAATAAAACAACTGCCATGATTATTGTTAGAATTGACTCCTGGTAGCCATATAAGCCCGATGGCATTTTAGCATTCAAATTTCCCGCCATACCTGTGGAAAAACTTGCAAAAAAAAGGCTAATGGCTGTGGGAGGATTTAGAATGCACGCCAGGGAAAAAATAAATAAGGCATACGGTAATGTGCCCAGACGCAAAATTCTGGTTATATTATCTTTTTTTATGAGCTCATCAAATTCCATATCCATATAGTCATCCATTATTTTTACAACCATTCCTGTCAAAAAAACACTTAAAAAAGTTTTAAGTGCAAACGGGTTAAATATTATGGGCCACAAAGGTTTTCACCTCTTTAAAACCTGTTTTATGAAGGGCTGATATGGGTATTATAAAGTGACCGGATAATTCTTCTTTGATCTTTTTTAACCCATTTTTAGCTCCAGGCAAGTCCATTTTATTTGCCAGAATCACATAACCTCTCCTTATTTGAGCAAATTGAGCTATTTGATAATCTACAACTCCCATGGCATTGGGCAGTTCCTTTTTTCCTGCAGCAGACGCATCAATAATATGAATTATAAAATCTGATTCACGCACTGCCGATAGTGTTTGTGAAATGGCTTTTCGAATATCGCTGTCTGGGTGAATACCGTCGATTAATCCTGCAGTATCGATCAGCTGAATTTTTTTTTTGCCCTTTCCCATGGGAATATCAACGGTTACGGCCTGAATATTTCTGGTTTTATGGATTTTTCCATCGGCGAGTTTGGAAAGTGCCAGTTTGGGATTAATTTTCTCATAATCTTTTGTACCATCGCTATTTAATCTTTCTATTTCAATGGTGTTCATGCCAAGATATTCTGCAAAATTTATAAGAAATACTGTTTTACCAACGCCTGTTTTGCCTATGATAGTGCATTTTTTCAAACTTCTTCCACCTCCGATATATCCTCGGGCTTTATATATAGAAGATCTTCTCTGGAAATCTTTTTCTGATTTATTAACCTAACAGCTTGTAGCCGTATAGCTTTTTCTATCATATTTCTTACCATCCGGGCATTTCCCATCTTTTCATAATTGATACCATTTCTGCTGTTGATAAGAATTTTTTCAAATTTAGACATAGCTTCGGAACTGAATTTATATTGTCTTTTTTCTACCATCATTTTTGCAATTTGCATAAGCTCTTCAATGGTATAATCGTTAAACTCCATTCTTATGGGAAATCTTGATCTGAGGCCGGGATTTGTCTGTAAAAACCACTCCATTTCATCCTTATATCCCGCCAGAATAACAATGAGACTATCTTTATGATCTTCCATGGCCTTTACGAGTGTATCTATAGCTTCTTTTCCGAAATCCTTTTCTCCTCCCCTTGCTAAAGAATATGCTTCATCTATAAACAATATCCCTCCCAGTGCGCGTTTAATTTGTTCCTTTGTCTTTTGCGCTGTGTGTCCGATATATTCTCCTACCAGGTCTGCCCTTTCCACCTCTATGGTATGACCCTTTTGAAGTATTTTCATAGCTTTGAACATTTTCCCCAAAAGCCTTGCTACTGTCGTTTTACCAGTGCCTGGATTTCCTTTAAAAATCATATGCAGCACCTGGGGCTCCGTCCGAAGGTTTTCTTCCTGTCGTTTTTTTTGAATGGCAACGAAAGCCTGTATTTCTTTCACCAGTTGTTTTACTTTATTAAGACCGATTAATTCATCAAGTTCTTTCATAATATCCTCTAATTGTTCTTCATCATTTACTCTGGTTATAATCTGACCTTTATGATTATCCAACTCCCTGAAAATCACAAATGCTTCTGCAGGTGTTATCTGACCGTTGTTTAACATTTCTACTACTTGACTTGGGTTTTGCACGTTATTTTTTAAATTACAGCTCATATAAGATAAGCACCCCGCAAAAATTCTGTATCAATTTATTATATGCAGCATCATAGGAAATGACACAAAAAACCCTGGATATTATTTCCAGGGTTTTTTGTGTCATTTCTTTTATGCTTTCTAGCTTTCAGTTTCTTCGGGCTTCTTCTGTTCCGAACTTGTGTT
Source organism: Thermoanaerobacterales bacterium (assembly GCA_012840135.1). Lineage (GTDB taxonomy): Bacteria > Bacillota > Thermosediminibacteria > Thermosediminibacterales > Tepidanaerobacteraceae > Biomaibacter. The sequence goes on from DUMA01000022.1 coordinate 100,925, forward strand.
AAAATTAAAAGTTACAGGTTTGAAAGGAGATATGGTTGAAACAGCATGTTTGTAAACCAGCTGTTGTCTGCCGTCAGAGTCTAACACCACAGTAAAATTATCAAATCCCCGAACGTGACCCTTTAACTGGAAACCGTTTATCAGATAAATGGTTACAGGTATATTATCCTTTCTAACCTGGTTTAAAAAGCTGTCCTGAAGATTAATCTGAGCTTTTGTCATCATTTGTCCCCCTTAAATTATTGTTTACATTGTATATTCTAGGTATTTTTTAATTTTCCTTCTACCGCTTTAATAATATTTTCTACAACTTTTTTCATCCCTTCTCGAGAAACATCCATCCATACGATGTTTTTATCCCTTAAAAACCAGGTATACTGCCTTTTGGCATAGCGACGGGTATCTCTGGATATAAGGTAAATGGCTTCTTCAAGAGTGATTTTACCATCCAGGTAATCTATAATCTGTCTATAGCCCAGACCTTGCATGGCATTCAAGTCCCTTGAGTATCCCATATCCAAAAGCCTTTTTACTTCTTCTACCAAACCCTTCTTTATCATCTGCTGAACCCTTTCATTTATGCGCCGGTACAGTTCATCTCTCGGCCTTGTCAGGCCGAACATGAACAAATCATATAAACTCTTCTGCTTCTTCGTTTTTTCTTCATATGAGGAAAAAGTACATCCTGTCTTAATACAAACTTCCAGAGCCCGTATAATTCTTCTTAAGTTATTAGGGTGGATTTTTCTTGCTGCGTCCGGATCTAATTTTTCCAACTTGTCATACAGGAATTCATTGCCGTATTTAAGGGCTTGGTTTCTTAATTGTTCTCTTAAGGCTTCATCCTTTTCAAACTCAGAAAAAGTATAATTATAGCAAACAGCGTTCACGTAAAGTCCTGTTCCACCGGATAATAATGGTAACTTGTGGCGGCTGACAATATCTTCTATACATTGCTTTACCATGGATTGAAAATCGGCTACACTGAAGTCCTGATCTGGATTTAATATATCGATCATATGATGCCTTATTCCCCTTTGTTCCGCTCGAGAGGGCTTGGCGGTTCCGATATCCATATACTTATAGATTTGCATGGAATCTGCCGAAATAATTTCGGCATTTAACTTTCGCGCCACTTCAATAGCTATTTCAGTCTTCCCCACTGCCGTTGGACCTACGATAACCAGCAAAGGTTTTTTTTGCATGGTTTAAACAATTCTTTTAAACTTTTTATCAAGTTCGTATTGGGTCATGGATATGGTCGTAGGTCTTCCGTGGGGACAGGTAAAGGGGTTTTCAAGATCTTTTAATTGATTTATTAGGTCATTCATCTGAACGAAATTCAAAACATCTCCTGCCTTTATGGCCGTATGACATGCCATAGAAGCTATGAATTTTTCTCTCGGATGCAAGACGATATATTCTTCACCTCTGAAATTATCCAGGACCTCACCAAGAGTTTCTGGTTTTACAACCTTATCAAAAAAATATGGAACCGATCTGATTAAGACCGTATCCTTTCCAAAAATGGAGATATCAAAACCCATGTTTTTGATATCCTGGCTATATTCTTCAACAAAGGTCATATCCTGCACGGAAATCTTTAATGCATAGGGTTGAATCAATTCCTGTGATGCCGGTTTTTGATTGAATTTATTTGAGTATTTTTCAAAAAGTATTCTTTCGTGAGCTGCATGTTGGTCTATTAAGTAAAATTCTCTTTCTCCCTCGGCTATAATATATGTATTGAACAACTGGCCTATTATCTTATTTACTGTAAATCTCCCTCTCGTGTCAACATGCTGGTTTTCTACTCTATTTTCAAAATATTGATTATGCGCAGCCTCGCATACAAAAGGCTTTTTACTTATTATATCATGGGTACTGGGAGAATATACACTTTTTAGTAAATTATTTATCTTGCTGCCCTTATCTTCCTCAATTATTAATGTGGTTTGCTGTTCTAAAACTTGAGGGTTGTTTTTTTCTGTGCGGTCAGGCTCTTCGGAATCTCTGTAAAACTTTTCCACCGGTATGAGCGTATTTGATTTAAGGCTATGCAAAACGGCTTCGAATAATGCTTTATGAACTTCATTTTCTTTTTGAAATTTTATTTCGAGCTTTGCAGGATGTACATTTACATCTATCTGAGAACTATCTATATCTATCATAACTATAGCTATGGGAAACCTGCTGACAGGAAGCAGAGTCTTATAAGCTCTTTCCAGGGCATAAGACAACCCCTTATCCTTTATTAATCGGCGATTAACGAAAAAAGTTTCACCAGTGCGGTTTCCCCTGTTATATTGAGGAGTTGATATGAAACCGTATATATTGCCGGATGAAAAGGATTTTTGAATTTGTATTATCTGCTTTGCAACATCCTTTCCATATATCCTTGCTATCGCTTCATTATAATCTCCGTTACCGCTGGTATACAGGATTTCTTTTCCGTCGCTCACAAGGCGAAAGGAAATGTGCGGATTACCAATGGAAAGTCTCGTAATCAGATCCGTGATATGAAAAATTTCCTGAGCTTCACTGCCGAGGAATTTCAATCTTGCGGGTGTATTATAAAACAGATTACTTACCTCGATGCAACATCCATTCCTGGCAGGTGCTTCCTCGAATTTCTCGATAGTTCCACCTCGTATTTCACACCTTGTACCTGTAAGTTCTTCAGACGTTTTTGTCAGAACTACTATATTCGAAACGCAGGCTATGCTTGGGAGGGCTTCTCCACGAAATCCCAGGGTTTTTATGTTAAAAATGTCGTCGAGTTTATGAATTTTACTGGTGGCATGACGCTCAAAAGCAGGCTTCACATCATCCTTAGATATTCCTTCGCCGTCGTCCGAGACTTTTATCAGTTTTTTACCGCCTTTTTCTATTTCGATATTTATATGCTTGCTTCCGGCATCTATGGAATTCTCCACCAGTTCTTTTACCACAGAAACAGGCCTTTCTATAACTTCCCCGGCTGCTATTTTTGAAGAAACGCTGTCATCAAGAATTACAATTTTCCCCATAGAACCTACCTCACTGTAATCTTTGTTTAAATGAATACAATAAATTTAAAGCTTCCAGAGGCGTTATTGTATTTATATCCAGGGATTTTATGTTATCCAATACATCCCGCTCCTTTAAACTGTCCAGGCTTATCTGGTTAAAAGATTTCGGGTCTTGTGCACAGGAAACCTCTCTGGCTGCTGAATCCGATCCCATTTCTTCATTACGTTTTTTTTCCATACCGGCGAGAATCTCTCTTGCCCTGCGGATAACGGCATTGGGAAGACCGGCAAGCTTTGCGACCTGAATGCCATAACTTTTATCGGCTTCACCGGCTATAATTTTTCTTAAAAATATAATATCTTCTCCCCGTTCCTTGACGGTTATTTTATAATTCTTTATTCCGTACATGTTTTTTAACGCCGTCAACTCATGGTAGTGAGTGGCAAATAAAGTTTTCGCTTTTATATTTTTCCGGATATACTCTATTACAGCCCACGCTATGGACAATCCATCAAAGGTGCTGGTTCCTCTGCCCACTTCATCCAGAATCAAAAGGCTTTTAGCAGTAGCATTTTTGAGGATATAGGCCATTTCTGACATTTCCACCATAAAGGTGCTCTGGCCTGACGCAAGATTGTCTGATGCCCCGATTCTGGTAAAGATTCTGTCCACCAGACCTATTTCTGCTCTCTTTGCAGGCACAAAACAACCTATCTGGGCCATCAGGACAATCAGTGCAACCTGTCTCATGTATGTGGATTTTCCCGCCATATTGGGACCTGTTATTACGGAAATCATGGAATCGGAGCAATTAATATGTGTATCATTTGGAATGAAAAGTTCATCTTTTTGTGATAACTCGACTACCGGATGTCGCCCTTCTTCAATATGTATTTCATCTTTTAATGTGATTTCAGGCTTTACGTAATTGTTTTTCGCCGAGACTTCAGCCAGAGAAAGCAGCGAATCCACCACAGATATGCAATAAGCACTTTTTTTTATACGGTTTATCTGCTTTAACAATTCGTCCCTTATGCGGCAGAAAATTTCATATTCCATGCTTTGAAGTCTTTCTTCAGCATTCAGTATCAATGTTTCATATTCTTTTAATTCCTCGGTGATAAAACGTTCTCCCCCTGCAAGAGTTTGTTTTCGGATGTAATTTTCCGGGACCATGGAAAGATTCGACTTTGTGACTTCTATGTAATAACCGAAAACTCTATTGAAACCTACTTTCAGAGATTTAATACCGGTCCTTTCCCGCTCCTTCCTTTCCAAGTCCGCAATCCAGGTTTTCCCTTCATGAGCTGCTCTTCTCAATTTGTCGACTTCCGGATCATATCCTTCTTTAATAATTCCGCCTTCCTTTACAGTCATAGGCGGATCATCGTCAATGGATTTATCTAACAAAACATATATGTCTTCGAGATTATCCATTTGATTATATAGATGTGACATCAGCTTTGATTTGCATTCGCTCAATATTTTCTTTATCCGGGGGAATTTTTGTATGGTATTTTTTATGGCGATAAAATCCCTGGCGTTACAATTGCCGCATACCAGTTTGCCGGTAAGCCGTTCTATATCATACAAATTTTTTAACTGCTCCTTTAAATCTTCTCTTAAAAAATAATTCCCCAGCAATTCCTCAACGGCATCCTGCCTTTCCTGAATTTTAACTATATCCACGAGGGGTTGTTCAATCCAGTTTCTGAGCAGCCTACCTCCCATTGATGTAAGAGTATGATCCAGCACCCAAAGCAGGGTCCCGGTTTTTCTACCGTCTTTTAAAGATTCAGTTAATTCTAGATTTCTCCGACAGGAAACATCCAGGATCATATAACTGTTGTTCTCATAAAATTTATATGTATTTATGTGTATAAGACTTAATTTTTGTGTTTCATTTAAATACTTGAGGCATGCCCCGGAAGATCTGAATGCAAATTGCCTGCCTAGAATACTTTCCAGTTGTTCTTCATGGAATTGGGATATAAATAATTCTCGGGAATCATTTTCATCGAAATAATGGTCTTCTTTCAACGTGACAAATACATTCAGGTCCTCCACCAGTTTCTTTCTAAAATGCTCGCTTTTATAAGCCTCGCTATTGACTATACATTCCTTCGGCTGAAATTTGGCAATTTCGTTTATTACTTCCTGATAGGGATGATAAGATATTAACTCTGTTATTAAAAACTCTCCCGTCAACAAATCTGCAAAGGATAGGCCAAAACTATCATCGTGTTTGAAAACACAGCAAAGAAAATTATTCTTCTTATCCTCCAGAGCATTCATATCTGTAATAGTGCCGGGTGTTATTATCTTTACTACATCCCGCTTCACTAAGTCCTTTGCAAGTTTTGGGTCCTCCATCTGTTCACATATCACTACTTTATAGCCCTTCGACACTAGTTTTGCAATATATTGATCGGCTGCGTGATATGGTATTCCTGCCATGGGAACTTTATTTTCTGAATCTCTGGAAGTTAAGGTAATCTCCAGTTCCCTTGAGCCTATTTCAGCATCTTCAAAAAACATCTCGTAAAAGTCTCCCAGACGGAAGAAAATTATATAGTCTTTATATTTTTCTTTAATCTCTTTATATTGTTTTATCATCGGTGTATCCATGAAAGTCAAAGACCTCCTTGGTGCATATGTCACAATTTCCGTGGCATCCTTTGAAGCATCCTCCGTCCAGTGGAGCGTTTTCTATAGCAAAAGCCATCACGGCATTTACATTTTTGATCAATCTGCTAAAGGATTCCTGGCAGGAAATAAGGCGCTTTATAAGAGGGTTTTTCAAAGCCCGATCTTCTATTTCCGCAATATCTGATGGTGAATCCTTATATAACAGTTCAGCTCTCAGTTTTTTGAATTTTGCTTCCCTATACTTCTGATATAGATCCTTTGCCTCCCTGTCCACCATTAATGTTGCTTCAGCTTTTTTCAATTCCCGCATTTCTTTAGAACCAGCAATGGCTTCGCCCAATTGCTTGGCCATTTTCAGGATATCCATTAGATTCACTCCTCATATTTACCCAACAGTGACCACGTATGAGGTTCTGTAATCCTAACATTTACGAGTTTACCTATTAAATCTCTGGGGCCATCGAAATTCACAAGTTTATTGGTGCGGGTACGGCCTGAAAGCCTATTCTCATTACCTTTGCTAATTCCTTCCACAAGAACTTCCAGAATTTTGCCCTTTAATTCCATGTTCTTTTTTGCAGTTATGGCATCCTGCACCCTCATCAATCTCTCCAGACGCTGGCTTTTAACTTCTTCATCCACCTGGTCTTCCATTCTGGCCGCAGGAGTCCCTTTACGTTTAGAATATGCGAAGGTAAAGGCTGAATCGAATTCCACAGTTTGCACTAAATCAAGGGTGTCCTGGAAATCCTCTTCGGTTTCTCCTGGAAAACCTACAATGATATCTGTGGTTATGGCTATTTCAGGTACAGCTTCTCTCAATTTTTCCACCAGGTTAATATAGTGTTCCCGGGTATATCTGCGGTTCATTTTTTCAAGGATACGATTGCTGCCCGCCTGCACCGGGAGGTGTATATGTTCGCATACTTTTTCACAATCCTTCATGGCATTAATGAGTTCATCGGATAAATCCTTGGGATGAGATGTAATGAATCTAATCCTTCTAATGCCGTCGATGGAGTTGACTCTGTGCAAAAGTTCCGGAAATGTTATGGGTTCTTCCAGGTCTTTTCCGTAGGAATTTACATTCTGGCCCAGCAGGTTTATCTCAAGAAAACCCTGCTTTGATAATTCTTCCACTTCCTTCAGGATATCTTCGGGCTTTCTGCTCTTTTCCCGACCTCTGACATATGGTACAATACAATAACTGCAGAAATTGTTGCAGCCATATATTATGTTTACCCATGCTTTTACCCCTTCGCCTCTTTTTATGGGAAGGTTTTCTTTCAATTCGGTGTTATCGCGCGTTACCTCAATAACCGGCAGGTTAGCCTGCCTTGCATTTTCAATGAGCTCAGGCAATCTATGGACATTGTGTATTCCGAACACCAGGTCCACATACGGAAGATTTTCAGAAATGTATTCAGTAACATGGGGCTGTTGAATCATACAACCCGAAACTGCTATGATGAGATCAGGATTTTTCTGCTTGAATTGTTTTAGCTGGGCTATCCTGCCGTAGACCTTCCTTTCAGCATTTTCCCTGACACAGCAAGTATTTAATATTATGAGATCGGCTTCTTTTAAAGAATCGGCAGGACAATAACCAACTTTTTGTAGAACTCCGGATATGACTTCACTGTCGTGAATGTTCATCTGGCAACCCCAGGTCAAAATTTTATACCTCAGCAATCCAGGATACACTTCCTTTCTAAACACTCATGTTTCAGTTAAAACTATATTCAGGACATAATTCCCTTACTTTGTTAAGAGCCTTATTAAAATCATCCCATACATCCCACTTGGTTTTATTTAAAGCTTTTCCCTGCTGGCGCAGAATATACGCAGGGTGAAAAGTAGGCATTATCCATATATCCCTAGTATATATCCATTTTCCTCTTTCCCGCATGATACTGCTGCCTGGCTTAAAATAGTTTAATGGCACCGAGCCCAGCGCAATGATGACTTTTGGAGCAATAAATGTAAGTTCCAATTCCAGGTTCCTCGAACAAGCTTTCGTCTCTCTGGCATAAGGAGTTCTATTCATAGGCGGGCGACATTTCACCACATTGGATATATATACTTTCTGGCGGTTTATGTCTAGTTTGTTCAGAATAGTGGTCAGCAGTTGCCCTGCTCTGCCCACAAAAGGCCTACCTAATTTATCTTCATCAAAGCCGGGACCTTCTCCTATAAGCATCAGCGGAGAATTAAGACAACCTTCCCCGGGCACCTTTTGAGTACAGCTGTCCGATAAATGGAGAGGACAATCAGTGCATGCGTTTAAATACTCTTTTATCTTCTCATATATAAACGCTCGCATGATTTCAGCTTCGGAATTGTCCGCTCTTATTATTTCCAGTAATTCCTTTAAGTGAATCTGTTTCAAATTAAACCGGCTTTTAAGTTCAAATATCAACTTAACACTGTAAGGCAAATGAATTTCCAACATTTTTAGGTCTTTTAAAAAACTTTCTATATCCGCCATAGTGTTCCTCCTCTGCCTATTGTTTATTATAACATAAACTTGCTTAAAGCCAAATAAAAAATACCCCATTGACAAAGGGGTAGAAAATAAAGTTAAAAGTTTCATTCGATGTATGTTTTAATACCTTTTCAATATTTTCACGTGGTATTCTGTATTATTTCGTCCATGCCAGTTTCACTTGATGGAACGGGATTTGGGATACCTTCCTTCATCTCTTTTTCACCTACATACAAAATTGATGGCACCGGATTATATTTATCCACAGAAATTAGTTTTTTCTCTTCATTACCATTGACACTTGAAATTTTCCACAATCTCACCTGATATCCCGGATTCCCTTCTTTAATCATGGTTTTCCCCTTTTCCATATTAGTATCTTTTTTTATGGTAAACGGTGGCGGTATTTTTCTTATAACTTCTGAAATAAACCTAACATTTTGCTGGGTTTTTTTGTTACCGTAAAATTTCACGGTAAGGGTGTCATCAGTAACTTCAGTATAAATCAAGACATAGCTACCGGTATTGTTTTTGAATTTCAAATCTATTTGGTTATAACTTACGGTAGCGTCGCGCCCCAGTGGCACATAAGATACAGGAAGGGAATGGTTTGATCTTTCAATTATTCCCATATCGGCTATAAGTGCCACGTTGTATATAGTACTTGATAACTGACATACTCCACCGCCTATGCCCGGAACCGTTTCGTTTCTGAAAAAAATGGGAGCTGCTTTGTAGCCTTTTTCTCCGGTGCGTTCTCCCACTGCATCGTTAAAAGAAAAAACTTCATCAGGTGCTATTATATAACCATTTATTTTTTCAGCCGCAAGGCGAATATTTTGTGTTCTTTCCTTGAGGGTCTTGTTAAATTTAGTGGAATATTCTGCCATTTTAACTTTAATATTCATTTTTAGCAGATCTTCCCGGGTTTTCTGGGCACGAATATACTTTACAGGGATGTTCACGATCTTATTCTTTTCCCATAACGCTTCCACAATGCTTTTTTTTAGATTATCTATATCAAGTTCTTCGCCATCTATATCGCTTATAATATCGACTGAATCGCCGTTTATATTAAAAAAAGCATCTTTTGGTTTTATATGAACATTTTCCTCTATTTCTTTAAAAAAGCTTTTGGTTGCACCTTCTTTAAATTTCGCGTCCAGCGGCAGATGTACGGGGTTTTTTTTGTATCGAAGCATTGTAATATAATTATGCAGGAAAAATCTGTTTCTTCCCGATATAAAAGCCCTTTCAATGCTTTCTTTAAAATCAAATTCAATAAAATCTGATGGATAAAATAGCCATTTTTTGTTTTTAGAAACAAGAATAATCGGATCCTTAATATGCTCCATGACTGCTGTCACAAGCTTTATTTCAGCTTGCTCCTTTGAAAGTTCTCCAACATAAAAATCTGCTATATATATGCCTGGAAATATCTTTGAATCATAGTCTATTGTTTTAAAAAAAATATATATCAATACCGACGAAAAACATAAGAGCAGGATTGCCAGGATCATGGTCATCCTTTTTGACATGTAATCTCACCCTTTATAATATATCCTACTCCTATGTATAAGCCGCACCTTTTAAAAAAATGCCTCTGTGTTCTTTATTTTTTTATTGCATCAGCGGTTGTTTCCATAAGAATTAGATTATCATGTTGGTTTTTAAATCTGAGAATTCCTTTTTTCTTGAATCCACATTTTTCATAACACTTTATGGCTCTTTTATTATTTTCATATACCCTGAGGTATATAGTTTTAAATCCTTTAATGTTAAAAATATAATCTATAAAAACCGACAAAGCCTCAGTTCCATAGCCTTTCCCCCATAAATTTTCTTCACCTATGTAAATGAAAAGCTCCGCTATTTTTTCTTTCCACCGTATATGTCTGATTTCGATTTCCCCTAAGAAATTGCCATTTTTATCTTCTATGGCCAGGATATGATGCAAAAGGCTTTTTTTCAAATACCGTTTGTTGCATTCTTCAATATTTTTGGGTAGTTTTTTTCCGGTCAGGTATGTAAGTAACTGATTCTGATGCCACTGTATTATTTTGGAAAAATCGGAAACATTTACATTTCTAAGATTTATTTTTTTACCTTCAATTTTCATCATTACACATCCCTATAGGAAATTTATAATTAGAATTCAACTTAAAATGAAAAAGTCCTTTATGTAATCTTCACCAGTACAACAAAAAATACCCTTTTCAGGGTATTTAAGAAGGATATACATCGAATTTGTCTTTGCAAGTTAGGTTGCTGTCTATTTTATATTTGCCCGCCTGACGTTCCTGGAAAAATTTTATAGCAATTTGCGGGAAAAGAGCATATGTTAAAACATCTTCGTCCTGTTCTATATAATAGGCTATTTCTTTGAAATCTTTTTCAAGTTCCGGTTCCAGCAGGTCGGCCGGACGGCAGGTTATGACTTCTTCATCACCGATTATTTTTTGTTTTATTTCTGGAGATATAGGTGCGGGGGGTTTGCCGTAAAGTCCCCTGACATAATTTTTTACTTCATTTATAACCATTTTATACCTTTCGCCGGTAATAACATTGACCACTGCCTGTGTGCCTACTATCTGGCTGGTGGGTGTTACAAGCGGAGGATATCCAAGGTCTTCCCGGACTTTGGGAACCTCTTTTAAAACATCGGGAAGTTTGTCCAGAGCATTTTGCTGTTTCAGCTGGCTTGTCAGGTTTGACAGCATTCCACCTGGAATCTGATAGTTTAGAACCATCGTATCCACCATTGTAATTATGCTGTCAATCTTATAATGGGTCCTGACTTCCTTGAAGTGGTCTGCTATTTCTGAGAGAAGACCCATATCAAGATTTGTGTCGTAGGGAGTATTTTTCAAAACGGCCACCATGGTCTCGGTAGGTGGTTGAGAGGTCCCGAGGGCAAAAGGCGACATGGCTGTATCGATGACATCCACACCGGCTTCTATAGCTTTTAAATACGTCATGGAAGCCATACCGCTGGTGTAATGGCTGTGAAGCTGTATGGGCACATTGATTTCCTTTTTAAGTCTTGAAACCAGTTCATAAGCATCAAAAGGCGAAAGCAGGCCGGCCATATCTTTTATACACAGCGAATCTATCCCCATATCTACAAGTTTTTTTGCAACGGATACATAATAATCGTTGTTATGGACAGGACTTATAGTATAAACCACCGTGCCCTGAGCATGACCTTTGTATTTCTTTGTAGCTTCTATGGCTTTCTCCATGTTTCTGACATCGTTTAGCGCATCAAATATTCTTATGATGTCAATTCCGTTTTCTATGGATTTTTTTACAAACAGGTCGACCACATCATCTGGGTAATGATGGTACCCAAGCAGGTTCTGGCCTCTTAATAACATCTGAAGGGGGGTGTTTTTAATCTTTTCCTTAAGCTTCCTCAGCCTTTCCCATGGATCTTCGTTTAAAAATCGGATGCAACTGTCAAAAGTGGCGCCGCCCCACATTTCCAGAGAGTAAAAACCAACTTTATCCAATTTTTCTGCTATGGGCAGCATTTCATCGATTTTCATGCGGGTTGCAATAAGGGACTGATGTGCATCTCTCAATATAGTATCAGTGATTCCAACTTTCTTTTTTTGCAACATCAATTCTCCTTTCTCTAAAAATATTTTATAGAAATTATATTACAATTAATCAAGTATATAAAATATTTATTCAAGGTAAAAAGTCCTTAAATTTTTATCAACCACCATACAGCGACAGCAATACTCCTGCCACTATAGCAGTCCCTATAACTCCTGCCACATTGGGGCCCATGGCGTGCATCAGTATGAAGTTGCCGGGCTTATCCTTCTGAGCTACAACCTGGGAAACCCGAGCGGCCATAGGTACCGCTGAAACACCGGCAGAACCTATCAAGGGGTTTACTTTCCCTCCGGATAATACATACATGAGTTTTCCTAAAAGTACTCCGCCTGCCGTCCCCATGGCAAAGGCCGCAAGACCTAAGAGCAGTATTTCAATGGTTTGTATTCTCAGGAAGTTTTCGGCACTGGCTGTAGCCCCGACGGTGGTGCCTAGGAATATGGTGATGATGTTGATAAGATCGTTCTGGGCAGTCTTTGAAAGTCTCTCAACGACTCCGCATTCTCTAAAGAGATTTCCCAGCATGAGGCATCCTATCAGTGCGGTGGCCGGCGGAACCAGGAAGCTGGCAAGAATTGTAACTATTATGGGGAATATTATCTTTTCGGTTTTGGAAACAGGTCTTAATTGTTCCATGGTCACCATGCGCTCTTTTTTGGTGGTTAAGAGGCGCATGATGGGAGGCTGAATTATGGGTACCAGGGCCATGTATGAGTATGCCGATACGGCTATGGCTCCCAGCAGGTGGGGGGCAAGTTTGCTTGAAAGGAATATGGCGGTAGGGCCGTCGGCTCCGCCTATTATTCCTATGGATGCTGCCTCTTTGAAGTTAAAGCCCAATAGTGTAGCTCCAAGGAAAGTGGTAAATACGCCAAGTTGGGCAGCAGCTCCCAGTAGCAGGCTCTTGGGGTAAGCGATAAGGGGGCCAAAATCGGTCATGGCACCTACTCCCAGAAAGATGAGGGGTGGGTAAATATCAAGTTCTACACCCTGGTATATCCAGTACAGAAATCCTCCTTTTTGCATGAGATTGGCCAGAGGGATGTTGGCCAGGAGCATGCCGAAGCTTATGGGTACAAGCAGCAGCGGTTCATATTTCTTTACTATGGCAAGGTAAAGCAGGATACAGGATATTAATAGCATTATTGATTGTTGGATGGTTATATTTACAAATCCGGTGGTTTTAATGAAATTTATTATTTGCTCTAGCAAGGCTCTCCACTCCCGTTTAATTATTTATTCCATGGTAGCCAGTAAATCACCGGTATTTACGGATGCTCCTTCGGATACGTCTATGGAAGATATAATTCCATCCTGGGGAGCAAGGATTTCGTTTTCCATTTTCATGGCTTCCAATATCATGAGAACATCGCCTTTTGATACTTTTGAGCCTTCTTTTACTTTTACGGAAAGTATGGTTCCGGGCATTGGGGCAGTGATTGTTGCTTTACCGGCAGGTACAGCTTTTTTGGGGGCCGGTGCGGCAGCAGGCGTTGGCTTTGGAGTTTCCTGTTTAGGCGCTTCTTTTGGTTTTTCTGTTGAGGGTGCAGGTGTTTCTTCTTTGATCGGCACGGCGCCCCCTATTTCTTCAACTTCCACTTCATAGGTCTGACCGTTTACGGTGATTTTGTATTTTTTCATAGTTTTTATCTCCTTTCATAAAAAGCTTTCATTATTATATTTTAATTGACAGCGGTAGCTTTTTTGAAACGTGCTGCGGAAAGCCCTATATTAAGGAATATATTCGCTTTCCTGCATATTTTAAAATTGATTAAAGATTATTGTATACATTTTGGTATCTTGCTGCCCTTCCCCATTCGGGAGTAGTTTTGTGAATCTGGCGTATGGAACCTATTCTGATATGTGTTGCGGATTTTTGCAGGTATTCACTCAGTGCTGCAGTAATTACTGCTACCAGCTCCTGGTTATCCTGTTCATGGGGTGGTTCCTGTTGTTTTATTTCTTCTACTGGTTCACCGTTTTTTTCATTTTTTTTTAGCTGTCTTGCCTGGGGATAGAATATATATCTCATCAGGTCAAGGATTAATGAAAGAAGATACAGGGCTATCATTACTATCCCCATGCCCAGTAATCCTGTTTTTAGTGATTCCATGAGGTCCTGTGCAATACTATTCAATCTGGTTCACCTCTTTACACTGGAATGTTGCCATGCTTTTTGGCCGGTCTTGTTTCACGTTTTGACATCAGCATTTCAAGGGCGGATATGAGTTTTACTCTGGTGGTGGAAGGTTCTATGACATCATCCACATATCCTCTTGCTGCTGCTTGATAGGGGTTTGCAAATCTATCCCTGTATTCTTCTATTTTTTCATTTCTTGCAGCCACCGGATCATTGGACTCTTCTATTTCTTTCTTAAATATGATATTTGCTGCTCCTTCCGGGCCCATTACTGCTATTTCCGCTGTGGGCCATGCAAAGACCTGGTCGGCTCCCAGATGTCTCGAACACATGGCTATATATGCTCCCCCGTAAGCTTTGCGGGTGATGACAGTTATCTTCGGAACGGTAGCTTCGGAGTATGCATAGAGGAGCTTTGCACCATGGCGGATTATACCTCCATGCTCCTGAGCTACTCCTGGTAAGTACCCGGGTGTATCTGTAAAGGTAATTAATGGGATATTAAAGGCATCACAGAAGCGGATGAATCTTGCCGCTTTGTCGGAGGCATTTATGTCAAGGCATCCTGCCAGAACCCGCGGTTGGTTAGCCAGAATTCCCACGCTGTGGCCGGATAGTCTCGCAAATCCCGTTATCATATTCTGGGCATAAAGGGCCTGCACCTCGAAGAAATCGCCTTCATCCACCACCATTTTGATTATTTCTTTCATGTCATAGGGTTTGTTTGGGTCGACGGGCACTATATTGTCAAGTTCCGGTAGTATCTTTACAGGGCTGTCCTCCGTTTCTTTAAATGGTGCATCTTCCAGGTTATTGGATGGTATATATGATAGCAGTTTTTTAATCTGGTCGAAGCACTCTTCTTCATTTTGGCTCATAAAATGGGCGACACCGCTTTTCTGGTTGTGGGCCCTGGCTCCGCCCAGGTCTTCGGGGCTGACTTCCTCTCCGGTAACGGCTTTTATTACCTGGGGACCTGTTATAAACATCTTGCTAGTCCCTGATACCATGAATATAAAGTCAGTGAGCGCAGGTGAATATACGGCGCCTCCGGCACAGGGACCAAGGATGACTGAAATCTGAGGTATTACTCCTGAGGCAAGGGTATTTCTGTAAAAGATTTCTCCGTAGCCTTTGAGCGCATCTACTCCTTCCTGTATTCTGGCACCGCCGGAATCATTCAATCCTATCAAAGGTGCTCCCATTTTCATGGCCATGTCCATCACTTTGACTATCTTGGCCGCATGCATTTCTCCAAGGGAACCGCCAATGACAGTAAAGTCCTGGGCAAACACAAATACCAGCCTGCCGTTTATGGTGCCGTAGCCGGTGACTACACCTTCACCGGGGGCTTTAGTTTCTGTCATGTCAAACTGGATGCAGCGGTGTTCCACAAAGGCGTCGATTTCCACAAAGCTTTCTTCGTCAAGGAGTTTTTGAATTCTTTCCCGGGCGGTGAGTTTGCCGCTTTCATGCTGTTTTTTTATGCGCTTTTCACCTCCACCCTGTTCTACAGTCTTCCGTTTTTCTTCTAGAATTTTTAGCTTTTGTTCAATGGTTTCCAAGGTATATACCCTCCTTGTGTTTTAATGCATTTTATGTTCTTTCACATAATTCTATCAAAACCCCTTTAGTGGCTTTAGGGTGAATGAAGGCTATTTTTGCTCCTCCGGCACCATTTCTTGGTTTTTCATCAATAAGCCTTACCCCCTTTGATTTTAAATCTTCGAGGGTCTTCTCTATATTATCTACCCTGAATGCAATATGCTGGATGCCTTCTCCATTTTTTTCGATGAATTTGGCTATGGTTCCATCAGGCTCGGTAGACTCCAGAAGCTCAATCTCGCTTTCACCTACAGGGATAAAGGCAACTCTTACTTTCTGTTCTGCCACAGTTTCCTCTCCGGCCGATTTTAAACCAAGGATTTCAGTATAAATCTTTAAAGTTTCATTTAAATCCTTTACGGCAATGCCTATGTGGTCTATCTTCTCTATCATTTTCAAGTTAAAACCTCCTCATGAAATTTTTATTTAACATCTGAAATAATTATCTCCATGGCAGAGTATGGATCTATTTGCCTTTCCAGAACTTTTTCTATAAGCATATCAATTTTTTCGGAATATCTAAAAATAATATTTTCAATAAGAGTTTCAGTTAATAAACTGATTATTTCCTGTTTTATCCTACTTTTTCTTTTAACGTTCAATAAGTCGTCCTGCATCATATGTTTTAATACCTTTTCAATATTTTCACTAAGTTCGACAATACCATAATTCTCTGTTGCGATGGTCTTTATAACGGGTGGTTTCCAGGAATTTTTACTGGAACCTAAGTCCAGGGTCATCTCTATTTCCGTAACAAGTCTGTCGGCACCATCTTTATCGGATTTATTGACGACAAAAATATCTCCTATTTCCATAATACCTGCTTTTATAGCCTGGACATCATCACCCATTCCCGGCACCATAACCAGCAATACAATATCAGCTAGCTTTACTATATCGATCTCCGACTGACCCACACCTACGGTTTCGATTATTATATAGTCCATACCTGAAGCATCAAGAATTTTTACAGCATCATAACATGCCCTGGAAAGGCCCCCAAGAGCGCCTCGGGTGCCCATGCTTCGTATAAAAACCCCTTCATCCAGCGTAAGATCCTGCATGCGGATTCTATCGCCCAGAATAGCTCCACCTGTAAAGGGGCTGGTGGGATCCACTGCAATAATCCCAACTTTTTTATTCTGAGTCCTTAAAATCCTGGTGAGCTTGTTTACCAAACTGCTCTTTCCGCTACCGGGCGCTCCTGTAATTCCAATTGTTATTGCTCTACCCGTATATTTGTATATTTTCTTCAATATGTTTATAAAATCATCGGATTTCTCTTCAACTAAAGTTATGAGCTTGGCAATGCTTCTTTTATCTCCGTTTAGAACCGATTGTATTATATCCATTCAAAATAACACCTTTCGGTTTTTATTTTACGTGAGATTTTATAAAATCTATTATCTTTGAAGTAGGAGTGCCTGGCGTGAATACTTCTGCTATTCCCGCTGCTTTAAGACCGGGGATATCCTCATCAGGTATCACTCCACCGCCGATGACCAGTATATCCTGAGCATTTTTTTCTTTTAAAAGTTCTATGACTCTTGGAAATAGGAAGTTGTGAGCTCCCGAAAGAATGGATAGACCTATTACATCCACATCTTCCTGTATGGCAGCCTCAACTATTTGTTCCGGAGTTTGCCTCAAGCCCGTGTAAATTACTTCCATGCCGGAATCTCTAAGGGCTCTGGCTATTACTTTTGCCCCGCGGTCATGTCCGTCAAGGCCCGGTTTTGCAATAAGCACTCTGATTGTTTTGGTGCAACTCATATCTAAACACCCCTTCTATATTGTAATAGAAGCTTTATATTCTCCGAAAACCTTACGGAGGATATCGCAGATCTCCCCGAGAGTACAATAAGATTTGACACATTTTAAAATAACCGGCATTAAATTGTCATCGGTCTTTGCCACCTGCTCCAGTTCTTTTAGGGCTTGACCGACTGCAATATTGTCTCTGGAAGATTTTAATTCTTTGAGTTTCTTTTCCTGCATTATTCCGACTTCTGGATCTACTTTTAACAGGCCTTTGGGGGGTTCTTCCTCAATCTGAAATTTATTTACCCCAACCACAATTCTCCTTCCGGACTCCACTTCCATCTGGTAGCGATAAGCACTGTCCTGAATTTCCTGCTGCATGAATCCTTTTTCTATGGCCTTGGCCGCACCGCCTAATTTGTCGATCTTGTCTATATATTCCCGGGCTTTTTGTTCTATGGTATTGGTAAGATGTTCCACATAGTAAGAACCTGCCAGCGGGTCAATGGTTTCAGTGACCCCGCTCTCATAGGCTATTATCTGTTGGGTCCTCAGGGCAATTCTCACCGAGTCTTCGGAAGGAAGTGCCAGTGCCTCGTCTCTTGAATTGGTATGAAGGGATTGGGTTCCTCCTAGAACAGCCGCCAGTGCCTGTATGGTGACCCTTATGATGTTGTTGTCCGGCTGCTGGGCTGTAAGAGTGGAGCCTCCCGTCTGGGTATGAAATCTCAACATCATAGATCTTGGATCCTTTGCATTAAACCTTTCTTTCATTATCTTTGCCCAGAGCCTTCTTGCCGCCCTAAATTTTGCCACTTCTTCCAGAAGGTCATTATGAGCATTGAAAAAGAAGGAAAGCCTTGGAGCAAAATCATCTACAGAAAGACCTGCTTTAATAGCAGCTTCTACATATGCTATTCCGTCAGCCAGAGTAAAGGCCACTTCCTGTATGGCTGTAGCTCCGGCTTCCCGGATATGATAACCGCTAATACTTATGGTGTTCCACTTAGGCATGTTTTTAGAACAAAATTCAAAAATATTGGTAATAAGTCTCATGGATGGTTCCGGAGGAAAAATATAAGTTCCTCTTGCCACATATTCTTTTAAAATATCATTCTGAATGGTACCCGACAATTCATCCGGTGAAACACCCTGTTTTTCCGCCACTGCTATATACATGGAAAGTAATATTGCGGCAGGTGCATTTATAGTCATGGAGGTGCTCACTTTATCCAGCGGGATGCCATCAAACAATATCTCCATATCTTTTAAAGAGTCTATAGCAACACCTACTTTTCCCACTTCACCTTTAGAAAGGGGATGGTCGGAATCATAACCTATCTGGGTGGGTAAATCAAAAGCCACTGAAAGGCCCGTCTGACCCTGGGAAAGAAGAAATTTATATCTCTGATTGGATTCTTCTGCAGTGCCGAATCCAGCGTACTGCCTCATAGTCCATAATCTTCCGCGATACATGGTTGGTTGAACCCCGCGGGTATAAGGGTATTCTCCGGGAAAACCAAGCTCCTCTAGATAATCCATATCCTGTACATTTAATTCTGTATACAGACGTTCTACTTCTATATTTGAATTTGTATAAAATTTTTCATACCTTTCGGGATGTTTGCTTAATACTTTATTCAGCTTTGTTTCTTCCCAATTCTTCTTTTCTTCTTTTAATTTTTCAAGGGAATATTTATCACCCATAACTTTAATTACCCTCCCTGGTAATATTATGCGGTTCATTGAATATAATATAATATTTTATAACCAAAGGCAACAATAAATCTTTAAATGTCTTACAAAAATATTTTGAAAATCCCTCCCTGAATCGCAGGGAGGGATTATTATTTTTAGATCCAGCCTCTAACCTTCATTGCATCAGCTATTCTCTTAATGGAGACCATATAAGCTGCTTCTCTCATATTGACTTTGTAATCGTTGTGCATCTTATATACCTCATTGAAAGCCTTGACCATTATTTGCTCAAGACGAGTGTTTACTTCTTCTTCGGTCCAGTAGAAGTTCATCAGATTCTGTACCCACTCAAAGTATGAAACTGTAACACCTCCGGCATTGCAGAGGATGTCAGGAATTACCAGGACACTATTTTCATAGAGAACTTTGTCGGCTTCGGGAGTTGTGGGACCATTGGCACATTCTCCGACTATTTTTGCCTTTATATTGGCTGCGTTTTTGCTGGTTATAACATTTTCCAGAGCTGCCGGTACCAAAATATCAACATCCAGTTCCAGCAGTTCTTCGCCACTTATATCTTTGCTGCCCGGGAAGCCTTTAACCGTCTTGTTTTTCTCCTTGTACTCGAGAACGGCCTTGGGATCTAAACCTTCAGGATTGTATGCACCACCCTGGGAATCATTTACCGCTACGATCTTGCATCCAAGTTCGCTCAACAGCCTGGCAGCGATGCTTCCTGCGTTGCCGTAACCTTGGATAGCAACAGTGGCTTTTGTCAAGTCAAGGCCGATATTTTTAGCCGCTTCTCTGATGGTGAAAGTGGCCCCCCTTGCTGTAGCTTCATTTCTTCCAAGAGATCCACCGATAATGATAGGTTTGCCCGTAACTACACCTGGCGTATTGTATCCCCTTAAAGTACTATATTCGTCCATGAACCAGGCCATTACCTGTGCATTGGTATATACGTCAGGTGCCGGTATATCTTTTTCGGGACCGATTATAGGGCTTATGGCTTTGAAATACCCGCGACTCAGTCTTTCCAGTTCTCCTTTTGATAGTTCCTTTGGATTGCAGATGACTCCACCTTTTCCACCGCCATATGGAATACCTACGACGGCGCATTTAAAGGTCATCCATGTTGACAGGGCTTTTACTTCATCCAGGGAAACATTGGGATGGAATCTTACGCCGCCTTTAGCGGGCCCGATGGCAGTACTGTGCTGGGAGCGAAAACCGATAAAAGTTTTGGTTGTACCATCATCCATCTTTACCGGTATGGATACTGTCAAAACCTTTTCCGGTTCTTTTAAAACTTCATAAACAGAATCATCCAGACCGAGTTTTTCACAGGCAGATTTGATTTCCTTTTGAACAATTTCAAACGGATTCAATGTTTCTGACATCTTAAACTCCCTCCATTTTTTTAGTATCCTTGATTAAACTATATTTTTGAAATAAATAAAACCAGACCCCCTTTCATAATTATAGTTTTTTAATCTATAAGGATTCTCCAAGTTCAAAACCAGAGTACAATGCTTTTTTATTCAATTCTTCAGTCCCTTTAGGAACCCTGTCCATGACAGCTTTCTCGGTGGATTCTTTTGACACGATCTTTGTTGCAGTAGTGAGGGCACCAAGCGCCACAATATTTGCCACTATAACCTTACCCGTCCTGTTTTGAGCTGTTTCGATTATGGGCAAACTGATTATTTTCACAGGTAATTCAGGTTTTTTTATACTGGAGTCTATAATAATTACTCCGTCAGGTTTTAAATTATCTTTGTATTTCATCAATGCTTCTTCTGTTAAAGCCAGAAGGATATCAGGTTTTGTAACCTTTGGATAATCAATGGATGATTCACTTATTATGACTTCGGCTCTGCTGGCTCCTCCACGGGCTTCGGGACCATACGATTGAGATTGGACTGCATTTTTTCCGTCCAGAATGGCTGCTTCCGCCAGTATGATGCCAGCCAGTATTAAACCCTGCCCTCCGGAACCACTCAAACGTATTTCCATGCGCTCTCCCATCTTTAGTCTCCCTCCTGTGACTTTTCTATAACTTTGGCGTATTCCTCAGTGTATTCCGGAGCTTGTTCTTCATAAAACTCGCCTATCAGTATTTTGCCGGCCAGTTCTTCTTTTGAAAGCTTCTCAGCGGATTTTATTGGAATCGATACATCCCTTATAAACTCCATCATCTTTACGGGCGATCCCATTTTATTTTTTCTACCGAAATACGTGGGACATATGCTCACTGCGTCTACCAGGGAGAAACCTTTATGCTGTAATGCCTTTTCAATTATTTTTATAAGCTGCGGAATGTGATATACTGTGCCCCTGGCTACATAGGTTGCACCTGCTGATTGAGCCAGTTTGCAAAGGTCGAAGTTTCTATCTATATTACCGTAAGGCGCCGTTGTAGCATATGATCCTTTTGGAGTCATGGGCGAATACTGACCACTGGTCATGCCGTAAATGCTATTATTAAACACAATGGTTGTAATATCGATATTTCTTCGGGCAGCATGGATAAAATGATTTCCTCCGATGGCAGCACAATCCCCATCCCCTGTAAGTACTATTACTTTTAAATCAGGATTTGCAAGTTTTATGCCAGTTGCAAAAGCCAGTGCCCGACCGTGTGTGGTATGCAGGGTGTAAAAGTTCAGATAACCAGGGGCCCTTGATGAACATCCGATTCCAGAAACTATACATATTTTCTTCTGGTCCAGTTTCAGATTGTCTATGGCTCGAACAACAGCACCAGTCAGTATACCGTGGCTGCATCCCGGGCACCATATATGCGGTAATTTTTCTGTCCTGAAATATTTTTCCAGTTCTTTACGCACGGCCCATCACCTCTTTTACCTTAGCTATTACTTCATCTGGAGTTATTAATTCTCCATTAAACTTATTTAAGCCCGATACTTCGAATCTTCCCCCGGCAGATGCCCGGACTGTTTCTACTAACTGCCCAAAATTCATCTCTGCTACAATTAAATTCTTTACCGCCGATGATAAATTTTGTATGGCTTTATAGGCAAAGGGCCATATAGTTTTTAGCCTTATCATGCCGATTTTGTGGCCTTCCTGTCTCATAAGATGTACCGCTCTCAGCACCGAACGGGCGGTAGAACCGAAAGAAATTATTACTGTTTCAGCATCTTCCACAGATATGCATTCATAATCCACAATATCATCGAGATTGTCATAAATTTTTTTCATAAGTCGTGTAATAAGTGCTTCTGTAACTTTAGCATTTGTTGAAGGGAAACCTGTTACATCATGAATGAGTCCTGTAACATGAAACGGTATTCCCTCTCCGAAACTGGCCATGGGCGGAATCCCGTCGCCGTCGTAATCTCTATAAGGCTCATAATTTACTATGGATGGATCCGGCTTTTTCCTATTTATTATTTTTATTGTAGATGGATCGGGCAGTTCAACTTTTTCCCTCATGTGTGCCACAACTTCATCCATAAGGAGAATACATGGTACTCTGTATTTTTCAGAAAGATTAAAAGCCCTGATGGTAAGTTCGTATACCTCTTTTACATAGGAAGGCGAAAGGACTATTATAGGATGATCGCCGTGAGTCCCCCACCTTGCCTGCATCACATCCCCCTGGGCTGGCAAAGTGGGCAAGCCGGTGCTGGGTCCACCGCGCTGAACATTCACTATAACGCACGGCACTTCTGTAAGACTAGCAAATCCTATGTTTTCCTGTTTAAGTGAAAAACCCGGACCACTGGTAGCCGTCATCGCTTTCAAACCTGTAAGAGACGCTCCGATAACTGCGCCCATGCTTGCAATCTCATCTTCCATCTGTATAAATTTACCGCCGACTTTCGGCAACATTTCTGCTGAAAGTTCAGCGATTTCAGTAGAAGGAGTAATGGGATATCCGGCATAAAATCTCATACCGGCAGCAATGGCTCCCTCCACACATGCTTCATTGCCCTGCATCAACCTTGCTTTACTGCTCATCTTCTTCACCTCCTACTACGATGGCATAGTCTGGACATCTTAATTCACACAACTTGCATTTTGTACATGCGTCCAAATTTACCACTACTGGTTTTCCATTTTCTGATGAAAAAACCTTTTTGGGACAAAAGGCTATGCAAATACCACATCTTTTACATGTCCTATCGTTGATACTAATTTTGAATTTTTTTTCCGACACCATATCACCCCTATCAATTCAATTATTCAATATTGCTGATTTAAGCAAATTAATTGATCCCTTATCGGGAACAAAAATAAACTCAATAATATCTTTTTCATCTTTAAATGGCATCACTTCTTTTTTTCTGCCGGGAGAAACTATAATTACATCAACATTTTGAACAAATTCTTTTATTTCATCAGAATGAGTGGATGTTTCAATTGAAATATTATCGAAGCAGAGACCTGCCTCAAAAATGGCATTTTTCACCTTCTCAGCAAAATTTTGTGAAATAGATAAAATACCTACACGATTGCTTCTGTTAATTCTGGCTATTTTTATTATGCTCTCCAGCTGAGGACTTAAAGCCACCGGCAGAATTTTTATATTTTTATCTTTAATTAATGCCTTAACTTCATCTACATGAAAAAAAGTTGTTACTATGAAATCATGAGATTCAATAGTTTTATTGATTTCTTCGATATTTTTTTTAAAATCCTGAAGCAAAATTGGGGTAATAGCAACTCCCGCTCCCAGTTCGAGCTCTTTACAAAAATAATCCAACTGTTCTTTGTTGCATTCTATAAAAACCAGTTTTATCTTCTTTAATTCCTGAATATATCTATTTATTCTTGCTCTACACAAATCCAAAAACTCTTCTGGTTTAATACCTGCTTTTACTGAGGTCTGAATACAGTAATCTATGTTTTCTATAAGTCTGTCGATCTGAAAGTCATTTTTTGCTGAATTTGTAGCTGTAACAAAAGTACCCTTTCCCTGATGGGATGTTATTATTCCTTCTCTTTCCAATTCTTTATATGCCAAACTGACAGTTTTTCTACTGACATCAAGGATTTTTGCCAGTTCTCTTTCCGTTGGGAGCTTATGTCCAATTGTCCATTTTTTTTCATCAATATTTCTTTTAATGTACTGTTTTACCTGTAAATATAGAGGAGTTTTTTGCACTTTAAATTGAATCATCAAACCAGCCCCCGATAAAATGGCTCTTTTATGGACCATTAAATCCTTTTTACAATTTATTATATTCTACTTATAACGTGAAAATCCTGCTAAAATGATAAAAAAATATAAAAAAAATAAGCCAATTACAAAATTGGCTTATTGTATACATTGAGTCCTACATACAACATTTGTTTTTTTCGTATTTTAATTCCAATACAAATTCCCGCGGGATATCCAGAGTTCCGAGCAAGAGCGGTGTTTCCCCATGACTGTCGGAGCCGCCAGTCATCAACAGTTTCTTTTCGGAAGCAATATTCATATAATATTTTACCTGTTCCATATTATGGTCCTTATGGTATACTTCAATGCCCATAATGCCATAATCGATCAATTCATTTATAATCTGCTTTTTGCCCAGCAATCCCGGATGAGCGAGGACCGGGATCCCATTGCTCAGTTTTATTATATCCACAGCATCGAAAGGAGTTATTTTGTATCTGGGGACATATGCTGGCCTTCCGGGATTTAGAAACTTATCAAAAGCATCTTCAATAGAATTAGCATATCCTTTATCTATCAACGCCCTTGCTACATGAGGCCTGCCTATGGATGGGCCCTGAGCTCTCGATTTGATTTCTTCGAAGGTGATATTGATTCCAAGTTGTATTAACTTTTCAGTTATTTTTCGGGTCCGTTCTATTCTTTTTTGCAAAAGATCCGACAGTTTTTTCTTAAGTTCAACGTTATTATATTCTATAAAATACCCGAGGATATGTACTTCCTGATCGCTATAATAAGTATTTATTTCTATACCGGGAATCACTTCTATGTTCTTATATTTCCGAGATTCTTCTATAGCATAGGGGATCCCTTCTACCGTATCGTGATCAGTTATGGCTATTGCCCTTAATCCCATTTCATGGGATATTTTTACTACCTCCGCCGGCGTAAGTCTTCCATCTGAGAATGTTGTATGAATGTGTAAATCCACCTTCAATTTTATTTTTCCTCCCATTAAATTAAGCATAAAAAATCTAAAAAAGCCTGTTCATAATATTGACAGGCTTTCATAAAAATATCCGCACATTTTTTTATTTTATTTATCTGGGTTCCACAATCAACTTCATGGCAGTTCTTTCCTGACCGTCAATTTCTATATCTGTAAAAGCAGGAATACATATCAAATCTACGCCACTGGGTGCTACAAATCCCCTTGCAATAGCCACAGCTTTAACTGCCTGGTTTAATGCTCCGGCGCCGATAGCCTGTATTTCGGCTCCTCCCTTTTCTCTTAAAACACCGGCTAGCGCACCTGCTACTGAATTTGGATTAGACTTGGCTGATACTTTTAACACTTCCATTTTTCCGATTCCTCCCTGCATAATTTGCTTTATAATTATTTTATTCTATGTTTTAATAAAAAGTCCTTGTTTTATAAAAAAAATTTTTATTAATTTTTTAAATTTCTTTAATGTACATGCGATATATATTTTTGGCTTTGCCGGTTTTTTCATCTATTTCGACGATTATCCCATTTATCTGTGAAACTCCCTTTGCCACCTCAAATCGGGCAGGAAGATGACTGATAAACTTTTTAATGACAGGTTCTTTCTCAATACCTAATATTGAATCTATGGGGCCCGTCATGCCGAGATCGGTTATATAGGCGGTACCGTTGGGAAGAATCCTTTCGTCGGCAGTTTGAACATGGGTATGCGTCCCCGCCACAAGGGTGACACGGCCGTCAAGATACCATCCCATGGCTATTTTTTCTGAAGTGGCTTCCGCGTGAAAATCAACAATTACAATATCGGTATTATCTTTTATTTTATCTAATATTAAATCGGCAGTCCGAAATGGGCAGTCTAGTGCGCTCATGAATGTTCTGCCGGAGATGTTAATTATTCCAATGCTTATTCCGCTTTCTGTCTTTACTATCTGATAACCCCTTCCGGGTGTGCCCGGAGGATAATTGGCAGGCCTTATCATTCTGCTTTCTTCTTCAATGAAATTAAAAACATCTTTATTATCCCAAATGTGATTTCCCATTGTAAGAAAATCAATGCCGCTTATAAACAATTCCTGAGCTATTTTTTGCGTAATACCGTTTCCACCTGCCGCATTTTCGCCATTGGCTATGACAAAATCCACTCCGTATTCCTTCTTCAAAATTGGAAGCTTTTCTCTCAGGATGGTTCTTCCCGGTCTTCCTACGATATCTCCAATCATCATCAATACCATCATTTTCAACTCCCGATTTTCTATTTTATGCTGCTCCTCTAATTATTTTTGCAAAAAAAGTGCGCCAAATTGCGCACTTTATAAGAATATTTAAATCCTGATCTTAAAGTTATTTAGCATACTCCGTGGCCCTGGTTTCTCTTATAACATTTACTTTTATCTGACCTGGATATTCCAGTTCTTCTTCCACTTTCTTTGCAATATTTCTAGCCATTTCTATAGTTCCAAGATCATCGACACTTTCCGGTTTTACCATAATCCTTATCTCTCTTCCGGCTTGAATGGCATAGGATTTCTCCACGCCTTCAAAAGAATTGGCTATTTCCTCTAACTTTTCCAGCCTTTTAATATAAGCCTCAAGAGTTTCGCGCCTGGCCCCCGGCCTTGCGGCGGAAATGGCATCAGCCGCCTGTACCAATATGGCTTCTACGGTATTAGGTTCCACATCATTGTGATGGGCAGCGATGGCATTTATAACCTCGGGGGATTCCCCGTATTTTTTGGCAATCTCCGCACCAACCAGCGCATGTGGCCCTTCAATATCCTGATCCACGCTTTTACCTATGTCGTGAAGCAAACCTGCCCGCTTTGTCAATTGGACATCCACACCCAGCTCTGCAGCCATGGCAGCCGCTAAATGGGCAACTTCTATAGAATGATGTAGCACATTCTGTCCGTAACTAGTCCTGAATTTAAGTTTCCCAAGATATCTTATCAGGTCGCTGTGAAGTCCATGGATTCCGGTATCAAAGGTTGCCTTTTCGCCATCTTCTCTTATGATGTTTTCGACTTCTTTTTGAGCCTTTTCAACCATTTCCTCTATTCTTGCCGGATGTATCCTGCCATCCAGTATTAATTTTTCCAGGGCAATTTTGGCCACCTGGCGCCTGATGGGATCAAACCCTGAAAGAATAACAGCTTCCGGAGTATCATCTATTATTAAATCAATACCGGTCAAGGTTTCTAATGCTCTTATGTTACGCCCTTCCCTACCTATTATTCGACCTTTCATTTCATCATTGGGCAGAGTTACCACTGATACGGTAGTTTCTGCCACCTGATCTGCGGCGCATTTTTGAATGGCATAGGAAATTATTTCTCTTGCTCTTTTTTGGGCCTCTTCTTTTGCCTGGGTTTCAATTTCCTTGATCATCATTGCAGCATCATGGCGAATTTCATCTTTTATCTTGCTGAGCAAATATTCTTTTGCTTCATCTGTAGTCATGCCCGAAATTCTCTGCAGTTCAGCCAATTGCTGCGAATATAATTCATTGACTTTTTCATGAAGCTGATTTATTTCAGCTTCTTTTCTGGAAATCAATTCTTCTTTTTTTTCAATTGCTTCCATTTTACGGTCCAGAGATTCTTCCTTCTGAACCAGTCTTCTTTCAGCTCGCTGTAATTCGTTTCTTCTTTCACGGAGATCTTTTTCGGATTCGTTTTTTAACTTGAGGATTTCTTCTTTTGCCTCAACCAGGGCTTCTCTTTTCATGGATTCGGCTTTTTTCTCTGCTTCATCTAATATCTTCTTTGCGGATTCTTCCGCGGAATTTATCTTGGCCTCGGCTATATATTTTCGGATTAAATAACCGGCGGCCAAAGTTACCAGTCCTGTTATTACGGTTATGATAATGCTAAAAAGGTTAATACCTATTCACCTCCTCCTTGATAAAACAATAAAAACCGAGGGGAACTCGGTTTAATGAATTAAATAGAGAAAACTCTAATTTAATTTAAAGTTCGTACCCCCGAATCCATTAATCTGCTCCTTGAAAAAATTCATATCGATATCATTTTATACTTTTTTAATAATCATGTCAAGAAAAACAAATTATGGATTATATATTGTGACAACACTGGAACCTTCCCTTAATTCTACTCTGTACGCAAGGTCTGCTATTTCACTCAAATATTGATTATGAGTTATCATTATTATTTGTCTGTGAAACACTTCGCTGATCTGTTTTAGAAACTGTGCTACATTAGCAATGTATTCGCTGCTTACATGCTTGGCGGGTTCATCCAGTATCAGCGGTCCGTCACCGTAGGAATTGTTACTCTGAATAAAAGCAACCCTTAGTGCCAGAGCTATTACATCCACTATTCCTCCGCCCCTGGCATCCTGAGGCTTTGTTTTAACTTTCATATTGTCGAAAATTGATATTACATAAAACTCGGCATCGGCTTTGCCACGTATTTCATTTATCTCTATTTTAAATTCCAGGTAGGGTCCAAATACAAACTGCAGACAATGGGTTACCAACATCTCTATCTGCTGTCTGATCTGCTCCCTGGCATATTCCGAAGCCCGCTGCAATAATATACGCACCTGTTCCAGTATGTCAATCAAAGATTCAATTTTATTTAATTCTTCTATCTTGTCATTCAATTCTTTTTCCAGTTTTTGTTTCATATTTTTTTTCATGGCACATTCCAGTACTAATGCTTCATAGTTTTTATTAAGTTCTTCAATAGTTTTTTCATACTGATCAGGCATTTTTTCACCTCTAAATATCTTTGGGTAAAAGCTCTTTTGCTTTTTCGATTAATTCCCCCAGCTCTTTATTTAAATTATCTATTTCCTTATCCAGTTCCTCAGGCTTTACATTCAATTTAGCCAGTTCATCTAACAGCTGTTGTTTTTGTTTCTGAAGTTCTTCAAGGCGGGCTTCTGCTTTATAGCGCAGAGCCTTGGCCCTGTCTATTTTGTTCTTCAGCTCCTGGATTTCCTTTTCCGGATCCATGACTATTAATTACACTCCTTTATTCTTAAAACTCAAGCATTTCGACTATTATTCTCTGAGCAGTTCGATCATCGATGGGGTTAAAACAGGTGGGGCACCGGGATATTTTTTTTAGAAGATAAGCATATTGTTTTGTCATGAGATTTAAACTTTCTGTTATCTGTTTCAAGTAAGCCTCACCTTTTTTTATGGAATTATCCGCATCGTTTAATTGTTTTCTTATGCTGCCAAGTGATATAAGCTTAGTATTTTTTTCGTAAATAATGTCCATTTGATCCTCTGTTTCCTGGATATGCTCGAAACTTCTAAGTTGCCTGAGTTGCTCTCCTATTTGTTGATCAATTATGGTCATCTTTTTGCTTATCTGTTCATATCTTGAAACCTTTTCTTTTATTTCCACCAGCTTCTGAGAAATTTTTTCTGCCGCAGAAACACTTTCGGTGTTTTTCAACATGCTCTTCAGGTGAGTAATCTGGTTATCCGCTTCACATATTCTCCTGTTTAAAACCTTTAAATTAGAAATCCTGTCACTATAATTGATAGTTTTATAGTATATTGATTCAACTTCCGCAATGTATGCTGTTTTGTTGAGAATAGCTCGGGCTTCTTCTATACCATGTGAAGTAGGAAGTAGTCTTTGTTTTATTTCTGTAAATGTGTTTAATAAAACTCTTTTCTGTTTTATTTCATTTAAAAAAGTTTTGAGTGAAGCATTCCTTTTTTCAAGAAATGGAATGTCCTGGTAATTTTTCAGCTCCTCAGTTAAATCGGAAATATCTTTGTTTAATGACTTTTTACGTTGTTCTGCGTCCATTAAATCTCTTATGGTATTTCTCTGAGCCGCATCAATAATATGGACTCCTATCAATTGCCCCAGTGCTTTTGCTCTGGTACTCCCACTTTCAGAAATGAGAAAAGGGGCTTCCAGTTGTTCAGCTAAATTTACTGCTGTTAAGGAATCTCTGTCGATGCGTATTTTCGGTATGCCGTGGGCCTGGGTTATTTCAAAGGGGACACCGTTTCCAAAGCCTTCAAAAACCTGTTCTTGACCATCTTTTCTTAATATATACCTGTTTTTGTTCCCATCTCTTTCCCTTACAATTACAGTGCCATTGCTCATCTCCAGGGTAACGCTACAGTACTTACAGCCTACGGTTATAAAATCCGTTCCCCGAGGTTCATTATATAAAACCCATTTTAAAGCGCGTATTATAGCACTTTTCCCCTGATCTGTAGGTCCCAGTATTACTGTCAATCCTTTATCAAATAAGATTTCAGTATTTTTGTGTGATTGAAAATTTACAAGTTTTATACTTTTTATGTAACTCAATTTCAATTCACCTCGGGGTAATTCTCATTATCGTTTTGAGATAACGCCTCCTGAGCGGCTCCGATTCTGTATAAAGCCTCTTTTACCACATCATCCCTGATATTTTGTTGCCTCGAGATTTCTTCTATGATCCTGGTTATATTTATGGTATTGTATTGACCTGTAGAATATATCCCCTGGACAAATTCCGCCAGTTTTTTTTCTCTAAAAGCTAAAGCCTCTACTTTTGATCTGTCGAGGACCTCCTCGCCCGGCAGTGCACAATTCAAGTATTTTTCGCTAATACTTATATGCTCATTTATGTCAATAATGATTATTTTTGGCATTCTCAAAAGTTCGTTGATGCTATTATTAATCCTGACAAGGCTTCCTGGATTTATAAAATATTTGCCGTCGATTATCTTTGTATTAAATCCCGCATGATAATGGCCGCTTAAAGTAATGTCAGCCTGTGTATCCGTTATTTCTTCTATAAGTGTATATGACATACCTTCAAAAAATGGTTTTTCAAGAAGCATTCCATGAACCATATGTATTGCGAAGCTTGCATCAAGGTTTTTTTCTACCATATAATTCTGCCTTTTATTCTCACCGTCTATTCCATAATAATAATGCTGGCCTGTTAGTTGGATTTTCCTTGGACCATCTTCAAAAAAAATTCTTTTGCCCGGTTGAATCAATTTTATAATACCCATGCCGTCCAGCAACCCCAGCATGGTTCTGTTTACAGTAATAGGGTTTTGACCATATATGTCATGATTTCCTGCTACTGCATATATCGGTATGGAATATTTGTTCAATAAAACTACAAATTCCCTTACTAATGAAGGAGATACATCGGGCCTGTCAAATATATCCCCGCCGTGCAATATGATATCCACTTTCTCTTCAACGGCAATATCCAGAACTTCTTTTATTTTTTTTTGTACTGTCTCGAGAAAATTATCCTTACGATTTTGCGGATTAGTTCCTTTTATATGTGTATCGGTAAAAAACAAAAAACGCATATCATGCCTCTTCCTCGGATGTTTGGTTTTGAGGTTCGGTCTTTATTAAATTGTATTTTTGTTTAACTCTTAATTCTATGGCATTTAATACATCGGGGTGTTCTTTCAAATACTGTTTTGCATTTTCCCTACCCTGACCTATTCTCTCTTTTTCATAGGCATACCATGCTCCGCTCTTTTGAATTATTCCTTCGTCAGCGGCAAAATCCAGTATACAACCTTCTTTTGATATTCCTTCTCCATAAATGATGTCAAACTCGGCCTGTTTAAAAGGAGGTGCCACCTTGTTTTTTACAACTTTCACTTTAGTCCTGCTGCCGAGCATCTCATCGCCTTGTTTTATAGTTTCGCTCTTTCGGACCTCCAGCCGAACAGAAGCGTAAAACTTCAAAGCCCTTCCTCCGGGAGTTGTTTCTGGATTGCCGAACATTACCCCTACTTTTTCCCTTAATTGATTTATAAATATAGCAACAGTTTTGGATTTACTGATAGCACCTGCCAGTTTTCTTAAAGCTTGGGACATCAGCCTTGCCTGCAAGCCCACATGGGCATCGCCCATTTCGCCTTCCAGTTCAGCTTTCGGGACCAGCGCTGCTACCGAATCCACCACGATTACGTCCACCGCCCCGCTTCTGACTAAGGCTTCGGCTATTTCAAGGGCCTGTTCACCGGTATCGGGTTGAGAGATTAGTAAATTATCCGTATCGACGCCCAACTTTTTTGCATAAACCGGATCGAGAGCATGTTCCGCATCGATAAATGCTGCATTCCCACCAGCTTTTTGGGCTTCAGCCACAATATGTAAAGCCACCGTAGTTTTCCCCGAAGATTCCGGACCGAATATCTCCACAATCCTTCCCCTTGGCACTCCTCCAACTCCCAGTGCAATATCCAGCGGCAAAGCTCCGGTAGGAATCACTTCCACGTTGAATCGGGCTTGAGCTTCGCCCAGTTTCATAATAGATCCCTTGCCAAACTGTCTTTCAATCTGGGATAAGGCCATTTCCAGAGCTTTTTGTTTTTCAATCATTTTTGTCCACCTCCAAACAATCGTTCTTTTCTAATTATAATTGGAATGTTTAATGGAGTCAAACAGATTTTTTTAGAGAGCATGAAAATATATCGGTATAAACAGGACCATCGTTAAAAAGCTGACTTTTCACAAGGGATATTTTTTCTGCCATAAAAGAAGCTTTAAAATCCGGCAAGTCAATTAGGTTGATACTCTGTTTTAAGTTAGGAACGAACTTAAACCTTCCCAGAGTAAGATGCGGAGAAAATGGTTTCCTATCGAAATTTATATCTAGTTTATTTAGACCTGCATCAATATCTTTTTTAATAGCATATAAAAGAGGCGTTTTTTCAATACCAATCCAAAAAATTCTCGGTTCCCCCTTATCTGGAAAAAAACCGCTGCCTCTCAAATTAATAGGAAAAGGATCGTATTTATTTGATGTATTTTCTATTACCCGGGATATTTGCGTTAAGCTGTCCAGTGGGGTTTCGCCTAAAAACGCAATGGTAATGTGCATATTGTCCGGTTTTACCCATTTTACGTTTCTGAAATAATCATTTGGAAGTAATTTTTTTATAAAGTTCTCAACATCTTTTTTTACACTGGGATCGAGCTCGATGGATATGAAGCATCTCAAGCTATTCAATGGGTATGCCCTCCCTGATTGAAGAATAATCTTTCCACCTGGAATCCTGCTTTCAGGTTGGAGATTTTTATTATATCTGCAGCCACAAGGGCTGTTCTTTGGTAATTATCCCCGGGCTTTTTAAAATAAAGCAGCACGGCAGAATAGGGGACATCACTTTTTGTCTGCAATCCCCTTATGCCGGCGGCTCCTGTGGTACCGGCATTTATGACAATGCTTTCCTGTTTCTGGAATATATTTAATCTGTGTTTGTGTCCGTTCAATATGACGGGAATACGCCCTATCAAATTGTCAGTAATTTTAGGATTATGAACTGCCAGGATATCCGGCGCACTTTCAGAAATATCAAGCCATTCACTGATTTTTAAACTTTGCTCCATAATCTTCATTTCATCGGGAGGCTTTATATCTGCGTTTTTAGAAGCAGGATCGGAAAATCCCAGCACATTTATGCCGTCTATATTAATCATTTTACCGTCGAGAAGGACCACGTTTTTTATTTTTTTCAACATGTCGATGACATTTTGTGAATCATGGTTCCCCGAGACATAAATGTACTTAACCGATAGCTTTGCCAAATTTTTTATTACCATATCTTCCAGCGGGGTGCCGTAATCGGTAATATCGCCGGTGTCAATTATAAAATCAACCTTGAAATTTTTAACCACCTGTTCCATCAAATCGTAAGCTACTGGATTATTATGAATATCACTGACATGCAGAACTCTGACAATTTTATCGCTTCCATCTACAGGATCTATATCGTCCATTTTTGAAAAAACGGTTGATATACTGTCGGACATGTTTTTGATCTGCTGGCCTAATTCATTTATTTGAGAAATTCCCTTGTTTAAAAGACCAATAATCCATGGTGCTGCTTTTAAAGTCCCCGAATACTCGGGTGTATTAAAAGCGTCCATGTCGTAAGTTGCAAATAACGGTATTAGCAGCATTATTGTTATCAAAAAGCCTGTAAGCAAACACAGAAAAAATTCCTTTTTTTTAAGTTTTAAAATAAATCCACCAAGAGCGGACCCAAGAAGGCCGAGCAGAATTGTCTTCGCCGTCAGAAAAAATAAAATGTGCTTGAGTTGATTTTTAAACATTAGAATTAGTTCTATTTTATCCTGCGCCACATCCAGTATCGATTTTATAAAATCCAGATTTATACTCTGTAAAACTACACTTATCTGGACAGGTGCGTTATGAGTGGCCGCTCTTAGCACACCCAGGGGTGGCAACACAATGGAAGTAAAACCTTTTAATGAAAGTTTTAGATTTATAATAAACTCCATGCCACTTGCATTTACAGTCAAGCTGTCAAAAAGATGTATGAAAAACAGAGAGCCTATTGCAGCACACGTGATTTTTAAGGCTTTTTTAAGATTCATTCAATCACCTGTATCTTTGAGCATTCTCCTTACCATATGTAGTGCTGCATCTACCGAACGCTGTTTTACATCTGTCCTGTCTCCTGTAAACAGATGTTTTTCAACGATAACATTTTTTGAATCTGCGTAACCTATAAAGACCAATCCTACCGGCTTTTCAGGCGATCCACCTGTAGGTCCTGCTATACCGGTTATAGATACCCCTATATCGGTATTGGCAGTAACTCTTATTCCCTGAGCCATTTCCCTGGCGGTCTGTTCACTTACAGCACCGTATTTTTTCAGAGTTTCTTCTTTAACGTTAAGCAGTTCCTGCTTGGCCCTGTTACTGTAAGAAACTACGCCCCTTTCAAAGACTTCGGATATACCCGGGATATTCGTAAGCTTATGGGCCATCAGGCCGCCCGTACATGATTCCGCAATTGCGATACTTTTTTTGCTGGCAAGTAGTAATCTGGCAACTATTTCTTCAACTTTCTCATCATCAAAGCCGTAAAGGTACTGACCCACTCTTTTTACTATTTCTTCCTCTACCGGCCTTATCAAATCTTTGGCGTCTTCCATATTTTCGGCTTTAGCTGTAATCCTGAGTGTCACTTCACCCATTTTGGCGAGAGGTGCTATAGTCGGGTTTGACTGGTTCACAAGCAAATCCTTGATTTCTTCTTCCAGAAGTGATTCTCCAATTCCATAAAACTTTAAAACCCTGGAGAAAATAGTCTTTTGACTTAGTCTTGAAAGATAGGGAATTACCGATTCTACGAGCATTGGTTCCATTTCAAAGGGAGGTCCCGGCAGCATGATTATTATTTTTTCTCCATATTTAAGCAGAATTCCGGGGGCAGTTCCTTTTTTGTTTAAAATAGCCGATGAACCTTCGGGAATCAAAGCTTGTTTATAGTTATTCTGTGTCATGGTTCGGCCTCTTTTTTTAAAGAAATCTTCGATCCTTTCCAGCGAAGGCTCATCAAGTTTAAGAGGCAGGTTTAAAAATGAAGATACGGTTTCTTTTGTGAGGTCATCT
Organism: Thermoanaerobacterales bacterium; assembly: GCA_012840135.1. Classification (GTDB taxonomy): domain Bacteria; phylum Bacillota; class Thermosediminibacteria; order Thermosediminibacterales; family Tepidanaerobacteraceae; genus Biomaibacter. Next base: position 136,431 of record DUMA01000022.1, read on the forward strand.
AAAGTAGGGCCCAGACCGCCCGTAAATATTATGATATCAGAGCGGTCCAAAGCTATTTTAAACACCTGTTTTATCCTTTCTTCATTGTCTCCCACGCAGGTATGATAATAAACATCAATCCCTATTTCCTGCAATGCTCTCGAAATTATCTGGGCATTGGTATTTGCAATCTGCCCTAAAAGTAATTCTGAACCTACAGCTATAGTTTCAGCTTTCATACTATCACCTTCAAAGAATTTTTATATACATAATTCGTGATTTTTTCTTATATCCCTTTATTTTTAAAAAAACTTTTTAAAAATGCTCATGCTGCCCTGAAATCTTTTAAATAATCTCTGAAGGTATCGCCGTCTATTTTTTCGTTTTCTATTAGATATTCCGATGCCTTTTGTAAAACATCTACATTTTCTTTCAATAAAGTTAATACATTATTTTTCAGATTTGTTATAATATAACTAATTTCTTTGTGCAATTCTTCCGGAGGGATCGTATCCTTGTCCACCACTCCCAGTTCGGACATGCCTGAAAAAATCATCCTTTTAGCTATGCTCACAGCCTGTTCAAAATCGTTGGCCGCCCCCGTGCTGCTATTTCCAAACACGATTTCTTCTGCCGCTGCACCTGCCAGCGCTACTGAAATCTGAGATTCAAGATACTGCCTTGTATATAAATAAATGTCGTCTTCGGATTTTTGCCTCATGTAACCCAATGCTTGTCCTCTGGAAGTTATTGTAATTGTGGAAACAGAGTTGGGGTTGAACCGTTCGCTTACGATGGCATGACCGCATTCATGGACCGCAATACGTTTTCTTTCGTCCGCAGTAGGTTTTTTGCTAAGTTTTTCACCCATAATAACTTTATCTATGGCTTCAATAAAATGAGTTTGACGTATTTTATCATCTCTTGCCCTCATGGCCAGTATCGCAGCTTCGTTGCAGAGACTTTCCAAGTGGGCGCCGGAAAAGCCAAAAGTTTCTTTTGCGATCTGTTCCAAGTCTACATCGTCGGCCAGGGGCTTGTCTTTTGTGTGCAGTTTTAAGATTTCCAACCTTCCATCTTTATCCGGAAGATCTACCTTTACAATCCTATCAAACCTTCCCGGTCTGAGTATGGCGGGATCCAGTATATCCGGCCGGTTTGTGGCTGCGATAACAAGTATATTTACATCTTCATTGGATGATATGCCGTCCATTTCTACCAGCAATTGGTTTAAAGTTTGGTCATATTCCATGTGACTGGTGTGCTTGCCTCTGGTTCCTGCAATGACTTCAATCTCATCAATAAACACGACTCCATGCTTCTTTGACATCTTTCGTGCCAGGTTTCTGGCACTTTCAAACAACTGTCTAACCCGCTGTGCTCCAACTCCTGCATACATTTCTATAAATTCACTTCCCGATGCAGACACAAAAACCGAATCTATATACGATGTGGCAGCTTTGGCCATAAGAGTTTTGCCCGTGCCGGGAGCCCCTGTCAGCAGTATTCCTCTCAGAGGTCTAATTCCCATTTTTTTTACTTCTTCATAGTTTCTTATAAAATCCAGGGCCTCTATAAGTTCATTTTTTGCTACATCCTGGCCACCTATTTGATCAAAGGTTATATTGTCTTCACCCACCAGGACTTTTGAATTATATTTTATAAAATTGTTTTTATCCAGGAAGTTATACAAAAAATAAGCAAAAACTATCATTATTATCAAAGGTAAAACATTAATACCATTTATTAGTAGATATATTACAAAACCTGCAGCAATACCCATGCCTATTTCCATCAACACCGTCTATCCTCTCCTCTATCCCTAAATCCTTTGTATTACATAATAAGAATAATAATTTTCATGTTTTATTTTTATATATACATTTTTCTGGTTTATAAAAGTTTTTATTTCAACATTTTTTTCTAATTCTATTTCATCAAGCTTGAGTTTCATGGCGGAATAATTGCCCGTCTGGATGGCTTCATGTATTATAAATTGAATGTAGTTCTCCCAGGCTTCTTTTATGGTACTGTCCGGCTGATTGGTAATTATTATTGAAAAGGGTTTACCTTTTAAGCTGTAATTTACCGTGTCATATATATCGTTATAGGCTTTTTCAAAATCATCAATATCCTTAAACTTAACAAAGACATTCACTTTTCCCCTGTCACTTTTTACATCCGCTTTTTCAATCCAGGGTTCCTGGGATATAATGCTTACCAGCGATTTTTCTATGGTATATTTTGTATATATCCACTGGCCGGCAAGCATTAAAACCAGTGTGATCGATGCTACTGCAGCAATACGCATAATCTTTGACTTATCGAGATCCAAATACCCTCCACCCCTTCTGTTTACATAATATAATTATAGCATATTTAAGGCGGGTTTGTCCCAAAAAAGAAAAAGGCAAAACTTACATGCCTTCAAGTATTTTCCATGTGTTCTATTTCGCCCAGGAGGTCATAATCCAGAGCTTTTGTTATCCTCACTTTATAAAATTGTCCCGGGTTGCATTTGTTACATTTGAATTTTACCGTACCATCTACAAAAGGTGCATCCTTCTGGGATCGACCTGTTGCTATTTTTCTTGCCGGATCATAACTCTCCGCCAGGACATGTAAAATTTTTCCCTTTAGTTCGAGATTTTTTCTTCTGGATATTGACTTTTGCATAAGCATCAATTTTTTGTACCTTTCTCTTTTAATTTGTTGCGGTATTTGCGGTCTCAGGGTATATGCAAAAGTCCCTTCCTCCATGGAGTATTGAAATGCTCCCACTCTATCGAACTTATACGCTCGCATAAACTCCAATAGCTCTTCAAATTCATCGTCGGTTTCAGTAGGGAACCCCACAATAAAAGTAGTTCTGAGTGTTATATCAGGTATGTTCATCCTGATTTTTTCAATGAGTTCTTTTATTAAACGACTGTCCATACGCCTGTTCATGAGCTTCAGTATGCGATCATTTATATGCTGTAAAGGTATATCCAGATATTTTACTACTTTTGAACTGTTTTTTATGATATTCAGCAATTCATCATCAATATTGTCGGGATATGCGTATAATATCCTAATCCAGAAGTCACCTTCAATTTTTTCCAATTCTTTTAACAGCACGGGCAGGGAAGGTTTCCCGTATATATCTTCCCCGTAATTGGACGTATCCTGAGCTACCAGATTTATTTCCTTGATTCCCCGAGACACCAGGATCTCCACTTCTTTTTTTATAGAATTGAGTTTTCTGCTCTTATAAGCTCCTTTTATTTGTGGTATTGCACAATATGAACAGCAATTGTTACAACCTTCTGCAATCTTTACAAAAGCTAGATAGGGATGAACTGTAAACCTGTTTTCATAATCGTAATCTAAAAAACTTTTATTTTTAGTAATGTTTACTCTGATCGATTCTTTCCGCTGAATTATTTCATCAATCCTATAAAAATCTCCTGTACCTAACACCGCATCCAATTCTGGGATTTCCGAAAGAAGCTCATTACTATACCTCTGGGCAAGGCATCCTGTGGCGATGAGAAGCTTGCAATTTCCATACTTTTTAAATTCTGCCATTTCAAGAATAGTGTCGATGGATTCCTGCTTTGCAGATTCAATGAATCCACAGGTGTTTATGATTATTACATCAGCCTGCTTTTCATCATTTGTAATAATATAACCCTTTTTTTTAAGTATCCCCAGCATGTATTCGGAATCCACGAGATTTTTATCGCATCCTAGAGAAATTAAACCTATCTTAATAGTCACATTCATCCTCCACATTATTTTTTGCTTTTTCAGTATACAATATTTTATTTGTGTTGTAAATCAAAAGGAGAGACTTCAATCTCCCCTCTTAAAAAATATATTTCTGGTTTTTCCACTCATTAATCCAAAATCATGCCCGTTGATTTTTAATTTTGTCACCGGTGGATTGCCTACTCTTATAACCAACTCTTCATTGGCAGTCCAGTTTTTTATATCTCCAGCCTTTAATGTACCTTCATAGGCAGCCTCACCATCTTTTTTTACCGATATCCAGCATCTGTCCCGGGTTATTTCAAGATTAACCTCTATTATTTTATCCCAAACAGCATATACCGTCTTTTCGGGTGTATCTTCCACCAGTTCTACCGTTTTTTTATTTGTCTGATCTGAATTATCTTCCGGGGTATTTATTTGTGGTGATATGTCGGTACTTTGAGCAGGTGACGCTATCTGGCTGTTCACATCAGCATCTATATGTCCGTCAGGTTTATTATAAATAAACTTTACCCCATAAAATAATAAAATCCCAAATACTATAATGAGTATTGATGCGCTCAATATTTTAAAATTTATCAGTGTATTTACTTTTTCATTACTTGAGGACTCATTTGTTGAAATAATATTTTCTTCACGGGTTTCACAGGCTTTTTCACTAATCTTTTTGTATTGCTGAAGTATTGTTGTGGGCTCTAGGCCCACAGCTTCGGCATAGTTTTTCAAAAATCCCTTAATATATACGTCACCGCCCGGAATTGTAAAAAAATCACCATTTTCAATAGCCTGCAAATACTTCAACCTGATTTTTGTATCTTTTTGGATGATTTCCAATTGTATGCCTTTCTCTTCTCGAGCATTTCTCAAAAATTTCCCTAACTCTTTAACATCGCTTATTTCCTGAACATCGCGGTCCATTTTTACACCTCCTTCGGTTATATATTTCTATTTTATATTTCCCAGGTAATAGCAAAAATAACATTTTTTAGATATTTTTCGACCATCCACTATCTTCAGGTGTTGAAATATCTCTCAAATTGTTCTTTTGTTATCAAGATCTCTCTGGGTTTTGTTCCTTCAAATCCGCCCACAAATCCTCTTTGTTCCATTTGGTCGATCAGCCTGGCTGCCCTGGAATACCCTATGTGCAGCCTGCGCTGCAACATCGATATAGAAGCCTGCCCGCTGTCTATAACGAGGCTGAGGGCTTCTTTAAAAAGTTCATCGGTTTCCTCTTCTCTTTTCTCGGTTTCTATTTCTTTGAAATCGGATAACGATTTCTCATATGCCGGCTGCTTTTGTTTTTTTACATACTCTACAAGTTTTTCCACCTCTTCCTCGGAAACATAGGCTCCCTGAATCCTGGTAGGCTTTGAGGCACCCACAGGGAAATACAGCATATCTCCTTTACCCAGCAATTTTTCAGCTCCAGAAACATCAAGGATGGTTCTGGAGTCGACCTGGGATGAAACCGCGAAGGAAATCCGGGATGGTATGTTGGCTTTTATCAGGCCGGTGATGATATCGACGGAAGGCCTTTGGGTAGCAACTACCAGGTGGATGCCTGCGGCTCTTGCCATCTGGGCAAGCCTGCATATGCTATCTTCTACTTCTCTTGGAGATACCATCATTAGGTCTGCCAGCTCGTCTATTATTACCAGTACTTTTGAAAGAGGGTTATCCGGATTGAGCTCATTGTATCTTGTTATATCACGTACACCTTCTTTTGCAAAGGTCTGATACCTTTTTTCCATCTCCATTACAATCCAGTTTAAAGCAGCGGCAGCTTTTTTGGCATCGGTAACTACCGGTGTGAGCAGATGGGGGATATCGTTATATACGGTCAGCTCCACAACTTTGGGATCAATCATCAGAAATTTTACCTCATTCGGGAAAGCTTTGCACAATATGCTGCAAATAATTGTATTAATACATACACTTTTACCGGACCCCGTTGCTCCTGCAATAAGAAGATGGGGCATTTCAGCAAGATCTGCCACCACTGGATTGCCCCCGATGTCCTTTCCCAGGGCAATGGTGAGTTTCGAAGATGTCTTGAATTCTTGAGTTTCAATGACATCTCTCAAAAGCACGCTTGAAACCTGCTTATTCGGAACTTCGATACCAATGGCGGCCTTTCCGGGAATGGGGGCTTCTATTCTCACATCCGGGGATGCAAGACTCAAAGCGATATCGTCGGCAAGACTGACTATTCTGCTTACCTTAACTCCCGGCGAGGGCTGAATTTCAAATCTGGTAATTGTTGGACCACAACTTACCTGCACAACTTTTGCCTGGACTCCAAAGCTTTCAAGAGTTTTTTCCAGTAGCTGAGCATTGTTTAATAGTTCTTTTTCGCTAAAGGAGCTCTGCCTTGAAGAATTTTTTTTAAGCAATGAGATCGGTGGAAGGGTATAGTTTATATCTTTTGTATCAGCATTGTTTATTATTATCGGTTCATCAACGGTAACGGTTGAAGCTGGTGATTCTTCAACTCTTTCTTGAGATTTTGTCGGAGTTGTATTTAATTTAGTTTTTTTAATATTTGTTCCCGACATATTTACGACTTTTATTCTATCATCTTTTTCCTCCTGAGTAATAATGTTAATGTTTTTAACATATATTTTTTTTCTTATATTATTCATGAAAGCGGATATTGAACTTCCTGTAGTTAAAATAAAGCCTATGAGGCAAAAAGTACCCATCAATATATACGAACCTGTTTGTCCAAAAATGCCGAACAAAAAGGAAAGGCCCATCTCGCCCAGTATTCCTCCCCCGATACCTTTGATACCAAGATCGGCGCTTTTGTTTAGGCGGGCAATAAAACTCATTCCTTCCATTGAAATATGCTGTTTTATATGAATCATCCAGACAAGCATGAGCATGATAATAAACAATCCCATCAATCTGGAGGTGAATTCAGGATTCTTTCTCCGATATAGGCAATAAAGACCCCACAAAACTATTGAAATAGGAATAATGATTGCGGCACTTCCTGAAAACCCCTGCAGGTATCTGCTCAGTAAAATCCCCAGAATACCTACCGCATCCGTATATATGGAAAAAATTCCAATTATGCCCGCTGCAATCAGCAGTAGTCCGAATATTTCCCATTTGATCTCATTTTTAATATTTTGTAACATTTTCCCCATAAAATAACACCTCTATTTTTTAATTCTCCACTTTTTTAAAAAATCCTTTTTAATAAACAAAAAACAGGCTTTTAAGCCTGATGTATCTTAAATTCTATAATCTTACCCGGTGAAAGTTCTCCGTTTAAATAGTCCTGAGGGTTGGTGCTAATTAACCTCACTATCTTACCATGGTTTATGTCGATGGGTTCTATTACTAATTTAATGTCATTTATATCTATTTCTTTATAATTGTACGTCCTGTCGATTCCTTCTAAAACCAATTCCAAAGGCATGGCTGTATATAATATCATTTTTTACCCTCTCTGTTTTTTTTCTTTTATTAACTCTTCAAGTTTATTTACTGCCTTGCCTATACCTCCAACTTCATCGATAAGACCGCATTCCACAGCATCGGTTCCCACCAGAATCGTACCTATATCCCGGGCGAGCTTGCCCGTACTGAACATTAGTTCCCTAAATGTAGATTCATCGATTTTTGAGTGTTCCACTACAAATTTTATGACTCTATCCTGCATTTTATCCAGATACTCATAGGTCTGCGGGACTCCTATCACAAGCCCTGTAAGCCTTATGGGATGGATGGTCATGGTAGCTGTCTCGGCTATAAAAGAATAATCGCCGGCTACAGCAATAGGTACTCCTATGCTGTGGCCTCCTCCCAGCACCAGTGAAACGGTGGGCTTTGTCATGCTTACAATCATTTCCGCTATGGCCAGACCTGCCTCCACATCTCCGCCTACCGTATTTAGTATGATAAGCAATCCTTCTACTTTTGGATTCTGTTCGATTGCCACCAGTTGAGGGATTATATGTTCATATTTTGTTGTTTTATTTTGTGGAGGTAAAACTATATGCCCTTCAATTTGTCCGACTATAGTTATACAGTGAATATTGCTTTCCGATTTGGGCATTTCTATCTGGCCCAACTGTTGAATAGTATTTAAAGATTCCGGCGGGGCGTTTTTTTCAATTGAAGGCGGCACCGGAATTTGCGGTGGTGTTTGAGTTTCATTTGAAGCATTGAATGTGCTTTTATACGAAATCATTCTCTTAATTATTCATCCTTTCTTAAGCGGGAGCAAACATAAAGTAGTAATAAACGTCGTAAAAGCATCTTTGATGGTAATATTGCCTGCAGTCTTATTTTATATTCTTTGAAGTTTTAAGCGAAATATACAAAAAAAGTATGACATCTATTGTCATACTTCCATAATAATAGGCAATATCATTGGTCTTCTTCTTGTTTGTTCAAATAGATATTTGCCCAACGTATCTCTTACTTGCGATTTGATGGTGGACCACTCGCTTATATCTTCATCCTGGCATTTCTTCAGGGCTTGTTTAACTTTATCCCGGGCTTGTTCCATTAATTCTTCAGATTCTCTGACATACACAAATCCTCGTGAAATAATGTCAGGGCCGGCTACTACATCGGCAGTCTCTTTATCTATGGTTACCACCACGATTAAGATTCCATCTTGTGAAAGTTGCTTGCGGTCTCTCAACACTATATTGCCCACATCTCCGACTCCCAGACCATCCACCAGGACCTTGCCGGCGGTTACTTTTCCCGCCATTCTTCCGGAATCCTGCGTAAATTCCAGTATTCTTCCGTTTTCTGCGATAAAAATATTCTCTTCCGGAATTCCAACTTGCCTTGCCAACTGGGCATGATGGATAAGATGCCTGTATTCTCCGTGTACAGGAACAAAAAACTTCGGCCTTATGAGGTTGAGCATCAATTTTAACTCTTCCTGACTGGCATGGCCGGAAACATGAACTCCAGAAATGGCCTCATATATGACATTTGCCCCCTGTTTAAAAAGATGGTCGATGGTCCTGGACACAAATTTTTCATTTCCCGGGATGGGAGTGGCCGAAATCAACACGGTGTCTCCCGGGACAATTTCTACTTTTTTATGCTCCGACATCGCCATTCGAGTCAATGCGGACATGGGTTCACCTTGACTTCCGGTAGTTATTATGACCACCCGTTCTTTAGGAAGCCTTGCAATTTCATCCAGCTCTAACATAAGGCCCTTAGGTATTGAAAGATATCCCAGGTCAATGGCAATATTAACGACATTTACCATGCTCCTGCCAACTACTGCCACTTTCCTGTTAAATTTGCAGGCAGAATCAAAAATTTGCTGTATCCTGTGGATATTGGAAGCAAAAGTGGCTACTATGATTCTCCCTGCTGCCTTCTGGAATATTTCTTCAATAGTAGCACCCACAACTTTTTCTGACATGGTATAGCCTTCACGCTCGGCATTGGTGCTGTCCGATAACAGCACCAGCACACCCCTTGACCCCAATTCCGCAAACTTATGGAGATCTGCTATTCGGCCATCCACAGGAGTCTGATCCAGTTTAAAATCCCCAGTATGGCATATAATACCAACAGGAGTATGAATTGCAAGCCCTACGGAATCCGGTATGCTGTGGTTTACTCTTATAAAATCAACACTAAAGCATCCTATTTGGACAGTTGCCGGCGGCTTCACTATGTTCATGGGGACACTCTTTTTAAATTTTGTCTCCTTCAATTTGCCATCCACCAGACCAAGCGTCAATTTAGTTCCGTATAATGGAACGTTGATCTGCTGAAGCACATAGGGGAGCGCTCCTATATGGTCTTCATGGCCGTGAGTTATAACTATACCCTTAATATTTTCCCGGTTTTCAATAAGATAACTGATATCGGGTATTACCACATCGATTCCCAGCATCTCTTCTTCCGGAAACATCAATCCGCAATCTACAATTATTATATCTTTATCATATTGAATCACAGTCATGTTTTTGCCTATTTCCCCCATACCGCCGAGGGGTATTATTTGAAGCTTTTGACCGTTTTTTGACAATAAAAAAGCACCTCCAACGTAAAACAATCATTCTTGCATTCAAAGCTTCCACGTTTTCCTTGAACTCTGGCTATCCATTTCTAGAATTACTATATCTGGCCCTATTTTTCTGATAGAATCCCATGAAACCTCCGTAAAATTTTTTTCACCTAAAAGAAAGAACTGAGATTTTCTGCCGGGTATCAATAAATAAATAATTTTTCCGGTATTTTCATCAATAACCAGGTCAGAGTTCCCTATAATTCCCATGCGTGCTCCGTCATAAAGATTCACTATTTCTTTTCCGCTCAATTCGCTCAATCTCATTTTTATTACCTCCCTCTCTTCAATGCATAGGAAACAAGACGCCTTAAATTCAAACCTTCCTTATGCCTTTTAAAAAGCAAATTCCGTCTATTACTTTAAACGAAAGCTCTTTAGTATTTTTTTATATTTTATGAAGCGAGAGGTAATAAAATGCAAACTATACACCGGTGTGTCCTAATCCTCCGTCTCCCCGCATCGTTTCATCCAATTTATCTTTTTCATAAAGATGGGCCCTTACCACACCGGATATGACCAGTTGAGCTATCCTGTCACCTCTCTTTAATACGAATCTTTGTTTCCCTAAATTTATAAGTATTACCTTTATTTCTCCCCGGTAATCGGAGTCAATAGTTCCCGGACTGTTTAATAGAGTTATACCATATTTAGCCGCCAGTCCGCTTCGTGGCCTAACCTGTGCTTCATATCCGGGAGGAAGTTCAATTCTTATACCGCACGGAATTATTTTATATTCCCCGGGGTCAATATAAACCTCTTCAAAAATATTAGCCGCAAGATCCATTCCTGCAGCCTGGTGAGTCATGTATTTCGGAAGAGGAATATCCTCTGCTCCTTCAACCCTGGCAATTGCTACCTGTATTTCATCCAATGAACCGTTCGCTCCCTCTCTCGTAATAATAATGATTTACCGTATCGAAATTAACCGTCGGCTGCCTGAAATCTATAAAAACATCTTTATCTTTATGATATACCCTTGGCAGGTTAAAGCAAAGATTAACCTTGCGGGTGTTCAGTTCAACCTGTTCTCCTATTAATATGTCATCCTTCAAATCTGTCACATCAATCATACAATTTTGCATGCTGATTTTACCTATAATATTAAAGGTTCTGCCCCTGATCTTTACCTTTCCATTAGGGACTATTATTCCACAGCCAAGCAACAACTGTTTTAGAAAATTCCTAAATATCTCCATCACACCGCTGGGTTGGGACACCTGAAGTTCAAGACCATCATAATATCCAAAAAAGGTATTACCGCCACCGTCGTAGGTCTTTTTGTTGTGTACTTATTGCCATAACCGATGTTATGACCTTTTGGTAGATTTTTTATGAATATAATCCTGGAAAAAACTCCTGCAACTTTTTTTATATTCAGATTGCCTGCAGGGGAAAGACCATACATCAAATTGCCTGTGCGCACCATATCAAGGTGCATTTCTGGATATTTCACTGTAGCGATGCTATTGCACGCATGACTTAGAGGTATATTGAAGCCTGACTCCTGAATCGCTTTTGTTACTGACTGAAATTTATTGAATTGCATCCTTGTAATAGATTCAGAAGAAGCTGCCGAGAAATGAGTATATATCCCCTCTATATCTACAGATTTAAAATCTGTAGATATTATCCTAATAAATTCCGGCGCGTGCTCGGGTAAGATTCCAAACCTACCCAATCCCGTATCCACTTTTATATGGATCCTTGCCCTTATATTTAATCGTTTAGCCTCTTCGTGAAGAGCTTGTACCACATCAAGGGAACAAACAGTGGCGGTAAGATCAAATTGAAGAATCTTTTCCGCCTGTTCTGGCAGTATAGTGTTAAAAACTAAAATTGGAGCCTCGATACCATTCTTCCTTAAAAGTATACCTTCATCTATGTTCGAAACCCCGATATAATCGGCACCGCTCTCAATTGCAGTAAATGCGACAGGGACAATACCGTGACCATAAGCATCGGCTTTAACAACCGCTAGCATTTTTGTTTTACCTATGAAATCCTTTATTATTTTGACATTATTGGATAATGCATCTAGATCAACATCGACCCATGATGTGAGATTTGACATGTACAGTACCTTTCTAATTTCATATTGTTTCAAGTAAAGTATACATGAAATAAAGCATTATTTCAACTTAAAATTACTCTCCGGATAATAAATCAGTGATAGTAGTTATCTTATACCCTTGTTTTTGTAAATTTTCGATAATTACTGGCATAGCTTTGACTGTATCTTCTGTGGGATGCATTAAAACTATCTTGCCATTGCCAGCTTTTTTCAATACTTTATTTACAATATAATCTACCCCGGGCTTCTTCCAATCTATTGTATCGATAGACCACATTATAACCCTGTAATTCAAAGATTCGGCAGCCTTTATGGTGAGATCGGAGAACTCACCATATGGCGGTGCGAACAACAACGGTTTTTTGCCTGTAATTTTCTCAATTATGCTTTCAGCATCTTTTATTTCATTTATATTCTGTTCAAGAGATAACTTGGCATGGTGAGCGTGACTGTATCCGTGATTGCCTATTTCGTGTCCCTTTCCATCAATTAGTCGCAATAATTCGGGATTTTTTTCAGCCCAGCGCCCTTCGATAAAAAAAGTTATTTTAACATTTTTTTCTTCAAATACTCGCAAAAGTGGTGGTAAGAATTCATTTCCCCACGCTACGTTGCATGTAAAGGCTATAATTTTTTTGTCGCCTCTTCCCTCATAAATAGGTTTGGTTTTTGAAAAAGTCTCTATGTCCTTTAAGGTTGATGTTTTTAACATAGCCCAAGCCACAACAAAAATGAAAATCAGAAAAAACTCGGCATACTTTTTAGAAAATTTAAAAGTATAGAATATCATAAATCTTCGCCTGCCTTCTTTATTTCTTAATAAAATTTTATTTTTGCAGGCTGAATTTATGATATAAAAAACATAAACCGATTTAATTCGGTTTATGTTTCCGAATGATTCTTTGTTTGAATATTACTCAACGCGTCCTTGTGGGAAAGGTTTATTCGACCCTGCTTGTCAATATCTGTTACCTTCACTAGAATTTCATCACCTACTTTCACCACATCTTCCACTCGTTTTACCCGCTCTTTTGAAAGCTTGGAAATGTGAATTAAACCTTCCTTGCCCGGCAATATCTCTGCAAAAGCTCCAAAGTTAGTTATCCTTAGAATTTTACCCATATATATTTTTCCTACTTCTACATCCTGGACCAGTTTATTAATAATATCTACGGCTTTCTTACCGGCAGCTTCATCCGGTGTGGCTATATAAATTCTTCCGTCATCTTCTATATCAATTTTTGCACCGGTCTCTGCAATGATTTTATTTATTGTCTTTCCGCCGGGGCCTATAACTTCCCTGATCTTATCTGGATCGATCATCATCGTATATATCCTGGGAGCATAAGGCGAAAGCTCTTTCCTTGGCTCTTTTATCACGGCAAGCATCTTATCCATGATGAAAAGGCGACCTTCCCGTGCCTGCAGCAGCGCTTGTTTCAGGATCTCTTCATCAATACCTTTTATTTTTATATCCATTTGAATGGCCGTAATTCCCTGTTTGGTACCAGCAACTTTGAAATCCATATCTCCAAGAAAATCTTCCATGCCCTGAATATCGGTTAAAATGGTTATTCTGTCGTCATGTTTTATAAGGCCCATGGCAACTCCGGCTACAGGTGCTTTTATAGGCACACCCGCATCCATCAAAGCCAGGGTTGAACCGCAAACACTGGCCATAGAAGTGGAACCATTGGAACTCATCACTTCGGAAACCAGCCTTATGGTATACGGAAACTCTTCTTCCGATGGAATCATGGGTTCAAGCGCTCTTTCTGCCAGTGCGCCATGACCGATTTCCCTACGGCCGGGACCTCTGAGGACTCTGGTCTCCCCCGTGCTGTAAGGTGGAAAATTATAGTGGTGCATGTACCGTTTTGATTCTTCTATACCCAGGCCATCGAGTATCTGTACATCTCCCAGTGCTCCAAGAGTTGCTACAGTTAGCACCTGAGTTTGACCCCGGGTAAAAAGTCCCGAACCGTGGGTTCTGGGAAGGATTCCAACTTCACAAGATATGGGTCTTATCTGAGTGCTTGTTCTACCATCGGGCCTAATACCTTCATAAGTTATCATTTTTCTGACTTCTTCTTTTAGTATATCGTACAGAACATCAGCAATCTCTTTTTCTTTTTCCGGGTAAATTTCCTGGAAATGCAAAAGGGTATCTTCGTTTATCTTGTCGATGTAAGCCTCGCGTTCCTGCTTGTCGTAAATTCTGATGGCTTTTAATATTTCTGGTGTGGCAAATTCCCTTACATCTTTTATAAGATTTTCATCTATTTCCTCTACTAAAATTTCCATCTTGGGTTTTCCGATTTTAGCAACTATTTCTTCCTGAAATTTTACTATCTTCTTTATTTCCTCATGGCCGAACATTATGGCTTTCAACATTTCTTCTTCTGTTACTTCATCGGCTCCTGCTTCCACCATGAGAACCGCATCCTTTGTTCCTGCAACAATGAGCCTCAGACGGCTTTTTTCCGATTGGGCAACGGTGGGATTTATCACATATTTTCCATCGATCATACCTACGGAAACTGCCCCTACCGGTCCTTCAAAAGGTATATCCGAAATGCATAAGGCCAGTGATGCACCGTTGATAGCCAGTATGTCCGGCGTATTATCCTGATCTACTGATAAAATTGTTGCGATTATCTGCACATCATTCCTGAAACCTTTAGGGAAAAGCGGCCTCAACGGTCTGTCTATAACTCGTGCGGATAGAATGGCTTTTTCACTGGGTTTTCCTTCCCTTTTTATAAAACCTCCGGGTATCTTTCCAACCGCATAAAGTCTTTCTTCATAATCTACGGTCAATGGCAGGAAATCCACACCTTCTCTGGGCTTTTTGGAAGCAGTAGCTGTTGCCAGTACTACAGTATCACCATACCTGATTAGAACGGAGCCATTAGCCTGCTGGGCTAGTTTGCCGGTCTCAACTGTCAGCTTTCGGCCGGCTACTTCTGTTGTAAATTGTTCCAAGAACTCACTCCTCCTTTATCTAAAATACAAAAGTTTTATTCTACATCAAGATTATTATTTCCTTCTTTTTTTCTGCAAATAAATTTAAGCGGGAATAACCCCGCTTTTATTTTCTAAGTTCCAGCTTTTCTACCAGCTTTCTGTAGCGCTCGATATCGCTATCTTTAAGATAGTTTAGCAGCGAGCGTCGTTTGCCAACCATCTGAAGTAAACCTCTTCTAGAATGATGATCCTTCTTATGCTGCTGTAAATGTTCTGTTAACTGATTAATCCTCTCTGTCAACATAGCAATCTGTACTTCCGGAGAACCAGTATCATTCTCATGGGTCTTAAACTTATCTATGATAGCCCTTTTAACTTCCTTGACTAAAGCCATCCTTCAGTCACCTCCTTTTTCTTCCAAATCCCCAATTGCTCAGTAAATCGCCGGAGAACTCGATGAACCGGGCAAGGGTTCATGATCATTATTGATTTTATCATATCTAAAATAAAAAGTAAATTTAATTACTGTAATTCAACTCAAAATTTTTTTCGCCATCGCAACATCTTTTTTTATCTGATCTATTAATCTGGAAACACCTTCAAACTTTATCTCATCGCGTATTTTTTCAACAAATATAACTTCCAGCGTCTCTCCATATACCTGTTCATTAAAATTAAAAATATGTACCTCTAATGTTATTTGATTTTTATTAAAAGTTGGTTTGATGCCTATATTTGCTATACCTTTGAGTATCCTTCCCTGCCATGCGACAAGAACGGCATATACTCCATTTGCAGGTAGAACTATATCGGGTGAATACGACACATTTGCAGTGGGAAATCCCAGCTCTCTTCCCAATGCATCGCCATATACCACGATACCTTCTATGCTAAAGGGCCTCGCCATAAACTCCCTGGCCTTTTTCACATTACCATTTCTGATTAAAGATCTTATGAGGGTGCTGCTTACTATTTTCCCTTCATAAGTAACCGGAGGTATTATTATTGTGTCGATTCCTTCTTTTCTACATATCTCCTTTAAAATACGAGCATTACCTGCACCCTTTTTTCCGAATCTATAGTCGAACCCCACAACAATTGTTTTTGCCCGACATTTTTTTATCAGAATATCGTATATGAAATCTTCATAGTCAATATTTGAAAAGTCCCGTGTAAACGGAATCAAAACTAGGTTATCAATGCCATAGGTTTTTATTACATTTTCTTTTTGTTTAAGAGTCATTATAAGAGGATCGGCCTTATCAGGGTATAATATTTTCGAAGGATGCGGTTCAAAGGTTAGTATAGTGGACTCAAGATTTCTAATCGTCGCTTGTTTTAATAATTCCTTTATCAGCTTTTGATGGCCAAGATGCACGCCATCAAAATTCCCCAGGCCGCAAGCCGTGGGGCTGGATAAAGTCAAAAGTTCTCGGTATGTTTTCATAGTTTCCCCAATCCTAAAAAAATGTTTTTTTAATGCGCAAGTAGCATTTTTTATTCTGCGTATCAACCTCTGCTACTCCTACAAAAATACCGTCCGAATAAACTCTTACAAAGCCACGAATCTCACGGTTCATGTTTTCCATATATAAAATTTTGCCCTTATAAAAATCATTTTTTTCTATCGCCGGAAGTTCGATGACAGGCAGGTGAGCCATTCCTTTGTCAACAGGAATTATCATTTTATGTGCCTCATTGTTGGAAATATTTCGATGGATTTCTTCCAAAGTGTAAGAATCATCTATATGAAAAGATCCCGTTCGGGTCCTAACTAGACATGAAAGAAACGCACCGCACTCCAACCGGCGACCTATATCCTCACACAGGGCCCTTATATACGTGCCTTTTGAACAGATAGTCCTGAAGGTTACAATATAATCCTTAAAATAAATTAGTTCAAGAGACTTGATTTCGACGGTCCTGGGTTTTCTCTCAACCGTTAGACCCTGCCTGGCAAGTTCATACAGCTTTTGGCCTTTATAATGTACAGCAGAATACATCGGCGGAATCTGTTCTATCCTGCCAACAAACTCCGTGAAAATGCGTTTGATACTGGCTGTATCAACGTTTACCCGCCGTTTACTTAAAATATTACCTTCGGAGTCGCCGGTATCAGTTGTGATTCCCAGTACCATTTCAGCCACGTACTCTTTGTCGGTTTCATTAAAAAATTCAATAGCTTTGGTGGCTTTGCCGATAAATAGAGGCAGCACCCCTGCAGCTGCAGGGTCCAGAGTCCCTCCGTGACCTATTTTCTTAGTCTGTAAAAGTTTTCGCAAAAAAACCACCACATCATGTGAAGTCATGCCGGGTGGCTTTAGCACATTTATTATTCCATCCAAGCCCCTTCCCCCGCCAAATATTTTTTTACAACATTTAAAACCTGACTCCGGGCTTCATCAAGAGGCATCTTTAACGTACATCCCGATGCCCTCAGATGACCACCTCCACCAAAATCTTCAGCTATTTTCCCGACATCTACCCATTCGTTGGATCTAAAACCAACTTTTACCAATTTTTCGCCTCTTTCTTTAAACAAGATAGCAACTTCAACACCTTCTATTTCTCTGGCATAATTAATTATCCCATCGGTGTCTTCTTCTTTTGCTCCTGATTTCTCCATAATTTCCTTTGTTATAGAAATGCTGGCGATCCTGTTATTATCAAATAACTCCAGGGTATCAAGGGATAGCTTAATTAAATTTACCGATTCTATACTCCTTCTTTCAAATACCTGACGGCTAATAAAATCGGGTTTTACACCTTTTTCAATCAACTCAGCAAGAATTCTAACACAGCATGGCGTAGAATTGGAGTACCTGATGGAACCGGTATCCGTAATAATAGAGGTGTAAAGACATTGAGCAATATCCAAATCAATACTTGTCATATCCTTTATTATATGATATATTATCTCTCCCACGGAGGAAGCCTGATTCTCGATAATATTGATGTCTCCAAAAAGTGAATTGCTTTTATGGTGGTCAATATTTACAACTATGCCCGCGTAAGTCTTTAATTTATTCTCAAACCCCAATCTTTCTTCATCACCACAGTCAAGAGATATGATCACATCGCATTTTCCGTCGAAATCTCTTTTTATATCATCTGCACCCGCTAAAAAAGCGTACTTGCGGGGCACATCATCTTTAACCACTGCGATTGCATTTTTGCCTACCCTTTGAAGTGCCAGTGTAAATGCAAGAACTGAACCGATACTGTCACCATCGGGCATAATGTGTGATGTCACAACAAAAGTATTATAACCTGCGATGATTTTCTTCAGAGCAGAAAAATCCATTTTTATCGGTCCTCATCTCCATTGTCTTCTTGCTTTTGGACTTCTTCCAATAATTTATATATATGGATGCCATATTCTATAGACTCATCCATTTTAAAAGAGATTTCGGGGATAAATTTCATTCTTACCCTGGAAGCCAGCTCTTTCCTTATAAAGCTCTCAGCATTTTTTATACCCTCGAAGACTCTTTGTTTTTCGGAATCTTCACCGTAAATACTGAGAAATATTTTAGCGTGCCGCAGATCTTTTGTCATTTCGACTCTGGTCACCGAGATAAGTCCTGAAACCCGCGGATCTTTTATTTCATTATTGATCACCTGGCTGACAGCTTTTTTTATCTCTTCCGCCACCCGTTCACTGCGAGAAAAATCCACCTTCTGAGCCTCCTCAAAACACTATTGTCTTTCAACTGCTTTCATGATAAAAGCTTCCAGCACATCCTGCTCTTTTATGTCATTGAATTTTTCAAGGCCTATACCGCACTCGTAACCGCTTACCACTTCTCTGACATCATCTTTGAAACGTTTAAGGGAAGCAATTCTGCCTTCATGGACCACAACCCCCTGGCGAAGGACCCTTATGTGTGCACTTCTCGATATCTTCCCTTCCGTTACAAAACATCCGGCTACAACGCCTATAGTGGGAACTCTGAATAGCGCTCTCACTTCAGCCCTTCCAAGGACAACTTCTTCGAACTCCGGTTCAAGCATGCCTTTCATGGCTGCCTGTATATCATCTATCACATCATAGATGATCCTGTAAGTCCTGATATCTATGTGTTCTTTCTCAGCAATCTTTTTTGCATTGGAATCCGGCCTTACATTAAAACCTATTATAATTGCGTTGGAGGCTGCTGCCAGCATTACGTCACTTTCATTTATGGCACCGACGCCGCCGTGTATTATTTTTACCTGGACTTCACTGGTAGAACACTTCTCCAGCGCTTGCTTTAAGGCTTCTATGGAACCCTGTACATCCGCTTTTAGTATTATATTTAACTCCTTTACTTCGCCCTTCTGCATCTTTTCAAACAGTTGATTGAGAGAAATTTTCTGTGGTGTGACGTACTCTGCCTCTTTTTGAACTATCTTTCTGCTTTCGGCAATAGATTTTGCCTCCTTCTCATTGTCCACCACTCTTAAGATATCGCCAGCGTAAGGAACTTCCGACAATCCCAGGACTTCCACAGGTATGGATGGACCTGCTGACTTTATCTTTTTACCGCGGGAGTCGAACAAAGCTCTTATCTTTCCATAGGCAGTGCCTGCTACCACGCTGTTACCCACTTTTAATATCCCTTTTTGAACCAGAACTGTAGCTACCGGTCCGCGCCCCTTGTCTAATTTGGCCTCAATTATGACACCTTTTGCTCTTGAACTATAATTAGCCTTTAGTTCAGCCATTTCTGCTACCAGCAATATCATTTCCAGAAGTTGATCAACGCCAGTTTTTGTCTTGGCCGATACATTTACGAATATTGTATCTCCACCCCATTCCTCGGGAATCAGGTTATACTCGGCCAGCTGCTGCTTTACCCTTTCAGGGTTGGCATTGGGCTTATCTATTTTATTTACTGCAACTATTATAGGTACACCAGCCGCTTTTGCATGATTTATGGCCTCTACCGTCTGAGGCATGACACCATCGTCGGCGGCCACCACCAGAATTGCTATATCAGTTACTTTTGCACCCCGTGCCCGCATGGCTGTAAATGCTTCGTGGCCTGGAGTATCTAAAAATACGATACTTTTTCCATTTACTTCAACCTGAGATGCACCGATATGCTGGGTGATTCCACCGGCTTCATGGGCGGTAACATTTGTCTGTCTTATGGCATCAAGAAGAGAAGTTTTGCCATGGTCTACATGACCCATAACCGTGACTACAGGTGGTCTCGGCCTTATATCTCCGGTGTCCTCATCTTCTTCTGGTTGTTCGTCTATATATTGCTTTTTTTCCTGCTCTGCTTCAAAGCCGAATTCTTCAACAAGCTTTTTTGCCGATTCAAAATCTATTTCAGCGTTAATATTTACCATCAAGCCGAAATCCATAAGTTTTTTTATTATTTGTACCGGTTCAATGTCAATGGCCTGTCCAAGTTCCTTGACACTTATCCTCTCAGGAATAGTAATGACTTTTTTCTTTGGTGCCTGAACTTCTTCATCCTTTTTAATGGGCTTTTCTTTTGTAGCAACGTCTTCTATTTTATTTGCTTTTGACTTTCCCTTGCCGCTTTCTTCATTGATTATGTCTACTATCAGCTGCGCTGTATCGTCTTCTAGAGTGCTCATGTGATTTTTTACTGTAATACCAAGTTCTTCTAGAATTGTAATTAGTTTTTTACTAGAAACGCCTAATTGTTTGGCAAGTTCATATACTCTCAGTTTGTTCAATATCCCCCACCCCCGTTAAAGATTTTAAACGTCTGTAAACTTCATATGCCAGACCTCTGTCTGTTAAGCCCAGAACCTTCCGTTCCTCTTTTCCTATAGATTTCCCGAGATCGCGCGCATTTCCCCAAACAATCACTGGTATGTTCCTGTTTCTCGCCATGGCAGAAAATCTTTTTTTTGTATTATCCGAAGAGTCTTCGGATAAAATTATTAAAAATACCCGTTTTGAAATAATCGCCCTTTCGACACTATCCTGACCGGATACAATCTTCCTTGCCTTTTGGGAAATGCCTAATAGGGAGAGAACATCGGAAGGTTTCATATATTGTTTAAGTCCTCCTTAAGCCGGTTTATAGTTTCCTTTGAAACACTAGTGTCCAGCGCTTTTGACAACCGTTCCTCTTTAAGAGCGATTTCAAGGCATTTGGGGTCTTTGCAAAAATAAGCTCCCCTGCCTGACTTTTTACCTGTAGGGTCTACTTCTATTTTTCCATCGACAGTCCTCACTATTCTAATTAACTCTTTTTTAGGTTTCATTTGTCGGCATCCAAGACACATGCGCTGAGGAATTTTTTTAGGCACTTTCATCCCCTCTTGTACTGTTACTTTTAATGTCTATTTTCCAGCCGGTAAGTTTGGCAGCCAGCCGGGCATTCTGTCCTTCTTTTCCTATTGCAAGGGACAGTTGATTCTCGGCCACAGTAACACGGGCAATCTTATTGTTCTCCTCAACAGTCACTTCCAGGACCTTAGCAGGGCTTAATGAATTGGAAATAAAGGTGGAAATGTTTTTATCCCATTTTATTATATCTATTTTTTCTCCCTTTAGCTCTTCAACTATAGCTTGAACTCTCGCCCCCTTAGGACCAACACATGAGCCTACCGGGTCAACATTCTCATTCTTGGAGAAAACTGCTATTTTGGTGCGTGAACCTGCTTCCCTGGCTATACCTTTAATCTCCACGACTCCTTCGAAAATTTCCGGCACTTCCAGTTCGAACAGCCGTTTAACAAGGCCGGGATGAGATCTGGAAACTGTAATTTGAGGACCTTTAGTGGTCTTTTTGACTTCAAGAATATAAACCTTGATTCTGTCACCCTGCTTATAGTTTTCTGTTGGAATCTGTTCATTGGGAGGCAGTACTACCTCTATTTTACCTAGATCTATTATAATATTTTTCTTATCAAACCTTTGAACAACTCCAGTAACTATATCGGTCTCCCTGCCGGAAAATTCCTCATAAATAATATTCCGCTCGGCTTCTCTGATTCTCTGCATGACGACCTGCTTGGCGGTTTGTGCTGCTATCCTTCCAAATTTCTTTGGAGTTACCTCTACAGATATTACATCCCCGATCTTAGCTGTCGGATATATAGTAGAAGCCTCTTCCAAATCTATCTCGAGAAGGGGATCTTTCACCTCATCGGTGACCGTTTTTCTGGAAAAAACTTTTACCTCTCCGGTGTCCCTGTCGATATTAACAGCCACGTTTTGAGCCGAACCGTAGTTCTTTTTGTAAGCTGAGATGAGAGATGCTTCAAGGGCTTCGAGCAGTACCTCCTTTGAAATTCCCTTTTCCTTTTCCAATTGTTCTATGGCTTCGATAAATTCAATATTCATCCTTCACTCCCCGCTCCATTCAAATTTCATTTTAGCAGATGCTATGCTGACTTTTGGTATCTTATAAATCTTTTTATCTTCAATTGTTACGATTCCATTAGAATAATCTTTTAAAATACCGCAGAATATCTTTTTATTTTCAAAAGGTTCATAAGTTTTTATCTCTACCATGGAATCCACTGCTTTTAAAAAATCCCTATCGTTTTTAAGCGGCCTTTCTATACCTGGTGAAGATACTTCGAGAATATAGCTGTAAGGTATGGGATCCACAATATCCAACTGCCTGCTTACATCCTCGCTTACCGATTGACAATCATCTATGGTGATTCCGCCTTCTTTATCAATGTAATACCTAAGATACCAGTGACCCGCTTCTTTTACAAACTCAACATCTACCAGTTCAAAATTTCTTTTTTCAACAGCATCCCGACCTATTTTCTCTAATATTTTCATGACTCTTTCATTTAACATGATATCACCACCTTCATATGGGACAATAGATATATAATACATACATTTTATAATATTAAAGAGTGGGAGATAACCCACTCTATATGATGTCCTGCTATTACTCTATAAATTATAGCATAGTAAGTTTTGTAATGCAACATTAAAAGCTAAAAAAGGCACAATTGATTGGTTTCCTGAAGATTGGCGATGATACCATTCTGTTTTAAAATCTGGATTACATTTTTTGTTATTTTTGTCCTCTGGCGAAGATCCTCAATGGAAGTAAACCTTCCCTTTGCGCGTTCCTCGTCTATATTCTGGGCTGCAGCAAGTCCTAGACCCTGCAATGCAGTCAGAGGAGGTAAAATACCGCTCTCTGTTATTTTAAACCTTTTTACATCGGACTTATACAGATCAATTGGCACGAATTGTATTCCCCTCATGTACATTTCATTGGCCACTTCAAGAATGGTGAGCAGATTTTTTTCCTTGGCGCTCGCTTCTTTCTCTTTTTTTTCAATTTCCAAAATGGTTTCTCTGATCTTCTGGGGCCCCTGCAGGATCAGTTCGGCATCGAAATCATCGGCTCTCACCGTAAAATATGTGGCATAAAAAGCTTCAGGATAATGCACCTTAAAATAAGCTATCCTGAAAGCCATGATGACATAAGCTACAGCATGTGCTTTTGGAAAAAGATATTTTATTTTTTTACACGATTCTATAAACCACGGGGCCACACTCTTATTTCTTGTCAGAATTTCTTCAAACTCGGGTTTTAATCCTTTGCCCTTTCGTACATTCTCCATTATAGTAAAAGCAATTTTAGGTTCGATGCCATGATCCAGAAGATATATCATTATGTCGTCTCTTGTTGCTATAACATCCTTTAGTGTTGCAGTTTTGCTTTTTATCAAATCCTGGGCATTGTTAAGCCAAACATCGGTGCCGTGAGAAAGACCGCTGATTCTTACCAACTCAGCGAAGGTAGAAGGCCTTGTTTCCTCCAGCATCTGCCTTACAAACCTGGTCCCAAACTCCGGAACTCCGATGGTGCCCACGGTGGTACCTACGGATTCCGGTTCCAATTTCAGTGGTTTTAATGATGAAAATATTTCCATTGTGTCTTTGTCATCAAGGGGTATTTCCCTTGCGTTTATACCGGTTTCCTCTTCCAGCAGTTTTATTACGGTCGGATCGTCATGGCCGAGCAGATCAAGCTTCAACAGCCTGCTGCTGATGGAATGATAATCGAAATGGGTTGTAATGACTCCCGACTCCTTATCATCAGCCGGGTATTGGACCGGAGAAAATTCGTATATCTCCATATCTTGCGGAACTACCATCAAGCCTCCGGGGTGTTGACCCGTGGTCCTTTTGACACCAGTAATACCCGAAGCCAGCCGCTCAATTTCCGATGCCGGAACTTTTATCTTCTTTTCTTCTAAATAAGATTTTACAAAACCGAAAGCTGTTTTTTCCGCAATGGTGGATATGGTGCCAGCCCTGAAAACATGTCGTTTCCCAAATAATTCTTCGGTGAATTTATGGGCTCTGGCCTGGTATTCTCCCGAAAAGTTGAGATCTATATCAGGAACTTTATCGCCCTCAAAGCCCATAAAAACTTCAAAGGGTATGTTGAAGCCTTCCTTTTTCATGGCATTGCCACACACAGGGCATGATTTATCAGGAAGATCCGGGCCTACAATACCTTCATTTTCTTCTATGAAAATGGCCTTTTTACATTTCGGGCATAAATAATGGGGAGGCAGCGGATTGACCTCGGTTATATCGCACATGGTAGCTACCAGTGATGAACCCACCGATCCCCTAGAACCAACCAGATAACCGTCTTCCAGGGATTTTTTAACAAGTTTATGGGCAATCAAATATATTACTGAATAACCATGATTTACAATGGAATCAAGTTCCCTCTCAATCCGTTTCTTCACTACATCAGGGAGCTTCTCTCCATAAAGTTCTTTAGCCCGTTTATAAGTCATATTTATTATTTCCTGTTCGGCTCCTTCAATTTTGGGAGGGTATAACTCGTCCGGTACCGGTTTAATGTCATCTTCAATCTCATCGGCTATTCTATTGGTATTTGTAACCACCACTTCAAAAGCAGCTTCTTTGCCCAGATACTCGCACTCCTTAAGCATATCCTCTGTAGTTTTTAGATAGAGGAAAGAATCTTTTTCGGCGTCTTCGTATCCCTGAGATTTTAACAGGATTTTTCTATATATTTCGTCCTCTGGATTCAAAAAGTGTACATCACCAGTAAGTACTACGGGTTTGTTAAATTCTTTTCCGAGTCTATAGATTTGAATGTTTAATCTTTCAAGGGTTTCCCTGCTGCTGACCATTCCGTTATGTACCAAAAAAGCATTATTCTCCAAAGGTTGAATCTCAAGAAAATCATAAAACTCTACAATTCTTTTTATATGATCTGGGCTGGTAAAATGTAGTAAACTCTGGTACAGTTCCCCTGCCTGACACCCTGTTCCAAGAATAAGCCCTTCTCTTAATTCCTTCAATAAAGATTTCGGTATCCTGGGATGTCTGTAAAAATAATCCAGATGGGACCTGGATACAAGTTTATAAAGATTTTTTAAGCCAATCCTGTTTTTAACAAGAATTGTGGCATGATAAGAGTTTAAATGAACAATGCCATTGTTGGAATTATAGATGCGATTTATATTGGAAATATTTTTTATCCCTGCCTTTTCAATGTGATTTAGCAATTCTTTAAGTATTAAAGCAGCGGTATTGGCATCGTCTACAGCTCTGTGATGATTTCCCATTTTTATATCCAGCTTTTTTGCCACCGTATCCAGGCGATGGTTTTTTAAATCTTTGTATATTATTTGACAGAGTGACAATGTATCGAGGATCTTATTATCAAAAGAAAGTCCCAGCTTTTCGCAGTCTCTTCTAATGAAACCCGAATCAAACTGGGCATTATGAGCTACAAAAATACCATCACCTAAAAAAGTGATAAAACTGGCCAAAACCTCTTTTAAAGGTGGAGCAGAACTTACCATTTCATTGGTTATACCTGTGAGACTTATAATACTTGCAGGAAGCGGCTTTGAAGGTTTGACAAAGGATGCGAATCTATCGATAATGTCCCCATTTTTTAATTTTACAGCGCCTATTTCTATAATTTCATCGCTTTCAAAGGAAAGACCGGTAGTTTCAATATCTACCACTACAAAAGTTGCATCAGATAGCTCACTATCCGGAGGGTTTTCCATTACAGGAAACTCGTCGTCAAAGACATAGGCTTCAACACCGTAAATAGGTTTGATACCTGATCCGCGGGCATCTTCATAAATTTCCGGATAAGACTGTATTACCCCATGGTCGGTAAAAGCCACAGCCTTATGACCCCAGCTTTTTACTAGATTAATGACCTCTTTTGGAGAACAGATGGCATCCATAGCACTGTAACGAGTATGCAGGTGTAATTCTACCCTCTTTTCCGGATATGAATCCTGTCTTACAGGTTTTGAAGCCAGATTTATGTCATATGGCAACAATTCAAATTCCTGGGAATACTTATTATTTTCTATTTTCCCCCTTGCCTTTACCCAGAGACCATTTTTTATTTTATCCTCTATTACTTTTTTTTCGCCCGATAAAAAAAGCTTTACTGGTATGGAGCCAGTATAGTCCGTCAGTGCAAATGTAATCAGTATATTCTTATTCTTTAACTCCCGCTTTTCGATTTTGAATATCTCTCCCTGCACCGTAATATCCTGGCTCTCCGTTAAAGCATCTTTTATGGGAACAGGATTCCCTGGTATTGTTTTTCCGAGTATAATTCCGGAGTCACAGTTGTAATCGGATTTTTCTGAATGGCCGCTGATGTTTTGACTCAGCAGAGTTTCGATTATTTCTCTATCTTCTTCATAAATGTCATATTCATCTTCTTCATCATTTTTTTGCGCAAATGAAACTTTCACCTTTATATTTTTGGATCTTAGAAATTTTTCTATGATAAGGTTACATCTTTTTCTTTCCAGAAATTCTATGCCACTTTTATCGACATAAATAATAAGGTGACCTTTTTGCACTACAAAGGAAGCGTTCAAAAGCCAGATCCGGGCAGAAGGTGCATGGGAAAAAACATGCTGTAAAGTACTCTGCCAGTTGTTTTTTATAGCTTCTTCTGCATCAACATTTTTAAACATATTGTAATTGCCGGTTACATTTATATATTTGCATCCGGGTATTTTCTGATATAGAAGGCTTTTTATCCTGTCGGATAAAAAGCCTGGCATCTCACCTTCTGACTCAAAAGTAATTTCTAATTTTCGTTCTTTAAGATTTACCAATACTTGTTTCACTGAAATCTTTGATATTGTTTGAAGTTCATCTTCATTAAAATCAATTAAATCGTTCTTATCCAGTATTTTTTTGAGATTTATCATATCGGTCCCTCATTAAGCTCAAGGTTCATTCTCTATATCATAAATTCCATCTATTTTCAGTAGTCTGGAGATTATTTCATTTACTTTTAAACCCGATGGCACCCTCACCATAAGGGTAACTAGCAATTTATTACCGTCCATACTCTCCATTTTTATGTTCCTGATATTTACATGAATTTCTCCAAGAGCGGACCCGATTTTGCCGATTTGACCGGGTTTATCATCAATAATAATGGAAATGCGCTGTAAATACCTTGTTTGAATAATATAGTTTTCTATTCTTGAAAAAGAAATCAATGTTATAAAAGTCAATGCAGTAGCAAGTATTGCTGCCAGATAAAATCCACAACCTATAGCAAGACCAATCGATGCTACCGTCCATAAGCTGGCTGCTGTAGTCAAGCCTCTTACTGTAGCACCTTCTCTTATAATGGTACCTGCACCTAAAAAACCTATGCCGCTCACAACCTGGGCTGCTATGCGTGCAGGATCAACAGAAGTTCGTGAATTAAATTGTTCAAAAATATACAACGAGACCAGCATGGTTAAAGTAGACCCAACACAAACCAGTATATGGGTTCTGAAACCCGCAGGCCTGTTGACGCTTTCCCTTTCTATTCCAATAATGCCACCGAAAACAATAGACAGGAGGAGCCTTATAGCCAATTCCATCTGACTCAGAGGCATTTCAGAACACCTCTAGCCTGAATTTTATAACGCAAAATATTATATCCCAGTACATTTTTACCCGTGAAAGGAATCCTGCAATTAAGCCACGCTTTTCTTCTTTCATCACATGGGTTAAATTCTCCAGCTCCACTTCCCTGACCTTTATATTCTCTTTCTCCGCCATTAAGGTTAGAGCTATTTCAAGGCCGTAATCCTTAACTGGATATTTTTCAAGTTTATCAAAGACATCTCTTTTTAAAGCTCTCTGGCCGGAAAGAAAAGGAGCTATCTTTTGGGCAAGATCGGTAACTCCCCTGCCATTTTTAAATATGCCGATGGTCATGTCTGCATTCCCGGAACAAACTGGCCCCAAAAGTTTCCGAACGTGCAATTCCGTTAAACCGATCAGATCTGCATCCAGCATAAGTATAATATCGGCTCTGGTGTTTTTCACGCCTGTTAGCACTGCAATACTCTTGCCGCTGTTTTGAGGAAGGTCAATGACTCTTGCTTTGCAGTTTCTTGCAACCGCGGCAGTATTATCACTAGACCCGTCGTTGACCACAATTACTTCATCAATAATTTGCATCGGCATCAAAACTTTTAATACATCACCGATAGTTTTACCCTCATTATAAGCCGGGATAATGGCGACCACCGACATAAACCCAACCCCATTCTAATAGGATTTCGCAAAATAAACAATTTTATTTGCTTCTTTTCCGCAGTATATGCATTTGCCAGGACCGTCATCCTGTTCAAAGGGTATACAACGCATGGTTGCCCCTGTCAGCTCTTTAATGCTCTTTTCGCATTCTCCATTTTCACACCAATGAGTTTTTATAAAGCCTCTTTTTTCTTCTATTACTTTCTTAAACTCTTCAAAATCCTCTACTTCCCTGATGTTTTCATCCATAAACTTTTTTGCCTGTCTGAACATGTTTACCTGAATTTCATTCAGCAGCAATTCCAATTTTGATTCTATTTCCGACTCATCGACACTTATTTTTTCACCAGTGTCCCTTCTTACAAGAATCACCTGATGTTTTTCTATATCTTTTGGTCCTATTTCAAGGCGCACCGGTACCCCTTTCATTTCCCATTCGTTAAACTTCCAACCCGGAGTATATTCATCCCTGTCATCCATTTCCACCCTGAAAGTCTGTTTTATCCTGGAATATATTTCCATGGCTTTGTTCAATACCGTTTCTTTCTTTTGACTTGATATCGGAACTATAATTATCTGGACAGGGGCTATCTTCGGCGGGAGCTTTAGTCCTCTGTCATCCCCATGAGTCATAATTATGGCACCAATCAAGCGGGTAGAAACACCCCAGGATGTCTGCCATACATTTTTTAATTGACCGT
Source organism: Thermoanaerobacterales bacterium (assembly GCA_012840135.1). Classification (GTDB taxonomy): domain Bacteria; phylum Bacillota; class Thermosediminibacteria; order Thermosediminibacterales; family Tepidanaerobacteraceae; genus Biomaibacter. The sequence goes on from DUMA01000022.1 coordinate 165,509, forward strand.
CCTGATCCAGAAATTTTATGTCAAAAACCTTAGAAAAATGCTGACCCAGATTATGGGATGTGCCTGCTTGTAAAGCCTTACCGTCGCTCATCATAGCTTCGATAGTATATGTTCTTAAAGCTCCGGCAAACTTTTCATTTTCGGACTTTCTTCCCTTTATAACCGGTAATGACAGGTCTGATTCTACAAAATCACGGTAAACTTCCAGCATTTTTAATGTTTCCTCTTCAGCATCTTCTTCAGTTCTATGGGCGGTATGTCCTTCCTGCCATAAAAACTCAGCGGTCCTCAAAAAAGGCTTGGTACTTTTTTCCCAGCGCACTACATTGCACCACTGGTTAATGAGTACAGGCAAATCCCTCCATGATTTAATCCATTTAGAATACATGCTGCAAATTATAGTCTCTGATGTAGGCCTGACGGCAATGCGCTCGGCTAGCTCCTCCTGCCCCCCATGGGTAACCCATGCTACCTCCGGTGCAAACCCTTCCACATGTTCGGCTTCTTTTTTTAGCAGTGACTCCGGAATAAAAAGTGGAAAATAAGCGTTTTTATGCCCCGTTGCTTTAAACCGCCCGTCCAGAAGCCTCTGCATATTTTCCCATACCGCATAACCATAAGGTCTTATTACCATACAACCTCTTACAGGAGAATAATCGGCAAGTTCCGCTTTTAATATGACATCTACATACCACTGGGAGAAATCTTTAGATTTTGATGTTATCTCTTTTACAAACTCATTTTCCATAACATTTCTCCTTTCAAAAAGAAAATAATTTACATAGATAATATCAAAAAAACCCTCGCATCGAAGGGGCGAAGGTTTATCGCGGTACCACCCTACTTGGTGAAATACTCTTAACACATAACGGGATAGCCGGCATTACTGCAGATTCAGGAGTTGGGTTCAAAAGCCTTTGATGGCAGCCTTTTCAGCCCATGAGAACTGCTCTCTTTACATCAAAAATGCTTTTTACTATTCTCCATCATGATCCATTAATATATATTTATTATTATATGAAGAATTTACGCATATTTTACCAGAATTATTTTGCTTTGTCAAATTTAACATTAAATGATCATTTTTCGTATTTCCTCCATCAGTTCTTCGACTGCTCTCTCTTCGGGGACAGATTTTATAATCTCGCCCTTTTTAAAAATTGCCACCTTATTCTTGCCACCGGCCAAGCCGACATCCGCTTCTCTGGCCTCTCCCGGCCCGTTTACGGCACAGCCCATTACGGCAACTTTTAACGGTTTTCTTATATCTTTCAATCTTTTTTCAACTTCACGCGCTATATTAATGAGATTGATTTCGCACCGCCCACAGGTGGGGCAGGAAATAAGATCGACTCCATCTTTTTTTAGTTTTAAACTTTTTAGAATTTCATACCCAACTTTGACTTCATCCAAAGGGTCTCCGGTCAAGGAAACCCTTATAGTATCTCCTATTCCCAAATAAAGCAATATTCCAAGGCCTATCGATGATTTAATGGTTCCGGAAAAGACGGTTCCAGCTTCGGTTATTCCAAGATGAAAAGGGTAAGCCACCTTGTCAGCCAGCAACCTGTAAGAATCCACCGTTGTCAGTACATCGGAAGATTTAATTGAAATAACTATATCGAAAAAATTCATGTCTTCGAGGATTTCCACATGGCGCAGTGCACTTTCTACTAAAGCTTCGGGGGATGGTTTTCCATATTTTAAAAGCAAATCCTTTTCAAGAGAACCTGAATTTACGCCTATTCTTATTGGAATTTTTCTTTCGGAAGCAACATCTACGATCTTCTTTATTCTGTCTTTTGACCCAATATTACCTGGATTAATTCTCAGACCATCGGCTCCTTGTTTTACAGATTCAATGGCCAATCTGTAATCAAAATGCACATCTGCTACAAGCGGAATGTGAATCTGCTTTTTAATTTCCGATATGGCCAACGCACTATCCATATCGGGTACCGCAACCCTTATGATTTCACAGCCTGCTTCTTCCAGGGCTAGAATTTGTTTTACTGTGGATTCTATATCGTATGTTTTGGTATTTGTCATGGACTGAACCGTTACAGGGGCGTCACCGCCCACGCCCACATCCCGCAGCATTACTTTTTTCGTCTTTCTCCTGGTAAAAAAAGTTGAATGATCCTGCATAAGTTTTTCCCCCATTTAAAAAAATATAAAGCGCATAATATCCTTATAAGCGATTATTATCATGAGAATCATTAGCAGAGTAAAACCTATAAAATGAATAAACCCTTCTTTTTCCGGTTCTATGGGCTTTCCTCTAAAAAATTCAATTATTAGAAAGAATATCCTGCTTCCATCCAGGGCAGGTATGGGAAATAAATTAAACAGGCCAAGATTAATGCTGATAATAGCTGATAGGTACAGTAAATTAAATATGCCTACTCTGGCAGCTTCACCCACCATATGCACAATACCTATAGGGCCTACCACATCAGCTCGGGTTTTCCCTTTAAATATTTGAAAAAGGCCTTCCATGATCATTTTAGAAATCCATATGGTCCTTTGAACTCCAGATTTGATGCTTTCGACCGCGGAATATTTCACCAAATGTGACTTAATTCCGATGATTCCTCGTTGCGTGCTCTGTTCGATCTCTGTTTTTAAATTGAAATCCAGCATTTTGCCATCTCTCAACACAACAATGCTGATGTTTTGACCGGGCTTTTGACTTATTAGATTCACCACTTCATCCCATGATGTTACTTTTTGACCATCTATAGAATAGACTATATCTCCATTCTTCATGCCAGCATTGTCGGCGGGCTCCCCTGGTATGACAGAAATCCTGGTTGTGGCTACACCTGCAAAGAAGCTGATTAAGGCAATGAGTATTACTGCAAGTACAAAATTCATGGCGGGGCCTGCAAAAATTACTCCAAGACGGCTTATTATGGGTTTATTGTTGAAGGCTCTGGGGTCTGCAGTCTTGGCGTCTTCCCCCTCCATTTTAACAAAACCTCCAAGGGGAAGCAATCTTATAGAATACTCCGTTTCGCCGGGTTTTATTTTAAATAACTGCGGTCCAAAACCAAGACTGAATTCTTTCACTTTTATATCAGCCACTTTTGCCAGGATAAAATGTCCAAACTCATGAAAAAAAATCAGCATTCCAAAGACTATCACAGATGCCAATAGAGTATACAAATCCTTCACCTTCCAAACACGTATCTATTTAGTTCGGTACAATGGTGGAATTATCCCCGAATGTATTAAAGCCCTCATTATAACCACCACCAGAGGACCGATAAACAAGCCCATGAAGCCAAATATTTCTATGCCCAGATATATGGATACCAGTGTCAGCAATGGATCAATTCCAAGATTCTGACCTATTATTTTAGCCTGGAAGATTTGCCTGCTTCCTATCATTATAACGTAAAGTATCAATAAACCTATAGCAAAACTTATATTCCCCATAATTGCTGAAAATATAATCCACGGTATAAAAATAATGCTGGGGCCAAAAAGCGGCAATATATCGAGTAGACCGCATATCAAGCCCAATGTAAGCGCGTAATCCACTTTTAGTATATAAAAGCCCAGAATAGTGATGGTTGTGGATATAGTGACAAGAATTATTTGAGCTTTTATCATATTAATAAAAGAAAGGAAAAGTTCTATCTGAACCTTTTTTATTTTCTCCTGTAAAGTACACGGTAAAATGTTTTTTAAAAAACTCATGATCTTGCTTTTATCCTTTGAAAAAAAGTAACTGAAGAGAAAAATAAAAATTAAAAAAACAAAAATATTGACAAAGAGGTTTGGAACCATGGTTATTTTATTCATCAAAAAGCTGTAGATACTTGATAAAAAGCCTGTCATAGTTGATAATATCTGGTTTAAATTATTATTTACATACTCAAGAATTTCCTCGGGGATCTTGGTGGAAAAATATACGAGATATGTCGAGATTTTATTGAAAATCATATTGTAATAATTATAATAGTTTGGAATGGTATGGATAAGCTTGCTCAACTCGAAGGTAAGGCGTGTTATTATTAATGTAAAAATATATCCGAACAGACAAAAAATAGCAGTGAGAACAACCCCTACTATCAATTCTCTATTCAGTCGCGTCTTTTTTTCAATAAAACTTACCACAGGTTCGATTAAAAAAGCTATAAATATGCCGATTATAAACGGCAAAAGGAATTTTAGAGCCATAGCTATAAAAAGTGTTACTACAATCAAAGCTATAAAAAACAATAACAGGGGTCTATTGCTGCTCTGTAATATCACAGGATATCACCCTTTTGTATAAAAAATATTATGTAAAAGTAAGCTACCGGAAAGGTGAATAGGGCGCTGTCAAACCTGTCTAGAATTCCTCCATGCCCCGGAATTATTTTTGAAAAATCCTTGATATTGCAGTACCGCTTTATCAGTGAAGCTGAAAGATCTCCCACCTGAGAAAAAACACCGATTAAAAAACCTACTATCAACGAATCAAAAAACGGTATTTTGGGTAAAAACAAGCTTGTATAAATAATACTGGCTATTATACTGAATAAGATACCTCCCACGCTACCTTCAACAGTTTTATGAGGGCTTATGTTAGGTGCCAACCTGTTTTTGCCAAAAAGAATGCCTGTGAAAAAAGCTCCCGTATCGCAAGCCCATGTAGTTATAAAAACCCACCAGATATAATATATTCCATTAAACAAGTTTCTCATTAAAATAAAATACATAAAAAGTGTAGATGTATATATAAAGGTAAATATACTAAAAACTATGTCTGTTATATGATTTTGTGTGTTATTGATAATACTGTATAAAAATATAAATATTATTAACAAAAACAGAGATAGGGGAATAATCATAAAATTCAACCTGGATATGTATTTTGCCGAAAGAAGGAGCATTAAAGTGAATATGATCAACTGGCCAAAAGCAATGTTTATATTGATCTTCTTAAATGCATTATTTAGTTCATAAACTGCAAATATATTTAAAAGAGATATGGTCAAAAAAAACAGCCATCCCCCCATGTTTATTAAAAAACCAAGTAGTATGATACCGACCACTGCACTTATTATTCTCTGAACCATACATTCACCCGCTTTATTTTTTTAAGCCTCCGAATCTTCGTTCCCTTTTCTGATAATCCAATATTGCATTAATTAAATCTTCTCGTTTAAAATCAGGCCAGTATTTATCCGTAAACCATAGCTCGGTATATGCTATCTGCCAGAGTAAAAAGTTGCTTATTCTTAATTCCCCGCTGGGTCGGATCAACAGATCGGGGTCCGGTAAACCCCTCGTGAATAAAAATTGTTCAAAAAGACTTTCGTCGATTTCATCTATGTTAATTCTACCATTTTTAACTTCATTGCACAAATCCCTGCACGCTTTAACTATTTCTTTGCGGGAACCGTAATTCAGAACTATGTTCAAAACAAGACCCGTATTATTTTTAGTAAGCTCAATACCTCTTTTTATTTCATCTGCTATATTGCCGGGAAGTTTCTGCCACTCACCGGTTATATTTATTATAATATTGTTTTTATGCAGATTGTTTACTTCTTTTTTCAAATAGTACAGCAATAGGTTTAAAATTGAATTAACTTCTTCATAAGGCCTTTTCCAGTTTTCGGAGGAAAAAGCAAAGACACTCAAAACTTTTATTTCTATTTCGGCACTGAATTTCACAATATCTCGAAGAACTTTTGCTCCAGCCCAGTGCCCTGCAATTCTAGGAAGACCTCTTTTTTTTGCCCATCGCCCGTTGCCATCCATTATTATAGCAACATGTTTAGGCATTTTGCTTTTATCTATATTATCTATTATGTTTTCGGTATCCTTCATTGTTTCCTCCCAATAATTTATCATAAAACCCCCTTAAAAGGGGGTTTTAAATTTAATATAAACCAGGATACATTATTGTAGCCCGCCTCAAAACTATAAATTTTTAACCTATATTTAACTCAGGAAACAGCGCAACGACAAGTGTTACACTACCTTTCTCATCGGTATCTACTCTGACAACCATTTCCCTGGAATAATTCTGCCCACCTCTGGGCGGTCTTGTATATATGATCTTTTGAATAATTATCCCCTGTTCTTTTAGAATATCTGCGGCCCTTTTTAACGGAATTCCTATTAAATCATATTTATTGATAATACGGTTATACCTCCATTATATCCTTTTCTTTATGTTCAAACATTTTTTCTATCTCTTCTATATATTTGTCTGTTAATTTCTGAATTTCTTCCTGTGAGCGCTTCTGCTCATCCTCGGATATTTCATGATTTTTTTCCATCTTTTTCAGGATTTCATTATATTCTCTCCTGATATTCCTAACAACTACTTTTGCATCTTCGGCCTTTTTCCTCGACATTTTTACAAGTTCCTGACGTCTTTCTGACGTCAATTCGGGCAATATTAGTCTTATTACCTTTCCATCATTGTTAGGAGTCAACCGCAAGTCTGATTTCAGTATAGCCTTTTCAATGGCTCCTATCATTTTTATATCCCAGGGCTGAATAAGTATCATTTTGGGCTCGGGGACACTTACCGAAGCAACCTGATTGACAGGAGTGGGTGTACCGTAATAATCGACAAATACCTTATCCAATAGAGCGCTCGATGCTCTTCCAGCCCTGATAGCAGCAAAATCTGCCTTCAGGTTTCCAAGAGCCTTTTTCATTTTCTCTTCAACCTCATTAAGTATTTTTTTATCCAAAATAATCAACCCCCCTTGACGAATGTACCTATATTTTCACCAAAAATAACTTTTTTAATATTGCCAGGCTCGTTAATACCAAAAACAATAATGGGTATCTTATTATCCATGCAAAGAGATGTAGCCGTCGAATCCATAACTCCAAGTCCTTTGTTCAAAACATCAATGTACTCAAGGCTTTCAAATTTCTGGGCATTGGGATTTTTTACCGGATCAGAATCATAAACCCCATCAACTTTTTTGGCAAGCAGAATAACTTCAGCTTCAATTTCTGCTGCACGCAAGGCAGCAGTAGTGTCTGTAGAAAAAAATGGATTTCCTGTGCCGGCAGCAAAAATAACGACCCTACCTTTTTCCAGGTGTCTTATGGCTCTGCGCCTAATATAGGGTTCGGCTATTTCTTTCATTTCTATGGCTGTTTGGACCCGGGTTTGAACATCCCTGTTCTCCAGAGCGTCCTGAAGGGCCAGAGCATTTATTACCGTAGCAAGCATGCCCATGTAATCGGCCGTAGCACGGTCCATTTGATCCGAGTTTCTACCTCTCCATATATTTCCACCACCTACCACTATAGCTATCTCCACTCCCAAATCATGGATTTCTTTGATCTGGTCAGCTATAGAATTTAATGTATCCTGGTTGATGCCAAATCCCCTTTCCCCGGCCAGGGCTTCTCCGCTTATTTTCAATACAATCCTTCTGTATATAGGTTTTTGCATCCATAACCCTCTCTTTGCTAAAAGATATTCTATATTTTCTTCAAAAATCCTCTTTTTAAAAAAGAGACACGTCAAGTGTCTCCTTTTTATATAAATTATTCCTCGGTATGCCCCTCTCGAATGGCTTCTCCTCTTTCATACCGCGTAAACCGGCTAACGGTAATATTTTCACCTATTATAGCTATTTTCTCCATGATTAATTGAGAAATTTTCTTGTCAGGATCCTTTATGAAGGGTTGATCCATCAAACAATTCTCTTCATAAAATTTTTCTATTCTTCCATCAACTATCTTTTCAGCAATATGCTCCGGCTTACCCTCGTTAATAGCCTGTGTTTTTAATATTTCCCTTTCTTTTTGAATTATATCTTCGGGAACATCAGCCCTCGATATATACTTGGGATTTGCTGCAGCAATCTGCATGGCTATATCTTTAACAAGGCTCTTAAATTCATCATTGCGAGCGACAAAGTCAGTCTCACAGTTTACTTCGACTAAAACTCCAATCCTGCCATTGCCGTGTATGTAAGAATCTATAATCCCTTCTGCAGCCACACGACCAACTTTCTTTGCAGCCTTGGCTAACCCTTTTTCCCTGAGAATAACTATCGCCTTTTCCATATCTCCGTTTGATTCAGTAAGCGCCTTTTTGCAGTCCATAACTCCAGCACCGGTTCGTTCCCGCAGCTCTTTTACTTGTTCTGGAGTGATCATGGAACTTAACCCTCCTTTTTAATCAACATTAATTAAACATTATTAAAGGTAAGGGTATAAAAGCCCCCCTTACCTTAAAATTTTACTCTACTACCGCCAGTTGTTCACCCTGTTTGCCTTCCAGAACGGCATCGGCCATTTTTTCCGTCAGCAATTTGACAGCCCTGATAGCATCATCGTTGCCAGGTATTACATAATCCACTTCATCGGGATCACAATTAGTATCTACTATGGCAACGATGGGAATCTGCAACTTCCTCGCTTCCAGAATTGCATTTTTTTCTTTCCTGGGATCTACTACAAACAGCGCATCAGGAAGCTCTGTCATGTTTTTAATCCCGCCCAGGTATTTTTCAAGACGTTCCTTCTCGTGCTTTAAATTCAACACTTCTTTTTTTGGCAATACCTCGAAAAGACCTTCTTCTTCCATCTTTTCCAGCTCATGAAGCCTGTCGATGCGCTTGCGGATGGTCTTAAAATTGGTAAGCATACCCCCAAGCCACCTCTGGTTGACATAAAACATTCCACACCTTTGAGCTTCTTCCTGGATGGATTCCTGAGCCTGTTTTTTTGTCCCTACGAAAAGAATATAACCACCTTCTGAAGCTACATTTTTTACAAATTCATAGGCTTCTTCGATTTTTTTGACGGTCTTTTGAAGGTCGATGATGTAAATCCCGTTTCTTTCCGTAAAAATGTATTCCTTCATTTTGGGATTCCATCTTCTGGTCTGATGTCCGAAGTGAACACCAGCTTCTAGAAGCTGTTTCATCGAAATTATGGACATTTTTTCACCTCCCTGGTTTTAACCTCCGTTGTTTCATCTTTCAAAAAGACCTGTCGGCACCCTCTTTGAAATCCACCAACGTGTGAATTTACCGTTTGTTAGTATACCATAAAAAATAAGCTTGCGCAATATAATTTGTCATCTGGTTTTAATTATTTTCCGTTTTTTTCAGCCTCGAAAAAAATGATCTTAATTAGTGCAGCTATAGGTACAGCAAGAATCATCCCCCATAAGCCAAAAAACGTTCCCCCTACCAGCAGAGAAAAAATGACTGTGATGGGGTGCAAACCTACATTCTCTCCTACTATATGCGGTGATATAATGCCGCTTTCTAGTTCATGTATTATTATTATTGCGATGACAAGCCAAACTATTTTATGAGGGTAACGGAGCATCGTTATAACAACAGCAGGTAATGCACCTATGAAAGGTCCAAAATAAGGGATAATATTTGTTACCCCTGCCAGAAGACCGATCAACAATGCAAAATCGATTTTTAAAATGTACAAAGCCAGCGTTGTAAAAATACCTATAATAAAGCTTACTATAAGTTGGCTCCTTATGTATCTTCCCAGAGTAGTATCTATCTTTTCAAGAAATTTTATTACCATTTGCCTTTGATCATGTGGCAAATAATAAACAAGATTCATTTTGATTTTATCCAGGTCTTTAAGTAAATAAAAACCTACCACAGGACCAAGAATTATGCTAAACAGACTTGAAACCCATCTCATAATGATGCTTGCTATGTTCTGCAATATAGAAAGCAATATTTTTTCTATCTGGTCTATATTTCTATCGATAACTTCCTGGATGGCGGCAGGAAATATAGTTTTATATTTTATTTTAAATTCTTTAACAATGTCCTGGATTTCCTGAGTGTAAAAGGGAATGGTATTAATCAGTTTGTTTAACTCCATTAATATTACAGGAACAATATAAACCAGTGCAATGATTATTGATCCAATCAGAATAAAATATATGAGTGCAACAGCAATAGGTCTTTTTATACCTTTATTTGACAAAAATACTACCACAGGGTCAAGTATATATGAAATAAGCAGCCCTATAGCAAAAGGTAATAAAATGGCTTCGATCTTTTTTCTTTGACTGAATAGTATAATAATAATAATCGAAAATGATACAAACAAAAAAAGCCGGTTAAAAAAAATCCGGTTGGAAAAAATTTTAGATATGACCTTTCACCTCTATTCTTTATTTCTATTTTCCCTGATTCCATCGATGATTCTCTGGGTTTGCTTCTTTAGTAGATGAGATATACGGTTTACCCTTTTACGATGTTGGGGCTTTAACTGGGGATTAAGGAAAACTCCGACAAGAGTTCCTGTAATGGCCCCCATAAACAGTCCGTTTAAAAATCCCCTGGACATATTTAATTACCTCCAGCAATTATTTGACTTTTGTCGCGATTATAAGGGAGTAAACTTCCATCATCCCCTACTTCGTATATCGTTATTTTATTCTTTTGCAATGCGAATTCCACAAAGCAATCCCAGCAATAGAATTGGTTATTTCCTACTTTGCCTATGGAATTTCCTCCACATAAGGGGCAGACAATCAACTTTTTCACCTCTGCAAATACTTTATATATATTCTAACCAAAAAATAAAAAAAAATACGCTCTCAGGCGTATTGATCAAAATCGAGTCTTTTTTTGATTATTCCACCACCCACCACTGTATCGTTTTCGTAAAAAACTACTGCCTGCCCCGGAGTGACAGCTTTCTGAGGTTCATCAAAAATTACTTTTACCTGATCCTGATCCAAAGGAATAATTTTTGCCGGCTTTTCATTAAAATTATACCTAATCTTAGCATTCACTCTTTTTTCAGCTTTTAGCTCATCAATGGCTATCCAGTTCATATGGCAGGCGATAAATTCCTTTACAAAAAGGTCTTCTTCGCTGCCTACAATAACAGCATTGCGCTCTACATCAATATCTACAACATAAAGCGGCTTTCCTGCCGAAATACCAAGGCCCCGTCTTTGACCAATTGTATAAAAGGGTATTCCGCGATGCTCACCTAATATATTTCCTTTTTTATCTAGAAACAGACCGGGAATAATTTTTTCAGGCACTCTTTTTTTTAAAAAGTCCTTGTAATCTGTATTTACAAAACAAATCTCCTGACTGTCAGGTTTTTTCGCTACAGAAAGACCGGCTTCTTCTGCTATCTTGCGAATCTCCTGCTTTGTATAATTACCCAGAGGTAAAAGGATATGTTCCAGTTGAAATTGTGTCAGATTATAAAGTGCATAGGATTGATCTTTTGTAGAATCTATCGATTTCTTTAATATATATCTGCCCCTTGAAGAATCATATTCGATCTTGCTGTAATGACCTGTAGCAATGTAAAAAGCATCAATTTCCATGGCTTTTTTTAACAGAGCATCAAATTTTAAGTAACGGTTGCACACAATACAGGGATTTGGGGTGCGGCCCTCCAAATATTCTTTTATAAAGTTTGCTATCACTTTTTCATTAAAATAATCTTTAAGATTTATTACATAATACGGTATGCCTATTTTATCGGCTACCCGTCGGGCATCATATACTGCTCCGATGGAACAACAGCCCCCCTCTTTCAGCCTGGTTTCCTCCGGAGCATCCTGCCATATCTGCATGGTCATGCCCACAACTTCATATCCATGTTTTTTCAATAAATAAGCGCATACCGAACTGTCCACACCGCCGCTCATGGCCACAACAACTTTGTTTTTATTCAAATCCATCCCTACTTATTTTGCTTTTTTTGATAATCTTTTATAGCAGCATGAAGGGCATCAGCAGCCAGATTTGAACAGTGCATCTTTATAGGAGGCAGCCCGCCCAGAGCTTCTGCTACAGCTTTATTGCTTATTTTCATGGCTTCTTCCAGAGTCTTACCTTTGACCATTTCGGTTACCATGCTGCTGGTGGCAATGGCTGCACCGCAGCCAAAGGTTTTGAATTTAATATCTTCTATTATGTTATTTTTAACTTTAATAAATATTTTCATAATATCTCCACAAACCGGATTGCCTACTTGACCTACACCGTCGGCGTCCGGTATTTCCCCCACATTGCGGGGATTGGAAAAATGATCCATAACCTTCTCACTATACATTTTTAAGCAACTCCTTTCTCTCAGCAAAAAGAGGAGACATTTCACGCAATTTATTTACTATACCTGGTAATACTTCTAGTACATAATCTACATCCTCTTCAGTGTTATCCCGTCCCAGCGTCAATCTTAGCGAGCCATGCGCAATCTCGTGCGGAAGCCCTATGGCAAGCAGCACATGGGAAGGTTCAAGAGAACCTGATGTGCAGGCAGATCCACTGGAAGCGCATATGCCTTTCATATCAAGGTTTAAGAGAAGGGATTCGCCCTCTATAAATTCAAAACATACATTTACATTGTGCGGTAACCGCTGTGTGGGATGACCGTTCAAGCGTACATGGGGAATTCTTTCTAAAATTCCGTTAATCAATTTATCTCTTAACTTTGTAAGTTTCTCATGCTCTGGCTTCAGTTCTCCGCCTATTAGCTCTGCAGCCTTCCCAAAGCCTACTATACCTGGTACATTTTCGGTTCCTGCTCTCCTCTGACTTTCCTGGCCTCCACCGGTTATAAAAGGTTTTATTTTAGTACCTTTTCTTATATATAATGCTCCTACACCCTTCGGGCCGTAAATCTTATGAGAAGAAATACTGAGCAGATCTACTCCTAACTCATTCACATTTACCGGGATTTTGCCCACCGTTTGAACCGCATCGGTATGAATATATATATTCTTTCTTTTCTGCTTAATTATTTTGCTTATTTCAGCTATGGGTTCTATGGTACCTATCTCATTGTTGGCATGCATTATGGAAATGAGGATGGTTTTATCGGTAATGGCATTTTCGACATGCTCTGGAGATACGAGGCCGAATTTATCAACAGGTAAATATGTTACCTTATAACCCTGTTTCTCAAGATCCTGGCAAGTATGCAAAACCGCATGGTGTTCAATGGATGAAGTGATAATATGGTTTCCCCTGTCGCTATTGGCAGCTACAATACCTCTTAAAGCCCAGTTATCCGATTCTGTGCCTCCTGCTGTAAAAAATATCTCCCTGGCATCTGCTCCGATCAAAGACGCCACTCTTTCCCTGCTATCCTCCAGGGCAGCTTTAGCTTCCCTTCCATAAGAATATATGGTGGACGCATTTCCGAATTTATCAGTCAAATACGGCAGCATTGCTTCCAGAACTTCTTTTCTCATAGGTGTGGTGCCTGCATGATCCATATATATCCTTTTCATAAGTTGTCAACTCCTTTTTTTATGTTATATAATGTTATATATTATATATAATACATGTAATTCCCTGATTTAGTCTTTCGCCTTTCTGCCTCTTCACACATGTCCTGGAGTGTAATGGAATCCATGGTTTTGATCATGTTGTCCCTTATTTTTTCCCATACGACGCGGGTTATACAGTCATCTGCTCGAGAGCAGGGTACCGCATCCTGTTCCAGCACGCAATCCACGAGCCCCAGCGGTCCCTCTAGAACTCTTAGCACGTCTGCCACAGTTATTTCAGAGGGTTTTCTTGTCAGAGTATATCCTCCCTGAGCACCTCGAACGCTTTGAACAAGGCCTGCTTTTCTCAGGCTAGATATGAGCTGTTCAAGATAATGTTCTGAAATATCCTGCCTTTCTGCTACACTCTTGAGAGGAATGGGCCCGCTTCCGTAATTTTGAGCAAGATCAAACATGGCTTTTAAACCGTATCTTCCCCTGGTTGATAATTTCATCGTTTTTCACCCGAATTCCTATCGTTTTAGTGGGTATTCTGTTATTAATATACAGTATTTGATAATAAATGTCAAGTCTTCAATCAATAAACTTTTAAAAAAAAAATCAGTTCAATAAAGAACCGATTTCATATTTTTATATCGATATGGCCGGTATTTTTAGAAGTGCCCTTTTTTTTATTACTTCCTCGTTTATCTTTATTTCTTTCCTTTTTATTTTCTTTATCAACTTCTATGTTTATTTTTTCAGGTCTTGTTCTTTCATAGACCTTCTCTTTAGCCATCTTTAATTGTTCCTTGAATTGTGCTGAAAGTAAACTTTGCTGCGCTTCATTACTTTCTTTTATGACCTGCTGCGCTTTTGCAGCTTCCGCAGTTTTCGGCACGATAACCTGAAGGTCTATGGGCCTCATTGACATGAAAATCACCTATCCTTCAAATGTGCCAAATTTTATCTGGCCTTCATGATTATAGAAGGTAACGTGGTCGATTTTATCCCTTAATTTGAGGCTGGCATTACCTATCACAATATTAACCCCGGGCATAGCTGCATTGGAAGCCGACACCTTTGCTCTAACCTGACTTGTTATCATCATCTCCAGTTCTTCTTTTTCATCAGAAAGGGCCAGTTTTTGTTCATTCAAAATATCATAAGTTTGTTTCAATTTCTCCAGTAGAACCATCTTGTCTGGAGCCAATGTATTTCTATCTTTCATTTTTTCCAATAGTTCAATGGCTTGCCTGGTTTTTTCAAGATCATTTTTAATGGTTTGCAATTTCTGGTTAATTTCTAAAAGTCTCTTTTTTTCGCCCGGGTTTATTCCCACTTCTATTTCGGTATAAGTAGCCATGGGAGAACCTATGGTTTTTGCAACAAGTTCATCTCCCGCTCTGGATGTTCCACCTACCAGCAACCCTTTCTTGCCATCAATTTTTATTTTTTTACCTGCTGATAAGTTGCTGTGCATAACCGCTTCATAAACCACTATATTCCGGCCTGCTTCTACATTGGAATTTTCAATATAACGGGCTGTAATATCACCTCCCGCCCGAAGATACCCCCTTCCACCTCCCTGTATACCCCTTTTAATAATAATATTTCCTCCAGCATCTATTTCTGCAGCTTCGACCGTTCCTTCTATCTCAGCGTCCCCTTCAACCTTTATTTTAAAACCACTTTTTACGCTGCCCCTTACAATAATACTGCCCAAAAAATTAATATTTCCTGTTGCAGGGCCTACATCGCCTCCGATTTCCAGTACCTGGAGCACGCTAATCTTTCCATCCAATAATACCGGTTGTCCATCTATATTTGAAAATAATTTATACCCATCTTCAGATACAGCAACATTTTTCCCCGTTCGGAATCGGATTTCCTTACCATCCTTTGCTGGTATCGTTTTGCCGGTTATTGTCTTTCCCGGAATGCCTTTGGCAGGTGGTATGATCTCCGCCAGGAGTTCTCCCGCTTTTACGTTAGTCACAAGATTTAGATTATAATAATCGACTCTTCCATCATCGGTAATCGTGGGTTTTAATTCCTTGTTGGTGTCAAAGTAATATCTGATTTGAGCGTTTTGACCATCGATAGGAGCTTTGCCCCCGGCAATCTTCACCTTTGTAAAAAAAATGCCTTTTTCCAGTATTTCATTTATTTTCTCATAATCTATGCCTTCGGTTATTCCCCTTTTCCCAAGTTCGTTTATAATACCATCAAAGGAAACCATTTTTCCGCCTTTCGGTGGAACTATATATATGGTTGCATACATCTCATCTTTTGATACTTCCACTTCCATTCTGGCATCCTCTATGCCATTCTCTTTTGAATCACGGCTATCATTCCTATCCTTCTTTGAATCATTACAGGACATATTATAGCTTGCTTTTTCTATAACCCATTCTACCATTCTTTCTACTTTCTTTTCATTATTGTATTCCATGAATTAACACCGGCTTTCTTTTTAAAAAATTGCCCGTTTTCTGCTCAAACTACCCCTCAATCTTAAAATGGCCTTTGTATGAAGCTGGGAGATTCTACCTTGTGAAAGTTCTAATACTTTTGATATTTCTTTTAAAGTTAAGCCTTCATAATAATAAAGTGTTACAACCAGCCTTTCCTGATAAGGTAAACGGTTTATAGCCTGCCCCAGCAACCTTTTTACCTCTTTTTTTTCAACCGCTACATCAGGCCTGCCGCTTTCTCCTTCAGAATCTTCATTAAAAAGTAAATCATCAAAAGAAACTACAGTGGTAAAGGCAATTTTATTATACAAATCCTGCAGTTCATCAATGGATAAATTCAGGTATTCGCATAAGTCCTCGTCTTTTACAGTGCGGCCCAGGCGTTGCTCCAATTCTGCATATGCCTTTTGCAGAAGTTTGGCTTTCTTTCTGATGTTCTGCGGTACCCAATCCAATTTCCTCAATTCGTCTATTATGGACCCTTTTATTCGCGCGTAAGCATACGTTTCAAATTTTACGCCACAGGTCACATCATATCTTTCTATAGCCTGCAATAAACCGAAAACACCATAACTGATTAGATCTTCAGTATCAATATAGGAAGGGAGACTGATGGCCATGCGGTTTACTATATGCTTTATCAGCGGAATATAGCTTAATACAAGCTCTTCTTTGATTTTCTTATCCTTTGTGTCATTATAATCCAGCCATAATTTATCCACCCTGAGAGCTTCCATCTTACCACCCCGGAACTATATTTTTTTTATGCCATGTCCTATAGTTTTGATGGTAAGTTCACCGGTTTCACAATCAAATTCGATAGTCCTTCCAAAATTACCCTCCACATCTTCCGAAATTATTTTAATATTAAGCAGGGCAAGCTTTGACCTAACAGCCTCCACATTGCGCCGTCCTATCTGCATTATGTTGCTGTCGGATTTAATCTGGAACATCTGAGCTCCACCGGCAATTTTACCTATTAACTTCCTGGGATCTACACCATTTTTTACCATATCTTTTATCATCATATCTATGGCAGTATCTGCAAATTTTCCGGGATTGAAATCCTTTTTACTGCTTAGACTGCTGTCTGGTAGCATAATATGGGCAAGGCCTCCGATTTTTTTTGTGGACTCATATAAGGCGACGCCCACGCAGGATCCAAGCCCCAAAGAGACCAGCACAGATGGTGATTTTGCTACTTTATATTCTGCCATTCCTACCCTGACTGTTTCAATCAAACGAACTCACTCCAATAGCCTTTAGAAGTACCTTCAATGAATCATCATCCGGTATAAGAAAAAAATGAAAGTTGATATCATCAATTCCTTCCGCAAACTCGGTTTCGATTAAAAAGGCGGTATCTCCCATGTATCCGTATAAACTGAGTGGAAAGCTGAAAATGGCTCCAGCCATGTCATAGGCAAAGCTGGGCACCGATATCTTCATGGATAATCTGGTAAAATCTGATAATGCAACTATGTAAGAACTGGCAACAATATTTCCAACTTCAACAAGAGCTGACTCTTCCATCTCTGAAAAACCATATTCTCCGGGTTTTTGCTTTAACAAACAATTTACCAGATTACAAGCTTTCTCTTTAGGAATTACTATGAGAATGTTGCCGCTAATATCACCAGTTATCCTCATGAATATACCCGCTACCAGATTTTCCGGTCCGCCTACAGAATTAGAAACATCGTCGAAAGGAATTATCGCGACTTTTGGTACATTCATTCTGATCTTATTCGACAAAAGCAATGAAAGAGCTGTAGCAGCATTGCCCGCACCGATATTACCTATTTCCTTGAGGGCATCCAGTTCTATATCAGAAAACATGTATTTTTCACCTTCACATCCGGGATAGTTGGGTTATTTCCTGAGGTTTTAATACTTTAGCGAGATTTAATAAAATTAGCAGCTTTCCATCCAACTTACCTACTCCATCTAAAAAATTACTGTCGATGCCGTTTGTAATAGTCGGAGCCGGCTCAATAGCCTCCTGCGGGAGCTGAATTACTTCCGTGGCTGAATCTACTATCATACCTACAGTTATATCGTCCAGAGTGACGATAATAATTCTGGTATTGTCCGTGATTTGAGTTGGTTCCAGGTCGAACCTCTTTTTCAGATCGATAACAGGCACTATTTCCCCTCTAAGGTTTATGACACCTTCTACAAAAGGAGGAGCTTTGGGAACTCTCGTAACCGGCATCATCCTCTCTATGGTCTTTACCTGAAGAATATCGACTCCGTATTCCTCTTCACCCAGTTTAAATTCAACAAATTGACGAATTTTTTCTGCCATTATATAACCCTCCTCTAAAACATTGTATTAACATCCAGGATTAAAGCTACTTTCCCATCACCAAGGATGGTTGCTCCAGCGATGAACTTAATATTGTTTAAAAAATTCCCCAGAGACTTTATTACTATCTCCTGCTGGCCAATCATGCTGTCTACCACAAGTCCTATGTCCCTTTCGCCCTTTTTTACTATTACCATTGTCAAATCATCGGTATGGTTGCCATTGCTTTTGACATCCAGTAGTTCTCCCAGTCTCAATATGGGAATCACTTTTCCTCTCAAGCAGGTTACCTCGTTTTTCTGAACTCTCTTTATGTCTCTTGATGCTACTATTACAGTTTCTTTTATTGCGCTCAAAGGAATGGCGTACTTTTCTTCACCCACCATGACCATTAAAGCCTGAATAATAGCCAGAGTTAGCGGCAATCTGATCAAGAAAGTGGTACCTTTGTCCGGAACTGTTTTTATTTCGATTCCTCCACCAAGGGATTCTATTTTGGTCTTTACTACATCAAGACCTACTCCCCTGCCAGAAATATCCGTTACCTTTTCCTTAGTGCTAAATCCCGGTTCAAATAAAAAGGATATTATTTCGGATTCCTTGAGATTTTTTGCCTGCTCTTTATCTATTAACCTCCTGGCAATGGCAGTTTTTAATACTTTGTTTAAATCAATTCCCCTGCCGTCATCAGATATTTCTATCACCACATTATTGCCATCGTGATAGGCCTTAAGTTTAATAGTTCCCTGAGCTGCCTTACCTTTCTTTAATCGTTCTTCAGGCATTTCTATGCCGTGATCCACCGAATTACGGATCAAATGAATCAAAGGATCTCCGATCTCATCTATAACAGTCCTGTCAAGTTCGGTTTCCGCTCCTTCTATAATCAAGGAAATGTTCTTTGACAGCTCCCGGGAAAGATCCCGAACAACCCGCGGAAAACGATTGAACACATTTTCTATAGGGACCATTCGGACTTTCATTACTGCATCGTGGAGATTTGATGTAATCCGTTCAAGATATTCTACTGCCTCCCTCCTTTTTTGTCCGTCGGTTTTTTCATCCATACCATCGAGCCTGGTCTTTATAATAATAAGTTCGCTCACAAGATTCATCAATTTATCCAGCCGTTCAATATCTACTCTCAAAGTCTTGCTTGTTTTTTTAAGGTGATTGGTATTCTTTACCATTGCTTCGTCAACAGTACAGGCGACAGTGTCTTTTTGTGATTCACCGGAATTGGCAGTAGCGCCTTCAAAAGATCTTTGTTCGACTTCCTTTATCTGAATAGACCTCAATTCAGATATAGAACTCAGAGATTTTTCCAATTCCTGTTTGTCATGGGCAGATATAATATATACGGTAAATTCATCATCGAATTTTTCGTCTTCTATATCCTGAACAATAGGTTTGGTCTTAATTATATCTCCGAAACTCTCAAGCGTTTTAAAGACCAGAAAAGCCCTTGCTGACTTCAAGAGGCAATTGGCCTCCAGTTTTATCAAAACTTCCCACACAAAAAGACCTTTTGACATTGCTTCTCTTATCAATCGTTCTTCAAATTCATTGAAATTTTGATTTGCTTCGGGTTTTTTATCCTCTTTTTCCGGTTCTTTAAACTGTGCTGAAGCGCCTGGATTTTGCTTAAGCTTTTCCAGAATAATGTTTATATCTCTATCCCCTTCTTCCCCATTTTCCGTAATATCTTCGATTAGTCTTTCTAAAAAATCAACCGATTCCAGCAGCGTATCGATTATTTCAGGAGATACGGCTATCTTTCCATTTCTAATATCGCCAAACAAGCTCTCCATTTCATGGGTTATTTCCGAAATCCTGTTAAACCCCATGGTACCTGCCATTCCCTTGAGAGTATGAGCTGAGCGGAAAATCTCGTCTATGATATCTTGTCTTGGATTGCTCTCTAGTTCCAGCAAGTGATCGTTGAGATTTTGAATGTGTTCTTTTGATTCCTCCAGAAAAATGTCAAGGTATTGATTGTTCATGATCCCACCTCATTATATCAGTATCTGTAACCCTTGTTAATCAGTTTCCTTTGTTCCGCAAGAATAAATTTGATTATTTCATCGCGTTTTTCCTCTTCAATATCTACAAATTGAACTGCTGCATAATACATGCCTGAACGTTGGGGATGCTCCTCTTTCCATGCTCTGACAACCATGCTTTTTACTTCAACCACTTTTGAAATAAGGGTAATTCTTACATTAATCAGTTCCCCCTTTTTTAATTCCCGATCCAGAGTAATCAAGGCGCCGCTGCCGCTTAGATCTTTTATATGACCATCCATCAATTCGCCAGTCTCAATAAGACTTATCTTTACTTTCATCGTTACTTTTATCCTAAAAAATTCCCTTCTTTGATTTTTTATCGGTGGGCTAACAGCGTTTACATGTAATACAGGAATAGGAATATATTTTTTTCCGACAACCTTACCTATAAAATAATAAAAGGAGTCTCCTTTAGAAAAATGTATCCTGATAGATTCATTCAAACCTATATAAAAGAGTTGATTCCCCTGCATGGGCATATCTAAAACAAGATTGTCAAATTCTATATCTTCCACTTTGGAGGGGAAAAAAATATTCTGGTTTCCTCTTTCGACTTCAATGTTTACTTTCATACCAACTTTAAATACTGTATAGTCCAATCCTTTGACACCCCTGTTCAGTTTTTCAAAAAAGCCATCAGTTTTTTTACCCATCCCTCAAAGGTGTAATTATATTGAATAGGTTTTTGTTCACCGTAAAGAAGCTTTCTTCCAAGATTCAAAATACATTTGGAAGCCAGACTGTCTGGAAATCTTGCATAAAATGGGATTTGTTCCATGTTTGATTTTAAAACGCTCCTGTCTTCCAGCACATATCCAAGATAATCTATATCGGTATGTAAGAATTTACGGGAAGCGTTTGACAATTTTTGAACGGTGTATTCAGCATCTCTAAAGTTATCAACCCTATTTATTATGACATGTATCTTTTGAGAATACTTGTGGATTAATTTTATTACGGCATAAGCATCGGTGATAGCACTTGGTTCCGGAGTAGTTACGATAATGACTTCATCCGATGATTGAACAAAGCCAAGTACATTTTTCGATATACCGGCACCTGTATCTATAATAACAATGTCAAAATCATGAGAAATACTATTGAACGCCTTTATCAGAAGATTTAATTCCACAACGGATAGATTAGCCATTTCATAAAGGCCCGAAGCTCCAGGTAGAATCTTAATCCCCATCGGCCCTTCTATTATGATTTCATTTATGTTTTTTTCGCAACTGATTATATGAGAAATATTGTATTTCGGATATAAGCCTGCAATTACATCCACATTGGCCAGCCCCAGATCAGCATCCACCAGCAGTACTCTTTTGCCCAGCTCTTGCAATACCATGGACAAATTGATCGAAAGGTTTGTCTTCCCCACTCCCCCTTTTCCGCTGGTAACACAATAAACTTTGAACGTTCCTTGAAAGACTTTATGATTCTGTCTTTCGTCCATTATTCTCTTTAGCTTCGAAGTCTGTTCATACATATGTATACTCCCCCAGAATCATACCTGCCAGTTTTTCAGCCGAAGCTATTTCTATATCATCTGGAACGTTTTGCCCCACTGTAAAATATGATAAATTGCTAGAGGTCATTTTAACGGCATTCATAATGGTGCCGTATGTTCTTGTTTCATCAAGTTTCGTTATAACCAATTTGTTGAAATTTAACTCTTTATAACTGTTTAAAATATCGCCTATATCATTTCCTTTGGTTGTAGCGCTGATTACCATGTAGACATCGGTGGGATTTATCGCATCCAGTAAATTCTTGACCTTTTTGATCTGCATTTTATTATTTGGGCTAGAGCCCATGGTATCTATCAAAACCAGATCATATCCTTTAACCCTGTTCAAAGCCGTCTGTACATCATCATTTCCGTATATTACTTCTACCGGTACTTCCAGCAGTTCTCCATAAGTTTTTAACTGCTCTATGGCACCAACTCTGAACGTATCGGCTGTAATCATGGCTACTTTTTTATCATCATACAGGGTAAACTTTGCTGCCAGTTTTGCAATGGTTGTGGTCTTCCCGACTCCTGTGGGACCTATGAAAGCTACAATAACATTTTCATTATCGGTCAAATGGATGGGCTCGATTTTACCAATCTGAGATATTAATTCATTCTTGATTATGGTAAAAAGTGCATTTTCATCCTTCAAGTCTTCGGGTTTTAGAACTTTTGAAACCTTGCTTAATATGTCCTTTATGAGATCTTCATTTATTTCCATTGCCATCATTTTTTTATAAAACATCTCAAAGGCCGGTGAAAAATCCCGTTCCAAAACCGGACTTCTTTGGCCATGGTTAAAGTATAAATCTTTAATCATATCTTTAACTTCATCAATGTCCTTTTTTATATCCTGAATATCTTTAGAGGTAGGGGTGGCTGGTTTCACAGGCGGAACCGTTTCAAGCAATCCATTACTTGCATAGGGCCTTTTAGGTGGTGTTTGAGTTACTGCCAGGTCATTGGCAGCCACAACTTCTACCATGGATCTTGAGAAAAATCCCAGGATTCCACCCTTTCTTATATGTTTTGTCTGTAATATTATAGCATCTTTTCCCAGATCGCTTTTTATCTTGTACATGGCTTCCTGCATATTGCTGGCCACATATGTTTTTATCTTCATCAAATCATCACCGTTCCTACTGATTGGACTTCTACACCGGATTCCAGCTCATTATAAGAAATCACCGGAAGGTATGAAGCATAATCTTCTACTAATCTTCGAAAGTACATCCTTACCATGGGACTTGTAAGTATAACTGGCGATATTCCTTTTAATCCGAGCTCATTTACTAATTTTAAAAGTGCTGACCTTATTTTTTGGATGTACGAAGGTTCCAGTGCAAGATACGTCCCGTGGTCATTCTGACGGACGGCGCTTAAAATCTGATTCTCCAGTTGTCCGTCAATAGTAATAACCTGAACTTTTTGACCGTTAGTAAACCGGTGGGTTATAACCCTTTTAAGTCTTTGTCTTACGTATTCAGTCAGCATATCAGTATCTTTTGTCAAACCTGCGTAATCTCCCAAAGCTTCCAGAATGGTGACCATATCCCTGATGGGTACATTCTCTTTTAATAAGTTGGAAAGTACTTTTTGAACTTCTCCCAGAGATAGTACTTTTGGAACCAGTTCCTCGATAAGGGATGGATACTGCTCTTTTAAATTGTCCAGGATATTTTTTACTTCCTGCCTGCCTATAAGCTCGTGGGCATATGCTTTGATTATTTCCGTAAGGTGGGTGGCCAGAACCGAAGATGCATCCACTACCGTATAACCCTTCATCTCGGCCTTTTCTTTATTTTCGCTGGTAATCCACTTGGCAGGCAGGCCAAAAGCGGGTTCCTTTGTTGGTATTCCTTCGATGTCGGGCATACCTCCCATAGGATTCATTACCATAAAATGGTCCGTCCTTATTTCTCCGCGGGCTGCTTCGACACCTTTGATCTTAATCACATATTCGTTGGGTTTCAACTGGATATTATCCCTGAGTCTCACCATAGGAACAACCATCCCGAGATCCAGTGCACACTGACGCCTAATCATAACCACTCTATCAAGTAAATCACCGCCCTGATTCACATCAGCGAGAGGAATAATATTATATCCAAACTCCACTTCTATGGGATCGACCTGAAGGAGTGAAAAAATATTTTCGGGTTTTCTCATTTCTTCCAATTCTTTCTCTTTTCGTAGTTCATCTTTTTTCAACTTTTCGTGTTCCGAAATCCTCTGAACGGATAAGCCCATATATCCCAGGCCGCCTGCCAGAACTATAAAAGGAATGTGAGGGAGCCCTGGAATGATTGCAAAAAATGCTAATACTCCAGAAGCTAAGAGTAATAGTTTGGGATATGAGACGAGCTGTTTTATCAAATCCTCGCCGAGATTTCCTGCACTTGCAGCCTTAGTCACCACTATGCCAGTGGCTGTGGACACCAGAAGGGCCGGAATCTGGCTTACAAGACCATCTCCGACTGTAAGCAGCGTATACCGGTTTACCGATGTCATAATGTCCCAGTTATGAAACAATACTCCGGTAATCAGTCCCCCGATTATGTTTATTACCGTGATGATTATTCCCGCTATGGCATCGCCTTTTACAAATTTGCTGGCACCGTCCATCGCTCCGTAAAAATCGGCCTCTCTTTGTATCTCTGCCCTTCTCTGACGGGCTTCGCTCTCACTTATTAAGCCCGAGTTCAGGTCCGCATCAATGCTCATCTGTTTTCCTGGCATGGCATCAAGGGTAAATCTGGCTGCCACTTCAGCAACTCTTTCAGCACCTCTGGTAATGACTATAAACTGCACAATAATGATAATAAGAAATATTATAAATCCTACCAGCACGTTTCCCTTGACGACGAAATTGCCGAAGGACTCGATGACCTTTCCTGCATAGCCGTTTAACAGTATTAGCCTGGTGGATGAAATGTTGAGGGATAGTCTCAATAATGTGGTAAGCAAAAGCAATGAAGGAAAAATAGAGAAATCTAGAGGTTTTTCCATGTTCATTGAAATTAAGAGAATGACCAGAGAAAAGGTAATATTGAACGACAGCAACAAATCAAGGATGGATGAAGGCAGGGGTATTATCATAATTATGACTACCATTATTGCCAGCAGTGCAACAGCAATGTCACTAAACTTCAACTATAATTCCTCCTTTCCCTCAAACTGTAAACAAAGGCCAATATTTCCGCCACTGCATGGTAAAGATTCTCCGGAATCACTTCGCCAACTTCTACTGACTTATACAAAATCTGTGCTAGTGGCTTGTTCTCTACAATAGGTATATCCTCCAGTAATGCAATTTGTTTGATTTTTTCCGCAATCCTGTCACTGCCTTTGGCCAGGACCACCGGTGCAGGATTTTTGCCGGCATCATAGGCCAGTGCCACTGCCAGGTGAGTGGGGTTGGTAATAACCACATCGGCCTTTTTTACATCGCTCATCATCCTGCTTCTGGCCATCTGCCTCTGTATTTGTTTTATTCGGGATTTTATTAGAGGATTGCCCTCCACTTCTTTGAATTCTTCCTTAATGTCTTCCTTTGACATCATAAGTCCGGTTTCATACTCACGCCACTGATAAATGTAATCAAAGATGGACAGGATAAATAAGACTATAGCCGCCTTTACACCAATTTTAAAAGAAATCCCGGCAAGTGTTTCAAAAGATGAATAGATATCCATATCCATCATAAGGGGAAATAAATCTATAACTTGAATGATACTGCCGTAAATTATGTATCCCACGACGAGGATTTTGACTATCGATTTGACAAGTTCTATAAAGCTTCTTTTGGAAAAAATCCTTTTTATGCCTTCCAGGGGGTTAATACGTTCAAGTTTTGGTACAATAGGTTCAAAACTCAGCACAGCACCAACCTGAAGAACGTTTGCAAGTATTCCCATAAACAAAACACTTAAAGCCAGCGGGAGAGTTGTTTTTGCTATGAAAATCATTGCTTCGGTAAAAATACTCAAAAGCCCCGGAATTGTAAACAAATCCTCTTTATTTAAGAGATTAATCCATGATGATTCGATATAGCCTATCATATTTTCAATTAGATTTTTCCCAAAAAGTTTCAAAACTGCAAAACCAGTCAACAACACTACCGATGAAACAAGTTCCCTGCTAGAAAATACCTGGCCACGTTCTCTGGCTTTTTGCCTTTTTCTTGGTGTTGCTTTCTCGGTCTTTTCCTGGGCAAATAACTGCAAGTTCATGGCACTTTTAACATTCCCTGCAACAAAGTCAATATATTATCGTATGTACCGTTGAAAATAACATCCAATGCTATGAGATACGCCGGAAAAATTATAATCATTCCTATGAATCCTACCAGAATCTTGATGGGTAAGCCCACCATAAAAACATTCATCTGTGGAACCGTCCTGGCTATAATCCCCAGAGCAAGATCTGTGATGAAAACTATAGAAACCACAGGTAAACTTACCTTAAATCCCATCAGGAACATTTCCCTGAAAGCTGATATAATAGTATTTAGAAAACCCAATCCAAAAGTTGCTCCAGATATAGGCACCATTTCAAAGCTTTTAACCAGAGCCGATATTAAGACATGATGACCATTCACCGTTAAAAACACGAGAACAGCTAAAATATAATAAAAATTACCAATTACAGGCACCTGTGCATTGCTCTGAGGGTCTATGACATTTACTATGCCAAAACCCATTTGCATATCAATTATTTCCCCCGCCACATAAATCGAAGAAAACATCAGTAAAGTAATGAAGCCGATGGAAAATCCGATAAATGTTTCTCTTATTATGAGTACCGCAAAATTCCATATATCGAGACTTATTGTCAAATCCGGAATAAAAGGATAAACAATAAATGAAAGTAAACCAGCCAGGCCAATCTTAGCCTGATTTGGAAATTCCCGCCTTCCGAATACTGGAGTTAACATTATAAACCCGGAGCATCTTAACATAATTAAAAGAAATTTGATTATGTCTTTATCATAAAAAGTGTTCATAACATTCACCGGGATTTAATCAATAAATATAATTGGGTAGCTCGCTGAAAAGATTCTGAGTAAACTGAGTTATCACTGTAAGCATCCATGGCCCGAATATTAAGATGGCAGCTATAACAACAACAATCTTGGGGACGAAGGTCAATGTTTGTTCCTGGATCTGAGTAGCCGCCTGTAAAATGCTGATTATAATACCTACCAGCATCCCAAAGCCCAGCATGGGTGCTGAAACAAGTAAGACCACCGTTAATGCCTGTTGTCCCAAATGAACAATAGTCTCCTGTGTCAATCTGCATCACCTTCCTGTTAGTGAAACCCTGCCAGGAGTGAATTCACTACGATATTCCATCCATCCACCATTACAAATAACAGTATTTTAAATGGAAGGGAAATCATAACGGGCGGAAGCATCAGCATGCCCATAGACATCAATGTGCTCGAAACGATCATATCTATTACCAGAAAAGGTATGAATATAACAAATCCCATCTGAAAGGCAGTTTTGAGTTCGCTTATTATAAAGGCTGGAATTAAAACATATGTAGGAATATCATCCAGCGATTTTATATCCTTTTGAAGTTTTGCATAATGCAAAAACAGTGCCAGGTCTTTTTCCCGGGTCTGCCTGAACATAAAATCCCTCAAAGGGACCTGGGCCCTTTTTATGGCTTCTTCGGTGCTGATCTGCTGGTTCATATATGGCTGAAAAGCCTCAGTATTTATACTGTTCCAGACAGGAGCCATAACAAAAACAGTCATGAAAAGAGCAAGACCTATCAATACCTGGTTTGGCGGTACCTGCTGCACTCCCAGGCCATTTCTGACAAATGAAAGAACAACTATGATCCTGGTGAAGGATGTCAACATAATCAACAATGATGGTGCCAGTGACAATATGGTCAAAAGCAGTATTATTTGTAACGTTACCGCCGTTTCTGCAGGACTTTTGGCCGGTTGAATAAACTGAAACGATGGAATGGGAATTTCCGGTGCTGCAAGTAATCCCTTATTAAAGCTTAGAAAAACAGTAGTTAGCAGTATTGTCTTGTATACTAATCCCTTACCTTTATTCATGAATGATCACCATTATGTTTTTTCCCCGGTTCTCTCTTTAATCGTGTTAAAAAATACTCTAACTGATTGGAAAAATTTTTGTTCATGAAACCCGTGTTTGATTCAACTTCATTAATCAGTTCGGCTTCGTCGGAATCTAATTTTGAAATAATGGAAAGGTTCTTTTCCGATACTCCCACCATCATTAACCCCTTGGGTGTCTTTATAATATATATGCCCTTATTGTTGCCCAGTGGCAACACATCGATAACCTCCATGTATTTGCTTTTGGGCTGGGCGTTCATCTGGAATCTTGCTATCCATTTTGTGGTTAAAAATGCCAGTAAAGATATAACTAAAAATAATATAAAATATATAAAAAAAGTAAAAACACTTTTTGCAGGATAATTATTTTGAGCATCCTGTTTATTTGGAGTATCGAAGTTGTATGTTTTCAGATTGTTTACATCAGGTGAAGCGGCGTAAGCATTACCTAAAATTGCCATGATCAAAATAAATAATATCAAACATACATGCCATTTTGAACCGAATAGTCTATCCATAAACATTCCCTTCTAGCCAAGGGCTTTTCTCACGGCTTCCACTACTCTTTCAGGTTGAAAGGGTTTTACAATAAAGTCCCTGGCACCCGCTTGAATTGCGTCAATTACCATAGCCTGCTGTCCCATAGCTGAACACATTATTATTTTTGCGTGAGGATCTTTCGCTTTTATTCTTTTTACCGCTTCAATGCCATCCATCTCCGGCATCGTTATATCCATAATCACAAGGTTGGGTTTTAAATTATTATATACTTCAACGGCAATGGCTCCATTCTCGGCTTCCCCGCATACCTGAAAGCCATTTTTGTTCAATATATCCTTAATCATCATCCTCATAAAAGCTGCATCATCTACTATTAAAATTCCTCCCATTAAAATCATCCTCCCCACTACTGTAAGCTATTTACTCTTTCTATTGAATTTATGATTTCGGTAATTCTAACGCCAAAATTTTCATCTATTACTACAACTTCACCTTTGGCCACATGTTTTCCATTGACTAAAATGTCCACCGGTTCACCGGCCATTTTGTCCAATTCCACTATAGAACCGGGGCTAAAGCCCAGTATTTCTTTTATGGTTTTAAACGTTCTGCCCAATTCAACTGTTACTTCCAGCGGTACATCCATAATTAAATCCAGGCTGGCATTAGAGGGGGGGACCGGTTCTTCTTGAAATGTTTCAAATTGAACCGGGTTCACTGTAATACTTTTCCTCCTTTCAGGTTTATTTTTTTCCTCTTTTTCTTCGGGAAAAGATAACATGTTATCTTGCATATTATCCGAAACTACGGTGCTCTCTTTTTCGGAAGCTTGCTGCCAATTATCTCCGCTCATGGATAGATTATAAAGATATTTTACAAGGGTTTTTGCAAAAGGAATGGGCATTAGCTGTAAGATTTTGCTATCCAGAAAGTCTCCCACTTGCATATTAAAAGAAATTACAACTATTTCTTCATTTTCCTTAAAATAACCTTCTAGGGAATCAGTTGCAAAATTTATCCTGCTGAGCTTTGGCGGGGAAATGTTTATATCTTTTTTCAACATGGTAGACAAAGATGTAGAAGCAGATCCCATCATCTGATTCATGGCCTCTCCTACAGCGCTTAACCTTATCTCATCTAGCTCTGCTTCAACATTTTTCCCGTCCCCTCCCATCATTAGGTCTGCGATTATTTTTGCATCATTTTCTTCTATGATCATAATATTGCTTCCGCTCAAACCTTTGGTATAAGAGACTTCTATGGCGATAAAAGGAACGGGATACATTTTTTTTAATTCATTTATTTTTTTTATGCTTACATTAGGAGTTGTTATTACCACCTTATTTCGGAGCAAAGAATACAAAGTGGTGGCCGACGTCCCTATCGAAATGTTGCCTATTTCTCCAAGGGCATCCTTTTCTTCTCTAGTAAGAATATTTTCCTGGGGTTCTTCGTTTCTTGTCAGTTCTTTTATTTCATCATCAGACAGTATATTTTCATCCATTGCGTTCTTCCTCCTCTGTCACTGTTCTTGTTATTTTAACAGCCATTTTATTATGATGGATACCTACAATGCCCTTGAACTTTAAATTGTTGTGGATAAAAATATCGGTTTCGCTTCTAATGTTTTTATCCAGCGGTATAACATCCCCCAGCTTTAAATTAATAAAATCACTTACGGTTATTTGTGCCCTTCCTATTACTGCTTTAACTTCCACCTGCATGCTGTTTATTTTTTTGCTTAAAAAATGCACGGTTTTTTCCGATACTTCTTTTTTAGTGTTGGAAAGCCATATCCGGGTGGATAGCTTCGATATTATAGGTTCTATGACAATATGGGGTATGCATATATTGATCATCCCTTCGCTTTTTCCGACTTTAACGTTAAAGGTGACTAATGCTACCGCCTCGTTTGGAGACACCAGCTGTATGAACTGGGAATTGGTTTCTAATTTCTCCATTGATGCATTTATTTCGGTGATGTCTTTCCATGCTTCATGAAGAATTGATGTCATCTTTATAAAAATCTTTTCTATAATGCCATTTTCAATTTCAGTAGGTTCTCTCAATTTTTCCCTGTACTCACCGGTGCCTCCCAGTAACCTGTCTATAATGGAAAAGGCTACCGAAGGGTTTATTTCTATTATGGCCGCACCTTTTAAAGGGGAAAAATCTACTACGGAAATCAATGATGGATTGGGAATAGAGGAAATAAACTCTGTATAGGTCATCTGCTCCACATAATAGACGTTTACCTGGACCAGCGTCCTTAGCTGAGCGGAAAGATATGTAGTCAATAACCTTGCAAAGTTCTCGTGGATGATGCTCAATGTATGGAGCTGCTCCTTTGAAAACTTGTTTGGCCTTTTAAAATCATATACCTTTATTTTTTTATCTGTTTCCTTATTTTTTATTTCTTCAGCTTTGATTTCGCCTTTTGAGAGGGCGGAGAGGAGAGCGTCTATTTCATTTTGCGAGAGAATCTCTGACAAGATTTTCCCTCCTCTTTCAATTCACAATAATGCTTGTAAAATATACATCAATAATTTTATCGCCGGCTAATATTGAATTGATAGCCTCTCTTATCTGTTTCCTGAGATCCTCCATACCGCGGCTATCCTTAACTGAATCAAAGTTCTTTGACCTCAATATAGAAAATATCCTGTCCCTTATCTCATAATCTTTGGACTGGAGTTGTTTTTCAACATCCTTGTTCTCCAGCAGATAGATAAGAGAAACCTTAATATAACCTCTATCGGATAGATTAGTCAAAAAATCCCCGGCAGAATATGTAACGGGCTGTTTATTTGATTCCACTTGTTCGGGTTTGACTTGAAAATAATTCTTCACAACAAAATAGGCTATTCCTGTGGTCATAATCATCAACAAAAACAGTACCAATATGATGAGTATTATGCTTCGAAAATTTATCTTGTTGCTTTGATTGGTTTGAACCGTAGCCATTGATTTTCCTCCTTATTTAGGCTCCTCATTTTCCGAAACTGATTTTAAAATAATAATATCCACCCTCCTGTTTAAAGCCCTATGCTTATCCGTGTCATTGGGCGCCACAGGCCTATATTCACCGTATCCTGCCGCGGATATCAAATACGGAGAAAAATTATGCTTATCTATAAAATATCTTACCACATTTACGGCTCTGGCAGTGGATAATTCCCAGTTTGAAGGAAATTCCCGGGTATGTATTGGAATATTGTCAGTGTGTCCCTCGACCCTTATTTGCCTATGGCTTTGCTTTAGAATAGGAGCCATTTTATTCAGTACGACTTTGGCAGGTTCTTTAATATCAGCCTTTCCGGAATCAAAAAGGACCCCTTCCATAAACCTTATCACAAGCCCCCGTTCATCCAGGTTGACTTGAACACCATTTAAATTATTCTGACTAACTATGTCTTTCACATTTTGCTCTAGCTTTTGAAACTGCTTCTGCTCTTCTTGAGAGGCCAGAAGCTGACCTATATCCCCTGCTTCAATAAACTCGCCTTTCTCCACAGTCTGACCTCCCTGCATGATTCCAAGGGAACCCTGAAGGGAAGTCATAAACATGTCGAATTTTTTCGTATCGGTACTGGACAATGCAAAAAGAAGTGCAAAAAAAATCAAAATCTGTGTCATCAAATCTCCGTATGTTACCATCCAGAGTGGGGCGCCGGGAGGCTGTCCATCGCCGTTACCTCGTCGTCTGCTGCCAGGCAAGGTCCTCACCACCGCTCTCTGCTGTTTTGGTTTTGCGAAAATTATATCGTTTTTTAGGCGATAAAAAAGCATTCAATTTCTCTTCTATTATCCTCGGGTTTTCACCAGCTTGGATGGATAGCATGCCTTCTATCATTACTTCCTTTAAGAGTATTTCTTCTCTGCTTCTGACTTTAAGCTTCCCGGCTATGGGTATAAACAGTAGATTTGCAAAAACGGCTCCGTAAAAAGTGGTTATCAAGGCCACGGCCATACCCGGCCCAACAGCTTCTGGATTGTCCAGATGTCCCAGCATATTTATAAGGCCGATTATGGTTCCTATCAGACCAAAAGCCGGCGATAGTGCGCCCATACTCTCGAATATACTCTGGCCTTCTTTATGCCGTTCCTCCAGAAAAGCCAGTTCTGTTTCAAGAATATTTCGCACCAGCTCCGGATCTGTCCCGTCAACTATCAGCAGGATCCCCTTCTGTAAAAATTCATCCTTCAGTTGATAGGCAGCTTCTTCCAGTGCGAGAAGGCCTTCCCTCCGCGCCGTTTCCGCCAAACTAACAATATTTTTTATGATCTCTCCCGCATCAAGCTGTTTTTCCTTAAATACATTTTTTAATATCTTCAATACATCCAGCAGCTTTGCAAATGGATAATTAATCATAGTGGCTGCCAGAACACCACCAAAAACAATAAGTGCCGACGGAATGTCAATGAAAGCACCTAAAGATCCTCCCATGCTGATTGCCCAAAAAAATATGACCATGCCGCTGATTATACCTATAATTGTAGCAAGGTCCATCAGCTACACTTCCCTTCGATGAAGTTAATCGCACATTCTTCGTCCTTTTATAAGTCTTTACTCCCGTAAATCATTTTTTTGTAATCTATTACCCTATTGACAATTTCTTCTTTTGATTCTTTGACCACGTATTTGGTTTCATTGGTAAGGGTAATCACAGTATCTGGAGTGCTCTCGATAGCCTGAATTAAATCGGCATTTAACACAAATACTTTGCCGTTAAGCTTTGTAAGCTCAATCATATTACCGATACCTCTTTTGCCGGGCCCGGTCATAACCGGACCCGGTTAATTTATTCACTTTACTTTAAACTCTATCTTTTCAGGTTTACCAGTTCCTGAAGCATTTCATCCGATGCCGTTATTATCCTGGAGTTTGCCTGGAACCCCCGCTGGGTAATGATCATCTGAGTAAATTCTTCGGAAAGATCCACATTGGACATTTCAAGGGAACCCGGTGATATGGTGCCCCTGCCGCCGGTGCCCGATGTACCTATCTGGGGCTCCCCAGAATTGTTGGAGTAGCGATACAGGTTCTGACCGGCTTTTATTAGTCCTCCGGGATTGTCAAAATTGGCCAGGGCCACCTGGGCAAGTTCTTTACTCTGCCCATTGTCGAATACCCCGGAAATGACTCCATTGGTATCGGTTGAAATACCCAGCAAAGTCCCTGCGGCATAGCCATTTTGGGAAGATAGGTCTACGGTAGTATCCTTGGCGTACTGGGTTACTTGACTAAAATCAGGTGTAAATCTAATCTGTGCGGCTCCAGTTACGTCTATAACCACTTCAGCTATAGTGCCCGTTGCAGCTGAGTCATATTGTCCATTTACTTTGAATTTTAACGGTCCACTAGAACCACTTGAGACTTTTATTAAACTGTCGTTCGGATCTGCGGTAATTTGATATTGCCATTCGTTCGGATTAGTAGCCGATTTATTTGTAAAAACTATATTTAAAACATGCTCTCTGCCTAGTGAATCATATACTTTAAACGGCAATGTATAACTATCCCCATCCGCAGTTTCTGCATTCAGGTTTTTTGCAAAGCTCACTTTATCTGTAGCCCTGGCTTCCATCATCATGCCCTTTTTAACAACTATCTGGTTAATATTCTGCGGGGTTTTGTCAGCAGGGATCGTATATGAATCGGTATCCTGCCATCCCATCACTTTCAACCCATTGGCCGTGTTGATAAGGTTCCCCTGTTCGTCGAAACTGAAATTTCCTGCCCTGGTATAGTACATATCCAAACCGTCGCTCACTATGAAAAACCCATCGCCTTCGATGGCCATATCAGTCATATTGCCTGTAGATTCCACGCTGGTAGGTGAGTGTATGGTATCGATAGTGGCAATTGTCATGCCAAGACCTACCTGCATTGGGTTTGTCCCACCGCGGTTTCCCTGGGGAGATGCAGCACCTCTCATAGTCTGGCTGAGCGCATCCTTAAAGGTAACCCTGCTCTTTTTAAATCCAACGGTGTTGACATTGGCTATGTTGTTTCCAATGACATCCATCTTTATCTGATGGTTCCTCAATCCCGTCACACCGGAAAACATTGACCGCATCATAATAAACTCCTCCTTGTTTATTCGGTGCCCGCTCCTTCGGTCATTCCGGAGCTTTGAGCCTCCTTGCGGTCCAGCTCATACAATCACGGCACCATCTATATTTGTAAACACATTCTCCTTTATACTGGGACCATCCACGGCCGTTATAACGGTCCTGTTCCTGATGCTCACCACAAAAGCCAGATCATTCATCAGGATAAGGGATTCCCTTACGCCCTTTTGGGCTGCCCTTTCCACAGCGTTATTAAGTTTTGCCATTTGCTCCTGGTTAAGATGGATATTTCTCATATTCATTCGCATTTGAGCATGATTGGATATCTTTAAAACCTTCTGATCGATCTTTTGCTGCAATATCTTCTCAAAAGTTTCGGCTTTGTTCCAGCCCTGTTCTCCCCTTGTCCCTAGCAATTCAGGTCTTATCGCACCTGATTCCGTCTGAATTTTTATATAGTCTGCCATCGCATTTTCCCGCCTTATCTAATTGCAATTACATTCTCTAATGCAATTTTCTTTTCATCGTCTCCTATTATTAAATCAACCTTACCGTTGCTGAAGATTACTCCGTTAATCTTGCCGGAAATCTCATTCCCGTCATCATCCAGCGCAGTGGCTGTTCTTCCTATTGCACTAACAGCCGAAAGGCTGGCCACCTGAGCGTTCAGATTCTGCATCTGTTCCATGGAACTAAACTGGGCCAACTGTGCGATGTATTCCTTGCTGTCCATGGGCTCGAGCGGATTCTGATTTCTAAGTTCCGTCACGAGAAGCTTTAAAAAATCATCCTTTCCCAGATAGGAGCTGCCGTTTTTTTGATTTTCACTGCTGGACGTTCCATTTATGTTATAATAAGTATTTATAGATGACACAATATCCCTCCTCATACAACATAATTGACGCTCACTGTATTTTCCAAGCCGTTATAATACCTAAGCTGAGTTATTTCCATCGACTGTTCTTCATCATTTGGGCTATATCTTACTCTTCTGTAATAGCGCGATTCATAGTTCTGCTCATATTCCCTGCCGTTATAGGTCCCCCCCTGCCAATCGGATGTCTGATAAATATTGATTTCTGTCAGATTATATCCGTGCTGCTGCATCTGGTTTTTCAGTTCCTGAGCGTGATACTGCAGGGCTTCGTGTATATAGGCATTCTCTATGAAAAGTTCAGCTCTAAGTTTGTTTCCTTCAGAAAAAATCTTTACCATGACATTTCCCAGATGTTCAGGCTTTAGCTTGAGGCTTAATTCGCTTGTTCCATCTTTCAGAGCCAGTTGAATCTTATCCACTATTTGTTCCAATGTTTTGCCGGAAAACAGTCTTATACCCTGGGATGTTTCGGGCTTTTCATCAATACTCTTAAAGCTGCTCTCAAATGAAATTCCGCCTGAGTATCTTTCTAAAACTTGAAAGCTGATGTTTGAATTGTTTTCATGCGATTTTTGCACCAGAAGCTCTTCAGAATAGCTATTTTGTGTTTTTGAAACTCTATCCATTATCTGGTTTTTACCTCTTACCGCCTCCTGCTCTATTGCCTTAACATCTTGCTTTACTGAAGGTTCACTTTCCATCTTATAATTTTTAACTTTTTCCACCGGTGCAGGATCAAAGTTTTGTGTTTTTTCTACCTCAACGGACTTCGTTGCAATAAAGCCTTTGTTTTCCCCTGCAGTTTTAAAATCTTCGGCTTTTTGTTCTAACAGGTTTTTCAATTGTTCCAGAAATGAACCGATATCTGCTTTTGCTATTTCCGGAAGGCATGATTTAAGAGCTTTGAAAAATTTTACCGCCATTTTTTCATCAAGCTTGCCTTCCGCAAAAAAATTGTTTACTATATCTTCCCATAGCCTGTTCATATCACCATTGCCGAGAAGGCGCGCAGCAATTTGTTCCGGTGATTGGTTTTTCTGTAAGCTGTCAGCATTACCAACTGGCATTTCAGCGATTTTTTTATCAGATAGAAAACCTGTACTCAAAAAAGCCAAAAGCTGCAATAAAATATCATTGATATCATTGAAATTTTGATTCACATTCGTATCTTTTACGGTTTCTTTGCCATATTCCTGCAAAATAGCATCAAAATCAGCTTCTGTTATAAGAGCGTCTTTTTTGCCGGCAGCAATCTTGTTCGGACCATTATTTAAAACTTCGGATACAACTGTCATATTCATTCTCTCACCTCCTTTCACTGGTCTTGCATGTCTTCTATATTCCACTCATCTTTTTTGTAATGGTTGCCGCTCTTTTCGGATCCATGGCAGATAAAATCTGCGATACAGATTCTTTTTTCATATTCTGGAATATCTGAATGATAAGCTCATCATCCATAGCGGCAAAAATTTTGGCCGCATTTCCTGGATCCATGTTTTCGTAATACTGGGAAATATCCTTTATATTCTTCAAATTTGTTTCAACCTTTGTTTGGGTGGCCATCAGTTCCGATTCTTTTGATTTTAATTCCTGTTCGCGATTATTAAGTTCCTGTTCCTTTATTTTTAATTCCTGATTTTTCTTTTCTATATTGTCCCATTCCTCCTTGATCTTATTTTTTTCTTCCTCAATGAGTTGCTGCTGCCTCTGCAATTCGTCTATCTGTTGTGCCTGTTGTGCTTTATGGCTGAAACCCGGTATAATTGAAAAAATCTTTGCCATAAAAGGATTTACTTTGCTCAAATCCGCATTGAAATATAGAACAAGTCCCATGACAATAACCGCCATGACAATAAATAAAGACAGTGCTATTACGAGGTTCTTATTGTTGAGAAAATCCATCAATCTTTCCCCTCTCGAAAGATGTACATGGTGGCGGCAGATTCATCGCTGTTTTTTTGCTCTTCCGAGTTCATTTCTTTTATATAGGCTTTAAATCTTTTTTCTTTAATTCTTTCAAAAACCTGCCTTTCTTTCCTTTTTTCAATAAAGGACATCCAGCTATATTTGTAAGCCTCTATTGCGTTATCTAAGCTATTTTTTTGAGATTTGATTCTTGAGTTTAAGTCATCGATATATGTGTTAAACAAAGATACCTCTTTAATTCTTATCGAACTTGAAAGCAAGCTTTGCAGTTCACTTATAATCTTTGAATTAGTCTGCAGCAAATGATTGAGGCGTTCTTCTTCTCTTGATTTTGCAATAATTGCTTCTGCCAGTTTTTGCTTGCATATTTCTTCGGTGATTTTTTTCACCCTTAGAGGAGTTTCCAGTTTAAATCGGAATTTCTTCATTTTGCCCTTCCTCATTAAATATTGATTCCAATTTGCGAAGCGTATCTTCATAATCTACTTTTTCGTCAATTTCCTGCCGCAAAAAGTCGTAAATCCGGTCTATATACATTATCGCCTCATCGATTCTAGGATTATTTCCTCTTACGTAAGCTCCTATATTTATAAGGTCTTCCGCTTCCCGATACACCGAGAGAATGTTTTTAACCCTGCCCGCCAGCATTTTATGTTCCTTAGTAATGACATCGTTCATCAACCTGCTTACACTTGCCAGAACATCAATGGCGGGATAATGATTTCTGTTGGCAATACTTCGTGACAGCACTATATGGCCGTCCAGAATACCCCTTACCGCATCGGAAATGGGTTCATTCAGGTCATCACCATCTACCAGTACCGTATAAATTCCGGTTATTGAACCTCTTTGCGATGTCCCCGCCCTTTCCAACAGTTTTGGCAATATGGCAAATACTGAAGGTGTATACCCTCTTGTCACAGGTGGTTCCCCTGCCGCCAGACCCACCTCTCTTTGAGCCATGGCAAACCTGGTAAGGGAATCCATCATCAGCATAACATTCATATTCTGATCTCTAAAATATTCCGCAACGGCAGTAGCGGTAAAGGCAGCTCTAGTCCTAACAAGGGGCGGCTGGTCGGACGTTGCTACTATTATAACAGACCTTTTCAGCCCTTCTTCTCCCAGATCTTTGTTTATAAAGCCGTTTAATTCCCTGCCCCTCTCTCCTATAAGTCCTATTACATTTATATCTGCTCGGGTGTTCCGCGCAATCATGCCCAGCAAGGTACTTTTTCCCACACCACTGCCTGAAAAGATACCCACTCGCTGACCGCTCCCGCAAGTTAGCAGTGCATCGATGGCTTTTATTCCCAGGGGCAGTGGTTCTGTTATAAGAGGCCTTTGGACGGGGTTTGGAGGGCTATTAAACACCGGATAACGACCTTCATGTACCAGAGGCCCCTTGCCGTCGATAGGATTTCCCAGGCCGTTCAATACTCTGCCGAGAAGGCCCGGCCCCACGGGCACAGTCAATTTTTTGCCGCTGGCTTCCACTTCCCATCCAGGTCCAACATCTTCCATATCCCCCAAAGGCATTAAAATGACCGTTTTTTCATGAAATCCAACTACTTCTGCGATGATTTTTTTATTCGCTTTTGAATTTGTAATTGTACAAATCTCACCTATTTCTGCCGGCGGACCAAGAGATTCTATTGTCAGGCCTACTATTTTCGCTATTTTGCCTCTGGGTTTTATGGTTTCTGCCTCATCTATGGCTTTATACACACGATGGAACAGGTTTTCATGCATCCTCGATTACACCTATTTCCTTCAGGGTAGACCTGATATTTTCCAATTGGGTATGTATTCCGGCATCTATTTTAAAATAATCGCTGTAAATGATACAATCACCGGAAGAGAGCAGGGGGTCTTTGATTAAATTGATTTTACCCTGCCCGTTTATCAGATTTGATAAATCTTCCATTGCGCTAACTTTTTCATAATCCTGCTCTGATAATCTTATAAAGACCTTATCTACTACCACCTTCTCTAGAGCTTTTTTTATCATTTTTACATAGCATTCCGGTTCAACTTCTATTTTTTGACATAAAATCTTTTCGGATATAAATAGGGCAAGTTTAAGAGCTTCCTTTTCAAGATAATCCAGGTACATTTTGTTTTGATCCAATAGCTGCTTCCTGAGCATACTGAATTGGGAAAGGTGTTCTTCCCATAAAAGCCCATACTGCTGCCGTGCTTCCTGCCTTCCCTTTTCAAAACCCTCTTTGTAACCTTTTTCAAAGGCTTGCTCCTCAATCTTTTGCTTTTGGTCATGGGCTTCGGCCACAATCTTTTCCGCTTCAGCTTTAGCTCTGCTCAGGGTATCCCGTGCTCTGGCCACAGCATCTTCCATCAATATTTTCAGTCGATCCTCATTAAACCTGTGGCGTGTCGCTCTCACCATTTCAAGCTTGTTTTCGTCAACTATATCGTTAGCTTCTGGTTTAAAGCTTCTCAGCACGTAAGGAGAATGACTGTTAACATCCACATATTTCAATACCCTAGACAATTATCTCGTCACCTCCACCGCGCGAGATAATTATTTCTCCTGCATCTTCGAGTTTCCTTATAATATTGACTATCTTCTGTTGGGCTTCTTCTACATCCCTCAAACGAACAGGCCCCATATACTGCATTTCTTCATTTACCATTTCTGCCTGGCGCTTGGACATGTTGCTGAAGATTTTTTTCTTAACCTCCTCACTGGCACCTTTTAATGCCAGTGTAAGATCCTTATTATCCACCTCTCTGAGGGTGCGCTGTACGGATCTGTTATCCAGAGTGAGAATATCTTCAAACATAAACATTCTTCGTTTTATTTCCTCAGCAAGATCGGGATTATCTATCTCAAGAGCTTCTATAATATTCTTTTCAGTGCCTCTATCTACGTTATTCAGGATATTTACTACGGCCTGAATTCCTCCAACATTGGTGTAATCCTCGTTTACCACAGAAGCCAGCTGTCTTTCCAGCACCTTCTCAACTTCAAGGATAATGTCCGGGGAGGTCCTGTCCATCGTAGCAACTCTCCGCGCAATATCCACCTGTTTTTCAGGAGGTAGCGATGACAGAAGGGAAGCCGATTGTTCCGGGTTTAAATAGGTCATTATAAGCGCGATGGTCTGCGAGTTTTCATTCTGGAGGAAATTCATCAACTGGGTGGGATCCGCTTTTCTTATAAAATCAAAGGGCCTCACCTGTAGAGAGGACGTAAGCCTGTTGATTATTTCCAGAGCCTTCTGAGTGCCCAGCGCTTTTTCAAGAATATCTCTGGCATAATCAATCCCGCCTTCGGATATATAGTTCTGGGCCACCATCATCTGGTAAAATTCTTCCACTACGGCATGTTTATCCTCGCTGGAAACCTTTTTTAGATTGGCTATTTCCAGGGTTAACTGTTCGATCTCTTCTTCTTTTAAAAATCTATACACGTTTGCGGCTATTTCTGGCCCCAGTGAAACTATCAGGATAGCTGCTTTTTGTTTCCCGGTCAATTTAGTCAAGGGCAATTTCTCCACCTCTAATCCTCATTCAACCATGTCTTTAACAACCTGGCCACATCTTCAGGATTGCGACGGGCAAGTTTTTCTATATTTGCGTAAATATCGTCCTTTGTGTTTTCAGCCGTTTGAGCAGCTGCCTGCTCTGCTGCAGCAGCCTGAGCTTCAGCAAGTTCTCGGGCCATTCTTTCTTCTTCTCTTTGCCTTCGTCTCTGTATGGCTTTAAAACCAAAAGTACCCAATAATAAAGCAGCCATCAGACCTGCAACGGTTAAAGCAAGATTTCGCTGTTTGGCTCTTTGCTGTTGTAGACTGGTCATTTCCTTGGTCATTGCTGTAACAAGGTCATTGTTAAATGTCATACCTTCTACCGAAATCTGGTCCCGCTGAGGATCATAACCGATAGCATTGCCTACCAGGCGGGAAATAGCATCTTTATCATTGTCATTTAAAGTCCTGTTGACCACTACAGAAACCGTCAGCCTGTCCACAGCTCCCGGTGCTATTGTTAAATTCTCGTGGGTTTCATTTATCTCGTAGTTTTTGGTTACTTCTGTTTTTTGATAATCCGAATTACCTCCATTTACCTGTTGATAACCGGGAACATTAGCGGCAACTCCCGGAGTTCCTCCAGGTACATTGCCCGTTCCGGTAAAATGCTCCCGCAGGTCCTGGACGCTTCTTAGAATTCCCTCGCCGGTATCTTTATTGACCGGTGAAAATAACTTATTTTCTACAATTTTTTTATCAAAATTTAGCTTTGCACTTACTCTGACCACCACATTTCCAGGACCGAAAACTTGCTCCAGCAATGATTGAACGTTGGCCTGGAGCTGCTTTTGAAAATTATTCTGAATTGCCAGTTGCGAATTGATAACTTCCTTTGTGTTTTCATCCTCAGTTAATGGAATATTAGAGAGAATCCTGCCGTAATCATCAATCACCGTTACATTCTCAGGCTTCATCCCTTCCACTGAATGTGATATCAGATTTATTATTCCTCTGACCTCTTCTTCAGTCATCTGAGCTCCAGGTTTTAATTTCAAAAAAACCGCAGCAGAAGGTTCCGATTTTGGCCCGGTTTCAATAAAAAGGCTCTTTTCCGGTTGAACAATATGTATTCTTGCAGAATCAACTTCTGCCATTTCTTCAATTGTTCGTGTAAGTTCGCCCTGAAGGGCCTGGTTATACTGCAACTGTCTTTCCCAGTCGGTGGTACCCAGCTTGGTTTTATTGAAGATATCGCTGAAATCCATTACCCCGCCTTTTGGAAGCCCTTCCTGGGCCAGCATAAGCCTCGTTTTATAAACTTGCTTGGGGTCAAC
Source organism: Thermoanaerobacterales bacterium (assembly GCA_012840135.1). GTDB lineage: Bacteria > Bacillota > Thermosediminibacteria > Thermosediminibacterales > Tepidanaerobacteraceae > Biomaibacter. The sequence goes on from DUMA01000022.1 coordinate 207,402, forward strand.
CATGATTGTCCTTCCGTTATCTGCTAGCTTGTACGCTATTTTTTCATCATCAAGCTTCTTTACTATTTCTCCTGCATCTTTTGCATCAAGGTTGGTATAAAGCGGAGCATAAGTAGGCCGGTTCAGAAGAAATACAAGGAAACCAACAGCACCTATTATAAAAAAAGCACTTAAAGATATTTTAATTTTTTGTACCTTATTTCTACTCAGCCAGAAGTCGCTCACCTGCTGCCAGAGTTTCTTAAAAAAATCCATCTTGCTACACCTTCATCTATTATACTTGCATTCTCATAATTTCCTGGTAGGCTTCGATGGCTTTATTCCTTATTTGCAAAGTGAGCTCCAGTGAAAGTCTTGCCTTTTCTCCGGCTATTACCACATCATGAATATTGATGCTTTCATCTACCAGCTGCCTCTGTAATAATTCATCATAATCATTTTGCAATTTATTTGCCGAATCAAAGGCTGCCTTTAATATATCCTGAAAAGACTTTTGCCCCTGCTCTTTAATAGCTCCGTAAGTTTTGGGTATTGTTTCATTGATACTGGAAATGTTCAAGAGTTCATCTCCCTTCCGGCTTTATGGAAATCATATCTTTCCTATCTCCAGGGCTTTTGAAATCATGCTTTTCGCAGAATTAATGGCGGTGACATTGGCTTCATAGCTTCTGGTGGCCGAAATCATATCTACCATCTCCGTAACTATATTAACATTGGGCATCCTTACATATCCTGAAGCATCGGCATCGGGATGAGTTGGATCATATACCAGTTTGAAAGGTGCCGGATCCTTTTCAATAGCAACCACCTTTACACCACGTCCGGGACGATTTTCAGAAAAACTTGAAAGTATTTCCCCGAAGGAAGACCCTTCGCTATTTTCCTGGAACACCACCCTTTCCCGCCTGTATGGTCCTCCTTCATCGGTTCTTGTGGTATTCACATTGGCTATGTTGTTTGAGATTACATCCATCCTAAGCCTCTGGGCGGTAAGACCTGAAGCGCTTATATCCATCGAGTCAAAAAAACCCACTGCTAGCTCCTCCCTTCGCTTATAGCCATATTTAGCAGTTGAAAAGCTCTCTGAAGCTGATCCGCCGTCATGTTGTAAGAAAGAGTATTCTTGGTAAGTTCAACCATTTCCTTATCTATATCCACATTATTATTGTCATTTCTCATGGTGGTTTCATTCTGAACAAAAACTATCGGTTTTATATCGCTCATTTTCTTCACGTTACTTATATGGTTTTTATGGGTAGTAGTCAATGATAATACATTTTCCCGCATATTCTTTTCAAGTATTTCTTCAAAAGATACATCCGATCTTTTATAACCAGGAGTATCCGCATTGGCAATATTATTTGAAAGAACACTATTTCTGAGCCACTTTGCATCTAAAAGCTTTTCCATCAATGAAATACTGTCTAAAAGAGCCATGGGGGTTTTGCCACCTCTTTTTTCGACCTTATTTTATCAGTTTCGTCTAATTTAACTAAATTCGCCAAAAAAATCAAATTTCCTTTTTTAATGCCGTGATTTTATATTAAATTAAAAAAAAACTACCTTGAAAAGATAGTCATCCTATCCTTTCAGCAGCCTAGCTAGCATAGTACATTGTGCACCTTAGCCCTATGGCTTTGCGCCCTCCCCTTTCGGTGAAGTTTGCCTTTTTAGGGATTTTTTGTTATTTTTCATAGATATATTATTAGACAAAAAATGCTAAAATCCTTCTTTGTTCAATAAAAAATGCGTGAATCTATTCACGCATTTTTTACCAGCATTAAGCTCTAACTTTTTTCAATTCTTCTAAAAGCTTATCATTTAGTATTTTGATGTAAGTACCTTTCATGCCCAGAGATCTTGATTCGATTACACCGGCGCTTTCAAATTTCCTCAAGGCATTTACAATGACGGACCTGGTAATTCCCACTCTATCTGCAATTTTGCTGGCCACCAGCAGACCTTCATTGCCGTCCAGCTCTTCAAAGATATGTTCCACAGCTTCCAGCTCCGAGAAAGATAGCGTCCCTATGGCCAGCTGAACCACAGCTTTCTTGCGGGCCTCCTCTTCTATCTCCTCGCTCTTGGATCTTAGGATTTCCATTCCCACTACAGTGGCGCTGTATTCGGCCAGAACCAGGTCTTCGTCTGTAAATTTATCGCCAAACCTGGCCAGTACCAGAGTCCCCAATCTTTCACCACCGCCGTTTATTGGAACTATTGTCGTGAGCTTATCAGGGTAGGGACACTTTGTTACATTGTCGAATACGCACTCCAAAGTATCTTGAGGCACATTTGGTCTGGTTTCGTGGATTTCCAACAGCTTATCATTGTAATGTTTCGGGAACATTTTTTCTTCCAGGACCTCGTCCTGAACAGCGTCACAGTCATAGTTTTCCATCAGATAATAACCCAGCACCTTGCCTTTTCTGCTGGCCACGTAGGCATTGGCAGAAAGAACTTCTCCCAGCGTTTTGCACACCTCATTAAAATCCACAGGATATCCTGCAGATCTCTGTAACAACTTGTTGATCCTTCTTGTTTTTTCTAGTAAACTTTCACTCATCATAGTTCCTCCTTAATTAATTTAATTTATTATAAAATATACATGCTAAGATCTTTATCTTTAATAATATCCTTTAATTTTTCATTGACGAATTTTCTATCAATTGTAATATCACTCGTTGTAAGCCTGAGTTCCGGAGCATTGAAGGATATGTCTTCCAGCAATTTTTCCATAATAGTATGGAGCCTTCTGGCACCGATATCCTCCGATTGCTGATTGACATATGTTGCCACTTTTACTATTTCATCAATAGCATCTTCTGAAAAATGAATTTTTATACCTTCTGTTTCGATTAATGCGGTATATTGCTTAATTAATGAATTTTTGGGCTCTATTAAAATCTTCTTTAAATCCTCTTCTGACAAACTTTTTAATTCAACCCGTATAGGAAACCTTCCCTGAAGTTCCGGAATCAAATCCGAAGGCTTGGAAACATGAAAAGCTCCCGCAGCGATAAAAAGTATATGGTCGGTTCTAACGGGTCCATATTTAGTTACAACAGTAGATCCCTCCACAATAGGAAGGATGTCTCTTTGAACTCCTTCTCTTGATACGTCCGGACCGTAGGATTCCTTGCCGGCGATTTTGTCTATTTCATCTATGAAGATAATGCCGGTTTCCTCGGTTCTTTTTATAGCCTCATTAATAACTTCATCCATATCTATTAATTTCTGGGCTTCTTCCTGGATTAATATCCGGCGGGCATTTTCAATTGTGACCTTCCTCTTTTTGCGTCGCTTGGGAAGTAATCCTCCAAACATATCCTGAAGATTTATTCCCATTTCTTCTATGCCAGAACCCGAAAATACTTCAAGCATGGGAGGAGCATTGTCCTCCGTCTCTATTTCAATAGTTTCTTTATCCAGTTTTCCTTCTTTCAGGTCCCTCAATATCTGTTTTCTTCTCTCTTCTATGCTCCTTGTCCTTTCTTGAAAATCGCTTTCCTCTTCGCGATAGTCATTTTTAGAAAAGCCCGTGAGGATAGCTTCAAACGGATTCCTGGCACCAGGTTTCACAGGGTCCGGGCATAGTATTTCTGCTATTCTTTGTTCCGCCATAATCATTGCCCTGTCTTTTACTTTTTCCATTTTTTCCTGCTTTACCATTCGTATGGATGTTTCCAGCAGGTCCCTTACCATAGAATCAACATCCCGACCCACATAGCCCACTTCAGTAAATTTTGTAGCTTCCACCTTAACAAAAGGAGCATTCACAAGGCGTGCAAGTCTTCTGGCTATTTCTGTTTTTCCCACGCCGGTAGGCCCTATCATCAGGATGTTTTTAGGCATGACCTCTTCCTGCATTTCTTCGGAAAGTTTTTGTCTTCTCTGCCGGTTCCTGAGAGCTATGGCCACGGATTTCTTTGCCTCATCCTGGCCGACTATATATTTATCCAGTTCTTCTACTATTTTTCTGGGAGTTAAATCTTCCATGATGCATCACCTCCTTAAAGGGTTTCCACAGAAATGTAATTATTGGTGTATATGCATATTTCTGAGGCTATCTTCAGAGATTCCTCCACTATTTTTTCCGCAGGCAGATCGGAAAACCGGCATAAAGCTCGTGCCGCAGCCAGCGCATAAGGACCTCCTGATCCGATAGCTGCTATGTTGTCATCAGGTTCGATAACTTCTCCATTGCCTGAAATAACCAGTACATGCTCTCTATCGGCTACGATCAGCAGTGCTTCTAGTTTTCTGAGCATCTTGTCAGTGCGCCATTCTTTTGCCAAATCCACTGCAGCCTTCATCAAATTGCCGTGAGATTCTTCCAATTTACCTTCAAATTTCTCAAATAAAGTTATCGCATCGGCCACGGAACCGGCAAATCCCGCCAGCACCTTGCCATTATAGATTTTTCTTATTTTCCTGGCATGATGCTTCATTATTGTATGCTCACCGAAGGTAACCTGACCGTCACCTGCAATGGCTGCCCCGTTATCATTAACGACAGCAACGATGGTTGTGGCATTAAACATGATGATTCCTCCCTTCATTTGTGGGGAAAGGATTTAGTATAGACTTCCTTAAGCCTTTCCTTTGTTACATGAGTATATATCTGGGTTGTGGAAAGGCTGGCATGCCCCAGCAGTTCCTGAACAGTTTTTAGATCTGCTCCATTGTTCAGCATATGGGTGGCAAAACTATGCCTCAGAGCATGAGGGCTTATTTTTTGATTTAACGAAGCGATCTTTACATATTTTTCTATAATTCTCCTGATACTCCTATCGGTAATGCCGGTTCCGTTCTTGTTCAGGAATACAAAATCACAAGCAGTATCCTTTGCCAGGAAGGGTCTGCTCTTTTTCAGGTATTCTTCAATGCTCCGAGCAGCTTTTGAACCAAAAAATACAACCCTCTCCCGAGAGCCTTTACCAAAAACTATAATAAAGTTTGTTCCCATGTTCAGGTCTTTAAGTTTCAGTGATACTAGTTCCCCAACTCTCATGCCTGTAGCATATAAAAGTTCCATTATAGCCTTATCTCTGATTCCCAAAATATCATCAGAAGGAGCTGAAAGAAGGGTTTCGATCTCGGTCGGGTATAAAAAAACAGGTAACTTTTTGGGCAATTTAATGCCTTTTATTGACAATGCCGCATTTTCTTCAATTATTCCTTCCATGACAAGATACTTAAAAAAAGACCTGACCGCAGAGATTTTTCTTGCTATAGTTCTTTTTGAAAGTCGTTTTTCATTTAAATATATCAAAAATCCCCTTAAAATAAAATAATTTACGTTTTTAAAGGCTGGTTCAGATATTTTATTTTGTTTTAAATATTCAAGAAACTGATTCAAGTCTTTAGCATAGGACCTAGCAGTATTGACAGATTGATTTTTTACACCTTTCAAGTAGCTTAAAAAACTGTCAATCAAAGCCTCATCCAATTCTATCAACCTCTCAATAACATTTAATATACTACCACAACATTTTATTTTATGCAAGATTCAATTCTAAATTATTTTTAAATTCATTGTTAATTTTTTTTGAGAAAAACTCTCATTGATTTATTTCGGCTTCAACCAACAACTTGATGGCAGAAAGAGATCTATCCGCCAGTATTCTGTTCTTCTCTTTTTTTGAACCAACTTTTCGGTCTAACGGGGACAATATTCCAAAATTAGATTTCATGGGTTGAAAGTTGTCAGGATTTGCTGATGTAATATAATGGCAGAGAGCTCCAATGACGGTTTCGGTAGGAAAAACCAGGGGATTTTTACCTTCTAAAGACCTTGATATATTTATCCCGGCAACTATTCCAGAAGCCGCCGACTCGATATAACCTTCCACGCCCGTAAGTTGGCCTGCAAAATACAGATCTTTTTTATATATGCATTCCAGAGTAGGTTTTAAAAACCTGGGGCTTGAAATAAATGTGTTTCTGTGTATAAAACCATAACGGATAAACTCCGCCTTTTCGAGGCCCGGAATCAGGCCAAAAACTCTTTTTTGCTCCCCCCATTTTAAGCTGGTCTGAAATCCAACTATATTGTACATGGTGCCTTCTTTATTTTCTCTTCTCAGCTGTACAACCGCAAAAGGTTCTTTGCCCGTCCTGGGATCTATTATCCCGACGGGTTTTAAAGGGCCAAAAAGCAAAGTTTTGGGGCCTCTTTTTGCCATAACCTCCACTGGCATACAGCCTTCAAAAAAAACCGGTTTTTCAAACTCCTTAAAGGGATGTACTTCAGCATGTATGAGCTCCTTATAGAAAGCATCATATTCCTGTCGGGTTAAGGGCAAATTCACATAGTCCTCGTCACCCTTGCCGTATCTTGAACCCCAGAAAGCCCTTTCCCAGTTTATAGATTCTCCCGCAACAATTGGGCTTGCTGCATCATAAAAATATAGATGATCGATGCCCAAAAAAATCCCCAGAGCCTCGGAAAAATCATCCGAGGTCAGAGGCCCTGTAGCGATTACCGCAGGGGGTTCGGGAATATTCTTTATCTCCTCTCTGTGAACGGTTATATTGGGATGTTCGTCTATAATACGGGTAATTTTAGTTGAAAACTGTTGCCTATCAACTGCCAGAGCCCCGCCTGCCGGTATTTTCGTTTCATCTGCCACTTTAATTATCAGAGAATCCAGCAGGCGCATCTCTTGTTTTAACAGGCCGGCAGCATTTGTAATCTCATCAGATCTCAGTGAATTACTGCAAACAAGCTCAGCCAGCATATCTGTATGATGAGCCGGGGTACTTTTGTGGGGGCGCATTTCATACAGATCAACTTTGATTCCTTTTTTAGCTATCTGCCAGGCGGCTTCACATCCTGCAAGGCCGCCTCCTATTACCTTTATGCTTTGCATTTCTCCACCTTCGGTCAATTAAATCATTGAGACAATTCTTTATACTTGCACTCGTTTTTTGAACATATTTCAATCTCTCCGCTTTTGGTATTCTTAATCACCATGTAGCTTCCACATTTTGGACAGTGCTTACCACTGGGTTTATCCCATGAAACGAACTTACATGTGGGATAATTGGCACATCCGTAAAATACTCTGCCTTTTTTGGTCTTTCTTACAACCACATTGCCTCCGCAGATGGGACATTTAACTCCAATTTCTTCCACTAAAGGTTTTGTGTTTTTGCATTCGGGGAATCCTGAACATGCCAAAAATTTTCCATACCTTCCCCTCTTTATCACCATATTCTTACCGCATAATTCACATTTTTCATCGGTAATCTCATCTTCAATTTTTACTTTTTCTATAGTCTGTTCGGCGGTTTTTAACTCCTTCTCAAAAGGTATATAAAAAGATTCTATGACTTTTTGCCATTTCTCCTCGCCTGATTCGATTCTGTCCAATTGATCTTCCATTTCCGCTGTAAAATCCACATCCACAATATCCTTGAAATACTCCTGCATGATCTGAACTACAATTTCTCCCAGTTCGGTAGGTTTAAACCTACCTTTTTCTTTTTCCACATAACCGCGCTTTTGTATTATATCGATGATGGGAGCATAGGTGCTGGGCCTTCCTATACCTTTTTCTTCCAGAGTCTTAACCAGCATAGCTTCGGTATATCTCGGAGGTGGCTGAGTAAAATGCTGTTCGGGCAAGAGTTTTACAAGTTTCAATAACTGCCCCGCCTCAAGGGGGGGTAAGCTACTTTCTTCTTTTTCGGTCTCTTCATCGGTGCTTTCTATATATACAGCCATAAAACCTTGAAACTTCAATACCGAACCGGTAGCCTTAAAACTATATTGTCCCGCCTTTATATCTACAGTAACCGTGTCATATACTGCCGGAGCCATCTGGCTGCTTACAAATCTCTCCCAGATCAGCTTATACAACCTGTACTGATCTTTTGTGAGAGAGTCTTTGACGCTTTCCGGTGTCCTGAAAACCGATGTTGGCCTTATGGCTTCATGGGCATCCTGGATGTTTTTTTTATTTTTTTGAACCGGCGGCTTTTCTGAAATATATTCTTTACTGAAATTTTTATTTATATATTCTCTTGCCTCATCCACAGCCTGGGCGGCTACTCTAGTGGAATCGGTCCTGATGTAAGTCACAAGGCCAACAGTTCCTTCACCCTTTATATCAAGTCCTTCATACAACTGCTGGGCTACCATCATGGTCTTTTTAGCTGTAAATTTCAGTTTTCTGGCAGCTTCCTGCTGCATGCTGCTTGTGGTAAAAGGCGGTGACGGATTTCTTTTTCTCTCGCTTTTTTTAACATCTGATACTGCAAAAATTTCATTTTTTAATTCGGATAAAATAAGGTCAGATTCTTGCTTATTTTTAATTTCTACTTTCCTGTCATTTTTGGAATATAGCTGAGCTTTTATGCTGGAGCCAGTTTTCTCATCCGACAGGATGGCATCGATGGTCCAGTACTCTCTCGGAACAAATTCCCTGATTTCTTTTTCTCTATCACATATTATCCTTACCGCCACAGACTGAACGCGACCGGCGCTCAATCCCCATTTTACTTTTCGCCACAATATGGGACTTATTTTATATCCCACGAGCCTATCAAGGATTCTCCTGGCCTGTTGGGCTTCCACCAGATTCTTATTTATTATCCTGGGATGTTTAATGGATTCAGAAACTGCATTTTTGGTGATCTCATGAAATTCTACCCTGCATGGTTCATCTTCCGACAAACCTAAAAGATTCGCCAGATGCCAGGATATGGCTTCACCTTCTCTGTCAGGATCAGTAGCCAGTAAAATTTTTTCGACTTTGGAGGCTTCCTTTTTTAAGCTCTCCAGAATGGCTCCTTTTCCTCTGATGGTTATATATTTTGGGGTAAACCCCTTCTCTATATTAATCCCCAGCTGACTTTTAGGCAGGTCCCTTACATGCCCCATGGAAGCCTGGATCTTGAAGTTTCTACCTAAAAATTTACTTATGGTTTTGGCCTTCGCCGGAGATTCTACTATGATTAATGATTTGGCCATTAAAATCACCTTTTAGCAAATTCGTATTAATATTTTATAAATATCATGTGAAAAAGTCAAATCTTCATTACATATCCGCCTGGGAGAGTTACAATCAGTCCTTTTAACTCCAGGCGCGTAATTATGGAGTTAATCTCCCTTGATGTCTTTTTGGATTCTGTCAGCAGTTGTTCTATATGTACCGGCTGAAAATCTATTAATTCAAAAATGGCTCTTTCTTCTCCTGAAAGGTCAGCGGTAGTTCCTGATTCTTTTATATCACCGGAAAAAGCACTTTCCAATCGCAATTCACTCAATATATCATCAATCTTTTCTACCAACTTGGCACCCTGCTTTATCAGCTTATGAGTTCCGCGACTGTAAGGACTCATAATACTGCCAGGTACTGCAAAAACCTCCCTCCCCTGTTCCAGGGCAAAATCAGCAGTTATAAGAGAGCCGCTCTTTTCTGCAGCTTCCACCACCAGCGTGCCCATGGAAAGACCGCTTATTATACGGTTTCTAGCTGGAAAGTTGTTCGGAAGAGGTCTCATGCCCATGGAAAAACTTGTTATAATGCACCCGCAATGTATGATTTTTTTCATCAGGTTTATGTTTTCCGGAGGATATATTATGTCTATGCCACACCCCAGCACCGCAGTGGTGGGACCTCCGGCATCCAGAGCGCCCTTGTGGGCATGAGAATCAATTCCCCTGGCCATTCCGCTCACCACATTGATCTCACGGGAAGCCAGTTCTCTGCCAAAATATTCGGCTACGTTCCTACCATAAGAAGATGCTTTACGGGTGCCTACTATAGCTATTGCATTATATTTTAACGTCGATGCATCCCCCAGCACGTATAACACAGGAGGAGGATCGTAGATCTGCCCCAGTAATTCGGGGTAATCCTTATCTGCAATAGTAATAATCCGGGCTCCGATTTTTTTTGCCTTGATTATCTCCTCGGAAGGGTTAATTTTATCCCTGTTTTTTAATATATGCTCACACAATTTATCGCTTATTCCTGAGATTTGAAGTATTTCGTCCCGACCGGCTTTCATGAAACTCTGCATATCTTTAAAAGTTGAAGCTATATCGCTGATTCTCTTTGATCCCAACATGGGGATCATATTAAGAGCAATTAAAAGCTCGGTGTCTTCCATATTATACCTCCAAATCAGTACTCTATGCCCGGCTGACTTGGGATCCCCTTCCTGTAATGATGTTTAATCTCCTTTACTTCACTTATCATATCGGCTTTATCCATGATTTTTTCAGAAGCATAGCGGCCGGTAAGCACCAGAGTTACATGTTCAGGTTTTAACGAGATGAGTTCTAAAACATCTTCTTCATGAATCAAACCAAAGTCGACAGCCACATTTATTTCATCCAGGATTACCAAATTATGGTTACCTTCGGAGATAACCTTTCGGGCAAGATCCATGCCTTCCTTGGCAAGCCTCAAGTCTTCCTGAGTCGGATTTCCCTTTTTTACGAATGTATCCTGCCCCTTTTGTACAAGGTCAAACCCCGGTAAATATTTTCTTATAGCTTTAATCTCACCGTAACTTTCGCTGCCCTTCATAAACTGAATCATATATACCTTCTCACCGTGACCCATGGCGCGCAAGGCAAGGCCTAGAGATGCGGTAGTCTTACCTTTGCCGTTACCTGTATAAAGCAGTATCAATCCTTTTTTACTCATTATAGTTGCCTCCATTTTATTTGAAATATATTTAATGAATGTTGTATAATATAGACGTCACAATAAATTATATTTTTAAATTCTGATAATACTTGTCCAGATTTCGATATCTTAAAGCTTCGGCTAAATGATCTTCTTTTATATCCTGGCTCTGTTCAAGATCTGCTATGGTTCTTGAGACTTTTAATATTCTGTTATAGGCTCTGGCACTCAACTTAAACCTGTTAAAAGCATCCTTTAATAAAAGTTTTTCCGCCCGGCCCAGTTTGCAATATTTACTTATGAGACCAGGCGTAAGCTGAGAGTTACAATAAATATTTTCCCCTTTATATCTTTCCAATTGTAACAGTCTTGCATTCTCCACCTTTTTTTTGATAGTGGCGGAGTCGGTGATGCTGGTACTTTCAAAATCGGAAAACTTTACCGGAGCTACCTCGGTCTGGATGTCAATCCTGTCTAAAAGCGGCCCTGATATCTTTGCTAGATATTTATGTATCTGTTGGGGAGAACAGGAACATTCATGGAAAGGATCACCGTAAAAACCACACGGACACGGATTAGCAGAAGCGATTAAAAAAAATCTGCTTGGATATGAAACTGTCGCATTTAAACGTGTAATGGTTATTTTCCCATCCTCCATAGGCTGTCGCAAAAGCTCCAGTACTTCTCTAGGAAATTCCGGCAATTCATCAAGAAAAAGCACCCCGTGATGAGCTAAAGTTACTTCTCCGGGCTTTGGTATCCTGCCACCTCCCACCATTCCTATGATAGAGATGCTGTGATGGGGAGCTCTAAAGGGCCTCTCGGAAATCAACCCTGAGTGGCTGGATAAAAGGCCGGCTATACTGTATATCTTGGTAAGTTCCAGAGATTCTTCAAAGGTCATGGATGGCAGGATGGTGGGGACCCTTCGTGCAATCATGGTTTTGCCAGAGCCGGGCGGTCCAATCATAATTACATTATGGTGCCCTGCAGCAGCAATCTCCAAACAGCGCTTCAGGTTTTCCTGACCTCTTACTTCCGAAAAATCCCCTTCAAATCTGTATGGTGTTTGCCCTTTGGGCGTCGTTTTAGCTGCTTTTATACTGAACTTACCTTTAAAAAAATCTACTGCATCCTTCAATGTATCGACACCTATGACTTCAATGCCCTGGATTACCGCCGCTTCTTCGGTATTTTCCCATGGGACTATGATGCCTTTCAAATTTTTTTCCTTAACCTCTATGGCCATAGGCAAAATACCATTGACGGGCCTTACCTTGCCGTCCAAAGATAATTCTCCCACAACTGCATATTGTTTTAAAGATTCAGCAGATAACTGTTCTGTAGCGGATAGTATCCCGAGAGCGATGGGGAGATCAAAATGGGGGCCTTCTTTTTTTATATCAGCCGGAGCAAGATTTAGAGTAATCCTTTTAATTGGAAAGTCAAAGTTCTGGTTTTTTATAGCAGCCCTTACTCTCTCCCTGGACTCCTTCACGGCCGCATCCGGAAGGCCAACAATATCAAAGGCCGGTAATCCGCTGGAAATATCTACCTCCACATCTACCAGAAAGCTTTCAAGGCCATATATAGCACAGCTTTTAACTTGCGATAGCACTACTCTTTCGACCTCCTTCAAAAGGTGTTTTTTATATGAATGATCTCATGTGTCTTTTTTCGATTTATCAATATGTCTATCACATTAAATCGCAGGTTATCGAATTTATGTTTTACCCCGCCTATGGATCTCGCCAGCTTCATTAACTCCGGCACCAGCTCATGATCCTTGCTTTTCAATTCCGCTCGGCGTCGTATAGCTTTAAGATTCTTGTCTCTATATCTGATTAATATTTTCCAAAAAAACTCCTAGTATATCTTGATTCGGCACTTTTATTCAAAATCCTGCTTTTTCATATCCATGGCAAAAAAATCATCATTTGAGTCAAGCAAATTACAGTTTTGCTGGGCACGCGGCGCACAGTAAACAATAAAGAGGCTTTTAGCCTCTTTATCGTAATGCCATAATTTTTATCATTTTCCCCTTGTTTCTCTATCATTATTGATCTTGCCTTCTTTTTTGTCCATTTCTTCTTCTGCAAGGTCTATCATTTTCCTTACCATGTTGCCGCCAATCTTTCCCACTTCTCGTGTGGTCATCTCTTAAAAAATTTTTCACAATTCTACAGAGCATTCATGGCATTTACTTTATGGCTATATATTGACCTTTCCTGACCTTTATAATATCATAATATTAAGCGTTTTTAAAATAAGCTTTGCTATATAAAACTGCAGCCTGTTTAACAAAGCACAACCAGTAATGAAAACACATTTGTATTTTAGTTTTAATATGTTGTGAAAATATTTTATAAAAGAGGTGTTAAAGTTGAATATAAATAAATTAACGCAAAAATCCGCCGAAGCCCTAGCGGAGGCTCAGAAGCTGGCTGTGGAGCGCCATCATCAGGAGGTGACGCCCCGCCATCTTCTTCTTTCCCTGCTCAGCCAGGAAGACGGCTTTATCCCCCGGCTTCTGACTCTGGCCGGTGTAAATTATGAGATGTTCAAAACCTCGGCAGAGGATATTGTAAGGCGCATTCCTTCTGTTCATGGATACGACGGACCTATGGCCATGAGTTCAGGACTTTTACGGGTGTTGGTCCGCTCAGAAAAAGAAGCGGCTCAGATGAAGGACGAATACGTCAGTGTGGAGCATCTTCTCTTATCCCTTCTGGAAGAGGGAGACGGAGACATAAAAGATGTTTTCAAAGATTTTGGGCTGGACCAAAACAGGATTCTCGACGCTTTGAAAAAGATTCGGGGCAGCCAGCAAGTCACCAGCGAAAACCCCGAGGCCACTTATGACGCCCTCAACCGATACGGCAGAGACCTCACCCGGCTTGCCCGGGAGGGAAAGCTGGACCCGGTCATCGGCCGGGATGAAGAAATAAGAAGAGTCATTGAAATTCTTTCCAGGCGCACCAAGAACAATCCTGTTATCATCGGCGAGGCCGGAGTAGGGAAAACGGCCATCGTGGAGGGCCTGGCCCGGCGCATAGTATCCAAAGATGTGCCCGAGGGTTTGAAAGATAAGAAAATAATAGCTCTGGATATGGGTGCCCTCATCGCCGGCGCCAAGTTCAGGGGAGAATTCGAGGAAAGGCTGAAAGCTGTGTTGAAAGAAGTGCAGAACTCCGACGACCGGATCATATTGTTCATCGACGAGCTTCACACCGTAGTGGGAGCCGGCGCCGCGGAGGGTGCGCTGGACGCCGGCAATCTCCTGAAGCCCATGCTGGCCAGGGGTGAACTCCGGGCCATCGGGGCCACCACCATAGAGGAATATCGAAAATACATCGAAAAAGACAAAGCTCTGGAGCGCCGTTTCCAGCCGGTGCTGGTAGATCCGCCTTCGGTGGAAGACACCATTTCCATATTGAGGGGTCTTAAAGAAAAATACGAGGTTTATCACGGGGTCAGAATAAAAGACAGCGCCATCATCGCCGCCGCGGTGCTCTCCGACAGATATATTCCTGATAGATTCCTGCCTGACAAGGCTATAGACCTGATGGATGAAGCGGCGGCGCGACTCAGGACGGAAATTGACAGCATGCCTGCGGAACTGGATGAAATCCTGCGAAAAATTACCCAGGTCCAGATAGAAGAAGCGGCCTTAAAGAAGGAAAAAGACCCCCAGTCTATGGAACGGCTTGAAAAAATTAAAAACCAGCTTGCCCAGTTAAACGTCAAAGCCGATAGTATGAAAGAACGCTGGAAACAGGAAAAAGACCGGATAACGAAAATTCACGACCTTAAAAAACAGATTGATGAAGTTAAAATCCAGATTGAAAGAGCCGAACGGGAATATGATTTAAACAAAGTGGCGGAATTGAAATTCGGCAGGTTGAACGAACTGGAAAGAAGGTTGAGCGAAGAAGAAAATGCCATGATGAAGGAACATGCAAAAGACGCTCTCTTAAAAGAAGAGGTGGATGAAGAAGAAATAGCGCGGGTTGTAAGCCAGTGGACCGGTATTCCCCTGAACCGCATTATGGAAGGAGAAAAGCAAAAGCTGCTGCACCTGGAGGATATCCTCCGCAGGCGGGTGGTAGGCCAGGAAGAGGCTGTTAAAGCCGTGGCCGATGCAGTCCTCAGAGCCCGGGCCGGCATAAAAGACCCCGGAAGGCCGGTGGGTAGCTTTATCTTTCTCGGTCCCACGGGAGTAGGCAAAACAGAACTGGCCAAATCTCTTGCAGAAGCCCTTTTCGACGATGAGCGCAACATCATAAGGATCGATATGTCCGAGTATATGGAAAAGCATTCGGTTTCAAGGCTCATAGGAGCGCCTCCCGGATATGTGGGTTACGAAGAGGGCGGCCAGCTGACTGAGGCGGTCAGGAGCCATCCCTATTCGGTCATACTTCTGGATGAAATAGAAAAAGCTCACAGCGATGTGTTCAATGTGTTGCTGCAGATCCTTGACGATGGCAGACTAACCGACGGCAAGGGGCGAACCGTGGACTTTAAGAATACCGTCATCATCATGACCTCCAATCTGGGAAGCCAGGAAATCCTGGAATTTCAGTCAGGAGATGGCAAAGATTTTTCCATAGTTAAAGAGCGGGTACTTAATCTCCTGAGGCATCAATTCAAACCCGAGTTTTTAAACCGGGTGGATGAAATCATAGTATTTCATCCTCTGGATAAATCTCATATGAAACAAATCTCCCAAATGCTTCTTGAGAAATTCGCCCAAAGGGTAAGGGATTTTGCCGGCTTGGAACTTACCTGGTCCGACAGAACTTTAAATCATTTTTCCGAAAAGGGATATGATCCTTCCTATGGGGCAAGGCCCCTGAAGAGGCTCATCCAGCAGGAAATTGAAACCCCATTGAGCCGTATGATAGTTCAGGGCGTAAAATCAGGCGAAAAAATAAGCCTGGATGAGCTGATAAATTAATATTTCCGTATAGTGTATAAAATACCCCAACTATCAGTAGCCTGAACAAGTAGTTTGCGGAGTCGAAAAAAACAAGCAACGATACTTATTTTTATCACAGCAAATTAGTCGTTTTCACCGGCGGCGATCAATGCCGCACCTAAAGCACCGACGATCTGAGGTTCAAAGGGTATTATGATCTTTTCCTGGATTTTGTTTTCTATTTCATACACCACTCCATTGTTTTTGGCGACTCCGCCTGTCATCATGTATTTGGCGCGCTTTCCCACCCTACCCAAAAGCGAGGCGACCTTCGATGCCACCGACCTGTTCAATCCCCTGATAATATCCCTTTTATCTTTATTTTGTGCAATCAGGGAGATGACTTCGGATTCGGCAAAGACGGTGCACATGCTGGTTATTGTGATATCCTCTTTAAAATCCCTTACAACCTCTGCCATGTCTTCAATGGGAACCTGAAGAACTCTTGCCATGACATCCAAAAACCTTCCGGTTCCTGCCGAACATTTGTCATTCATGACAAAATCAACCACGTTTCCGCAATCATCCAGCCTTATCACCTTGCTGTCCTGGCCGCCAATGTCTATTATCGTCCTCACGCCGCTGTCAAGGTAAAATGCCCCTTTTCCATGACAGGTTATCTCCGTGACGGATTTGTCTGAAAAGGGAATACTTATTCTTCCATACCCTGTGGAAACAACGCAGGAGATATCTTCTCTTCTTAAATTGGCTTTCTCAAGAGCAATCCGATATGCCTCCCAGGCGCTGTCCAGGGCCTTTGCTCCGGTAGGGAGGATGGAATAGGAGACAATGTTTTTATCCTGATCCAGTATCACGGCATTTGTCGACGTGGACCCGCTGTCGATGCCCATGAAGTATCCTCTGTTTTTTACCTGCACTTCGATTTTTCTGACTCCAACGGATTCCAGAAAGGCATCCACCCTGTTCAGGATTTGACCACTGTCAAAATCCAGGTAATCCGTTTCAATCTTTAATATGGGCACATTCAAAAAATTTTTCAGGGAAGCATACTCATAAGAGTAAAAATCGCAAAACTTCACGGTGTTATAAATAATGCCCTTTAGATTGTAATTTTTTAAAAAAGCCAGCCTATCTGCGGTCATCCTCATGCAAGGATAAGAATTCATAATTGCAGACGCATAGTTGAAAATTAAATCATTCCTTTGCATTATATTTGACAGCCTGTGCTCCCCCGTGCACGTCAAATTTATTACATTGATATTGCACCTTTTCCCTATGTTTTTTATTACGTCATCTCTGAACCTCGCACCCAAAACCGCGATACATTCATTTGAGTCATAAATTTTTGCCTTGTGTTCTTTTAATATATTTTTAAACCTATCTTGATCAAATTTCTTACCCTTATATTCTTCATAAGCTCTGATAAACTCAAGTAATTCCGCATAAAACAAATTGCATGCGCTCTCATTTATCTTTCTCGGCAGGTCGATCACATGCAAAAATTTAACCTTATTCTTTAATATTTCGGCAAGTCTTCTTATACTATCACAGCAGTTTACCAGGACCACCTCGTCAATATTTTTTTGCAGTATATCCTCCAGGGTCCCCTTCATAAAGCTGCACATATTGGGGTGGGTCAAACCTTCGGCTTTTTCATAAGTCTTAATTTCCGGATCAATCCTTGACACTTCCTCATCAAAGGCTTTGATTATCTCCACAGGTGTGTATTTGCAGACATAACCTATCATGTTGTCACCTTCTCTTCAGCATTTCCAGAAAGGCCTCAAGCCTTGTCCTTATCTGGCCCTCCTGATTATTTCTCTTATCTATTGCGTCACCGTCTACAGCCAGAAAGGGAATGCCTCTTTCCCTGAAATAATTCCTGTAAATGCCGACGCCGCCGATGGATTGTTTACACCCCCAATGACAAAACTGTATTATACCGTCTGGCTTTATCTCATCAACCAAATTGGAAACGGCCTTTACTCTCCTTTCGAAACCGCCGTTGTATATGTTTAAAATCATCTTTTCGGCTATGGCTTCAAAGGGATCCGGACAATACATTTCGTTGAGGAAATCGTAATTCAAATCACTACCTAAAATTTGAAACTCACTGCTGAAATTTAAATATTTCTTAAAACTCTTTTCAAACATCGGGAGCAGATGGACAAAAAATATGCCTTTACCGCTCCTGTCGGGCGCTTTTTTTATATCATCCACAAGGCGCTCATAAAAATCGAACGTCTCTTCAAGTCCCATAAAAACATGGGAGGTAAAGAGCATGTACATCTCCGTAGCCATAGTAGTGTTAAAACTTTTATATTTCAAGTTATTAATATACTCTTTTATTAATTTTCTAGTCCGGTTTTCCAGCGAAATTATCTCCCTCAATCTGTCAAGGTCTAGTTTTTTGTTAAAGACGCCTTCAATCAATCCTATCATTTCAAGTAATTGTCCTTTTACGTATTCAACGGTATTCCGGTTATATTCATACGGAATATCAATTATGTAAATAGGGATATCGAATTTGGCGGCCAGATATCTGAAGGTGTTAATGTTTGCGTCACAGACCATGGAAGTGGTTACAGCCATTTTGGGTTTTGGGAGTATTCCCAATTCACCGGAACCTATGAAAGCCTTGTGATAGCTGCAAAGAGTATTAGATATGCCAGCGGATTCGGCTTTATCTATGAGACAATCTTCTACACAAAATCCCGACATATATGATGAATAGGCTTCGATAAAGAGCGGATATATGTCCATGGCATGCAGGAACTCTGTCGGTGCAAAGATATTGACCCAGACGGCGTTTTGCGGGTTATCTATGGGTGCCCTTATATATTTAAAGCACAATTTGGTTAAAGACCGGAGAGATTCGGGCAATCTTCTGTCCGGGAAAAAGCTGACGTATTTTTCCGCCACATTAAGGCCGTATTTTATAAATTTATAAGCTATGGTAGGTTTGTCAAGGTTTTTTCTCACCAGTTTTAGGTATGCGTTCACCGCGTTCATGTCAATCCATCACATCCTGCAACGACATCAGGCATTTTGGAAAAACAGCGCCAGGGTGCCGGGACCGGCATGACTTCCTATTACCGGCCCTATCCACGAAATAATTATATCTTTTACACCGTACTTCGTTTTTATTGTATCCGCCAGTTCAAGAGCCATTTCTTCGTTATCACCATGGCTTATGCCAATTATCTGGTTTTCAATATTTTTGCCCCTTTGTGCCATTATCTCCACCATTCGCTTTATCACATTTTTACGGCCCCTCACCTTTTCCAGGGGTTGGATGGCTCCATCCACAAAATGCAAAATTGGCTTTATGTTGAGCAGGCTTCCCACAAAAGCCTGAGCAGCAGAAATCCTTCCTCCGCGCTTCAGGTGATCCAGGGAATCCACGGTAAATATGTGCTCCATGTGTTCGGCATAGGGCACAATTTCCTCGACAATTTCTTTTGGGTTTTTACCGTCCCGGGCCATTTTAGCCGCTTTCATCACCACAAGGCCTTGTCCCAGACTCGCACACTTTGAATCCAGTACCACTATATCATCACTTTTCAGAGTATCTTTTGCCATTAATGCTGATTGATAACTGCTTGTGAGTTTCGAGGACAGTCCTATGACCACCGGCGCATAATTTTCTTTTAAGCACTCTTCGAAGGTCTTTATAAAAGTTGCTACAGAAACTTGAGAAGTAGTGGGCATGATCTGATTATTTCTCATCATATCGTAAAACTCTTTTACAGTAAGACCGGAAATGTTCATTTCAGGTTTGTCTTTTACCGAAACGGGCATTGGCAAAACCTTTATAGGATATTGATCAATTATCTCTCCTGGAAGGTCGCAGGATGTGTCTGTAATTATAATAGCTTTTTTCATCATATTCCTCCTAAATTTATATTACTATTCACATAAGCTTTTCCTTTTCTATTTTTTCTCTGGAATATGAAAAAATATTGAAGCCAAGATAATCGATTTTTCTAATAAGCTTAGCATTTAAATCTCTCCCTTTTGTCAAAATTTAATCTAATACTATTCGTATTGCATTTAAGGCGTCAGGCAAATTTTCCTTGTCCTCATCCAGCATAACCTGTATAGCTGTCCCAAACATTGCTCCCAGAATCATCCTGGCTAAGAGGGCCGGAGAGTACCCCTGCAAATTTTCCATTAAATGGCTATTCTTTAAAATCAGTTCTTCTATCATGTTTGATAAATCTTTAAATAAGTTTCGCAGCAGGGTGCTAAAAGAAGGAGACCATAGGGCAAGGCCGGTGAAATCATATAATAAGCGGAATAGCCCCGGATTGTTTTTTAACATTTCTTTAAAAAAATTAATCAATGACTGACGATAGCCTTTCCTTTGCGGTTTTCCCTTTCTTTAAATAGCTTTCCACTTCAAATAGATATTTTTTTATCATCATTTTTATTACTTCCTTGAAAAGTCCCTCTTTGTTTCTTATAACTTCAAAATTGACGCCAGCTCTTCAAAAAATTCGCCTGCTTTGCAGTGAGCTGTTACGGCGGCTCGGCTATCAAACGGGGTCGGTTCTTTGTTGATGATTACCATTTGTCTTGCAAGATAAGGCATGTCTGCCACCGGGTATACTTGCAGACTGCTTCCTACCACCATTAAGAGTTCGCAACCCTCTAAAGCCTCCAGCGCCCTGTAATAGTCGCTGCTCATGGGGTCTTCGAACAGCACTACATCAGGCCTGAGTATTCCGCCGCATGTTTCGCATCTTGGTGGAACTATCCCGTCTTCAAACTGCCGCACAGCTTCGGAAAAATCATATTTATGATTGCAACCCATACATCGACACGTGCGAAGGTGGCCGTGAACTTCCCATACGTTTCTGGAACCTGCTTTAATGTGAAGCCCGTCGATATTTTGGGTTATAACTCCATGGATAAAGTTCTTTTCTTCATCTTTGCAAGAACCTGGTGAGCGGTATTCGGCTTGGCATTTGCGTATTTAATCCACCGGGGCAGATTAAAATTATAAAATTCTACAGGGTCGGAAATTAATGCCGAAAGGCTGGCCTTTGACATTGGGTCATATTTTTCCCACAACCCCGAGCCTTTGCTTATTCAGATTCACAGTCCTTTTATGTACCAATACGTTATTTGCTTTCCTTTGGCTTTTTAACATCTCAACATAATTTTCATTGAAGATTACACAGTCCAATGCCATTCTGATTAATTCCGACGGGTTTAATCCATTCTTCTGCGATAAGTTTAAAAGCTGTTGATGGCAGCTCTCGGTTAAACCGAGTCCGACATTATACGATAGGGGTTCTCCGCTTATGTTAAGACTTCTTCTTATGGTTAGAACCTTAAAAGCATTTTCTTTTGATAATATTTCTTTATGGAAATTTAACCTACATTGTCAAAGGCGGGTAGGCCGCCGGATATATCTATTTCTACATTCACCAAAAAACTTTCAAGTCCATAAATGGCGCAGCTTTTAACTTGTGCCAGCATTATTTTCCTCTTTTAGAAGGCATTTTTTATATGTGTTATTTCAGCAGAGTCATGGTCTTTCATCACTATGTCTATCACGTCAAATCTCAGGTCAGTAAAGCCCACTCTATTATCATTGAGAAAATTCATTGCGACTTTTCTGATCTTTTGCTGTTTGCTATGATTGACTGCCTCCATTCCCAGGCCGAAGGCTAAAGAACTCCTGGTTTTTACTTCAACAAAAACAAGGGTGCTCCCCTGTTTTGCAATTATATCTATCTCGCCCTGTCGGCACCTGTAGTTTACAGCAAGTATATGGTAATTGTTACGCTTCAAAAACTCTATTGCCCGCTTTTCACCCATTGCACCGATTTTTTTATTGTCCACCTTACATCTCCAGCCCTTTTATTGAAAAACTCTTCCTGTGAATGGGACAAAAGCCGTATTTTTTAATTGAATTTACATGCTCTTTGGTCCCGTATCCCTTATTCCGCGAAAAACCATACTGGGGATATATTTTATCGTAGTTTTTCATTATCCTATCCCGCTCTACTTTTGCCACCACTGAAGCAGCCGCTATACATGCGCACAGATTATCACCGTGAACTATCGCTTGCTGAGGAATATCTATACCGGGTATTTTGAGAGCATCCACGAGAATAAAATCCGGCTTAACGCTCAGTTTCTCCACAGCCCTCTTCATGGCATAAAGTGTAGCATTTAAGATGTTGTGCTCATCTATGTATTCTCGGTCAACCACATCAAAAGCGTAAGATACAGCAGCTTTAACTACTTTTTCGTATACAGCCTCTCTTTTTTTCTCGCTTAAAAGTTTGGAGTCCTTCAAATCTATTAAATCTATTAAAGGAGTATTCGGCTCAAGGATAACAGCTCCCGCCACTACTGGTCCTGCCAGAGGCCCACGGCCGGCTTCATCAACCCCAGCAATAAAGACATGGCCTTTTTGTCTGAGCCCCCATTCCATATCGTAGAGCTTTGAGAGCCTGATAATCTCTTTTTTTAAATCAACCATAAAAAATACCCTCTTCCATCTGCCCTTTTATTCTTGATTCGATATGTTTTGCCAAAATCCTCCTTGTATATCGGGGGCCTCCAGGGATATTCTTCCGAGTTTGCCCTGACGGTACTCTATTAATAAGGTTTTTGCACTTCTTTCTTTATCGGGCATCCCTCCCGCCATCAGAAATCCTCTTTTAAAAGCAATGTCGTCCAACAGTTCCCGGGGACTTTTCCCGATATCGATTTTATACCTTTCTCTCAGGCTGTCGGGATATTCTTTTAAAAGAAATTCCAGAAAGACATAGGATATTTCTTCAATATTGATCAATTCTTCTTTAATTGAACCGAGTATTGCGAGCTTTATTCCGGTAGCTTTATCTTCGAATTTTGGCCATAGAATGCCAGGAGTATCGAGCAGTTCCAATCCCTTCTCCACTCTCAACCACATCTTGCCCTTGGTGACTCCCGGTATATTTCCGGTTCTGGCGCCTTTCCTGCCGGCCATCTGATTTATGATAGACGATTTTCCCACATTTGGGATGCCGATAATCATGCACCTGGTCGGTCTGCCTCCGGGCTTTTTGCCGGAAATGGTCATTATCATATTTATCAGTTTCTTAACGGTGCTCCGATCCAGGGAGTTCACATCAATGGCTTCCAGATGCAATTCTTGAAATTTTTTTATCCATTTTTTTGTAATTTTCTCGTCTGCAAGGTCAGCTTTATTTAAAACTACAATTTTTTTCGCACCATCCGAAAGCTCATCAAGATCCGGCAGGTGACTGGCCAGAGGTGCACGCGCATCAACCAATTCTATTACTACATCTACCAGCCGAACGTATTGCTTTATCATCTTTCTGGCTTTTGCCATATGGCCTGGATACCACTGGATCTCCATTATATGTTACACCACCTGAAATCGATAAAATAATACAAAATAATAAGGGACTGTCATCAGTCCCTCTCCTTTATTCTCGCTGCTTTGCCCCTCAAATTTCTCATGTAATAAAGTTTAGCACGGCGGACACGCCCTTTTTTCACTACTTCTATTTTATCGATGCGGGGAGAATTTAGAGGAAAAATTCTTTCCACGCCCACACCGTAAGAAACTTTTCTGACAGTAAAAGTTTCCCTTAGACCTCCGCCTCTTCTGGCTATGACCGTGCCTTCAAAGACCTGAATACGTTCCCTTCCGCCTTCCACAACTTTTGTGTAAACCTTTACCGTATCTCCCGGTCTAAAGTCAGGAATGTCTTTCTTTATTTGCTCCTGTTCTACAGCAGTTATTATATCCACGCATTTTCCCTCCCTTGCGTTTAATGACAAAAAATATTATAGCATAAAGGTTTTTTGTTGGCAATTAAAATCCATATCCCCGACATACAGGAAAAAACTAGTTGAGCAGTTCCAGGTCCTGTTCGCTTAAGTTTAGCTTTTCAAACAAGTCCGGCCTTCGCTCGCGGGTCCTTTTTAAAGCCTCTCTGCGCCTGAATAGTTCTATCTCTTTATGATTTCCGGAAAGGAGCACTTCAGGTACCCTTAAATCTCGATAAACTTCAGGCCGGGTATACTGCGGATATTCCAGTAATCCTTCGCAAAAAGACTCGTTTACCGGTGACTCACGGCTGCCAAGAACTCCCGGAATAAATCTGGCAGCAGCATCCACCACGGCAAGAGCAGGAAGCTCTCCTCCTGTAACTATAAAGTCTCCTATGGAAATCTCATCGGTTATTATGGTCTTTACCCTTTCATCAACGCCTTCATAGTGGCCGCAGATTATAATTAGATGCTCCTGCTCCGAAAGGCTTCTGGCCTTTTGACTGTTAAAAGGTTCACCCTGGGGCGACATAAGAATTATTCTTCTTTTGGCAGCTTTGAAGTCTTCCATGGCATATTCCACTGCTTCAAATATAGGCTCTGGTTTCATTACCATGCCGCATCCGCCGCCATAGGGATAATCGTCAACCTTTTTATGCTTGTCGTGGGAAAAATCTCTTATATTGATAAGCTTTATTTTTATAAGCTCCTTTTCCCTGGCTCTCTTTAATATGCTTACATCTAAGGGCCCTGTGAAAAACTCGGGAAAAAGGGTGAGGATATGGATGTATAACACTATACCATTCCCTCCATAAGCCTGACTATCATTTTATTGTTTTCTAAATCTATCTGCCTTACCACTTCTTTGATGGCGGGAAGAAGTATTTGATTTCCTGTATCTCCGCTTACCACATAAACATCATTGGCCCCTGTCTGCAAGACATCCACTACTTTCCCGAGAAGTTCACCGCTCTCGGTAAAGACAAAAAGTCCTATTATATCGCAGATGAAATAACTTCCTTCAGGTAATTTGACTGCATCTTCCCTTGATACTTTCAAATGCTCTCCCCTTAGCTTTTCAGCCTGTTCCGGTGAATCAACATTTTTGAGCTTTAAAATTACAAAAGCTTTTTTTAAATAAAGTACCGATTCTACATCATAGGGGATAAGTGAATTATTTGTATCAACATATACTTTTTTAAGCTTATCAAATCTTTTAATGTCGTCTGTCAGAGGTTCGACTTTAACCTGACCTCGAACACCCCAGGATGATAATACCCTCCCCACCGTTATATACTGTTCCAAGGTGCATTTTCACATCCTTGCAACAAACTTGCAAAAAGGGTTAGGTTCTGCCTAACCCCCTTGCAAATTATATTATTTCTACAACTACTCTTTTGCCGTCTTTTGCGGCGGCTGCTTTGACAACGGTGCGTATAGCCTTGGCAATTCTACCCTGTTTTCCTATAACCTTGCCCATATCTTCGGGATCGACTTTAAGTTCAAGGATAATTGATTGTTCACCTTCCACCTGATTGACGGTGACATTTTCGGGATGGTCCACCAGGGCTTTTGCAATGTATTCTACTAATTCTATCACAATAACTTCCTCCTTTTGTTCCTTCCCTGTCATTTTAAAATTTCACAGTGAAACCCAAGTACAAAAATATTGAATTAGGCTTCACCTGTACTGGGTTCGGCAACTGTTTTTACCTTGTTGCTGTTGTTCAGGATACCGACGATCTTGAATAAATGCTTTACAGTATCCGTAGGTATTGCACCTTTTTTCAACCAATCGGTAGCCTTTTCCTCGTTAATTTTTATCTCAGCAGGGTCAGTGAGAGGATTATAATACCCTATTTCCTCTATAAATCTACCATCCCTTGGCATCCTGCTGTCGGCTACCACCAACCTGTAAAAGGGCTTTTTCTTGGCGCCCATTCGCCTTAATCGGATCTTAACTGCCACTGTTTCACCTCCTTTTAAAAACCAAAAAACGGAAATCTTTGCTTTCCTCTTTTACGGCTCTTTTCCATATCAGTCATCTGTTTTATCATTTTTCGGGTTTGTTCATATTGTTTCAAAAGACGGTTTACATCCTGTATGGAAGTGCCACTGCCGGCGGCAATGCGTTTGCGCCTGCTGCCGTTTATGATGGAAGGATTTTTTCTTTCCTCGGGTGTCATAGAATTAATAATAGCTTCCACATGGACCAGTTCTTTTTCGTTCAGTTCCAGACCTTTTAATTTCTGCTGAGAAAAACCAGGTATCATGCTCAAAATCTGGTCCAGGGAACCAATTTTTTTAACCTGTGATAGCTGCTCAAGAAAGTCGTTTAAGTCAAAGGACTGGGTTTTTAGCTTTTGTTCCAGTTCCTGAGCCTTTTTCAAATCAAAAGTCTGACTCGCTTTTTCGATGAGGGTAAGCACGTCACCCATGCCCAGTATTCTTGAAGCCATACGCTCCGGGTAAAAAGGTTCCAGGTTTTCGAGCTTCTCACCCATACCTACAAACTTTATGGGGCATCCCGTAACTGCCTTTACGGACAGAGCAGCACCTCCCCTGGTGTCGCCGTCCAGCTTTGTCAGGATGAGACCGGTCAAAGCCAGGCGCTTATTGAACTCTTCCGCCACATTCACTGCATCCTGACCTGTCATGCTGTCAACTACCAGTAGTATCTCGCTGGGATTTACCGCCTGCTTTATCCTTGAAAGTTCATCCATGAGCTCTTCATCTATGTGCAATCGCCCTGCGGTATCTATTATTATTACATCATTGTTATGCCTGTTGGCATATTCCACAGAGGCCATGGCAATGTTAACAGGATCCTGCTGTCCCATGGTAAAAACAGGTATATCCAGTTTTTCTCCTATCACCTGCAGCTGTTTTATGGCGGCGGGACGGTAGATATCTGCAGCTACAAGAAGAGGTTTTTTGCCACTTTTAGAAAGCAATTTGCCTAACTTTCCAGCTGTAGTGGTTTTACCCGAACCCTGAAGGCCCACGAGCATTATGACAGTAATGCCGCCAGGAGAAAAATTCAGTTTTGCTTCCTTAGAACCCATCAACCGTACCAGTTCGTCATTTACTATTTTAATGACCTGCTGTCCCGGAGTAAGGCTTTCCATGACCTCCTGCCCCACGGCCCGCTCGCTTATTCTCTGGATTAGCTCTTTCACAACCTTAAAATTAACGTCAGCTTCCAGCAGAGCGAGCTTTACCTCCCTCATGGCCTGTTTCACATCAGCCTCGGTCAGTTTACCCTTGCCCTTGAGCATTTTAAAAATATCATTTAACTTCTGAGTAAGTGCTTCAAAAGCCATTCTACTCACCGCTTTCTTTTAACAATGAAGCAACATCATTGGATATCTTTCGGATTCTATTCCTGTAATCTTCAGGGACGTTTACTTCCAGCTCTTTTAAAGATTGAAGTATCTTTTCAACCTTTTTTTCAAGATCTTCAAACCGCCTTATCATGCCCAGTTTTTCTTCACATCCGTTCAAAATATCCTGGGCCCTTTTAAGGATGTCGTAGACCCCCTGACGGGTTACTCCATAATTTTCGGCAATTTCCCCCAGGGAAAGGTCGTTTAAAAAATGAAGCTCAAAAATTTCCTTCTGCTTGTCAGTCAGAAAATCTCCATAAAAATCATACAACAAATTTATTTTCGTAAGTTCATCCATAAAAATCACCTGTAAAGGTTTTACCCTTTACAGGTTGATTATACAATAATAAATTAATCAAGTCAAGGAACCTATACACATTTTTTTAATTCTGATATGTTAAGTGCATTTCAACTTCACGCATCACAGTATGGCATCTACAAATTCATCAGAGTTAAATTCCTGCAGGTCGTCTATCCCCTCGCCAACGCCTATAAACCATACGGGTAGATTCAACTCCTGAGCAATTGCAATGGCAATACCGCCTTTAGCGGTCCCGTCCAGTTTAGTAAGGACGATGCCGGAAATGTCCACTGCATCTTTGAATATTCGTGCCTGGGCAAGAGCATTCTGGCCTGTAGTAGCATCGAGCACCATGAGGCTTAGCAGTTGAGCGTCAGGATACTCCTTTTGACACACTCTGTAAAGCTTTCTTAATTCTTCCATGAGGTTTTTTTTGGTATGAAGCCTGCCGGCAGTATCGCATATTATTATATCAGTCCGCCGGGATTTTCCGGCCTGGATGGCATCAAAGAGCACCGATGCAGGATCGGATCCTTCCTGATGTCTTATCACATCCACCCCTGATCTCTGTCCCCAGATCTCCAATTGTTCTGCCGCCGCAGCTCTGAAGGTATCCCCTGCAGCCATAATGACTTTGTAACCCTGGTTTTTAAATATGTGAGCAAGCTTTCCTATTGACGTGGTTTTTCCAACGCCGTTGACTCCAACTACAAGCAAAACAGAGGGCGGTTGTAACGACATCTTTTTCTGAGGAAAGAGCCCTTTAATCTCATCTTTTAAAGCAGTTTTCAGGTCCTCAGAACTTCTTATCCTCGATGTTTTCACGCGCTCCCTTAAACTATCCATGAGTTTCTGGGTCACATTTATTCCTACATCGGCTGAAATCAATACCTCTTCCAGTTCCTCAAGAGTCTCTTCATCAACTCTCTTGGTAAATTTTAATAAGTTTTCGATTCTATCAGTAAAATTGTTTCTGGTCTTGCTCAAGCCCTGCTTTAACTTATCAAAAAAACCCAATGTCCTCACCTCTTGTATAGATTCATATCAGTATCAGTTATCCAGTCTTACCGCCAGCACTTTTGATACTGCCGTTTCTTCCATAGCTATACCGTAAAGAGCATCGGCAATGGCCATGGTGTTTTTGCGATGAGTAATAATTATAAACTGGGTGTGAGATGCCATCTTCTTTAGGTATGATGCAAACCTTTCGATATTGGCATCATCCAGCGCTGCTTCTATCTCGTCAAGGATACAGAAGGGTGTAGCTTTAATATTCAATATGGCAAAAAGAAGAGCTATGGCCGTCAGAGCCTTTTCTCCTCCTGAGAGCAGGGAAATGCTCTGAAGCTTTTTCCCGGGAGGCTGTGCTATAATTTCAATTCCTGCATCAAGCACGCTGCCATCACCTTCTATAATCAGGTCAGCCTTGCCGCCTCCGAAAAGTTCTGTAAAAACTTTTTTAAACTCCTCCCTTACCCTTTCAAAGGAGCTTAGAAACATATCTTCCATCGTTTTTGTTATTTCTTTTATCAAACTGTCCAGTTTATCCTTTGCCTCTTGTAGATCATTCCTCTGAGCCAGTAAAAAATCATACCGCGACTTTAAATTGTCGTAATCTTCTATAGCCTGCAAATTCACGATACCCAGGGATTCAATATCCTGCTGAAGGGCTGAGATTCTTTCCTTCATCTCAGGAATACTCCCGATTTCTTTTTTATAATTCAGGGCCTGTTCGACAGTCAGTGAATACCTCTCCATCAATTTCCCTTTGATCTGCTCGAATTCCATATTGATAGCTGTTTCATCAACTCTACAATCATTCAGCTTTCTTTCAAGCTTTTTTTGTTCTTCCTCAAGGCGATTAAATTTTGCCTGATTTTCTAAAAGAGCTTTCTTCAGTGATTCCTTTTTTTCTTTAAGATTATCTACTTTGGCCATCAAATCCTTTTCAAGTTCTATATATTTTTTAATTTCCTCAGTAAAATTTAAAACTTTTTCTTTTGCAATGTCAATGGAAAGTTTATTTTGCTCGAGTTTGTCCTCCAGAATCTTTAGTTCTTTAGACCATTCTTGAATGTTTTCTTCTATATTCTGTATATTTTGTTCCAAACTTATTTCTTCCTGTTTGTGAGATGCGAGTTGGACCTTCAAATCAGTAATCTGTTGTGCCAGTATTTCTCTTTTTAACCTGTCATCGGATAATTGTTGCTGAAGGTGTTTCACTTTGCTCTGACTGGAAATGTTTTTAGTATCTATACTTCCTATATCTTTTTGTACAGAAACTATCTGTGAATCTATATCCGCAGTTTGGATTTTAATGTACTCAAATTCGGATTCAAGCTGACTTTTTTTATGTTCTCTTTCATTTATAATCGTCGTTTTTTCCTTCAGCTCCCTTTCTATGACGGCTATCTCGGATTTTAAATTAAAAACAGCATTTTTAAAGGAATCTACAGTTTTCCAGTGTTCCTGATAATCCCTCTCCATGCTTGCGCACTCTTGTTTAATTATGGCCAGCTCTTTTTCTGATTTCTCTATTTTTTCTTCAAAATCCTGAAGTTCTCTCTTCCTCGATAGAATAAGGCTTGATTTCTTCTGACTCCCTCCCGTTATGGAACCACCGGGGTTAAACAATTCACCATCAATGGTTACTATCTTTAAACTGAACCGGCATCTTCTGGCTATGGCTATTGCATTATCCATACAATCCACCACGATAACCCTTCCCAGCAGATTACCAATCACCGGTAAGAACTTTTCTTCGCAGGTTGTCAAATGGTCGGCTGTATCTATACAGCCCTGCATTGATAAAACTTTTTTCTCTTCGGCATCAAGGCTTCTAGGCCTTATCGTATTTAAGGGTAAAAATGTCACCCTGCCTAAATCATGCTTTTTCAAGTATTCTATCGCCCTTTTTGCGTGTTCTTCGGTTTCGCAAACAATATTCTGAAGAGCCCCTCCCAGTGCAGTTTCAATAGCCACTTCATAAGTTCTGTCTACAGAAATAATATCGGCTAAGGCGCCGTAAAGGCCTTCCCCATCCAGTTTCTTATTTCTTATAGAATGCAGAAGGTTTCTCACGCCAAATTGATAACCTTCAAAACTATCATTGACCTCTTTTAGAGCTTTAAACCTTGAAACCAGAGCCGACAATTCTTCTCCCTTTTTTACGCTTAAAACCTTTTTTTCTTCCAGGGTTGAACCTAATTTAATCATATAATTCTGAGCATCCTGGATCTGTTTTTGCTTTTGTTCGCATTGAAGAGTCAGATTTTCTATTTTCTCCTTTAAACTATGTATCTCAGAACGGGTTTTATTATTTGATTCATCCAGCAGAAAAATCTCTTTTTGAATCTGCTTTAATCGGTTTTCCAGATTAACTTTCATGGCAGTGAGGCTGGTAATCATATTCCTCTTTTCCGAGGCGAAATTCAAAAGGTCGATGACATCACCCTTTAGACCTTCAATGAGATCTTCTTTTTTTCTAATAGAATCGTCTACTATAATAAGCTCCTTTTCCCCTTCTTTTATTTTAATCTCAATACAGTTAATATCTTTTATTTTCTGTTCCAGTACATTTATTTTTTGAGCCAGGCTGTTTTTAACTTCCAAGATCTTTTGCCGCAGATTGCTAATATTGCCGTTTAGCTCTTGCTGTTCAAAATAGAGTCTCTTTTCTTCGTCTTTGGTCCACTGTAAATCTTTTTCCATATCTTTTCTTCTTGTGCCGGCATCAAAAGCTTGTTTCTGACAGTTTTCATAGTCCTTTTCAAGAAGTTCAAGTTTTGCACCATCGTTTGCTATGTTTTCCTGAAGCAGAACCTTTTCTTTTATGACTCCCTGCAGCAAAATCTGGTTTTCCTCAATAGAATTTTTAAGTTGAGATGCCTTTTTTTTAATTCTTGATATTTCGGCAAGCAGCAGGTTGACATCCAGCTGTTTCAACTGTTCCGCAAGTTTCTTGTATTCCTGAGCTTTTTCCTTCTGTAATTTTAAAGGTTCCAGTTGATTTTGGATCTCAGCAAGAATATCATCTATCCTCACCATATTGTCAACGGTTTCTTCCATGCGCTTTTCAGCTTCTTTTTTTCTAGCCTTGTGTTTCATAATGCCAGCAGTTTCTTCGAAAATAGCCCGCCTTTCTTCTGAACGGCCGGTAAGGATCTCATCTACCTGACCCTGACCTATAATAGAATAACCGTCCTTGCCTATACCGGTATCCATCAATATTTCCTGAATATCCTTCAACCTGCACGGTACCCTGTTCAGGTAAAATTCGCTCTCTCCGGAGCGGAACACCCTACGGGTAAAACTTACTTCAAGGTATTCCAGCGGCAACAATTTGTCTGAATTATCCAGAGTTATTGTAACTTCCGCCATACCCATGGGCTTTTTTTTATTGCTGCCCGCAAAGATGACATCTTCCAGCTTGGAGCCTCTAAGATTTCTCACGCTTTGTTCACCAAGCACCCACCTTATGGCATCCGTGATATTGCTTTTTCCGCTACCGTTGGGACCCACTATGGCATTTATACCTGGACCGAATTCGATATCGATTCTATCTGCAAAGGATTTGAACCCGTGCAACTCTACTCTTTTAAGGTACAAAGACATCCCTCCGCTTATAAATTCTATCACATATTTATAATAATAAAAATACCTGTCCTTTCAACAGGACAGGTATAAATCCCAAATTGATTTTTAACGGGGTTCGACAATAAATTTTATGGCTGTCCTTTCTTCTCCGTCAATGTCAATCTCAGCAAAAGCGGGAACAGTTACCAGATCGATACCGTTAGGCGCTACGAAACCTCTTGTGATTGCAATAGCCTTAACCGCTTGATTAACGGCTCCGGCACCTACCGCCTGAAGTTCAGCTACTCCTTTTTCCCTCAGTACGGCCGCCAGAGCTCCTGCAACAGATTTGGGTTTTGATTGAGCTGATACCTTTAGTACTTCCATTCAACAAATCCCCCTTAAAAATATTTATTAATCCTTGTTTATATATTCTATGAGGGAGATAAAATTCCTTCTTTTTTAAATATTATATTTCCATCACTTTATATTATTTAGTGCTTGTTTTGCGGCAAGCTGTTCTGCTTCCTTTTTACTCTTTCCGGACCCCATGCCCATTACTTCACCTTTCCATAAAACCTCTACGTGAAAAACCTTGGCATGATCTGGACCTTCCTCTTTTACGACCTCATAGCACACCCTTTCCGGTGACAACTTTTGCAGCATTTCCTGTAGCAGGGTTTTATAATCCCGGGATTCTTCCCCCTCTACAGCTTTTTGAATGACACCTTCAAGGTTTTTTATAATGAACTGCCTCGCAGTTTCAATGTTTTTATCAAGATAAATGGCACCAATTAGCGCTTCGAAAGTATCCGCCAGTATGGACGGTTTTTCTCTGCCACCGGTATTTTCCTCTCCCTTGCCAAGCACCAGATAATCTCCCAAAAGCAAGTTTTTAGATGCTGCGGCAAGGCTCTGTTCGCATACGGTGTAAGCTCTGGCTTTTGTCATCTGACCCTCGGTCATCTCAGGATATTTTTCATAAAGATAGTGGCTTACCACCAGTTCCAGAACCGCATCTCCAAGGAATTCAAGCCTCTGGTTGTTCTCTGATGATATGCTGTTCTGCTCATTCGTATAAGAAGGGTGTATAAAAGCATTATTCAAAAGCTCAATACTGTTAAATGCAATTCCTATGATTTCCTGCAACCTTTTAAGTTCTCGAAGCCTATTTGGATCAAGTTGCATTCTTTATAACCCCTTTTTAATATTGATATAGGTGTAAAAACTCCGGCGTTCGTGGTTCGTGACGGCCAAAGGCACCGTAGAGTGAAGCCAAAGACGTTCTCAAGCTCAAAACGAGCGGAGCAGGGCCGGCATGCACGGATGCATGCCGGCCGGCATTGAGGCAGGATTCGGAATTGGCGGCGTAACCCTGCGAAGCGAAGGAGCAAGCTTTAGAACGTCTGGCTGAACGATCAGGAGCGAGGCTATCATAATCACCTAAAACGACTTTATACACCCAAATCAATATTTTCTCACAATCACGCAGGCATTATGGCCCCCGAACCCCATAGAGTTTGACATGGCAATGGATACGTCCTTTTTTATGGATTTATTGGGCACATAATTCAAGTCACACTCGGGATCAGCATTTTCGTAGTTGATGGTGGGATGGATTTGACCGCTGGTCACCGTAAAAACAGTTGCTATCAGTTCTACGGCGCCGGCAGCTCCCAGAAGGTGTCCTGTCATGGATTTGGTAGAGCTTATAGCCAGATTGTATGCGTGTTCGCCAAATGTGTTCTTAATGGCCAGGGTTTCAAACTTGTCGTTAAGAGGTGTGGACGTCCCATGGGCATTAATATAATCCACCTGTTCGGGTTTTATCCCCGCATCTGCAATGGCTGCTTTCATAGCTCTTGCCGCTCCCTCTCCCTCGGGTGCAGGTTGGGTCAGGTGGTATGCATCGGCGGTAGAGCCATATCCTATAATTTCAGCGTAAATATGGGCATTTCTTTTTAAAGCATGGTCCAGCGTTTCTAATATCATGACTCCCGCACCTTCTCCCATGACAAAACCATCCCTGTCCCTGTCAAAAGGTCTGCTCGCCCTATGAGGTTCATCATTCCTGGTAGACAGGGCTTTCATGGATGAAAAACCTGCCAGGGAAAGAGGTGTAATGGGCGCTTCAGTACCCCCGGTTACCATGATATCCGCATCATTTCTCTGAAGAATGCGGAACGCTTCACCTACAGCATTGGTCCCGGATGCGCAGGCAGTAACTACTGTAAAGTTGGGACCTTTAAGATTAAAGGCCATGGATACCTGGCCCGAGGCCATATTGGCAATCATCATTGGGATAAAAAAGGGGCTTATTCTTTTCGGCCCTCTTTCTACCAGGGTCGTATGCTGCTCTTCCCATGTTTGGCTTCCTCCTATGCCGGACCCCATGACAACGCCGGCCCTGGTATTGTCTATAGAGGAAAGAACCAGCCCCGAATCGTCGAGAGCCATTTTTGTGGCAGCTATTGCGAACTGGGTGAACCTGTCCAGCCGTTTTAATTCCTTTTTTTCGATATAATCCTCAGGATTGAAATCCTTTACTTCCCCTGCGATCTTCGTGGGAAAATCATCACAATTGAACTTTGTAATTAATTCTATGCCCGATTTGCCATTTATTAAGGAATTCCAAAATTTTTCTTTTCCTGTTCCCACAGGAGAAATAACTCCTATCCCAGTAATTACCACTCGCTTCTTTTCCATAAGCTTCCTCCCGGTTAAATTATAATCTATTGCAATCTTTTATTTATATAAAAGGGGTCTTGCCCCTGAGACTCTCTAAAGTAAAGTCCCGTATATTGCTACGGGACTTTTGGAAGCTATGCAGTGTGATTCTTTATGTAATCTATCACATTTTGAACCGTCTTTATCTTCTCTGCATCTTCATCGGGGATCTCCAGATCAAATTCCTCTTCAAAAGCCATAATCAATTCCACAATATCAAGAGAATCTGCTCCCAGATCATCGATGAAAGAAGCTTCCGGCACCACCTCATCCTCATCAATACCCAGCTGTTCGGCTATGATTCTTTTAACTTTATCCAATATTTCCACTTTATTCACCCCCCTTCTTCAGTAGCATATTATGATTACTTTTATATATTTTATTCCTTTTTAAAGATATTATAAAGTAAGTCCACCGTCAATAGCTATTATTTGGCCAGTAATATATTCTGCTTTTTTGGATGCCAGGAAAACTGCCAGATGTGCTACATCTTCAGGGGTTCCCAGCCTCTTTAATGGAATTTTTTCTTCTATGCCTACACTTTTATCAATTATGGCAGAAGTCATATCAGTTTTGATGAATCCTGGTGCAATGGCATTGACGGTAATTCCCCTGCTTCCCAGTTCCTTTGCCAGAGCTTTAGTAAAACCTATAATTCCAGCCTTTGCGGCAGCATAATTTGCCTGGCCGATGTTTCCATAAATGCCGACAATAGATGAGATGTTGATGATTCTTCCCTGTTTTTGCTTTACCATGTACTTTGCGGCAGCTTTTGTTGTGTTGTAAACCCCTGTCAAATTTGTTGTAATCACATTATTCCAGTCATTTTCACTCATGCGGAGCAATAATGCATCCTTTGTGATACCGGCATTGTTCACCAGTATGTCGATGTGACCGAATTTACTATGGATTTCATCTATCATTTCCGCCGCCTGTCTGAAGTCGGAGATATCGGCTTTATGAGCATAAGCTTTTTGACCGAGCTTTTCAATTTCTGTCACTACCTCCATTGCAGCCTTTTCGTTGGAACAATAATTCACTATGACGGTAGCTCCAACCCTCGCCATTTCGATGCATATTCCACGTCCTATTCCCCGGGAACCCCCGGTTACTATACATACTTTGTCGGAAAGTTCCATTAAATCTTCCTCCCGAAATAGTTCATTGTATTTTTAAGGGACTCAGTATCTTCTACATTTAATGTAACAAGATTTTTATCTATTTTTTTAACAAATCCTGTCAGCACCTTGCCGGGGCCGAGTTCCACAAAGGTGTCAACACCGCTTTCAATCATTTTTCTTATGCTGTCTTCCCACAGCACCGGTGAACTTACCTGCTTTATCAGCAGTTTCTTAATATCGGAAGCTTTATGTGTAAAATCCGCATTTACATTAGAAACAACAGGTATCTTTGTATCTTTTATTTCCACTCTGTCCAGCTCTCTGGCAAGCTTTTCCCCGGCGGGCTTTAGCAGACTGCAGTGGAAGGGAGCACTCACTGCCAGGATCATAGCCTTTTTTGCCCCACGACTCTTTGCAAGTTCCACTGCCTTTTCGACGGCTTTTACTTCTCCGGAGATCACGATCTGGCCCGGACAGTTAAAGTTTGCGGCTTCAACCTTGCCTGTTTCGGAAGCCTGCTGGCATATTTCCATAACAGCATCTCTGTCAAGGCCCAGGATCGCTGCCATGGTGCCAGATCCCAGGGGCACAGCCTCCTGCATGTATTTCCCCCTCTTTTGAACCAGCGGAACCGCCTGGTCAAAATCTAAGGATTCTGCCGCCACCAGGGCAGAATACTCTCCCAAGCTGAGACCGGCCACCACATCGGGAAGAATGCCTTCTTCTTTCAATATCGAAAAACACACCATGCTGTGTGTCAATATGGCAGGCTGCGTATTTACCGTTTCTTTCAATTTATCTTCGGGCCCCTCGAAACATACATTGGAAATCTTGAAGTTTAATGAATCGTCCGCCTGCTCGAAGATTCTTCTCGCTACAGAAAAATTTTCATACAGATCCTTGCCCATGCCAACGTACTGAGCTCCCTGTCCTGAAAACAAAAATGCTATTTTTGTCATAGTTTTACCTCCATTCCGGATTGTTTGCCATATCGGACAAAACCTTTCTTGCTTCGTTCAATAAATCCTCAATGATTTTGGCTGCAGGCTTAACATCATTTACCATCCCTGCTATCTGCCCTGCCATAACAGAACCGTTATCTACATCTCCGTATAACACTGCAGCCTTCAATCGCCCAGTCCCCAGGGCTTCCAGTTCCTTAATGTCCGCTCCCCGACTTTCAAGTGCCTCAAATTGATGAGACAATTTGTTCTTTAATACTCTGACAGGGTGCCCTGTGGGTCTTCCCGTTACTACTGTACTCCTGTCTTTCGCCTTTATTATTGCATTTTTATAATTTTCATGAACGGTACATTCGCTGGCACACACAAATCTGGTGCCCATCTGGATTCCCTTTGCCCCCAGTGCCAGTGCGGCAATAAGGCCTCTGCCGTCAGCAAAACCTCCAGCAGCTATGACTGGGATACGAACAGCATCCACCACCTGAGGGACCAGAGCCATAGTAGTAATATCCCCAATATGCCCGCCGCACTCCATCCCCTCGGCAATAAGAGCATCCACACCGATCTTTTCAAGCCTCTGAGCCAGAGCCACAGAAGCAATTACAGGAATCACCTTTATATTGGCTTCTTTCAACAGCGGTATGTACTTTCCGGGGTTGCCAGCACCGGTAGTTACCACAGCAACTTTTTCTTCAATTACGGTATTCATCACATCGTCTACAAAAGGTGACATAAAATAGACATTTACTCCGAAAGGTTTATCAGTCAATTCTTTCGCTTTTCTTATCTGATCCCTCACTACATCGGCCGGAGCATTTCCGGCACCTATTATACCGAGGCCACCGCCGTTGGATACTGCAGCGGCCAGTTCAGCAGTAGCTACCCACGCCATTCCTCCCTGGATTATCGGATACTTTATTCCAAGAAGGTCACAGATTTCAGTATGAAACATATAAATCCTCCTCACCGTCGACGGTTTTTGCTTAGAATAAATCAATCAGTAATAGATAATTCCTATAGCTCCGGGGCCGGTATATGTTCCAATGACGGCCCCAATGGTAGAGATAGTGAGTTCTTTAAAGTTATAATGTTTCTCAAAGGCTTCCCTGTACCGTTCAACTTCATCTTTGCACCCGGCATGCACAAGAGTTCCTCTGAGAGTTCCTTTGCTTGCATCCATTGCTACCTTCTCTAATAGCTTATCCAGCGTCCTCGCTTTTCCCCGGATCTTTTCCACGGGGGTTACGAGGCCGTCCTGTATTGTAAGCATAGGCTTTATATTCAAAAGATTGCCCAAAAAAGCCGAAGCCCTCCCGATACGGCCTCCCTTTTGAAGATAGTCCAGGGTATCCACCACAAAAAAAGCCTTTAACTTTTTTATCATCTCATCAATGAGGCTCAGGATACTCTGTCGATCCATCCCTTCTTTTGCAGCTCTGGCTGCTTCCAGCACTGTAAAACCTATCATCATGGATGCCCCTTTTGAATCTATGACATCCACTGGAACCTTTACCATATCCTTTGCCAGAACCGCTGACTGGTAAGTGCCGCTTAATTTGCTCGAAAGATGTATGGAAATGATGTGGTCAGCTTTTTTAGAAAGTTTCTCATAACACGCAGCAAATTCGGCCGGCGAAGGCTGGGAAGTTCTTGGATGATGAGGTGATGACTTTAATTTATCGTAAAACTGATCTGGAGTAAGGTCTACCCCTTCTCGGTACTCTTCATCTCCAAAAAAAATTTTAAGAGGCACCACAGCAATATTATATTTTTCCAAAAGTTCAGGAGTAATGTCTGCGGTGCTATCAGTGACAATACTAATATTGCCCATAAGACTCCCCCTAGTCTTCCAGATTCCATTCCAGCAGATTGGCTCCCCAGGTGAGACCTGCTCCAAACCCCACCAGAATCAACTTATCACCTTTTTTTATTTTCTTTTCCCTGTATGCTTCATCAAGAGCCACAGGTATAGAAGCTGATGACATATTCCCATATTTATCTAGGTTTACAATTACCTGTTCTTTGGGAAATTTAAGCCGCTTTATAGCAGCATCGATGATTCTGATATTGGCTTGATGCGGAACGATGTAATCCACATCCTCTATAGTAAGATTGGCTTTTTCTGCTGCTTTCCTTGCGGCTTCTTCCAGTATTCTGACTGCAAATTTAAAAACCTCGTTGCCATTCATAAAGATATAGTGCCGGCGGTTTGTTATGGTGTCAGGACTGGCAGGCTCTCTCGAACCTCCTGCCGGAAGTGCGAGTAAATCAGCACCGCTGCCATCTGCTCCCAGTACGCTTGATATTACTCCACCATCCTCGACTACGCTCACAACAGCAGCACCGGCACCATCCCCAAACAGTACGCATGTATTTCTATCTTCCCAGTCGGTTATTCTGGAAAGCATTTCTGCACCGATCACCAGGATGTTTTTATATAATCCCGTGCCGATAAATTGAGCCGCTGCAGTCAATGCATATACAAACCCGGTGCATCCTGCCTGAAGGTCAAAAGCAGCTGCCTTCATGGCACCTATTTTACTCTGTATAATGCAGGCGGTAGAGGGAAATATCATGTCGGGACTGGCAGAAGCTACTATAATCAAATCGATATCTTCTGGAGAAAGTTTCGCATGCTCCAGCGCCCTTTTTGCGGCTTCTACTCCCAAATCTGATGTACACGCATTTTCCGGTCCTATCCTTCTGAAGGAAATGCCTGTCCTCGTCTTGATCCATTCGTCTGACGTATCCACCATCTTTTCAAGATCAAAATTTGAAAGAACCTTATCGGGAACATATGAACCGATGCCTATTATACCTGCTTTCTTCAAGTTAAATCATCCCTTCCGTGTACATTTCAAGACTTTTTTTCATCTTATTATTGATATCAGCTTCCGCAAATCTTTTTGCCGCCTTTATACCATTATAGATGGCTTTACTGTCTGAAGAACCATGGCATTTTACGAGAACCCCGTTGAGGCCCAGCAACATGGCTCCCCCATACTCCGAATAATCCATACTGGATTTTACTGCTTTCATGGCCGGCATGAGCAGCAAAGCTCCCAGTGAATATGTAATCTTTTTTTTAATCTCCTGTTTTAACATGTCGAAAATAAACAAGCCAAAACCTTCTACTGTCTTTAAAAAAATATTTCCTGTAAAACCATCACAGATTACCACATCGGCACCTTGGTTGAAAAAATCTCTGGCTTCTATATTTCCTACAAAATTTATATCTTCAATGGATTTAAGGGAAGAATACGCTGATTTTATAATGGAATTGCCCTTTTCCTCCTCTACACCTATATTCAAAAGGCCTACCCTGGGATCTTTTCTTTTCAACACTTCTCTGGCGTAAAAGCTACCCATTAATGCAAACTGAACAAGATTCTTGGATTTTACTTCACTATTGGCACCTGCATCTAAAAGCAGTATCGGGTCTTTTTTTGAGGGTATTACCACCGCTATAGCGGGACGGTCAACCCCCTCAAAACGCCCGAGGATAAATAAACCGCCGGCCATTAAAGCTCCTGTGCTGCCCGCTGACACCATTGCATCCGCCTGCATTTCTTTTAATAAACAAAGACCTTTTACAATGGATGAATCCTTTTTTCTTTTAATGGCATTGACCGGTGATTCATCATTTGAAATAACTTCCCGAGCATCAACGATTTCAATGCTGTCATGTTTTGACCCGCCCAAAACAGATGCAATTTCTTCACGTCTTCCTACCAGGATTATTTGTAAATCCATTTCTTCAGAAGCCCTGACAGCTCCAAGCACCGTTTCCCGGGGAGCATTATCCCCGCCCATGGCATCTACTAAGATTTTCATTGTTTCACCTCATCATCGAGTGATACCAGTATGAATTTACCTCTAAAAACTTCCTTTTGCTTTACAAAAATCCTGACAAAAACGAATTTTTTGTTTCCCCTGACCCTGGTTACCTCAGCTTTGGCCACCAGTTTTTGTCCGGCATATACCGGTAGCTTGTATTTTATGTTAGCCACTCCCGTCAGAGCCACATTGGCGTCGATCACCGCTATAGCCAGGGAATTGGCCTGGGCAAAAATTATGTCTCCCCGTACAACTCTTGTCTTGCCAAAAGTCATATCCTGAGTAGTCTCCAGGATAGATATTCCTCTTTTATCAAGTTCCAGGTCCACGATCTCGCCAATAATTTCTTTAACATCGATAGAACGGACTTTGGAATAATTTTGCTGGGCTACACTTCTAATTCTCTCTCTTAACTCGGGCAGTTTGAGTTCCATTCTATCCAGTCTTATGGTCTGTATGCTGACCTGAAACCTTTCAGCGAGTTCTTCATCGTTTAAAAAAGGGTCATCGCTTAGAATCTGCTTGAGGCGCTCCTGCCTTTCTTTTTTTGATAACCCTTTTTTTACCAACACAATCACCTCAAAACATTACTTGCTTTTAAGAGCAGCTACTAAAAGTATATAATACTTTTAGTATAAAATCAATATCGCCCAAAAAGTTTTTTAAATAAAAACCCCGCTTTCGTAAAAGCAGGGTTTTAAAATTTATTCGGCTTCGACTTTCAAAACCTCGCGATTCTTATAGTAACCGCAGTTAGGACACACCCTGTGTGGCAGCTTGGGCTGTCGGCACTGGGGGCACTCCGAAAAAGCAGGAGCTGTCAATTTCCACTGGCTCCTTCTCATATCTCTTCTGGATTTAGAAGTCCTGTGCTTTGGGTTGGCCATTCTTGCACCTCCTCGATTCTAATCCCCTTTCAGCAACTGTTTTAAGACCGACAAACGAGGATCTATTTCCTCATCCTTGCAGTCGCACTCCGTTGTGTTCAAATTAGCACCGCAGCGAGGACATATCCCCCTACAATCGGGCTTGCAGAGTATTTGACCCGGCCAGTTAAGTACAATCTCGTTTAATATATAAGGCCGAAGTTCAATTTCATCTCCTGAAAACAGGATTATTTCCTCTTCGTCGGATTCAATGGGAATATCGCTAAATTTAAGACAAAAACTTACATTAAGCTCTACCTGAGTTTTGGTAAGGCATCTATAGCAGTAATCCTCTACACAGGTTTTTATTGAGCCCCGGACTTCCAATATTCTATCCCCGATATTTTCAACTTGACCTTCTACTACTACCGGACCGGCAAAGTTCAGATCATCCCGCTTTACTCTGATCTGCTTTATATCTTCTTCAAACCTGAAGTCCAGAACATTACCCTCAGATTGCTTTACCCTTGCTAAAGATAGCCTCAATTGGATTCACCTCAAAACACTAACAACTATTATATATATACATCTTCTTTGTGTCAAGAAAATTTGTGCGAGGTTAATTCTATATTAGAGATACTGTATCGAGCGCTATCATCAATTCTTCATTGGTGGGGATCACAAGTATACGGGTTTTGCTGCCATCTGCAGAAATATCCGCTTCTTTTCCCCTTACATTGTTTTTTGTTTCATCAATTTTTATACCAAAATAGTCCATTTCATCACAAATCATTTTCCGAATGCTGATGGAATTTTCTCCGATGCCCCCGGTAAACACAATGGCATCAAGCCCATTCATGGCTGCGGCATAGGAACCAATATATTTTTTAGCCTGATAGGCAAATACCTCCAATGCTAATTTTGCCCTTGAATTTCCTTTCCCTGCAGCCTCTTCTATATCCCGAAAATCGCTGCTGACACCTGAAATACCCAGCACCCCGCACTTTTTATTCAAATAATCATTTACCTTTTCGGCTGTTATTCCTTCCTTTTCCATGATGAAAGCCACAATAGCCGGGTCAATACTCCCGCATCGGGTCCCCATGACTATGCCTTCCAGAGGTGTAAAGCCCATGCTGTTGTCTACAGATTTGCCATTTTTGACCGCTGTGATACTTGAACCGTTGCCTAAATGTAAAGTGACCATTTTTAAATCTTCTACAGGCTTGTTCAAGAATTTGGCAGCCCGCATTGAAACATACCGGTGTGAAGTGCCGTGAAATCCGTACCTTCTGATAGAATACTTTTTGTACATCTCATACGGAACACCATAAATGTAAGCATATTCCGGCATGGTCTGATGAAAAGCCGTATCAAACACACCCACCATAGGGACATCGGGAAGTAGTTCCCGGGCTGCCTCTATGCCTATAATATTAGGAGGATTATGCAGCGGTGCAATTGAAATGCATTCTTTTAGAACATCCATGACTTCATCGGTAATCTTTACGGAACCAGAGAACTTCTCGGCTCCGTGCACTACCCTGTGACCCACCGCTGAAATTTCGGACATATCGCCAATCACACCGTGATTTTTATCCGTCAGGGCATCTAGCATCATTTTAACTGCAACCCTGTGATTGGGAATATTTTCGGATATCTCAACCTTGGCCTTATCGGCAGGCTGATGCTTCAGCATACCGCCTTCCAGTCCTATTCTCTCAACGATGCCTTTTGCCAGCACAGATTGATTTTCCATATTGAACAGCTGGTATTTTAGTGATGAACTACCGCAGTTTATAACCAGAACCTTCAAGTGAAAACCTCCCTTTTTGTAATTAATTACATATTGCTTGCCTGTAGCGCTGTAATTGCAACCACATTCACAATATCTTCAGCACTGCATCCGCGGGATAGATCATTTATTGGCATGGCCAATCCCTGGCTGATAGGACCTACCGCTTCAGCTTTGGCTAAGCGCTGAACCAGTTTATATCCGATATTTCCTGCTTCCAGTTCAGGGAAAATGAGAATATTTGCATGGCCTGCTATTTTACTGTCTGGAGCCTTGGTTTTGGCTACTTTGGGAACCAGAGCCGCATCTGCCTGCAGTTCACCGTCTACCATCAAATCGGGTGCCTGTTCTTTAACAATGCGTGTTGCTTCCACCACCTTGTCCACCATTTCATGCTGGGCACTGCCCTTTGTGGAGAACGACAGCATGGCAATCCTGGGCTCATCGTCCATCAGGGCCGTCCATGTCTTGGCCGAAGAAATAGCGATTTCGGCAAGCTGCTGCGCATCAGGGTTGGGATTTATGGCGCAGTCAGCAAAGAGAATTATGCCATTGGAGCCGTATTCACAGTTTGGCACTATCATTATAAACGCGCTGGATACCACGCCTATTCCCGGAGCCGTCTTTATAATCTGAAAGGCCGGCCTGAATAAGTCTGCAGTGGCTGTTATGGCACCCGCTACCATGCCATCAACATCCTTGCTCTTAACCATCAATGTGCCATACCATATAGGGTCTTTGGCCAATTCGGTCGCTTTTTCAATAGTCATACCTTTTTGTTTTCTCAGTTCATATAAAAGGGAAGCATATTCCTGCGTTTTGGGAGATGTTTGAGGGTCTATTATTTCAATACCCGAGATGTCGTATTTCCCTTCTGCCAGCTCCTTTATCTTCTTCTCATTACCCAGCAGAATGGTCTTTGCTATACCTTCCTTCTTGATCACTTCAGCTGCTTTTAAGGTTCGCTCATCGATACCTTCTGCAAGAACAATGGTTTTATTGGTGCCCCTGGCACGCTCCCTGATTTTTTCAATAAGATCCATGTTTAATCTCCTCTCTTTAAAAATCATTTTTTTTTGAGTTCTTTTGTTAGTTTTTATCTCCCGCTTTTATTTATACGATGCAAAATACCTCCCCAAGAACCAGTTGCGTATAGCACAAAAATAGAATTTCGATACAAAATACAAATTTCCTTCTTAATAAAAAATTTTTTTTGTTATATAATAGATTATATTTAAGTTCGGAGGATAATATATGAATATTGTTGGAGTAATCGCTGAATACAATCCTCTTCACGGCGGGCATTTATACCATCTCAATCAAATAAAAACGCACTTGAATCCAGATGGCATTGTATGCGTTATGAGCGGAAATTTTGTACAGAGAGGTGAACCCGCCATCTTTGATAAGTGGGCCAGGGCTGAAATGGCGCTAAATGCTGGTGCAGACCTTGTTATAGAACTGCCCGTATGCTTTGCAACAGCCACCGCGGAAATTTTTGCAGAGAGCGCCGTAAGACTTCTTTATAAAACTGGAATTGTGAATACCCTAAGTTTTGGTATGGAAAACTACCATGAAAAGGAATTTTTCGCTCTGGGCGAACTTTTGGCTCAGGAGCCCGTTCTTCTAAAAGAGATGATAAAAAATAATCTCAAACAGGGCGTATCTTTCCCTCTGGCAAG
The DNA here is from genome assembly GCA_012840135.1 of Thermoanaerobacterales bacterium. Lineage (GTDB taxonomy): Bacteria > Bacillota > Thermosediminibacteria > Thermosediminibacterales > Tepidanaerobacteraceae > Biomaibacter. The sequence continues at coordinate 252,045 of DUMA01000022.1, forward strand.
GCAAAAAGCAATAGAAGAATATTTATTATCAAAAAGCTGCAATTATGATATTAAAACCATAGCGCATATGCTGAAGATGCCCAATTCCATACTTGCCCTGGAGTATTTAAAAGCCATCATCAGAACAAAAGCAGGCTTTTCTGTATTTCCTGTCTTAAGAAAAGGAGCAGGTTACCATGACCAGAATCTTACCGGGTATTATTCCAGCGCGTCTGCCATCAGAAAAGCCTTCCGGCACTATGATTCGCAGAGCTTGTCCGTAATCGAAAAAAATATTCCCGACTTTTGTTTCAGAATCATAAGGAAAGAAATGGACATAGGCCGAGGGCCTGTGTTCCTGAAAGATTTTGAAACAATGATTCTTTGCATTCTGCGCCGCATGACAAAGAAAGATTTGACAGCCTTTTTCGATATCGGCGAGGGCTTAGAAAATAGACTAATAAATGCTGCAAAAAACAGCGCAAATATTGAACAACTAATACTTCAAACAAAAACCAGACGGTATCCCGAAACCAGAATTAATAGAATCCTGATTCATGTATTGCTAAATATAAAAAAAGACATTGTTTCTTCCAGAGATCCGCTTTATTTTAGAGTCCTCGGCTTTACTTCAAAGGGCTCATATATATTAAGACAAATAAAAGCCAGGTCCTCAAATCCTGTTATCACCAGGGCTTCGGATTATAAAGACCTGGAGTCTCGTGCAAAGCAGATGTTTGAAATAGATCTTCTTTCATCGGATATTTATGCCCTTGCCTTTAAAAACCATGCTCTCAGAGAAGGTGGCTCGGATTTTACCAGAAGGGTTGTTTCATTCTAGTTTCGAAAGATAATCCAGCATATCATTCAACTTTTTTACCGGAACCACTTTTATACCAAGCTTTTTGCCCACTTTCATGGCATCCTCCGCATTTTTTTCGGGAACAAAAAATATCTCGGCACCGTCCCGGTAAGCGGCTACAACTTTTTGCTCAACTCCACCTATCTCTCCTATCTCACCGTTAAGACTGATGGTGCCTGTCCCGGCTATCTTGTGTCCTTTTGTCAGGTCCTGCGGGGACAGCTGATTTAATATCTCCAATGCAAACATGCTTCCTGCCGAAGGGCCTCCTATTTCTCCCGTATTAATCTGGATTTTAACGGGTAAAATCGGTTTCCAATTTAAAGTGGTTATATATACTCCGATCACAGCCTTGCCTCTTTCGGTGCTGCTTTCCATTGTAGGTACAGTTATCTCCAGAACTTTATCCTTTCTTTGAACCTCAAGGGTAACAGTTTCACCTATTTTATGACTCGTAACCTTTTTTACCATTTCATCGGCCAGGTTAACCTGCTCACCATCAACTTTTTTTATTATATCTCCAGGAAAAAGTTTATTTTTAGCAGGACTTTCGGGCATTATCTCCAAAACCTGCGCCCCATCTCCATGTATTTCAGGATTATAGCCCGCCTTTTTCAAGGCTACAACCTCTGCGATTTTCTGACTTTCTTCCATCCATCTCTTCATATACTCCATATACTCTCTCATACCCCATCCGGGTGGTATCATCTGCTCTTTTTTTTCAATATTTATATAAGGGTTCACGGCAGCAATCATTAAAAGAGGCAAATCCAACGACCTGCTGGAAACTGTCGTCAAAAAAAAAGAACCCTTCTCATTTTTTGAACCGTTTTCCACTGTAACAATATTTTTTAAGTCTATAGTTATACCGGGAGCAATAATAGTATAATTCTGGTTCAAATAATAATTTAACATTATGAGTGCTATTGTTATGACAATAATCGCTCGTATATGCCGTTTTATGAAACTACTCCTCACGGGCTTCAACCTTCTTTCTCAAATTTTCCATGATCTGGGGCAAGGCTTTTTCTGCAGCTTTTCGGCCTTCATAAATGCACTTTTCAACCTGATTAAAAGCAAGACCGTCTACATCGGAAAGATCAGGCGTGATTAAAACATCACAATCATACTGTTTGAGCGCCTGTATTTCCCTTCCCATCACATCAAAAGTTTGAATGAGAATATCGTAGATATTATTTGGAAATGAATAGTTACTAAAACCAAGTTCAACTCCTATCACCACATCAGCTCCCATCATCCTGGCCTGGCTACCTGGAACTCTTTCCAGCACGCCGCCATCCACCAGAATTTTACCTTCCAACTCCACCGGGCAGAATATACCCGGTATGGCTATGCTGGCTTTCACTGCCAGTGCCACATTTCCTTCCCTTATCAATATGCTTTTTTTGGAGCAAAGATCTGTGGCAATTACACCTAGCGGAATTTCAAGCTGTTCAAAATCAACATTTTTTGTCAGCAGCCTTAAAATCGTCTCGATCTTATTGCCGGCAATAAGTCCTTTTTTGGGAACTGAAAGATCCACCCAATGTCTTCTCCGAATTTGATATGCCAATCGCTCCAGCATAACAGAACTTATACCTGCCGCATAAAGAGCTCCTATCAAACTTCCTATGCTTGATCCTACTATAATATCAACAGGTATTTTCTCCCTCTCTAGCACCTGCAAGACCCCTATATGGGCATAACCCTTTGCGGCCCCGGAGCCAAGCGCCAAACCCACTACTGGTCTTTCCATAAGGAGCCTCACCTCATAAGAATATTAATTCCGCTTCGACAATATATATTATATATGAAAATTAAAGAAAATTACACTTGGGAGGCCTAAATATGAGCTTAAAAATATCCAGGAAAAAAATTTCCAAGCTGTACCAATTATTGCTGCCAGCCATCGCTGTTATTATAACCGTATCTATTGTTAAATACCCCGATGATGCTTTTGATGCTGCCGTCGAGGGCCTTGATGTATGGTTCAATGTGGTTCTCCCGGCCTTGCTGCCTTTTTTTATAGGTTCTCAGCTCTTGATGGGACTTGGTGTAGTCCATTTTATGGGAGTTCTTTTGGAACCTTTCATGCGTCCGCTCTTTAACGTGCCAGGAGTCGGCTCTTTTGTCATGGCCATGGGACTTGCCAGCGGATATCCGGTAGGTGCCATGCTCACAGGCAAGCTGGTCAAAAGAAAACTATGCAATGTCCGGGAAGCGGAACGCCTCATGTCTTTCTCAAACACCGCCGATCCCCTGTTCATGGTAGGAGCGGTGGCTGTGGGTATGTTCAAGGATGTAAGGCTCGGTTCTATTATCGCCATCTCTCATTATATTTCGGCAATACTGCTGGGTATAATAATGCGTTTTTATGCTCCGAAGGCGGAAAAAACCCCTTCTGTAGCGTCTAAAAATGTTCGCGAAAGCATTATATTAAAAGCCACTCGAGAACTTTTAAGAGCTCGAAAAGAAGATAACAGGCCTTTCGGACAATTGCTGGGTGATTGTATAAAAGACTCCATAAACTCCATGCTCTTAATTCTTGGATTCATCATACTTTTTTCTGTAATAATTAGAATAATTACTGTAGCAGGTTTTATCGGCATGATATGTCCCGTAATAAACATAGTTCTAAACATTCTGGGGTTGAACGTAAGTCTTTCCCCTGCCATATTAAGCGGTATCTTCGAAATTACCCTTGGTACAAAACTGGCCAGCAGCGCCGGTGCACCTTTGATCCAGAGAGTGATTATTGCCAGCAGCATCATCGCCTGGAGCGGTCTGTCGGTTCATTTTCAGGTCATCAGTATGGTCAGCGATACCGATATCCGAATAGCACCATATGTTTTTGCCAGGTTTTTACATGCCATTCTTGCAGGAGCAATAACTTATATTTTAATGGTAGTTCCTATAAATAATAATTATAATTCACTGGTTATGCCGGTTTTTGCCACCGTACCCCAACCCAATCTTGAAAGCTGGATTTCCATTTTCAAGATTTCTACTGAGCTTTTCCTCTTGCTGTTTATCTTTATTCTATTTATATCGGTCATCGTTCACCTATTAAAAGGTTTCGAGGTAGTAGGTTTCAAAGTGATTAAAAAATAATTATCTTTTTTGATTCAATTCCTCCCTTCCCTTTCTTACGGTTTCCAGCACCTTTTCCAGATGCTGTTCCATCTGGCCCAGGACTTCATCGGCATAGTTATTGGCTCCTGCCCGTATCTCCCGGGCCGTTTGTTTTGCATATGAGAGTATCTGTTCCGACTTTTCTTTGGCCAGCCTGACTATTTCTTCCTGATTCACCATTTTTTCAATATGACTTTTAGCTTCTTTAATTACCATTTCACCTTCTCTTTGGGCTTCTATTAAAATCTGCTGTCGTTCTTCAATTATTCGCCGGGCTTTTTTCAAATCATCTGGCAATAACCTCAAAAGCTCGTCAATCAAATCCAGCATTTGTGTCTGGTCAATGACAACTTTGTTTGAAAATGGAATTTTGGAACCTGAGCTGATGAGTTCCTGGATTTGCTCAATTATCTTATAGCATTCCATTTAAAAACCCCCATTATTTATTTTTTTTGCTAAAAATTTTTTCCTCAATCGATTTTCTACCGCCGAAGGCACGAGATCGCGAATACATCCTCCAAAGCTTGCCACTTCCTTGACGACGCTGGAAGAAAGATATGAATATTTCGCACTTGTCATCATAAAAAAGGTTTCGATATCATTATCAAGTTTTTTATTCATAAGTGCCATTTGAAGTTCATATTCGAAATCCGATACCGCCCTCAATCCTTTTATTATAATCCTCGCCTTTTTGATTCTTGCAAAATCTACCAGAAGCCCCTGAAAACTTTCAACTTCTATATTGGGAATATGTTTTACGGAATCGCGAATCATATCAACCCTTTCTTCAGCAGTGAAAAGGGGTTGTTTCTGCGGGTTTGATAAAACCGCAACAATCAGCCTGTCAAAAAACCTTGCGCTCCTTTCAATAATATCCAAATGGCCATAAGTTATCGGATCAAAACTTCCGGGGTATATAGCTGTATTCACGTTTTTTCCTCCTTAATTAAAAAAGACAGAATGGTCTTGCCGTATTTTTTTTGTTTTACACATATAAATCCATCGTGTCTAATAGAAATATCCCATGGATGTTGAACAACAATTATGGAATCTGGCTTTAGGATACCGGAATTACGCAAATATTCAAGACATGGATCCACTTCGTTTTTATAATAGGGTGGATCTAAAAAAATTATATCAAAAGATTTATCTTTTTTCTCCAGTTTTTTCATACCTTCTGTAGCATTAAAACATAGAACATCAGCTTTACCGAGCAAATCCAGACTTTCAAGATTTTCAGTGATTATTTTACAGGCGGTGCGATCTTTTTCTATAAAGGCTGCATAATTTGCCCCCCTGCTCAAGGCTTCAAGTCCCACTGCACCCGTCCCGGCAAAGATGTCCAGAAAGTTGCAATGCACAACTTTAAGATTCAATATATTAAACAGCGCTTCCCTGACCATATCCGGAGTAGGTCTGGTGGTTCTTCCTCTAGGAGATTTTATTTTTCTGCCACGATGAATTCCGCCCACAACTCTCATAGCATATACCGCCCCATATCATGTCTGGATTATATAATATCACATTGTACAACTCTTTAAAATGAATTAAAAAAAATTTTTGGTTTTATTGTATAATATCTTTTTTTTTGTTGATAATATTAATGTAACAAGCTTTCCCCATAAGCTCTTCCTCCGGTTTCTCCTCTCCCAATGTCGGCAGTTCTGCTGCCGACATTTAAATTTTTTTTGAAAAATAGTGCCATGTTAAAAAGAACAGACTCATTTCTGAGTCTGTTCTTTTTTAAAATCTATTTTATTTTATTGAGTTGTGCCTCCACCACTCAAACGCCTTTCGTAGTCTTCAATCATCCTTCTTACCATGTGGCCGCCAACAGCACCACAATCTCTCGAGGAGTAATTGCCCCAGTAGCCGTCAGCAGGAGCAGTTATACCAACTTCCCTTGCAATTTCTGATTTAAACTGCTCCATTGCCTTATTGGCTTCAGGAATTACTAGCTTATTTCTCTTTTGACCCAATGCCATTTTTGTCACCTCCTTTACTATCGTACTTATAATATAACCCGTGCAAAAGTCTATATACTAGAACAATATCCCTTTCAAGCCAATCAGTGCATTTAAAATATTATAAAATTTTTATTTTTTCATTAAGTTCTTCGGCAAGGTCTTTATACTCCGGAAGCAGCAGATAGCCTTTTTCTGTTATTTCTGAGGCAAGCTGCTTTATACTTTCAAGCATTTTAACATCCCTTACAAGATTTGCAAGCTTGAACTCAAAAAAGCCATGCTGCCTGACTCCAAGGAATTCTCCGGGACCCCTCATCTCAAGATCCATTTGAGATATTTCAAAACCGTCATGGCTTTTCATCAAATATTTAAGGCGAGCTCTGGCATTTTCGTCTTTCGAATCGGATAATAGAATACAGTAAGATTTTAATTGGCTCCTGCCAACCCGACCTCTTAGCTGGTGCAGTTGAGCCATGCCAAACCTTTCAGCGTTTTCCACAATAATTAGTGTGGCGCATGGGACATCCACTCCCACTTCAACGACGGTAGTGGCGACCAGCACTTGAACTTTTCTTGAAAGAAATTCTTTTAAAATTCTATCTTTATCGTCACTTTTCATTTTTCCATGCAGAACCCCGATTTTTAATGCTGGGTATTCTTTTTTAAGCTGTGCACCCAGGTCTTCCACGTTTGAAACATTCAGATCGTTTTCTTCTACAGCGGGGCACACAACAAATACCTGATGACCTTTTTCAACTTCCTGAGCCATAAAATCGTAAACTCGCTTCCTCATATCGTTTCCCGCTACATATGTATCAACTTTTTGTCGCCCCGGAGGTACAGTATCTATAATAGAAATGTCCAGGTCGCTGTACAATACCATAGCCAGAGTTCTGGGAATGGGTGTGGCGCTCATTACAAGTATATCGGGGTGATGTCCCTTTTTTATCAACTCCTGCCGTTGTTTTACGCCAAACCTGTGTTGTTCGTCGGTTATTACCATTCCTAGTTTATAAAACTCCACATCCTGCTGGATTATGGCATGAGTCCCTACAATAACATCAGTGCTGCCTTTTTTTAAATCCTCAAGGATTCGGTCCCTTTCGGCCCTGGGTATCCCACCTTTTAATATGTCCACTTTTATTCCATGGTAACTCAAGAATTTTTTCAAAGTTCGAAAATGCTGCTCTGCCAGGATTTCGGTGGGGGCCATAAAAGCACCCTGCAGACCGTTTTTCACAGCCAAATACAATGCGATACCTGCAACTACGGTCTTGCCCGAACCCACATCGCCCTGTACGAGCCTGTTCATATTATGCTCGCTTTTTAAATCGCTTATTATATCCCCGATAACCCTCTCCTGCCCTGATGTAAGTGTAAACGGCAAGGTAGATAAAAAAGGTTTTATATCAAAATTGACATATGTATTTATTCTTTTGTCACCGATAAACTCTCGCCGGATTATTGCCATAGCCAGTTGAAACAGTAGGAGTTCCTCAAAAATAAGCCTGGTACGGGCTCTCTCAAGCATTTTAAAGCTTTCAGGAAAGTGTATATTATTCAAAGCCTCTTTTCTGGAAATCAAATTGAATCTTTTTATAATGTCTCCGGGTAAGATTTCACGTATTTCTGAAATTTCAATTAGCGCATTTTTCACGACCTGCCTCAAGACTTTTTGAGAAAGCCCTTTTGTAAGAGGGTATATGGGACTTATTTTATCGATTACAATGGGATTATTTTTATCAAATTTTTGCCATTCGGGGCTTATTATTTCATATTCTCCATAATTCCTCCTAACTTTGCCTATCAATAGTAGCCTGTCTCCTCGACGAAAACTTCTGCTAATATACGGCTGGTTAAAAAAAACCGCATGGCCATTGTTTTTCCCGTCGAATACAGGAACCAGTGTAATTCTGATTTGCGATTTTGCTCTTTTTTCTACGGCCGAGTCTTTTACTATACACGGAAAGACACCAATTTTTTCCTCGCTGCCCTGTGAAAATTTCAAAGGCGTAAGATCCAAATAGTCTCGGGGGAAAAAAAATAAAACATCCTCAATGGTTTTAATTCCTAGCCTGTTCAATAATTTGGCTCTTGCTGGTCCTACGCCTTTTATATTTTTTATCTCTGATGACAAATACAAAAGGACCACCCCGCCTATCTACTCCACGGAAACAATATAAAAGTAAAGGCTCTGTCCTCCTTCATAGCTTTCGACGTCAAAATTCGCATATTTTGCGGAAAGCTCAGCACTTATATCCTGCATGGAGGATGCATCTACACCCTGCCCGTAATATATAGTGATTATTCCGGATTCCCTACCTCTGACCATTTCGTCTATCAAGACCATCAATACTTTTTCTTTATCTTTTTCTACCACTGCCAGCTGGCCATCCTTCAGGCCGATTACATCCCCCTCCTTTATACTCGTCCCATTCCACTGTGAATCTCTAACGGCATAAGTGACTTCGCCAGTCACAACATTCTTAATGTTTTGACTCATGCCTGCCAGATTATCTTCTATAGAAAGCATTGGGTTAAAAGCCAGAAGGGCCGCAATCCCCTGAGGTACCGATCTGGTGGGAAGCACATAAATGTTCTTTTTACTTATCAATTTTACCTGTTCGGCAGTCATAATGATATTTTTATTGTTGGGGAGTATTATAACATTTTCAAAGGGCTCTTTTTCTATGGCCGACAAAATATTTTCGGTGCTGGGATTCATGGTCTGTCCACCTTCAATCACATCATCGGCTCCGAGACTAATAAAAATGTCCTTTAACCCCTGACCCTGAGAAACTGCCACAATACCTGTTTTCTTTTCAATATTTTCAGCCCGGGGTAAATTCTCTACATTGTATGAAACATCTTTTGTCTGCTCTTTAATTAGCTCGCGGTGCTGAATTTTCATATTATCCACCTTGATATTAGACAGTTCTCCCCATTTCAGGGCTGTTTCCATAACCTGCCCGGGATGATTTGAATGAATATGTATCTTTACTATATCATCCATTCCCGTAACTATAATAGAGTCGCCTAGCTCTGAAAGTTGCTTTTTGAGTAAATCCAGATCTATGTCCCTGCCTCTGACAAAAAGTTCGGTGCAATAAGTAAATTTAATCGTATTTTCTTCATCGTTGAATTCAAACGCATCAGATCTTTCCTCTTTTTGTCCTGCAACACTTGTAATTATATCAGGATTTTCAAAGGCCTCCAGAAATCCCTGCATTAAATAAATGAGACCTTTTCCACCTGCATCCACGACCTTTGCTTCTTTCAATACCTTTAGCATTTCGGGGGTTTTAGCCAGAATCTTTTCGCTGTAACTCAATGCATCGCTTAAAACCTTTTCAATATCATCGATTTTTCTGGAATCGACCAGCATTTTATCGGCCATCTCTCTTGCCACCGTTAAAATCGTCCCCTCTACGGGACGCATAACCGCCCTGTAAGCCGAATCCACGCCGTTTTTAAAAGCCTGGGCAAATTCAAGGGATGATATACTTTGTTTACTGGCAGATATGCTTTGAGAAAAACCCCTGAAAAGCTGTGAAAGGATGACTCCGGAGTTTCCCCTGGCTCCCATCAGCGAGCCCCAGGCCACTGCATCCACTACCTTTTTTAACTCATCAGACTGAAGTTTTTGCAGTTCCTCAGAAGCCTGGTCCATAGTGAGGGACATATTTGTACCGGTGTCTCCATCGGGAACTGGAAAAACATTCAATGCATCCACTACTTTTTTATTTTGTCTTAAAACATATGCTGCACGTAAAAACGCTTTTTTTAACAGGCTTCCATCTACTCTTTTATAGCTCAAAACTAAAAACCTCCCAGTTTACTTAATCCTTATTCCCTGAACTACTACATTTATCTTATCGGGGCTGAAACCCAGTATGTTTCTCAAGTTAAAATGTACCTTTTCAATGACATTACTGGCAACTTCACTTATTTTGGTACCATATTGAACTATTATATATAAATCAATTACCAGTATGTCATCGGTCAGTTGTACTTCTACTCCTTTGCCCAGATTTTCCCTTCCCAAAAGCTCTGTTATACCGTCACTCATTTTGCGGGACACCATGCCAACAAGACCGTAACACTCCATGGCTGCATTGCCTGCCAGGAGAGCAATTACTTCCTTTGATATCTCAATTTCTCCCAGATTATTTTTTATAATATTTTTCAAGTTGGTACCTCCCTTCTTTTAAAAAAATCGAAAACCTTGCTTTACACCTATTATAATACATTATTAACTTTTTTTTAACAACTTAATTCATTTATTGCAGAGCTTTTATTTATATGGTAAAATAGCTTTGTATGTAAAGGAGGTGCAAAAAGTGGCAAAGTGCGAGATCTGCGGTAAACTACCCAGAAAAGGTATCCAGCTCAGCCATTCCCATATAAGGTCTAAGAGGGTTTGGGCCCCTAATATCCGCCGTGTAAAGGTAAATGTCAACGGCACCACTAAAAGAATAAATATCTGTACAAGATGTCTTCGGTCCGGAAAGGTCCAGAGAGCTCAATAAAATTAGCGTGCATTTCCAGCACGCTTTATTTTTATTCTTTATGGCCGAACAAACCAAATATTTTTTTAATTACCCGACCTATGCCTTTGGGTAATTTCAAAACATAGATGCGCATACGTCTTCCCCCTTTACCGATTGGTGGTAAAAAGCATCCATCCAAACCAAATCAAAAACCCGCCCAAAACCATCATCCATATCCATGAAGGTAAGCTTAAAATCAGAATTGCCACTCCCGATACGGCCGCTACAATTGCCATTATCTTCTTAAAATCCATTCTTCTCCACACATCGCCACCCCCGATCCCGCAAATCCTCATATAATATTATATTCGCCATCATTTATTTCTGACACAAAAAAACCCCTCGAGGAGGGGTTATTTTTCTTTCATATGCCGTATAACTTGCGATGGATCCGGCGCGTTATATATAGCAGAACCTGCCACCAGAATATCAGCTCCGGCTTCTGCGATCTCTTTTGCATTTTTTTCGTTTATGCCCCCATCCACTTCCACAGGAATTGCGAGATTCATGGATTTCATCATGTTCTTCAGGGCTTTAATCTTTTCCTTCATTTGAGGAATAAATGCCTGGCCTCCAAATCCAGGGTTAACGCTCATTATCAGTACCATACCTGCCTGATCCAAAATATACTCCAGATTCTGCAGTGGCGTGCCAGGATTTAATGCAACGCCAGGGATAACTCCTTTGCTTCTAATATAGCTCAACAGTCTATGAACATGAACGCTGGCCTCTATATGGACAGTGAGTATTTGGGCTCCGGCTTTTATATATTCATCAATATAATTTTCCGGATTTTCAATCATCAGATGAACATCGAAGGGCAGAGAAGTCCTGCCTTTCAGGTGCGAGATAACAGGAGGCCCTATGGTAAGATTCGGGACAAAATGGCCATCCATAACATCTATGTGTAAAAGATCCGCTCCTGCATCTTCTACCTTCTTGACCTCTTCACCTAAATTAGCAAAATCCGCCGATAATATAGAAGGAGCAATTTGAATCATGGTAAACTGACATCTCCCTTATAAAAATATAAACAAAAAAATTTTTTCAGCTTAAACTCGTCCGCTGACGGAGCAACCTAAAAGAATAGTGACTTTCTCGATCCGATAAATTAATAGGTTTCTTTTAGCAGCGGTTTATCGTCCAGCCAAACCTCCACATCCATAACCCCTGCTCCTTCAACGGGAATTATTAAGGGGCTATCCTCAGGGGTGTGCTTTTTGCTGTATACCAGTCGGTTTTCGCCCCGGTCATCCGATATTATGACCTTAATGGTAAACTCGGAGGGCTGTGAAGGCAGTGGTATGTTTAGATTAAACTTTTTTATCTTTAAAGGACCGCTGCTCACAACGAGATCTACGGTCCCCTCCGGGCCTATGAGATCTCCGGGCTTGGGGTTCTGTTCCATAACCGTGTTCTCAGGAACTGCATCACTTGCTTTTTTGGTTATGGTTCCTATCTGCAGTTTCTGTTCTTCCAGCAGTTTTTTGGCATCATCAAGGGTCTTACCTATCAATACAGGTGTATTTGACTGTTTTATTTCGGGTCCGAGGCTCACGGTGAAATTTATGGCGGTTTTCTCAGGAAGCAGAAGGTCCGCCCTGGGGTTTTGATCGATTATAACGCCTTCCGGATACTCTTCGGAATATTCTCTGGTAATGCTTCCCACTGTAAACCCACTATTTGTAAGCGCAGCAACGCCCTCCTGTTCGCTGAAGCCTATTATTCTGGGAACCCTGTTGGTCTTCGGACCCTGGCTAATTACTAGATTTATGGGAGGATGATTCACCTTGATGGTTTCTCCACCCTTTGGGTCCTGGTCGATTACCTGACCCGCAGGCGCTTTGTCAAATACCCTGTCTGCTGTATATTTGAGATTCTGTTGTACAAGTTTATTTATAGCATCTTCTTCATTTAAGCCCACGACATTGGGAACGGTGACTTCAGGCACCTCAAAGTATTTTCGGGCCAGGGCGGCACCGAGGTAAGAAAAAGCGCCAAACAATGTTACTGTTAATAAAACTACGGCTAAATTTCTCAATATGGATGGTTTCCTGGTTTTCCGTGCAGCGGAGCCGGGATTTTTGGGGAAAGTTTTTGAAAATTGCTCTTTTTGAATATTGTTCAGAACCATCGTCCGCTCTAGTTCATACGGCTTAAAGTTTACAATATTGGAGTGGCGGGAAATGTCGTTTAACTCTTGCTTCAGTTCTGAAGCGCTCTGAAATCTTTCCTCCGGTGCTTTTGCCATGCATTTTTCTACAATGTTTTCCAATTCCTCGGGAAAACCTGGTATTATATCAGAAATAGGCACGGGTCTTTCCTGTATTTGCTTTAATGCCACGGCTACAGGGGTCTGACCCTCAAAGGGAAGCCTGCCGGTCAGGGCTTCGTACATCACAACACCCAGGGAGTATATATCGGAGCGTTCATCCACCTCATCGCTTCTTGCCTGTTCTGGTGAAAAATAATGAACGGAACCGAACACGCTGCCTGTATTTGTGATCGTAGTGTCAGTAGCTGCCCTGGCAATGCCAAAATCAGCCACCTTTACTCTTCCCTCCGGCGTAATAATTATGTTGTGTGATTTTATATCCCGATGTATTATCTTGTTTTTATGGGCACACTCTAGTGCATCGCAAATCTGCTTTCCTATCTCGATGACTTCCATGGGTGGTACGGGGGCTTTCAATCTAATAAGTTCCTTCAATGTCTTCCCTTCGATGTATTCCATTACGATATAGTAAAGCCCATCTTGCTGACCCACATCATAAATATTTACGATATTTGGATGAGATAGGCTGGCTGCAGCCTGAGCCTCCCTTCTAAACCTCCTGACGAAATCGGCATCTCCCGCAAACTCGGGACGCAAAACCTTTATGGATACTATTCGATTCAGCAGAGTATCGCGGGCTTTATATACTACCGCCATCCCTCCGCCACCAATTTCTTCAAGAATTGTATATCTATTCCCAAGGGTTTTTTCAATCATGTTCATCACCCCATGCTAATCTGCTTTGATTAACTCTACTGTAATATTGTCTATTCCACCATGCAGATTTGCCTTATTTATCAACATTTCTGCTGCCGCATCGAGTTCCTGACAGCATACAATACTTTTAATTTCTTCATCCTCCAACATGTTTGTAAGACCATCACTGCACAGAACAATTATATCATTCTTTTTTATATCGTATTCTAAAAAGTCAGGTGCTATCTCCCTATCGGTGCCCAGGGCTCTTGTGATGATATTTTTCATAGGATGAGTCTTTGTCTCCTCCATCGTAAGTCTTCCTTCCTCCATAAGCTGCCACACCAGCGAATGATCTCTTGTCAGTTGCGTAATATTACTATTTCTAATTATGTATGCCCTGCTGTCCCCCACATGACCTATAAATATTTTTTCTCCAAAGAAAAGAACCATTGTAAGAGTCGTCCCCATCCCGGCCCATTCTTCATGTTCCATGGCTGCCCTCAGAATTTTTTTATTCGCTTCCATTATAGAGTTACGTATCATGGCTCTTACCAGGTCTTCATTAAAGTCTCTCGAAAAACGCGCATTTATATAATCCGAGACCTCTTTAATCGCCATTTGACTTGCTATTTCGCCACCGCAGTGACCTCCCATGCCGTCGGCTACAATAAAAAGTTCAGGATAATTCCCATTTTTTGGAGGAACATAAAAAGCGTCTTCATTGTTGGCTCTTACCCTGCCAACGCATGTCTTTGCAGAGAATATCATTCTTTCACCTCGTCCAAAATACTTCTTCGGAGTTGACCGCAGGCGGCTTCAATATCGGCACCCATTTCTCTTCTTACAGTAGTGGAAATCCCGCTGCTTGACAATATTTTTTCAAAAGCGGCAACCCGATCGGGCTTGCTCTTTTCAAAACCTTTCTCTCTTATGGGGTTTAAAGGTATGAGATTTACATGGCACAGCAATCCTTTTAATAGCATTGAAAGCTTCCGGGCACACTCTTGGGTATCATTTACCTGAGAGATCAGAGCATATTCAAAAGTTATCCGGCGCCTTGTCTTTATTATATAATATTTGCATGCATCTAACAATTGTAAAATTGGGTAAATGCGATTTACAGGCATTAGCCTGTTGCGCAGGACATCATCGGGGGCGTGGAGGGAAACCGCCAGTGTTACCGGAATCCCTTCATCGGCAAGCCTTATTATTTCAGGCACGATACCACATGTGGATACGGTTATTCGCCTGAAACTTATATTAAAAGCCAGAGGTGAATTGAGCAAACTTAGAAATCTGATGAGTTCATCATAATTTAAAAGGGGCTCCCCGCTGCCCATTATCACAACCCTACTTACTTTCTTCCCGGTGTCTTTTTCGATAGCCAGAACTTCATCAGCCATTTCTCCACCGCTGAGATTTCTTACCATCCCCCCGATGGTAGAAGCGCAGAAGGCACACCCCATACGGCATCCGACTTGACTTGAAACGCATGCACTCACCCCAAAAGAATACTCCATTTTTACTCCTTCCACCATATTGCCATCTTCCAATAAAAAAACATACTTGACAGTTTTATCCAGAGCAGATTCAAATTTCTTATATATTTTTATCATACTTATGCAGGCTTTATCATTCAGGATTTTTATAAGGCTCTTGGGTAAATCGGTCATAGAATCGAATTGGGTTACGCCTTTATAAATCCATTTAAAAACCTGCCTGGCTCTGTACGCCGGCTCTCCGAGCGTTGCCATAAATTCTTCCAGTTCCTGCAGCGTTAAACCTTTGAGATTTTTCTTAACCATATCAGTCTCCTTAAAAAATATTTCTACCTTTTTGTTATTTGATTCTTTTCAATCTGGCCACAAAAAATCCGTCGACTCTGTGGGTGTTGGGATAAAGTTGTATCCATCCGTAGGGCGCTTTCATCTCTTTTGCGAGTTTTTCAGGGAGATATGGTCTCATATCATCATATACGAATTTGTCGTTATCTTCAAGAAATGTCTTCACAATTTGTTGATTCTCTTCGGGTTCAATGCTACATGTGCTGTAGATCAATATTCCATTCAATTTAACGTATTGCGAACAAGTCCGCAATATCCTCTGCTGTTCGACAGTTAAGGATTTTATGTCAGTGGGTTTTTTTGACCACTTGATGTCAGGCTTTCTGCGGATTACGCCCATACCTGAACAAGGGGCATCTACCAGAACTTTATCGTATCTGTTTTTTTGGGCTTCATCCAACACTCGGGAATCCCTTGCCTGAGCATCCACGATGGAAACTCCCAGGCGTTTACATGTTTGTTTGATGAGTTCGACACGATGGGGGTGAACATCCCATGCGGTTATACTGCCAATATTTTTCATTATCTGGGCAATATGGGTGGTCTTACCTCCCGGGGCGGCAGCTACATCCAGCACCATATCCCCGCTCTGGGCTCCTAGAGCCCTTGAGGCGATCATGGAGCTTTCATCCTGGGGCTGAAAAAGCCCATCTCTGAAACTTTTCAACCGTTTTAACCTTTGAACGTCTTCTATGTAAAGAGCTTCTTCCAGCATTATGCCGGGTTGTACTTTAATACCTTCACCTTCAAGAATTGACTTTAATTCTTCTTTATTTGTTTTTAAGGTATTAACCCTGATACATACCTGTGGTTTTTGATTAAAAGCCTCACACAGATCCCGTGTAAAATCGAAACCGTACAAATTTATCCATCTTTCTACCATCCACTTTGGAAAGGAATAGTATTTTTCGAGAAACTCCAGAGGCTGGCTGACGGGGTCCGGATATGCGATGTCCTTCATATTTCTGACTATGTTTCTGAGCACAGCATTTACAAACTTTGCAGCCCCCGGATTTTCCATTTTTTTTGCCAGAGTAACCGACTCGTTGACCGCTGCAAATTCAGGTATCTTATCCAGGAAAATCAACTGATAAACCCCAATCCTGAGGATGTTTATAACAGGCAGGGTCATCTTTGAAAGTTCAATTTTTGAAAATTGTGATATTATATAGTCCAGCCTTATCCTGTACTTTAACACGCCATATACCAGTTCGGTCACAAAAGCCCTATCCAGTGCAGGGACGTCAAAAGTCAAATACTTATTCAGTGCAAGATTGCTGTAAGAGCCTTGCTGGGAATCCATTAATATTCTAATGGCCAATTCTCTGGCATTTTTCAAATTCTTCAATACTCCTTCCTGCTTTGCCTTTTAAGAAAAAATCCACCGCTTCAGAAACTCTGTCTACATCCACGCAGGTGTTTTTACACGGACCCTCGGGCCTTACATTTAATATTCCTATCACAGGCAGGGGATTTGTATCCAGAATGCCTTCGGTCAAATCCCTCTCACATGCAATGGCTACAATAGCCCTCGGTTTATACTCGACTACCATCTTGCGTGCAAGAGTCCCGCCGGTAACCACCGCGAGATTTACACCTTTTTGCTGGCTCAGCTTCCATAGCCTGTCTATATCGCAGCGGCCGCAATGATGGCAATTTGAAACATCAGTAGTCACTTTATAGGGGCAATCCCATTTTTGGAGGCAGTGGGGTGCCAGTATCAAAATCTTCTTGGAGTCTATATTAAAAACCCTGCTTTGAGTTAGTTTATTGTTGACCTCAATGTATGAACTTTTTATTATATCCTTTGGTATATGAAGAATTTTACCAATAACCAGCGCCATAGGAAACAATATATTTATCGACGTATTCATCAGACCCTGCAGTCCGAAAAAAGTCTTTACATGCCAGAGGGTCATAACGACCCCTGTAAGACCAATGCTTACAATAAATATAAGTACGCTCAAAAAAGCTACTATAAATAATAGTATATACCTGTACCAGTTTCCGAATTTATTCAAATATATGAATACGCCGACCAGAAGCATTAAAACTATAAATGCAATACTGGCGGTAAGCAGCCCGATAAATATCCTTTTTTTAATTCTTATATTCCCTTCCGCAGGTTTAGGCATCTGCAAAATTATCTCCCTCGTTCATGGAGTGTCCTGCTAAATATTCCACAGCAGTCATTCTTTTTTTCCCGGATTCCTGTAAAACTTTTACGAGAAGGCAACCTTCCGAGCAGCCAACAAGGAAACCTTTTCCTCTTACCGTTCCGCAGTACTTGCCAGGAGAAACCTCAGTTTCCTGAGGAACTGCTTCAGCTTCCCATATCTTAATTTCCTGGCCTTTTCTTATGGTATACGCTCCCGGCCAGGGGTAAAGTCCTCTTACGAGATTATATATATCTACAGCCCTTTTATTCCAGTCTATCCTGCCATGCTCCTTTTTGAGTATTGGAGCATAAGTGGCTTTACTGGAGTCCTGGGGGACACGCATGATATTTCCGGCTTTTATCATCTCTATAGACTTCTTCAGCACTTTAGCGCCAAGCATTGACATTTCTCCGGCCAGATCTTCATAAGTCCATTTACTTTTTATCTCCAGTTGCTCCTGAAGAAATATATCTCCGGTATCGAGGCCCTCATCCATCCACATAGTTGTAATACCGGTAACATGCTCACCATTTATAATAGACCATTGCATGGGAGCTGCCCCACGGTACTTCGGCAAAAGTGATGCATGCACGTTTATGCATCCTATAGAAGGAATTTTGAGGACTTGTGGTGGTAGTATTTGACCAAAAGCGGCGACGACAATCAAATCCGGTTTAATAGATGAAAGGATCTTTATAAAATGTTCATCCTTGATCTTTTCAGGCTGCAATACCTGAAGTCCTTTTTCAACGGCTATTTTTTTAATCGGTGGAGGAGTAATAATTCGCTTTCTTCCTACCGGCCTATCGGGCTGTGTAACTACTGCCTGAACATTTACTGTATCTATAAGGGTTTTGAGTGAGGGCACCGCAAACTCAGGCGTTCCCATAAAAACTACATTCATTGTTATCCCTCACTATCAGGTTTTACAAATTTTATTACCTTATCTATAAAAAGTATTCCGTTGAGATGATCTATCTCATGACATAATGCCCGGGCCAGCCAATCTTCACCTTCTACCTCGATCCTGTTTCCATTTCTATCAAAAGCTTTTACTTTTACTTTCTTAGGACGTGCAACTTCACCGTTTACTCCAGGAATGCTGAGGCACCCCTCAACTTCAACAACTTCGCCTTCTTCAAATACTATTTCTGGATTGATAAGTTCTATCAAACCATCACCCACGTCGATTACCACTGCTCTTTTCAATATGCCCACCTGAGGTGCTGCAAGACCTACCCCTTTGGCATCCTTCATGGTTTCTGCCATATCCTCGAGCAGTATTTTCAAATTATCATCAAAAACTGTAACTTCCCGGGCTTTTTTTCTCAATATTTCGTCCCCATATTTGCGTATGTTTCGTATCGCCATTGGTCTTTTCTCCTTTTCGCTGTTTATAATAAATCTTGCGGGTCCATATCCCATGCGACTTTAATGCCCCGCTTTTTTTTCATGGATTTCAAACAATCTTCTACTTTAATTAATGTTTCTACTTTCTTGCTTTTTAATAACACATGATATCGGTAATTGTCTTTCACGCGATATCGCGGTGCCGGAGCAGGGCCATATATGTCAAGCCCATCATTTGTAATTCCGCACAGCATATTTTTAATTTCCGCAGCATTTTCCTCCACCATGTCTTTTTCCGAACCGGTCAGTATTATATTTAACAGATGGCAGAAAGGTGGATAATTGGATTTTCGCCGGTTTTTCAATTCTTCCTGGTAAAATTTTGTTATGTCCTTTTCACACGCTGCTTTAACGGCAAAAGATTCGGGGCAGTACGTTTGAACCAAAACTTTTCCGGGCAATTCCGCCCTACCAGCCCTGCCTGCCACCTGAGTGATCAATTGAAAAGTCCTTTCCCCGGCCCTGAAGTCGGGCATATTAAGAGCCGTGTCGGCAGTTATAACCCCCACAAGAGACACTTTTGGAAAATCAAGTCCTTTGGCCACAACCTGAGTCCCTATTAATATCTGGGCGTCTCCTTTTCTGAAGCTAGATAATATATGCTCCAGAGATCCTTTTTTTGAAATTGTGTCTGCATCTATGCGCAGAGCCTTAACCCCCGGAAAAAGCCGGTACACTTCCTGCTCTACCTTTTCAGTCCCGGCGCCAAAATAGCGTATATTACTGCTGCCGCAGAGAGGACAGATATCCGGAGCTTTTATATGGTATCCGCAGTAATGGCATTTTACACTCCTGTCATCAAAATGATATGTGAGCGATATATCGCAGTGAGGACATTTCATCACAAATCCGCAATCGCGGCATATTACAAAAGTGGAATGTCCCCGCCGGTTCAAAAAAAGTATGGCCTGCCGTCCGGAAGAAAGAATCTGTTTTATGCTTGCTACGAGTTTTCGACTAAAGATATGGCGGTTTCCAGCCTTTAATTCTTCCCTCATGTCTACGACTTCCAGTTTTGGAAGAGGCATTCCCGAGGCTCTCCTGGTCATTTTTACAAGCATGTACTCGCCAGAGGCCACCTTGTAGTAAGATTCCACCGAAGGGGTAGCACTTCCAAATATAATTTGCGCCTTTTGCATTCTGGCCCTCAGAATGGCCGCAGTTCTTGCATCATAGTAGGGATGTTCCGCCTGTTTATAAGACGATTCATGCTCCTCATCCACTATAATAAGGCCCAGGTTTTTTACTGGTGCAAAAATTGCGGATCGAGCTCCTATAACCACATCCGCCTGACCGTCATATATCCTGTGCCATTCATCAAATCTTTCTCCTGCAGATAGCCTGCTGTGGATGACAGCCACCCTCCCGGGAAATCTCGTCTGAAAGATCGCCAGCATCTGAGGTGTCAGAGATATTTCTGGAACCAGTATGATGGCTTTTTTGCCCTGATTTATAACCTTTTCTATGGTTCTAATATACACTTCTGTTTTACCACTGCCGGTTACTCCATATAAGAGTACAGGTTTTTTTTGATTATCAAAATTTGCAAATATCTTTTTTAAGGCTAGAGCCTGTTCCTCTGTAAGGTTCAGCGGTGTCATCAATCTTTCTCCTGCAGGCATCTCTTGTTTCCGGTCTATGATCCTATTACTTTTAATAAGCAATTTTTTTTTAACAAGCGCAGTTAATGCTGCTTGCACCGAAGAGATAGGCAGGCCGGTTCTTTGAGATATTTCCCGTGCAGAAAGCGCCCCTGATGTCAAAACAAGCTCCCATACCTTTTTTTGATTTGTTGCCTTATCAGGCAGATTATCTCGAGCAAGGGCTGCGGCGTATATTATTTCCCGTTTCTTGCTTGCCGGGGGTGGAAGCATTAATTTTAAAAAATCTATCAAAGATGAACCGTAATACACGGCCAGATTCCTGCAAAAACCTATAAACTCTGGAGAAAGTGTTATGGATTCTTTTTTTAATATGTATTTCATCTTTACATTTTCTAAAACTTCGCTTCCGTCAGATAAGCCGGTAATTACACCATTTACTCTGGAGCTATTAAAATTTACCTGCACTACATCTCCTACATTAACTGCAATATCGTCAGGTATAAGATAACTGTATTCTTTTCTGGCGTCGGGGTGCTTTACATCAACCGCAACCAGTGCTACACCTGGCAAAAAACTCCTCCCCCTTCAAAAACAAAGGACCGTTCCCTACCGATTTCAATTCAAATACGGTAAAACACGGTCAAGGATAGCGTCCGCTACATCCCTTTTTAACATCTTGGGCAAAATTTCAGTTCTCCCATCTCTATATATGATCTTGACTATGTTTGTATCCGAGCCGAAACCTGCTCCTTCCTGCGTTACATCATTCAACACTATAAAGTCCAGATTTTTTCTTTCCAACTTTTCTTTAGCGTTTTTCTCCGGCTCATCGGTTTCGGCAGCAAACCCTACCAGTACCTGGTGCTGTTTTTTCTCTCCCAATTCCTGCAGAATATCCGGATTCTTTACCAGTTCAATTACCATCCCGCCGCCTTGTTTTTTAATTTTTCCCGGATTATAATTTTTAGGCCTGAAATCAGCCACCGCTGCGGCTTTAATTACGACATGCGCCTGAGTGAAATTTTCCAGAACTGCTTTTTCCATTTCAAGCGCCGTCTCCACGGGTATAAATTTATAAAGCCCGGCAGGGGGGTCGATACTTGTCGGACCGGAAATCAACACAACCCGGGCTCCCCTTAAAACAGCTTGCCGGGCCAGAGCATATCCCATTTTGCCTGATGAATGGTTCGATATGAACCTGACGGGATCCACAGGCTCTCTGGTCGGACCTGCTGTTATCAATACTGTCTTCCCTTTTAAATCCTGTGCCCTGCCTACAATGCTGTCTACAAACTTTACAATATCCGCCGGCTCTGGAAACCTTCCCTTACCGGTGTAACCGCATGCAAGGAATCCCTCGGCCGGTTTCATAACTTCAATTCCTGATTCTTTCAGTCTTTGGATGTTCCTTTGGGTGATGGGATGTTCATACATGTGAACATTCATGGCCGGCACCACCACCACTTTTGCCCTGGTGGCGAGAATCGTGGTAGTTAACATATCATCGGCTATACCGGCGGCAATTTTGGCTATAATATTGGCAGTGGCCGGTGCGATAAGAACCAGATCCGCACGATCGGCCAGGGCCACATGTTCTACTTCCCATTTAGATGGTTCCCTAAACATGTCGGTAATAACCTGGTTCTGGGAAAGGACCTGAAAGGTCAGGGGTTTTATAAACTCACAGGCAGATTCTGTCATTATGACCTGGACTAAGGCTCCCTGTTTTTTCAATAATCTAACCAGTTCGGCAGATTTATAAGCGGCTATGCTTCCCGTTACCCCTAAAACCACAAATTTGCCTTCTAACATGAAAACACCTCATCACTTAATTCCGGCTTTAGGTCTTTCTATTTTTATTTTTTCTGCATCTAGCTCAAACAAAGCGATAGATACGGGCTTCGTGGTTTTTACATCCACAAGTTTCTGAGCCCCCTCTACCAGTTGACGGGCTCTTTTTGCCGCCACCACTGCAATGGTGTACCTGCTGTCATATTTACTGCTAAGGGAATCTATAGATGGATACATCATATATTCTCTTCCCTCCCATTGATAAATTCTAGCAAATCTTTATTACGGGACACCCTGCATCTTTCTGCACAAACTATCGACTGCATCGCAAGCAGTGCATTCTCCAGGTTGTCATTGATCACGGTATAATCATACATAAAAATCGCCTTTAACTCTTCCCGGGCGCTTTTCATGCGGAGATTGACGGAATCTGCAGTTTCGCTACCGCGTTTTACTATGCGGTTCTTCAATTCTTCAAGGTCTGGGGGAAGGATAAATATAAACACGGCTTCAGGGTAATTCTTTTTAACCTGTGCAGCACCCTGTATGTCTATTTCCAGAATGACATCCCTGCCATCGTTCATCTGTTTTTCCACAAACTCTCTGGGCGTGCCGTAATAATTATTATAAACCATTGCCCATTCAAGGAATTCGTTATTTTTTATTCTCTTCTGGAAATCATCGACACTGGTGAAAAAATAATTTATCCCCTCTTTTTCCCCTTCCCTAGGAAGCCTTGTAGTAACAGATACAGACAGTGTAAGGTTTTTATCCCTCTTTAATAAAAGGTTGCATAATGTTCCTTTCCCAGCACCGGATGGACCAGAAACAACTATAAGCATGCCCTGATGTTTCATAAAAACCTTCCTATTCCTCTACAAATTCTTCTTCCTCTGCATCGCTTTCTCTTTCAATTTCGTCGCGATCAGCTTCGTCCAGACGGTGCGCCACCGTTTCGGGCTGTACAGCCGACAGGATAACATGATCACTATCGGTTATGATTACAGCGCGGGTCCTCCTGCCGTAAGTGGCATCAATGAGCATCCCCCTGTCCCTGGCTTCCTGAATAATCCTTTTAATTGGAGCCGATTCGGGACTTACAATGGCTATTATACGATTTGCTGAAACAATATTGCCAAATCCAATGTTTACAAGTTTAATCTCCACACAATTCCCTCCTGATTTTTTACTCTATGTTCTGTACCTGCTCTCTGATTTTTTCAAGTTCGCTTTTTATCTCTATTATTCTCATGGATATGTCATAATCCGGGGACTTTGAAGCTATTGTATTGGCCTCACGATACATTTCCTGAATTATAAAATCAGCTTTTTTGCCTACGGAATCATCAACCTGTTCAAGGTTCCTCATCTGCCCGATATGGCTCTTTAATCTCACAAGCTCCTCGGTTATATTTGACCTTTCCGCAAAAAGTACTACTTCAGCCTCTATTCTATCCCGTTCCAGGGAAATATCCTTTAAAACCCGCTCAACATTTTGAACAAGCCTTTTTCTATATTCCTCTATCACCGCATCTGTTCTTTTGCTGATGAAATCAACCTTTTCATCTATGATATCCAGCCTGGCGATGATATCATTCCACAGGGTCTGTCCTTCCATCTCTCTCATAATTATCAAGTTTTTAACCGCCTGATCCAGAGCAGGTTTTAACATCTCCCACAGTTCCTGTTCCTGTGGCATTTCTTCTTCTATGGAAAAAAGATCCGGCATCATTGATAACAGAGGAAGCGAAACAGGACCTTCAAACCCCGTCTCCTGTTTTATTTCCATCAATTTATTATAATAGTTCCTGACGGCGGATTTGTCAAATTTTATGTTCATGGGAAGATTTTCACAGGACATATTCACGAAAACATCTACTCTGCCCCTTGATATTCTCCCCTTAATGAAACTTTTTATTTTTTCTTCCATGAGTAGCCATGCTCTGGGCAGCTTCACAAAAATCTCGAGAAACCTGTGATTTACAGATCTAATCTCAACCACCCAGGAAATCTTTCCCGACTGCTCTCCGCGGCCATAACCGGTCATGCTTCTTATCATAAAAATTCCTTTCCTTTAAATTAACTAGAAAAATAGTCATTCGGTTTATTCATTCATGTAAACTTCATATTTCAAGACCACCCTCGCATTTTCTTCCAAAATCGTTAAAAATATTATACCACCTAAATGTATTTTAAACAACAAATTTATCAACTTATCATATATCCTTCAATTACCTGGCTGGTTTATGATATACTAATAACATAAATTTATCGGGAGGACTTAAAATGCCTTTTGATGGAATTGCAATGCATGCTGTCATCTCCGAGCTAAAGGAAAAAGTATTGGGCAGCAGAATAACAAAAATATATCAGCCTTTAAAAGATGAAGTTTTAATTTATTTTCGCAATCCATACGACGATTTAAAACTAACCATTTCGGTCAATCCTACAGAATGCAGAATTCACCTTACCCAAAAAAATGTAGAAAATCCCGCAACACCACCCATGTTTTGTATGCTGCTGAGGAAATACCTGATAGGAGGAAGAATAAGGCAAATATCGCAGTTTAACCTTGAACGCCTTCTGGAGATAACCATCGAAAATAACAACGAATTCATGCAGCCTGTAGAAATGAAGCTGTTTATCGAAATCATGGGTAAACATAGCAACATAATTCTTGCAGATTCCGGCGGCACCATTATCGACAGCATAAAACGGGTATCTTCTGATATCAACAGGTTCCGCCAGGTTTTACCCGGAGAAAAATATGTAATGCCGCCAGTTGGGAATAAAAATAATCTGCTTGGTATTGACCGTAACATTATTATGTCAACTTTTGATTCTTCAGTGCAAAAGAATCCATCAAAAACGGTAAGCAAATGGATTGTGGACAATTTTTCAGGAATAAGCGGAATTTCTGCCCGGGAAATGGCATACAGAGCACACATAAACGAGAGTAAGCCAATTAGAGACATAACCTGTGACGAATTGGACTTTTTGGTTAAAACCATCTTAGAGCTCGCCGATGGTACACGAACCTGCAACTTCGAGCCTGTGATATATCTCGATAGTGCTGACAACCCCGAGGATATCTGGGTTTTTCCTATGTTGCACAAAAAAGAAAAACCTATGCCGATTTCTGGAGTGAATAATGCCGTAGACTTTTATTATGCAAAAAAGGCGGCGGCAGCAGCTCTGGAACGCCTTAAAAACCATGCCCGGGAGGAAGTATCCAGGCACCTTAAAAAAGTAAACCAAAACCTGCTTCATATAAAAAAGACTCTTGAAAAAACCGAAGAAATGGAAAAATACAGGCTCTGGGGAGAAATTTTGTATGCCAACCTCTATTGCATAAAGTCTGGAGAAAAAGAGGTGAAACTTCCCAATTTTTATAACCCCGGAGAAGAAATAATCATACCTCTTCAGGAAAAATACACTCCGGCCCGCAATGCTCAAATATATTTTAACCGGTATAAAAAAATGCATTCGGCCAGAATCATATCTGAAACCAGAATGCAGGAAGCACTAGATGAAATAAACTATCTGGAAAATATTCTCGTTAACATACAGAACAGTGAAAACGTGGAAGATATAAATGATATCTATCAGGAGCTGGAAAATCAGGGCTACATGAAAAATCCGGTAAAAAAGAACATGGAGAAAGCCAAATCGGAACCGTTGAAGTTTAAGTCGTCTGAAGGCTATACTATTTACGTGGGCAAAAACAATCGTCAGAATGACCTTCTGACATTGAAGCATGCAAAACCTGGGGATATTTGGCTTCACACAAAAGATATCCCCGGTTCCCATGTAATCATAGATTGTCACGGTAAAGATGTCAGTGAAAAAACCATTATAGAGGCTGGCATCCTGGCAGCCTATTTCAGCAAAGCCAGGAACGGAAGCAATGTCCCGGTGGATTATACCTTAAAAAAATATGTAAGAAAACCCTCGGGTGCAAAACCAGGTTTTGTCATATATGACCATCAAAAAACTATCTATGTCACTCCTGATGAAGAAACAATCAAGAAGCTATCGTTTTAGGATAACAACACAGTTTTCGCCGTCTATTTCCTCGAGCTTGACCTTGACAACCTCATCTCTGGAAGTGGGGACATTTTTTCCCACATAATCGGGCCTTATGGGTAGTTCCCGGTGCCCCCTATCAATCAACACCGCCAGCTGTATCATCCGAGCCCTGCCTATATCTGCCAGTGCATCCAGGGCTGCTCGCACGGTCCTGCCCGTATATATCACATCATCCACCAATACGATTTTCTTATCAGAAATATTAAAAGGAATTTCTGTCTTATGTACCACCGGCTGGGATGATAGACTGGATAGGTCATCCCGGTAAAGAGTAATATCGAGAATTCCTACAGGAATCTCAATTCCTTCAATACTCGAAATATACGATGCCATTCGCCTGGCCAGCGGCACTCCCCTTCTCCTTATACCCACCAGGGCCACATCTGCCACTCCCTTGTTCTTTTCTACAATTTCGTGGCTTATCCTTACCAGCGCCCTGTTTATGGCTGTCTCATCCATGATATGTGCCTTTTCCTGCAATATAATTCACTCCCTCGCCCTTAATAATTCCAGGATTGATGTAAAGTCTTCAGGCATCGCTGCCGTAAACTCCATGAAATCCCCGGTTCTGGGATGGAAAAACCCAAGCTTATATGCGTGCAGTGCCTGTCCTTTTATGGCAAATGGATTTTTTCGGTTGGAATATACCGGGTCCCCCACCACTGGATGGCCGATAAATTTCATATGTACTCTTATCTGATGGGTCCTGCCAGTTTCCAAGTATATTTCTAATAAAGTGTATTCGGAAAATCTTTCAAGCACCTTAAAATGAGTTACCGCTTCCTTCGCACCCCTAGTCGTCACCGCCATTTCCTTGCGCTTAATCGGATGTCGGCCAATGGGAGCATTGATAGTAGCTTTATCCTCCTGTATCTGGCCCCATACCAGAGCACGGTATACCTTTTTCATCTGCTTATTTTTAAGCTGTTTTGCCAGAGCCATATGGGCCGCATCGTTTTTTGCCACCACCATGACACCCGAAGTATCTTTGTCGAGGCGATGGACAATGCCCGGCCGCATTACACCACCAATGCCCGATAGACCTCCGGTATGATATAGCAGAGAATTCACCAGGGTACCGGAATAATTCCCCGGTGCAGGATGGACTACAAGGCCCCGGGGTTTGTCAATAACCACAATATCTTCATCTTCATATATAATGTTTAATGGTATATCTTCCGGCTCCAGAGAAGGTTTAACCGGCGGAGGAATGGATACCGTTATTCTGTCCCCGGCTTTTATTTTATAATTGGGTTTTACTTTTTTACCATTTACCTCTACCCATCCTTCTTCCAGACCTTTCTTTAAATAACTCCGGGAATAGTTGTTAATTTTCTCAGCAAGATAAATGTCTATCCTCTTTTTTTCGTCGGCACTGTCGACAGAAAAGCAAAACTCCTCTGTCAAATCGTTTACCTCCCGCTCTTTCCGTATTGCCCGGAAAATCCGGCATCGAAAGCAATTATATAGGCCAGAATAATCACTCCCACCACGATAGCTGAATCTGCAATATTGAAAACCGGCCAGATTCTAAAATCAAAAAAATCCACCACATACCCGAATCTCAAGCGGTCCACCAGATTTCCGGCAGCTCCACCCAGCACCAGTGCCATGACAAACCTCAGGAGTCTTTTTTCCGGAGATATTTTTCTAATAAAGAAAATTATGGCCAAAATAATGGCAAAGGAAACTATGGTGAAAAAATAAGTTTTCCCCCGCAATATACTGAAGGCCGCTCCGGTATTCTGGACATACGTTATGTGAAAGATGCCTTTAAGTATAGGTAGAGATTCATAAGGTTCCATGTTCATCTGGATAATATATTTTGATAGCTGATCCGCTGCAAAAACCAGGAGTCCGTATAATAACACATCCAAAATCTGCACCTCCCGTATAAATTTTTCGAAACCTCGAATGTTCCGCTGCCTTTCAAAGCTATTTACATCCTGGACGTCCCTCCGCCTACCC
Source organism: Thermoanaerobacterales bacterium (assembly GCA_012840135.1). Taxonomy (GTDB): domain Bacteria; phylum Bacillota; class Thermosediminibacteria; order Thermosediminibacterales; family Tepidanaerobacteraceae; genus Biomaibacter. The sequence continues at coordinate 280,374 of DUMA01000022.1, forward strand.
TATATCGGAAGCCAGATGTCAGAAGTCGGAAGTCGGAATAGAAGGATTTGCCTCTTCGGCAAATCCAACTTAATCTCACCTCTGAACTCCGACCTCCTCTACAAGGAGGTGCGTCCCCTTACCATTCCAATGGGGACGTTCCTCCGCCTACCACAGAGGAATACCCTTGAAAAGGAGGTGCGTCCCCTTACCTATTATACCAGAATACTTCTATTAAAAAAATGCCTTTTTTAAAAGGCATTTTTAGCATTTTTATTCTCCAAGCTCGTTTTTATCATCCTCATCGGGGTCCTCTTCATCAATAATCATATCCCCCCGCTCCACAATACCCCTCTTTTCATTACCATCCACATCGGTTTCGGTATAATCCACAGCTCCGGGTTCATCCTGCGGAGTATTGGCAGTTCCATACCGGGCTACATCCTGCCATGCATCTTCACCATCATACAGGTTCTGATCGGATTCATCCAGAAAACTTCTGCCGAAGGGATATTTCAGTATATCTTCTTCCAGTGGCCTTGAGCGCGGATCATCGGGTTTTTCTTCTTCCTTTTTGCATTCTATACAAAGAGTAGTATACGGGACTGCTTCCAGCCTTTCTTCATCTATTGGTTTCCCGCACCTTTCACATATTCCGTAGGAACCATCCCTGATTTTATCCAGAGCGTGATTGACCTTCATCATCAGAATTTTTGTATTATCCTTTAAGCCCAGGTCTTTCTCCCTTTCGAAGGTTTCCGCTCCCAGGTCTGACGTATGATTGTCATAACTGGAAAGCTCACCTACGGATTCTTTTAAAGGTTCTGAACCTCTCTGAATCAATACACGCATCTCATCTTCCAATTGCTTTTTCATTTCTTCCAGCCTGGTTTTAAAATATTGGGTGTCCTTCAAAGGCAAAGCCTCCTTAAAATGCTTTCCGCTCCATTTATCATTTTGTTGCCAGTTCCTTTTGAACTATTCTTATAATGTCTGCTATAAAATCTCCTATAATCGGAAGCCTCAGAATCACCAGGCGCTGCAGTATATACAACGCCAGCGCCCCCAGGAGGGTAAAACCAATGGCCATGCCAAATCCGCGGGCCACGCCACTCAAAAAATTGACGTATAACAGGCGTTTGGGATTCCGGAGGAGTTCCAGATATTCGGCTAGATTCAGTTTTTCTATCTGTATCGAAAGATCATCAAGCTTTTGATACAGGTGATGCATCAATTTTTCTTCACTCATTTTTTTCCCCCAGAATTAATGTATCCACCAGGCTTTTATTTATTCTTCAAGAATTTTTTTGTCATACAGTGACTGCAGATTTTACCTTAACTCCCGGTATGCTTCCCAGCTGGCCCGTAAGAGCTCCCAGCTCATCGGTGGAAGCATCAACAATCAAAGCCATTACCGATATGCCCTTTTCACGATAAGGAATTCCCATCCTTCCAATTATGTAATGCCCGTACCTGGAAAGTATTTCATTGACCTTATCCGCCGATTCTTCGCGGTTGGTCACGATAATTCCAACCACAGATATGCGTCTTTCTTTCGGCATGTTTGCAAAGCTCCCTTTCTACTCCAACTCATTGGCCTTTGAATTTTTTTCTTCCGGGGTGTCCTGAGTTACCGCATTATCCGAATTATTACCCGGATTGTTATCCAGATTTTCATCAGTTTCTTCACCTACATGAGTATCATCTTCGTTTTTCACTTCTGAATCATATTCTTCTTTAATTTTTTCATCACAGCCGGCGGCAGCCTGTACAAAAGCATCAAGCAAATGTCGGTCTTCATCCATCTCATTTAGTTCACAGGAATCTACGATCTCTATCTGAGATTGCAAAAAGTTGGAAAACCTTGTCTTGAATAAACTGAAATGTCTTCTAAGTTCTTCATACTGTTTGTTCAACGACATATATCTTTGTTCCGCCCTATCTATCAATTTGCTGGCTTTAGCCAGCGCTTCTTTAAGGATCATTTCTTTTTCTTTCAATGCATTTTTTTTGGTATCCTCTGCTGTCTTTTCTGCCAGTACCAGGGCATTTCTCAAAGTGATTTCCATATCCCGGTATTCCTGTAATTTTTCCTGCAAGTGCTTTACTTCTTCTTTTAAATCCTGATTCTGTTTATATATTTTTTCATAATCCATTGAAATCTTTTCAAGAAAGCTCTTCACTTCTTCTTCATTGTATCCTCGAAAAGAACGGCGAAATTCCTTTTTTTGAATCTCAATAGGAGCCAGGGTCATAATGCTCATCTCCTTAAAATGTCATTCTAATAAGAATATTCAATATGAAATGTCTTGCCACTTCCAGTACAAACAGTGCAGCTATAGGAGAAAGGTCCAGGTATAGCCCCGGCCCTTTCGGCATAAACCTGGAAAAAATCTCCCTAAAAGGTTCCAATATGGGTTCGGTTACCTGGTAAATAAACCTGGCAATACTTGAATTGTTGGCTGCGGGTACCCACGATAAAAAAACCCTTGCCAGGATCATTAAATACAGAAATTGAAAAAAAAGGTCTACGGCTCTGATTAAAGCCAAAAACACCACTCCTTTATTTCAACAAAGATGGTTTTTCTTGAAAACTTTCTTCCACCGCCGCTCCGGAAATATCCACATTGTCCGGGGCAAAAATAAAAATTCCCGGACCTATTTTTTTAACCGTACCGTTGAGCGCATATATACTTCCGCTCATAAAGTCCAGTACGCGCTTGGCGCTATCCTTGTCAAGTCTTTCCATGTTAACTATTACAGCCCTTCGGCTCTTAATTTCATCGGATATTTCCCTCACTTCATCAAAGGAAGCCGGTTTATAAATCACCATTTTATTTTTTGATGTCTGGTGAATATTAATGATCCTGCCCTTCGATTTTATATCGGGACGGTTAACATAAGGTTCAAAATCCATCCTGTCTTCTTCAGGAACCGGATTTTCATCTTCAATACCTAAAAAATAAAGAATCCTGTTAAAGATATTTTTCCCAGCCATGTTTCTCTCCTTTCCTGTTTTATACTATCTATTTTCGTTTACCAAAAATTCCTGTACCTATTCTCACCATGTTAGAACCTTCTTCGATAGCAACACTAAAATCATTAGTCATGCCCATCGACAAAAAAATCATCTCCACATTTTTTAATTGCATCGTCTTTATATCCTGGAATATTTCATTCATTTTTCTAAAATATGGCCTTACTTCCTCCGGGTCTTCTTTAAAAGGTGGTATAGCCATTAATCCCTTGATTCTCAAATGGGGCAATTGAGACACCTTTTTAATAAAATCAACCGCATCACCTGCATCTATACCGGACTTGGTTTCCTCCCTTCCTATATTTATCTGAACCAGGACATCCATAACCTTAAAGATTTCCGCCGCTCTTTTTTCTATTTCTTCAGCAAGGCTCAGACTATCCAGAGACTGTATCATGGAAAAAAGTCTTACTGCAGCTTTAACCTTGTTTTTTTGAAGGTGTCCTATGAGATGCCACTCAATATTTCCCTTAACCGTATCAACTTTTTTACCGGCTTCCTGTACCCTGTTTTCACCGAGCAGGGTTATGCCAAGGTCTACAGCTTTTTGAATGGTTTCTGGCGGAACGGTTTTGGTTACCGCCACCAGATGTATTTCTTCCGGCGACCTTCCGGATCTGGCGGCAGCTTCAACTATCTTCGTTTTCACAACAGCTAAGTTTTTTTCTAATGTTTCCATGTCAAACCCTTCTTGTCTATAAGTATTCTATCTCCCAATTTCAAACCTTCCACTACAGCATTAGAACCGTCGCTGGCAATAATCTTAACAGCTCTGAAAACCCTATTTCTTCCATCCAGCAGATACACTCCTTCACTGCCATCAACGTTTACTATGCCGGACAGTGGTATTATACTGCCGGTGGCCGTCTGGGTAATGATCTCAACATCAACTCTACGAAAATTAATAATCTCAGGCAAGTCTTTTTCTATCAAGAAAATGCCCACCCTGTCATTCTCATGGATGTCCACAAGCTCTGCCGGAATCTTTTTGCTGAAATCGGATGTTTTAATCACGATATTGTAGTTTTTTCCCTCTTTTAATGTGGCATTTTTAATGTCAACAGCCATATAATATGAAAAGTTGTCCACTATTTTTAAAACAGGCCTGCGGACAGTCGCATATGACGGTATCACTTGCTCCGGCTCCTGCCCTTTTATTGATTGCAATTGGGAAGAGGATATATTTTTTACACAATCGACAGTTAAAACATTTTCATAACCGTCTATATTGAAACTTACCATTCCGGCTTCGGGAGCATTTACCAGCAATTCTACAGAACTTAGCTTTTTCTTCAATTCATCGACAGTCTTTTCCATAGCCTTGATATTGGTTTGGCCCGACTGGATTTGCTTTTGCTTTTCTTTCATCAATCGAGCAAGTTCGCTTTTCAGATCCCTCACCTTGTCAAACTGGCCCTGGGCAATAGCTTCCTTCAATTTTTTTGTGGTATCATCTATAGATTTATTTATGACGTTCAGCGGTATATGTGAGTTTAAATCATTTTGCAGGTCCTTTATGCTGCCTTGAAGTTCTGAAATCTGCTTTTCATATTTTTCTTTTTGATCCAAATCGGTGATAACCATAAAAAGCGGTGTGCCTACCCTTACTCTCTCGCCGGGCTTTACCAATAATTGAAGCTTGCCATCAGCCGGTGAAGTGATAACCGTCTCTTTTTTTATAATCAGGGCATCGGCGTAAAGTGATTTTTGGACGGTCCCTTCCACGACCGTATATGTATTGAAATAATAACGGTTAAATAATAACATCAGCGTCAGTACTACCGCTGCCATTGCACCGGCTAGCAAATATTTTGAAGAAATACGTTTTTTAGGCCTGAGGGGCACCACTTTACTGTTGATTTGACGGTGCATTTTCTCCACCTTTTAGAGTTTATTTTATATTTTCTCCAAAAACAGGAATAATCCTCTTTTTTGCGGTATATTTTTTTGTCACCATTCAACATCAAGTGTTCATGCTAACGTCCCAATATTTATACTTATATCGATTTGAAGAATTAAAAAAACTATCAACCTTATCCAATTAAATTTTTTGTTGGCTGCTTGTCAGCTAACCGCGAATTTTTAACATCAAGAAGAAGTTCATAAAAGTAATAAAAAACGCCTGTCCCTTAAGACAAGCGGTTTTTTCTGGTCTGAGTGGGGGGACTTGAACCCCCGACCTCTTGAACCCCATTCAAGCGCGCTACCAAACTGCGCCACACCCAGACAGCTTTTCAGTTCGTTATTTATTATAAAGGATAAATGAATTATTTTCAAGTCCTGAAAAACATTTTTTTATAAGAACTTTGTTCCTTCTCCATCGGGAGTCAATATCCTGTATTCAGATTCGATCCCTTCATCCAAGAAAACTTCAACCATGCTTTTACCCAGAATCGGAGCCTGTTTCTCATACGCAAGACAGATGACGGCAGGACCCGCACCGCTTAAAAAACAGCCCAGAGCTCCTTTTTGAGGAGCCATTTTTATGACCTTTTCCATTCCCGGAATTAGTCGACTTCTGTACGGCTGATGTAATCTATCCTGGCAAAAAACATCTATATCGGTAAAATCTCCCTTGCAAAAAGCGGCCACCATCAAAGCAGACCGGCTAAGGTTAAACACGGCATCCGATAAAGGAACTTCCCGGGGGAGTACTTTTCTCGCCTTTACAGTTTCAAGATGAAAGTGCGGTATTGCAGCTACAAATCTCAGGTTGTCAGGCATGGGGAAACTCCTGTAGATTACCTTGTCTTCATATAATATGGAAACGGAAAACCCCCCAATTAAGGCCGGCACCACATTATCGGGGTGACCTTCCATCTCGGTAGCTAGATTAATTATTCTATCAAAGGAAACACGGTTATCTATCAGCCTGTTGGCAGCCATCATTCCTCCTGCAATGCATGCTGCGCTGCTTCCGAGGCCCCGGGCCAGGGGAATATTGTTTTCAAGCCTTATTCTCAGAGCTTTGTTTACCCCTGCCTCGGAGAGAATCCTGGATGCCGCCCTATAAACAAGGTTGGATTCATCCCTTATGATCTCATGCTCCCCTTCTCCTATTACTTCTATTACCGGCTTTGGCCAGAACTCCATTTCTATATAATTATAAAGTCCGAGAGCAGCACCTATACAATCGAAGCCCGACCCGAAATTAGCCGTAGTGGCCGGGACTCTTACCCGAACCATAAGATCACCTCTATCCGAATATTTCCCTTTCAAGATAACTTATATTGGCTTCAACAACCGCAGGTGAAGTGCCGTTTTTTATGGCAGTGTTCGGGTCTTTAAGTCCGTGGCCTGTCAGAACGCAAACTATTTTTTCTCCTTCTTTAAATACATTTTCCTTGCTGCCCTTTATTACTCCCGCTACCGATGCTGCAGAAGCCGGTTCTACAAATACCCCTTCCACTTTTGCAAGCAACGAGTAAGCTTCGAGGATTTCTTGATCGGTAACCTTATCTATTTTCCCGCCGGATTCGTTAGCGGCTTCCACCGCAAACTTCCAGCTGGCAGGATTGCCGATGCGTATTGCTGTAGCTATGGTAGTTGGATTTTCAATTATTCTGTTTTCCACTATGGGTGCCGCTCCGGCAGCCTGGAATCCAAGCATTTTGGGTAGCTTCGAAGATTTTTTGAGGGAATAGTATTCTTTAAAACCTTTCCAGTAAGCCGTTATGTTTCCGGCATTTCCCACCGGAATGGCCAGATAATCCGGAGCATCCGATAAATGGTCGCATATTTCGAAAGCTGCTGTCTTTTGACCTTCTATCCGATGGGGATTTATGGAATTTACAAGGGTAATGGGATGTTTTTGGGCAAGTTCCCTCACCATTTTTAAAGCCACATCAAAGTTCCCTTTTACAGCAATCACCTTGGCACCGTAGGCTATCGCCTGAGCCAGTTTCCCCATGGCTATGGCACCGTCGGGAATAAGCACCACGCATTTTAAGGAAGCCTTTGCTGCATAGGCTGCCGCTGATGCTGAAGTATTGCCGGTAGATGCGCAGATGACAGCAGAAGATCCGTCTTCCACAGCCTTCGAAACGGCCACAGTCATTCCTCTATCCTTGAAAGAACCCGTGGGGTTCATTCCCTCGTATTTTAGATAAATCTCCGCTCTTATTCCCAGATGATTTTCAAGGTTCCTGGCCCTGATAAGGGGCGTAGAACCTTCGCATAGAGTAATTATATTCTTTGGATCCTTTACCGGAAGATATGAAAAATATCTTTCAATAACACCGATTCTTTTCACTTCAAGATTCCCCCTCTACTCTTATGACGCTAGATATTTCTTCCACCTGTCTGTAAGCTTTTATCTCATCCAGTGCGTTTTGAAGGTTTTTAAAAGGTACTTCATATGTTACCATAACGATTTCTGCTGTCCCATTCATGGTATTCTTTTGAAATACTTGAGAAAGACTTATCTGATTTTCACCCATGGCACCGGAGATTTTCGAAAGTACGCCGGGCTTGTCCGTAGCTTTCAGCCGCAAATAAAATCTTGCGGTGGATAACCCCGGATCCATGACATTCAATTCATCATAGCAGGTACAGTATATTTTACTTCCGTTCTTGCTTCTGACAGCATCGATGATATCTGCCACCACTGCACTGGCAGTAGGCATTTTCCCGGCTCCCTGTCCGTAAAACATGACCCTGCCTACCGCATTTCCTTCCACAAGAATCGCATTAAAGACACCATTTACCCCTGCCAGCGGATGTCCTTCTTTTAATAACATAGGCGTCACCACAACCTCCACTTCACCGCCGTGCCTTTTGCCCATAGCTACCAGCTTTATCCTATAACCCAGTTCTCTGGCATAATTTATGTCTACAATACTTATGGAATCAATGCCTTCCGTGTAGACAAGATCAGGGGTGATGCGCGTGTTAAAGCCAATGGAAGAAAGAATCGAAAGTTTCCGGGCGGCATCCGAACCTTTAATATCTGCTGTAGGATCGCTTTCAGCATAACCTTCCTTCTGCGCTTCCAGCAGGGCTTCCTCAAAGCTTTTATTCTTTTCCGTCATTTGAGTCAAAATATAATTGGTCGTACCGTTTAATATCCCCATTATCTTTATTATTTCATTGGCAGCGAGGCACTGTTTCATAGGCCGGATTATAGGGATTCCTCCACCTACGCTGGCTTCAAAAAAGAGGTTTACTCCCTTCTTCTGGGCCAGGTCCAAAAGCTCCTTGCCATGTTTTGATATCACTTCTTTGTTGGCGGTAACCACGTGCTTGCCTGATTCCAGCGCCTGACGGATATATGTAAGGGCAGGTTCCTCACCGCCCATTAACTCCACCACGATAGGTATATCACCGTCGTTCAAGATTTCTTGCGGGTTATCCGTCAATTTACTTTCTGCCATGAAAGACCTTTTTTTGGTTAGATCTCTCACCAGGACCTTTTTTATTTCAATACTCTGACCCAGTCTTTTGGCAATGGTTTCCTGATTTTTTTGTATCAGTTCCGCAACTCCCGAGCCCACAGTACCAAAACCTAAAATTCCCAGTTGTATCAATACAATCCTCTCCCAAAAACGATATTTATTATTCCCTAGCTATTATATCAACCTTTTGCACGCCGTTCTTGCTCTGTATGTCTTCTATCAATTCTTCGATATTTTTTATCAGCCCTCCTGTTTCAAAGGAAATAGTAACATTGGCAAGACCCTGAATTGGAATGTTCTGATTGATAGTCAGGACATTACCATGGGCCCTGGCAATCTCATCTAGAATCCCCGACAAAACCCCTGGTTGATGTTCCAGCACCAGGGAAATGGTTATTATTTTTCCCAGGCTTGCCTCGTAAAGAGGAAAAATGAAATCTTTGTACTTGTAAAAGGCACTCCTGCTCATGCCTACCCTTTCCGTGGCTTCATTTATAGTGCGGACTTTTCCGCTTTTTAGAAGTTCTTTTGCCTTCACCGTCTTTCTCACAATATCGGGCAGGATCTCATCTTTTATAATATAAAATCCTCTTTTATCGGTCACAATTATCCCCCCTTACTGTTCACGAACGGTAAACAAGTATTTTTTTATGGCAGACATTATAGCATAAGAAAATAAAAAAAGCAAGACCGTCATTCTCCCGACTAAGTCTTGCTATAAAGCGAAAATAGCTTCAGATGGTCCTCTTATAGTATTATGCAGATCAGCCCTCCGCTTCCTTCATTGACTATGCGCTGCAGGGTTTCCTGCAGTTTGGATTGAGCGGACTCGGGCATGCTGAACAACTTGTTTTGAATGCCTTCTCGCACCAGGTCGTTCAAAGATTTGCCAAATATATTGGTCTCCCATATTTTGGCCGGATTGTTTTCAAATTCGTTTATAAGATAATTTATAAGTTCCTCGCTCTGCTTTTCGGTGCCTATGATCGGGGAAACTTCCGCCTGGATATCTGCTCTAATCATGTGGATGGAGGGAGCCACTGCTTTCAATTTAACTCCGAATTTCGAACCATGTCGTATAATCTCCGGTTCTTTCAGAGTCAACTCATTAAGCTGCGGAGGAACTATACCGTAACCAACTTTTTGAACGTCCTCAAGGGCCTTTGCAACTTTGTCATACGCCTTTTTGGCCACAGTCAGTTCCTTCATCAGTTTCATCAGCTGGTGATCTCCGGCTATTGAAATACCCGCCATTTCACTGAGTACTTTATAGAATAGATCTTTCCGTGCTTCCATTTCAATTTCAGCAGTTCCAAGGCCAAGGTTCATTTCCTTCAATTTTACATTATCTAAAAAATCAAATGTATTAAAGACCGCCAGGGTTTTTTCCATATCCCGCAGCCGGTATACATCTTTAATTGTATTTTTTATAGTTTCTTCAAACTGTTTCCTGAGCCAGTGGTCTTTTTCCAGCACTTCTATCCATTTTGGTAATCGTATGTTAATCTCCATCAGCGGGAACTCGTAGAGCACCTCTTCCAGAATGGCATAAATGTCTTCAATGGTCAAATCCTGACAATTCATTGGCATAACCGGCACATCGTATTTAGACTCGAGTATTTCCTTCAGGTCCATTGTCCTTTCATCCATCGGCCTTGCGGTATTCAGGATTATTACAAAGGGCTTGCCAATAGCCTTTAGCTGTTCTACTACTCTTTCTTCCGCCTGCACATAGCTTTCTCTGGGTATCTCCGTTATGGACCCATCTGTCGTTACCACAAGACCAATGGTCGAATGTTCTTCGATAACTTTCCTGGTGCCGATTTCTGCAGCTTCCTGGAAAGGGATTTCTTTTTCAAACCATGGGGTTGATACCATGCGCGGACCGTTTTCATCTTCATACCCCAGGGCACCTCTCACCGTAAAACCCACATTATCTACCAGCCTCACTCTGAATTTGATGTTTTCTTTGAAAGTTATTTCTACAGCTTCACTGGGAATAAACTTGGGCTCGGCTGTAGTTATGGTCCTTCCGGCACCGGCCTGCGGAAGTTCATCTTTTGCTCTAATTTTATCATTCGTATCCTGAATATTGGGTATTACCATCAATTCCATGAATTTTTTTACAAATGTGGACTTACCGGCTCTTACAGGGCCTACTACTCCTATATAAATATCCCCTCCGGTACGTTCGGCAATATCTCTAAACATGTCAAACTTTTCCATTATTTTCCCTCCTTTATATTTTCCCCCCCTTTCCATATTTTTTTATAATTTTTTCCAGAGGAGGGGTAGTTCACTTTTATATACAGTATATATATATGACATGGCCTTATGAATATTACTTAAAAAAGAAAAAAACGTGGAAAACCACGTTTTTACCATTCTAAAGATTTTTCAAAAACCATCTCTTCTATTTCATGTTTTCCCTGCCGCCTCATGAGAGTTGAAACGGCCTCCAGCGGATTCTTATTCTCAAAAAGCACCGCATATGCCTGTTCTGTGATGGGCATTTCTATATTAAGATTATTGGCCAGTATGTAAGCGGCTTTTGTCGTATTTATGCCTTCGATGACCATTTTTGTCGACTCTATAACTTCTTTTACGGTTTTGCCGCGGCCAATTTCAATGCCTGCTCTTCTGTTTCTGCTATATGAGCTGCTGCATGTAACAATCAGGTCACCTATCCCCGACAGCCCTCCAAAGGTTGCGGGATTTGCCCCCAGTTTGACTCCAAGTCTAGTTATCTCCACTATACCTCGCGTCATCAGGGCGGCACGGGTATTGTCTCCGAAGCCGAGCCCGTCGGAAATGCCCGAACAGATGGCAATGATATTTTTCAGCGCTCCGCCCAGTTCAACACCTATCACATCGGGATTGGTATATACCCTGAAGTATGCATTCATGAATATATCCTGTAGCTGTTCTGCCACATGCCTTCTGGTCGAAGCAGCCACCACAGTGGTGGGAAGCTTCTTTGATACTTCCTCCGCATGGCTGGGCCCGGAAAGAACGGCTATGCGTTCAGAAAAGTGTGAAGGTAACTCGTCCGACAGGATCTGGGACATCCTTCTTAATGTGTCAATTTCCAGTCCTTTAGAAGCACTGATGATTATCGCTTCATCTTTTATGTATTTGCCGATCTGTCTGCATATGGCGCTCATGGAATGAGATGGAACCACCATCACCACAAAATCGGAACCATATATTACTTTCTCCAGATCGGACGAGACGTCTATACTGTCTGATATTTCAACTCCCGGAAGATAGGTCTTGTTTTCCCTGTAAATTCTTATTTCCTCAGCCAGTTCGGGCCTGCGCGCCCATAATGCAACTTCCATACCATTTTGGGCAAGTACATTCGCAAGGGTTGTGCCCCAGCTACCTGCGCCCACAACTGCAGCTTTCATATGTATCCTCCCTTACTTTACCCTTTTTACCTTTTGCCCCAGGCGGGATTCCCTTCCTTCCAGCAATCTCACTATATTTTCCCGGTGCCTGCAAAGTGTCATTGACATTAAAACAAAGGCAAAGATTATATAATACCAGGATTTGCCCGTAATTATCACCAGAATAAGAAGAAGCGGTGCAGCCACTATGGACCCCAGAGAAACATACTTCGTGGCGGCAATGACAGCAAAACCCACCATCGTAATAATCAGTGCGATGTTGGGCATGGTCGCCCACAGTACTCCGAAGGTGGTAGCCGTCCCCTTTCCGCCGCGCAATCCGAAAAACAAGGGCCAATTGTGTCCCACTACTGCCGCTATGCCGCACCAGAGCGAAACAATTGGGCCTCCTGCAAGCCTGCCTATCATTACCGCCAGAACTCCCTTTAATGCATCGAGAATAAATACCAGCAGTGCTGGACCGGTTCCCAAGACCCTCTGGACATTTGTTGCCCCCGCATTCTTGCTTCCCACAGTCCTTATATCAATACCCTTCATCAATTTCACCAGGACATATGCAGTAGAAATGGAACCCAGAAAATAGCTTGCAATCAGGCCCAATACTATCATTGTTCTTTCTCTCCCTTCTCCTTGCCCTTTATTACCACAGGAGTGCCCTCCAGGCCAAAAGTTTCCCTGAGCTTGTTTTCAAGGTATCTGGCATATGAAAAATGAAAAAGCTTTATATCATTTATGAAGAACACAAAGGTAGGGGGTTTTATACCGGTCTGAACCGCATAGTATATTTTCAATTTTTTACCCTTTATGCTGGGAGGTTCCACAATAGCGGTTGCTTCCCGCACCAGGTCATTCAACATTGAAGTCTTTACTCTAAAAGTGTACTGGTCCATTACAAAATTTATGAGTTCAATTATGCGGTGCACTCTCTGCCCGGTTTTAGCGGAAATGAAAATTGTAGGTGCATACTGTATGAACGCAAATTCATTTTTAATATTTTCCCTGAATTTATTCATGGTATGTTCGTCTTTTTCTACAAGGTCCCATTTGTTCACAACGATTATAATGGCTTTCCCTGCCTCATGGGCAATGCCTGCTATTCTTTTATCCTGCTCGGATATATCCTGGGTAGCATCCAGGACCATCAGCACCACATCAGACCTTTCTATGGCTCCCAGGGCTCTCACATTACTGTAAAATTCCACATCTTCCTTTACCTTGCTCTTTCTTCTCATCCCCGCAGTATCTATAAATACCATCTTTTTGCCATCCACCTCAAAAAAAGTATCGATGGCATCACGGGTGGTCCCGGGTATATCGCTGACAATAACCCTCTCTTCGCCCAGAATGGCATTAACGAGGGACGACTTGCCCACATTGGGTTTGCCGACCACCGCAACTTTCGTTATATTTTCATCCTCGAGAGCCTCGGGCACATCTTTTATATAATCAGTCAATCTGTCCAGCAGATCTCCTATCGCCAGGCCATGGGATGCAGATATAAAAATAGGATCATCAAAACCCAGACTATAGAATTCATAATTTTCGGGCACATTTTTAAAATTATCTACTTTGTTGACCACCAGTAAAACAGGTTTTCTGCTTTTTCTCAAAATGTTGGCCACATCTTCATCGGCAGGAGTAAGGCCCTCTTTGCCATCCACCAGAAAAAGTATAACATCGGCAGTATCAATGGCAAAATCCACCTGTCTCTTCATTTGACTGAGGATAACATCTGTAGAAGCAGGCTCCAATCCTCCAGTATCAATCACGGTAAACTTTTTCCCGTTCCATTCTATTTGACCGTATATTCTATCCCTGGTAACTCCGGGTTTATCATCAACTATCGAAATCCTCTTCCCGATCAACCTGTTGAAAAGAGTAGACTTTCCCACATTCGGGCGTCCCACTATGGCGACGGTAAAACTCATTCTACATCCCCCATTTCCCACCGAGTATGGCGTTTAAAAAATCTTTCCCATTCACTTTAACTACCTCAAGTTTAGTTTCAAGAAAATCTTCTACATCTTTCACTTTTAAATCATCCAAAAAAATGTCTCCATCTTTCAACATTACATCGGGTATCAGCAAAGCATCTCCCGTTTCCCTACCTTTCAACTGTTCCATAAGGTCCGAACCTGTAATTAAACCTGCCACCGTTACCGAATTGCCGAAAAAATTATTAGTAATAGGGTGAACCGTAAACTCAAGACCCTTTACATTCCGCATAGGCTTTAAAATTTGCTGCAAAAACCTGTGCGCAGAAACACCAGTGGCTATGGTTACTTTCCGTTTTCTATGCAGCGTCGATGGAAGTTTTGCCATGTTTTGTTCTATTTGTCTTTTCAACAATGCCATCATGCCCACACCGTTTTCAAGCTGATAGAACTCTTCATAGGTTTCATAAGCTGGAACCGGCCTTTGTGCTATGCAATAAAACTCATCGGCGGCAAACACCAGGCGAGTCTTGTGTTTTTTGAGGCACTGCTTTTGAAAATTCTCCACAAAATTTATCACGTCATCGGCTTCATCTCTCGTAAAAGCCCTCAAAGGATAAAGATTTTGCCTGAACTTTGTAAGACCCACAGGCACTACTGCAACAGATAAAATTTGAGGCCATAAGTCTGCCAGATCCTTTAATGTCTGTTCCAGTATCACACCGTCATTTATTTCAGGACATAATACAATCTGACAGTGTATCAGAATGTGGTGCGAGGTTAAAAACTTTAGCATATCTAAAACTTCACCGGAACGGGGATTCTTCATCATAAAATTTCTAATCTCCGGAGAAGTGGCATGAACAGAAACATACATTGGGCTCAAACCGAGTTTTACGATTCTGTTTAGCTCTTGCTGCGAAAGATTTGTAAGGGTGATAAAAGTCCCAAAAGCCGTGGATAGCCTGTAATCATCATCCTTTACGTAAAGAGATTGACGAAGACCCGGCGGCATCTGATCCACGAAGCAGAAAATACATTTGTTTTTACATCTTTTTATATCATCCATCAGCGGATTTGCAAACTCTACTCCAAGGCCCTCGTCGAAACTTTTATATATAGTGAATTCCCTTATACTGCCATCTGTTGCTTTAATCTTTAATTTTATTTTTTCATCGGTCATTAAAAACTTATAATCAAGGAAATCCTGAAAACTCTGCCCGTTTATGCTTAATATCTCATCTCCCGGCAAAAGTCCTATTTTTTCTGCAATACCATCCCTGTCGACAGCCTTTATAATAGCTTTTTCCCCCATGTTTACCCTCTTTTTATAGTTACTTATATTACCTGCTACTAATATTATTGCCAAAAAACAATATCAAGTCAAGTTTTATTTAAACGGTTTCTTTCTCCCCGTTTTGTATTCTCCACGAGTTTTACAAATTCAGTATATTTTTCCTGTATTCCTTTTATGGTAAGAGGCCTGCCTATCATGACGAGGCCCATGCGTCTTGACATAAAGCCTCCTATCTTTGTTTTCAAATTAACACTTTTCAGGGCATTTACCATCATCAGATCGGTTACATCTACCCCGCAATTTTTTAAAAAACTGTATATGGCTTTTTTAACCAGCTGTCTTTCACCGGTCATCCCCGTTATAAAAATCTCCGCTCCGTATTCATCTATACCCATAAAAAAAGGTTTCCCTATCTCGTAGGAATCTGTTTTATCATAATGTGGGAGGTTCTTAAATTCCTCTGCAGAAGGAAGCCTGTCGGCAGGTAGCATTCCGAGATGGATGCTGGCAGCCACCACCGAAGAATGGGCACTGCCGTAACAGTAATAGAAAATCTTCATAAAAACCTTCTCTCCTATAAATATGCGGGCTCGTTCAAGACCTTTATTACCAGATTTCGCAACCGGCTAAAACTTTTCTTTATTCCCCATATAAGCACTGTCATACCGGCATTTCTAAAACCTAATTTATGAATCATAAATGTGCCCAAACTCGTATAAAAATTATTGCAATTTATCAAATCAATAAAATCCACTTTTTGCTTTTCCATACCGTATATTTGCGCAAAACCGTTGAGAGACCTTTCTATTATACGCCCAGATTTCTTTGACCCCATCACATACACTTCACGACCCCGGTTATCTGTACCTACCAGTATCATTTCCCCGAGATCTTCTTTTTTTATTATCCCAAAAAAGGGCAGATTTAATATTTTTTCCTTTGATAAACCGTCATCCCATTTTAAAAGTCCAAGATGCAATGAAGCAGCTACCACCGCCAGGTAGCTGCCCCAGTAACATGAATATATGACTTTCAAAACAACTCCTCCAATTAGTCACCTAACTTTAATGTCTTACTATTATATAAGTTCCGTTTTCGAGGTCATGAGTCATGGCTGAAAGAATTTTAGAAAGATACATGGCTATTTTATCTCGTTCCTTTTCATCTCTCGCATAAAAGACGGGTACCCCTGATGCGGGTTGCTGCTTATCTAGAGTTACGATGGCCAGAATGGCCTCTTTTATTCCGATATTGTCCATAACCATCACCTAATCGGCAGCTTGTTTCCCGGCAAAGGACTCAAGAGGTTTGCGCCTGGAACTTTCCAGTACAGGGACTCTTTTGACCGCTTCCATAAGGCTTTCCATGTCGCGCTCCATGGGCACTATGACGAGACCTACCCGGCCTGTGTCAAGGTCAAGCCTCGCCAGGGGCATAAAGTCTACGTCCGTCACATCTCTCTTTACACCAAGAAGTGATGCCACATCATGTACTATTGCCTGACGCTGTCCCGCATTGGAAAGAGTTGCCCTGGCATTGTCGTCTTTGGGCTCTATCATTACGGCCAGACCCTGTTCTTTAATAATTTTTCTGGAATCGGGATGGCCCACATTCATTATCGCGATATTGTCCACGCACAGGAGAGAATTTTCAAAGCGAATTCTTGCAGGTCTCACTACCGCAATGTCATTTATTTTCTTCCTCCTGGCCATCAGGCTTAAAACCAGTATAATTGCCATTCCAGACAGAATCGTAACCGGAATATTATTGGAAAACTGCAAAACCAGGCTGGTAAAAAGCGAAGTCAAGATGGCAAGATAATTCCTTGACTCAAAAGCTTTGGCAATGTCTTCTATATAAGCCGATCCCCGGGGAACCAGTTCGGTATCTTCTATGTTTTCAAGACTCTTACGTTCCATTTCCCGTATATCTCTGAACTGCTGTGCAGCCAGCGCCAGGAAGGTTACGGCGGTGTACTCTCGGGCAATCAGTGCAGGCATGGCCACCGCACCTAAGAATGACGCTATCAATCCCAATGATAAATGTATCAAATATCCCTGAGGGTAGCTTGGATATTGTCTGTAATCGACCCGCAGCATAAACAATCGAGCCATTACTCCCATTGCTACTCCGACAGCCACAACCACCAGGTACTTTGACATAAGAATCCCTCATTTATTGCTTGCTATCTTCGTCATTTTCTCCAGGATCCTCTTCTTTTTTGCCGCGTGTTTTCTTTATATTTCCCAGGAAATTGGCAAATTCCGTTCCTACAAAACGTTTCACTTTAGATGAAAGCTCGTTCCATCCACCGGTACTTATAAGTGCATAAGCTCCCAATCCAACCACGGCAATACCCACAATCCATCCCAGGGCTCTGGCGGCTCCACCACCTTCGCCGGGAATCTGCGTCGTGGCACCTCCGCCCGGTGTAACCTTCTTTTGATAGTCGGCACCGTATATGGTTGTCGCTAAAACATCGGCCATGATATCGGCTCCATCTTCAGCCCTGTATCGCGGGTTGGTATAAGTTCCCGCTTCAATTAATATGGTGCGGGGATAAAGATCCTGATTGTATCCCCCTTTCCCGTAAAAAATACCTTTAACCAGTCCCGGGTACTTTTTGTCAGCATTGGCTTTCAGTTGCCATGCAAAGTTACTGATGGTGCTCACCTGCGGGTTTTGGCGCCCAATTACCATTCTGATTTTAGCTAGCGGGCGACCATTTACATTTCCCTGGTACTCCTCGGCAGGAACCGCATCCCTGTGGACATCAATCAGCGCATCGGGCATGTTTTTCAAAAGCTCCATGGCGGTACGGCGCGACCTTTGATATGCCATTGAATCATGCGGATCATGCGGGTTCATGGAATGAAGGACTTTTATGCCTTTTCTTTCCAAAGCCGCCGTCAGCGAATCCCCGACCTTAAATATCCCTCCTTTGTAAGGAATGCTGGCCGCGCCATCGGTGGGTATATATGATTCATCACTGTGGGTGTGGTATATGGCAATAACCCTATCTTTTTTGAGCTCTGCAGATTTTAAAGTATTATAATCGCTCTGTGCAGCCGCAGCCATGGCTTTAGCCTCGGGATAATCCAGCGAACGTTCGATGTCTATTTTTTGTTTGAACCTAGCGTAGGCTTTATTTCCGGAAACTTTTACTACTTCATAGAAATTGTTTTCTTCATCCAGATACTGGTCACCGATGTTCACAACCATGCTGGTGGCAAATATCTTTTTATTCGTTCCTTCTTCATATACGGAAAAATAACCATCTTCCATCTCTTCTTCGGCAAAAGTCAATGAGCAAAACGCACATAAGGTTAATGTAAAAATCATGCTTGCAGCTATTGTTTTAATTATCCCCTTCATCATCACTTCGTTCACCTTCTTTCGATGGATTTTCCTCATTTGCCAGCATACTGGCCATTTCCGGATTTTCTGCCGCCTTTTTGACCGCTTTAGTTGTGCCCCCCTGCAGCCTTTCACGGACTTCTCCCACGATCTCACACAATGCAACTCCTATAACTCCTGCAATTATGGCCGCATCAAAGACTCCCGCTCCGCCTATCACCGTGCCGATCGGTCTTGCAGTTACTCCCAGAGCATAAATTATATCGCTTATAACTACCCCGAATATGCCGGCAATAAAAGCTCCCCGACGGGAACGACCAAATAAATACGCCACTATGCCTGCCAGGATGGAAAAAGCTATCATGGGATCTATAAACATAGTTCCCGGTTCCGCCGGCAGCAGCCTTCCTGCTGCATATATCACTATTCCCGTAATGATGGAAGCCGCAATGGCTCTCATTTTTTCCTGGCCCGTATCCGAGGTGGCAATAAGATAAATGGATACAACTATGGGCACCACCCCTCCTCCCAGGTTTATCGACAATCCAAGACCTAAGGGAATATTGGGTAAAAAGGTGCCCACAAGCATGGCTCCTATAAATATAAAAGCCAGTTTGTCCGACATATGCATTCTGTCAAGAACCCTCTGTAAAAGGCCGAAATAAATAAGCACTGCTATTACCAGCAATAAAATAACTCCCAGGGGCATGGAGATCACCTCGTCTTTTTGAATAAATTCTACTTTTATGTTGCCCTGGGATTTTTTAATTTATTCTGGACAAAAAAAGAAAAGCAGCCGATTTACGACTGCATCTTAATTGTTCAGTTCTTTCTTTACACCGGTCACGAGGTATATTATCCATTCACCAAGGTTCGTAGCATGATCCGCAATACGTTCCAAATACCTGCCCACAAAAAGCAGTTGAGTCGCCTGGGAAATGGTTTTTGGGTCTTCCATCATAATGACCAGAAGTTCCCTGAAAATCTGTGAATACAGGTGGTCTATTTCATCGTCGGAATCACATACCTTCTGTGCCGCTGCCACGTCCTGGTTTATATATGCATCCAGAGCTGTCCTCACCATCTCCCTGGTCAAATATGCCATCCTGGGAATATCGATTAAAGGTTTGATGTACTGCTGCCCCAGCAACCTTATAGTGGTCCTGGCAATGTCTATGGAATTATCGGACATTCTTTCAAGGTCCGTGGCAATCTTAACTCCTGTAAAAATTACCCGCAAATCCTTTGCCAGCGGATGCTGCCTTGCAATTAGCTTCACACACTTGTCTTCGATCTGATGTTCCATTTCATCCACAATATCATCGTCTTCGATGACCTTATTGGCCAGTTTTTCATCTTTTTTCACCAGAGACTCCACCGCATTGTATATCTGCTGTTCCACCATACTCCCCATTCTGAGTATATCCTGCTGAAGTTCCTGAAGTTCCCTGTCAAAAGAAGGCCTTGCTGAAATCATTTTTCATTACCTCCTTTAATATTGTGAGACGAACCTCCTTTTCCAGGGGCGAATACAGGGGAAACTCATCCTTTATTTAAACACAAAAAAGTGTTTGAAGCGGATGAGATCCCAAATCAAGCCGGGAGAGGTGGAGGAACGTCCCCAGTATGAATCAACCGAAGCGGCCGGTAATATAATCTTCCGTCTTTTTATTTTTAGGATTGTAAAAAAGATCTTCAGTCAACCCGAATTCCACAATTTCACCGGTCAGGAAAAAAGCCGTATAGTCAGATATTCTGCCAGCCTGCTGCATGTTATGGGTAACAATTACTATTGTATAATTCTCCTTGAGCTGTTCTATCAATTCTTCGATTTTCATGGTAGAAATTGGGTCCAAGGCGGAACATGGTTCATCCATCAAGACAACCTCGGGCTCTACTGCCAACACTCTTGCAATGCACAGCCTCTGCTGCTGGCCTCCCGACAATCCTAGTGCCGAATCTCGCAGTCTATCCTTCACCTCATCCCACAGCGCCGCCCCTTGAAGACTTTTTTCGACTATTTCATCCAGTTTCTTCTTATCCCTGTTGCCGTGGATTCTTGGGCCATATGCGATGTTATCATATATGGACATGGGAAAAGGATTCGGTCTTTGAAACACCATCCCTATACGTTTTCTGAGATCAACCACATCTACATCCGGGTCATAAATATTCTTATTGTCCAGAATAATCTTACCTTCTATGCGCGCATCTTCTATCAGGTCATTCATACGGTTAAGAGTTCTTAAAAAGGTGGATTTTCCGCACCCGGACGGTCCTATAAGGGCTGTAACCTTGTTCTTTTTCACCTCCATATTGATGCCCTTGAGAGCTTGAAACTTTCCGTAATAAAGGTTTAGACCTTCAGTATAAATCTTATTTTCTATCTTCCTCGCCTCCCCAATTAATATTAAAACATTTATGTTAATTATTGTTTAATTTTATTTTAATAAAATGTTAAACAGCTTTTTGCAATAAAAGGATAAACTTGCTCCCTTCACCGACTTTGCTTTCCACTCTTATTTCTCCTCCCAGGGATTTAATAATATGTTTCACGATCGATAGCCCCAGCCCTGTTCCCCCTATCTGCCGGGATCTGGCTTTATCTACTCGATAAAATCTTTCAAAAAGTCTTGGTATATCCTGCTTCGGAATGCCTATACCCGTGTCGCAAACACGTATTTCTATAAAATTATTATTTTTCTCCTCAGCTTCGATCCATATTTTGCCATTATTTGGAGTGTATTTGACCGCATTATCCACAAGATTTATGAATACCTGCCGCAGCCAATCCGGATCCGCTTTTACTCCAGGAAGATTCTCGGGAAATTGGGTGGAAAAACTCAAGTCTTTTTCCCTTAATCGCGCTTCAAATATCATCATTATTTCTTCTATTATACCGGGCAATTTGACAATCTCCATGTTAAGCTTTATCTGATTTGTTTCCAGTTGTGACAGGTCCAGAAGATCATTTATAAGTCTGCAGAGCCTTCCCGTTTCAAAATCGATTATATTAAGAAACCTTTTGGCAAGATGCGGATCTTTATAAGCTCCGTCCAGTAGGGTTTCCACAAAGCCTTTTATGGAAGTCAGAGGCGTCCTCAGTTCGTGGGATACATTGGCCACAAAATCGGATCGGATTTTTTCAAGCCTTCGAAGTTCTGTTATATCTCTTATTACCGCCACAATGCCGAAGGTTTTGCCGGAATAGTCCCTGAAGGGGCTTACATGAACCCTTAAAATTTGCTCACCAGGCAATAAAATCAACTCTTTAACTGAAGTTATTCCTTGTTTTAAACACGTATTTATAAATTCATTCAGTTCATAATTCCTTATGACTTCAATCAGATGCCTGCCCGATGCATTTCTTGCGCTGATATTAAATATTTTTTCAGCCATGGGATTCACCAGCAGTATCCTGCCGGTGTTATCCACGGCAATAACTCCGTCCACCATTCCACTAAGAATGGCTTCCATCTTGGTAGTCCTGTCATCCAGCTCCTGCACCGACTTTTCGAGTCTTGCAGCCATAAAATTTAGGGCATCCCCCAGCTGTCCCAATTCATCATTGAATCCAGTATGAATCAATCTGGTGAAATTTCCCTTCGAGAATTCTTTTGTCACCCGTATCATTTCTCTTATTGGTGCCACTATTCTGCTTGAAAACCGTATGGATAAAAATAAAGCAGCAATTGCGCTGAGTATAGCTGCAATTACTATAACCGTGCTGATCTTAAGAATAGTTTCTTTGACCTGAACAAGTGGCGTCGATATGCGAATTATAAAAGGAACACCGGGCGATTTTACTGGCACCTCAATAAAAAACATCTGTCTTTCCCATATATCGCGAAAAGTCGGAAAATCAAACGACTGGTTTAACGAACTGGAAATTACCGTTTCCTTTGACCCGCGGCGCATCGGATCTTGAGAATCAGCGATTATAATGCCATTTTGTATAACGGTTATGTTTTTATTTATCTGGGAAGTAATAAATTCAACCTTATTCTGTAAGCTTTGCCGATTTCCATCGACAAGATACGGTTCTATTATGTCTCTTACCAGCAGCGCATCGGACTGTAGGTCAGCTTTTACGCTTTTCAGGTAATAATTCTCCAAAACCATAAAAGAAAAAAATCCAACTATGCTTACAGAAAAAATGATTAATAATATAAGGGCTTTTGAAAGCTGTTTTTGCAAAAAAATCACTCCGGCTTATTGAACTTGTACCCGATACCCCTGACGGTTTCTATATAAACAGGCCTGTCTGAATCTTTTTCAATTTTTTGGCGAAGATGCCGTATATGGACATCCACAGTCCTGGTATCTCCAAGATAATCATAGCCCCAGATATTCTCAAGGAGATATTCCCTTGAAAAAACCTTGCCGGGATTGGAAGCTAAAAGCTTTAACAAATCAAACTCCTTGGGAGTAAACTCCTGCTTTTCTCCATCCACGAGCACCTCGTGCTTTTCGACATCTATTACCAGATTTCCTACTTTTATATTGTTTTCGTTTTTTTCTGAACCGACGGACCTCCGAAGCACCGCTTTCACCCTGGCCGTCAACTCTCGAGGACTAAAAGGTTTTGTTATATAATCATCGGCTCCGATTTCAAGCCCCAGCACCTTGTCTATCTCCTCGCTCTTGGCCGTCAGCATGATAATAGGTATTTCCCGGGTTGCCTTTTGCTGACGCAAAATCCTGCAGACCTCCAACCCGTCGATTCCAGGAAGCATCAAATCCAGTAGAATCAAATCGGGATTTTCTGTCTGGGCAAGCTCAATAGCTTTTTGACCATCGAGAGCTTCTATCACTTTAAATCCGCTTGCTTCCAGATTAAATCGCACCAGTTCCAGTATGTGCGGTTCATCGTCGACTATGAGAATTTTTTCCTTTGACATAAATTTTCCTCCGTGCATACATTTTATGAATTAAACCAGCTCTATTACAGCTGCCAGGCTCCCGGTTTTCCCGTGGTCAGCTCTATATGAAAAAAACATGTCGCTGCTGCAGCAAGTGCAATAATGGCTCACCGTGATATTCTCGGGTTTTATACCGATTTCTTCTAATTGTTTCTTATTGGCTTTTACCAGGTCAAGCATCCAGTGGTCGGCTCCTCTTTCTTCAATCAATTCTTTCAGGCAACTGAAGGCTTTTTTAAATTCTTCCACCACCGGATTATCCACTTCATAACAGCAGCTTTTTATGCAAGGGCCTATACCAACAAGGATATCTTCTGGCTTCGATCCATATTTTTTCATCATTTGAATTACCGTCTTCTGGCCTATCTTCTTTACGGTGCCCCGCCATCCGGCATGGGCCAGGGCAATAGCCGGAGTTCTGACATCCAGAAAGAACAGGGGCACGCAGTCTGCATAAAACGTCACCAGAGCTACGCCTTTTTGCCCTGTCATCAGAGCATCCTTACTTATTATATCAGATTCTCTATTTATACCCTTCCCACGGTCCTGAAGAAAAGCTTCATATATGTCATCGCCGTGGACCTGATCTGATGCCACCAAATCATTCATATCTACACCGATGGCATCACAGAAGCGTCTGTAATTCTCCAAAACCATCTCTTTTTCATCGGTCTTTTTCAGGCCCAGATTTAAGGATTCAAATGCTCCCCGGCTAACTCCTCCCAAGCGGGTGGAAAAGCCGTGTTTTACAAGGCCTGTCTTTTCAAAAGAGGGGATGACAAGAAATTTCAAGGCCCCCTTTTGTCTCAACTCAAAATCCAAGATTTATTCCCCTCCCCCTTTATGCTGGCAAATACTGCATGTACTGCATATTTCATCGGTGCATCTTCGGGTAAATTTCCCTTGAAGAGCCCGTTTATATTCATTAATAAAGTACTCTTTTTTAAGGCCTATATCCATAT
Organism: Thermoanaerobacterales bacterium; assembly: GCA_012840135.1. Classification (GTDB taxonomy): domain Bacteria; phylum Bacillota; class Thermosediminibacteria; order Thermosediminibacterales; family Tepidanaerobacteraceae; genus Biomaibacter. The sequence goes on from DUMA01000022.1 coordinate 304,665, forward strand.
GGTCCCACGGTAGTATATCTTCAAAATCTAAAGATCTGTGGGCATAATGCTCTAAATTTTTTCCTTCTATCTCGACTTTTTTATAGGAAGAAGTCTTTCCTCCCAGTTTATATACTTCATATAATAAAAATCCCATGAGTCTGTCGCCTCTTGCCAGGGCCGCCTGAATCTCTGAAAGCCTGGGGCTTTCAGAGAGGACCCGGATGCCTCTGGGCTTCAAGGCGTTTTCGAGCCTGCTTATTTTTTTGTTCAGTATATCTGTGGATTCCATTCCAACCCATTGAAAAGGAGTCCATGGTTTTGGAATGAATGGGTTTACGCTGATGGATAGATTTCCCGTTTTATTGCCCATCTTTTTCATAAAATCTTTAATCTTTATTAAAAAATCGATCATCTCGTCTATATCGCCGTCAGTTTCTGTGGGAAGCCCGATAATATAATAAAGTTTGATGTTGCAAATACCATATTTATAGGCAAGGTTTATGGAATTTATTACATGGCTTTCATCAATGCCTTTATTTATTAAATTCCTTAACCTCTGAGACCCGGCTTCTGGAGCTATGGTTAGAGTCCTGTGACCGCTCCTGGCTAGTCCCTCCATCAATGGTTCCCTCAATGTATCGGCTCTCAGTGAAGATACGGAAAACTTTATCTGTTTTTTAATAAATTTTTCTGATATCTCATCTATATGGGAATAATCCGATATGGCTGCTCCCACCAGCCCTATCTTTTTTTTATATTTCGAACCAAATTCGGCCCTTTCCAGCACACAGCCAAGAGACCTTTCCCTGGGGACTCTGTAACAATAACCTGCCATGCAAAACCTGCAGTTTCTTCCACAACCCCTGGACACTTCCAGCAGAAACATATCCTTGAATTCGGTGTTGGGAGTGAGAATGACCGATTCGGTTTTTATGTCGTCAAGCCTTTTAATCCACCTTTTCCTGATGCGAGCAGGAACTTCAGTTTTTACAGAAAACTCCGAAACTCTACCTTTTCCATCATATTCCACCTTATAAAAGGCCGGCACGTAAACTCCCTGTAATGCTGACAAGCCCTCCAGTATTTCCTGTTTTGACCGGTATTTTATATTTGCAAAAGTCTCAATGATTTCATGTATTACTTCCTCTCCTTCACCGATCACAAAAGCATCAAAAAACGGAGCAAGGGGTTCGGGGTTAAAAGTTACCGAAGGGCCGCCGGCTATCACCAGCGGTCTTTCCCGGTCCTTTGCCAGCACCGGCAAACCCGACCTGTCAAGAATTTTAAGCACATTGATATAGTCCAGCTCAAAGGAAATGGAAAAAGCTATAATATCGTAGACATCCAGAGGTTGTCCCGATTCAAAAGCCCGGATTTTTGAAAAATCATTATCTCCCAAAGAAGCGAAAGCTCTGTGGCAGAGGGAATCTTCCCTGGAGTTTATCTGACTGTATATGGAATGAAAACCCAGGTTGGACATTCCCAAACTGTACGAATTGGGATATATGAGCACCACATTTGTCGGTACCGATTTAAAGTTCTTGAAAGGAACAAAAGATATTTCTTCCTCGGCAAGTTCTTTTATTTTTTTCGTATCTTCCCATGGCATTTATGTTATATACCTCCGGAGGTATCTACTTCTGCTTTTGCTTTTGCAGTTTCTTTATTTCTTCTATATACGAATTAATATCTTTAAACTGCCTGTATACTGATGCGAAGCGAACATATGCCACTTCATCCACGTTTTTCAGCCTTTTCATAACCATTTCGCCTATTTTCCCGCTCTCTACTTCCTGTTCCATAGAATTCTTCAATTCTTTTTCCACATCATATGCTATATTTTGTAATGTCTCCAGTGGGACGGGCCTTTTTTCGCATGCTTTTATAAGGCCGTTTATTATTTTATGCGGATCAAAGACCTCCCGGTTGCCACTTTTTTTAATAACCATTATGGGAAGTTCGTCTATGCGTTCGTACGTCGTAAACCTCTTCTTGCATGATGGGCATTCCCTGCGCCTTCTTATGATACTTCCCTCATCGGTGGGTCTCGAATCCAGCACTTTGCTGTCTAGAAAACCGCAAAAAGGGCATTTCATATGCCACCCCTCCCATAATATTATAATGTTTTTTGGAACAAATTAAAAGCCGTAATTAATTTTCATTTTTCTTGGGGTTGATGAATTCTTTCAATTCCACTAAGATCACATCGGAACCTATTTTTTTAATCTGCTCCCACGGTATAATATAATCTCCCGGTCGGGCAAAAAGGCTGAAAAATTTGCCCTGGACCGGAATAATTATGGCATTTACACGACCTTCCTCCAGGTCTATGTCCAGATCGCTTACAAATCCCAGCCTTTTGCCATCCGTTATATTTATAACCTCCCGCTGCCGCAAGTCCGATGTTTTAATCACATTGTTCACCCCCGCCTTACTGTATTTTTTTAAAAAACAGGACATTTCCCGAAAGGTTTTGACAGATGCCAACCCCTCTTTACGGTTACTATCATAATTATATTCGGTTTGACCAAAAAAAGTGACCAAAAAAACCGTTTTGGTACAAATAAAAAAGGCAAGCATTGTTTTATGCCTTGCCTTCATGGCTGGTCTGAAAACCCTGAAACCTATTTACTTTTAGAACTATTTACTTTTCCTGCGCAACCTTTAAAACATCTTCCCTGACCGCTTCACTTACCGGCGTCAAATTTCTGGTATTATATGCCACAACGCTTTTTGGCAAAGAGTAAAAGCTTAACAGCACAAATGCTGTTATTATTATCAAAACATACCTTTTTATAGCTTCATACATTTTTTCCACCTCAATTTATTCTCAATTAAATATATTTCCTCATATGCTTTAATGCAGCCTTTTCAAGTCTTGATACCTGAGCCTGGGATATGCCTATCTCTTGCGCAACTTCCATCTGAGTCTTTCCTTCAAAAAACCGCAGATTTAATATGCGCTTTTCTCTTTCATTCAGCTTCTGCATGGCTTCTTTAATGGAAATGCCCTGGAGCCAGCTTTCATCCTGATTTTTTTCATCGCTGATCTGGTCCATTACGAAAATCGGGTCACCACCATCGTGATATATAGGTTCAAAGAGAGAAATAGGCTCCTGAATGGCATCTAAGGCAAAAACTATTTCTTCCCTGGGCACATTCATTTCCGATGCTATTTCATTAATAGACGGCTCTCTTGAGTTTTTATTGACAAGTACATCTCTTACCTGCAGAGCTTTATACGCCACATCCCTTAAGGAACGGCTCACCCTTATAGGGTTGTTGTCCCGCAGATATCTTCTTATTTCTCCTATAATCATGGGGACGGCATAGGTTGAAAACTTGACATTCTGATCCAAATCAAAATTATCGATAGCCTTCATAAGGCCTATACAACCCACTTGAAAAAGGTCATCCACGTATTCCCCGCGGTTATTGAACCTCTGTATTACACTCAAAAAAAGGCGCAGATTACCATTTATCAGCTTTTCCCTGGCTTCCTTGTCTCCCTTTTTCATAAGCAAAAAGAGTTCCTTCATTTTGCTGTTGGAAAGCACTGGAAGCTTTGAAGTATTCACTCCGCATATTTCTACTTTGTTTAAAATCATAAACCTCCCCCGTCTTCCTGAAACTATCATTTAAAGTCTTGCCAGAGGGGGAGGTTTTTATACATGTTTCTATTTCATTACATCATTCTCACCATTTCTTTTTTTAGCCTTTTAATTATTCTTTTTTCCAGGCGGGAGATATAAGATTGTGAGATTCCGAGCAGGTCCGCCACTTCCTTCTGAGTCTTTTCCACCCCATCATTCAATCCGAACCTAAGCTTTATAATACATCTTTCCCGCTTTGAAAGCCGCTTAATTGCGGCATCCAGCAGTTCTTTGTCCACTTCTTCTTCTATACACTTATATATCATGTCATTGTCCGTGCCGAGAATATCGGACAGCAAAAGTTCATTGCCATCCCAGTCAATGTTGAGAGGCTCATCGAAGGATACTTCAACTCTCGTCTTATTGTTCCTTCTCAGGTACATCAAGATTTCGTTTTCGATGCACTTCGAGGCATAGGTGGCCAGTTTAATTTTTTTGTTGGGATCAAAAGTATTTATGGCTTTTATAAGGCCGATGGTTCCGATGGAAACCAGATCCTCTATTCCAACCCCTGTATTTTCGAATTTTTTTGCTATATATACCACAAGGCGCAGATTTCTCTCAATCAGTATGCTCTTGACACCCATATCACCCATGACAAGCTTGTTGAGCAGACATATCTCTTCTTCGCCGCTGAGCGGTGGCGGCAGAGCCTCCGTTCCACCTATGTAATAAATGAGAGACCTTTTATGTATCCCCAGTCGTTTGAGCAGCCTGATGACTATCAGTTTTAAATTTATTTTTTTAACTTTAAACATACTTTTCCCTCCAGCATTTTTTTTATTCGTTTAATAAATCGGGATTTAGCAAAGCCCTGTACGTTCCATCGGGAGATAAAATCCTCTGGTGAATGCCGAGAATCACATCTTTTATTTCCAGGATTTTATTGTTAAAACTCAGAGTAATCATATCGGGCTTGAAACCAATCATCAGACCCTTGCTTTTCCCGATACTCTCAAAAGGTATCAATCTGAATCTTGTAGCCCATTTAGACCCGGAAATTAGTTCTCCCATGTGCTTGAGATTTTCTTCAGTCTCCTTCATTAAAACTGCCTGTAAATCAGTGCTGAAGAAGTCTTTTACCGCATCAAACTCCACAATGACCACGGGACAGTCCGATATGGGGTCGTGTAAGTCATTGCCGGTGTCAATCAATGCTTTCACTTCGAGGCTCTTTTCATCAAATGTGACGGTCATGGGCACCAGCAGTACATCTTTTGATATAATACGGTAAACAAGAGGCCATAAATACTTAAAAAATAAAAACAGTGTGAGAGAGGAAACAAGTAATATCCACCACGGTACTGAAATATTATTTATTAAAAGCATACTATTCATAAAAGTGTCTTTTAAATTATAAAAGTAAAAAAGCGCAAAGGCACCTCCGCCCACCATGAAGGAAATCAGGTAGAAAAAACTCAATATTTTTATGAAGTCCTTAAAACATCGTGGTTGAAAGCTGGCCACTATCATCGCTGCAGACAGGGCTATTTTACAGAAAAGACTTTGAAAAACCGTAAAATTCGGCAAAGCAATGGAAAGCAGAAATAAGCATCCCCCGGCCGCTCCCAATAAGATTCTGAAGTAGTTTTTTTTAAGATTTAATACAATTGCGACGAATAATAAAATCAAAAAGTTCATTATCAGGTTTATTAAAAACACTACATCCAGATATACGACCATATTTTCCTCCAAAAAAATTACCAGTCTATAAAAAAACTATATTCATTTTTCTTGTCCTTTATGATATATTCTAGCACCCTTCTCTTTAAAAAAATGTCAGATCATGATTTCAGGTATAAAAAAAAGCGCTGATTTTGCGCTTTCAAAAACTTTAATTTTCCATTATTTTACTTTATTTTATTTTTTTCGGTTCCTCCTCAGAAAAGCCGGTATATCCAGGTCTTCGTCGGCAAAGGGGCCTACTTCAAATTCTTCCATTTCTACGGATTTTTCTTTGAATTGTTCAAACCCTGTTGCGATGACGGTGATCCTTATTTCATCCTGCATTTTTTCATCTATAACCGCCCCGAAAATAATATTGGCTTCGGGGTCAGCCGCAGAAGAAATAAGCTCTGCCGCTTCATTCACTTCCAGCAAGCCCAGGTTGGAGCCTCCGGTTATGTTCATCAGCACGCCCTTTGCACCTTCTATGGAAGTCTCCAGCAAAGGACTGGAAATGGCCTGCTTTGCGGCTTCCACAGCTCTGTTCTCGCCGGTTCCCTTTCCTATGCCCATGTGTGCCAATCCTGTACCCATCATGATGGTCCTGACGTCGGCAAAGTCGAGATTTATAAGTCCGGGAACGGCAATCAAATCCGAAATACCCTGGACACCCTGCCTCAAAACATCGTCGGCCATTCTGAAGGCATCGATCATAGACGTCTTTTTTTCGGCAATTGACAGCAATCTGTCATTTGGAATGGTTATCAAAGTATCCACGCTATTTTTTATATTGGCAATCCCCATCTCCGCATTGCTCATGCGCTTCTTGCCTTCAAACGAAAATGGCTTTGTAACAACTCCCACAGTCAGGATTCCAAGACTTTTTGAAATCTCGGCTATAACCGGCGCTGCCCCGGTGCCGGTTCCTCCTCCCATACCGGCAGTGACAAAAATCATATCAGCACCTTTTAAGGCCTCTTCGATTTCATTTTTACTTTCTTCTGCAGCCTTTCTTCCGATTTCAGGATTGGCTCCGGCTCCCAAACCCTTTGTAAGCTTTTCTCCTATCTGTATCTTTTTATCCGCTTTAGATAGATACAATGCCTGAGCATCGGTATTGACCGAAATAAATTCCACTCCCTTTAACCCGGAATCTATCATGCGGTTGATGGCATTGTTGCCTCCGCCACCTATTCCAATGACTTTTATGTTGGCAAATTGCTCTAAATCAACATCAAATTCCAGCATAAAATTTGGTAACCCCCTTGTGCTAAAAATATTCTTTAAGAATGCGCTTTGCTTTTTCAAAAAATCCGAATGCAGTTTTTTCTTTGGTCATTGTGCCGCTATTGAACATACCGTGCTTGAGGCCATAATACAGCAATCCCAGAGCCACGGTAAACGTCTGCTCCCGATCATAAGAGTCGATTACACCTAACCTCACCGGAAGCCCCAATACTTGATGAGCCGTCTCTGTAGAACCCTTGATATGTACCAGGCCGCCACCGGTCAAAACCACTCCGGCCGGCAGCAGCGACCTTAAATTTGAGTTCTTTAAACAGTTCGACACATAAAAAAGTATTTCCTGTATTCTGGGTTCCACTATAGCCGTAAGTTCCTTTTGAGATATCTTTCTGCCGGAAGTCTCACCTATACTCTGTATTTCAATCTCTACCTTATCAGAAGCCAGAGCTGATCTTGCACAGGCATATTTGCGTTTAATTTCCTCAGCTCTGGAATAAGGCAATCTCAAACCTATGGCAATATCGTTAGTTATATGATCTCCTCCGAGCGGAATCAACTCGTAGTCTGCAATGCATCCTTCTTTAAAAATTGCGACTTCCGTAGTCCCTGCCCCGACATCGACCAAAACCGCACCCATGTCCATTTCGTCTTCGGTCAGGAGCATCTCTGCAGCAGCCAGGGGCTTCAAAACCATGCCTTCAATATCAATGCCGGCTTTTTGAACGCATCTTGCAACATTTTGCACCACCGTCAAAAGACCTGTTATGATGCATGCCGATACCTCAAGCCTTGTGCCCACCATGCCTACCGGATCTCTTATCCCGTCACAGCCATCCACAATAAATTCCTTTGGGATGATATCTATCATTTCCCTGTCATAAGGTATTGCCACGATTTTTGCCGCCTGCAAAACCCTTTCCACATCAAGCGGCGTTATTTCCCTGGCACTTCTGGGGATTGCAACAACTCCTCTGTTATTAAGCAACGAAATATTGCTGCCCGATAGTCCGACTATAGCCCGGCTTATTTTACTTCCTGCCATTTGACACGCCTGTTCCACTGCTTTAAACACACTCTGTACTACAGAGTCCACATTGATGATATTGCCCTTTTTAATACCCGATGACTCGGCTATACCGTAGCCCAGTATATCCAGTTCACCGGTGCGGCTTATTTCGCCAATCATACAGCATACCTTTGATGTCCCAAGATCCAGGCTCGCTACAATGCTGTTTTTCGCCAAAGCTGCACCTCCCCCGCGGGCAGGTTCTTATCTGTAATAATTCAACAAATAAATAAATTTCCCTTTTTATTTTTTAAATTATTTTTTTAAAAGCCGTTCTATGATTTCCCTGCGGATTATCGCCAGGTTCTGGAATATTCGCACTCCAAAGGCGAATATGGCAGCCAGATAAATCGGAATGCCCAGCCTGTCGCCAAAATATGCCAGAAAACCCGCCAAAAGAGCATTGCTGAAAAACCCGGTTATAAAAATATTCATATTAAAGCTATTCTCCTCTATGGCCCGGATGCCGCCAAACACTGAGTCCAGAGCCGCCAGTACAGCAATGGACATATAAGGAGCATATATCACGGGCACATTTATAGGCATATATATACCTACAAGTATACCCAACAATAGTCCTATTAGAGGATAAATCATTGTTTTTCACCCGCCTTCACAGGTTTAAAATAATTAAACTGCACCGGGCCATTATAAGCCGGCATTTCGATATTATCCTGTTTTTTAATGCTGACCTGGATTCCGAACACCTGCAGTGATTCGATTATCCCGCCCCTCATCTTCAAGGAGCTTTCCAGCGTGTCGGGATCACCGATGGCCTGCACTATAAAAGGCGGAGCCAACCTTACTGAGTTTACAATAATTGTCGGCCCTACGCACCTTATTTCACTGTTTGCAATAATCCTCTGACCGTTGATGGATACAGCTTCGGCTCCGGCTGCAAAAAGTTCGTTCACCACTTTCAAAAGGTCCTCATCGTGTATCAAAAACAGATTGGGGTCTTCGCCGGGCTGTCTCGGAACATTGCTATCATCAAGAGTGATGACAACTCCGGGACCCGTTCCTTCCAGTAAACCTGCTGTCATGCGGGCCTTTTCAAGTTCTTTCTTCATGGCATCCGTCAAACCGCTAACCTTCGAGGCAGAGTTTTCGTATTCGGTCAATCGCCCGCGCAGCTCCGTAATCTCTTTTTTCAACATTTCCCTTTCATCAATCACATTTTTCAACTCGGATGTCAGTTCCTGAGCTCTTTGCAGGGAAGTAATGGCTCCCCCATTTATCTGAACGCTTCTAAACTGCGCTACTAGCATCATACCCAGTATAAAGCATACTGCAGCGATCAAAAAATGTGCTTGAAACGTATTTTTCATGGCTTGACCTCCCTTCCTTCACCTTCCTGGGTAAAAGGCTTAAACACCGGTGTATCACCGCTTACATCCAGTTCTCCCTTTCCCCTGTTGTTTTTTCTAAGATCCTCCAGAATATGTTTTATTATGGAAATCTTTTTTTCTTCATAAGATCCCAAAAAAACCTTAAATCCGTCAAGAGTATATAAATAAAATACTGTATCATTGCTTTCATCGACGGTCACATGTATCTCGGAAATTTCGGAAGCTATAGGCGATGCCGTTGATATTAATTCCAAAAACTTCCTAAAAGAATCCGCATTACTCCTGATTACGGGCTGCCGGGCTACAGAGGCATGGGTTACATCAAACCCCGTAACCACAGGTATTGTAAGATAATCAAGTTTGGGTACAATTTTAACAACTATGCCATCATTATCTATTAAAGCAAAACTGCCCAGATACGGTATGGCTGCTGTTATTTCCCTTTCCTTTATGCTTATCACAAGGGTATGAGGAAGTCTGTAGCCTATCCGAACTTCCTTTACCGGAACAGACTCTGATATGGCTTTCTGTACCTCAGCCTTTTTTATCATCAGCAGGTTTTTATTATAAAAAAAGCTGGCAGCTTTAATAACCTCGCCGGAGGATATGTTTTTATTTCCCACCACCTGGATGTTTTTTACCGCAAACAAAGGGCTGTAGATTACCGGCATTACTGCTATTATACATAAAAAGGCCATCAACAACAATAGTCTTTTAATGTTAATTTTACTTTTTTTTCTACGAGTGTAAATGTTTTCCTTGAAGTATATACCAGACATTTTACCACTTGTCCTTTTTTCAATTAAAAAAATAATGATATTAAATACAAATTCTTTAAAAATATCAATTGTTTTTATTTTCTTTTGACAATTTCAGCACCCAATGAAGAAAGGTTATCTTCAAACCTTTCATATCCCCTCTCCACGTGACCGGAACCATATACTGTAGTTTCACCCTCCGCAGCTAGAGCTGCCAGAACCAGTGCTGCTCCTGCCCTGAGATCCTTGGCTTCCACTATGGCTCCTGTCAGCCTCCTGACACCTTTTATGATGGCAGTATTGCCATTTATACTGATATGGGCTCCCATTCTTCTCAGTTCTTCTGCATGTTTAAAGCGGTTTTCAAATACGGTTTCCGTTAAAATAGAAGTACCGTCTACAGTGGCAAGAAGAGCCATCATAGGCGCCTGCATATCCGTGGGAAATCCGGGGTAAGGTAAAGTCCTCAGGCTTTCAAGAGACCTCAATGTGATATCTGCCCTTAAATCTATACAATCATCGGAGCATTCAATCTTACATCCGGTTTCCCGCAATTTCGCCAGAATGGGTTCCATATGTTCCTGCACTACATTCTTTAATGTCACCTGCCCTCTGGTAATGGCTGCTGCTACAAGATAAGTTCCTGCCACAATGCGGTCAGGTATTACCGTATGGTCCTCTACAGGTTTTAACTCACCAGGTCTGCATCCATCTATCTTTATCGTATCGGTTCCCGCTCCTTTAATATGAGCACCCATCCTGTTCATAAAGTTCTGGAGGTCTACTATTTCCGGCTCTTTGGCAGCATTTCTGATTATAGTCCTGCCATCGGCCATTACTCCAGCCATCATGAGATTTTCAGTCGCTCCCACGCTGGGAAAATCCAGGTGAATATCCGCTCCTTTCAATGCTGGCGTTTCTGCATAGATAAAACCATGTTTTTCTCTCAGTATGACCCCCATGAGGGAAAGACCTTTCAAATGAAGGTCAATGGGTCTTGGGCCTATTTCGCATCCGCCCGGATAGGATACCCTCACTTTTTTGAATCTTCCCAGCAAGGCTCCCATTAATACAATGGAGGAACGCATCTCCCGCATCAGGTCTTCCGGAACTTCCCATATGTTTACGCTGCTGGAATCCACCTCTAAAACATTTCCGCTCTTTTTTACTCTGGCTCCGAGTCTCTCCAAAATATCGGTCATTACCTTTATATCCTTCAGGTCCGGCACATCTTTTATTACATTTTTACCTTCATTCAACAATGTAGCGGCTAGAATGGGAAGGCTGGAGTTTTTCGAACCCTGAACCCTTATTTGTCCGGAAAGGCTTTTGCCTCCGGTAATAACATAAACCCCCACTCACATTTCACCTCCAAAAAATTACCGTTTCCCTCCCTCTACAGTGTCCCTCAGCTTTTCAGCAATACTGTAAGCCACAGTATATATATCACCGGCTCCTATAGTCAATACAAAGTCCCCCGGTTGAAGTTTTTCAACTATATAACCGGGTATATCTCGTTTTTCATCTACATACATTACCTGCATGCCATTTCGCCTTAACGAATCATATATAAGTTCTGACGAAACACCTGGTATCGGATTTTCACCAGCGCTGTATATTCTGGTAATTATGACTTCATCAGCATCGGAAAACGCAGTACCGAATTCTTCGGCTAGAATCTTTGTTCTTGTATACCTGTGAGGTTGAAAGATAGCATAGATTTTTCTCGGATTACATGACCTTGCGGCTTTTAATGTGGCTTTGATTTCAGTAGGATGATGCCCGTAATCGTCTATTACCTTTATTCCGTTAACATCTCCAATAATCTGGAACCGCCGCTGGACACCCCTGAAAGTCCTCAATGCGCCGGCTATTTTATCAAAATCTATACCCAGCCTGTTTCCTACCGCTACAGCTGCCGTTGCATTAGATATATTATGCATTCCGGCAACGCGAAGTTCCACCGTTCCTAAAAAATCTCCCCTGAAATAAACGTCAAATTGTGTTCTCATGCCACCAATTCTTATATTTTTGGGCATATAATCTGCTGCCGCATTCATTCCATAAGAGTAATATTCCGTGTCAATGTCTTTGATAATATCCCTGACATTCTCATTATCAGTTCCAAGAACGGCAAATCCACCATCCTTGATATTGCCTATAAATTTTTTAAAGGCTGCCTTCATATTATCCATGTTTTTGTAATAATCCAGATGATCATTTTCAATGTTTGTCACCACGGCGATAAAGGGTTTCAGCTTCAAAAATGAGCCATCACTTTCATCGGCTTCGGCTACAAGATACTCGCCCATGCCCAGTGTGGCATTGCCTCCGATATCATTCAATTCTCCGCCTATTATTACCGTTGGATCTAATCCGCTTTTTTCCAGGATCAAAGATATCATGGATGTAGTAGTGGTCTTTCCATGAGCGCCCGATATGGCTATGCCTTTTTTGGGAGCCATGAGCAGGCTCAGCATATCCGCCCTGTGGACCACCGGAATCTTGGACTCTATGGCTTCAACATATTCCGGATTTGTATTGGGAATGGCCGATGACAGCACCACCAGGTCCGCACCTTCTACATTGGAAGCCCTATGCCCTATATGAACTTTTGCCCCCGTGTCCTGGAGGCGATGCAGAGCCTCCGATTCTTTAAGGTCTGAACCTGATACCTTGTATCCCATATTCATAAGAATTTTCGCTATACCGCTCATGCCGGTTCCGCCTATGCCGATAAAGTGAATTCGATTATAATTGCCCAGCAAATTGTTTCTCTCCTTCCATAAGACCGATAAATGGGATATATAATTATGATATGCAGAAAAAACAATGAACGTTACTTGTTGCGCTGCTTGTACAAAACAATCTTAGCATATGTAAATGACCAAGTAAACTGTTTACCTGATAAGTTTTTTTATTACTGTCAGTATTTTTTCCAGGGCATCCGGTTTTGAAAGTTTCCTGCTGGCTGCAGCCATACGGGAAAGCTTTTCCTTATCTCCAATAATGCCTTCTATGGTCTTCAACAGATATTCGCCCGTCAAGTCCTTGTCTTCAATTATTAATGCAGCACCGTTTTTTACTAAAAATAGGGCATTGTAATACTGATGATGGCCTGCAGCATTTGGAAATGGCACCAGAATGGCCGGCTTTCCGCACATCGTAATCTCGGAAATAGTTATGGCTCCAGCCCGGGCTATAACAAGATCCGCCGCTGCATAGGCATCCTGCATATCATAGATATATGGTCTTAACTTAATATTCCCCGAATCATTCGTATATATTCCTTTATTTTCCAGTAATTGGTTAATGTTCATATAATGTCTCTGCCCGGTAACCATAATTACCTGAAACATTTTTGTTTGCATGACCTTTTCAATTACATATACCATTGCTTCATTCAGCCGGGCTGCTCCCTGGCTTCCTCCAAAACACAGCACCACAGGTATATCAGATACAAGACCGTATTTTTTCAATGCCCTTGCCCGATCACCGCTGGCTATTTCGGCTCTTACAGGATTTCCCGTCAAGACGGTTTTATTTTTGGGAAAATATTTTACGGAATCCTGAAAGCTAATGGCCACCTTGTCGGCAAAGTTTGACAGAAATCTATTAGTGATGCCGGGCCTTACATTCTGTTCATGAATTATAGTGGGGATACCCATTATCGATGCAAAAAATACTACCGGTCCCGCTACATATCCTCCTGTCCCTATAACAAGGTCGGGCTTTATTTGCCTCAGTATTCTAATGGAATCAATCCCCCCAAGAAACATTTCTTTTATCGAAGAAAGGGTGTTTAAAGACAGCTCGCGCTTAAAACCTTTAACTCTAATCTTTTTTAAATCAAAACCGGCTTTAGGCACTAAATCCCTCTCAAGTCCTCTATCTGTTCCGACAAAAACAATGTCGGCATCGGGAAAATCCCGCTTGAGGCCGGAAGCTATAGCAATGGCAGGATAGATATGGCCCCCCGTGCCTCCGCCAGCCAATATGAATTTTTTTTTCGGCATTTCTATTTTGCCTCCGTATATCTTGATATATTTAACAGAATGCCCACCTGCGACATGGTTATTATCAATGAGGAGCCGCCGTAACTTATGAAAGGCAGCGGCATACCCGTCACCGGCATCGATGCAGTAACCACAGCGATATTTATTAAAAATTGCAGTGCTATAAGTGTCGTAAGACCTGTAGCCAAAAATTTACCAAAAAGATCCGGCGCTGTCAGGGCCGTTCTGTACCCCCGCCAGATAAAAAACATGAAAAGCAAAATGACAAAACTTGCCCCTAAAAATCCCAGTTCCTCTCCTATTATAGCAAAAATAAAATCGGTTTGAGGCTCAGGCAGATAAAAAAATTTCTGGCGGCTGTGACCCAACCCTACTCCAATCAAACCTCCGGACCCCAGGGCATAAAGGGATTGGACTATGTGATATCCTTTGTCCTGAATGTCCTGCCATGGGTTTAAAAATGAAATAAATCTACCCATACGGTAACCTTTTGTAAAGATAAGCATTATGACTGCTGCCAGGCCCGCAGCACCCAAACCCAAAAGCTGAATAATGCTGGCTCCGGCTGCAAAAAGCATGACAAAAGCCGTCATGCCCAATAGCACTGTCGCACTCAGATGCGGTTCAATAACTATCAGGCCGCAAACAAGGCCTGTAATAATCAGAAACGGCAAAATTCCAGTAAAAAAATTCCTTATTTTTTCCTGCTTCCTTTCAAGGCCACATGCAAGATATATTACCATACTCAACTTTGCCAGCTCCGAAGGCTGAACGGTAAGGGAACCTACCCCTATCCATCTCCTGGCTCCGTTAAGCTCAATACCTATCCCCGGCACCAGCACGATTAAAAGCAGCAAAAACATAAAAAAAACTATAGTTTTTTCATGCTTTTTAATATTCCAGTAATCATAGTTCATAAAAAATATCATGGCTAAAAACCCCAGAGCTGCCCAGGCCATCTGCCGCTTTAAAAAATACAGGCTGTCCTTGTGCAGATAATACGCCCATACGCTGCTGGAACTGAAAACCATGATAATCCCAAAAATCAAAAGCATCAGTGAAGAAAACAGTATGGCAAAATCAGGAGGCTTTTGATTTTTCATTTGTATCACCCCTTTTTAACTTTTAAAGAGTGAACAGCTTCTTTAAAAATCCGCCCCCGCTCCTCAAAGTTTTCAAACATATCCCAGCTGGCACATGCGGGCGATAAAAGCACCACATCGCCTGGCCGTGCCGATCTACTGGCCAGTTCCACTGCTTCCTGCATGGAACCGGCCCTTTGGGTATCAAAAAAACCGTTTTCCCGCGCAGTTTTTTCGATAGCATCCGCCGTATCCCCGATGAGAATCACCTTTTTCACTTTGCCCTCAAAGGATTTTACAAAGCCCGTAAAATCACTCTTCTTGTCATATCCTCCGGCTATCAGCACTATGGGCTCTTCCATGGCTTCTATGGCTTTCTGAGCCGCATCGGGGTTTGTTCCCTTAGAATCGTTTATGTACTTTACTCCATCGATGGTTGCAACATACTCCAGCCTGTGTTCCACGCCGTGAAAGTCCTTTAACGTTTCAGCCAGATTGTTCAGATTCACTCTGGTTATCCACGCTACGCTCACAGCTGCCAGGGCATTCTCCAGATTATGAGACCCCTTTATCCCTAATTCTTTAGTTTTGAGAATAGGATATATATTCCCATTTTCTTTAATAACAATAACGCCATTTTTAACAAATATACCCCTTTCCAGTTCATGCTGCCTGCTAAAAAATACCACCCGGCTCTTTGCTCTCTTTGCGAGGGATGCAACAACTGGATCGTCATAATTTAAAACCGCATAATCTCCCTCATCCTGGTTTTCCATGACCCTTGACTTTGCTTCAATATAGTTCTCAAAAGTCTTGTGCCTGTTAAGGTGGTCTTCAGTAATATTCAGTATTACGCTTATTTTGGGTTTAAAATGCAGGATATTCTCCAGCTGGAAACTGCTGACCTCCACTACAAGATAATCCTTCTGGCCGTGCTCATCGATTTCCCGTATCAGAGGAATACCTATATTCCCTGCTACAGCGATATTTCTTCCATCATTCTTCAAGATCTCACCGATAAGGGTTGTGGTGGTAGTCTTGCCGTTAGTCCCCGTCACGGCAATGATCGGAGCTTTTGCAAACCAGTAACCCAGTTCCAGTTCGCTTATGACCGATATATCTCTCTTTCTTGCCTCTTCAAGAATGGGAAGGTCGTCGGGAACTCCCGGGCTCACTACTATAAGGTCGCAGCCTTCCAGCAACTTTAAGGGATGATCACCGCACACCAGATTAATTCCAAGTGTTTCCAAAACACCGATATCTTTCAGATCCTTCCTAGGCTTTGCATCATTGCCGGTAACTTTTGCACCCATTTTTTTAAGCTCTGCAGCTGCCGCAATGCCGCTTCGGGCCAGGCCAATTACCAGCACATTTTTACCCCTAACATCCATAACATGCATTCCCCTTTCAGACTATCTTTTTATCTCAAACCGGTTGCATTAAAAAGCGCCATACCTAAAACTCCGGTAAAAAGTGTAAAAGCCCAAAAGACCAGAACCACTTTTTCTTCGCTCCATCCAATAAGTTCGAAATGATGATGTATAGGGCTCATTTTAAAAATCCTTTTTCCTGTCGTTCTATAAAAGATCACCTGAAGGATGACCGAAATTGTTTCTATTATAAAAATCATGCCGAATAGGATCAAATATATTTGCGTACCGGTAAGCACCGCCATGGCCGCCAGGGCACCTCCCAGGCCAAGCGAACCGGTATCGCCCATAAAAACCCTGGCGGGATGGTGATTGTATATCAAAAATCCCAGACAACCGCCGCTTATAGCAGCTCCAAACACCGCAAGGCCATAATTGTCCAGCAAAAGTGAAATCAATGTATAAAAAAAGCTAATAATGATAACAATTCCCGACACAAGGCCATCGAGACCATCGGTCAAATTCACACTGTTGACTGTCCCGAGAATAACAAATACGGTAAATGGGATAAAAATCAGGCCAAAATCCAAACCCGTGGAGAACCCCGGTACCGGCAATACGGTAGTGCCAGGATAAAAGCTGCGGGCATAAAAAGCCAGTATGAAAGCTATAATCAATTGAAAAAGCAATTTGTGATTTGCCCTCAAGCCCAGGGACCTTTTTTTTATTATTTTAATAAAATCATCCACAAAACCGATCATTGTAAAGGCCGCCATTGAGAATATGGCCATCTGTACATTTGCAGATCTATTAGAAAAAACCAGTGTCGAAATGGCTATAGCAGGAATAAACATTATACCGCCCATGGTGGGTGTACCCATTTTCTTGAAATGCCTTTTGGGGCCGTCGGATCTTACAGTCTGGCCGAATTTCAATTTTGCCAGCAAGGGCACGATATATATGCCGAATAATGCCACCATCAAAAAACTGAAAATAGCTGCGTAAAACTCGATTTTCAATCTAAAACCCCCATCAATGCCTCGGTTATTTCCTCAAGCTTCATCGCCCGGGAAGCTTTTATTAAAATTATATCACAATCTTCGACAATTTTTTCTATATCTTTTACCGCACTTTTAGTAGAATTGTATTTAAATAAACATTTTGTATCGGATCGCTTTTCGCAAAAACCTTCAGCCATATCATCGGAAAAATCTCCTATAGTTACTAGAATATCGGTTTTATCAGCGGCATAGCGACCTACATCCCTGTGGGCTGTTTTTGCGTAATCGCCGAGTTCACGCATATCTCCCAGGATCGCAGCTTTCCTTTTACCCTTCCCGCTTTCCGCCAGCATATCTAAAGCAGCCTTCATCGAGTCCGGGCTGGCATTGTAGGCATCATCAATAATTATCGCTCCGGTCCTGGACTTTTTGTATTCCATCCTCATCTTTGAAGGTTTCAGTTTGGAAAATCCCTTTTTTATTTCTTCCTGAGACAATCCCAGTTCAAAGCCAACTGTCAGGGCAGCTAGCGCATTTTTCGCATTGTGTTTTCCGGGCAGTGGCACTTCAAATACCATTTCTCCGTATTTGCCATATATTTGAAACTTTATCCCCATATTCCCGCAGGATTCTATATCCCTTACCCTGACATCTCCCCTTTCAAGGCCAAAATAGACCGTTCTTGGAATTATGTCATCCCTCTTTTCCCACAGCTCGGGGCTGTCTGCATCCAGCACCGCCAGATCGTCCTTTTTCAAAGGTTCCAGTATTTCCATCTTTGCCCGGGCTATATTTTGTCTGCTTCCGAGTTTTTCTATGTGGGACACGCCTATGTTTGTTATCACCGAAACACTGGGGTTGACAATTTCAGCCAGCCGGCTAATTTCCCCAAATCCGCTCATCCCCATTTCCACAACGCCTATCTGGTGGTGCTTTTCAAGGCCGAATAAAGTAAGAGGAAGGCCGATTTCATTGTTGAAATTACCTTCGGTCTTTAATACCTTAAACCTGGTCTGCAAAATTTCCGCAATCATGTTCTTGGTGGTAGTCTTTCCCACGCTCCCTGTCACGGCTACAAAAGGAATGTTAAAAAGGCCGCGGTAATATTTCGCAAGCAAGAGCAGTGCTCTTTGAGTATTATCCACGTAAATAATCGGGCCTATTTCACCCTGCAGGTCAACTTTCCCCTTTTTTCGGATCTCGCACAAAGCTGCAGCCGCACCCTTTTTTATCGCTTCTTTTATAAATTCATGACCGTCAAAATTTTCCCCTGAAAGAGGAACAAAGAGCTCACCGCTCTTTATGTTTCTGGAGTCCGTAGATACACCTTTGATGACCCCCTTCGAAGTACCGGAAATGAAGCCTGCGGTAGCCTTTACCACTTCTTCTATATTTAATGGTATCATCTCATATTCACCTTCTTGAGCAATAACTCGGCAGCCACTTCCCTGTCATCAAAATGGATGATCTTATCCTTCAAAACCTGATAATCTTCATGGCCCTTTCCGGCTATCAAAACTACATCATCTTTTTCTGCCATTTCTATAGCTCTGGCAATGGCCTCTCTCCTGTCCACAATCTTTTCATAATTACTGCCGATTACGCCTTTCTCTATTTCGTCTATAATAGCCTCGGGTTCCTCGCTCCTTGGGTTGTCGGAGGTGATTATACAATAATCGGAAAACCGGGATGCTATATGCCCCATTACCGGCCTCTTTCTGCGATCCCTGTCTCCACCGCATCCAAAAACGGTAATGATTCTTCCCGTAACAAAACTTTTTATAGTCCTTAGCACATTTTCGAGACCATCGGGAGTATGAGCATAATCGACAATTACAGCAAAATCCTGCCCCATCTTAACAGGCTCGAATCTCCCGGGAACTCCGGTGACTTTACCCAGGGCATCAATCAGGATATCCATCGGAATTCCCAGTGAAATTCCTGTTCCAAGGGCTGCCAGGGAATTGTAGACACTGAATTTTCCAGGGACGCGGTATGCGACGGAGAATCTTTTGCCTTTTACCTCTACATCATAGAACACTCCATCCAGAGATATATGGACATTGATTGCTCTCAAATCCGCATCATTGTCGATACCGTAGGAAATAGCCGGAATATCTATGTTTTGCAAAAGATTTCTTCCGCTTTCATCATCGACATTGACCACTGCCTTTCTGGAAAGGTCAAAAAGCTTTTTCTTTGACTCGTAATAATCCTCGAAGGTTTTATGAAAATCCAGATGATCCTGGGTCAGATTTGTAAATATGCCCACCTCAAAATCAATGCCATCTACCCGGTGAAGTTTCAAAGAGTGGGAAGACACTTCCATAGCCACATAATTCACGCCCTGATGCACCATATCCAGGAACAGCCGGTTGAGTTCCAGAGATTCCGGGGTGGTCCGTTCTGCGCGCAGGACTTTATCTCCTACGAGGTTCCCGATGGTACCTATTACTCCCGTTTTGTAGCCTGCCCTATCCAGCATGGCCTTAACAAGATAAGTAGTTGTAGTCTTGCCGTTGGTGCCCGTTACTCCGATTATGCCGAGTTTTTTGGAAGGATAATCGTAAAACCATGCACAGCTTTGCGCCAGAGCTTTCCGGCTGTTCATTACCC
This sequence comes from Thermoanaerobacterales bacterium, assembly GCA_012840135.1. Classification (GTDB taxonomy): domain Bacteria; phylum Bacillota; class Thermosediminibacteria; order Thermosediminibacterales; family Tepidanaerobacteraceae; genus Biomaibacter. The sequence continues at coordinate 324,468 of DUMA01000022.1, forward strand.
TTATATACGTTATATTCGGCAAATCCAGATCCTGTTCGCCTATTACAGCCACAGCACCTCCGGAAATAGCCTGAGGAACAAAGTCATGTCCGTCCGCATTGAACCCCTTGATAGCTACGAAAAGACTGCCTTCCGTAACTCTTCTGGAATCATACTCTACAGAAGATATGTTCACATCAGCGGGACCTTTTACATATACAATATCTGGCAATTTTGATATGAGATTTCCTAATTTCACATTTTATCCCTTTCTTTTATTAAGATATTATCCTCCAAATTTGCGGCGTTTATTCGACTACGGTTTCTGGCCGAATTCCACTTTTACGGTGGTGCCAAGGCCCACTTCAGTACCCGGCGGGGGATTCTGTTTTTGTGCAAAGCCGCTGCCGCTTATGTCTATATACAGACCTATGGCATTCAAAATATCCGCAGATTCCTTGACAGTCCTGCCTCTCAAATCGGGAATAACTACCGGATCCTTATTTGTTCTGGAGTTGGCGACCTTTAAGATTACCGTCGAATTTGGGCTAACTTCAACTCCGGGCATTGGCACCTGACTGGAAACCACATATCCTTCTCCTTCTACCCTGACTGTCAGACCTTCCTTTTGCAGGATCTTTTTGGCATCTTCCACAAAAAGATTCCTCACATCCGGTACCTTAATCGATACACTGTCCTGCTTTTGAGGAATTTCAGGCTTTATCCCTAGATAATTCAATGTGTCGCTCATCACTTTCTGAAAAACCGGTCCCGCTATTTGACCTCCATATATTATTCCTGCCGACGGTTCATCTATAATTACCAGTGCGGCCAGTTTCGGGTCATCGGCAGGGACAAAACCCTCGTATGAGGCCACATACTTGCCTGCAGCGTACTTTTCCGCTGTACCGGTTTTCCCCGCCACCCTGTATCCTTCTATTTTTCCGCGGCCTCCGGTGCCGTTGGTAACGACACTTTCCAGTATCTTCTTCATTTCCTGAGCAGTTTCGTAAGATATGACCTGCCTTACCGGATTTACGCCAAACTCATGGATCACCTTTCCGTTTTTATCGATTATAGCTTTTACCACATGGGGCTGTATCATTTTGCCATCATTGGCTATAGCGGAAAGGGCAGTTATGAGTTGAATGGGCGTTACCGATATGCCCTGACCGAAAGAAATGGTCGCCAGCTCTACCGGCCCTATTTTGGATGGTTCGAATAATCCGCTGGCTTCACCGGGCAGGTCTATACCGGTGGTCTCGCCGAAGCCGAAGCCCTTAATGTATTTTACAAACCGCTCTTTGCCAAGTTTTTGAACAACACTGACAAAACCCGGGTTGCACGAGTTTTCGACCACCTGGGTGAAGGTCTGGCTACCATGACCTCCGTGTAGCCAGCAACCTATCCTCACTCCGGATACCATGATATATCCCGGGTCAAAAAACTTATCTTCCGGATGCACCACGCCCTCTTCCAGGCCCGCCGATGCAGTCACAATTTTGAAGGTGGAGCCGGGTTCGTATACATCCGATACTGCTGCATTTCGCCATAACTTTTGAGGGTATTTTCTATAATCATTGGGATCATAATCGGGCTTGTTGGCCAGTGCCAGTATCTCTCCCGTCCTGGGGTCCATCACGATGATGGTACCCCTTTTGGCCTTATGCTCTTCAATGGCTTTTTCAAGTTCTCTCTCAGCAATATGTTGAATGACCTTATCTATGGTGAGTTGAAGATTGTACCCGTCCTCCGGTGGTATGTACCTGTCGACGCCAAAAGGCAACTTCCTGCTCATGGCATCGGTTTCAGCCACTATCCTGCCCGGAACTCCCTTCAGGTATTTGTCATATATCAGTTCTACCCCGTCAAGTCCCTGGCTATCTATTCCAGTGAATCCCAGAATATGGGAAGCTAGGTTTCTTTCGGGGTAAAAACGTTTATTCTCTTTTGTAAAATATATGCCTTTCAGATTCAGTTTGCGGACGGCTTCAGATTCTTCATCGGTTATCTTTCGTTTAATGTAAATCGTAGCTCTCTTTTTTGCTTTTGCATCATTTATGGTCTGAACAAGCTCTTCCTTATTCATATCAAGGGCCGAAGAAAGAAGCTCAGCAGTCTTTTCCACATCAACAATATCCGGCGGACTTGCCATCACGGTATCTACGGTAGCGCTTATGGCCAGGGGATTGTTATTCCTATCGTATATGGTTCCCCTCTGTGGTTCTACTGGCACATCCATGGTCCACTGTTCCTGAGCCCTCGCCTTAAGTTCGTCGCTGCGGACAAGCTGTATCCAAAAAACCCTGCCCATCATAACAATACTCGCGGTTAATGAAAATAAAAGGAGCACAATCAATCTCCTTTTAATCAGTGTCAGGGGAACTGTCATTTAAATCACCCGTCAAGTTAAAAATAGGCTAGTTTGTATTCAAATAAATTATCTGACGACTTTCGGGCGCTTTCATATTTAGCTTGTTTCTGGCGATATCTTCGATCCTGGCCACGGAACTCAAATCGGCAACTTCCACCCGGAGCCTTTCATTTTGAGCAGTCAGGTCCTTCAGTTCGGCCTTTAATTTGCTGATTCTATACTGGCTTTCCGTAATCATGGAATATCTGGAAAGGATTATTATGGCAACAACAGCTATAATACCCAGTGCCAGTATCAACCGCCCTTTTTTATGGGGATTCGTTTTTTTGCGGGGCTCCCGGTAATATTTATAATCATATTCATAACCTTGCCTGTTCCACTGCCGTTTTGCAACATTTTCAGCTACTACCACTTTATTCACTCCTTTGGTCTTTTAGAACTTCAGCTTTTCCGCCGCCCTCAGCTTTGCACTCCGGGAACGCGGGTTTTCGTCGACTTCCTCCGGTGAAGGACATATGGGTTTTGGCGTCAGTACCTTGATGGATTTTTTATGTCCGCAGGTACAAACGGGAGCATCCTTTGGACATACACAGCCCGCTGCCTCCTGCCTTAAAGTATTTTTTACAATCCTGTCTTCCAGAGAATGAAAAGTTATAACACAGATTCTTCCTCCCGGATTCAATACATCTACCGCATCTTTTATACTGGACTCAAGTATATCTAGTTCCCCGTTAACATATATCCGCAAAGCCTGGAATACCCTTTTGGCGGGATGTGGCCCTTTCCTTCTCGCCCTGGCCGGAATGGCATCCTTGATGATTTCAACCAGCTGGCCGGTGGTCTCTATCCTACCCCTTTTTCTTCTCTCGCAGATAAATTCTGCGATTCTGCCCGCCCATGTCTCTTCCCCGTATTCCTGAAAAATCTTTTTAAGGGATTCCCTGTCCATTTCATTTACTACTTGTTCTGCTGTAAGCGCTGATCTCCTGTCCATTCTCATGTCAAGAGGGGCGTCTTTCATGTAGGAAAAACCCCGGGATTCTTCATCCAGTTGAAAGGAAGAAACTCCCAGGTCAAACAATATACCGTCGACACCCGGAATGTGTAAATCGCAAATTATGCGCTTTATATTTTTAAAATTGTCATGGACAAACTCTATATTCCCTGTAAACTCCGACAGCCAGTTTCGGGCATTTAATATCGCATCTTCATCCCTGTCTATGCCTATAAACCTGCCCTCCCCGCGGGTCCTTTTCAAAATTTCTCTAAAATGGCCGCCTCCTCCCAGGGTGGCATCCACATAAATGCACCCCGGCTTTGGAGAAAGCATTTCTATAGTTTCATTCAAAAGCACCGGCTTGTGATAGCTGTAATCCATATTAATCACCTATAAACCCAGGTCCAGTTTTTCGGCTATTTCTTCGTAAGATGCAGAAGCTTCCCTGCTGTATGCTTCCCATTCCTCCACGCTCCATATTTCCGCTCTATTTGAAACCCCTATGATTACGATATCCTTTTCAATTCGCGCATGTTCGCGAAGTTGCGGCGGTATCAGTATCCTGCCCTGTTTGTCCATCTCTATCTCCACGGCTCCGGAGAAGAAAAACCTTATAAATGCCCTGGCATCTTTCTGTGTGAAGGGAAGGGATTTTAATTTCTGTTCCAGCACCGCCCATTCATCTTTAGGATATACAAACAGGCAGCGGTCTAAACCTTTTGTTAGAATAAAAGTATCTCCCAGAAGTTCTCTGAACTTTGCCGGAATAATCAATCTTCCCTTGGGGTCCAGCGAGTGCTGGAACTGTCCCATAAACATGTCATTTCACTCCACTTTTATTTCTTTTCGATCCACTTTCCTCCACTTTATTCCACTTTATCTATTCTAGGAATATTTTAAAAATCCTTCCTTCCGGAGTAAAAAATTTAAAAAAAAAGATGGATTTTCCAATCCATCATAAATCGTCTATTGTTTTATTGTTCATTACTTCGGCATGACTGTCGATACAGCATGCTTTGAGAAATCAAAAAAAGTTTTGAGCCTTCCGCTCACATCTTCAAATGTGATTTCATTCAGGGCTTTCATATAGTCAAATATATCAATTTTCTTGTGGTAATAAGATACAAAAGAAGTGGCTATAAATTCTATCGAATTAAAACCCTGGATAAAATCTCCCAAAAACTTTTTCTTTACCCTTACAAAATCTTCCTCAGCCACACCTCTTTCCCGGCTCCGGTGAATGCTCTCCAGTATCTCCTTATGTAACCTTTCCGGGTCCCGGGTCTCTCCACCTATGGTGCAAAAACCGTAGTCCTTCTGCCCTTCATAGCTGAAACTGAACCTGTCGTCAATCAGGCCTTCCTCATACAGCCTTTCATATAACACGGAACTTTTGCCGAAAAGCACCTCCATCAAGATACCTGTGCATATTTCTTTTTTCAAGAGCTTAAAACCATCGTAACCAACGTCACCGTCCTTAAATCCTATCAAAAACAACGGCTCGGCCACATCGAGCCTTACCGTAGAAGCAGGGTCTTTGATAGAATCTGGCTCCTCGGGATAAATCCTCTCTATAGGAGGCTGGGTGCCTGTTTCCTTCCGGCTCTCATGCTTTTCCACCAGCTCAAACACCTCAGCCGGCTCTATGCATCCCGTCACAAACAATACCATGTTGCTGGGATGGTAAAAGGTGTTGTAACATTTATAGAGAGTATCCACATCGATCTTCTGTATGGATTCCACGGTCCCGCCTATGTCTATCCTCACGGGGTGATGGTGGTAGAGGCACCTTAAGAGATTCAAAAGCACCTGCCACTCGGGTTCATCCTCGTACATCTTCAGTTCCTGGGTAATTATCCCCTTTTCCTTTTCGACGCTTTCCTCTGTAAAATATGGAGTTTCTACAAATTCCAGCAGGAGATTCAGATTCTGCTCGAAGGATGAAGTGGCAGAAAAAAGATATGTAGTATTGGTATAATTTGTAAATGCATTGGATGAAGCGCCCAATTCGGCAAATTTGTCAAAAACATTGCCGTACTCCATCTCGAACATTTTATGTTCCAAAAAATGTGCTATGCCCTCGGGAACCTTAAGGTGCTCCCCGGTGTCCGGAACGATAAACTCGCTGTCTATGGAACCGTAATGGGTCGAGTACATGGCAAAAACCTTGTTGAAGTCCTTTTTTGGAAGGACGTATGTCATGAGGCCGTTTTTTGACCTGTTGGAAAACAATTTTTCTCCGAGAAAAACATCCATCGAATTTCCACCTTTCAAATCACTTTTTATTCAGGAAAAATACGGTGTCAAGATGAATCTTTCGAGCCACTTTCTTTACATCTTCTATGGTTACATCCTGTATTTTTTTTATCATATCATCGGTCGATTCCCTTACCCCGTTGATTATGCCGTCAAGGTACATGCTGATTATCATGGAAGGGCTGTCAGCTGTTTCTTTGAGTGTATTAATCAGGCTTTTTACGGTACTGTCAAATTCATAGTCTGATATCTTTCCGGCCTTTATATCTTCGAGCTGCTCTTTTATTATCCCCACGGCCCGTTCAAAATTCTTAAATTCTATTCCGCAGCTGATTAACATCAATCCTTTGGTCTTTTCTAACTTTGAAAAAGCGTAATAGGCCAGGCTGGCCTTTTCCCTGACATTTTGGAATAGTTTGGAATGAGGGCCTCCTCCTAGAATTCCGTTATATACCATCAGGGCATAGTAGTCTTCATCACCGTAGCGGGTATTGGTCCTGAAACCCATGGACAGTTTGCCCTGATTGACATCCTGTTTTTCTTCCACAATTCTTTCGCCATTTATCTCTTTTCTGACAAAAGAGGTTTTTACCAGTTTTTCTCCCCCGCGGGAAAAATTAAAAAGCTCTCCGATTTTATCTGAGATTCTGTCTGCATCTATATCTCCCAGCACAAAAAAATCTATAGGACAGTGCCGGAGGCAATCCAGATAATATTCGTACAGATTATATTTGTTTATGGTTTCAAGGTCTTCTATATGGCCGTACTTGTATATGCTGAAAGCCTCATCCCTGCACATTTCCTGAAAACACCGCTCTATGGCATAATTGAACTTATCATTATAAAGGGATTCTATGTTCCTTCTGAGCACATCTTTTTCCTGTTCCACATAAACCTGCTTGAAGCCGCCATCTTCTTCAACGGGGTTTAAAACCAGCTCTTTAAAGGCTTTGAGGCTGCTGTCAATTATATCTTCTCCTGCCACGTATTTCTGATTCACCGTCTCCATGAAAAACTGGAGTATTTGACTTTCACCCCTTTTCAAAATATCCCCGCCCATATCGGCACCGTACAGGTTCTCAAGATAAAGGCTCAAATGCCTGGAAGTGGTAAAACTTTTAGTTCCTCGCTTTAAGACAAAAGGCAGAAGGGCCGTCCTGGTGGCGGTCTCTTTCCTGAGATTCTGATGGATGAAGATGCAAAAAGTGTTTGTTTTGAATTTATCGGTGGAATGAATAAATAGATTGATGCCGTTTTCCAGAGTTCTTTGTGTAAAGATATCTTTCAAATTTTTAACCTCCTTGATGGTATCTTGCCTATATTATAATTTCCACTTTTACTTAAAAATTCCTGCTATGATATCTTATGTTTTATATTTCCCCGGAAGAAAAACAGTATGCGTGGAACAAATTTTTTAAAAAAAGCATTTGAAAAAAAAAGGGATTTATAGTATAATAACATTCGTCGGGGCGTAGCGCAGTTTGGTAGCGCGTTCGGTTCGGGTCCGAAAGGTCGTGGGTTCAAATCCCGCCGCCCCGACCATTTTTTATTTTTACCAGCTCGATACAAGCATAGCAGAGGCGGCATGCACGGATGCATGCCGGCCGGCATTGAGTTAGATAGACTTTTATATAATATTAAAGGACTGATCTGGTTGATACAGATAGATGACGCCGGCAGCGGCAGTCTCGTCGGCGGCACGTGTATAGGTCTTTATTACGATAAAAAGAATATTTTCAAGTTTGATTTTATCCCCCTGGAGTTTTATACTCCGGAAAATTTTAATAAAAAGCTGTACCAGCAGCATGTCATTGACATAGTACTGAATTTTTTCGAACAATTTTCCCTTTCCCGGAATGAACTCGTAGAGGTATGCCAGGGATATATCTTTGACGCCGTCAGAGATTACTTCAGACAGAATGGCTTTATCTGGAAAAACGTTAAAATACAGGGAATCCTTCAGGAAAGAGTAGAAAGAGCTTTTGCCGATTATGCCATTTCCCTGGGCCTTCCAAGAAACTACGTATTATATACTAAATATCCCTTTCATTTCCACAAACTGCTCCGATGGGTATATGCGGATTATGAAAACAGAAAAAAGCTTTGCAAAACCGGTTGGAAAAGCTGGGAGAAATACGGTGATTTGCCTGTTGAAACCTCTTCCGGTTTTATGGATATGCCCGGTTATTTTTGCTTAAAATGCGGACAAAAAATCAGGACTAAAAGTCCTGTTAAAATCCTGAAGTTTTACAGTAACAAGCAAAATATACTTTATCTGCATGAGAATTGTTCGTCTAGAACCTGCCCGACCTCATAATGGATATAAGCAGCCAGAAACCCATAAACCCAGCCATTATGAAACCCAATTCCGCAACAGGAACTTTCATAAAAATCCTGCGGCTCTGATCCGCCATCAAGGATGACCCCATGATGAGGCTTGCCACGATTATGCTGAAGGCCAGACGGTTGCTGATAATATCCAGGCGGCTTATCAGCCGGTCGAGCTTTTCATGTTTTAAAACAAGTTCTATCTCTCCCCGCTCGAGCATCTCAAGGATTTTTAAAGAATGCCGCGGCAGGCTCCAGCCATAGCCCTTTATTTTGTTAAAAGAATCGTAAAGCCGTGCGGCAACTCCCCGTACGGAATAATTCTCCCATATAACTTCTTTTACATAGGGTTCAGCCATTTTAATTATGCTCATATCAGGTGCCAGGGCTGCCAGTATTCCTTCCAGCGTTATGAAGGTTTTTGCCAGTAAGGCCAACTCCGACGGCACTTTTATCCTATACTTCCGGGCCAGTTCCAGCATCTCCGTCATTACTTCCCCGATCCTTATCTCTTCGAAAGGCACATCATAGTACCGCTCCATGAGGCGTTCGATATCAATTTTTAATTCTTCCCGATCCACCTTCTTTTGGGCAATACCCATATCCAGCAGGATTTCACTTATTCTATCCGGGTCCTTTTTGACTACTGCAACCATCAGGCCGGTACCCTTCTGTTTTAATTCTTCTCTGAGGGTGCCCACCATCCCAAAATCCAGAAATCCTATCCTTCCGCCTTTTAATATCACTATATTACCCGGGTGCGGATCAGCATGAAAAAAGCCGAATTTTGCTATTTGCTGCAGGTAGCATCCCGCAAGATTTCTGGCTACTTTTTCGGTATTTATACTGGCTTCTTTCAGTGCTTTAATATCCGATACCTTTATCCCTTCGATATATTCCTGTGTCAGCACCCGGGATGTGGTAAATTTCCAAAAAACTTCGGGAATGTACACCTCTGTGGAATTCTCAAAGTTTTTCTTAAAACGTTCGGCATTTCTTCCTTCCCTGGCAAAATCCATTTCCTTTTTCAAGGAATCGGAAAATTCTTCCACCAAATCTACAACACCGTACATCCTTGCCCATTCAAAGCGATGCTCGAGAAATCCAGCAAGATCAAAAAGTATCTCCAGGTCTTCCGATACGATCCTCTCTATATTAGGCCTCTTTACCTTTACTATCACATCTTCACCGGTAGCAAGCTTTGCTTTATATACCTGACCGATGGATGCCGAAGCTATGGGCTCTTCGGAAAAACTGCTAAAAATTTCTTCCAAAGGACTTCCCAACTCTTCAGACACAATGCTTCTGGCTTCCTGGCTGCTAAAAGGCTTTACCTCATCCTGCAGTTTCTCCAGTTCTTTTAAAAAATCTCCGGGGATAATATCTTTGCGGGTGCTCAGCATCTGACTCAGTTTTATAAACGTGGGGCCCAGCTCTTCCAGCACCATCCTTATTCTAACCGTAGCTGGAATTTTATTTGAGTCTTCCGTATGCCTTCTTTTTTTAAGCGGTAAATATTCGAAAAGTTCGACACGATCTATCAAATATCCAAACCCGTGCTTAATGAAAACATTGGCAATTTCCCGGGCCCGTCGAATATTTTTGTATCGCGCGTAAAATGACATACTTTTCACCTATCTTGAAAAAAGTGACCCGGCTACGGTTTTTACGGTCCTGAAAGTCAGCTTAAAAAGGTCGCTATTTTTTGAAAATATGTCTTCCAGCGCATTCAACAAGTAATCAATATCTTCCTTGGTTATAATAAGGGGCGGTTCCAACCTGATTACATTGGGGTTGTTGAGGGTATAAGCCGTAATGATCCGGTGACCGTTTAAAAGTTCACCGGCCACCATGGCACCCGTAAACTCTCGGTAAAACTTATTCACAGCACCACCTGTAATCCTGTTTAACAAACCTTTCTCGGCGGTTTCGAATTCAATTCCCACCATGAGGCCCCGGCCCCGAACATCCTTTATCATACTGTAACGATCCTTCATGACTTTCAAGCCGTCCAGCATGTACCTTCCCATTTCCCCGGCGCGCTCAGGCAGCTTGTTTTCCACAATGGCATTTATCGATGCTATGCCTGCAGCGCACGCCATGGTGTTGCCTCCGAAAGTGGAAGTGTGCAAAAGGCACTTTTCCATGCCGCCGAAGGCTTTTTCCCATACTTCCAAAGTGGTTATAAAGGCACCTGCCGGCATTATGCCACCGCCTAAGGATTTTGCCACACACATGATATCGGGAGTTATTCCTTCCGCCTCACATGCAAACATCCTGCCGGTGCGGCCAAAGCCTGTCTGAATTTCATCCACTATGAGCAGCGCTTCATACCGGCGGCAAAGTTCCCCCGCACCTTTCAAGTAGCCCTCCGGCGGTATTATTATCCCGCCTTCCCCCTGAATAGGTTCCACTATGAATGCCGCCACATCTTTTGATTTCAGCTTTCTCTCCAGATCATCGAGGTTGCCATACTCCGCTGTTTCAAAGCCCGGAACAAGGGGCGAAAAGGGGGTCTGATACTTCTTCCTGCCGGTAGCAGAAAGGGCTCCCATGGTCTTCCCGTGGAAGGAACCTTCGCAGGATATGATCTTATGCTTTCCGGTAGCAGCCCTGGCTGCCTTCAGCGCACCCTCCACCGCCTCGGCTCCGCTGTTGCAAAAAAAGCAGTGTTTTAAGCCCTGAGGAGCTACTTCAGAAAGATTGTGGCCCAAGACGGCAGCATATGTACTCAGGGAGGCCTGAAGCAAATTGGGCCTGGAGCTGACTTTATTCAGCGCCTCCCGAACCTCCCGGGGATTGTGCCCTAGATTCAAAGCGCCGTACGCTCCCAGAAAATCTATATACTTATTGCCTTCGCTGTCCCATACATAGCAACCTTCAGCCCTTATGAAATTTTTGTCAAAATTTAACAGGCCCAGCATGGAAGCAAGCCCCGGATTGACGTATTCCGAATATAATTTCCTGATTTCACTGCGGGAGAGTTTTTCCACTTCATCTATTTGATAAAGCATTCAAGACACCTCTCTTATTTTTAATAAAATTATATATGAGTTAACATGGCCTGTCAAAAAATGTTTTAAAACAAAAAGTCCCTGTTTTTACAAGGGACTTTCACTCTTCTTGCGAAATGGCGGTTACAGGACAAACATCAGCACAGGCGCCGCATTCAATACATTTTTCAGGATCTATCCTGTAAATTTTCCCTTCACTTATGGCATCGGTAGGGCACTCGGGCTCGCAGGAGCCGCAAGCTATGCATTCGTTGTTTATCACGTATGCCATCTTAAACCCTCCATTTTTTAATTGCTCTGTTTAGTTTTCCAAAAGTGATGTTCAATAATTCATATGCGCTTCTACATTTTTTTGTGCCCTCTTACCCGAACAGCTGTAATACTCATATATGAGTTTGTCCAGTTTGATACTTAAAAGATACGCTCTGCGGCTGTTCAGGGTCTTTTCAAGGTCCAGAGTCTCATAAAGCTCTATCTTAAGGCTATTTATCTCATGGGATAAACTGCGCGTCATATAGATCATCTCTCCTACTTCTTAAAATTAACAACACGAAGAGATTCTATCATAGTGAACATGTAAATTCAAATTAAATTGCGACCAGTTTATCCCGTTATTTTGTTAAAATTCCACCATACTTTTTTTTCCGTTAAAATTTTCCATTTTATAATAATATTTAACCATTTTTTGAAATAAATGTCATATAATGTTATTTTTTGTAAGTTTTTTCATAATCTATTTATTCTTCCTGATTTCTTAGCTAGCTTAGGAGCAAAACCAAAAGAATTCAGAACAGAAATCACAATCAGGGCCAGAGCGCCTCCTATCAATGCCGTAATCAGCTGCGGCAACTGAAGCGCATAAGAAATATTGGGATTCAGATGAAGGAGAAATCTTGTAGCAATATATAAAATGCCGAATTTAGAAACTGATGATACCAGAACTGCCATATATGAGTTAAGAGGCTTTAAAAATGAAAATACTATTACCAGCAGGGCATTGCCTAGCATGATAAATGGAACTGCCGGTGCCAGAACGGGTTTTAAAATGCCAACAAGCAGCGCAATCCATGGCGTGATGGCACCGATAAAAACACCGGCCTGCCACCCCACGGTACATGCTGATATAAAAAGGACCGCATTTACAAGTGGACCCGTAAAAAACTGGCCGAGTTTCAGGCTTTGAAAAGCTACGGTTAAAGCCAAAAGAATGGCGGTTCTCGTTAAAAACTTGATCCTGCCGCTCAATATTCATACCCCCTGTTTTTTTAGGCTACACTTAATTATAGCTGCAATTACAATTTAAATCAACACATTTTACCTTCAGAACCAAAACATGGTAAAGGATAGCGGAAGAATTATGGTAGAAAACAAAACTCCGAAAGTCTTCGGGACTTTTGAAAAATGATTCCTATAATGGCTTGCCTTCACTTGTCCCCGTCATCATCATCGAGCACTTCATACTCTACATCGATGGTATCCCGGGCATCGCCTGGCCTACTATCGGAAGTATTTTTGTTTTCATCGTATTTTTTTAATCTGGCAGCCATAAAAGATAGCATCAATAATATTACCACTATATCATCGATAACACCTATTCCAAAAATAGGGTCGGGCATAAAATCCACAGGAGAAATAAGGTAAAGCAGAGAAGCAATAATCCATATCTTCTGATTTATGGGTACCGCAGGATCGAGCAAGTACTTTATGGCGACCCAGGCTTCCCTCAACAAACTCAGCGACTTGCCACCGCTCATATTTGCCACCCCCCTGGAAAAATTTAATTACACAGTTTTTTCAACAGCTTTTATTTGCTTTACTCCGGACACCGGAATCATCAGGCTGCCAGTCAGGGAAACCGCAAGAAATACTATGGTGCTCATCAGAGCTACAAACAGATTTCCACCGAGAGCATCGGAAAGAACTCCCGTAAACAGTCCCCCGAGTCCTCCTATCCCAAAGGTAAAACCTTGCAAAAAGCCCGTAGCAATACTCGGATTTTGCGGGCACAGCCTCTGGGAAAGGAGCACTGATCCCGGAAATGCCGACTGAATCAAAGCTCCGCTAACTAGCAGGCAGGCAACGGAGACCGGACCCTGGATACAAAAAAATGCTGCCAAAAATATTATTGAAAAAAATGCTGAATATATAAGGGTCTTTTTTACCCCGATTCTGTCAGAAACAAAGCCTCCGGCTATGCCGCCAATGCTTTGAAATAATAAAAAAAGCGAAAGTATAGCCGAACTTGCCTCTTCTGTAAGTCCTCTCGAAACATAGAAAACGGTGGTATATATGGTAAAACTGTTTAATACCCACGTCCTGAACCCCACCACAATTACCAGGATAATAAGATTCTTTATATGGCTGCGGGAAAGGCCCAAGTTTCTGCCGGGGCTTTCTTTTAAACTGTCGGAGCCTGCCAGTTTATCTTTATAGCTCAATAATATTATACCCGCCATTATACCTGGCAGTCCGAGAAAAACAATACTTTCAAACCCGAAGGCACTCTTGAAAAGTGTAGCTGAAACGGGAGCCAGTGTCATACCTACGGTACCGGCCGTAATATACAGAGCCATGATAAAACCCTGGTTCTTTGGTGACAGGGTAGTTACCGAAACCGAACCTATGGGATGATAAAGGGAAGAGCCGATACCTGCAAGCGTCACCACCGCCGCCAGGAATAAAAAGCTTTTTGCCACTCCCACCAGAGACATAAAAAAAGCAGAAATCATTACCGAAACCGCCAGAATAACAGGCCCTTTGAACCTGTCCCCTAAGTAACCAAAGAATGGCTGCATCCAGGAAGAAGTGACTGAAAGCATGGTAAACAGCAGTCCCGATAAAGTCATGGACAAACTCAGATTTTTTGTTATGGCGGGCATCAGTCCGGGCAGCATATTCATGTAAAAGTCAATAAAAAAATGGCCCAGAGATATCAATACAAGCGGCAATATTATACTGTTCATATTTCCTCCACGTTTATTTCCGGTCACATAAAGTATAACATCGTGCCCCTCAAATTACAACTGGTTATGACTGATTTTCGACGGCGATAACATTACTGTGTCTTCAGCAAAGAGTGCTAACCTGTTTTGCGTCTTGGTCGTTGCCGACCATTCCAAGATAAATTGCAATCTCAATTCTCTTTTTCTGCAATTTACATGTCATGTCATAAGGTTTGTTCATATCGCCGTTTATCTGGAAATTTACGGCATTGCACCCTCCGCTGCAATAGAATCTTGCCCAGCAGCCGGAACATTCAGATTTTGAAAACACGTGGGTTTCTTGAAAGCGCTCAATTATTTTTTCACTTAATTTTTTGTCAAACACATTGCCCATGTGAAACTCTGCAAGACCCACAAACTGATGGCACGGATATATATCTCCGTTCGGAGTTACCGCCAGGTATTCCCTGCCGGCGCCGCAGGCTGCAAGTCTCTTATATATGCAGGGGCCATGATATATGTTTACATTGAAGTGGTAGAATCTGAACGGATTTTTGCCGGAATTCTTCCTTTTTAAATATTCTCGGGCAATCATTTCATACTGGCGGTACACTATCTCCTCATCACCGCAGGCCAGCAGAAAGTCTCCTTCCCTGCCCACCACCGGCTCCAGAGAAATCTCTCCAAAGCCCATATCGGCCAGGTGAAATACATCTTCGGCAAAATCCAGGTTCTTGCTGGTAAAGGTGCCCCTTACATAATAATCCTTCCAGTCCTTTTTTCTCAGGGCCACCATCTTTCTTATATTTTCTACAATCTTATCGTAAGAACCGGATCCATCGACCCTGACCCTCATATAGTCATTGACCTCTTTTCGGCCATCGAGGCTGAGGACTATATTGTCCATGTTTTTATGAAGAAAATTCATCGTTTCATCATTTAAAAGAACGGCGTTTGTAGTAACGGTAAAATGAAATTTTTTGCCGGCCTTTTCTTCAATGTTTCGGGCATATGAAACTACTTCTCTTATCGTATCCAGGGCCATAAGCGGTTCCCCGCCAAAAAAATCTATTTCCAGGTTCTCGATATTCCCCGAATGTCCCACCAGAAAATCCACGGCATTTCGTCCCACCTCTTTTGACATCAACTCCCTTTTGCCGTGATAATCTCCCCTTGCCGCAAAGCAATATCTGCACCGCAGATTGCAGTCGTGGGCAACATTCAGGCAAAGGGCTTTCACATACTTTCGGCCCTGAACTTGCTTTATAGCCGAAGAAAAATCCGCTTCGGAATATAACATCTGACCGCCTTTAAGTTCGTCAATCTCCGATAAAGCATCCAGGATTTCCGATGTTTCATATCTACCATTAAGTTTACTTACTATATCTTCTGCACTATATTTACCATAATAGTCCAGCACATCATAGACCAGGTCGTCTATCTCGAATACCGACCCGCTGTTGACATCAAGAACAATATTTTTATCAAATACTCGAAACTTATGGATCTGTCCTGTCAAAGATACCTCTCCTCCAGTTTTTACTTTAATCTCAGCCCGTCATGACAAACCATATTTTATCATAGAATCGATTTATGATAAATATCTTTAATGTTTAAAAGTGATTCCCAGCGGCAGTATTGCAGATGGCGTAAAATTTTATTAGGTCACAGCAAAACGGCGGAGGTACGTAGAAAAAAGACCTCACCATCCTCCACAGGATGAGTATAAAACTCAATAGGAAGGCGAGGTCTATATTAATATAATTCAACACATATATGAAAAATTCCTTCTAACGGGAGAGAAAATCATGAAAACCCTGGATGGTGAAAATACTTTTCCTGTATTTGTAGAACAACTAGAGGAAATGTACTGGTCCCTATTATTTAGACTTAAACGACCAACACGCCACGATTCACAGTACTTCTCAAAAATGCTTCATAAAATGCTGAGGGTGCCATATAATTCAAGGATTCGTGTGGCCTTTCGCAAAGATAAAATTTTATATAATCATCCAGCCCTTTAAAAAATGACTTATAACTTGGAAAATCATTTATACTACCGGCACGTTGCCGGAGGAGCTTGTTTCTGCTTATCTTTCAGTTCCCTTACTTACGGGTCTTAAATTGTTCAGTAATTCCGCTGTATGGCGTGGAGATGTTTCGAAAATATAACTATAGGGACGGTGTGGTGAAGTTGTATATGAAACTAATAAACAAACCTATTAAACTCATAGCGGGCTTTAACCCTGACGGTAAAGTAACACCCACCAGTTTTATTTACGGCAGTCGCCATTACAGAGTGACACGGGTACAAGATTCATGGTCTTATCATAGCTGGGAACACGGAAATATACAACATTTTAAGTTACAGGTTATGAGCAATAGCGGTCAGGAGATGTTATGCGAAGCGGCTTTTTTGCAGGATAAAATACAGTGGGTGCTTGTAAAAATTTAATTGCGGGTGGTAAAGATTTTTTTGAAGGGAAGATATCACTTTACTGCCAATACTTCTCAATCAGTCTTTTTTCTATAATAATAGTCTTTAACTACCTTTACCCAGTTATAGGTATTTCTCTTAAATTCCATATTCATTTTTTTGCCATTATATAGCCATGCTCCAGAATTAGAAAATATAGCCCCCAAATGGCTTGAAAGCTGCGCACGAGTTTCGTTCATCCCGAAGTTTTCGTAAATAAATCTCCCAATACCATTTTTCTCTTCTTTCCGCCGAAGCTTAGCAACGTTATTGGCAAGAGATTTCCACTCACCGTCACTTAAGTACTCATCAAGCTTATTAAGTTGTTCAACTGAAATCTCATCTTCTAAAGGCTTTTTCATATTCTTAAATTTTCGTTTTATGTAGATATTACCCTCATCGTCGATCCTCCAGTAAAATTCTTTAGCTTTTCCGCCCAAGGTACGTTCTAACACCCAACTTTCGTTTGACATTACTAGCACACCCTTTTATATTTGAATGAAAGAAAATAGATTTTTGCTTTCAGCTTTTAAATCTTAACATGGAAAATATATTACCGTAGGAGTTTTACTTTCTTGGTTATCATTGGCTTTGAAAAAGTCTCTTAAATGTCATTACCTTTGGTGGCTGGTCTTAGGTAATACCTAATCTTTATTGTCGAACTCATGCCACTAGGTGTTGTATGGATCAACTCATCTCCTGCTTGCATTTTCTCATACATAATTCTGCATACCTGTGGCATCCTGTTTTTCATACCCATCTGCTTATGAATATCTCCTGAAACTAAATCAATATAATCTTCACCTCTTATCTTTGCTTCCTGCAACAATTTTTCAATGTACTGCCTTACATCGTCAGCCGTTTTCCGCTCCAAATCAGGAGATTCTCTAGCCTTTCTGGAACAATTCACCGCCCTTTGCAATCCTGCCTCTCTCCCCATATTTTTTATGTAGCTATCATTTCCAAATCTGGCAAGCCACTTAACTCGCTCTAATTCCTCATCAGATAATGGCTGCCCCTTCAAGCCCTGTTTATTCCAAAGACCGCTGCTCGAGATTTCTGAGGCAGGATTATTTAAGCCTAGCCAGTTGTTGCTCGGTCCAAACGATGGATCCCTATTGAGGGTTGCAATAATACCTTCTTCTAATCTCAACCGCTCAGCTTCTTCATCAACCGGAAAACAGACAAACGTGATGTTGTCCCTTAAATATCGGCTAATTTTTGCCTCAAGTTCAGTTTCAAACCCTTCATTTATTAAGTGCCCATAGTTTCTTTTATTTTTTGATTTGTGCATATCAATTTCCAACACTTGTAAATATGGGTCCGAAGTCATTTTCAAAAAAGCACGGCCTATGTTTTTACGGAAAATACTGCCATCAGCATCCTCTTCTAAAAAATGGTCTCTTAATCTTTTCAACAAACGGTCTTGTCCCGAGTGAGTACCTACGCGAACTATCCTGTCCATGCCATGGTAGCTTTCGCCTTTTTCAAACATGATGTATATGCCATTTTTA
Organism: Thermoanaerobacterales bacterium; assembly: GCA_012840135.1. GTDB lineage: Bacteria > Bacillota > Thermosediminibacteria > Thermosediminibacterales > Tepidanaerobacteraceae > Biomaibacter. The sequence continues at coordinate 342,348 of DUMA01000022.1, forward strand.
TAAGGAATCCGATTTATCATCGTCCAATCCAAACGCTGTAGACCATTAAAAAGCATATGAAGAACTATCACTTTGTCTGATTCTCTTTCAAGCGCAATAAGTCTCTCCAATTCTGGAATCCTTTCTCCTTGCCTCTTGCCTTTGAGAGGAAGCCAAAAATGAACCAAATAGGCCATAAGATTTTCTTGATAAACTTCGCCGGCCAAAATAATAAACTCATCGCGTTCTAAGTCGGAAACTTTTCGTAATTCGTTTAACACCATGTCTCCCCATTCTCGCCGTTCCTGGACGTTTTTATTTTTTAAGGTTTCGTTATAAGGTTCAATAATCATATCCTCCGGTACTAAGCCATACTTTGCAGAAAGAATAAATATCTTATCTGCGACAAGCTTTGCCAAAGCATATGCCAACCGAAACCGCGGGCTTTCCGAATACAAGTCTCTTGCCGGACATTTATATGCTTTTTTATTGCTTGTGCATGAAATCAAAGCAATCCTTGCCATAAACATCCTCACCTTTATTTTACTTATTTGTTTATATCTAAGTATTAGAGTCTGTCTTCAACTTAAATGATATAACAAATAGTTTGCACGTACTTCAAAAGGATTTACAATGACATCTTCTATATTCTCATTAATATCTATTGGCTAAAATTTAGAAAGAACAAGATACTTATTGCCAACGTTACAATTTATTCCATTTTATGAAATTTGCCCTTGTAGCAAAATCCTCTATAAAAGGCAAATATATCTTGTTAAGGGCAGCCATTCTTCAAATAATAAACGCTTATTCACTTCTATTTCCTGTTGTGTAAAACCAAATATACCTCCGAATGAAGGCAATTCGTTGCCGTTGGCGTCAGTCTGATATGATCCCTCTGTAGTGGTTCATCAACGCCGTACGATTCAAATGTCATTCTGCCTGGGGTCATGCCGCTTGACAGGTCATTCTCATACATATAGTAGACTGCCTGGCGTTCGGTCAGGTTAAAACCGTTCTTGACGCTATTACCCCGGCCACATCACCCCGAGTGATTGGCGCATCCTTAACCTTGTCATAGCCGTATCCTTTCAGGGGAAGATCCCACCGATCAAGTTCATCGTATATGGATTGCGCCCAGTGTTTCCCTTCTTGCCTCTGATCTATTTTTGTTTTTTCCGTGTTTGCTACACACCTTGCCAGTATGGCCGCAAATTCCGCTTTGGTGACGCTTTTTGTAGGTTTGAATGTGCCGTCAGGATATCCTTTCACTATACCCTTTTCTGCAGCCCATTTGATGGCTTCCGTCGCCCAGTAATTTCTCACACGGTATATTCATTTCCGGCGCCGTAAACTGTTACCACGAAAGCAAAGGTCAATGTTAGAATCAATGTTATAGATTTTTTAATCATGAGATCAACCTCCTTATCTTCCCTATATTCCCTTATATTTAACATACCATATAAGGCAGTAATGCAAAAAAATAGGCTATTAACCATAACTTTTTATATTTCTTAAAGTTTTATTTTTATAAAATTTGTATTTGCTTTAAGCTGTCTATGTATTTTTTTACCTTCTCAGGAATAAAACTAATAACTTTAGCCGGAATACTCCGAGTACAGGATACATGGCCTCATCACAGTTGGTAACGCTAAAATATACAACAGTTTAAGTTACAGGTTATGAGCAATAGCGGTCAGGAGATGCTATGCGAAATGGCTTTTCTGCAAGATAAAATGCGGTAGGTACTTATAATATAATAACTTAGTCCTGTAAAGCCGGATTTTATGAAACTACTCTCCATTCAAGCTTTGACATGAAATAATTTATAAATTTCTACTACTCTACTGACAATTAGTCTAGAGAGCGGTAGTATGAAAAAACTTTTATCATTAGATAGCACCTGCTCTAGTTTCATTTAGGGTTGTTCAAAGTTTTCACCCTAATTTACGATAAAGCTCTAGTGATGGTTTGATAATCTTGTCGTAAAGGGTTTGACTATCATTAATGTCATATAAATTGTTCTTAATTAATTTTCCTTGAAAGCTTATGTATACATCATTATAATCAATGTTTTCGGGGTCCTTAAAGACCTTATCATCATTGTATTCAATATGTCCCATGATGTTTTCAAACTTGTTAAACCCTTTGACTTGAGGTTTTTTATTAATATTATATAAGACACCTGAATAAATGATCGGCTCGTCGATGTGTTTATCATTGAGCATAATTCTCAGGTATAGGACTCTTAAGTCATCGCCTAACTCAGTAATTGTTTGCCCGCGTTCACCAGGCTTTGTTTTTTCTTCTGGAACGAAAAACACGGCAAACTTTTTCAAAAGCCAAAGGGGTACATTATTGGCCTCTAACCCTGTAGAACTCCGGGTGCTGATCCCATAACCTGACGGTTTGCCGATAACAAATTTTTCTTCTTCTTCCCCAAGGGTGCCTTCAATTTCCTTGATCAAGTAAGAAACTTCAAGGTATAGCTTCTGAATGAAATCAAAAGCCAAAGCTGTCTGCCGGATAATCTCCTCTTTATTTGTCATAATTCCCACTCCCTTTCCCTTCAAAAAAGATATTATTCTTAAAAGGATCTAACTTTCCTGATTGCAACAAAGAGCTAAAATTGATATGACGGCGGGAGAAAAAGATGTTCTTTGGACAATAGTAGAGTGTTCCTGGAAGGTATAAGCTTTTTAAAAAACCGATAAATGCTCCGCGGAATTTAGCAGTTGCCGCTTCAAAAAAGATGCGGTTAAGGCATTTTTGAAACGGGTCGAAAATATTTAGGATATTAAAACCTTTGAACCCTCGCAAACCTTTCTTGTCCAGCAGTGTGTAAAGGTCAAGAGCAAACTCGCGTTCATTCCTGGGTAAATTTAAGCTGCTATTTAGGATATCCTCTAAAAAAGAGGAGACTTGTTGCCAGTTTGTCCATTTTATATAATTCTGAAAATCTGGTGGAACGGATTCAAATTTATACTTTTTGTAAATATGGTCAGCGGTAATGGCAATAAGTTTAAAGTATTTATTATAAGCTTTAGCCTCTGACTCACCTTCTTTAATTTCCCTTATCAACTGAGCTTCATTCTTTGTTGTTTCCTTCCCAAAGTTGGAAAAGTATTTTGCTTCTACAAGCAGATAATAATTTCCAATTAGTATCACTAGGTCCGGTTCTGTGTTATCATCATATCGCGGCCAGAATCTAAATTCTGCATCTATGGCTTCCTGATTGGTTACTTTAAAACCTAATGTTTTAAGATATTCTTTTAGAAAAATCTTTCGGTTTGCATATTTAAAAAAAGAAAAGACATTGGAAGTTAAAATGTCTTCCATTCTGTCAAGGTCTTTAGTATCTTTTTTAGTATCTTCATTATTATTAGTACTTTTTAAAGGAAGCTTTCCGTGTAATTCAGCGGCATACAACCCTATCACCTCCGGTTTTTTAAGTTTTATGAGCACTCTTTCAACTGCTTAGATAGATTCTTCTTTAATTCGGACACACATATGAGACCTTATGTGATACATATATTAATGATAATTCCAATGATATCGTTATTTTAACTTTTCTGATATTGTAATCCGTTGTGCGATTGAAGTTAATTTGTCTTTAATCAATATCTTATTTTTCCATCTATCGGGAATGGCATTAGACCCGTAGTAAACCCCAGCCATTCCACCAGTTATAGCCGCAATTGTATCTGTATCTCCTCCAAGATTGGCGGCTTCACATACAGCTTCCTCAAAGGAAGAAGTGTTAATAAAACACCATAATACACATATCAGGGTATCTACTACATATCACTTTTTTGTGGATTCCTACCGTTTATTGGGATAAAATGGGCATACTTGTCCCTCGGGCCTTTGGTGCAACCTTTTTGGATTGCTCCAACATATATCTGGCAAACCGCTTAAAGTTCTGGGCCAGCACTTTGAAACCTACTGTTATACCGCATTTTGTTTGTTCATCATATGATGCCTGTTCCGATAGGAATCTTGCAAGTATCCTTAATGTATCCGAATTCTCCATGCCGGGTAAATTTTCTATTATATTTTTTGCTTCAAGGCAGAGGTTTAAAAGCATTTCAAGCTTGCTTTCATTTTCTGAAGGCTTTGACCTGTATATGGTCTGGGTTTTAAATTCAGGCTTTAGGATTTCTTTTAGGCTCTCTGTAAGTTTATCTTCAGGTATTGACTTTACCGCCCGAAGATTAAATTTTCCTGTTCGGGGTGTTTTATAAGGTATTGATATATTCTCGACCTAAAATCATACAGGGTTTTTTCAGCCAGTTAAGCTCTCCCAACACTCGGATTCCCACGGCATAGTTTACAAGATAGTTAAAGTTGAAATTATCTATGAGTTCATCATCGAAGTAGTTTTTTAGATGCTTTATGTATTCCAGGGATAGAGCTATATTTACCGGAAAGTTTGGTCTTCCCGTATCGCTATATAGTACTGCAAAGTGCTTTTCATCAATTTTGCAAAAGACATATTTGTAGAATATGGGAGCCCATGATTTATCCAGTTTAGCTTTTATTCCGGGATTCATCCAGTTAGTACTTTCAAATAAACAGCCCTGAAGATGGTCTATATTTTCTCTGAACATGTTTTACACCCCGTTTATCGTGATTATTGGTTAGTTTTAATCATATTTGACTTTGTCCTTATATATTTTACTATTAATCACGATAAATTGGTTACTTTATCACTTTTTGGGATAGTTATTATTTATTTTTCACTTTTTTGCTTTAGAAACGGGATTAAGAAGAGGGACTTTTTACACTGTAATCATACATTATCTTCTCTAACCAAATTTTTATGAGTAAAGATTAAATTTATATTTACATAATAATTATTATTAAAATACTCATAACTAAAATCCATCCAATCACCTTTTACCTTAAGAGTGTCTAAATAAAGTTGGTCTATTATATTCTCATTCAATTTATCAAATGATACTGATATGTTTTTATAAGTTTGCTTTCTGAATCAAAGATTTCACTTTGAAAATCCATAATGTCTACGTAAATCTTTAGAAATAAATTTCTCATAAAGAATTCATTCCTTTCCAAGACACATTACTCGACATTGTTTTGTTTAACATACGGATTATTTAGGATGATATTTTATATACCTCACATAATCACTGTTTGCGTTTTAGAATCCTGTCCCGTCTTGAACAGGTGAGTTTTTAAACCGGTATATCACTATTGTATTTTTCTATAACTTTATTAAAATTCCTGCTAAATTTTTCTATTATTTTATTACATCGTAAGTATAAAACAATTATTCTCCAAAAATTGAAAGCAAATTTAGAGGGGTTTTTTTAATACAATCTCATTGATATTTGCCTGATTCCGATATATAATTATAGGCGAACATTAGTTCGCTTGGTTGGTGAAATTGTATATGAAACTAATAAACAAACCTATTAGACTCATAGCGGGCTTTAACCCTGACGGTAAAGTAACACCCACCAGTTTTATTTACGGCAGTCGCCATTACAGAGTGACACGGGTACAAGATTCATGGTCTTATCACAGCTGGGAGCACGGAAATATACAACATTTTAAGTTACAGGTTATGAGCAATAGCGGTCAGGAGATGTTATGCGAAGCGTCTTTTTTGCAGGATAAAATACGGTGGGTGCTTGTAAAATATAATTTCTGGTGACCATCCTGCAGCCGTAAATGAATTATCTGAAAATGTAATGAATAAAAGTGGTGCCGGGAACCGGAATCGAACCGAAATCATTACATTGTCTAAGAAGTAACACATGATATTAATTTGTTGCACTAAACCGTTCCCCAGTTGCCGCAGGAACAAAATGCGATAATTCCATAGTTTTATTTCAAAAAATTAATCACTACTATAGATATGAAAACTACCCTGAAGATACTTTGGGCCATAAAATCAGCAAACAAAGATTTTTAAAAGGCCTTACTGCTGCCGAACTAGGGAAGTTGTATGGTTATGTAGAGAAAAATCAGAGATTTATATCATCTATTATTTCACATATGAGTAAGCATCATCGGTATTGCATTAATATCATGTATTAGAAAATAAATGAAAGGGGGATATTTATGTCAAACAACTTTGTTAAAATTACTCCAGTCAATGGTTTTGACAGTACGAATCTGGATAATGCAAAACAGAACAACTATGCTTGGTCTATGGAAGAAATGGGAGATTATATATATGTGGGTACAGGGAGGAATATAGTGTTTTCGGTTATTAAGGTGGGAACATTTCCGGGACTTCAGGTACCACCGGAGTTTGTTCCCCAGAATGTGGATATGAATGCGGAAATCTGGAGGTATAAAAAGGACGGTTCTGAGGGGTGGCAAAGGGTGTATAAAGCGCCTCCCCAATTGGGTATCATCGGTTTCCGTTTTATAATCCGCTACACAACACCCCGAGGCGAGACAGCCTTATATGCCGTTGGTTATACTATCCAACCTAAGATTGTTATTCTAAAATCTCTAGATGGTGTTCAGTGGACACCTCTGGTAACTGATATTCAAGGAACGTCTACCAGGGCGATGATAGAGCATAATGGAAAGTTGTATATGGGGGTATTAGGGGATCCCGTAGCAGGGAACGCGTTACTTTATGTCAGTGAAGACCCTGAAAAAAACGGATGGACTTTGGTCAGTGCACAAGGAGACCCCGACAGGAATCCTCGAGGCGGAATCGTCACCATGGTAAGCTTCAACGGCCATATCTATGTGGGAACGTCACCGGTGGGGGGCTTTGAAGTCTGGAGGACAGAAGGACTGGAACCACAGATGGACGGGTGGAAGTTGGTGGTAGATAAGGGGGCCGGAGACGGATTAAATGAAATTCCGTTAAGTATGGGGGTATTCCAAGATAATATATATGTTGGTACAGCTATTACATTCGCTATTTCAAGTGTTGATTCAGCCAGAAAAATTGTTCCTCCAAAACCTTTTGACCTTATCCGGATAAACCGTCATGACGAGTGGAAGGTTATTGTTGGAGGAGAGCCTGTTTTGCCTACAAATTCCGTCACAGGCAAAAGGAACAAAGGTAAATATGTATCCGGCTTCGGAGATATTTCCAATGGTTACTGTTGGCAGTTGAAACAGTTTGGGAACCGGTTCTACCTGGGTACCTGGGACTGGTCCGACCTGCTTCCGCCTTTAATTACATCTCTAGTTACAGTCAATAAGGGCTTGCTGCCGGCTGTTTTAGCCTGGTTTGTAGATCCTTCCAATATCATCAACTTAATACAGGAATATAATTTAAAGCCACTGCTTCCACTGTTTAAATTATTTAAGGGTCCTCATGGCGATTTTAGCGAGAATCTAGGATTTGACCTGTATGTCTCTGAAAATGGAGAGGATTGGAAAGCTGTGACCCTGGATGGATTGGGCAACCCCTATAACTATGGCTTGAGAAATTTATTGCCCAGCGAAGATGGCAAGCTGTATCTTGGTACTGCAAACCCCTTCCAGGGATGTGAAGTGTGGGTAAAGGACATAAAGCATGCTGAAGGTGATATGGAAACAATAACGGGAGCAGAGCTGGCTCAATATGGCCTTGTGAAAATGTCACCCCAATAGAGGTAGTTTTATCCTGAGAAAAAGTCACCTTTTCTTATAGCTTAACCAATATTTACCCATCTTGATGTACCTAGGGTAAAATAAACGCTGAGCGGTCTTGACAATATTCGAGAAAAGTTGTATATAAAATGTTGTATAAATTTTGATATTCATTTTAACACAATATGGCAAACGGAGGGATGAACATGCCAACTTACGAATACAGATGTGAACAATGCGGTGACTTTGAACAGGAACAGTCCATAAAAGATGCCCCTCTGAACGCATGCCCCACATGTGGCAGGCCTGTAAAAAGGCTCATCAGCTCCAATGTGGGTCTTGTATTCAAAGGTTCGGGCTTCCATATTACTGATTACGTCCATAAAGATGAGAAAAAGCATTCAAAACTTGAAAGCTCCGGCGAAAAATCCGGTATATCAGAAAGTGCAAGCACTTCAACCGATGCCAAAGCCGAAAAGAAAGCAGGATGATAAAAAAGGCGCATTTTGCACATTTTGCGCCTTTCAGCTTGTAGACAAAGCCCGCATGATATTTGCTACGGACACGCTCGCACGCCGTTTGCGGCAGCAGAGCTACCGGCATCTGAGAAACAAATCCCTCCATAATACATGCGGGCTAAGTGAGTTTGTCAACGGTCTGAAAGGCGCATTTCCCCTCAACTACCAAGTGACTGATACCTTATATCCGACGCTAAAACTCCAACCGTCTCCTTCCTGTCATTCACTATTGGCACCGAGATGGTAATACATGTATCATCGGTCCCGACCGGTATGTACGGTTCCGAAACATAATAGTTGCCTTTAATGGCTTCACAGTACCACGGCCGGAAGGAAATGTCTTCTATATCGACCTCTCGGGTTATATAAAACAGCTTTCCTTTTGCAGCAGAATAAAGAATCTGAAACTCGGGATGAACCGCTTGAATCCTCTCAAATGCCTTCCTGTGTTCATTTTTTTCCATAGACCAGATTTCTCTTGACGCCGCCAGTTGCCGCAAGACATCAAGAAGGTTGTCTATTGCCTTTTTCTTGTCATCCGTCAGGGTAATATCATTCCCGAAACTCCTGATTATTTCGTTTAACCTCATCTGAGTGTCTTTAAGATATGATGCCATGTGCGAAAGTTCTTCCATAGCGGCTTTTTGCTGTTCACTGGCTGCCGCCACCTCCTGAGAGGCTGCTGAGGTTTCCTCGGTAACGCTTACGATGCCGTTAAAGGAATCCACAATCTTTGTGACTTCCTGGGCTTGGACGAATGCATTTTGTTCTATTTCCGCTATTCCCTTTTCCAGTTCATGGGTAGTGTTAAAAACATTTTCAAGGGAGGCACTGGTCTGCTGTGCCTGAGCTACATCTTTCTTCGACCGGTGCAAATTTTTTTCCGTATTCTCAAGGTTTTTGTTAATGTCTTCCACCATCTCTCCGAGAATTTCTCCGATGTTCTTGGCCAGCACCTTCGATTCTTCCGCCAGTTTTCTTATCTCCCGGGCCACCACCGTAAACCCCCGGCCCTGATCTCCCGCCCGCGCCGCTTCAATGGCGGCGTTTAAAGCCAGCAAGTTCGTCTGTTCTGCCACTTTTTCCACAGAGGCCGTTATATCGCCTATCTTTCTGCTCTTTTCAGTAAGCTCGCTCATATCTCTGGCAAAGGCTTCGTTCTGCCTGCCGCTGGCCGTTATGTTTTCTATAAGAAGCTTTACCGTTTCGGAAGAACTATTCAAAACACCCAGCAATGCCTTAAACCCTTCTCCGGCCTTCCGGGCTTTTGCCAGGGTGTCGTTGGATTTTTCCAGCAAATCCGACAGCCTCTCTTTTGACTCGACGGAAAGTGTAGCCTGATGCTCGGCTCCGCCGGCCACGCTCTGTATGGATTCCACTATCTGCTTGTACGAACCGTCCGCATCCTTTACACTTCTGGAAAGCTGGTCGGACAAATATACGGCCTGTTCTGACACTATTTTTAATTCGCGCTTTATGACTTTAACCCTATCTATGAATTCCTTCATGCTTTGAGCCAGTTCTTCAAGTATAAAAAAACCTCTCCTGTCTGTACCCGCATCTTCCGAAGATGTTGTCATCGATTTTCTTATGTATGAATCGAATCGCACAATGCATTTTACCAGCATGTCCTGCAAGACCAGTGTCGACGCAAGATACACGCATATAACCGCTTCAAAAAAATACTCCGGCAGTCCCGCAGCTTTTACGGCAAAAAAGGCCACCATTGAAGATAGAGCGATAAATAAAGTATAAATCCTGAATTTTGTAAAAATATTTTTCAAACTCATCTCCCCTCCTCTTCAATATAAAATTAGACAAATTTTTCAAAAATCCTGCTAATAAATTTAGAATATTAAAAATGAATTGTATATCACCTGCACAGAAAGGCATATTCACATTTGTAGTCACATCCATCCCTGCACCTGTAATCTTCCATATCGTCATGACTTTCAACAAAATCCATGGTGGAGCTCAAACGGCATAAAAATTCTTCCCTCTCCTCACCGCTGAAGTGAACCTGGATTGCTTTACCTGCATCGAGGAAAAATATGAACATGCCCGCAAGGCGAATTCCGCCATAAATCTGCGGATAAAGCCTTTCAAATCCGAGACTGTAGATCATGAACTGAGCTCTGTAATGGTCCATCAATCTTTCCATATCCTGCTGGTCTTTTATCCTGTTGGTCTTGTAATCGATCAGGTAGCCCTCCACTGAACTGTTGTTTTCATATATATCCAGCCTGTCTATTATGCCGTACACGGTTTTACCTCCGCCTGCAAAAAGCGGCACTGCAAAGGGTATTTCCCTTTCGGTTTTAACTCTCCTGCCGGAAATCCTTTTTTCATACTCAGCTTCAGCGATTTTAAAGTTTTGTACCAGCCTTTTTATCTCCCGCAGTTCATCCTCTGCTGCAAACCCAGCATATTGTTTTACCACTTCTTCCACATCGGCATCGCTTTCTATTATTTTTTCCAGAATACGGTGCACCATCTGCCCTTTCACCAAGCCTTCCAGTTTGCCCGATGGCATGGCAGCAAATTCATCTACATAGCCTGGAGCTTCATCCTCCATCTCAAAATGAGAGCCATCAATCCCAGCCTTATATATGTAAAAAAACTTTCTGGGGCAATAGATAAGGGTAAAATACCTGCTTATGCTGATGGAAGATTTGTTTTTATAATCCGGGGCAAAATCCAGCCTCTGAAGAAAGGCCGGAAACTGTTCACCGTCGGGAAAAATATTGCTGACATGTTCCGAGCACCGGGATTCTGCTTTATCTGTTCTCTTACCCTTTACGTCATTTTCCACAAATGATATCTGCCCGTCGCCCATCAATGCGCATTTCAACATTTTCACGAATCTGTCCAGCCTGTCATCATCTTTCAGTTCCACGTCCTCTCCTATAAAGCACAGGTACCTTTTTGCCCTGGTGGCGGCCACATATAATATCCTTTTGGATTCTTCCAGCTCCTTTTGCAAAGTCCGCTCCCTAACATAATCGTACAGTTTATTCTGTGCTCCCTTCAGCCCTGTAATTTTTTCGTCATATCTTGCAATGACGCCGTATTCATCATCCAGTAAAAAGTGAGGTTTATTTCGGACGGTATTATATGCAAGATCCCGCCCTATCTCGGGTATGAATACAGCCGTAAATTCCAGGCCCTTTGATGCATGGATGGTTAAGACTTTTACCGCATCGCTGTCTTCGGTATCCAGATCCGCTTCGGCCTCCTTTTCGGAAATTTCCCGCAGGTTCTGGATATATTCGAGAAAATCTTCAGGAGAGTAGATATCCTTGCTGTCAAACTCCCAGACGATACTCATGAACTTTTCTACATTCCTGTACATCTTAATGCCATCTTTAAGAGAAAGCAGAACCTCTTTTATATGAAAACTATCAATGATCATTTTTACTAAATCCGAGACACTGTGATATTCGGACAAACGCCTCATCTTGGCAAGATTGTTCAATGCCGATTTTATCGCTTCAGCTTCTGTCTTATCAAGGGCCGCCATTGCTTGTTCCACTTTGCCTTCATCATCCAATTTATCAAAGATATCAAGAATTATATCATCGGGCACGCCAAAATAAGGAGCTCTCAGAGTTCCCAGCAGTGCCAATTTATCGCCGGGATCGTATATGCATTTTAATATATTCATTAAATCCACTATCTCCTGTTTATCGAAAAGGCCGATCCCGCCTATGACACAGTAAGGAATGTTTTCCCGGTTGAACACCCTTTCATAATATGACAGATTTGTCCTGGATCTTAATAAGACGGCCATATCCCTGTACTTAAAACCTGTACCCGTAAGGTTTTTTATCTTTTCTGCAAGCCTTTCGGCTTCTATAGTCCTGATGTTGCCCACATCATCGTCAGCCTGTTTTGTTGAAAGTTCACATAGAAAATTTTTCACCTCTTCCGGACTTCCCGATTTTAAGACCACTTTGCCCCTTTTCCACAGGTCATCCTCTTTTTCCTCTTTTTTTAAAAGAGACACATCGACACGGGCCCGGCCCTGATGTCCTTCGGAAATTTTCAAGGGTTCATAGGATACAAACAAATTGCCAAATATTTTATTAATCACACCTACAATGTCCGGATGGCTGCGGTAACACGTGGAAAGCTCTAGCTTTTTACCGTTTTCATTTATCTTTTCGGTGACGGAATTGAAAACCTCATAATCCGCTCCCCTAAAACCGTAAATGGACTGTTTTACATCCCCTACTATGAAAAGATGACCGGGCGGTATTTCGCCGTTTTCCAGAATCAAACTGTAAAGGATTTCCCTCTGTACATCGTTGGTGTCCTGAAATTCATCCACCAGAAAATATTTAAATCTTCGCCGGTAATGATTTTTGATTCTTTCATCCTTCAGGAGTTTCAGCGTAAAAATCTCCAGGTCATTAAAATCCACCAGATTTTTGTCAATCTTGTATTTCTCAAATCTCTCGCCCACTTTTTCCATCATCTCAACCATAAACAGCTCTATTTCTTCCAGCGAATCCGCATCACCAAAACATTCCAGGGCATTTTGTATATAAAATCTGGAAATATTTTTTTCGGTCTTTCGGACTATTTCATCCATGCCGATAGCCTTTTGTCTCAATCTATCAGAGAGATATTTTATATCTCTTATAAGATTTCCCATGTAATAATAATCGGTGCCGAAAAGCTCAAAGAGCTTTTCGAACTTCTCCTTGAAACTCATGTCAGCCAGCATCTTTGATACTACATCTCGAGCGATTATCGCACCTACTGTCTCCCTGTCCACTTCCTCCATGACCTGGTACATGGGGTCCAGGCCTATCACATGGCAGTTTTCCCTTAGGATTCTGTCGCAAAAGCTGTGGAAGGTGCTTATGTGGGCTGCCTGAATATCTTCCTTAATCTTATTCAATTTATGTACAGTTTCAGGATCCCTTTCCTTTAAAAGCATCTCGTTTACCAGACTTCTAATCCTTTCCTTCATCTCCAGGGCAGCCTTGTTGGTGAAAGTGATGGCCACGATGCTGTCCACATCCGCATCCCTTTCCAGCATAAGCCTCAAAAACCTTCTGGAGAGCACCCTCGTCTTGCCCGAGCCGGCCCCAGCGTGGAGGGCGATATTCTTATCTATGTCCAGGGCTCTGGCCTGTTCATCATTCACACCATATTTCTCCATGATTTTTTGAAGGTCCATAAAATCACATCCTCTTTGTTCTCCTCTTTTGGTTCACCATTGACCATTACAGTCACGTAATCCGGATTTTATTCCTCATTGAACCTGCACACGCTCATGTACTTGCAACTATAGGTGGTAAAGGCATTTGTAAAAAAACATCTTTTGGGCAGCATAAAATTGCCTTCTCTTATTTCCCGGAGCATGTGCACAGCGAGATTTTTAAAATGCTCCATCACAACTTCAAAATTGCTGCGGGAAATCGTGTCTATGTTCCCCTTTTTCCCCAGCCTTTTCTTTTCTTCCTCCACAATTATGCCCTCAGATTTTGCGTTTTCTATATCATAATAAAGAAGGGCAATGCATTCGGGAACCATGTTCAATTCCTTTGATAATTCCTTCTTTGCCAGATGGTAATAAACAATTAGTTGAAAATCTTTATCTTCAAGGCATTTCCTGAGGTTCCGTCTGGCTTTTGATTTATAGTCGTATATCACAAATCTACCCGTAGGACGTCCGCCATCATATTCCAGATCCACCCTGTCAACCCGCGCACAGATTTTAAACCCGCTGAAAATACTTTCATCGAAAAAGGCTTTTTCCAGGTAATAGGGTTTTAGCAGCCTGCCCGTCTGCCGGAAGTATTCCGAAAGATATGAAGCATCTCTTGTTAAAAAATTTTTCAGAACGTCCGTTATCTCCTTCTTATATATAATACCAGCTATGTCATCATCTCCAAGGCCCGCATCGGCAAAGGCCTCTGCAGCTTTTCGGATGAGTCTTTGCTCATCAAATTCCAGTGCATTTTCATAACCTTCGTAATATTTTCTAAGTACGGTATGGTATAGATTCCCTTTATCCCTGGCAAATGCGGTTTCCTCGTCATCCTCGACAGTCACTCCCAGCACCCGCTCTACAAAATACCTGAAGGGGCAAAGATTGAAACTGTTTAACTGTGAAGGGCTAAAATAATAGTTTTCATTGAATCTGAAAACCCTGCCGGGCCCTACCCTTCCGTTGTAATTGGAGGATTCGGGTGAATTTCTCTTTTCTTCAATCCCGTGCGCCATATCCACAGCAGAAAGCCACCCGGCCCGCCCTTTCAAGGCATCATATATGAGTTCGTGAGCCGGCTGTCGGGAATCATTCGCATTTAAAGGGACGTATCTTTCCAGCACCGCCATTTCTACTGCCTCTTTCAGGCTCCACACATCGCCGGCTTTTAATGCAAACCTCTGTCTCATATTCCTTGGCCCGGCAATGGATGTACTGTCACGGTCAAGATTTACAACAAAGATGAGCTCCTCCAGAAAAGGAGATTTTATGAGATAGCCTCCATCTTCATCAGTATTCCTGTAGCTCAAGTAAAGCCCCTTTTGCGCCGAGGCGACGCTGAGAATAAACCTTATCTTTTCTCTGGAAAGTTCCCATGCGGGACTTTCGAGATTCACTCCAAGTTTAAAAAGCAGTTCTCTCTCATGGGGCGTAAAAATCCCGCCCTTTGCAGGGATCCTCGGAAAAATCCCCTCATTTAATCCCAGAAAAAACACATAGTCATAGACGGTTCCTTTTAAAAGATCGGGATCCAGTATCTTTATGCCCGCAGGGTTCCTGCCCCTTACGGAGATGGTGGTCTCTTCTATCCTTCTTTTAACTGTGTCGAGAAAATCTTCGAAGGGGATCTCCTCATCGAACCCGGCATATTCCCGCTTTATGTCGTTCAGTATTTCCATGAATGAAATATATGCCTTCAGGTCCCTTATGAATATATAGGAAGATATCGTCTTATTCTTATACAGTTCGTTCAGCTTTTGCTTTATATTGAGTTTGTCTGCCATTTCCATCAATTTTGCAGCATGGTCCGAAACCTTTTGCACATCACCTTCAGCGGTGGAAAGATTTATAAAAAGGTCTCTTATTACAGGCACCGTTGAAAGCTTTAAGTACCTTCCCTGATTCGTGGGAAGGTTCATTTCTTCAAATACTTCCGATATGCAATCCCCATAACTTTCCATATCTGCGGTGATTACCGCTATTTTTTCAGGGATGGTCTTGTTCTCAAAAAGAATGGATTTTATGATCTTTGCCACCTGCCTTACCTCATCCTCCAGACAGGGAGCATTCAATACTTTAATATCTGAAGATAAGACAGACAGTCTATTACCGGTAAAAAGGCATGATGCCAGCTCTTTAAAAATGCCGTCCTCTGCAAAATCTTTCTTTACTACTTCCGCTCCCATTTCCTCAAAATCCTTATAAATCTCGTCCTTTATAAACCGGTCGATAAAAGGCGTATTCATCGGCACATGACCCATAATCCTTAATAAACTGCGCTTTTGCTTTATGCTCTTTAAAAGCTGCCGGTCTATCCTGTCGAGATTGATATAGCCGTCGATCACTATGAGCTCCACATCGTCAAGATATGAAGATTTGTCCGCATTCTCCATGGCCACAAGAGCCAAATCCTCAAGGTCCAGAAATCCAAGCTCCCTTAGCTTTTCACTGTAGGCATCACATATTACCGCTATTTCTTCTGCTTTTTTAACAAGGATTTCATCCCCGGCTTCCCGAGCCTTTTTTAAAAACTCACCCGGAGAAATGTACTGCCTTCTTATCCTTTTGATGGCTTTCACCATACTGTGCAAAAATCCGTACCTCGTATAAACTTTCAGGTAAAAGTTAATTTCTTCCCGGTGCGCCAGTTTCCCCATGACCTGCTTTAAAACCATGATGCCGAGGTCTTCCGGCAAGAGCCTTCTTTTACCCATAAACTCCCGGGCGCAGTTTTTCTCCATTTCATCTATTACTATGACATCTATGTTTATAAGCCCGCCGAACCTTTCCGCAATTTTTTGCCTCACATGTTCTATAAGTTCCCGGGAAGGTGCTATGTAAACGACCCTCTTGCCCCTTTTTAAAACATCAATACATTCTTCAAGCATTCTATCACCCGCCTGTTTTTATTTGCCGGGGATATCATAATCTCGGCCCTTGCACCTTTTCAATCACACAAGTTTAATTTTTTATGCTCCACCCGTGAAAGAATAATGCTCGCTACTTTCGAGTATAAAATAAATGATACTCAAATGCAATGATAAGATACAGCGAACACCGCCTCCATGCCTTTCGGCACGAAAGCGGTGTTCACCTCAGCATAAACCGCCTATTATGCGTTTTTTGATTGAGATCTTTTGCAAATAATAAATACATGCATATAGCATATTCAGATGCGGTTCAAAGTAAGATAAAGTTAGAAGCGGGGAGTGAGCAAAATGGAGAAGCATTCGGAGATAGATAACAGAGCCATAGGACAGAGAATTCGCCAAGAAAGAGAAAAGTTCGGGCTTTCGCGGGAAGATTTTGCGGAAATCGTGGGGCTTTCTGATTATTATGTGGGACAGCTGGAGCGGGGAGAGCGGCAGATGAGTCTTCCTGTTCTGGTTAAAGTGGCCAATTGTTTGCATGTTTCTTTAGATTACCTGATTTTCGGCAAATCAGCCGATGATGCTTGCTATATAAGTGACGGCCGCAATACATACAAAGCCGCAGATCATAGTAAAATAGCGGAACTGAGTGAATTGACCGGCAAGTGTTCGCCCAAAGAGCTGGAAATGGTCATAAAACTCATAAAAACAGTTCTTCCTTATATGGGTAAAATATAAAAAAGTTTTCAGGCCCTGATAAATCCCGAAGATTATCAAGGCCTCATTTTTAAATCCTTTCATATCTTTTGCCGTATCCCAGCAGCCGCATGGCATTCAGTATCACCAGCAGAACGCTGGCTTCGTGGACCAGCATGCCGAGAGCCAGCACCACTTTCCCGACGATCATTCCCGCCAGCAGCAACACTACCAACACCGCAAATGTGACATTTTGTTCGCTCAAGGCCTGCATGATGGCCAGAGAAATCTCGGGAGCGGACTATATACAGGTGCTCCATCCTGTCCCCCGGTATAAAAATTATATCGCCCTTCCGGTATTCCTTTTTTTTGAGGAGGCTGTCGATCATCTCAAATTCATCGGAGCTCAAATTTCAAAATATGGGCACCGTACCAGCACACAGGTGTTTGCTTTCTCCTGCATGTTCACAAAAAACATTGCAATCCTTCGGCATTTATCTCTTCATCCTGTTTTCTTCTTTGATAGATTTTTACTTGTCCCCAAAGTATCTCTTCAGCAGCCCGGCGAAAGCTGCACCGTGGCGGGCTTCATCTTTGCACATCTCGTGAACGGTGTCATGGATGGCATCATAACCCAGCTGTTTCGCCTTCGTCGCCAGGTCTTTCTTGCCCTGACAGGCACCGTGTTCGGCCTCTACTCTCATCTCAAGGTTTTTCTTTGTATCGGCGGCTACAACTTCTCCCAGAAGTTCGGCAAATTTGGCAGCGTGTTCCGCCTCTTCAAAAGCAATCCTCTTGTAAGCCTCGGCCACTTCCGGATAGCCTTCGCGATCCGCCTGGCGGCTCATGGCAAGATACATGCCCACTTCTGTGCACTCGCCCATGAAGTTGGCCTTCAATCCTTCAACCACTTCAGGGTCAAGGCCCTTTGCCACACCAATCCTGTGCTCATCGGCCCAGGCCAGAGCTTTTTCCTCTTTTTTCTCCACAAACTTGTCGGCTGTGGCTCCACACTGAGGGCACCTGTCCGGAGCTCCATCCCCCGTATGTACATAACCGCATACTGTGCAAACAAATTTTTTCATATCCTGCATACCTCCATTTATGATAATTTGTTTTGTAACTTCGATTTACATTATTAATTATAATAATCATTATTGATAATGTCAATAGGTTTTAAAAAATTTTTTATGAAATAAGGCTCCGGGTTATCAACTGCCGAATTACCCACCCATATCTGGTGCACGAAAAATTTGATCAGCAAAATATCTTACTTCCATCCCTGCATCAGATGCTTCCTTTTTTCCTTACTGTCCAGCACCTTTGCACAGCTTTCCCAGTCAACTTTTCCCATTTTGTTATGATACCTCAATTCAAAGGGATGCTGTCTCGGGATGGCATCGATCTTACGTTTTGCTTCCTCAATATCATTCAATGCCACGTGAATCCAGACATCTTCCAAAACGTCGGGAATCTGTCCGAATATGCCGTAAATATTGGCAAGCCGCTCGGAAAGGAGGGAATGCACCCTGTCTTCCACCGACCCTTTATATCTCATGTTGTAGATATAAACCCTGTCATAAACTTGACCGATGCGCTGAATGCGGCCTTTGCGCTGTTCAAGCCTTGTGGGGTTCCAGGGCAGGTCGAGGTTTATCAGTGAACCCAAAGTCTGCAAATTTAACCCTTCGCTGGCGGCATCAGTGCCTACCAAAACCCGCAGTTCCCGCCTTCTTACCATCTGTTTGATTTCTTCCTTGCTCCGTTTTTCATAAATGCCGCCGATAAATATTCCTGACTTATCTCCGCCTGCATAAATACCGATCTTTTCATTGGGCAGGTCGTTGGATAAATTCTCTGCTACCCAGCAGGCAGAATCATAATATTGAGAGAAAATAATACAGCCCCGTTCGATCCAGTTGTCGTCAATGAGAAGTTTTAAAAGCAGCTTGTATTTTGGGTCTTTCTCCTTATTGGCATTAAGGGTTTCAATAAATTTTGCCAGGCAGGCTCTTTCTTCATCCGTGATGTTTTTGATTTCGCTCTGCAGGGCTTTTTCTTCTACCATCTCCTCTTCTTCAAAGTCTTCATCGTCGATAACTTCACCCCAGTTAGAAAGCATTTTCTCTGCGGTGTTTTTGCCTGCAGTGATGGTGCTGCCAACCCTTTTCAGGAGCAAAGTTTTCAAAAACCCCCCGCCTTTTACTCTCTTTTGCAATAATGTGCAAAATTCTTCCGCATACCCGTAGGCTTCTTTCAAATACGGCGGCAGGACAATAGCCTCATCATCGCTTTCCCCCATCAATTCCACTTCTACCTTTTGCAGATACGGCTCGCCCGTTTCGGGATTGATGGTGTTTTCCAGGAAATCCCGCGTCCTGCGTACAATATGCCTGATAAAAGGATTATGTTCGGCAATAAAATTATCGTCAATTATCCTCCCAATCCTTCTTTTGTCAGGACCGCTCAACTCTTCAATCGCCTCTGGCTTGATGACGAATTCATCATCAGCCATGCCGAGCTGCCGCCTGATGCGTCCGAAGGTCATCTCCCCCTCATTGGCAGGTGGGAAAGGATCCCTTAGCCATTCCCAGTTTTCCTTATCAAAGCGGTCGAGGCTTTCTTTACCCATAATCAGGTTAAGGGCTCGGGCAGGATATTTTCTCCACTTGCTGAACTGACTGCCCAACACACTATCGCTGCCCTGGGCCAGAATGTTTAAAAGATCCCAGGCTTCGATGGGATACATCTGGACGGGGGTAGCGGTGGCCAGCAGCATACTTTTGGTGCGTTTTGAGATTTCAATGAGAAACTTAAGTAAATTATTGGGATTAGGTTTTTCTTCTTCTTTGCCAGGACCTAAATTCCTTCTTCTGGCCCTGTGAGCTTCATCGACGATGACGCATTCGTATTCCATATTCAAAAGGTGTTGTACCTGTTCCGAATTGGCGGTAATCAGCCCCTGAGAAACAATCCCCACCCGCCTGGGGCATTTTTTGATGGCTCCATCGCCGTTAGCAGGATATTTAATGCCGTTCTCATCCACCCATTCCCTGCCGTTCCAGACTGCCGAAGGCATATCCAGAAGGTTCAATATTTCGTCCTGCCACTGCCATAACAGGGTTTTAGGGACGATTACCAGGATGGGCTTTTCACCATAAAGGGCCATGAGCTGAGCCGAAAGAGCAAGCTGTACCGTCTTGCCCAGCCCCACCATATCAGCCAGCACATATCTTGCCCCGTATTTTTTGTGATCATTAAAAGCCAGATTGACGAAATATTTTTGGTGTTCCCACAGGCCCAATTCCTGGCGGTAAACGGGAGCCTCAACAACTGCAGAAGCAGGCTCTGGGTCTTCCTTCCACTCGTCAACCGAATAGATAACCTTCCTCTCGGAGATCCGTTTAATGTCTTCAACAATAAAGTCCGCCAAAGGCACTGCATGGGGGTTGTTCCAGAAAAAGTCAAATTCCTCCTGGACCCATTTTACCCCTTCCTCGGAATCGTCTTCCCATAGGATTTCGTAGTTCAATTTCCATCCCATGCAGGTTTCGTTTACGCTGCCGATAAAGGATGTCTTGCTCCCGTCTTTTAGGGTAATCACTCCCGCCTTCCCGTGAATAAGGCCAAAGACATCGTTGGGAACTACTTTAATCTGTAGCTTTCCGATTCTAATCAAGGTATAAAGTTTTTTCAGCCTTTCGGGAGCGCTGCTGTATATTTCTTCTGGCTTTTTGCTGCACCATTCCCGCCGCATGGCATTGACCGCAGCGGTGGCGGTGATGACATCCTCTTTTTGCATCTCTGCATTGCAGACAACCCTGACGCACCCCTCGATTTCTTCAATGGCTTCCCCTGCGATCTCCAGAATGGAAGAGCTGAAATAGCCTGCAATCCTGTCGTAGTTCACCGCCACTTTTAACTTATCATTCAAAAAAGTTTTATCCAATCTTTTTCTTCTTGAAGAATAGCGATATATCATTTTTATTTCCTCGCTAATAAAAATGCATTAAACCCCATCATTTTTTACAAGCTCGGCCAGGAGCCTGGCATACTTTGCTTCATCCTGCCAGTGGGGCATGGTCTCAATGTGCTCAAGAGTGGAGATAAATTCAACGATTTCCACGATTATATTCCGCTGGTTCCAGTAGTTCGGCAGCTCGTTTTTAAGCCAGTTTCTGCCCTGCATGGTGTCTTCGGCTTTGATCGCCTGGTGGAGCGCCGCCAGCACATTGCGGAGCAGGGAGTTGCTGAAACTTTCGGCACCGCCCAAACCTTTCATGCCGAATTCCATGGCGGTCTTGAGCCTCGCCTGATTGGCGCGGGTGGAGGCAAGCAGGTCTTTGTACTCTTTCACGCCAAATCCTCTGGCCAGCTCCTGGTAGGCCCCGATCTGGTAAACTCTCTCTTTTTCCAGGTCTAGCCCTTTGATATAAAATCTTTCTTCAGGTGTCAGCATTTTCCAGAGGTATGTATCAAAACCGCCGGGTGTGAGATAATCGTAAGCAATTTTTACCGCTTCGTTAATGATCTTCTCTATGGGAGACTCCTCCCCTGGAGTCCTGGTCTTGGAAAGCTCGTAGTTAACGTCGATGTCTTCGATCTGCTTATAGGAAGTCAATACTTTCAGGGAAGCCGCATAGGATGCCAGCAGATAATCCGTATCGCTGAAGTTGGGGTCTTCCTTGTCATCCAGTTCCCGCATGCTGTTAATCTGCCTTTTCACTTCCAGTTCTATCTCTGGATAGAGTTCGTCAAGATAGGCCGTTTCTTCTGATGTTTGTTTGCGAAGGACTAAAAGCACAGTCCCTTTGACATAGTTACCCTGCTTCAGCCCACTGGCATCGGTTTCCGTGGCAATATTCCAGGCTGCTGTAACCCTTAATCCCGCCGCCCAGAGGATCAGGGTCAAGTCTGCCCACACGCCCACGTTCTGGTGGGTAAACATGACAATTTGCATGCCGTCCTCTGGCATATGTTCCGCCAAATTCCGATATATCTCCACCATGCTCTGGTTGAAGCTCTCACCCGTCCCCTTTACCGCTAGGGCCCTTTTGCTGTCGGCATACCACTCGGGAAAAACATCAAGCAACATCTTTTTGTCCCAGGCCAGGAAAAATTCGGACAGTTCGTGGTAGTTGATGGCGTCGGCATAGGGGGGATCAGTGAACCAGATTTCAGATACTACTTTGTTATTCCTTGCATCTATTAAAATAGGTAATGATTTAATACTTTTTGCAAAATTCATAGCTTTTAAATCTAAAGACCAAATATTGTATAAATAATTAAATCCTCTAACTGGATAGTTAAACAACGTATTAAATGCTTGATTAATAAACGTTTGTTCAATTGTCTCCCTTAATTGATGCCATGTGGATAACTTTGAATTTAAATTAAGACACCTATTCACCCCCAGCAGCCCCACAACTTTCTCCTTCTTCATCCTTGCATGCTTACCAATCAGCTCCATTAGCAGCCCATGTACCAGCAGTTGCCTGGGGTTAAATAAATGATGCCAATGGGTCCAGCCTCTCTCGTAAGTTAATTGATTTGTATTCCAACCAGGCTCAATTCTCATGTCAGGAATATAACCTTTTTCCTGCCATTCGTCGAATCTTTCCCTAAGTAACTCTATAACCTTTTTCTCCCTCTGTATATCCTCTTCAGTAGGAGCTGTATAATATCTTTCTGTTTTTAAATTTCCATTTTCGTCAATATAGCTTTTTTCATATCTAATGCAATACAATCTCTCTGTAAATATATCATCTTCCAAACTACAACAGTCTTTCTTTCCCCACTTTCTCAAGTCATTGGGGATATTATATCTATAAGGCCTTTCTATGCCATCATCCCTATCCTTCCTGATGCTTGGTATGGGAGTTAGATTATTACAGTGAGGACAATATAAATTGTAATTTTTTATGGTAGACATTGCTTCAGCCTGCTTCATTTCTTCCTTTGTTGCATTGGATTTTATTTCAATATCAAACCCTTGCTCATTGTTTTCTTTTAATATAGCCACCGTCTTCGTCCCCTTGCCGATCACCCAAGAAGGCGCCAGGGGCACGCGCCAGCCGCATTCAGGACAGATTGTTTCGTTACAGTAAAGATATGAGTTTGCCCTGTGCCCCTTCTCGTTGTGCTCGATCCCCCATTCGGTGATTTGTTTGTCGGCCAGTTTAAAAATCTTTTCCTGAAACTTTCTTAACTCTTTTATTTCTTCCTTGGAACTGCCGTTGATATTGAGGGCAGCCCAGGTTAAAAGCATGGCAATTGGATTTAAATCGGAGGCGTACACATCACAGCCCATCCTCGCTGCTTCAAAAGGGACGCTCCCGCCGCCACAAAAGCAGTCGCCTACCACTGGGATTTTGCCGAACCTTCTCCTGCCGAGTTCCTGCACCAATTCCTGGAGGTTTGAGGCGTTTGTGCCAAGATGTTCGTTGATCTTTTTCCATTCTGTTTCGGGGAGGTTGTCCACTTCTTCAGGCCTTACACAGTAAGTTAGTTTCTGGTCATAAGACAGCCTGTTGAAGACCAGCCGTTGCAGGTTCTCCTTTTCTTCCCTGGTTATATCTTTTCGGTAGGATATCTTACCGTTATTTTCTTCAAAATACCGTTTTCTTTCCCCCGGAGTGAGATTGTCATATATATCCTGTATGGAGATGGGTTTATTTTTCCTCAGCCACAACCCCTCTTCATCCATGGTCAGGATTTTTAGGAAAATTTCCCGATCTTTTTTGGGGTTACTGCTGGCAGGCATTAAAAGCCCGAGCAGTGCCGCCCTGACGAGGATGAGGGGCTTTCTGCCCCACCACTTGCCAAGTCCCGTCAAAGTTTGACCGCTTCCCGCCTTTCTTTCCTTATAGCTTTCCTTGGATACCTTCGATACTGGAAATTGCACCTCTATAAATGATTGATCATAATAAGCCATTTTTACACCGCCTCATCTAGTCGTCAATTTTCCTGCCGATCAGCAGGTCGAAAAGCTCCATCTGCCTGTTGGACTCTTCCACGGGATTTTCAGTCAGGGCGTATCTTACTGCCTTGCGCCAGCCCCGTTTGTCCTTCAGCCCTCCCGTAGCCGCATTTGTCATGGTGAAAAGCCACCAGCGCTCCTCGGGGCTTAAGCCCAGCCAGTTTTTAATCGCCGTCGGGATCACCGACGGGTCGCAGTCCTCGATAGCCCAGGCCAAAAGCACCATTTCTTTGCCGAAAAGCCGCTGGACGGGTACCTGCCCGATATGCCATTTGCCGACGGGCAGCTTTTCTTTTTTCAACCTGCTGTTGAATTCGTCCTTCAGGGCATCTTCGATGAGCTTCCATTTGTATTTGCCCAGCTCCACTTTCGGCCTGTCGATGGTATAATCAATAGCCTGAACCTCTGTCTCCTCCAGCCACATGAAGCGCTCGTAGATGACTACCTTCCCGTCATTACCGCGGGGGATAACGACTAAAAAATGGTGCTGGGACTCGGCAGGATCAAAACCAAAACCAATTGTCCGTCTTCTTTCTGCCATTATTGCACAATCTCCTGTTCCTTAAAATCTTGCAGTGATTTTTTCTTCGCGGCCACCCAGTCCAGAAAGTTCTGCCCCGTGGCAAACTTTGCAATACCGTATTCCAGACTGATGTTGACTTTACCCTCAGGCATGATATTGCTTCTGACAGCATCCATGCTGTTTTCTAGTTTTTCTATATTCACTTTCAGAGAGGTGTCTACCGTCATTTCCAGCCAGCCCTTATCGCCGCCATTCTCATCCACTCTGTAAAAGGTTACAATCACATCGGAGATCTCTGCACCGTGCTTTTTTAAGAGGCCAAGCTCCTGGTAGGTTTCTGCCGTGTCATTGGTTTTGCATCGTTTGTAGAGTTTTAAGGGTTTGTCCTTATCGACGGCGATACCCCTTTTTTCTCTATCAATTTTAACCTGGATAGTTTCGGAACAAGTTCCCTGGGCTTCCGCTACCGCTAGCACATAGGTACAGTTGCTCGGAACAATAATCTCTCCATCATAAATACCGCCGTATTCCCTGGGGTTTGAACCGTCGGTGGTATACCTGATGGAAACGGCAGGAGCGGACACAAGCTCCACAATCTTATCTTCACCTCTATTGTATACCCTGTATTTGAGCGTGATTTTATTCGTCCAGTCTACAGGGTCACCCGTCTCATGTTCTCCAGTGCTGTCTACACACAAAAATGACAGTTTCAATTCTCTCGTCTTGAATTCATTTAAGTTTTCCACCAGGCTGGAAGCTGTTGTAGCAGGTCCACCTATTTCGTAATGTACTCTATCCCCGTACTGGGGGATAAGTTTCAGGGTCACCTCTCCTGTTGAGTCATCCCTGCGCAGCTCTTGAACCAGCACCTTTGTTTTTTCTTTCGGGAAAGGCGGTTTTTCAATATAGCCGCCGTGTTCCCGCCAGATGCCTTTCTTCAGCATGTCGTCTTTTAAATCATCCAGAGCCCGCGGCAGATGCCACTGCCAGGCTGGATTGGTAGCTGCCCGATCTTTAACATCGCTCCAGCGCATTTCTTTCTGGGTAAACAAGCGGTCTTCGCATTTTTTCCTGAAGGTTTCGTCTGTCACATCGGTGGTAAATTTCTGCCTCTGCAAAAGGACATCCCTGATTTGTTTTTCACCGTTATAATCATTGCCCGTAAACTCCATGAAGAAGTCAGCCTTTATTAGTCCATTTTTGGCAGGGTAGTAGAGCTGCACAAAGGTTTCTCTTGCCGCCTGCAAAAGATCCAGCTTGATTCTGTCCCGTTTATCCGATGCTTTTTGGTATTGAGGATTATTGGCAGGCGTTTTCTCTTCTTCCATCCTGGCAATGATTTGATTAATCGCCCTGTGTTCCTTGGCAGCGTGATAAAGTTTATCCATGGTGCTTCTTGACCCCGAGAGAAACATCACTCTGTTTTTGAAGCGCTCGTTTTCGTAGAATTTCTGCAGGTCAGGGTGCAGGCCCGAGCCTCCTGCATATGGTTCAAAGAGGACAAGCAACACTTTATCTTCTGAAAGGCTTATTTCATCTACGGCAGGGAAAACCTGCACCTTCTGGTAGCAGTCACCCAGCGTCGGCTTAAACTTTTCCTCCAGAACGGTCCGCAATTCCTTTTTGGCGCTTTCGTTATCATAGGAATCCACCAGCGAATTTAATTCGGCAATGAGATTTTTGGTGTTTTTGAAAAACAATCTGCTGTCCCTGTCGGTAAAAAGGTACCAGGCTCGCATGACAAAATCGTCCAGAGCCCGCTTCACTCGTGTGATATCCTTCTCAGGTTCACACAAGTACCCCACAATTTCCTGTAAAGAGAGCCCTAAAAGGGCATTAGGTATATCAGCTAGAGACGAGACAAGAATGAGTTTAGCCAGCTCCTGCATGCAGGTTTCATTCATGGCTGCATCGACAACTTCGGCAACAGATTTACCGTTGGCGGCAATATCGTGGGCAATGGCGTTGGTAAGGGAAGGCTTGATCTGAGTAATGGCGGTAAGCATTTCGGGATCGTTTAAATCAAAGTCATATACGTTAACCAGATACTTCTCCTGTGCTTTTGGCCTATCTCCCCTGTACAACTGAGAGATGATAATCCTCATTAGTCGTATCAATCCCCGCGTCTGCTGAAAGCCGGGGTTTTCTTTAAATCGTGCATACAAATCCCTGATGGAAGGATGGAATGGGTAGGAATCTTTGATTCCCACAAACACCTGCTCTGGGGATAGGTTGGTATACCCCATCTGTTTCGCTTCCAGGACAGCCTGTTTGTATGCATTGGCAATTTCGTTTATTTCACTTTCCTCGGGCAGTTCCTTAAAAAGCCTTTTCCTTAAGATGTGGTATATTTCATCCGATGTGCTGCTTACAGGTTCAATATTCAGTGCGGAACGGTTGACCTCGTGTTCCAGTTCCTTAAAAGATGACTGCAGCAGCTCGCTTCCACTTTCATATGCAGCTTTTAAGTCGGAAATAACAAGGCATACGTTGGAAAGCTCCTCTTTGCCCAAAGCATTGAACAGATTGGCCAAAGCTATCGTAGTTACTGTAGCCAGATTTGAATCACCGATCATTTTTGATTTGGCGTTTTCCAAATATGGAGGAAGTTCATCCAGCAAAATGAGGAGAGGTTCCCCCCTCAAAAGATTAATCCAGGCCGTCTGCCCAGGTGCCTGCAGAGGAGTATAATAGTCCTTAAAGACTTCTTTCTTACCAAGTTGCTCGGCAATGGCTCCCCAGATGCCATAAGGTGCATCGCTTTCCCTGCCCGTAAAGGCCACAACTTTGATTTTTCCCAGATGACTGTCTTTAAATCCATCGCCCATTATTTTCTGTCTGAATTCGGGATGCTTGGCCAAAAGTCCCAGGGCAATCATGTTGTGGGTTTTACCGCCACCCATGGACTGGGTCAGTTTGATCAAGCCCGTCGCTCCCTGCCTGTGAAAACGCTTAAAAGCGGTTTCCAGTAAAACTTTCATCCCTTGGGTCATAAAATTTTCTTCAAAAAAACGATAAGGATCTATTCTGTTTTCCATTAGATCCGTCAAATCCAGCACATCATCCCGTTTTGTTTCATCAAAGACACTTTCTCGTGGTTTGCATAGATCAAATAAACTCTGCATACTGCATCCCCCTTTCCAAAATCATTCTTTTTATAATTCAAATTCCATCACTAATTTATTTAGAGAACATAAAAGTCTTAAGTTCAAAAGTCTAAAATAAATCTTACAATATTTTTCTCTATTTTTAAGGAAATTCCTTCTTAATTTTAAAATTGTTGTTTAATAAAAAAGCGCCAGTTCAGAAACTTCCTCTTTCATACTTTTCTTCAAGGTCTGACAGCACTACTACAACTCTCGACAGGTCGGGATTGTTTGTGGCATTGAACAAGTTAGCCAGACCGCTACTTACAAAATATAAAAAATTGCTCAGAATGAGCAGGATCATGGTTCAATAAAAAAGGATAAATGGCGTAAAATCTATGTTTTCGAAACTTTCCATTTATCCCTTTCTTATCGAGTAATAATGTCGTGAAGTGAGATGCTCCAGAAGATCACGAAACTACCATTTAACGTCATCTAACTTATAAGCTCATTGAGATTCAATGGCTGCACTAACACCTGCATCCCGGCACGATCCCTGCCGGTCTCAAAAATAATTTTCCAGTATTCGTGATCCTGCTTTCCGTGAGTAAACAGTCTTCTCTTTGAAGTTTACTCTTCATCATACTTTATTATCTCTTTTGGCAGATAACCCCCCGGGCAGAATGTGGTCGGCCTATCCCAAGCGCCTTCACCTTTAACCTGGCCAGAACAATTGCTATATCTCTTACAATTAATACACATATTCCCTATTAATCTCTTTTTGGATTTATCGGATACCGTTACCTTTTGTTTCATTTCATTTTTTCTGCTATTATGGGATTTTTCGTAACTTTGAATCATGGTATCTATGAGCCCTTTCTCCTTTCGGGTCAATTTCTCAGAAGCACACGCCTTATCAGAAAAGTCAGTCTCCGCTTCCTGTAACATTGTTTCTCCCCGAATTGTTTCATGGGGCTTCTCCATAAACAGGTATTTACCGAGAGCATCCGGGAATACGAATGCTTTTAGTTCTTTTTTCCCGGGAAATTCCACATAAATGTATCCTTCCTCAACACGGACAAGAACTCCTTCTCCAAAAACATTATGATATAATTTTGTTTCGAAAGGTACAAGCTTCCCAAACAGTCCATCTTTTGTGCTTGTTTTACATTCTTTTTCAACTACTTTAAACGAATTAGATTTTTCTTTCCTCAATTCTACAAGATGGTCTTGTTCATCTTGAAGTGATGAAAAGAGCTGTGGGAATTCGAGATCTTTTTTTCTCTTTGAAGGAAATACGCTCGATAAGATTCCCAGCATAACCAGGATTCCGATAAAAATGAGCACTGCATTCACCGTTCAGCACCCCTTTTCGGTTTTTATCACTTACAAAGTTATCAACAACCAAAAACAGCATTCAGTATGAGGCAACGATTGTAAAACTCAAACTCATTCTAATATTTTTTTAATAAATTCAATTACATATTTTCGCTTTAATCTATCATGGCAATACTGATTCATGTAATTTCGTAAACAACTATAGCAGCTGGTATCGGCTTCCCTGCCTCCGCATTCGCACACGGAAACGATTTCTAACGTCCGGTGCAAAATATCAATGAAGTTTTCTTTTTCAGCGATCCGTTTTACATGCCCAGCTCCGCCAGGTACATCATCGAAGAGTACCAGGGCGGGACTGTAAGGATTGCCCGCATAAGGATAGAGAGTTCCATCAACATCCTGCCGTTCAATCTCCAGCACACTGCAAGCCCCTTCCAGAAGTCCGTAAAGTAAGGATTCCCAGAAACCCGGGCGTCTGTCATCATAATCCATAATACATAACCTTAAAATATCGGTTTTAAACTCATATCCCAACGAATATATATCAGCTTTACCGTTACAGGGTTTTCCCCACGGGCTCTTGTGAGATGTTAGAGGTCTCCCCGTATTTACTATAGAATAACCACATTTCTGGCAGATCTTAAAGCCTTTTTTACCCGCATGATTTATTACTGCCAGTTTACCCTCGCCTGCTTGTACTTTTATAGTAAAAGCCCCAAGGTTTAATGTTATTTCTTCTTCCATTTTTTCTTCCTGAGCAAAATATTTTCTTGTGGTATAAGTTTTTTGGGGTTTCGACAGGTTTGGCATTTTTGGTTCCTCGGCGATAAAACCAAATTCAGGAGTAATAAATACTCCATGTTGGTATCTTATTTTCTGGCCGCAAATGCATGTTTCTATATCCTTCCGTTTATCAGCTATGTCACTCTGGTAATAACCGCAATAATCGCAAATGGCATACACATATTTTACAGGTTCCCGGTCGGGGAGCTTCTTTACATACCTGCTGGTCCACAGCTTTCCCCCAGCAATTAACTGACTCTCAGGCGCATATTCGGACAGTGCTACTTTGAGGTCCCTATTGAGTTCCAAACCCTTAGCTTCCTCGCCATGATGATAAATTTGTAATTCCACCACATCTACGGGAAAACCGTACTTGGGAATTACATTATGTTGAGATAAAAAGTTAAGAATATATCGCTTCTCTAAAGTATTTATGGTCTTTTTGATAATATCAGCTTTATCGTATAACCTCGCTTTTTTGTATTCCTCTTCGACGGCTCTTAATTCCCTTAGGTCAGCCATCAGCTGCGCTTCTGCCCTGCTAAGCATTCCGTCTTTTTCATCTAATAGCCCCTCCAACCAGCTCCAGTCGTCAACTCCAAGTATTCCCCATAATTTTTCGGGAATAATCCGTTTTAGACTGGTTTTTAACTCCTCAGGGCGACGTACTAAAAAATCTCTTAATGCTTGGGTAGCCGATCTTCCGGATTCCTTAAAAAAAGCATTGACCTCGCCAAAATACTCAGGCCATTTTTTCCAAAACATTGCTAGAGCCACTGCATACATATGCCTCTTTAAAATTTTTTCGTTACTAATCTCGATATGCGGAGAACGGATTTCCCCTTTAATAATCCGTACTGGTTCATTATAATGAGCAAAATCATGGGAGCGTCGCTGGCAAAATGTAAGAGCAAAGCCTGTCGCATTAATCCTCCTCCCTGCGCGGCCAGCCCGCTGTATATAATTGGCCGCAGTTGGTGGGACATTTCGCATAAAAACTGTCTCAAGTTCCCCTACATCAACGCCCAGTTCAAAGGTGGTGGAACAACTCAAAACATTGATTCGCCCCTCGTAAAATTCTTTCTGAATTCTGCTTGCCATTTCAGTAGTAAGCTGTGCAGTGTGTTCGCTGGTATTCATGAACAAAGGCAAAAAATCGAGATATAGCTTTCTATAATGATTGCTTGCCAGTTCTTTTCCGAGATCGCATTTAACCAATTTACCATTACACCTGTAAGTAGGACAAACACCTCTAATATTGTGCAATGTAAGGGTTAAGCATTTGTTGCATTTATACCAGGTCACAGAATCATCAATTACTGCAGGAACTATTCTCCAGTATTCTGGTTTCAAGATGTATACATCACCATGCCTAGGTTCAGGACGGCTTGAAAAATGATTTTTCCATGGTGCCCTCTCTCCTACCAGCAATTTACTCCAGATTTTTCCCAGAACTTCTTCAGCATTTTGGCGGGTAATGCTATTATCTATGACCTTCGCTAATCTCAATAAATAATCCAGGCGGGCGTTGCTATGACTTTTATCTGTAGGATTCCAGCTGTAGATCCGTCCTGGAATTTTCATATTATCTTTAAAATAATATTGCTTATTTCTGGGTTCAAAGAAGGAATCGCTGGGTGAAACACAATCAGGGAACATAACAGCACCGTTTTTACGTACGCTGTCCAAGAGAACCATTATAAGGGTGGTTGCTTCGTCGGGAGTTAAGTTCCAGGGTTCCTGACATAAGGCCTTGGGAGGATTCCAGTTCAATGGCGGGACAGGCAAAAATCCCAGCATTCCCTGGCCCTCCAACCCTAAGATTCGGTCTGCAGCCATAAACTCATGCAAAACCCATTTCCAGGCTTCCTGTTCTAACTGTTGAAAGCTCATATCTGGAAAAAGATGAAGATCATAAATGACCTTCTTTACAAAGGCAGCCAAATCGCTAACTCTCCATTGATTTTCCAGAACCTGAACTTTATATTTCTCCAGAGTCATCACTATCAGCCGGCGGCGCAAAATCTGATTATAAGTAGCTTGTAGATAGCTGGCAAAATAAGCCGCATCCTGGCGGCTGTCAGAAAAAATCAGCATGCGGCGGCTGCTTTTGTAATCATTGTCACCACCAATAGTTTCCCAATCATCCTCAGCAACAATATCAGTTTTAAATTCGACGGTCTGCTCAGGTATCTGCTGGTAAAGAGCGGTAGCTAGAACGCTGGTTATAGCCTCAGCACCTACAATAAATCGCCTTACCACAGATCCCAACGAATTGATACTTCCGCAGGCCGGACACTTATGAACATTTCCGTTTTTGCTCGGCACTTTTATAACTCGAAAGATATATTCTTCACTACAGTTACAAAAGGGCTCAGTACTATCAGCAGATTTTACAGAACCGCACTTCCCGCATAAAAGATAATTTTCCTCCGATAGTGTATATTCTCCACCCTCAGCAACTATTTCGTCTTCGTTATCTTCGGAAACAGGTTTTTTATCATCAAGGAGTAAGAAATATACCAGATTATTAATATCATCGTAAAAGCGATTGCCTGGCTGTTTGAGAACTTCATGCTGATTAACGTTAGTTAATTCTCCCACCAGATACAGAGAATTGCACCTGTAGCAGGTAGCAACTTCAAAGACGGGATAATAGTTTCCGTCATTTCCTTCAGCCAACTCCCGCCGTTCCATATACAACCGTTTTTCAGGCAACAATGAAACATATCCGCCTTCAACCGCTCGAATAAACAAATGGTACCTGGCTGGCAGAAGAGCTTGCCCGTTAATATCCATTTTAGCTTTGCTTGCAAGGTATACAAGGGCCACTAAATTGTTTTGTTTGTCTTTATCTTCCGGGAATAACTCACCTGCTGCTTCGGCAATAGAATACGGCTGCTTTTCCAGCATTTGCTGTAAGGTAATGAGTCGGCTGTCCCCGGAAAGGACCCAGTATATGAACCTTTCCCATTCTCCCTCACACCGATTCAATGCTGCTTTTAATATTTCCTCAGGAATTCCTGAATTAAGGCCTTCCTCCATCATCTTCGAGATTTTATCGGGGTCTTTTCCATCTACTAACTCAACCCATCGCTGGTAAAGTTTATTTTTTGGATTTCCCCAGCTCCTTCCGGCAATTTTCAAATGCTTCTTATAGCCAATCACTATATCCTGCCGTGCGGGATCCTCAGCAACCCATTCAAATTTTTCACCGAAAAGTCTTCCTCCAAAGATGGCCAGCTGTTTAAAATTTTTTTCATTTTCACCCAATGTTGCGCTGGTGCCTATACACTGCAGAGCTCCGGGCTTACTTTTTACAATTCTATCCTTTAAGCGTCTTAAAAGCATGGCCATTTCTATTCCTTTAGCTCCAGAATATGTATGAACTTCATCAATAACGATAAACCGCCAATCCTTGGCATACTCGCCATCAAAAAATACATGGTCTTCGGGTCGCAGTAATAAAAATTCCAGCATAGCATAATTGGTAAG
This sequence comes from Thermoanaerobacterales bacterium, assembly GCA_012840135.1. GTDB lineage: Bacteria > Bacillota > Thermosediminibacteria > Thermosediminibacterales > Tepidanaerobacteraceae > Biomaibacter. The sequence goes on from DUMA01000022.1 coordinate 375,405, forward strand.
CAGAATATGTGGAGGTGATTCCTTCATTCTCTCCCTGGAAAGCAATTCGTTGGGCAGCAATTCTTCTTTCGGATTCATTCGTTTAAAGCGTTCCACCGCTCGACTTTCGTCATGTTCTGTCTCTCCGGTGTAGCTACCAAAAGTAATCTCAGGGTAATTTTTAAGCAGCTTTCGTAACCTCTTTAACTGGTCATTGGCCAGAGCATTCATTGGGTAAAGGAGCAGCGCTCGCACTCCGGGGCCTAGCCTGCCTTGTTCCTTCTGCTGGAACAAATGATTGAGGATAGGAATCAGAAATGTCTCGGTTTTTCCGCTGCCGGTCCCTGTAGCTACAATAATATTTCTTCTTTCTTCCACCAACTTCCTGATAGCAATTTCCTGGTGCATATATAAATTCCGGTCTAAGGGTAATTCTGGAGTGCATAGTTTTCTAAATTCTGGAGATAACACCCCTTGCTCTATTAAGAAATTAATTGAATGACCATTTTCAAAAGGCGGGGTTGCTTCCAAAATTGGGCCTTTGAAAAATTTCCCTTGCTTTCTCAACTCCTCAGTCAGTTGCTTTTGCAAATCCTTATTGTTGAAAGCAAAAGTTGTTTCTAGGTAATCTAAATACCTTTTTACAATAGCATCAGTTGCTTTTAAAGGATCTAAACTCATCTTTTTCCCTCCTTATCATAACATGTATATAATCTGGGAAAATTACTTCCTTTTTGCATTCTCTATGGGCATTCTCCCAAAACAACGTCCGGCACCTTTTACAATACATTACCCCATCTCTATCTCTATCAAGTAGAAATGGCAACCTGTTAAAATCTTCTGACCCTAAATAAAAACTTACAGGGTTATAATTTAACTCTACCGGTTTTTCTTCATCATCGGTAGTATAAACCATCCCTTGAAACCGTTCCTCTCCTTCAAACTCAGGGGAGATACGGATATCCTGGATCCAGTATTCTCTTCCAGCCAGAATTTTTTTACCCTCACACTCGAATGCCTTGATTGTAAGGCCATTTTCAAACATATCCTGCAAAAATTCGTCTCTGGATCCAATCATTACGTCAAAACAGTTTTCATTATTTGGACATGGCATCAGAATTTCATCTTCACTCCATGGATCATCAACGGCGAACTGCAGTCTGTACCGGCCTGCAGGAAATCGGTCCCTGGGTTCGATAATTTCCGCGCGGGTATCCCTATCGGGGATATGATATTCAAACACACTGATTACGGACATATTTAGGGGCCAGAAACGAACAACCCTTCCGGTAGCTTCGCCGAGATCTTTCCATTCCAGAGAAAGCGTGCGCATATTATCATGAACCTTCTGTTCTATTTTAATTCCCTCTACCTGCCAGCGAGTCCTTACTCGAACCAGGGGGAATGGAGGAAGGCGATTATCCTCAAAAGCAAGTATCAGAGTGTGAACTGGTTTGCTGGTTTCCCGAAGGGCGTCGCTGAATTGCCGTAGGTTAAAGGTAACGATTCCCTGCTTTACCGGGCTGGAAATAACCTGCCTATTATCTTCCAATGCCAATGTAACCAATCCAGAAATAAAAGGTGATAATCGCAGCTGAATTTCCCCCAAGTCTTCATGCCATAATTCTTCTACTTCTGCTCTCCAAATATCATTTTCGCTTTTTCGCCAGCGAATGCCTGGGATTTCTATATAAACCTCAAATGCAAAGTGCTGCGCATCCTTCACGTAATAACATATTTCCCCGGAAATATGCTGTTGCCGGGTGTCAAATTTTATCACCGCTTTACGAGGAGAACTATCGACTAATGCTCCGGGTGGATGAACCGAAAAGCTAAACGGATAGCGAGAATAAATTTCCAATTTACCCATTTCTTCTATTTTCATTTGAGGATAGTATATATCTCGATCAAAGTGTAGCTCCGTGTATGGAATTATGATGAAATCTTCACTCCAAATCACACTCTGCTTGAAAATTAAAGATGCTTTGCAAAACCCAATAACCTTTCCTGCAATAGCTTCAAGAGGTAGATAAACATCCTTATCTGCGCAAATCAAGTTTCCAAGCTTTTCTAAAGGGAAATAAAGAGTACCATCACTGTAATCCAAACGCACCCCGTACAGACTTAGTTCTTCAGAATTATGAGGTGTGAATATAATACACGGCAACCTGTCTATGTACACTGGAGTATTACCTTTGGACTTTAAAAATGTTGCCCTATTTTCTCCAATCAATCGTGGCTCCAGTTTTATTTTTCGTTTAAGGATGGATAATCCAGTTACCGACTTAACCAGTACCATGTCTACATCTTCTAGGCTTAAATACCAGTATTCGTAGCCGGCCCAGCCACCGCCCAAAATCCCTTGCTCTTTAACTGCCACATCGGGTTCTATTTTACTTCCAGCAGGTGTCACAAGATATACATCTCCTGCCGGTAGTTGTTCATTTTCGATTAACTCTCCCCGCGAATTGAAAAGCAGGCATAATTTATCACCATCTAAACCTTTAATTTCCCAACTTCGATCGATTTCTCCGCATATGAATTCAAAATTGTACACAGACTCAGGTTGTTCCAGTTCCATAATAACAGGCTCAGTTCGAAAATGGTCTTCTTTAATTTGTTTTATAAAAACTTTTTTTATCCATTCTATCCCCGATTCTCCCCGAATTATAAATACAGCTTCTGTCGCCTCTTTTACTGGTTGTTGGGGTAGCTCCGCTTCAATGGAACCATTAAGAGTATTCAATCTGATAATTGGCCGGCGTAAAGCCATATCTCCAGTTTCTCGCCAGTCCCATTGCTGTTTGGCTTCAATCAGCATATTTTTCCCGTATTGATGCCACCATTTTTCCATATTATGTATAATTCTGGAGGGTAAGGCGATATCTTTAATGCACTGATCGCCTTGATCCAGCTTCTGCATTAGTAACATGGAATTAAAAATAAATTTTACTGACAAATCTCCTCCTTGCAACAAAAAAGTGCGGGTAGATTCATTCAAAGCATATAAGGGCTTATTAATTCGTTCTATTTTTTCTCTCAATTCTGTTTTCTGTTTCCTTATGTCGATCAAACTAGAGTATAGAAAATCTTCATCTACATCTTTTCCAATTAAATGTAATTTGTCTAATAGCACGTCGATTTCAATCTGACTTGATATTTTGCCTTTTATAGACTCAATCTCGCGGCGAATATTTCTCTGTTGATTCAATTCTTCTATCCCATCCTCCAGCCTACCCTTACCCAGCTTAATCAGCCTCATTTTGTATCCAGCAATTTCATCTTTTAACCTGGATAATTGTTCTTTATAGAGGAAATGTTGTTGCTGTGAAATAGTCATTTCTGGCTTATATGCAGCTATTTCCTGCTCGGCTTTATTCATGTCCTCTAATTGCTTCTCAATTTCCCGACGTACTTCTATGAGTTCTCGAACTCTCTTCAACCCTTCGGGTAATATCAATCGTGGCTCTTCTAGAAGATGGCTCTTCACAGGTAAATTGCAAAGATATCGCACCAGCTTGCGCTTACATTCCACAGCCTGTTTATAACGCCACCACAGCACTAAACGCAATAGCCATCCCCAGCAACCGGTAAACACCCTGTTGATAGCAAAAAACTCTCTTGCTATTTTCTCAATATTTCCAATTGGAAGCTCTAATAGAGGATCAACAAAACTTTCATCCCAGTAGTCCAATACTTGAGCAGCAGCTGACTCTATTTTTTGATTAAATTCACAAAGTTCGTTAAGCTTAGCTCTTCTAATTTCCGCAAATTCATAAGCTTTTTCCAATAAGGTACACACCTGGTATAAATTATCCCGTTCTGCTTCTGCACGATCAAGCCAGTTGTCCGGCAAAGCCAACAGCTCATTAAGCTCATCAAATTCTCTAAGTTTATTTTTCAATTCATTTAACCGCAATAGGTTATCCCTATTTTTCAATAATTCCAACGCGATTATTATAGACTCTTCGCGTTTTTCAAGTTCAGTCATTTGTTCCTGCAAATTTTGATAGATTGTGTATTCATGTTGCCAATTTAATACAATATGTCTTATTTCGTTTAAGTTTACCAGGTTTTTAAAGGGATTCAGATTTTTACGATTTATGTATAATGCCATAACTACATCCCTGAAATAATTGTCCAAATAATAATTCGGTACATAGCCATGAGACAGAATTGGAATTATATAGCGCAGTTTACCTTCAAAGTTGGGTAATTTATACTTTTCAATCGCCTGAATGAAGGTTTCGCCCAAAATCTTCTGCCATTTTATCTGAGCATCCGGTAATTCTAAAGCTCTGTATACCGGCTCCCAAAAGTTATCTCTGTAATGCAATATTCCCATCCAAACAAGAAATACAGCAACACTTAGAGAATTCTCAATGTCAGGATTTGGTTTTTTTAACTCCTTTGAAATCAATTCTGATAGGTGTTTTAGCTCTTCATCGTTTAATTCAATATCTCCTAAAAGGGTCATGTTCGAAGAAGTAGTCAATAACTCTTCAAAATAAATGTCACTTTCCTGCAAATTTTTACACCGGAGCAATTCCATTTTTTCACCTTCCTGAAAATGCCCCAAATCTTATAAATAAAGTACTAACAATTATGGTTTATATTCTACATTTTGTTTAATAATTCCTTTTCTTTTAAATGTTAATTTAGAAATCATTTCTTTTTGCATATGATAGTCTTTTTGTGATAATATGTATTTAAGCATGCGATGAAACACAATGAACAAATGGAGAGTCAAAAATGGAGCTTTGCTTTGAGGTACCTGTGTTCATAAAGGATATATGCATGAAACTGAATGCTGCGGGATTTAAAGCCTATGTGGTGGGCGGAGCCCTGCGGGATATGTTGCTGGGTCGTAAAAACCCGGATTTTGACATCGCCACCAGTGCTCTGCCTCATGAGATAGCATCGGTTTTCCCCGATGCGATACCTTACGGAGATTTCGGGACCATGATGGTGCTGAGGAAAGAGAGTGACAGCGCCATTGAAACTGAAAATCGGGAATTGCAAAACCACAAGGATATCGACCCCGGGTACAAAAACCGCGAAAATCTAATCAAAATCGAGATTACCCCTTTCAGGAACGATGCTCCCGGTCGAAAGCCGGATTATGCTTTCGGCGGCAACATTTATACCGACCTGGCTCGCCGGGATTTTACCATAAATTCCATGGCCTACGACCCCGTTTCCGGGGAATTTTTAGATCCTTTCGACGGTCGGAAAGATTTACAGTCAGGCATTATAAAGTGCACGGGTTCCACCAGAAGAATCTGGGAGGACCCCCTCCGGGCCATGAGAGCCGCGCGCTTCCAGGCTCAGCTGGGATTTTCCATCGATGCTTCCACCCTTTACGCACTAAGAGCCGGGGCTCCCGGGCTCGCCGATATTTCCCGGGAAAGAATCCGGGACGAGTTATCCAAACTCATAACCGCAGACCATGCCTTTGACGGCCTTGTAACCCTCGTCGTAACAGGACTCATGGAACACATCATCCCCGAGCTCATGGAAGGCATGGGCATGATGCACTTCAACAAGCCGGTGGATGTGTTGGAACACAATCTCATAGCCTGCAGGATAATTAGGAATACGTTGCCCTTGCGCCTTGCCGCCCTGCTACACGATGTGGCAAAACCCCGCACCGCCATCCGGGGTGAAAAGGGACTGGAATTCCCAAAGCATCACATAAGCTCGGCTCAACTGGCAGGTGAGATACTGGCAGGTCTTCGCTATGATAAAAAGATAATCAAAAAAGTGGTGCTTTTAATTAAGCACCACATGTTTCACTACGCCCCCGAAACGCCTATATCCGATGCCCGCCGGCTCATATCAAAAGTGGGATGGGAAAACATCTACGACCTCATAGATCTAAGGGTGGCCGACCGGTTGGCTAGCGGATTCGAAAAGGCGGTGGGCAGGGGGCTTCGCAAATTGATCGACGATCTGGAGATTTTAAAGCAGGAGCACAGTGATTATCAATTAAAGGACCTGGACATCTGCGGCAGGGATATTATAAAAAATCTAAACATTGAGCCGGGGCCTAAAGTTGGAGAAATACTCAACATACTTTTGGATAAGGTGCTGGAAGACCCTTCGATAAATAAGAGAGAAATTTTAATACAAATTGCCCGAAAGGAACTTTCAGAAAAGAGCCTTTAGATCTCCCATACCACCTTCACAGCGCTACATATGATAAAATATGGCAATTTTTCGGGATTTTTATACTATGATACAGGTGCAAAAACCTGCTTTTGTGATTCGTGATTGCACAGCCAAGCGGTAGGTGCTGAGCCTTCACTTACTATAGAATCTTTCCGATGTCTTTGCGGTAGTGCATTCCCTCAAACTTTATCCTGGAAACGGCACTGTACGCTTTTAATCTCGCCTGTTCCACGCTTTCGCCCAGAGCTGTAACTCCCAGCACCCGTCCGCCGGAAGTGACTATCTTCCCATCTTTTACCTCGGTGCCCGCATGAAATACCACCGTTTCTTCATCTTCCGCTTCCGATAGGCCTTCTATGACCTTCCCTTTTTCATAGGGGCCGGGATATCCTCCCGATGCCAGCACCACGCATACAGCTTTTTCATCTTTCCACTCTATCCTCATCTTTTCAAGGGTGCCGTCAATGCAGGCTTCCATTATATCGACTATGTCTGTCTTTAACCTTGGCAGCACCACCTGAGTTTCCGGGTCCCCGAACCGGCAGTTGTATTCCAGCACCCGGGGCCCTTTTTCTGTGAGCATTAATCCTGTATAAAGCACTCCCTTAAAGGGCATACCTTCGGCCGCCATGGCTTTGACGGTTTTGTGAATAATCTCCTTTTCCACCACTTCGGCAAGCTCCGTGCTGTAAGCCGGTGCCGGTGAAATGGCTCCCATCCCTCCGGTATTGGGTCCCTCATCGTTATCAAAGACTCGCTTGTGGTCGCGGCTTGATACCATGGGTACGGCAATCTTTCCATCACAAAAGGATAAGACGGTAACCTCGGGTCCTTCCAGATACTCTTCTATAACCACCCTTGCTCCTGCTTTGCCGAAAACCTTTTGTTCCATTATGGATTTCACCGCCGACACGGCTGCATCCTTATCTTTTGCCACCACAACACCCTTGCCGGCCGCCAGGCCCTCGGCTTTGACCACCAGAGGTGCGCCCACGCTGTCTATATAATTTATTGCATCTATAGAATTGTCAAACACCCTGAAAGCGGCGGTGGGAATATTATATTTTTCCATTAGATTTTTGGCAAAAACCTTGCTGCCCTCAATCTGAGCTGCAGCCTTGTTGGGTCCGAAGACCTTGAGGCCCCGGGCTTCAAATTCATCCACCACACCTTCTACCAGAGGGGCTTCGGGACCTACCACCGTCAGGTCAATGCTCTTTTCTTCCGCAAAATCAGCCAGGGCTTGAATGTCTTCTGCGGGTATATCCATGCACCGGGCTTTTTTTCTCATGCCAGCATTGCCCGGTGCGCAGAAAATCTCTTCCACCTTAGGGCTCTGAGCAATCTTCCATACCAGTGCATGTTCCCGGCCCCCGCCGCCTACGACCAAAACTTTCATAGTAAATCACCTCTCAATGCCTGAAGTGGCGCATGCCGGTAAACACCATGGCGATACCATGTTCGTCGGCTGCCTTTATGGAATCCTCATCCCTCAAAGAACCTCCGGGCTGGATGATGGCAGTGATGCCTGCGGCGGCTGCCGCCTCCACTACATCGGAGAAGGGGAAGAATGCATCGGAAGCCAGCACGGCTCCCCTGGCTTTATCCCCCGCATGGGCTATGCTCTGCTCCGTGGGCCATATTCTGTTTACCTGGCCGGCGCCGATTCCGACGGTTACAAGGTCCTTTGCCAGCACGATGGCATTGGATTTCACGTGTTTTACCACTTTCCATCCGAAGAGCAGATCTTCCATTTCTTTATCGGAAGGCTGTCTTTTGGTTACGACTCTCAAATCCTTTTTGTCGAAATCCCGGACATCTGCATCCTGCACCAGCAAGCCTCCTGAAACCCTTTTCATATCCCACGCTGCTTTGGTTCCACGCATGGTTTCGGGTGATATATCGATCTGCAGCAGCCTGAGATTCTTTTTGGTCTTCAGTACTTCCAGGGCGTCCGGCTCAAAGCCCGGTGCTATAACTATTTCCAGGAATATTTTTATCAGTTCTTCGGCGCAAGCTCTGTCCACAGGCCGGTTCAGTGCCACAATGCCGCCGAAAATTGAAACGGGGTCTGCGGCATAGGCCTTGAGGTACGCTTCATGAATGTCTTTTCCGCAGGCCACGCCGCAGGGGTTGGTATGCTTTACGCCCACTGCAGCGGGCATATCGAATTCCAGCACCGCCCTTAAAGCTGCATCCGCATCATTTATATTATTAAAGGAAAGTTCTTTGCCGTGAAGCTGTGTCGCTCCTGCTATGGTGCCGGGGTTCTTTCCGACTTCTCTGTAAAAGGCGGCCTTCTGGTGGGGATTTTCCCCGTACCTTAGATCCTGGACCTTTTCAAAAGTCAGAGTGAGATTTTCTGGAAAACCGCTTTCCGGAGATTCCGCCGTTTCACCGGAGGCTGTATCAGGTGCGCTTTGCTTTATATCTTCACTTACAACTTCTCTCAGATAGCCCGAGATCAGGGCATCATAGTGGGCTGTATGTTCAAAGACCTTCAGTGCCAGCATCCTTCTGTAGCTCAAATCCACATCTTTCTCTTTTTTTAAGCGATCCAACACACTGGAATAGTCCCGGGGGTCGCAGATCACCACTACGTCCTGATGGTTTTTTGCAGCCGAGCGCAGCATGGATGGTCCGCCTATGTCGATGTTTTCTATGGCCTCTTCAAAAGTCACGTCGGGCTTTTGGATGGTCTCTTTAAAAGGATACAGGTTTATAGCCACCAGGTCGATGGGTTCAATGCCCAGCTTTCGAATCTGTTCCATATGCTCCGGATTACTGCGGAGGGCCAGAAGTCCGCCGTGAATCTTCGGGTGCAGGGTCTTCACCCGGCCGTCCAGTATTTCAGGAAATCCGGTGACATCTGATACTGCGGTCACTTTTATGCCTGCCTCCTGCAATGCTCTGGCAGTACCGCCCGTGGAGATAATCTCCACTCCCATATCATAAAGGCCTCTGGCAAAATCTATAAGCCCCGTCTTGTCGGAAACGCTGATGAGCGCTCTTTTAATCATAAGAATTCCTCCTTTTCCTTTATAATTACCCTTCTCCCCTGGATTTCCAAAAGGCCCTCGGCGTAGAGTTTTATGGCCTCGGAGTAAATTTTATGTTCTTCCTTTAATACCCTGGCTGCCAGGGTATCGGGAGTATCGTCATCCTTGACGGGCACCGCCCTTTGAAGAATGATGGGGCCGGTATCAGTGCCCTCGTCCACGAAGTGCACCGTAACGCCTGTTATTTTTGCACCGTAGTTTAAAACGGCTTCATGCACCTTTTCGCCGTAAAAACCCCTGCCGCAAAAAGACGGTATCAGCGACGGGTGAATGTTCATTATTCTGTTGGGAAAGGCTCTTACAAAGTGCGGAGAAAGGACTTTTAAAAAGCCTGCCAGCACCACAAGTTCCACTTGGTGCCGCCTCAATAACTCTATCATCTCATCTTCATATTTTTCCTGGGAATCGAAATCTTTCCTTTTTACCACATAGGCAGGAATACGGTGCTTTTTGGCCCTTTCCAGGGCATAGGCACCCTCTTTGCTGGAAATCACGACGGCTATTTTAGCCGGAAGGTAGCCCGATTCTATATTATCTATTATAGACTGCAAATTTGTGCCGCCTCCTGAAACCAGGACACCCAGTTTTAGCTCCTGCAAAATACCACCCCGCCTTTTCCGGCGGTCACCCTTCCGATGGTCACGGCCTCTATATCCTCTTTAAGTTCGCCGTTATTATTTATTATAGTGATAATATCACCGGCCTGGTTTTCGGGGGCCACTATTACGTATCCGATGCCCATGTTAAAGGTCCTGTACATCTCTTTTTCTTCGATATTTCCCGCCTTTTGAATCATATTGAAAATGGGCGGCACCTCCCAGGAACCCTTATGTATTTCGAATTCGAGGCCTTCGGGCAATATCCTCGGGAGATTTTCCACAAGCCCTCCCCCAGTTATATGGGCCATGCCATGTATCTCAATAGGGGCCAGCTTCCGGATGGTCCTCACGTATATCCTGGTAGGCAGCAGCATTTCTTCTCCCAGAGTCCTGCCCAGTTCTTCCACGTACTGGGAAAGGGAAAATCCTGCTTTTTCCAGCAGCACCTTCCTTGCAAGGGAATATCCATTGCTGTGAAGCCCTGAGGATGTCAGGCCAATGACCACATCGCCTTCACGGATGGCAGACCCGTCTATGAGGTTTGCCTTATCCACCACTCCCACGGCAAATCCCGCCAGGTCATATTCCTTTTCATCATACAAGCCCGGCATTTCTGCAGTTTCCCCACCTATGAGGGCACACCCCGCCTGCCTACAACCTTCGGCAACACCTTTCACAATTTCGGCTACTTTTTCAGGAATCAGTTTCCCTACTGCTACATAATCCAGAAAAAACAATGGTTCTGCACCATGGACCAGAATATCGTTGACGCACATGGCGACACAATCTATCCCCACGGTATCGTGCTTATCCATGGCAAAAGCTATCTTAAGCTTTGTGCCTACGCCGTCGGTGCCGGAAACCAGCACCGGTTCCCGGTATTTTTTTACATCTAACTGGAAAAACCCTCCGAAACCTCCTATGTTTCCCAGCACCCCCTGCCGGAAGGTGGATTTTACATGGTTCTTCATTAGCTCCACGGCCCTGTTGCCAGCATCCACGTCCACCCCGGCATCCCTGTATGACATTTTTTCTGTCATAATATCACCTTTTTTCAAAAAGATATTTTCTTCCTTCCTGCGGCACCTCCATGGGGTATATGCCGCAAAAACATCCGGTACAGAAGTTTTCCGCAGGAAGACCGGTAGACTTCAGCAGTCCTTCCAGGCTTAAGTAACCCAGGCTGTCGGCACCTATGAATTTTCTTATTTCTTCTACCTTCTGCCTGGCGCCGATGAGTTCCTTCTGGGTGGAAGTATCTATGCCGAAATAGCAGGAATACCTGATAGGCGGAGAACTTACTCTCACATGCACTTCTTTTGCTCCAGCATCTTTTAGCATTTTTACTATCTGGCCACTGGTGGTGCCCCTCACGATGGAGTCGTCTACCATCACCAGGCGCTTGCCTTTTATAACTTCTCTCATGGCATTGAGCTTGAGTTTTACTCCCAGCACCCGGGATTCCTGGCTGGGTTGTATGAAGGTCCTGCCGATATACCTGTTTTTGATAAGGCCGATGCCGAAGGGGATGCCGGAGGTCTCGGCATATCCCATGGCCGAAACCGTGCCTGAATCGGGCACTCCTATAACCATGTCCGCATCAGCTGGCTGTTCCAGTGCCAGCTGCCTGCCGGCTTCCCACCGGGCCATATGGATATTCATGCCGTCGATGGTGCTGTCAGGCCTGGCAAAATAAACGAATTCAAAGATACATAGGGAAGAGCCGGGTTCATTTTTTGTCATGACGCTTCTTACGCCATCTTTATTTATTATGACTATTTCTCCGGGCCTTATGTCTCTTACAAATTCGGCGCCGACGGTATCAAGAGCGCATGATTCCGACGCCAGCACGAAGGAACCGTTGTATTTACCGATACACAGGGGCCTTATGCCTTTCGGGTCCCTTATGCCGATGAGGCTGTCTTCGGTCATTATGATCAGGGCATAGGATCCCTTTATTTTTTCCATGCACGACCTGGCAGCTTTGACAATATCTCCGGAAGGTTCTCTGGCTATCAAAAAAGCGATGACCTCGCTGTCCACGGTGGTTTGAAAAATGGCGCCATCTTTTTCCAGTTCCCTTCGTATTTCCAAAGCGTTTACGAGATTTCCGTTGTGGGCTACCGCCAGCGAACCGTTTTTATATTTCACCACCAGCGGTTGAGCATTAATCAGCGTATTGGAGCCGGTGGTGGAATAGCGCACATGGCCTATCGCTATGCGGCCCTTCAATTTATCCAGGATGCCGTCGTTGAAGACCTCGGAAACAAGGCCGAGACTCTTATGGTAATCTATTCCATTGCCTGAAGTCACGGCGATGCCTGCACTTTCCTGCCCCCGATGTTGCAGGGCATAAAGGCCGTAATAAACCATCCGGCTCAATGTATCATCCTCATGGTTTGAGTATATGCCGAATACTCCGCAGGCTTCTTTTAATTTGTCGTCCATCAGTTCTCGACTTTCCATCTTATGGCGTTCCCCCATATCCCGGCGATCTCCTCTACAGGAATATCAATCTTGCCTATATTTACGCCTTTATGTTTTACTTCTATTTTAAAGTTTCCCTGTTTTACAAATCCCAGCACCGAAATATTGACATTTGACTCACCGGCTATTTTTTGAATAAGGGAAAGATTTTCTTCGGGAAGGCTCATGATTATCCTGGACTGCCCTTCTCCGAACAACACAGCATCGTGTCTGAGTTCTGTTTCTATTTCCCCCGAAAAACCGGTGTTTCCTGCAATGCAGCTTTCCGCCAGAGCCACCGCCAGTCCTCCTTCGGAAACATCATGGGCTGAGTGTACAAGGCCCAGTTCTATGGCTTTCAGGCAGCAATCCTGGACTCTTTTTTCCACATCGAGATTCAGCCTCGGCGGCCGACCCCCTTTGACTCCCATTACCTCCCGCAGATACACCGAACCTCCCAGTTCGTCTGTATTTTCTCCCAAAAGGACTACTACGTCGCCCTCCTTCTTGAATGCCATAGTGCATCGTTTTTCCACGTCTTCCAGGAGGCCCACCATTCCCACCACCGGCGTGGGGTATATGGCATTTTCCCTTGTTTCATTGTAAAAACTCACATTGCCGCTGATAACCGGTGTATTAAGGTAACGGGCCGCCTCAGCCATGCCGTCCACACATTTTTCGAACTGGTAATAAACCCCGGGCTTTTCGGGATTTCCAAAGTTAAGGCAGTCTGTGATAGCCAGCGGGCGTGCACCTGCAACTACCAGATTTCGGGCGGCTTCGGCCACGGCCTGCTTGCCCCCTTCGTAGGGGTCCAGGTAGCAGTAATAGCCGTTGCAGTCGGTGGTCAGGGCTATACCTTTTTTTGTCCCCTTTATCCGCAGCACTGCTGCATCCGAGCCGGGAGGCACCACCGTGTCGGTCCTTACCGTGTGGTCATACTGCTGGTATACCCATGCCTTGCTGGCAATGTTTGGCGATGACAAAAGTTTTATCAGAACATCATTCAAATCCGCTGGAATTTTAATACTTGATAAATCCACATCCAAAGTTTCCATATAGTCGGGCTTTCTGCTCTCTCTTTTTACCGAGGGGGCTCCGTCAGCCAGGGATCTGGCGGGCACTTCGGCCACTACAGTGCCGTTTTCCAGTACTCTGAGCATACCGTCATCGGTGACGGTGCCAATTTTCACCGCATTCAGGTCCCATTTTTCAAAGATTTTTTTCACATCCTGCTCGTGGCCTTTTTCTACTATCACCAGCATGCGTTCCTGGGATTCGGATATCATTACCTCATAAGGGGTCATATTTTCTTCTCTTCTCGGGACCAGGGCCACGTCCAGTTCTATGCCGCTACCCGCCCTGGCTGCGGTTTCGCAGGAAGATGATGTAAGCCCTGCGGCTCCCAGGTCCTGGATGCCCACCACCCATTTATTCTGCAAAAGTTCCAGACAGGCTTCCAGTAGCAGTTTTTCCATGAAGGGATCTCCCACCTGCACCGAAGGCCTTTTGGCCACCGAATCCTCCGAAAGTTCCTCAGAGGCGAAGCTGGCTCCGTGCATCCCGTCCCTGCCCGTAGTGGAGCCTACAAGCATGACGGAGTTTCCCACACCTGCCGCCCGGCCCTTGACTATGCGGTCGTGCTGGATTATTCCCACGCACATGGCATTGACCAGAGGATTGTCCCTGTACGAGTCATCAAAATACACTTCACCGCCGACGGTGGGGATGCCCATGCAGTTGCCGTAATCGGCTATACCGGAGACTACGCCGCTAAAAAGGTACTTCACCCTGGGATCATCGAGGCTTCCGAATCTCAGAGAATCCAGTAGAGCCACCGGCCTTGCACCCATGGTGAAGATGTCCCGGATGATGCCTCCCACACCCGTAGCAGCCCCCTGATATGGTTCTACGGCGGAAGGATGGTTGTGGCTTTCTACCTTCATAACAACGGCCAGATTATCGCCTATATCCACTATGCCGGCATTTTCTCCGGGGCCCTGCAGCACCCGGGGACCGGAAGTGGGAAACCTTTTTAAGACCGGTTTGGAATTTTTGTAGCTGCAGTGTTCGGACCACATGACGCTGTACATGCCCAGCTCCAGATAATTCGGTTCGCGTCCCAGGGTCTTTACTATCTCGTCATATTCATAATCGGCGAGGCCCAGCTTTCTTGCATCATCTCTACCTGCCATGAGCGACACTCCCTTCAACGTACTGCAGAATCGATTCAAAAACTCTCCTGCCATCAGTATTGCCCAGTATATCCTCCGCACACCGCTCGGGATGTGGCATCATGCCAAGCACATTCCCCTGTTCACTGACAATACCGGCTATGTTTTCTACCGAACCGTTGGGATTGGCTTCTTCGGTGACATTTCCGTCCCTGTCACAGTAAGTAAACACCACGCCGCCCCGGGCCTTCAGTTTTTCCATCGTATCCCTGTCGGCAAAATAATTACCCTCTCCGTGGGCAATGGGCACTTTTATGATTTCACCCTTTTTGTAAAGTCCGGTAAAGGGCGTGTTATTGTTTTCCACTCGCAAAAATACATCATGGCAGTGAAATTTCAGGTCCCGGTTCCTCTTCATGGCACCCGGCAGGAGTTTTGCCTCGAGCAAAATCTGAAAACCGTTGCATATTCCCAAAATGAGCTTTCCGGCTTCGGCGGCTTTTATCACCGATTCCATGGCCGGCGAAAACCTGGCGATGGCTCCGGCTCTGAGATAATCACCGTAGGAAAATCCTCCGGGCAGCACTATGAGGTCAAAGTCCACGGATGAAAATTTTTCTTTATGAAAGACATATTCCGTAGGCTGCCCCAGCACGTCCCTGCAGGCATGGTAGCAGTCCACATCGCAGTTGGAGCCGGGAAACATTATGACAGCACATTTCATGGTAAATCCTCCATAACATAAAATTGTTTTGGGCTTCAGTTGGTTTGTGGCGGCCTAAGACAGCTCGAAGCTGTAGTCTTCTATGACGGGATTTGCCAGAAGCTTTTCACACATGTCCTTGATCTGTCCTTCCGCGTCTTCTTTGCTGGCGGCATCCAGCTTTATCTCGATGAGCTTTCCCACCCTTACATCTTCAACGCCGTCAAATCCCAGATGTTTCAGGGCTCCCTTTATGGCAGTGCCCTGAGGGTCCAGGACGCCGGATTTGAAGCGCACATTAATCCTGGCATTTATTATCATGTCAAATCTCCCTTCCTATTCTTGATAATATTTCCTTGTAGGCTTCCTCCACATTTCCCAGATCCCGGCGGAACCGATCTTTGTCCAGTTTTTCACCGGTTTTTGCATCCCAGAAGCGGCAGGTGTCCGGTGAAATCTCGTCGGCCAGAAGTATTTCGCCGTCGAATATTCCGAATTCCAGCTTAAAATCCACAAGTATTATGCCCTTTTTGATAAAGTAATCCTTCAAGATCTGATTTACCCGCAATGATGTCTCTTCAAGGAATTTTAATTGTTCCTCGCTGGCAATTCCCAGGGCCAGAACATGGTAATTGTTGATCATGGGATCTCCCAGGGCATCGTTTTTGTAACACAATTCCAGAACAGGCCTTTTCAATTCGGCTCCTTCCATAAGGCCCAGCCTCTTTGCCAGACTTCCTGCGGCGATGTTTCTCACGATGACTTCCAGCGGCAAAATCTTTACCGCTTTTACCAGCATCTCTCTGTCACTCAAAAGCTTTACAAAATGGGTTTTTATGCCGTTCGTTTCCAGCAGTTCAAAGAGAAAGGCCGAAATCCTGTTGTTCATGATTCCTTTTTCATGTATGGTCCCTCTTTTTTGACCGTTGAAAGCCGTGGCATCATCCTTGAATTCCATGATGTAATATGTTTTATCCTCTGTGCTGTAAACCCTCTTGGCCTTGCCTTCATAAAGCATCTCCAACTTGTCCACTCAATCTGTACCTCCCAGAATATTTTTATCCTTTTGGTGAAAAATAAAAGGGTAGAAAGCATCTCTACCCTTTATTCAGCCTGAAAAAGATAATAAACAATTAAGCCTTATAGCCAGGGCGGTTTACGGCCACCCGGTAGAGACTTCCGGTCCATATTCCCGGAATTATATAAGGTTCTTTCAATATATATTCAATTTTAAAACCTTACATTTTTATCTTACCATAGTGTTTGATTTTTGGCAACAGCATTTCCGAACATTTTTGATTATTTTTCACGAATTATACGGAATTATTTTTACACTGAACAATGGGAATTACAGGAGTTTCTGCAATGGAGCCGACGATGAAACTATAACCTTCTTTAAGCTTAAAACTATAGGCCAGCCATAAAATTCCGTATTCTCCTGGCTGCTTCCTCAAGGTTTTCCATGGACGTGGCATAGGCCATTCTCACAAACCCCCGGCCGTTTTCACCGAAGGCCGAGCCCGGCACCACAGCCACTTTTGCCTCCCACAGGAGTCTTTCTGCAAACTCTTCGGAGGAAAGGCCCGTCTTTTCTATAGACGGAAATACGTAAAAAGCTCCTCTGGGCTCGAAGCACTGAAGGCCCATATCCCTCAAACTTTCAAAAAGGAAAATTCGTCTTTTATCGTATTCATCCCTCATCTTTTCAATATCCCCGTCGCCGTTTCTTAAGGCTTCGATGGCGGCGTACTGCCCCATGGTGGCGGCGCAGGTGACGCTGTACTGGTGAACCTTCAATATCTCCCCGGCAAGGCCCTCGGGTGCCGCTATATAGCCCAGCCTCCATCCGGTCATGGCATAGGATTTTGAAAGCCCGCTCACCGTAATGGTCCTGTCCCACATTCCTGATATTCCCGCAAAGGCGGTGTGTTCGACTCCATAGGTAAGATCCCAGTATATCTCATCCGATACCACTATCAGGTCATGTTTTGTCACCAGATGTGCTATATCTTCTAGCTGTTGCCTGTTCATCACCGCCCCTGTGGGATTGTTTGGATACGGCAGTACCAGCAGCTTGGATCTGGGCGTAATGTATTTTTCCAGGATATCCGCCCTCAGAGCAAAATCATCTTCCATGTAGGTCGGCACAAAAACCGGCTGGCCCCCGGCCAGGATGGTGCAGGGCGTATATGCCACAAAGGAGGGCTGCGGAATCAGCACCTCGTCTCCGGGCTCTATCAATGTCTGTATGGCCACATTGATGGCTTCGCTGGCACCTATAGTGACAATTATTTCGGACTCGGGCTTATATTCCAGCTTAAAACGCCGCTTCAAGTACTTCGCTATCTCCTGCCTGAGTTCCAGAAGTCCGGCATTGGGCGTGTAGAAGGTCTTGCCTTCATTCAATGCCTTTACGGCGGCTTTATTGATATGCTCGGGGGTGGTGAAATCCGGCTCTCCGATGCAAAGGGAAATTGCCCCTTCCACCTGATTTACCATGTTGAAAAAATACCTGATCGTGGAAATTTCAATGGATTTTGCTCTCCTAGCAATATATTTGTTATAGTCCATAAAAACATTCCTTTCATAAGAGATTTTTAATATTATAACCCTATATTCAGGTCAGGGTGGTTACTTCATCATGCAAAATATGTTATGATTTATACGATGCCTGCAGGAAAAGGAAGACAAATGAAGAAATAAAGCAACATATTTGTAATAATACTAATGAATACATGATTAAGGTGGTATCTTATGGAATTTCAAGCGGAAATAATAAAATTTATCCAGTCCTTCTCTTCCCCTGCCCTTGATTATTTCTTCATTTTTATTACAAACTTGGGCAGCGAAGGCTTCTACTTTTTACTCATTCCTATTTTCTACTGGAGCATAAATAAGAAAATGGGCATTAAGCTGGGCAGCATTCTTCTTTTATCAATGTATTTAAATATAATGCTCAAGGAAATCACCGCCATTCCCCGGCCCATAGGATATCCGGGTATAAGGTCCATTTACACATGTTCTGCCGGAGGATATTCCTTTCCCAGCGGCCACGCCCAGGGCAGTACCACCGCATGGGGTATAATCATGGCTCATTACAAAAAAACTTCGGTTAATATCATGGGCATCATCGCAATCCTGCTGGTCAGTCTTTCCAGAGTTTATCTTGGATTGCACTGGCCCCAGGATATAGTGGGAGGTATAATTTTGGGGCTCATTATCGTGCTGGTTGCAAATAATATAGACAGGTTCCGGTTCCCCGAAAGTGTAGGCGCAAAATGCTTCATGGCTGTAACTTGCCCCATGGTATTGCTTGTTATATTCCCCCATCCCGACGTATTCAAATACATGGGCATGCTGTCGGCAGCATGGCTGGGGTATATACTGGAAGATCATTTTATCGGGTTCGAACCAGAAAACGCAGACCTTTTAAAGACCGCTATAAAATATTTCATCGGAGCCGTCGGTTTTCTGTTGATATATGTGGGGATGAAGAAAATTCTTCCGGCCGGAAATATATCCGCCATGGCAAGGTACTTCCTTCTGGGGCTCTGGCTTACTGCGGGAGCACCTTATCTTTTTAAGAAACTCTGACGCTGGGGCATAAATCTTTCAGCGGACAGGCCGCGCATTTCGGGTTTATGGCCCTGCAGACCCTCCTGCCATGATATATGAGCCAGTGATGGGCTTTTATCCACAGCTCGCGCGGGACTTTTTTCATAAGATCTTTTTCCACGCCCAGCACATCTTTTTTATCGGATAGGCCCAGGCGGTGGGCCAGTCTGTATACATGGGTATCCACCGCAAAGGCCGGGATGCCGAAGGCGTTGGCCAGAATTACGTTGGCGGTCTTGCGGCCAACGCCGGGGAGTTTTACGAGTTTTTCAAAATCCGCCGGCACCTGGCCATCGTACAGTTCCAAAAGTTCTCTGGATGCTGCTATGATATTTTTGCTTTTATTGCGAAAAAGCCCGCACTCCTTTATGTCCTCCTGCAGTTCTTTCAAATCAGCCCTGGCAAAATCCCCGGGGCTTTTGTATTTTTTAAACAACCTTTCCGTCACGTGGTTTACCCGCCTGTCAGTGCATTGTGCCGCAAGAATTGTAGCGACAAGGAGCTGAAAGGGATTTTTGAAATGCAGGGCGGTGGTGGCGTCGGGATATGTATTTTCGAGGACCGACAGTATTTTTGAGATTCTAATTTCATCATTGCCTGGATTTTCGGGCATGCGATTATCGGTAGCATCGTATTTGCCTGCATTACTTGATGATTTGTCTATCTTTTCCATAGCTTCTTTTCTTTCTCCATTTCATGGTCGGGAAGCTTTTTTATCTCCCCGCCTCTTTAGATTTTTTGCCGGAGTTCAGGCAGGTTTCGTTTCAGTCTTTTTCCATCTGTTTTAGTATTTCTATCTCTTTTTTGTAGTTCTCCATGCCGCCGGGAGTCTCCAGCAAGAAGGGCTTATCTTTCAAAACAGGGTGGTTGATAATATTTTTTATGGCATCTAAGCCCAGTTCGCCCTCCCCCAGGTTGGCGTGGCGATCCTTGCGGCTGGCGAGCGGATATTTGCTGTCATTCAGGTGGACGGCCTTTATCTTCTCCAGCCCCAGAATACGATCAAATTCGGCCAGCACCTCATCCAGATGCCCGATGACATCATAACCGGCCCCCAGGAGATGACATGTATCAATGCATACTCCCAACCTGTCAGGTATTCCAGTACTGTTCATGATATCATAAAGCTGCTCAAAGGTGTAGCCTACTTCGCTGCCGGCACCGGCCATGGTTTCCAGAAGCAGCATTACTTTTTCCCGACCCGTTACCACTTGCTTTATTGCCGAGGCAATCCTGCGCACGCCCTGTTCCACTCCTTCTCCCAGGTGGCTTCCCGGATGGAGCACCATATACGGTACTTTTGAAACTTCCAGCCTCTCCATGTCATCCTTCAATACCATCATGGCAAAATCCCGGGTTTCTTCTTTTGTGGAAGCCAGGTTCAGGGTATAGGGAGCGTGGGCCACCAGCGGGCCGAAATCTTTTTCTTTGCAAAGTTCTTCGGCCTTTTCAATGTCGGATGGATCCAGGGCTCTGGCGGCACTGCCCCTGGGATTTCGGGAAAAAAACTGCATTGTATTGGCCCCAATGGAAAGAGCTTCCTTCACAGCATGTTCGTAGCCTTTAGAAATGGAAATATGAGCGCCAAAAAACATGGCAAAAACTCCTTTCTGCTAGTTTTCCAGAAATAATCACGACGTTTTTTCAAATACCCTGATAAAGTTTTTTCCGAGAATTTTTGATATGTCCTCATCGGAATACCCGCGGTAGACCAGGCCTCTTGTGATATTTATCATCTTTTCGCAGGATTCAATCCCTGCTACATTTCCGTCGTATCCATCAAAGTCGGAACCTATGCCCACATGATCGACGCCGGCAATATTTGCAAAATAGTCTATAACATCAAGTATTTTTTCAATAGAACCCTGCTGCCCTCCATAACTCGAAAAGTAAAAGGTGGCCCCGATGACGCCGCCTTTTTCAGCCACCGCTTTTATCTGACCGTCATCCAGATTTCGCGGAATGTCCATAAACTTTCTGGGCAGGGAATGGGAGACAATAAAGGGTTTTTGAGCTACATCCAGCACATCCCAGAATCCCTTCGGAGAAATATGGGCAATATCCACCACCATACCGAGTCTTTCCATTTCTTTTATCACTTCCACGCCAAAATCCGAAAGGCCGCCGCCGCTTCTCAAGTCCTGGGCGCCATCGGCAATGGCGTTCCGGTGGTTCCATGTAAGCACCAGGGAACTCACCCCCAGTTCCCTGTATATCCTCAACATGTGGATGTCTCCCTGAAGGGCTTCTCCGCCTTCTATACTGAGCAGGGCAGCTATCTTTCCATTCTTTGCAGCCTTTTTTATATCTTCCGCATTACAGGCAAAACATATATCTTTACTATTCTGCTCTATTTGCTTTTTGAATATAGAGATCCCTCTCATGGTTCTGTGAACCGCATCATGATACCAGTCGGGGCGCACGAACACCGCGAACACCTGAGCTTTTACGCCCCCGGATTTCAGCCTTGGTATATCAATGTGACCCTTCTCCGATCGATCACCCAGACTGCGCTCTCCGTCTATAACGGACAATATGGTGTCACAGTGGGCATCAAAAACTATACTCTCTTTATGTAGCCTGCGGGCTCTTTCTTCCTGGTCCTCACTGAGATTAAACAATCAAAAAAGCCTCCTTTACTCTACACATATTTGATTGATGTAAAAGTTGCTTTAGGCAGTTACGCCACAATCATCTTTATATTATCATTAAATCCAGTTTTTGCAATAAGTTCATTACAAAAACCCTGTAATAAAACCGAAACTTTAGCAAATAATAAAAAATATGGTAGACGGATAAACGATTCTGGAGGCAATATATGAAAAAAGGGCTGTTACTTTTACTGTTGGCGATGATTTTCATATCCCTGGTATTCCAGACATCCCCCAAAAGAGCCTTCGGCGCCGAAAATATCCGGGAATCCCCGGAGCGCAACAAAAAACTTGCCGTTATGGTGATACTTGATAGGATAAACATAGAGGATCTTGCCGGAGACTATCCCCATATTCGACGTCTTATGCAAAACGGCGCTTCCGCCCTGATGAACGTCAGCACCGCCGTGCGCATGGACCACGTGTCGAGCTATCTTACTATCGGTGCCGGAACCAGGGCTTACACCGGCGGCAGCGATGGGGCTTTCGGATTTAATGAGGAGTATGATGGCCGGAAAGCCGGAGAAGTGTTCGCAAATTATACGGGCATAAAACCAATGGTACAAAATCTGGTGGTGCCGAATATGCCCAAAATAATCGAGGAGAACTCGAAGCTGGACCACGAGACCGTTCCGGGTCTTCTGGGGGAAATGCTTAAAAATCACGGCATTCCGGTAGCGGTGCTGGGAAATGCGGATTTTTTAGATGAAAAAAAACGCCCCGCAGCACTTATAGCTATGGATTGTCAGGGAATAATAGCATCGGGGGATGTGAGCCGGGATCTTCTGGTCAACGATGATGAAAGCCCCTTTTTTGTAAAAACCGATTATGAAAAGCTTTATCGAAAATTTACGGAGCATGCCAGATCCGGTGGATTAATCATAATTCATCTGGGCGATACAGTAAGGGCTAACGAATACCTGAATCTGGCAAATCCTCAGCAATATGACGCTTATAGAAAAAGAGGGCTAAAAGACGCTGACGCTTTTCTCGGAAGGATGATGCAGGATATAAACACGGCCCGGGACCTCCTGATGGTAGTTACACCCTTCCCGTCCACTTACGGGTACCGGCAAAGAAACCTCCTCACGCCATTTATCATGGCAGGCCCCGGTATCAAGCCCGGATTTGCCCTATCGGCCACCACGCGCCGTCCTGGCCTGGTGGCAAACATTGATATAGCTCCTACCGTATTGGAATACTTTGATATTCAGGCGCCTGTAATAATGCTGGGACACCCGATTTCGGGAAGTGGCAACGGAAATGCAACATTAAGTTCGTTGGCATACCTTATCCGCATGAATCGCGGGATAGTCGCCACATACGTTCAGAGGGCATATCTTATAAAGCCATACGTAGCTATGCAGATTATTGTTTCCATCGGATTTTTGCTGCTGATTTTTTTCAGAAAAAACCTGCTCAAAACCCTGAGGCCCCTTATCATGGCCAATATGGCTGTTCCCCTAAGTCTTTTGCTGCTTCCCCTGGTGGCTTCCGACAAACTTTTTTCAAAATACTTATGGGTATTTTTACTCACCGCCGGCATTGTCCTGATATCTCTCATATTCAAGGAAACACTGAAGGCCATTATATTTATCTGTCTTGCCACGTCATCGGCAATTTTGCTGGATTTATCGATAAACGCGCCGCTGATGAAATTATCCATACTGGGATATGATCCCATCGGCGGAGCAAGATATTACGGTCTCGGAAACGAATATATGGGAGTCCTCATAGGTTCGATTACAACGGGCGTCACTGCACTCGTCGATGAACTCGGCACCCAAAGCCGAAAAAAGGCGGGCCTTTTCCTTTTATGCGCATCGGTTTTCACAGCCGCCATTTATCTAATATTTTCCCCAAGGTACGGCTGCAATGTGGGCGGTTTTATCAGCGCCTTCGGCACTTTCACCGTAACCCTTTTAATGCTTCCGAGCATCAGATTTAAATCGTGGCAGCCGGGCCTCATAGCTGTAGCAATGGTTTTGTTTATCGTAATTCTCCTGGCTGACTCAGGCTCCGCCAATCCGCCCAGCCACATAAGTCAGACCATGGCCTCGGTTAAAGCCAGGGGCATGACGCCCTTCTGGGATATTGTAATCCGGAAACTTTCCATGAATTTAAAACTGTTTAAATACACGCCCTGGACCCGGGCCCTTCTAACTTCCATAGGAGTCATTGCAGCTTTATTTTACCGGCCGTCCCACATACTGAAAAACATATTTCAAAAATACCGCAACCTTTACGGAGGCTTTGCAGGAGGAGGAATAGGATGTTCCCTGGCATTGATTTTCAATGATTCCGGCATAGTGGCATCTGCCACCATGATGATATACATCGCCCTGCCGCTGCTGCTGCTGGTTATCGATGAAATGCAGCAATCCTGAAAACAAATGTCAACCTGGAGATGCTCAAATCACATGAGTAAGATAAAAATCCTTGAAATAGTAAGGGATGCCGAAGGCGGCATGAAAAAACATGTAAAGAACCTGCTGGATCTTGATAAAAATAAATTCGATATCGTCCTGGCCTGTTCCAGGGGACAGTTTGACCGGAGTGACTTGAAAGGCACAATCCTTAACCTGTATGAAATAAGCGTGGGTGACAGGCAAAGCCCCTGGGCACTGATAAAATCTCTTGTGGTACTGGTCAGAATAATAAAGAAGGAAAAGATAGATATCATTCACGCTCACGGTATGGCCTGCGCCATCACGGGTACCATCGCCGGGATTTTTTCAGTAAAACCCGCTATCATAACCACCGTGCACAACTTTCCTGCCATTCAAGGCACCGGCATAAAACAGCGCCTCTCCAATCTCCTGTCGGGTTTTTTTCTCAGATTTAACCGCCGGGTTGTAGCGGTATCCCGAAATCTTGGAGACTTTATATCGTCAATCTGGAACATACAGTGGGACAGGATCCGGGTTATCTACAACGGCATTGATGTTGAAGAAATTCACAGAAGCGTGGAGAAATGCTCCGCGGCTTTTTGCGAATTTCATGATCCCGGTATCGCTCCCGTAACTATCCTCAACATCGCCCGTCTCATCCCTGCCAAAGGCGTGGACGTTTTTTTGAGGGCTGCCGCCATCGTTATGGAAAAAGCCTATAATGAAGGTACATCAGACAAAAAATGCAAGAAAAACCTGCCGGCTGCTTCGTGCTCACCGCTCTTTCTTGTCGCCGGCGATGGCCCACAGATGCACGAATTGAAAAATTTGGCCTGCATCCTGGGTATAGAAAAAAACGTTCGATTTTTAGGGTTTAGAACAGATATATATGACCTTATCCACCTTGCCGATATGGTGGTGCTTTCATCCCGCAGCGAAGGTCTTGGAATTTCCATCCTGGAAGCTCTGGCCCTAAAGAAACCGGTCATAGCCTCAAGGGTAGGCGGCATCCCCGAAATCATCATCCACGGTAAAACAGGCCTGCTGGTGCCTCCGGATGATCCGGAGGCTTTAGCCGGGGCCATGATTCATCTTATCCAAAACCCTGAAGAGGGTAAAAAAATGGCATTTGAAGGTTACAAAAATTTAACAGGAAAATACTCTAAGAAATTTATGTTGAAAGAAATAGAGAATTTATACCTGGATGTATACCAGAGTTTGCATTGAGCAGTGACTATGCAGCTTTTTGTGCTCCTTTAATGTTTTGCTTCAGCACATCTATGGCTTTTCTGAGCTGGACATCTTCCCTACTGTCGAGATATTCATACATCGCATCTTCCAGAGCCCTGTAAAATGCAGCATCCACTATGCCCGTTACGGCAAGGCCTTTTTTCTTCTGGAGGGCAATGACTGCATCCCGGGTCCTGGGGCCGAATACTCCATCCGGCTGAGCTTTAAACAAGTTCATTACAGCAAGCCTCTGCTGTATGCCCATTACTTCCAACCCTATATTTCCGTATTTGAAGGTTTTGTTGCCTTTTAAAGGAATGAGATCTTTTAGAAGGTCCACCGTATCGGATTTTACTTCTATATCAGGCATGATGCCGGTCTTGTTTATATCGGTGCCATTGGGTGTGGTGTATCGCGCCACAGTAAGTTTAATCCCGCCAAGAACACCCAGATTCAGGGTGCGCTGCACCGTGGCTTTTCCGAAGGTTTTTTCTCCTACCAGGACACCGGCATTCCTGTCCTTTATGGCTCCCGAAAGGATTTCGGCCGCACTGGCTGAGCCCCCGTTTACCAGCACCACCAGTTTAAAAGGCGATGGTTCTGAATCAGAGGAGAAGGTCTGCACCTTGCCATCTTTTGAAACCACATGAACAATAGGCCCCTTGGGGACAAAGCGTTTGGCCACTTCGATGGCCTGGTCCAGCAGGCCTCCGGGGTTGTCCCTGAGGTCCAGCACTATGCCTTGGACTCCTCCCTTTTTAAAATCCGCCAGAGCTTTATCTATGTTTTTGGTGGTATTTTCGTTGAATTCGTTAATCCTCAGATAACCTATACCCTGGCCTAGAATCTTATATTCTATGGGGTTTACCTCTATAATGTCACGGGTTATATCCATCTTCAGCATCTGTTTCTGATCATCTCTCATAATTCCGATGGTAACCTTTGTGCCCTGTTCACCTTTTATAAGGTTTGAAACCTCGGCAGTGGAAAGGCCCGTAACATCTTTCCCATCCACTTCCACTATCCTGTCGCCCGCCCGAAGACCGGCCTTTTGCGCCGGAGTTCCATCGATAACAGAAACAATCGTTACATATTTGTCTTTTGAAGTAATAACAACACCGATTCCACCGAAATTTCCGCTGGTAGAGTCATTGAAGTTCTTAAAATCTTCCGGAGAAAAATATTCGGAATAGGGGTCGTCCAGGGACTCTACCATGCCCTTCACAGCCCCTCTTATCAAATCCAAATCCTTGATTTCATTTACATAATTGTTCTTCAAAAATTCATCCAATTGAATCAGAAAATTTATTTCCGGAGGTAACCCCGATGTGTCGCCATTGTCAGCCATCAGCGGTTTGTATGTAATCACCGGACTTAAAAACAACAAGGTAGCCAGCAACAGTGCGATGAATGGAACTAAATGTTTTCTCATATGTATATCTCCTTTCCAATGACCCCTATTTGTTTTTATTCACCTTATGATTTCATTCTAACATAATTTAGACATATGTGCATTACATTTTATTTTGGAAATTTATTTTTCTCTTCCTCTTTTCTTTTTAAAAAATAAGATATATACTAAAAGAAAGCTTATAATCAACTTTTAGGAGCTACTATTAATTTTTGAGGGGGTCATCAAGTGAAATTGCCTGAACTCAAGATCGGGAATCTCACGGCTAAAGTTCCCATCGTCCAGGGTGGAATGGGCGTAGGAATATCATTATCTTCTCTGGCCGGTGCGGTGGCTTTAAACGGCGGTGTCGGCGTCATATCGGGAGTGGAAATAGGTTTTAACGAACCGGATTTTTTAAAGAACAAAAAAGAGGCAAATCTCAGAGCATTAAGGGCTCACATAAAAAAAGCCCGTGAAATCTGCAAAAAGGGCATAATCGGGGTAAATATCATGTCCGCTCTGAACAATTTCGAAGAAATGGTGATAGAGTCGGTAAAAGAAAAAATCGACATAATTTTTTCAGGAGCGGGACTTCCGCTAAAATTGCCCCAGTTTACAAAGGGGTCCGATACAAAGATTGCTCCTATTGTATCATCGGGCCGGGCTGCAGCACTTATATGCAGGGCATGGGATAAACACTACCAGGTGGTTCCCGATGCGGTGGTGGTGGAAGGACCGCTGGCCGGAGGACATCTTGGCTTTTCTGCGGAGGAGCTCGACAAACCTTCACATCAATTAAAAGCGCTCCTTAAGGATGTTCTGGAAACATTGAAACCTTTTGAGGAGAAATTCAAAAGGAAGATCCCGGTCATCGCAGGCGGGGGAGTTTTTACAGGCAAAGATATAGCCGACCTTCTCAAAGCCGGAGCTTCCGGAGTTCAGATGGCCACCCGCTTTGTCGCCACCGATGAATGTGACGCTTCCGAAGAATTCAAGCAGGCATATATAGATGCAAAAGAGGAAGATGTAGAAATCATTGAAAGTCCCGTCGGAATGATTGGCAGGGCTATTAGAAATGAGTTTCTGGATGAGGTGAAAGCCGGTTTTAAAAAACCCATCCGCTGCCTTTGCAATTGCTTAAAACCGTGCAATCCGCAAAAAGCACCTTATTGCATAGCCGATGCTTTAATAAACGCCCAAAGGGGAAATCTAAAAAACGGCTTTGCCTTTGCCGGAGCCAATGTCTTTAAGATAAAAAAGATGGTATCGGTGAAAGAGCTGATGGAGGAACTGATATCCGAAGCCGAAAAGTATTTTAATCCATAATATCATTCAAGCTTTTCGAGCTCTGCTTTCTTGCCTATAAACATCATATCGCCACCCTTCGAAAAAAATAACTTTAGAGTTAGTAACTCCAAAGTTAGTAACTCTAAAGTTAATTATAACATGAATCATGACTTTTATACAAATACTTGGTGATTTTTCTGAAAAAAACAAGGCAAGGATAATTTTTCTAATCAAATGTTCCAGATACATTTATTTTTTTATTAAAAACCATTATCTGACCCTTTGCTATTACAGTATCAATTGCAAGATCATTTTCATCAAGTAAAACAAGATCTGCATCAAATCCCTTTTCAATCCGACCTTTATTATTTAATTTTAAGATAGTAGCCGGATTTGATGTAATTACCTTTAAAGCAATTTCAAGTGGTATGCCATCTATTAATACTGCATCCTTAACTTCATTGAACAATGTTTTAGATTTTCCCACTCTCAAGCCTATAAATTCCTTCTTTTCATTGAAAACCGGAAGACTACCCTGGCCGTCTGAAGAAAAAGTAATTCTCTGATTAGGGACACCTTCTTCTAAACATACTTTCAGTGCTTTACTAGGTTTGACTTCTCCATTTTCCCAAAATATTGGATCTGAACTGGTGGTGAAATCTATATACCCACCTTCCTTTGCATACCGGATTGATTCCCTAAATAAATACGGATTCCTGTTAGTATGTGTGGGCAGTATCTGATAAAAAGGTATTTCGGTGTTTTCTACAATTTCTAAAATTATATCTAACATTCTCTTGCTGTCGCCAAGATGTATATTTAAGATACCAGCTTTACCAGAAAGCATACCAGCTACTCTTGCATCTGCAGCAAGCCTTTTAATTTCATCTACTGTTGGTTGAGAGGATCGGTGATCAGAAAGAGCTATTTCTCCGACTCCGATAATCTTATCGACAATAATAATATCTTTCATTACGTCACCTGTAATTGTGGTAACAGGCACGTGATAAGACCCGGTGTATATATAAGTAGTTATTCCTTCTTCATCAAGGCTTCTAGCCTTCGCAAGAAGCGATATCATGTTTCTGGTAATACCGTCAGTTCCTAAACATCCTATTACTGTTGTAACACCTGCCGTAGTTATATCTGTCAATTTTATTTCTGGTGTCCTTGTTCTAAAACTACCTTCTCCGCCACCGCCAAGTATGTGTACATGAGAATCTATGAAACCAGGAGTTAAAATTTTATTCTCACCATTTATTATCTCAACGTCTAAAAAATCATATTTAGGAAATGATAAATCTTTACCAATGGCTCCTATTTTATCTCCAAGTATTAGAACATCTTTTTTCCCTAAATACTCAGGAGCATAAACTTTAGCTCCCTTTATGATTTTTATCATGCTATCGCCTCGATTTTAATTGTATATTTTACATAAGTCAATTGCTACGAGAAATTAATCAATACAGCAATGATCATAAATATGCTTCCAATAACGAAGAAAAATCCTTGCATTTTTATATGCCATTTCGCCCATTTAAACCAATCGATTCTTGCTATGGCAAGTACGCCGATCAAACTTGCTGATGTAGGCGCTATTGCGTCTACAAAACCTGACCCCAGTTGATAAGCAAGACATGCAATCTGCCTTGAAAGCCCGACTATGTCCGCAAGCGGTGCCATAATGGGCATAGTCAATGCAGCTTGCCCTGAATTTGAAGTAACAAAAAGATCAAAAACACTCTGGAACAAATACATGAAAAGCCCTGTAATAACTGATGGCAGACCTTTTATTGCTTCTCCAAATCCATGAAGAATCGTATTTAGCGCAGTAGGGGTGGTCGGGTCTGAACCTCCGAGGACCAAAAGTAACCCCTTGGCCATGCCTACAACAACAGCGGTTGACGCCAAATCTGCTGCACCTTTACCAAATGAAGTTGCTATATCATTTGAAGTCATATTATTGAGTTTAAATATTACACCGATAATGCCAGAAACAAATCCCATTACAAAAAACTGCGATGCTATTTCCGGAATATAATACTTTTTTACAACAACTCCCCATATAATCCATATAACGCCCAAAAACATAGTAAGCAGAACGAGCTTATGACCTAAATTGAATTCCATTTTTACTTCTTCAGTTTCGCCTTGCTTCAGCTTTTCCCTGAAGTAGTTATCTGATTCATACATTATTGAAATTTCAGGGTTTTTCTTTATTTTGGTACCATATAAATAGACATAAGCGGCACCTGCACTGGTCACTACTAACCACAAAACGAGCCTGAAAGGAGCACCGGAGAGTAAAGGTATACCTGCAATTCCTTGAGCGATGGCTACACCGAAAGGATTCATCCATGAACCAGCATTCCCCACCTGTGAAGCCACAAAAGTTACACAAACCGCAGTAATAGAATCATATCCAAGCGCTATTACAAAAGGAACCATGACTGCTGCTAAGGGAATACATTCTTCGGACATTCCGTAAACCGCTCCACCAAGAGAGAAAATAAAAAACAATATAAGAAGTGCTATGCTCTCATAACCTCTAGCATTACTTACAAAAGCATGAATTCCTGCGTCTATTGCTCCTGTTTTTATTATTATATTAAATGCTCCACCAACAACAAGGAGAAGAGCAACTATTCCTACTGCCGAGCCGTATTTATCACCAGTAACCAGCCCTTCAAAAACATAATTTAGTACTCCAAAACCACCGAAATCATCAGTTCCCCACAGCCTTGCATGTTTGTAAATCTTTTTACTTGTATCATATACTGATTCTTTAAATTGAGAATATATCAATGAGTCGGTAAGTCCCAATGAATCCAAGGTCTTTTGATCCCAAGTTGAAGGGTCAGTATTCAGAAATTCATCGAGTTTAACTTTATCTATTCCAAGTTCTTTAAGTTTCGCCTCATTTTGACTTAGTTCTTGAAGTTTCGGTAACAATTTTTTCATATCAAGATTATATTCGTATCTAAAAGTTTCTGGCATTAGTACTGTTCTAGTTTTAATTTCGCCATTACTATCACTATATTTAATTTCATGTGTGCTAAACTTTCCGGCAGGAATAATAAAAGTTGCCAACCACAGGACAATAACTACCCAAAAAATAATGACATAAGTATGGGGCGTTTGGATTTTAGTTAAATCTTTAATTTTAGTTTTTGGTTGGGCACCAATAGCCATAAAAAAACCTCCTCTTTTAAATTTTATTAATTATTAGAGGAAGCAAAAAATGTACCATATCGGCTCACTAAAAGATTATTTGTTTTATATATTACGTATTGATTTGAATATATTTTGCTTTAAAATTTCAATTTATATTAATTGAATAACATGTTATTCCGAAAAAATGAGGGGAAGATGGTTACATTTGGTTACCTCTTTTTACCCATTCCTATCCATTTAATATTCCGAATTTGAGATTGCTATCAATCAATTCTTTACCCTTAGACGTTAATTGCATTCCCCTACAACCTCTATATTTTACTACTAACCCCATTTCTTTTAAAATGTCCGTTCTATACCTGATTTGTTCTTCTGTTAAAGGATATAACTTGCTTCTTGCCGCTTCTACTAAAGCTTTTCTACTGGCTATCTTACCTTGAGTAGTTAACATACGAATTGTCTTTAAAATAAAAACAAGCTCATCAAAGTTACCCTTATTGGATAGTTCTTCAGATAAATTGTCTTCTCTAGATTTTATATCATCATTTAAAATGAAAAAATCTAATGGAATATGGTTGATATCTATTAGATTTCCATCACATACTGCAACCATATATTCTATAGTGTTTTCTAATTCTCGGACATTACCGGGCCACTTATGAGCATACAAAATTTTTTTTACTTCATCAGATAAGATAAGATCTGGCCTTCCATTTTTAAGCAAAAAGTACTGAATTAATTCATCTATATCTTCTTTATGATCTCGTAAAGGCGGAATTTTGAGATATAATACTTTTAAACGATAATAAAGATCTTCCCTGAATTTACCTTCCCTACACATTTTACTAAGATCTTTATTAGTAGCTGCAATTACCCTAACATCCACTGGTATTATTTCTGTGCCTCCGACACGCATTATTTCTCTCTCTTGTAAAACTCTTAGAAGTTTTGCCTGTATATTTAACGAAGTATCGCCTATTTCATCGAGGAAAATAGTACCGCCATTCGCTTGCTCAAATAGTCCTATTTTCCCGCCCCTTTTTGCGCCTGTAAAAGCACCTTCTTCATACCCGAACAACTCGCTTTCTGCTAGGTTTTCCGATAATGCACTGAAATTGACAGCAAGGAAAGGCCCATTACTCCGAGAAGACTCATTATGTATAGAACTTGCAAATAACTCCTTGCCGACGCCACTTTCTCCTTGTATTAAAACACTTAGATCGACTTTGGCAAGTTTTTTAGCTATATTAACCGTATTTTTCATTACTGTAGAGCTTCCTAAAATATCGCTGAATTTGTACTTTGCTATATATCCCTTTTTAATTAGAGTTCTTCGCAATTTACTACCCATATCAATTGTTTGCTTTGCATTTTTTATGATACAAACTGTCCAATCAGGTTTGTCAAGTTTAAATTTATTTATAACTATGTCTGTATCATTTATTTTAAATAATTGTTCACCTGATAATGAAGAGTTTAACAAAAAATATATTATATCTTTTTCTTTAAAAATATGAGTAATTTTTTTATTGACTGTAAAACAGTTATGCGGTTTAAAAATATCCTCGCATTTTTCGTTGAAAACAGTAATATTACCCTCATTATTAAAGGCCATAATACCATCATTTAACTGATTTAACATTTTCATAAGATAATTGTTCATTTTATTTGTTTCACAGATTGAATGATGAAGTTGCTTGCTCAATCTAACTATTTTTTCTATATATTTAGCTGACACAAAATGAATTTTTTCATGTAGAAAACCTAATCTTTCCAGGATTTCAACAATTGTCGTAATGTCTATAACTCTAGAGTGAATATCAATAATCGTTCTAACAAAGCTTGGAGCTAATTTTGATTCTCCTGGCGTAATAGCAATTTCAGGTTTGTGATTTATTTTACATCCAGGATAGTATGGGATGAAGTCTATATGATCGATGCCAATCTGTTTCAAAAGCTGAATAGTTTCTTCTGCTGTTTCTTGAGCATCATTAACGAGAAGCGCTTCAGTACCTTCAGGTATTTGAAAAAGCTTATCGATATTTTTTACATTTATAGCTCTTCTCGCGATTATTGTAGGACATGATGGGTCTAAATAGGTTTTCGCTTCTTCCATCACTAAAAATGAAGTTAAAACAACTAAGTCAGCTTTTATGATAGTATTTATTCCACTTTCTGTATTATAACTTTCTAATTTTATATAATCTTCTAGA
Source organism: Thermoanaerobacterales bacterium (assembly GCA_012840135.1). GTDB lineage: Bacteria > Bacillota > Thermosediminibacteria > Thermosediminibacterales > Tepidanaerobacteraceae > Biomaibacter. The sequence continues at coordinate 408,509 of DUMA01000022.1, forward strand.
AGCGGTTTTAATTGTTCCATAATCTCTGTTCTCGTAGATTCTGAACCAGCAACTAAAGCAACAACTTTGCTTGTTACAGGCATTAGCTATTCCCCCTAAACAGTTTGATAGTTTAATGATAATTTTCCTTAAATGTTTATAAATTTGCTTTTGGTTATGAAATAAATTTTCTTTAAAATAATTGTAAAGTTCCCTTTATCATTTTTCAAGAAAATTCTTCAATTCATTAATAGTTTTAAAGTGCCTGTTCTTCGATTACTACCGTAATATACATTCAGTTTAAAAAAATTAGCCGTGCTTTTATCCCACGGCAAAAGAGGAAGATGTACTGTTTCCAGCGCAATAGCAGACTTTTGCTGCCTTGCTATTGCCCATGTCGGGCACACAAAACACCCAAAAAAAAGTAAAGAAGGATAATATCCTTCTTTACTTTTATATATTTTTTTGAAAAGAATATACTTATTTTCCTAGAATCATATCTTTCGCATCTTCAAATTCTTTTAAGGCACTATCAAGATATGCCTTTGTATCGGCCGTATTCATATATGCAGGCTCAACACAATATGCTTTCTTGATATCCTCTGCATATTCAGGTTTCTTTGAAACCTCTTCCATAGCATTGGCAACTTTCTCTATTATACGCTGATCTGTTCCTTTCGGAAAAGCTAGAAAATATGCTCTATGTGCGATTATATCATATCCAAGCTCTTTTGCTGTAGGCACATCAGGGAAGAGACTGCTGCGCTTTTCAGAAAAAACGGCCAAAACTCTAAAATCACCCGAATCGATATATGGTTTCATAACACCATATGGGTTAACATTAGTATCTATCTTTTGCGCAAGCAGTGCTGCATTCCTATCAGCTCCTCCTCCCGCATCAACTATGTTAAAATCGGCTCCTGTCAATTCTTCAAGCTTGCGACCAACATAATAAGTATAACCACCCACAGAAGAAGCGTATTTTATTTTGCCAGGATTTTCTTTTGCATCCTTTATTAAATCATCAAGTGTCTTGTATTTACTCTTTGAATTGACTGCAATAATGTACGAATTATCCATTATCCCTGTAGCGCAAACATCAAACGCCTCATGTGCAAAATCTGTTACACCTACGACCTTATTCATTAACATTGAGTCATGAAAGAACAGCGCCGTATATCCATCGGGTTTTGCATCACGCACTTGAATACTACCCACACTGCCATTTCCTCCATCTACATTCACAATTACAATAGGAGCTCCTAAAATTTTTTCCATATATTTAGCATAGGTACGTGCATGAAAATCAGTATCCCCACCAGCTTTAAATGGAACTACTATTTGAATTGTTTTACCGTCAGGCCATTTAAGTTCATCTGATGTTTCAGCAGTAGGAGCTTTTTCCGCTTTTTCTGCTTCAGGTGTTTTTTGCGCAGAGTTTGTACAACCTGCTAATACTATGCTCAATAGTATGAGCACAATTAAAAGAATAGTAAGCTTTTTCATTCTTAATCCTCCCTGCTTTTTGTTTAATTTTTGCATAAAATTGATTAGAGTACTTCTTTAAATTTATCCTCTATAACGTTCCCCCCTCGATTTTAAATATTTTACTAATTGTTTAATATGTTATTTTTGTAATACCTATCAGTAGCTAAACTCAATTTAAAAGATGTCAACCTGTTCTTTTAAGATTAAAATATCATTTCGCTTTTTTGCTATTTAGAGACAATTGCACTTTTTTGTTTTTTATATTCGCCGTATACAGTATAAACAATAACGAAGAGTGCAGCTATAAGAAACAATGCTGAAATAGGTTCTGTTAAAAATGGTATGAAACTTCCCTGCGAAAACATTAATCCACGTCTCAAGTTAATTTCCATCAGTGGCCCAATTAAGAAACCCAGTATGAAAGGAGGGGCAGGAATTTCTACTTTGTTGAAAGCATATCCTATTGCTCCAAAAAACAAGACAGTCCAAACGTCAAACATTCTATTATTCACTCCAAAGGCGCCAATAACACAGAATATGAATATGCCTGGCAATAAAAACTGTTTAGGTATTTTAAGCATTGCCGCAAATACTCGAAGCCCATAAAACTCAATAAACAGCATTGCGAATGAGCCAATAATCATTGTAAGAAAAATTGCATAAACCATATCCACATGCTCTTTGAACATCAGTGGTCCTGGCGATATTCCCTGCATAGTCAAGCCTCCGAGAAGCATAGCAGTTACAGTATCTCCAGGAATGCCTAATGACAGTAGCGGCACTAACGCTCCACCGATCGCTGCATTATTAGAAGTTTCGCTTGCAACAACACCATCAATGATACCTGTCCCAAATTTTTCAGGATACTTAGATCTATTCTTAATAACACCATATGCTAAAACATTCGCAACTCCGCCACCAATGCCAGGCAAAATGCCTATCCCGATTCCAATTAATCCTGAAATCAGCGCATTCCACTTTTGCTCAAAAAACTCTTTCAACGAAAACCCGAATCCTCGAATACTCTTGAGGTCTACTTTTATTGTTTCTATTTGCTGAGCGTGTTTAGCTTTTTCTGCTGTAATCAATATTTCTGAAATAGCAAATAGCCCTATTAATACCGGTAAAATGTTAAAACCGGAAGCCATTTGGACATTGCCAAACGTATATCTTTGTACGCTTGCTATAGAGTCCATACCAACAGTTGCAAACACACACCCCAAAAATCCAGAAATCAAACCTTTAACTAATGATTTCCCCGATAAACCAACCATCATTGTGAGTGAAAATAAAGCTACTGAAAAATATTCATATGCGCCAAATTTTATGGCTACTCTTGCTAACCATGGTGCCATAAAGATCAACACAACAGTAGACATAATTGTTCCTATGAAAGAAAACACTATGCCAACACCCAGAGCTTTAGGCCCTTCACCTTTTAATGTAAGCGGATAGCCATCAAAACATGTCGCTACAGACGAAGGTGTCCCAGGAATGCGTGTTAGTATGGCAGAAATCAATCCACCTGAAATACCACCAATATACAATGATACCAATAGTACTACACCCGCAATAGGATCTATGCTATATGTTATAGGTAAAAACAATGCTAATGCCATCGTTGCAGATAGCCCAGGTATTGCACCGAATATAATGCCGATTATTATTCCAATAATTAATAACGAAATGCAAAGAGGATTTAAAATTGCTTGTGCACCTATCGCAAAAGACTCAAGCATTATTGTATCACTATCCTTTCAGCATTTTAATTTAAAATATTATCCCTTTGGGAAGAGGCATTAACATGAAATTATGAAATATAACATATATGCAAATTGATAAAACTATTGAATATATCATTGATAAATAATATTTAACCTTTACATTTGCTGGAGAAAGCAAGAAGCTCATCAAAAAAAGAAATAATGCTGATGATAAAATAAAACCTAGAATTTCCATCATTGATATATACAACAGTATTAAAAGAAATGTTAAAATAACGTTTTTTGTATCTTTATTATCTTCTTTAGCTTTAAATTTCTCTTCTGTGATTTTGTATTTTTTAACATAAATTAATCCTTGATAAATTTGCAGTAACGCTAGTATAAATAAAATTAAGCCATATAATCTAGGCATAAATTCTGCCCCTATTGATACAACTTTATTTTGTTTAATTGAAAATGAACCGATAAAATATACAATTGCAAAAATGATTATGACAATCCCTATTATCAGCTCTTTGTACTTTTTAAACAGCTGTTCCTTCATTTTTTGTACTCCCTTTCCATCTTAAATGTTGGTAAACTTCTGGATTGCACACATGCGGCCATTTTTCGCCTCGCAAAACAGCTAATGTTCCTTCTACTGCCATCATCACCACTTTTCTGGTTGTTTCCTGAGTTTGGGCTGCCATATGAGGCGTAATTACACAATTCGTAAGTTTCATCAATGGATGGTCTGCCTTCATTGGTTCATCTACTAATACATCTAAACCAGCACCTGCAATGATGCCTTTTTCCAGTGCCTCTACAAGCGCAGCCTCATCGACTATATCTCCGCGAGCACAATTTATAAAAAATGCCGTCGGTTTCATTGCTAAAAACTGTTTTTTCCCCATCATGCCTCTGGTTTGTTCTGTTGAAGGCATATGTAAAGATACATAATCGCCAACTGAAATTGCCTCCATAAGATCCATACTGTATTCACATCCCATGGCTGCAGCAATATCTGCCGAAACATACGGATCATAGACCATTACCTTCATTCCAATGCCAAGACAAATGCGAGCCAGTTCTCTACCTATATTCCCAAAGCCCAATATGCTTACAGTCTTGTCTTTCATTTCCACTGCAGCATATTTATTTCGAATTCCAAAATTGCCCTTTCTCGTCTCAACATCACTTTCAACGATATTTTTGCTCACTGCAAACATCAAAGCTAATGTATGTTCCGCAACCGCACGAGCATTTGCCGAAGGACATATCACTACAGGTATACCCTTTTCAGTGGCAGCCTCTACATCAACATTATCAACACCGACACCCGGTCTCGTAATAACTTTAAGTCTATTACACGCTTCGATTGCCTTACGATCGATTTTGCCAATTCGCAGAATGAAAGCATCTGCTTCTTTAAGGCTATCAAGTATTTCAGCGCTATTCCCATTATTAGTTATAACAATATTTGCCTTGCCCTCAAGAGCTTCCATCCCCGGTTTATATAGTTCATGCGATAAAACAATGTTATACAAGGATTTTGACTCCCTTCTTCTTAAAAACAATTTTCCTTTTATTTAATGATCAGTATTCTATATTATCTTCCTGTATATTGCTCTCATGTCTTCTTTGCTCAGCTTCTTGGGATTATTGTCCAGCAGCCTTGTGACCTTGGACGCGCTTTCCACGATTTCGTCAAGTTCTCTTTCGGATATGTTCATTTCTCTAAGCGGCGACTTGATGTTCAAATCTCTTGTCAAATCGTACAGGCTCTCCACCATTTTTTGCGCGGCCTGTTCGCTTGAGAGGCCGTTTACGTCGATTCCCATGGCTATTGCCATATCCCTGTATTTTTCTATTGCTGCGTCCATGTTGAATTCCATGACATAAGGCAACAATATGGCATTGGAAAGCCCATGCGGTATCCTGTACATGCTGCCCAAAGGATATGACAAGGCGTGCACCGCCGCGGTCCCTGAAGCCGCTATGCATACTCCGCCGTAAAACGAGCCTATGAGCATATCATGCCTTGCATCCATATCTTCACCGCTATTGTAGGCTCTGCGGATGCTTCCTGAAATCAGTTTGATTGCTCTGAGCGCGAAAGTATCGCTGAAGGGATTTGCTTTAAGCGATATATAGCATTCCATAGCGTGTATCAGTGCATCCATGCCGGTGTTTGCAGTAATGGCCGGCGGGAGTTTTACGGTTAAGCTCGGGTCCAGGATCACGTAATCGGGTATCAACTTGCTGCTTACTATACCGACTTTAAGCTTTTCCTCCGGCACAAGCACTATTGCGTTTGGCGTGGCTTCCGCGCCCGTTCCTGCTGTAGTGGGAATCATCAGCGTCGGTATACCTTTGTTTTTTATTCTGTCAGTTCCAAGTATTTCTCTAATGCTGCTGTCATTCGTCATTAGCACCGATATGATTTTCGCCGTATCCATCGAGCTTCCGCCGCCGATTCCAATAATCATCTTACACTCCATGCTTTTTACACTTTTAAATATTTCCTCAATCTGTGAAACTTCGGGTTCAGGCGGCGTATTATTGATTACCTCGATATTGCAGCCGCAAGATTTTAAAATTTCTATTGGTTTTTCCACCAGCCCTGCATTCCATACCCCCTTATCCGTAATGATTAATGCTTTTTCTACTTTTTCATTTTTTATAATATCTTTCAAGCTTTCTATGCTGTCTACACCTGCTATTACCTTTCCCGGAATTTGCAGGGAATATATTCCTTTGAACATTTTTAACTCACTTCCTGTTATTTATATAGTTTTAATACTCTTTCAAGTTCCTCTTCTATTTTGGGACTAAGACTGCTTACCGGCCGCCTTGCCGGCCCGACATTGTATCCCAAAAGGTTCATGGCCCTTTTTACGACCGAATTGGGGTTGCCCATTTTCATGACATCTCTGAACGGCCTCAATTTTTTCTGCAACTCGTTGGCCTTTTTAATTTCTCCCTTTTGCCAGAGCCTGTATATTTCAACAAGAAGTTCCGGGAATAGATTTGCGGTTCCTGCTATGGCGCCATTCCCTCCTGCCAAAAGCGTCCACAGAATGAGCGAATCGTTCCCTGAAAGTACCGATATTCTTTCATCCGTATCTTCTATATATCTCAATGTATTGTCGAAATTGCCGCTGCTGTCTTTTATGCCCACTATGTTCTGATATTTCGAGAGCCTGGCTACTGTCTTATAGTCAATGTTGTTGCCGGTCCTGGCAGGAATATTGTAAAGAACAATGGGCAAATCTACGGATTCCGCAATTTCAGCAAAGTAATTGTATATATCATCCTGTGTTACGGCGACATAATACGGAGATAGAATCGACAGGGCATCTGCTCCCAGTTGTTTTGCCTTCAAAGAAAGCCTTATGGTTTCTCTGGTGCTGATGCAGCCTGTGCCCGCATACACCGGCACTCTTTTTGCGGTTTCCTCAACGGTGATTTCTATAACCCTCAATTTTTCCCCTTCAGAAAGGGCATAAGATTCTCCGTTTGTGCCAAGGCAGAATATCCCGTGTATGCCGCTGGATATCATTCTGTTTATCTGATTGCGAAGCTCTTTTTCATTTATCTCTTCGTCTTCTGTCATTGGCGTAATAATAGGAACAATAATCCCCTCTGGTTTTAACATCTTTCGTCCGCCTTTCATCATAAATTTATTTCAAATCAAACTTCACCTTTGCCATCCTTATTGCCATTTCAATGGCATCAACCAGGCTTTCCTCATTGGCCCTTCCTTCTCCCGCCTTGCCGAAGGCCGTCCCGTGGTCCACGGATGCGCGAATGATCGGAAGGCCGAGGGTGCAGTTGATTCCGCTCACAGATGTATATTTGTTTGTTGCAAGGTCCAGTTTAAAGCCTGTCAGTTTAACGGGAATATGCCCCTGGTCGTGGTACATGGCCACTACTATATCATATTGGCCTGCAAGAGCTTTGACAAATACGGTGTCGGGCGGTACAGGGCCGTCCGCATTTATTCCCTCACGCTTTGCCCTTTCGATGGCAGGTATGATGGCCGTTGCCTCTTCGCTTCCGAAAAGACCGTTTTCCGAGCTGTGGGCATTAAGCCCCGCAACCCCTATTCGCGGCTTTTCAACGCCCATCATTTTTACGGCATCGAAGGCCAGGCGAATAACCTTGTATACCCTTTCTTCGGTTATCAAATCGCATGCTTTTCGCATGGAAACATGCGTCGTGGCATGGACCACCTTCAAACTGCCGCTTGCCAACATCATTGCATAGTCCTTTGTCCCCGTCAAGTCTGCAAATATTTCCGTGTGGCCCGAATAGTGGTAGCCCGCAAGGTTGATTGATTCCTTGTTGATGGGTCCAGTAACCACCGCGTGTATTTTGTTCTCCAGCGCAAGCTCGATTCCTTTTTTCACATAGTTGAACGCCGCCTTGCCCGCCAGAGCGCTTACCTTCTTGTATTCCCAGCTTCCCGGCGAAAGCAGATTCAAATTCAGGTAGTCCACGGTTCCGAATTCGCCTTTTGCCTGATTAATCCCGGATATTTCATTCATTTTTAAATTCAGGCTGGTAAATCTGTTTGCGTCTTTCAACGGTTCGGCATCTCCGATGATTACGGGAATGCATTTTTCATAAATATGCTCTTTTGCCAGCGCTTTTATTGCTATCTCCGGGCCTATTCCCGCAGGGTCGCCCATGGTTATTCCGATTATTGGTTTCATTTTAACTTCTCTCCCCCTGTGTTCAGATAATTTACTATATTTATAAATGAATCTTTATCTCCGAATCCTCCGGCTTTTGTAACCACATGCAAACCGTCAAACTCTCCTCCGATAAGTCTGCCGACAGGTATGCCCGGCAATATCTCATTTTCCAGTATTATTCCTTTTGCCTCCATGGTGTCAAAAACATTTATCGCTACATCGCCGCCCGTTACAACCAGGGCTTTAATCAACTTATCGGAAACAACATTTTTTGCCACAACACCAAAGCTCTTTGCGACTTTTTTGGCGTTTTCCGATGAAATCTCCTGGTTATAAATTTCTTTTTGGCTTTTCAGCAAGCTGTCGATTGCCACTACGACGATCTTGCCTTCATGCAATGCTTTTTTCGTTTCATCTGTGACTCTGTTCAATTCTTCATCGTTTTTCCCTTTGATTATTTCTTCAGAATTCATTTCTACAACTTTCACCGAGCTGAAAGCGGTAAGCGTTTTAATCTGTTCAGCAGTCACCATATTGCGCGTTCCTGCCAGAAATAATATTGGTTTTCCCCCTGGAAACTGCTGATACTCTTTTACTATTTTCCAAGTAAGAGGGATGCAACTCGCCAAACCCGCAGATCCCGCAATCACGGATCGTGTCGCATAATCTTTGACGGCAATGGCTATATTCATCAGATCATCATTTGATACTGCATCTATTACAAATATCTGTTTTTTCAATTTCCTCAGTTCATCGATTTTTTGTTTTAAATTGGATACGCCTTTTCTCACGTCTTCGATTTCTATTAAAGAAACCGGCTTATCTTTTTTGTTTTTAAATATATCCGGCACAAAACCTATGGATTGAAAATTGCTTTGTTCTTCTTTCAGATTTTTATCAATATATAGATAGCCTTTTTCCACTTTTCTTCCGTTTGCCGGAAACGAAGGAACTATAAACGCCATTTCATAACCCATTTCATCCATCATGGCTTCAATTTCAACATCGGGCTGACCGCGCAGAGTGGAATCTATTTTTTTATAGTACAACTTAAAATTCATATCGCGCAAAGTCCGAACTATATCTTTTACCCTTGAATAGGCCACTTCTCTATCGATATTGCGCGTTCCGGCATTAATGGAAACGATATCGAAGTCGAATGTCAAATCTTTAATCGTCAAATAATTGAAGACGACGGCTGTGGATATTCCGAACTTACTGAACTGAACACCGGTGTCGGTCGCTCCCGTAAGATCATCGGCAATGATGCAAAGTTTTTCCATTAACTTATCACCTGTTTGCTTAATATAATTGAGGAATGTAATTTTTTGAAACTGTTGCCTTAATTTTATCTACTGATTCATGTCGCTATATTTTTAAAGCAATTATCATGCCAGGTGTAAAACAGGATTATGATTTGTTTATTTCAAAAAAAATGTTGCAAATTACAATAGAATATATTGTAATTTGCAACATTTGATGTATTTTGCATCACTGCATCAGGCCTGATTCCTTAATCTTTCTCCAGATGGTGGTTCTGTCCACGCCCAGGAGCCTGGCCGCCTCGGAAATATTGTTCTGTGTCTTTACCAGCGTCTCTTTTATGGCCATAATTTCTATTTCTTTTAATGTGAAGTTTCCTTTAAATATATCCCGGGATATGGTATCACTTTGCTTTGCGGCCTGGTTTGAAATCCCTAAATCAGCTTCTTCGATATATTCACTCTCGGCATAGGCCACAGCCCGTTCGATGACACCCTTTAATTCCCTCACATTTCCGGGATAATCCAGATTTATAAGCAAATCTCGGGCCTTTTGGGCGATTCCCCTTACCTTCTTGCCGAGTCTTGCCGAATATTTCTCAACAAATAAATCCACTAGCAGCGGTATGTCCTCTTTTCTTTCCCTAAGAGGCGGGATAATCAACTTCAATACATTCAATCTGTAAAAAAGATCCCGCCGGAAGGTGCCTTTTTCTATATCTTCCTCCAGATTTCTGTTAGTGGAAGCTATTATCCTGACATCCACCGGAATCACTCTATCGTCGCCAATCCTCATAACTTCCTTTTCCTGAATTACTCTCAGCAGCCTCGACTGAAGATTCAAGGGCATGTCCCCTATTTCATCAAGAAAGATTGTGCCCATGTGTGCCATTTCGAAAAGTCCAATCTTTCCACCGCGGCGGGCGCCGGTAAAAGCACCCTCTGCATAACCGAAGAGTTCGCTTTCGAGAAGATTCTCTGGAAGGGCGGCGCAATTTATGGCCACAAAAGGTCCCTTCGCCCTGGGGCTTTCGTTGTGGATGCTGTGGGCGAAAAGCTCCTTCCCCGTGCCGGTTTCTCCCAGTATAAGGACCGTCGTGGAATCGAGTTCGGCATATTTTTTTGCCCTATATATAAGGTCTTCCATTATTTGGCTTTTGTGAATAATATCCTTAAAACTGTATTTTGCCACCAGGCCTTTCTGATGGAGTTCACGTCTTATTTTCTGCTCCATCTTCTGTATCTGGGTCACATCCTGAAAAGTAGCCACCGCACCTTTTATTTCGCCGTCCACTATAATCGGGACCCGATTTGTGGCAATCACCACATCCCCAACCCTCTGCAGCTCTCCAAGTTGGGGTTCTCCGGTTTTTAAAACCTCCGGCAGTTTGGTGGTCTCCAGCAATTCGGATACGGGCTTGCCCACGGGATTGTCACTCTTTTTGAATATCTCTCCTGCTGTTTTATTAAAAATTGTAATACAGCCTTTTTCGTCCACCGCTATTATGCCGTCATGAATGAAATCCATGATTACTTTAAATCTTTCGGCTCGAGCCCTTTCTTCCCGTCGTATCTCGAGCACCCTTCGGGCTTCATAGATAGCCGACAATACGGCTTCTTTCCCCGATTCTATAAGTCTTCCTCGATAGCCTAAATTTTTTACAGTTTTTATACCTATTGTATCTCCAACGAATTCTCTAACACCCTTTGATGCCACCTCATGAACCTGTCTTGGAGCATCTTTTTCGCTCTTGAAAATCACGCGTATCAAGTCGAGCTTCAGTACATCAATCAATGTATCTATTCCAAAGACCACATTCTCATATCCCACAATGCCGATAGGACCCCTATAATCCAGCAAATCCTTCAATGCCCTTAAAATGTCAAAGGCGCTTACCTGAATTTCCACCACGGGTATGTTGACAGCATTTTTTATTACCTGATATGTGCCTCCCCGACTGATAATAACTTCTACACCCTTTTCTTCTGCATGTTTTGCAATGCTTGCTCCATCACTTAAATTCCCTTGAATAACATCTACTGGAAGATTATATTCTTTAATCACATCCTTTGCCGTTTTTTCCAAGTCCTCATAAGGCGCAATCAATAAAATATTATTCATAGTTGTCCGCCCTAAAGGCAATTTCACCCCCAAAATCATTTCAGTGTGATAAAAGTATATTAAAAATAGAATCAAGTTCAAATTAAGTATATCATATATTAAAATGATAACACTTATAATGTTTTCAATAAGTTGCTAAAAAAATAACCTCTTCTCCTTTGTTAGAAGTTGAGGTTATAGAATCAAAATTGCTCTATTAAATCATTCTGGACCCAATTATAAAAGAATTCATGCGGGCTTTGATAAAAGCTTATCTCAAAGAGCATGACAAGATGTCACGCTTATGCTTATTTGAATTAAAAACATGAGTTAAATTTTTTCAGCAAAGATTTTTCCAATGGGAATCGGAAGTGAATATTTAAAGTCCAGCAAGGCTTTCTCAAAGGCTCTAAAAAATTGAAATAACTTTTCTTCCCTCGCGTTTTCTCCCATGTGGCCTATGCGCCACACTTTGCCGGAAAGTTTCCCCCAGCTTCCGGCTATCATGACATTGTATTTATCCCAAAGATGCTCTCGAAACTTTTCATCATCTATCCCTTGCGGAATATAAAAGGCGGTCACGGTATTGGCTTCGGCTCCTTCTTTGGGAAATATCTTAAAACCTGCATCTTTTAGAGTATCCCTCACAGCATTAGCTATGCGGGCATGTCGGATATAGATATTTTCACCCTCTTCTAAAACTACATCTGCCGCTTCTGAAAGGCCGTATATATCCGATACGGGCTGCGTATACGGGAATACCCTGTCTTTGTACCACATTTGCTTCCATTTTAGAAGATTGGTGTAAAACCCGGGTACGGGTGTCTTTCTTTCTTCCATACACTTCCATGCATCTTTGCTTATGGAAAGAAAAGTTAGCCCCGGAGATGCCGAAAGGCATTTCTGGGAACCACCCAGGACTATGTCTATACCCCAATCGTCGGTCATAACTTTCTGTCCTGCAATGGACGATACAGCATCCACCACTGTAATTATGCCCGCTTCTTTTAAAACCGGACATATTTCTTCAATGGGATTTATCATTCCTGCCGGAGTTTCGCAGTGAACCACCGTAGCCAACTTGAAACCATTGTTTTTTGCCAGAAACTTTTTTACATCGTCAACGGTAAAAGCATCATCATATTCTTTTCTTAAATAAACAACTTCCGCCCCATATAATTCAGCAAACTCTCCAAAACCCTCACCAAAAACACCGTTGGCAAGGCACAGCACCTTATCTCCCGGCTCTATGAGTGAAGCTATGGCACTTTCTAATCCCAGAATCCCTTCTCCGTTTAATATCAACACATCATTTCTAGTTATAAGGATTTTCTTTAGCTTATCACACGTTTCATCATAAAAATCAAAAAAGCCAGGATCAAGATCGGGGTTTGTTATAGGTTTTGCCATAGCCATTCTTACTCTTTCGCTGACCTCCGTCGGTCCAGGTGTCATTATAAGTCCATTTCTGATAGTCATTTTGATTGCCTCCAACAAAAAAAGAATAGTTTGTCCTGCGCACTTTCTATGTATCTCGCTAAATCATGCGCTGAAATATGAATTACTTTTCTTCTCATAAACCAGTATAGCCGATAATATCTTCCAGAAATGCGTACACATCCTTTATATCATTTTTTGCTATTTTATATATAATCTTAAAATCTATGTCGCCATACTGATGAGCTATTATATTTCTTAAACCGATCATGTCTTTTAATGGCTTTTCAAGTTCCTTTCTAATGACTTTTTCTTTTACAAGAATGTTCGCCATGTCCGATAAAAAAACAGGTTCTTCGAATCCTTCGTCAGATATAATATGTGAGCAGATATCTATAATATATTGAAGCATCACGAAAAGGTTATGACATATAATATCTCTCTCATCCTCATTATTTAAAAACTCTTCGAGCGAAATATTGCTTTTTAAAGATATCCGCTCTAAATGATGCCTGATCAGATTTACTTTTTTCGAAATTATTTCCCTCTTAACCATTTGTCATCACTTCCCTGATCTTTTCTTTAGTCCTTTCAAGATACTTATTTATTATATACATTTGATCAAGATAAAAATAAAAGTTTTTAACTCGAAATTGAGAAAGTATGGAAGGGTTACCATTCTTTAAAATAATGCCATTTTTAAATATTTCATGGTTTAACAAAGGTGGAGCACTGTTCATAATTATTAAATCCACAGGGAGTTTCAAAATATTTTCAAGCTCGCCTTTATATTTTAATTTGAATTCAAAATATTCTTCAGCTTTCATGCCTGCTACGTAGGCGGCGATGTCGATATCGCTGCCGGCTCTCACCTTCCCTTCGGCATACGAACCGAAAAGATAAGCAAAAACAACATTGTCATTTGAAAGGAAAAATTCCTTTAATTCTTTAATTAAAGCGTTTGCATCCACCATTCTCACCCAAAGCAATTATATCACATATTTTAATTCTGTCATAGGAAACTCGTTTTTTCTATAAGCGCCAAAAAGCAAAAATTTAATCCGCCAAAATACCTTCGGCGACTGGAAATGGAAGTCATTTAGAGGTATAATAAATAAAAATATTTTTTATCAGAGGTTATAATCATGAGAGAGTTAAAAACTATTTCAAGAGAAATAAAAAAATTAATTTCTATGATAAAAGAAAATAATAATATAATCGCTTTATATATTTTTGGTTCATTCGGAACAAATCAACAACATCCGCTAAGCGACATAGATTTGGCTATATTATTTCAAGAACCCCCTCAGTTCTTTGATTTCTTATGCTTAGAAGCAGACATTTGCAAAATATTGCAACGCGATGATGTCAATGTCATAAATCTCAACAGCTCCTCAATTGATATTCAATTTCAGGTAATTTCCACCGGGGATTTGCTGTATTGTAGTAATGAATTATTATTAGCCGATTTCAAGGAGAGAGTATTTAATATATATGGCGACTATGGTTATACATTAAAACGTTTTTATAATGATTACGAGGAGGGATTAAAAATAAAATATGGAAATCGATAAAGCAAAAATATTAAACAAGATAAATATAATCGATACTTCCCTCAATAAATTGAGGCAACTTTCTGCTTTAAGAAAGCCCGAATTCTTCTATCAAAATCAGCAATTCCAGTTTCATGGCATCGAAAAATTTCCTGGGGTCGTAGCCGGTAATTTCCTTTACCTTGTCAAGCCTGCCTGACAAGGTATTGCGGGTTACGCCAAGCTTTTCCGCTGCGGTGCTAATATTCATATCGTTTTTAAAAAAGGTTTTTAGTGTATCAAACAGTTTTTCGTGATTTATGATTTTAAGCTGCGGATTGTGAGATAAAAGCAGTTTTTTAAATCTCTGAAGCATGTCCTGCGGTATGTTGGCGAGCAATATTTCAAGGCTTACATCCTGGGCTAATGTTATAGTTCCTTTTTCTTTATCGGCTTTTTTAATCTGTTCTTGAATTTCCAGTGCTTTAAAGGCTTCGTCGTAAGATTTTTTCAAACCCGAAAGCCCAGGATAAAAAGAACCGACGGTTGCCAGGAAAGTGAGATTATATTTTTCAAAGATATCCTTCACAGAAAAAATTGAATTCCAAATTTCTTTCTTTAATTTAACGTTATCCAAATTTTTTATGGCGTAGAAGATGATAAAAATATTGCTTCCGCTGTAGCTGAACATGTTCTGCGGATTTGAAAAAGCCTGTTTTATTCTTTCCAATATCTTTTCCCGCCGTTTCTGTAATCTTAATTCATCTTTTTGAGCAAACAGATGATTAACATACACACTATTTTTCTCATTTAAGAGCTCGGTTTTATTTTCACTTTCAACTTTTATTTCACCATTATTAACTTTGCCATATATTTTTTCATTCAGGCCATATATTTTTAATACTACTGCTACTCTAGGTATATTCATATCAAATCCCAATACTGTACCTTTTGCCAGAAAAATATCCTCGTTATCTATAAAGTTTCCGCGTATTATGTCATCTACATAAAGCTCCCGGGCATTTTGTTCCATCCTGAGCTGTTCGGAAAGAAATGCCTGCTGCAGCATGGTTTCTACCGAAATCTTTAAAAGCTCTCCGTAAGGGCGTACCTCATTAGGTTCACCGGTGATCCCTACCACTCCCGCTATTTTTTCATTCAAATAAATGGGGAGGTTTACTCCAGGCTTTACTCCTTCAAGTTTCTCAGCCTGGTCCGAAGTAATCTCCAGGGGTTTTCCAGTTTTAATAACTTCGGCCGCCCCCTGGTGAAACGTATTTATTCTCTTTTTATCCCCGCTGCCTACAATGATGCCAATACTATTCATTATATTTATATTGTATCCCAGGACTTTCATAGTCCTGTCAACAATACTCTGTGCGTACTGATGGGTAATTTCCAATGAAATCCCCCCGTTTGAAATAAATTTTACACTGAATAATTATATACAGGTGATTTGAACTCCTTCTCTCCTGTAAATAAAGCTGTCAATTTATTGTTCCATTTTTTATAGAGTAACAGTCTACATTGTAAGTTTTTTAACCTCATTGTGTAGCTATTATTTCACCATTCTCTCCCATAAAATTTACATTATTCCCTGTTATATCATGCAGAATCTGTACAATCCTTTCGGCCAATTCTTTCGAAACTCGATATCGGCTTTCCATGAATTATTCCTCCAAAAAAGTTTGTAAAGATATAAAAAAGCGGATAAAAATCCGCTTTTCATTGAATCAAAATAAAGCACAATATATCAATGGAATATCGCAAATAGTATTAAGGTTGTCACTATCGTTACTATTCCTTCTAATAAAGTTGCCATAGTTTGGGCCCTGTAAGCATCGGTAACCTTCAAACCGGAAAATTGGGATACTACCCAGAAGTAACTGTCATTTACATGGGAAACGGTCATGGCTCCCGCCCCGATAGCCATTACTGTCAAAGCTAAATCCATAGGAGATGTTAATCCAAGCTGAGGCAACATTGGGGCAAGCAAACTCGACGTTGTGACAAGAGCTACAGTTGAGGAACCCTGGGCCGTTTTCAGCAGAGCTGAAATTAAAAACGGCAAAAGAAGCACAAAAACTCCGCCCGCTATGCCTCCACCTGCGAATGTTTTTATATAGTCGGCAATTGGTGTGTTTGAAAGTACATTGCCAAGAGACCCCCCTGCTCCGGTAATGAGTAGGATTATCGCTGAATCTTTTAGGCCAAGACCGACCCAGTTCATCAGTGTTTCTTCATCATATTTTGGAAGTAGAGTCAACGCAAGCAATACACCTATCATCAAAGCGTTGACCGGAGTGCCTAAAAACACTATAAAATTACTGCCTATTCCTGTATATTTTGTAAACTTTACAAAAGAAGCAAGAGCGATTAAAAGTATTGGTATAACAATAGGAGCAAAGGATTTAACCGCACCAGGGAGCTGTTTAAATTGTTTCCTTAATTCATCGTAACTTGCCCCTGTTTGATCCACTTCGGTAGTAATATTTTTCCCTATACGGTAAGCCCACCAAAGTCCTACGAGTGCTGCAGGAATTGATACAACCATACCTATTAGAATAACCAAACCTAGATCGGCTCCTACATTTCCAGCAGCCGCTATAGGACCAGGGGTCGGAGGTACCAGTGTATGGGTTGCGTAAAGACCCGTTGATAAAGCCACTGCCATGACAGCCATGGGGATCCCGGCCCGTTTTGCCAGTGCTTTATTCAATGGTGTCAGAATTACAAATCCTGAATCACAAAAAACCGGAATACTTGTGATGTACCCAATGATACTCATGGCTAAAGGCGAACGTTTAATACCGACGATATTTAGAACAACCTCGGCCATTTTAAGGGCAGCTCCGGATTTCTCCATGATTGTTCCGATTATAGTGCCGAAAACTATTACGAGGCCTATCCCTGTCATTAAATTACCGAACCCTTGCGAAATTACATTGCCGATGAATTGGACCGGCATTTTACTTAAAAAACCAACTCCATATGCTGCAAACAATAGAGCTAAAAACGGATGAATTTTTAGTTTTGCAGTGGCATAAATAATGAACAATATTGCAAGGACAACAATTACAAGCAACATAGGGCCATGGACCATCACCTGCTTTGCAGCAGTAAGTTGTTCTGGAGTCATTTTTCTACCTCCCTAAAATATATTCGAAATACATTTTGCGATATTTGTTCCAGCAGCTCTCCTCCCCTTTCCATAGCTTCTTCCAGGGTCATGGGTCTGTTGATGATGCTGAATAGGGCGGTAATTCCTGCATCATATAATTTTTCGTAGCCTTTCCCCAGGCTACCGGATATGCAGATTACCGGTTTGCCGTATTTTTTTGCCACCTGGGCGACCCCAAAAGGCACCTTGCCAAACATGGTCTGAAAATCGGTGGAACCCTCGCCAGTAATCACTAAGTCGGCACTTTTGACCTTTTCTGGAAAGTCGGCAAGATCCATTATTATGTCTATTCCCGGCTTCATGTCAGCATTCAAAAATGCCATTAATGCTGCTCCAAGGCCTCCTGCTGCACCGGAGCCTGGGATCTGGGATATGTCTTTACCCAAGTCCCGTTTGATAACTTCCGCAAGATGTCCCACATTCCTGTCAAGGATCTTTACCATTTCCGGTGTAGCACCCTTTTGAGGGCCGTAGACAGCAGATGCTCCATCAGGGCCGCAAAGTACATTTTTTACATCGGAAGCTATAGTAAATTGTGTTTTTTTAACCCTGGAATCCAAATCCGAAATATCGATTTGCTCTATCCTGGCAAGTTCACCTCCTCCAAAGCCTATTTCATTGCCCTTTTTATCTAAAAACCTAACTCCCAAAGCCTGGGCCATTCCTGCCCCGCCGTCATTGGTGGCACTCCCGCCAATGCCTATGATGATTTTTCTGCAGCCTTTATCGAGAGCTGCTTTTATCAGCTGGCCTGTCCCGTAGGTCGTAGTTTTCAGCGGATTCCTCTCTTCAGGTTTTACAAGATTTAATCCCGATGCCGCAGCCATTTCGATGATGGCTGTACCATCCGGTAGTATGCCGAAAAAAGAATCTATTTCTCTCCCCAGAGGATCGAGGGCTCTTGTTACAATCGTATTCCCTCCCAATGCGGTGATCAGTGCTTCAACGGTGCCTTCTCCCCCGTCAGCCATGGGGATTTTTACTATTTTGACATCAAATATAAAATCGGATTCAGGAACCCCGCCGTTTAATGTCGGGCTTTCCGTGATGTTTTTTATTTCTTCTCTTTTTTCTTTTAACGCCTTTTTTATACCTCTTTCCACCGCTTCTGCCGCCTGAAGGGCTGTCAGACTTCCTTTGAATGAATCCGGCGCTATAACGATATTCATGTGTCCCTCCAAAGTTATACTTTAAAATTTAATTTTTATTTTATTTTATCTGAAACTTTTATTAATAAACATAGCCAAACCGCTCAATTTTATATAATTATACAATTATTTTTTGGGCAATTTGTTTAAAGTATTAAATCCGCTACAAAAAATGCCAGCAGCGTTATCCCCACAACCTCATTGACGTTGTACGATGCCACTTTGGCATGGGTGAGATTGGTGGGGGATACGATGGAGTGCTCGTAATAAAGTAGAAGGACTACGGCGATGATACCCGCAAAAAATAAAGGCCCGAGGTGCATCAATAGCCAGAACCATGCCAGCAGCAGAACAGAAACAACATGAAAACCCCGGGAAATTTTCAAAGCCTTCTCTATACCGAAATCTGCCGGTATGGAATGAATTCCGTTTTTTCTGTCAAAATCCACATCAAGAGTGCCGTATATAATATCAAAGCCCGCCACCCAGAGGCCGTAGACGGCTCCCAGCAGAAGTGCCGGAAACTCTATCCTGCCGGTGACGGCTATCCAGCTTCCAACAGGAGCCGCACTGCTGGCAAGACCTAAAAACAGGTGGCATGCCCATGTAAACCTTTTGGTATAGGAATAGAATATTAGCAAAAATCCCGCCAGAGGCAGGAGTTTTACGCAGAGGGGATTTAGCTTGAAAGCTGCCAGCACCAAAAGGGACAGGCAGAAACCGGAAAAGGCCATAAGTTCTTTTTTTGAAAGGATGCCCGCCGGGACATGGCGCTCCCGGGTCCTGGGATTTTTCCCATCTATGGCGGCATCTATCACGCGATTTAAAGCATTGGCAGCATTTCTTGCCCCGCACAGGGCCACCGTAACCCAGAAAAGCTGGTAGAGCTTCGGTGCACCTTCCGATGCGGCAAATGCGGCAATATATGTAAAGGGCAGTGAAAAAATAGAGTGGCGGAACATGATGGCTTCGCCTATGTATCGTATTTTTTTAAAAACCATTTGGATCGGTAAATCCATATTCTTTCCACCTTTTTGTGACAAGATCTTTTATATCTTTGCTCATGGTTATTTCGTCGGGCCACTCTCGCAAATACCCTTCCGTTTTCCATTTCTTCGTCGCATCGATACCCATTTTACCGCCGTAACCAATAAAGTTCGGCGAGTGGTCCAGCACATCCAGCGGCCCTTTCGTTATTATTATGTCCCTTTCCGGGTCCACATTATTAAAGGCTTTCCAGGCTACTCTGGGTATGTCGTGAGGGTCTGTGTCATCATCTATGACAAGGACGACTTTGGTGAACATCATCTGACCCATGCCCCAAAGAGCGTTCATGACTTTTCGTGCATGGCCGGGATAGGATTTTTTTATGGAAACGATGGCGAAGTTATGGAAAGACCCCTCCATGGGCAGGTTTATATCCACGATTTCCGGAAGGAAAAGCCTGATCAGCGGCAGGAATATGCGCTCTGTGGCTTTAGCCAGGAAACAGTCTTCCATAGGAGGCTTGCCCACTACGGTGGCGGGATAGACCGGGGATTTCTTCCTGGTTATGCATTCTATATGAAAGACAGGATAATCATCGGCCAGGGAGTAGTACCCGGTATGGTCTCCGAAGGGTCCTTCCCTCCGAAGTTCATTAAAATCTACATATCCTTCCAGAATAAATTCCGCATGAGCCGGCACATACAGATCCACAGTCTTTGCCTTCACCATTTCTACAGGAGCATTTCGCAAAAACCCGGCAAAAACTACTTCATCTATATCATGGGGCAGCGGGGCTGTGGCGGCATAGATAAGGGCCGGATCGCCACCCAGGGCCACGGCTGCTTCCAGGCCGAGATGTGTCTGGTTGCAATGTTTCCTTCGAAAATTCTCCGCCCCGTCTTTGTGCATATGCCAGTGCATGCCGGTAGTGGATGTGTCGAAAACCTGCATGCGATACATGCCCATGTTCTGGCGTCCGGTCACAGGATCTTTTGTAAATACTAAAGGCAGCGTTATGTACCTTCCGCCATCCTGAGGCCAGCACTTTAAAATGGGCAGCTTAAAAAGGTCCACCTCTTCTTCTATAACCTGCTGGCAGGGAGCATCCTTCACCTTCTTTGGAAAAATCCTGGCAAGACCGGCGAACCTGGAAAAAGTCCTGACCTTTTCTACGAATCCTTCGGGCATGGCAGCGTGTATGAGTTCATTGATACGCCCCGCAATTTCATCCAGGTTTTTTACGCTCAAAGCAAGGTTCATTCTCTCTTCAGTCCCGAAGGCATTTATTAAAAGTGGAAATTCACTGCCCTTTACATTTTCGAACAAAAGAGCCGGGCCTCCGGATTTTACCACTCTATTGTAGATCTCGGTGATTTCCAGTTCCGGGTCCACTTCTGCTCCGATTCTTTTTAAAAGCCCTTTGTCCTCTAAAACCTTTATAAATTCCTGTAAATCCCTGTAAGCCATTGCCACTATAACACCTTTCCATCCATATTTTCATCTCACCCTGTTGCAGACATTTTCCCAGTCGCAGCCCCTGCAAAAATTCTCAAACCATGAACCGGGGACTCCGGCAACCTTTTGCTTTATCCCGCTCCAATGCACTTTTTGACCCGGTTCAATGCCAAGATAGCTCCTGGCCTGTCGGTCCAGAGCATTTATCTCTTCATCGGCACCTTCCTTGTGCATGCAAACGTCCCCTTTCAATGAAGGGCAGGCCCTGCATACATCATCCGGCCCATGCACCACTTCTATCTCTTCGCCCTTTTCCGCCCGATTTAATAACTGCTTAAGGTTGTCTACATAGTCTTCACTGTAACCCTCTCCCTGAAAAAAATTAAGGCATATGAGATGATGCCCCCGGAATCTTATCATATTCAACTCCTCCTGAAAAATTTTTTTATTTTATCCGCTAGTTAAAGATTAAACATCAGAGAAGCCTTTTCACTATATATTCGGACATATTTATGAGTACTTTTTTCATTGGTATATCCGGCAGGTCTTTTAATGAACCAATAGCTTTTTTTACATATATTTCGGCAAGATTGCGGGTGTATTCCACCCCGCCTGAATTTCTCACTATATACAGAGCTTTTTGGATTTCATCTGTGGTACGATTTTTCTTTTGCAATATATGGCGGAGCTCCTCTTTTTCAGGTGATGTTTTAAGGGCAATGATAGCCGGCAAGGTAATGACCCCTTCTCTTATGTCGGCTCCGGAGGGCTTGCCCAGTTTTTTCTCATCACCCGTAATATCCAGCAGATCATCGGTTAATTGAAAAGATGTGCCCATTCTTATGCCGTACTGGTAGAGAGCTCTGACGGTTTTAGCAGGTGCGCCCGTGATAGTAGCTCCCAGTTCGCAACTCAAACCAAATAGCAGTGCGGTCTTTCGCCTGATTCTGTACAGGTAATTCTTGAAAGAAATCTCGGTATTAAAAAGGTCTTCCCTCTGCTTTATCTCACCCTCGCATATCTTATACATCACTCGGGAAGTCCGATGGAGAATATCAAATCTATCCAGTGATGTCAGCAGTTCAAAAACCCTGCAAAATATGAAGTCTCCGGCAAACACGGCCACATCTTTTCCCAGCCTCGCTTGAAGGCTGGGGACCCCTCTCCTCAAAGGAGAATCGTCGATGATATCATCATGCACCAGCGTGGCCGTATGGATAAGTTCTACCGCTGCAGCCAGAGGCTTCACTTTCTCAAAATCATACTGGCCAAATCGGGCGCAGATCAGCAAAAGAGCAGGCCGGAGCCTTTTGCCTCCAGAACTTATCATTTCTATCAAGGGATTCTTTACCAGATTTATCCTTGTAAATACGGCTTTTTTCAATTCCTCATCCAAGACTGACAGTTCTTCCTTCAGTTCCCCCGGAATAAGCCTTTGCACTTTATCACCACACAACTCTTCGTCGAATAAGCATTCCATCATAAGTATAAACATTTTGTCCAAAAAAGTCTACAAAACATATAGAATTTATTCTTTTTAAAATCAAAAAGGCGGGTTTACAATACCCGCCGATTTTTAATTTACAAAGTGTATAGCCCCGCTTTCAGCAGCAAGAACGGCTTCGTGGATGGCTTCCGCCGTGGTAGGGTGAGCATGTACAGTCTCAATGACATCTTCGCAAGTCAAGCCTTTCTTTACAGCCAGAGCAATTTCCGCTATCAGATCGGTGGCATGAGGACCTATTATAGCTCCTCCCAAAATCTTTCCTGTACACTTTTGTTTAATAATCTTTACAAAACCCCTGCTTTCTCCCATGGTCAGCGCCTTGCCGCTGGCCGCAAAGGGGAATTTCCCAACTTCAACATCAATACCCTGCTTTTTAGCAGCTTTCTCACCGATTCCCACCATGGCAATCTCAGGGTCGGTGAATATGGCACTGGGAATAACATTGTAATCTATTTCAGAAGGCACTCCCATAATATTTTTTACGGCTACGATCCCCTGGTGAGATGCCACATGGGCGAGAAGCACCCTATTTGTCACATCTCCAATGGCATAGATGTTGGGAATATTGGTTTGCATCTTTTCATTTACTTTAATGCCTCTTCCCTTGTCGTTCAATTCCAGTCCGAGACTCGCAACATCCAGGCCATCCAGTGAGGGCTGCCTTCCAACGGCCATGAGGACCTTATCCGCCGAGATATATTTTTTTTCATTATCCTTACTGAATACGACTATGCTCTGGCCATCCTCTCCCTGTATTATTTGTTCCACTTTCGAACCCGTAAAAATTTTGATGCCCTTGCCTTTAGCTATTTTACTTATCTCTTCTATGATGTCCGAATCAAAAGCTGCAAGCACTTCATCAAGAAACTCCACGACGGTCACATCGACTCCGAAGCCGGAAAATATAAAGGCAAATTCCATTCCTATCACTCCGCCGCCTATGATAACCATCTTTTCCGGCAGTTCATCCATCTGTAGGGCATCGCTGCTGTCCATTACACATTCCAGGTCTTTGCCGGGAATGGGGAGCGAAGAAGATTTTGAACCTGTGGCAATAATTATATTTTTTGTCTTTATGGTGATTTCTGCTACTCCCTCTTTTACAAAAACAGTCTGACTGTCTTTGATTTCTCCCGTTCCTTTTATAACCTTCACATTATGCTTCTTCAAAATGTAGTCTATTCCTTTAACCAGCTGGTTTATTATCCTATCCTTTCTGCTGACCACCTTTTTTATATCCACCGAAATTTTTTCCGCATGACAGCCGAAGTTTTCAGCATCTTTAAGATTATTATACACTTCCGCCGAGCGCACCAGGGATTTTGTGGGGATGCACCCCCTGTTGAGGCATGTTCCGCCCAGTGTATCTTTTTCTATAAGTATTACTTTTGCTCCCATTTTTGCTGCCTGAATAGCCGCTACATACCCTCCGGGCCCTCCTCCGATTATGGTTATGTCGCATTCCATTTCCTGCTTCCGAGGTTTTAAAAGGTTTCCGAAATAATTAAAACCCCCGTTGTCGTCAGAAGCTGTTGCCTGTCCACAGGGTGTCCCATCTATTTTAGCCATTAAATCACATGCTTTTACAGTCTGAGATTCTTCAACCAGAATTTCACTTATTATACCCTGGGCGCTGGATTCTACCGAAAAGCTGCTTTTATCAGCCTCCAGTTCAAACAGGACATCTCCGGGCTTTACTTTTTCACCGGTTTTTTTTAAAATCCTGACCACCTTCGCTTCCGAAGTACTATCTAAACTTTCTAATCTTACATCTATTATCATTTTTATCCCCCTTAAAAATAAGAGCAGCATGGAGCGCTGCCCTTTAAAAATCACTTTTAATAAACCTTTGAATATTATTATTTTATAAAATCTTTTTCAAATTCATCTACTGCATCTTTTAATAGAGATACACTATAAGCCATGGATGGGCCACCGCCAAAGGCCACCGCCACCATAGCCGCTTCCATGATTTCTTCTCGAGTAGCGCCAGCTTCAAGAGCTTTGTAGACGTGAAATACTATGCAGTATTCGCACCTGTTGTAAGCTGCAATGGCGACGCTCATGAGTTCTTTTGTTTTTGTATCCACTACACCGGGCTTGTATGCAGCCCCTAGAAGATTCATGAAAGCCTTAACCTGTTCTCCATTGGTCTTTGAAACCTCCTGCAACCCCCCCATGAATTCATTGAGTAGTTCCCTTGGGTTTTTTGTCATAAAAAACATCCCCCTTTTATATTTTTGTTGCTATGCTAATTATTAGTATAGCAACTATTGACGAATAATTCAATTGTACTTATGAGGATTTTCACATTATTTGTGCTAAATTTCTCTATTTAATTTATGTTATCTACCATTTTTTTTAAAACTCTCTTAAATACCTCCAATTCTTCATCGGTCAAACCTCTAGAAAAAATCTCACTCATCTTTTCCCCTTCCGGAAGGAACTTTTCTCTCAATTTTTTGCCTTTTTCAGTAAGCCTGATCTTGGTTATTCTTCTATCCTCCGGATTTTCTTGTCTTTTTACCAATCCGTCTTTTTCCATTCTATCCAGAAGCCTTGCTACTGTAGACCCTTTTATATTCATTTTCTCCGCCAGTTCTTTTTGATTGATTCCCTCGTATTTGCCCAGATAATATAAAGCAATCCACTGCACTCGAGTTATACCGAGAGGCATTAATCTTTCATTGAAGGCATCGGCCATCATTTTTGATGCTTTGTTTGTTATAAAAGCCACACAAGTATCTAGATCAAACACATTCTTACCCCTTTCTATGTTGTCATAAAAATCATTTCTGATTTATCATTATAACAAAATAAAAAATATATTTCCATGTCCCTGCGTTTTTAAAGGACATTTTCAAGTTTTGAACGAATTATATTCTTTAAAATAGTAATGTAGATAGCGAAGATCGTCATCAATTTTGAGAACCGCTGCAATATATATATTTTTTTTAAAGAACACGGAACTTTTTGTTTAATTTTTCGTCTATATATCTGGAATATACATAAAGGGGGTTATTTTTTGTCTCTGCTGGAACTGACACAGATCACCCGCATTTACAGAAACGGTCAGATCCGCATCGAAGCCCTGAAGGATATAAACCTCAGTATAGAGGAAGGGGATTTTATATCCATCATGGGACCTTCGGGATCGGGGAAGTCAACACTGCTGAATATCATCGGTTGCCTCGACATGCCCACATCGGGCACATATGAAATAGCCGGGACCAGGATTGAAAAAATGAACGACAGCCGTCTGGCAGATATCCGCAATCAGCTCATCGGCTTTGTCTTTCAGAGCTTTCACCTGTTGCCGGACCTTGATGCCCAGGCCAATGTGGAACTTCCGCTCATATACCGTGGCATGGGGGGCAGAGAACGGAATAAAAGAGCAAAGCAGGCTCTTGAATCGGTCGGCCTCGGCGATAGGATCCATCATTTGCCCTCCCAGCTTTCCGGAGGTGAACAGCAGAGGGTGGCCATAGCCAGGGCTATAGTGGGGGAACCCCGGGTCCTGCTGGCCGATGAACCCACGGGAGCTCTGGACTCAAAAACCGGTGAAAATATTATGGCTATTTTTCAAAAATTAAACAGAGAACTGGGGATAACCATAGTACAGGTAACCCACGAAGAAAACATCGCCAGGTACGGTCACCGGATCTTCCGACTCCGCGACGGAAAAATAGATCACATCGAGGAGGTGCAGAGTTTGGAACCAGCAAATAGCCGGATTATTCACGGTTAAAAAGAATATCAAAAGTATTTTACATTCTTACAAGGGGGTTTCATAGATGTCACAGCGGATTATTATGATATTTCTCATACTGATCATTGTTTTTGGCGGCGGTTTTTATGCTTACAGACAGCTGGTTCCTCCACCCGTTCAGGAAACACAGGGCCCGGTTTATTCTACAAAGCCTGTAACAAGGGGCGACATATCGGTAGGAGTAGATGTGACCGGTTCTTTAAACCCCTCCAGAAGCGGCGGTATACAGGTGCCCGGTTCCAGGGAATACTCCACCGACAATGTTCAATACATAATAAGTGAAATTCTTGCCCAGGAAGGTGAAGAGGTAAAGCGCGGCCAAGTTATAGCAAAGCTGGTGGCGCCCGGACTTCAATCACAGATTGAAAGCCTGCAGACCGAAATCCGCACCAATAAAGAATATCTTTCCGAGCTTACGGGACTGCCGACGGACAGGATATATGAGATAAAGCCTGGCAACGGTATCACCCTCAGGGCTCCTATAGACGGTAGAGTCACGGAACTCAGCATAAAGGAAGGCACCGAAGTTCCCCAGGGTCAGATAGTGGCAAAAATCGTGGATGACTCTACATACAGGATAAAGGCCAAACTTTTCCCCAATGAATTCGAACAGGTAAGGAAAGGTCAGAAACTGGCCATTCGGTTCACCGTCTTCGATGGAATATATTACGGCAATATAACGGAAATCAACCCCAACCCCATACCCGACGGCGATGATAAAAATCCCGCCCGGGGATTCGTATACTGGATCACCGTGGAAGGAAAAAACCCGGGTCTTGTGCGGGCAAATCTTGAAGTATGGCTGGGTATACCGTCACCGGACAATGACGAAACAAAAATACAGTGGTTTTCAAACAATGCCACCGTCGACGGTTTCTCAAAAGAAGAAAAAGTTTTATCCACCGCCACGGCTATCGCTTCGACGGTATATGTGCGGGAAATGGACCTCGTAAAAAAAGGAGATCCGCTGGTATTGCTGTCCGGATCGGACATCGAAGATACCATTCAGGAAAGACTGGATAAGATAAGGGAAAAAGAAAAGCAACTGGCAGACCTGCTGGCGAAAGCCGGCCAGACGGAGATTCGAGCTTCCATGGACGGTGTCATAGCTCGATGGGATAAGCAGGTAGGAGAAACTGCAAGTCCCAGAGAATGGCTCGGTTATATCTTCAACACATCCGACATGGAAATGTGGGCTCAGGTAGACGATGTGGATGTTTTGATGGTAAAGCAGGGAGCTCCGGTCAAGATAACCCTTGATGCCCTGCCTGGCGAGACTTTTCAGGGTGAAGTCGCTCAGGTAGAGACAATGGGAAAAGCGGAAAACGGCATCCCGCAGTTCGGCATTTATATCCGCGTAAAAGGCGGGCCTAAACTTCGTCCGGGAATGCAGGCTCACGCCCACATAGATGCGGGCAGCGCAAAAAATGTGCTGCTGGTTCCGCTGGAAGCCATTTTTGAGGAGGACAACACGCCAAAAGTTGAGATTTTAAACAAAGATGGAACAACGAAAATTGTCACCGTGAAGCTGGGCCTGATGAACGATAAAGTGGCCGAAGTAAAAAGCGGACTAAATGAAGGGGACTTGGTCATAACCGGAAGCAGCGCCGATGTGCTGCCCAGCCAGCATATCGGATCAAAGGATACACTGCTACCGGGAAATAAGGAAGAAACAGGCAACCAGCAAAGCGGAAACGAAAACAACAAAGATAAAACTCCTTCAGGCAAATGAGGAGGATAAAATAAAAATGAGTAAGAACCGTATTTTTTCTTTCCTTGTCAGAACTCTTTTTGCTGCTAAAATGGCGTGGCACGGTGTCCTCGCCCATCCGATGCGTTCATCCCTCACCATACTTGGTGTGGCCATAGGAGTAACATCGGTGGTAAGCCTCATGGGAATAGGCGAAGGTGCCCGTCAGGCAGTTGTGGCCCAGTTTAAAAGTCTCGGTGCCAATGTCATTGCCATAAAGGCCAACGACCCTTCGGTGGAATTTGCCCCTGAGGAAGCAGGGGATCTGGTGGGACGGGTCAGCGGTCTGAAAGCGGCAACACCGGTAATCAATACCAAAGCCGTTATGCGCTGGCGAAGAGCGAGGGGCACGGTCAATATAGTCGGTGTCAGCAACGAATTTCCTCAGATAAGGGACCACGCTCTAATCTCGGGCCATTTCTTCACAAAGTGGCATGTGCTGCAGCGCTCTCCGGTAGCAGTGCTTGGATACAACATCGGTCACGGCCTTATGGGCGGAAGGAGCCCGGTAGGCCAGACCTTCACACTGAACGGAGAAACATACAGAATAATCGGTGTCCTGGAGCCAAAAGGCTCCGGAAAAGCTGAAGGCATTGACGATAAAATTGTCATCCCGTACACTTCCGCCCTTAAAATAGCCGGTAAGAAGAAAGTCGACGAAATCTGGGCAAAAGCCGATTCAACCCGGGATGCCGACCTTGCAGTGGTACAGCTGGGAAGGATTTTCAAGCGCAAGCTGGGCATTGACCAGAGTGCTCCCACCCTTCTCCCGGGCAGTGATGGCAGCGAAGGACAACCCGGAGAAGATGCCGCCGCTGTTTCATCCTCTCAGGGGGGCATTGTAGAAAAAGCTGTCCCTGTAGGTTCCGGTTCGGAGCAAGGCCAGTCCCAGCAGCCAATCATTCCCGGTGGAGATGATTTGATAACCATAACCAATTTAAACCAACTTGTGGAAGAAGCCGATAAAGCCAACCGGGTAATGACTCTTCTACTGGGCGGAATAGCTGCGGTTTCGCTGCTTGTGGGCGGCCTCGGCATAATGAACATTATGCTGGTGTCTGTGGCTGAAAGGACCGAAGAAATTGGTGTCCGGCGAGCCATCGGGGCAAAACAAATCGATCTCTTGATTCAGTTTTTGCTGGAAGCCCTGTATGTCAGCGCCATCGGAGCCATCGCCGGCACCGCAGGAGGTATATGGGGGTTGAACGTCTTTGCCCGATACGGTTTCGATACCGCCATAAGTTTTCAGGCTATCAAAATAGCTGTGGTAGTGGCATTGACTTCGGGTCTTTTGTTTGGTATTTATCCAGCCCTCACGGCTTCAACAGTTCCACCCATCGAAGCTCTCAGAAGGCAATGAGCCATTGATTCGAAGGAAGCGCATCAAAAAACATGTTGACACTGATATATATAAAATTGTATAATTATTAAAAGTAAAAAATGTAGCACGGTAGTATGGTAGGAGAAGGTTTTTAAAAACGCTCGTGCCGAGTGTTTTTTTGTTGTTCTCCCCCATGCTGACCGAAATAAAAAGGGGGTCTTTCATTTTGAAAAGGATAATATCATTAACACTGCTTTTATTTCTCATTTCTGCATTGATTCTGGCCGGATGCGGTTAGAAAGCCGCCAGCACGGATTCAGGCAATAGTTCTACTTCAAGCCAATCCCAAACTTCTTCCAGTTCCGGATCTTCTTCGGGGGAATCTCAATCCGGAGATAAGGTTTTTAAAATAGGGATTTCCCAATTCGTAGAACACCCGGCTCTTGATTCGGCTCGAAAAGGTTTTATCGATGGATTGAAGGAAGCCGGTTTCGAAGAGGGCAAAAATGTCACCTTTGAAATAGAGAACGCCCAGGCCGACTTTCCCACCACCCAGACTATCGCCAATAAATTCGTGAGCGAAAAAGTCGATATGATACTGGCTATCGCTACACCTTCAGCGCAGTCGGCGGCCAATGCCACAAAAGATATTCCGATACTTATTACTGCAGTAACCGACCCGGTGTCGGCAGGCCTTGCAAAGAGCCTCGAAAAGCCGGGGACCAATGTTACCGGCACCACGGACATGAACCCCATAAAGGAGCAACTGCAGCTATTAAAGCAAATCCTTCCCAATGCTAAAAATGTCGGCATCCTTTACAATGCCGCCGAAGCAAACTCCAAGGTTCAGGTAGACATAGCAAAAAAAGCAGCAGGAGAGCTGGGCCTTACCATCCATGAAGCCACCGTCGCCAACAGCAGCGAAGTAAATCAGGCGGTGCAATCCATAGCGGGTAAAGTGGACGCCATCTATGCGCCAACAGATAATACCGTGGCTTCTTCTATCGGTGCCATCGTGAAGGTTTGTAACGACGCCAAAATTCCCGTCATTGCCGCCGAAAGGGGAATGGTAGATGGCGGAGCGCTGGCCACGTTAGGCATTGATTATTACCTTTTAGGTAAACAGACCGGACAAATTGCGGCCAGGGTTTTAAAGGGCGAAAAACCTGCCGATATTGCTATCGAAGGCTCTAAAGATTTAAAACTTATCATCAACAAAAAATCAGCCGATACTTTAGGGATAACGATTCCCGAAGAATTGATGTCAAAAGCTGACGAGGTAATAAAATAAAACCAGATAGTTTAAAACCATCATGATGTTTTGAGGTGTTCTAATTAATGTGGCAAACCATGCTGTTAAAATCTATTGAACAGGGCCTTGTCTTTGGAATAATGGCCCTGGGTGTTTATATCACGTTTAAAATATTGAATTTCGCCGATCTTACGGTGGATGGAAGTTTCCCTCTGGGAGCTGCAGTGGCCGCTTCACTCATTGTGGGCGGCCACAGTCCCTTTACTGCTACTCTGGCAGCGATTCTGGCAGGTGCTTTGGCGGGCTATATCACCGGGATTTTAAATACTTCCGCCAAGATCAGCGACCTGCTGGCTGGCATTCTCACCATGACTTCATTGTATTCTATTAACTTGAGGATCATGGGAAGGCCTAACATTCCGCTGTTAAACCAGCCCACAGTTTTCTCCATGATTCAAGGCGCCATAGAAAATGTATTTCCTGGTTTCCCGATCCGGTATCTGTATCTCATTCTCTTTATCATTATTGTTTTTGTTATCAAATTGCTTCTGGATGCGTTTTTGAAGACTCAACTGGGCTTTGCCCTGAGAGCCACCGGAGACAATCCTCAGATGATCCGGAGCCAGGGCGTGAATACGGATTTTATGAAAATCATCGGCCTTTCTCTTTCCAATGCACTCATATCTCTTTCCGGAGCCCTTGTTGCCCAGTATCAGGGCTTTGCCGATGTGGGCATGGGGATCGGGACCATCATAGCCGGCCTTGCTTCAGTTATTATCGGTGATGCTCTGTTCGGAGAAAAATCGATTTTCATCAGCACTTTAAGCGTGTTGTTCGGTTCGTTCTTATACAGGTTCAGTATTTCATTGGTGTTGTCCTTCAGGCTTGCCCAGGCTTCGGACTTGAAACTTTTAACCGCACTGGTAGTAATTGTGGCTCTTACCGCTCCACGGTTCAAAAAAACGTTTAAAGGGTTTAAGATTTCTTCGGAAAAGGGGTGATTTCATGCTGGTCCTTGAACATATCTCCAAAACTTTCAATCCCGGCACTCCCAATGAGAATCAGGTTTTTAGCGACCTTTCTCTGAAAGTAGAAGACGGTGATTTTATAACCGTAATCGGCAGCAACGGGGCGGGCAAATCCACCATGTTGAACGCTATTGCCGGAGTTTTTCCGGTAGACAGCGGTAAAATTTTTCTTGACGGCAACGACATAACGAACCTGCCGGAATACCGCCGGGCGGCTTTTATAGGCCGCGTTTTCCAGGACCCCATGCTGGGAACTTCACCTTCCATGACTATTGAAGAAAACCTTTCTCTGGCCTTTTGCAGAGCAAACAATGTTTCCCTGCGGTGGGGATTGGACTTTAATAAACGAAAGACTTTTAAGAAATACCTTTCAAACATTCCTTTAGGTCTTGAAAAAAGACTGACCACAAAGGTAAAGCTTTTATCGGGCGGTCAGCGTCAGGCTCTTACTTTAATCATGGCCACTATGAAAAAACCCAGGCTTTTACTCCTGGACGAACATACGGCGGCTCTAGACCCGAAGACCGCCATGCTGGTAAATGATTTGACGGAAAAAATCATCGAAACGAACAATATCACCACCATAATGGTGACCCATAACCTGGAACATGCTATAAAAATGGGCAACCGTCTCATCATGATGCATAAAGGCAAAATAGTCATGGATATAAAGGGCGAAGAAAAGGCTACCATGACCATACCGCGCCTTTTGAACAAATTCGAGCAGCTTCAGGGTGAAAAATTCGCCGAAGACAGAGTGATGCTGGCATAAAAAAAGTCCCTTTGAATGGGACTTTTTTATTTTACATTTATTTATATTTATTACCTTTAGTTTCAGCCAATGTTTTCTTGCAACAGATTAATGTGCTTTCCTATGTGTTCTTCAAGGGATTTATAATAGTCTTCTTCATACTTGGCTATGGTGGCATATATTTCATCCCTGAAAAGAAAACCGTCGTCTTTTTTTGCAGTCAATATAAGGCCGTAGGTAATATGCAGCACCTGGCGGGCATCATTCTGTGAAAGCACCCCAGGCAGATCCTCATCGCTCATGCCGCTTATATCCGGCACCAGGTTCAGGTTGGTGGTTACATGGTAATATTTTTTTGCCTCGTCGAAGTGCTCCAGGGCAAAGTTGTAGATTTCCCGGAAGAGTTCCGGCCTTTTGAAGGCAATGACTTTCAATGCTTCCAGCCAGTTGGTTCCGGCGGTCTTTACGTGGACTCTTCCTTTTGTGTACTTGCCAATGATGGGATATACCCTGAATTTATCGCTGCCTGAATGAATGCTCAAGCGATACCCGAAGTGGTCGGCTATGGAAGCATGGACCTTGAATTCCTTTTCGAATTGCTCAATATCTCCAATATAATCTACACCTTTTTGAAACTCGCCGCAAAACCGGGGAGCCATGCTGGTCACACCGACCTTCATTTTTTCAAGCTCCGACGCCACAAAGAAATGGGCCTGAGGCGTAGTAGGCGTCTGGGTTTCGTCAATGGATACCTCGAAGTCCACACTTTTTCCGGCAGGTTTTATTACATCATGATAGATATAGGATATAAAATCTATGGCTTTGCCGTAAATGAGAGCTATCTTTTTGAGATCTTCCTTCTCAAACGATATTTTAATGTCTCCCGCAGAAAACTCTCTGCCAAGATAATTTTCCTCGATCCTGTTTCGATATTCCATCTTCAGGCTGCCGTATTGCTTTTCCACCTCGTCATCGGACATGCCGGGCACCGCATTGTTTATCTTCTCGGAGCAATCCAGTGTTATCATGGTAAAACCGAGGCTCAACGCCATCTTTATTTCATCTTCGTTTTTCAGATGGTCGCCATCGGCTCCGAATCCGAGGCGGTATCCTTCCTGAAACACGGCCCATGAAGCGGCATCCAGCACATCTTCATAGGTCCTGCACGTCAAATTGAGTTCACGAATGGACTGCTGGGCCAGAACAGGCCTTACGCGGCTTTTTCTGATAAGGCGCAGGTGGCCCGGTGAAGCAAGACCCAGGCGATCACCCAGACCCATGCTCGTACCGCATTTACCGAAAGGTATAGGAGCCGTATAAGGAAACCATTTTCTCAGAGCTACGGCATTTTCATGATTTAGGGAAGATACTTTTACCGTGCTACCATGTATCGTAAAAGTATCTCCTTTAAAACCTTCAACAAGTTCCCCGGCTTCAGCCGAAGGTTGACTTACTAATATTACAAGCTTCTTTTCTGTCCCGTCTTTTGCCATGAAGAAAAAGCAGCCTTTTAGAAGATTTATGGAATCAGGATAAACTCCGTAGCAATCAAGACCTGCAGCCGCTTCTTTTTTGGCATCTTCCATGTTCATCCCATCTTGGATTATTTTTTCACAGAATGCTTTCCAACCTTCCTGCAAATTATCTCCTCCTCTTTTATGTGTCACGGGGACGGTTCTCTTGACACAGCGTAAAACTCAAATTTTTTATTAATCATCCTCCACTAGGAACTTTTCAACACAATCTGACGGGTCCCCCTAACCTTTACAAAGTTACTCCATTCTTAAATATAGCTATTTCTCTGAAGCCCATATTCTCGGATTTTGTGGGCATACCCGAAGCTATTTTTATGATATACTCCATGAGCTCATCCGTAAGTTTTTCCATGGAGTCTCCTTCCAGCAGTCTTCCGGCATTAAAATCCATCCAGCTGGATTTTTTATTGAAAATATCGCTGTTGGTGGCGATTTTTACTGTGGGAACCGCAGTCCCCAGTGGAGTTCCCCTGCCGGTGGTGAAAAGGATTATCTGACATCCCGCTGCCGCAAGAGCCGTCGATGCCACCATGTCGTTGCCGGGAGCGCTTAAAAGGCTGAGACCCTTTTGTTTTACGGTTTCAGCGTATTGCAGCACATCCACCACGTTGCTGGTACCGCCCTTCTGGGTGCAGCCCAGAGATTTTTCCTCCAGGGTGGTGATACCGCCTTTTTTATTGCCGGGAGATGGATTTTCGTATATTGGCTGGTTATATCCCATGAAGTACTCTTTGAAATCGTTAATAAGTTTTACGGTCTTTTCGAAAACCTCCCGATTTTGAGCCCTGTTCATGAGGATGGTCTCCGCTCCAAACATTTCAGGCACTTCCGTCAGCACCGTGCTACCACCGCAGGATATGAGTCTGTCGGAAAAGCTGCCCACCAGCGGATTTGCCGTAATTCCCGAAAAGCCGTCGGAGCCTCCGCATTTTAAGCCCACGGTAAGTTCTGATATGGGAATATCCTCTCTGTTAAATCGGGATGCATACTCCACAAGCTCGCCTATTAACTTCACGCCTTCCTGAATCTCATCTTCCACTTCCTGGGCCACCAGAAATTTTACTCTTTCCGAATCGTATTCTCCCAGCACCTTTTTAAATTCCGGTATGTTGTTGTTTTCGCACCCCAGGCCCAGCACCAGCACCCCGCCAGCGTTGGGGTGATTCACCAGGTCTGCCAGTATCTTCTGGGTATTCAGCTGATCCTGCCCCAGTTGCGAGCATCCGTACGGGTGTGTAAATTCGTATATCCCATCTATATTGCACGTCCCCATATATTTTTTTGTGGCCTGCTGCGCTATTATCTGAGCGTTTCTGTTGACGCAGCTTACAGTGGGTATTATCCAGATTTCATTTCTTACTCCTGCCCGTCCACCAATGCGGCGGTATCCGTTAAAAGTCTTATTACATCCTGCGGGTTCCTGTTGTTTTAATTCCGGGTGATATTCATAGTTTAGAATTTCTCCGAGATTTGTTTTTAGATTGTGAGAATGCACCCACTGGCCCGCCTTTATATCGGAAACAGCATGCCCGATGGCAAATCCGTACTTTATAACGTTTTCGCCTTTTTGAATATCTTTTATGGCTATTTTGTGTCCTTTGGCCACATCCTCAAGGGCCGTTACGGAGGAAGGTCCTGCGGTAAGGATCTCCCCCTTCTTTATATCATCGATGGCCACCGCCACATTATCCCTTTCATTAATCTTTAATATCGACATCGAACTCCTCCTTCTTGTGAGGTAAAATGTGAGGAAGAGGGAGGGACCTCCCACTTCATGGCAATCCTTATATATTATTTTTTCAGGCTACAATAGGCCTGTAGATTGCGGGTTATTTTACCAATTTTTGTACCGTGGCCTTGATGCCGTCTGTTGCTATCTGATACAGGTAGTCTCCTACTTTTTCAGCAAGGCCTCCTACAGCGTTCAAATCTTCTCCCCACATGGCAGTATTTGCCAGAACCTTTTTGGCCAGATTTATTGCTGACTCCCTGCTTCCGTCAAAGCTCTTCCATGTTTCTTCAAAGAATTCCAGGGCAGGGAGATCATCTTTCATGATGAATTCGCCCTTTTCTCTCCTGGCCTTCATGGCGCTGCCATCCACGTGGCCGTCCTTATATACGGCTATGAGAGCTGCCATTGAGAAGGTGAGCTTTTCCGGTAGTTTATTGCTCAGCTTTTTGTACTCAATGATGGAAGGCAGAACCCTTGTCTTGAACTTGGAAGATGAATTCAGAAGAATACTTATAAGGTAATGCTTTATATACGGGTTCTGGAAGCGCTCCACCACCGAGTCGGCGAATTCTGTAAGCATGCCCTTATCCAGATCTATGGACGGAATGATTTCATCGTATATAATCTGTCTTGTGTATTTGCCCATGACTTCATGGTCCATCATCTCTCCTACAGTCTCAAGACCATACAGGAATGCAGCCGGTACCGAAGCAGTGTGGGCACCATTTAAAATGCGAACCTTTCTGGTCCTGTAAGGAGTCATGTCATCGGTCCAGACAACATTGAGTCCCACTTTCGTAAAGGGCAGTCTTTCGGAAAGTTCCTTGGGCCCTTCGATTACCCACAGGTGGAACAGTTCACCCGTATCGACCAGATCATCCTCATAGCCAAGCTTTGCCAGGATATCTTTTATCTCATCCCGGGGATAGCCCGTCACAACTCTGTCAACCAGAGTGTTTAAGAATAAGTTATGCTCCTTCACCCATTTTTTAAATTCTTCCGGAAGATTCCAATCATCGGAAAGCTGGAGGACTATCTTTTTCAGGTTGTCACCATTCCTGTCGATGAGCTCGCACGGGATGATGACCATCCCTTTGCCGGGATCCCCGTTAAAATGCTGGAACCTGTGGTAAAGATATGCGGTAAGCTTGCCCGGATAAGACACCGGTGGCTTTTTGTCCATACTGTCGTTTTTGTCGTAGGCTATACCGGCTTCGGTAGTGTTGGAAATTACATATTCTATGTTGGGATCTTCGGCGCATTTAAGATACGTATCCCACTCTTTATACGGATTGATCCCTCGACTTACGGAACTTATTATTTCCTTTATCTCCGTTGGCTTGCCGTCTTTTAAACCCCTCAAAATCAGGGTGTAGAGGCCATCCTGCTCGTTTATCTTGGGCACAAGGCCTTCGGCTATGGGCTGTACTACCACGATACGTCCGTTGAACAGTTTATTTTTATTCATTTGATGGAACATCCAGTCTACGAAAGCTCTAAGGAAGTTGCCCTCCCCAAACTGGATTACCTTCTCCGGCAGGTCTTCGGGATATTCCTGGACCTGTAAATCTTCCGGAAATTTGTAGCCGCTTTTTAATAATTCTTTGTTGAGTTTTGCCATAATAAATCTCCTTTCTGTTTTTTAAAAATAATCATCTAACCTCAGAAATCTGTTTTTTCTACACAGGCATCGGAAAAAAGTTGCTTATTTACAGCTTTTTTTCATGGCATCTACCAGTTTTTGATCATCTTTTGGTTTAAGTTTTCTGCCATAGGGTCCTGCCATCACCCAGAGATAATATACTTTAAAGCCCGGAGCCGACGCCACAGGATGATAGCCTTCGGGTATGACCACCACATCACCATCTTTTATGATATACGCATCCCTCAAAGAAAGGTCGTCATTGTACATTACCTGGATTCCGAAGCCTTCCGGGGGATTTACCTTGAAGAAATATATTTCTTCCATCATGGTTTCTTCCGGGGGATTGAAAGTATCGTGTTTGTGAGATGGATAGCTGGACCACTCTCCCGGATACGAGAAAGTTTCACCTACTACTATCCTGTCTACCTTGTCTTCAGCATTATCCACGATTATATCGTGAACATCCCTCTGATAGCCCGGAACACCCCTGTGATTTACCACTACTTCTTCAGGTTTTACTACAAAGGGTGCAAATTTCTTTTCAGCGACAGCAGACAGCACGGCAACCTCCAATTTTTCACCCTGGGCCTCAGCTACCTCATATGCGCTTCCCAGAGGGATGTACACCGATGTGGCTCTTCCTGAAAATACGTCTTTCCTTTCTCCCAGGTTTTCGTATTTTACATCATCTACTTTCACATTGGCCTTCCCCGAGAGAATCACCAGGACAACTTCATTGTCGCAAGTCTTTGCTTTGTAGCTCTCGCCTGCTCCAAGGGTCAGCAGGCTAAAGCCGGTATATTTTGTGACATCTCCCGGTTTTATTACTTCTTTAAATCCTATTTGC
This sequence comes from Thermoanaerobacterales bacterium, assembly GCA_012840135.1. Lineage (GTDB taxonomy): Bacteria > Bacillota > Thermosediminibacteria > Thermosediminibacterales > Tepidanaerobacteraceae > Biomaibacter. The sequence continues at coordinate 446,619 of DUMA01000022.1, forward strand.
TCTTTAAAAGTGTAAAGATAACTCAATTTTATACCTCCTGTGTAAGTAAATCTGCATTGTCTGAAGCTGAAATTCATCTTATTAATATACTAGGTCTTTTGATGATAAAACCCTCGTATTCAACATCCTCCGTTGGGAAATTGTCAGAGGCTGTCAGAATTTCCCGACCATTTTGGGTCACCAGGATGGTATCTTCGGATTTTACTCCGGCAATAGTGGGATTCCAGGCATAAACCTGCCCTTCTTTTACTTTCTCTTCGCTATTATCTGTAGCTCTGAATTCCCTGGAGTTGTACCCTGCCATACCGCCCTGATGGTGGTTTTTCCACTCGCCGGAAAATCCTACAGATTCATAAGCTTTTTTTCCCCTCCCAAAAATGTCTTTTACTATAGCTCCCGGCACCGTAGCTCCTATGAAGGCTGCATCCACTTTAAGCACAGCTTCATGCCTCTTTTTTAAATCCTCCGGCACCTCGCCGAAATGCACCAGGCGGCTAGCCGATGCAAAAAGCCCGTGCTTTTCTCCGGATACGGCCATGAGTAAATATTTTTCAATCTTCTTTTCAGTCGGCAGCGGATGGCGGTAGCAAAAGGCCCTGTCATCAGCCGCTGCCAGGTTAACATACGGAACAACTCCGTAGGAAGCTGATGTCATAGCAATCAATCTTGCCACATCAAGCTCGCTATCACCGGGCTTTACTTTATAAGCCACTTCTTCCAGGATTTTTCCTACACATCGACCTGTATCTTTAAACCTTTGTTGCTCTTCCGGCAGCAGGTCCCACCTTAGCATGTTAAACTTTAAGCCTAGTTCAACATCCAAGACAATTTTTTTGCCTCCAGCCAGCTTCTTGAGTTTTTCATCCATTGCACCGGCTTCCCACCAGGGGTACTCTACCTTTTCCAGTGGCAGCATATTCAGTTCTTCGTTCACTAATCTTGCTGCTTCAATGTTGTTGGATACTAAAAATACTTTTTCTTCTGTAACAAGGAAAGCTCCGCAGGATGTTTCGGAAATCATATTGACATATGGCCTTCCTCCGGTGAGCCACCGAAAATTAACCTGTGTTGTAATCAAAAGATAATCGAAGCCTTCCTTTTGCATCAAGCTGCGGATCCTGCCAAGTTTCAATTCGTATTCCTGTCTCGACCAGACCAAAAAACCACCTTCCTTACGATTTATATTCTTTTATTTAATAAAAAATCATCCCTCGCCTTGTTCCTGTTTATCCATTGATAATTGGATATTATCCAGTATATCGGAATTTGATTTAAGCAATTCCTTCAATGCCAGCGCACAGGCTCCTATAACGCCGGAGTTTCCATCGAGGGATGAGAGTTTAATATCTGTGGAACTTGCTATTTCGGGAAAAGCATGTGAATCGACCGTCTGTTTTAAAATATCCATGAAGACTGCCGCTGCTGATGCCAGCTTGCCACCTATAAAGACCGCTTCGGGATTGTAAAGATTTATCACATCCGCCACTGCGAGACCTATATATTTTCCCATTTGTTTGATCAATTCATTAGAATAGGTACCTTCTAAAGATGCCGATGATAATATGTCATTTATTGAAATTTTCCCTTTAAGCTTCCATATCTTTTTGAGGGGGTCTTCCTCACTTATCAAAGGCAATTCAGAGTTGGCTTTCCTGACCAATGCAGGAATGCCGCATATGCTTTCGAGGCATCCTCTGTTGCCGCAGTTGCACAAAGGGCCGTTTTCCACCATGACGATGTGACCGATCTCGCCCGCATGACCCTGGAAACCTTGAAGCACCCGGTCATCCATGATGATGCCTGCACTTATGCCCTCTCCAAGATTTATATAAACAAGGTCTCTACATTCATTCCCTCCTCCGAACCACCTTTCCGCCAGTGCTGAAGCATTGGAATTGTTTTCTATATATACCGGAAGGCCAATTTCTCTTTGTAAGACGGCTTTTAATGGAAACCCATTCCACTTGGGTCCTAGGTTTATAGAACGTTTTACTGTGCCTTCTTTTATATTTAAAAGGCCAGGAAAAGCTATCCCCAACCCCAGTATATTTTTGTCCCTATACTTACTGCTTCCGATGATTTTGTTTATGTTGTCTATCAGGAGTGGAATAGCGATTTCCGGTTCAGTCATATCGAGCTCAATCGTTTTGATATCTGTAGGATCGTTTTTCAAATCCGCAATTCCGAAGTTTACCTCGAATCTCGTCACTTCAATTCCCATGACAAAAGCGGCTTCAGGATTAAACTGCAGCTGGACCGGTCTCCTGCCGCCACAGGATTTCTCCAAACCCACTTCTTTAACAAAACCCATATTTATCAGTTCTCTTATTATCTGCGTTATCGCCGGGGGAGTCAAACCGGTCATTTTTGCCAGTTGCTGACGGGATATGGGTTCGTGTTCTTTTATTATATTCAAAACAGTCATCCTATTTAGTTTTTTAACGTACTTACTATTCCCTGGATTCTTAGGCATCCTTTCCACCTTTTTCTGAGAAATGTGCTACCAAAGTTTTTTCCATAAGTTCAATCGGCGGCTTTTTACCAGTCCATAATTCGAACGCTTTTGCTCCCTGATATATCAGCATGTATAGACCGCTTACCGCTCTGTGGCCTAACCTTATTGCCTCCTTCAAGAATGATGTTTCTATAGGTGTATATACAACATCGAAAAATACCGCATCTTTTTTAATATTGTTCCACGGTATATCCTGTGCAAGATCCCCCCGGCCATTCATTCCTATGCTTGTGGTGTTGACAATGATATCCATATCATGGAGAATATTTCGCCATGCATCTGTTCCCCACGGAACTGTCTCCAGCCTGGTTTTTGCATCGCAGTCGCTTCCTGAATTCTGATGGTGGCGGCAAAACGTTCCATTCAAAAAATCCATAAGCGATTTTGCTTTTTCAAATGTTCGATTGGTAATGACGACCGCCGATGCTCCGGATAAAATGGATTGTCCGGCTATAGCATGGGCTGCTCCTCCGGCACCGATAACAAAAACATTCCTGTTTTTAAGAGATATCCCGACCTTTTCCTGCAATGCCATTTCATAACCGTAGCTATCGGTATTGTACCCTATCAGTTTACCATTCTTATTTACTATGGTATTTACTGCACCTATTATTTCTGCTTCCGCAGAAAGTTCATCAAGAAAAGGAATTACTCCTGTCTTATGGGGAATAGTCACATTTATGCCCATAAAGCCAAGACCTCTGATGCCACGTATAGCATCTTCCAAGTTTTCTTTTTCCACCTCAAAAGCCATGTAAACACAGTTTAATCCGAGAGCGCTGAAAACCGTATTATACATTATCGGAGAAAGCGAATGTCTTACGGGGTTGCCTATGACTCCTGCGAGCCGGGTGTTTGCATCGAATCTCAAATACCGTTCCTCCCAATACTTTTTTAAGTTAATTAATTATATATATTAAATTCTACGCACACATTAAAATTCCTGCAAGCAAAAAAAATTTATCATATATCTAATTCAATTTTTATAACAAAACTAAAAATTTATAGGATTGATGATTGAAATTCATAGGGTCATACAACTTTTTTAATATCAACTAGTTCCACATCCCGCATGCCCATCCGCACCAATTCTTCTATATCAAATTTCTCTTCCGCTTCGTGCACATCGTCTAGTTCCGGTCTGGTCCTGGGATGCTCGGGCACGAAAACGGTGCAGCAATCCGCATAGGGTTCTATGGAAATGTCGTAGGTACCTATTTTTTTTGCCAATTCCATGATCTCTACCTTGTCAAATCCTATAACAGGCCGAAAGATCGGCATCCGGGCCACTTCATCGGTGGCGCTCAGTGCCTCCATAGTCTGGCTGGCCACCTGTCCCACGCTCTCTCCGGTGACCAGTGCCTTTGCCCCCACCCGGGCTGCTATCTCCTGGGAAATTCTCACCATCATCCTGCGCATTAAAATAGTGAGAAGTTCATCCGGACCTTTTTGCCCCAATTCTTTCAACACATCGGTAAAATTAACCACATGAAGTCTCATGTTTCCCGAGTATTCGGCCAGGATTTTGCACAATTCTATCACCTTTTCCTTCGCTCTGTCGCTGGTGAATGGAAAGCTGTGAAAATACACGGGTTCTATCTCCACACCGCGCTTCATCATCATATAGCCCGCCACCGGGCTGTCTATACCTCCGGAAAGAAGCAGCACCGCCCTGCCGTTGCACCCCAATGGCAGTCCTCCCGGGCCGGGGATTCTCCTGCAGTATACAAACCCTCTTTCCCTTATCTCCACATCTACTTCGATGTCCGGATGGTGGACATCAACTTTCAGCCCTTCCAGATTTTTCAAAAGGTACGCTCCCACCTCCCGGCTAACATCGGGGGATTTCAGCGGAAAAGATTTATTGGGCCGGCGGGTTTCCACTTTAAATGTCTTTCCGCGATAATCCACCTCTTTAACAGCCCGAAGAGCGGCTTCTTTTATAGAATTCATTTCAAGTTCGCAGGGATATGCAGGACTTATGGCGACAATGCCGAAAACCTTTTTTAGGCGGGAAATGACATCCTCCCTGGCGCCGTCCGCAAAACAGTAAATTCTGCCGTGGGTTTTTTGAATCCTGACGTTGTCAAAACCCTTCAAAGCCTGCTTCATCCTCTGAATTAAAATCCTTTCAAAAAAGGGACGGTTTTCGCCCTTCAGTGCAATTTCTCCAAAACTTATAAGATACATGTTTGACATCTTTTACCTCCATGTTTGCTTTCGCACAAATTTTCTTATTTCCTCTACCTCTTTTTTGAGCACATCCACCGTGTAGTCTATATCCTCGATGGTCAAAAATGGGGAAAGGCTGAATCGTATGGCCCCATCGATTTCTTCATTGCTTTTTCCCATGGCGGAAAGTACGTGGCTCTTCCCTTCTTTATGGGAAGAGCATGCCGATCCGGTGGAAACATATATGCCGTGGGACTCCAGGGCATGCAGCAGGATTTCGCCCCTGGCGCCCAAAAATGAAACGTTGAGGATATGGGGAGCTTCATCCGGGGCATCAAGGTCCTGGCAGGAACCATCCTCATCGGCATCCGGACCGTTTAGAACCGTATCGGGAATCTCTGCAAGTATCCTGTCTTTAAGCCTTTTCTTTAAATCCTTCATGGTCTTGCCCCAGGAATGCATGTTCTCAAAGGCCTCTTTCGCCGCCGCACCCAGGCCTGCAATGCCCGGCATGTTTTCGGTGCCTGATCTGATGTTCTGCTCCTGGCCGCCGCCATTGAAAAGAGGGGTTATCCTCACCTTTTCCCTTATAAATAATGCTCCGGTTCCCTTTGGACCATATATTTTATGACCGCTTATGGATAACAGGTCGATTCCCTCAATTTCCATCGGTATTTTTCCGAAAGCCTGCACTGCATCCACATGAAAAACGGTGTTTTTATTCCGGCGAATGCATGATGCAACCTCTTTTATGGGCTGGATAGAACCAACCTCGTTGTTTATATACATGATGCTTACAAGAATGGTATCGGGCCTTAAAGCCTTCTGCAGGGCCCCGATGTTTATAACCCCTCTGCTGTCAACACCTAAATATGTAACGCAAAACCCCTCTTTTTCTAGTTGCCTGAAAGCTTCCAGCACCGAAGGGTGTTCTATGGTAGTGGTGATGAGATGGTTCCCCTGCTTCCTCATACTGTATGCCGTTCCCTTTATGGCCAGGTTGTTGGACTCGGTGCCTCCCGAAGTAAAATAAATCTCCCTGGGCTTTACCCCCAGAGCCCGGGCAATGTTTTCCCGAGCCTCCCGCAGCAACTTTTCTGCCTCGATTCCCTTTCGGTGAAGAGAAGATGGATTGCCGTAGTATTCTGTCATTACTTCATACATGAATTGTGCTACCCGGTCCGACACTTTTGTGGTGGCACTGTTGTCAAGATATACTTCCCGCATTCAAATCACCCATTCACATTGATAATTTAATCTTTATAACTTCCCAGTATATTGTATAGTCTTTTGGAAACAATTTTAATAAGTCCTTCCATGTCTTCATTGAGTTTTCCATATGCTTCCACCAGCATTTTCCCCTGCGGCGTAAGGGTCGCTCCTCCTCCGGATTCTCCTCCTTTGTGTCTTTCCAGAAGTTTCACCTTTAGTCGGTCCTCAATTTGCTTTATCTTGCCCCAGGCCTGCCTGTAGGACATCTTTTCCGCCTGAGCAGCCTGGTTAATAGAACCGTACTGGTGTACAAGGACAAGAAGCCGGTATATGCCGTCTCCAAAAACCTGTTTTCCATTTTCCTCCAGCCAGATCTTATATTTTAACTCCATTTTCTCCGCTCCTAATTATTGCTTTTATAAGTTCCGCCGGTATTTTTTTGTATTCTCTTCATTGCTCTTTATATTTTTGGAAGTAGTTTCATTTAGCAACCGTCCTAATTATATCACAGTCTTTTTTACCTGAACACTTTTTAATTGATTCAAGTGTAGAATGTCACCGATTTACTCAGGTTGGGTCATTTCTGACTGATCCCGCACGGCAGATTTTCATGATAAACTCCCTCCCTCATTTTTTTGCAGGTGCCGAACCGTCAAAATCACTTAAAACCACTTTTTAAACCTGTACTATTATTATTTACCCTACAATTTTTTTAAGTCGAAACAAAGAGTGCAGCACTTTGTCAATTTTTACTATGAGAATATTAATGCATTATTGGGAAACAATAAAAAAGATAAATTTATCTGGAGGTGATCATATTGCAGTTGACTCAAAAGGAAAAACTTCAATTACAGGACGCTATTAGTCATGAGAAAATCTGTGTTGCCAAGTACAATAATTATGCAAACCAGGTCCAGGATGCCGAAATAGCCTCCATGTTCAAAAATCTGGCCAACAGGGAACAGCAGCATCTCGACACCCTGACAAAACTGCTGCAGCAGGGCGGAACTCAGACCGCTACAAAGTATTGATTTAAATATTAATCGCAACACAGCGATATTCAGGAGGGATAACATGCCATTTCAAAAAACCGTAGGAACTACCGCCGACAAGGATATACTCAACGACATGCTGATGACCGAAAAATACGTATCGGGCCACTATGAAACAGCCATCATGGAATCTGCCAATGAATCCGTGAGAAACGCCCTTCGTCAGATCCAGGACGAAGAACAGCAGCACGCCAAAATGATCTTTGACGCCATGAATCAGCGGGGCTGGTACAATCCTCAGTAAAAAAGCAGTCCTTTGGGACTGCTTTTTTAAATACTTTAAATACATTATATATTGAGGTGCCGATATGGGTAATGACAGATATGATGCAATAGTAGTCGGTGCAGGACCGGCCGGAAGCGCTGCCGCTATGACCATGGCCAAAAACAACATGTCAGTTCTGCTCATAGAGCGCGGAGAATATGCGGGAGCAAAGAACGTTTTCGGAGGGTCGGTCTACCGCCAGCCTATAGAAATTCTAATTCCCGCTTTCTGGGAGGAGGCTCCTCTAGAGCGGCCTGTCGTATCCGACGAACTGTGGCTGATGGATAACGATTCTGCCGTAAAAATAGGCTTTACGGGGCTTAAGTTCGCAAAACCACCTTATAATAAATTTACCGCTATCAGGGCTAAATTTGACAGGTGGCTCGCCGATAAAGCCGTAAAAGCCGGGACACGCCTCATCACAAATACCCTCGTAAAAGATCTTTTATACGAAAAAACCGGAATTTTCGACCGCAAAGTTTCGGGAGTGATCCTGGAAAGCGGTGACAGGATTTATTCCGATATTGTGATACTGGCCGAAGGAGTCAGCGGCAATCTGGTAGAAAAGGCCGGCCTCAGGGAAAAGATTACTCCGGACGATTTAACCCTTTATGTGAAGGAAATACTTGAATTGCCATCCGGAAAAGTTGAAGAAAGGTTCAATCTTGAAAAAAATGAAGGTGCCAGTATCGGCATGGTAGGCTACCCTTCATCGGGCGCTATAGGTAAAGGGGCCATTTTTACAAATAAAGACAGCCTATCTATAATGGTCGGGGCTTACTTAAACCAGATCATTGACAAGGGTTTAAATCCACATCTATTGCTGAAAAGGCTGAAACAGCACCCTATGGTCAAAAGACTCATTGAAGGTGCCAAAACCGTAGAGTTTCAGGCTCATACCATTCCCAAAGGAGGTTATGAGCAAATCCCCCAGCTTTCTGCCCCAGGCGTAATGGTGACAGGCGATGCGGCCATCATGATAAGCGGCCGTCGAGGAACGGACCTTGCTATGCTGACGGGAATGTTCGCAGGAGAAATTGCTGCTCAGGCTAAAGCCGCTCAGGATTTCTCCGGAGAAATGCTAGCCAGTTATGATAGAAAAGTAAAAAACAGCTTTTTTATGAAAGATATAGCAGCCGGCAAAGGGGCGAAAAAATACTACGAACTGCATCCCGATGCGGATTTTCTTCTTTCCAAAGCAGCCAATGATGCGGCCTATGATTATTTTACGGTGGATTTACTCTCTTTCAACATTAAATTGGAAAAGATCATGGGGGAACTCAAGAATATGCAACCACTGCCTAAAACAGCATCCGACCTGTATCATGGTTATCTCCATTGGGGAGTGTTTTAAAGTGGGCAATTTCCTGAAAACTGCCGAAAATCCCCTGGATTATGTAGAAATAAAAACAGACGGGACATCTCATATTTCTATTAAAGAGCCCCGTCTCTGCAAGGAACAATGTGAAAATAAGCCATGTACCTATTATTGCCCTACGAGAGTTTTCTACTGGGATGGCGACACGCAAAACATACAGGTGATATACGCCCGCTGCGTCGAATGCGGAGCGTGCCCGTATGGCTGCCCTCATGGCAATATAGACTGGCATTTTCCAGCAGGAGGGTATGGAGTCTTATACAGGCACGGCTGATTGTTTTTCCGATATAAGTCTTGCCCGAATGGCAATCCTCTGATCATGATAAAAACTATCAGGCAGTACCAGTGAAATCATGGCTTCATACCGGCTTCCCCTTCTCATGTTGAAATTCACTATCGAAGCTATGCACCTGGGTATATATCCCAGATCTATTCCTTTTTCAGTATAGATGTGTACTGCGTTGGGGTCATGAATATTGTTCTCCTCACGTTCGAATATGACCTTATTGCCCAACGTCAAAAAATCTATGGAGTTATACCGCCGGTCATGGCATAAACCGGTCGGATGAATATAGAAGGAAATTTCAGGTTCGGAATATATAAGCTTAGGATCTACCGCCGGTATCCTGAAAAACCCTATATCCAGGTCTTCCTCCGTTTCTTTTATAGAATTTCCGTAGAAATATTCAGCAGCAATATTGGTCCTGAGGATGGAGGGCAACAATTTTTCTAAAAACAGGCTCTCCGACATGCCCGATTTCAGCAGCTGTAATATCGCAAGGCCAGGCCCCAGGGCGCCGTTCTTAAAATAGCACACGGCCTCCGCAAGCTTTATTAACTTAATCTCATCCTTAAGTTCACTGTGCATGCAGGCCGGAGCATCCACAATAACAAATCCGGCAACTTCAGGGAAAAACGCCTGTTTTACCGGACTTGCAATGCGCCCAGTCAAAACGTCATTGTAATGTTTGAAAGTAAACACATCATCGATGGACTCCATATTCAGGTTGAGTACCGAAAAGGAAGTTTCTCCCGCAGGCGACAATTCTATCCGGAAAAGCTCCCCATGCTTTTCCGCTATACTGGAAACTCCCAGCCACATGGTAAATGTAAAATCTTTATTTCCCATGAATAATACCCCCTGAAATCCTCTTTTAAAAAGATTTTACCACTTATTCTGTACATCTCAGGGGTACGATAAAAAAATATGAAGAAACTTTCTATATTAAACCTGTTATCCGCGCCATGCTCCATTCAGCTTGTTCTCTTATCACTTCCGATGGATCATCCATCAATTTCTTTAATAGCAGGATTATCTTCTCCTTATCTGTTTCTCCTTTCACCATATTCCCCAGGACGCAGATGGCATTTCTCCGAAGCACATTTCTTCCCCGCCATCCGGCAGCGGTAGGCTTGAAGATCTTCTCAAAATTCCCTTTGCCCATAGCAGCCAGTTCCATTAAATTGGTGATGGCAGGCATATCCGGCACAAACTCCGGATGATGAGGTATCCTTACACTGTCATTATGAGGGCATGCTTCCTGACAAGTATCGCATCCGAAAATGCTGTTGCCCATGGTTCTTCTGAATTCTTCCGGAATTGAGCTCCTCATCTGGGTTATATATGACAGGCATCGCTGGGGATTTATTTGAAAAGGCGCCATCAGCGCACCGGTGGGGCATGACTTCACACACCGGCCGCAGTGGTCGCATAGGTCAGGAGCGGGTTTATCGGGTTCAAATTCTATATCGGTCAATATTTCTCCCAGGAATACCCATGAACCCAGTTCTTGCGTAAAAAGACAGGTGTTTTCTCCAATCCAGCCAATTCCCGCCCTTCGGGCTGCCGCTCTATCCGGGAGAGCCCCGGTATCCACAAAAAATTTAAATCGTCCCCGTTTTCTTTCGGAAATGAATTCTGCAACGGCTTTGAGTTTGTCTATCATGACGCAGTGGTAATCTTTTACCATGGCATAACGGGATATCCTGCCATGAAGGTGTTTTAATACGGATTTGTCGCCTTCATCTCTTCTCCCGGTTTCCTCCGGTCTATACGGTTTTATGAGATACCCCATGGCGAAACATATGATGGTTTTGGCACCTGGCAGAAGCCTTTCGGGGTAACATCTGAGCTCGATATCCTGTTCCTCAAAGGGTGAAAGCAATCCCTTCTCTTTTTTCTGCTCTAAAATCTTCTTTTCTTCCAAAAAAGGTTCTGCTGACGCAAAACCTGCAACGTCCAGGCCTATATCTTCTGCGAACTTTTTTATATCTTCTTTTAGACCCATACAATACATCTCCGTTTAAACTAGAAGGTCTTTTCCATCTCTTTAAGAGCAAATCTATGTGCATCTTCGTCAAAGGATGCAACACCTTCTCTATAAACATTTACCTTTCAAAATTATACCATATCCTTAATAACCAGTCAAAACAATGCTATATAATATTAACAATTTTTTAATAATTTCTAGACTCATTAAATATATTAAATGCCCTAATCAGAGAGCTTTTTGATACCCCATCGTCAATATTTGCTTTGAGAGGGCTTTGTGTAACGGCCTGGGGTTTATTCCGTGAATGCAAAATAAAAATGCCTCAATCAGAGGCATATTTCCATTTAAATTATATTATAAATAATTTATGAAACAAGGATACCTTAAAGGTATCCTTACGATTTTCTTATTTGGTGCGGAGAGCGGGAATCGAACCCGCACGGATAAACCATACGCCCCTCAAACGTACGCGTCTGCCAATTCCGCCATCTCCGCGCTTTGACAATAAATATTATATACGGTAATTATATTAATGTCAATAATCACTTTCTAAATCTCCCCGCAATATGCGTCTGGGGCAATTTAATGATTTCAATAGCCTGTGATTAACTTCAACACAAAATAGATTCCCAGGACCACTCCGAATATCATGAATAGCGATGGCAGCACCAGCTCAAAGGCGGCTATTATCATGGCCACGATATCCTTTATCCCGAACTCGATTTTTTTGCAGGCATCCCCCCCATAATCCCGTTCGGAGCCATCCTGTTCCGGATAGTAATAGCAATAATATCCGCTGCCGCCTCGATTTTTTTTCATCAGAATTCCACCTCCACCACGATAAGCCCGCTTCTCCTATTCCACCCACCAATCTTCAATGCTGTTGAAAAGATTCACCGGATCGGGCTGAAAGCCTTTTATCCTCTTGTTTATAGCCAAAAGATTGTTGGGACTGTAAAGGAAAATGTAGGGCTGATCACGGCTTATTATTTCCTGAGCCTGATACAGGAGCGCCTTTTGCTCCTGCTCCAGATTGGAAGACTGTGCTTTTATCAGTATTTCATCCAGTTGAGGGTTGGAGTAAGATACGAAATTGTAACCGTTTTTTATTTCATCTATTGAAAACATGAATCTCAAATCAGGATTTGGCGATAACTTCCATCCCATGATAGCCGCATCGAATTTTTTACCCATAACTCTGGTTTTTAATTCTTCCCATGTTACATTTACTATATTTATAGATATGCCCACTTCTTTTAAATCCTTCTGGATATCGGAAGCGGCTTGATAGCGGGCGGCATTGGAAGTATTCACCAGCAGTTCAAATTCAAATATTTTTTTCCTTCCGCCCACCTTTTTCTCCAGTATGCCATCCCCATCTTCATCCTTCCATCCAGCACTTTTAAACATCTGTACGGCTTTATCTCTGTCAAAAGGCTGGTGCTGCACCTGCGGGTTGTAGGCCCATGAGAACGGCATTATCGGGCTGTCCACGAGGACGCCTCTCCCCAAAGTGGTATCCTGCAGTATTTTATTTCTGTCAATACTCATCAAAATGGCCCGGCGTATGGTCGTATCATTAAAAAGTTCATTTTTTAGATTCAGAGCCATAAACTCAAAATATCTGGAAGGATAGTGGAGCAGGCTGACATTCGACATGCTTTGAAAAATGTCCCAGTCCTGAGTGTCTATGGGCATTAAGTCCACTTCCTGGTTTTTAAAGGCCTCCTTCATGGAATTCACATCGGGAAATATTCTTATAATTATATCCTCGATGTACGGCTTTCTGCCGTAATAATCCTCATTTCTTTTCAATTCAATGGTGTCACTGTCCTGTCTCGTAATTTTGTATTTGCCCGTTCCCGATGGTTTTGGCATGTACTGTCCGTCAGATGTTTTTTTGGAGGAACCTTCGGTTTTACCTTTTTCCGATAAAAGATATGATGCAGGAAGTATGCCTACTGTCATGCCGTATAGAAAACCAGCATCGGGCCTGTAAAGATTTATGATAAATGTATTCTTGTCAGGGGCGGAAAAACTTTCTATATTGTCAAATTCGGGAAACAATTTAACCTTATCTTTCTTTTCCTTCAGACTTTTTATTTGTTTTATTCTATCGAAGGTAGCTTTGATATCAGTGGAAGAAAACGTCCCACCGTTATGCCATTTAACATCGTCCATCAATTTAAAAGTGTATGTCCTGCCATTGCCTGAAATTTCCCAGGCTTTAGCCAGCGCCGGCTTTATCCTGCCCTGGCCGTCAATTTTAACCAATCCTTCATATATCAATGAATCAAGAGATTTTTCTTCATCGGTCTGAGCGTTCAATGGATCGAGAGTTACAGCGGAAGTTACTCCAATATTTATTCTTCCACCGCTTTTGGGGACTGCCGAAGTATTATTTTTCTGTTCTTTCTCCTGAACGGGATTTACCGAATTATCGGAACACGCAGTCAGCAGAAAAATAAATAGAAAAAAAACCGTAAAAAATCTCGCGAATCTCTTCATAGCGTCCCCCCGCATTTATGTAAAATCGCCATCAAAACCATTATATTATATACTCGCACCGGGGTCAATTTCCAATGACTGGATATCCTGATATTATCTTATCTTTGTTTTCCCTGATAAGCTTGTAAAGCCTCAAAATATCTGGTAATATATAGTAAATCATTTTTTAATCATAAATGGAGGTTTGTCCGTATGGAAAGAACTTTCGTCATGATTAAGCCCGATGGCGTAAAACGGGGGTTGGTAGGAAGAATACTGCAGAGATACGAACAAAAAGGTTTAAGACTAGTTAAGGCCAGGTTGATGGAAGTATCAAGGGAGCTGGCTGAAAAGCATTACGGTGAACATCGTTCAAAACCGTTCTTCCATGAGCTCATCGATTATATAACTTCCGGCCCGGTTTTTGCTATGGTGCTGGAGGGCAATAAAGCCATAAGTATTGTCCGGCTATTAAACGGAGCTACGAAGGTGGAAGATGCGCTGCCGGGTACCATCCGCGGAGATTTTGCCGTTTCAACCACGGAAAATCTGGTCCACGGTTCCGACAGCGCTGCAAGCGCCGAGCGCGAAATATCCCTCTGGTTCCCCGATGATTCTACTTCATCCTTATCAGCTTCGGATTGTCTATGAGCCCTGGAATTCTGCCTCTCTTTGCTATGGGAGTACCGTCGACCATCTTAAGGTCCAGGGTCATGTCAATGGGAGAGGCTCCGGATATGTAGCTTCCTACTCCGAAAGCATCGGCCCCAGCGGCGGAAAGCTCCCTGATTCTATCGGGAGACAAACCACCTGAAACAAATATTTTTACATAATTATATCCCTTTTGGTCGAGTCTCTTTCTCACTTCATTCACCAGCTCTGGAGTAACCCCTCCCCTTTCGCTGGGGGTATCAAGTCTTACTCCTTCCAGTGTTCTGCCCAGAGCTTCCGCTACTGCCAGGGCTTCTTCGGCCTCATCCTTGAAAGTATCCACCAGAATAATCCTGGGGGAATCCGGCGGCATTATCTCATCGTAAACCCGGGCCACAGAAACGGTATCCCCGGCCATCAGCATGGCTGCATGGGGAATGGTACCCGATGGCTCCCGTCCCAGAAGCTTTGCTGCCAGTATGCAACTGGCATTATCGGCTCCGCCTATTACTGCGGCCCTCTCCATAACCGGCGCCACCGCAGGGTGTACGTGCCTGGCGCCAAAACATATGTAAACCTTGTCTCCGGCAGCTTCCCTGCATTGCCTGGATGCCGTGGCCCATGCGCTGGAATGTGCCATCATTCCTAGCAGTACCGTTTCAAACATGCCGAACTCTTCGTAGGCTCCCTTTATCCTCATGACGGTATCTTTCGGTCCGAAAGATTCACCTTCGGGTAGTGCATAAATCTCGATATTTTTATCTTTTAACAGACTTAAAACCTCTTCTACTCCGCAAATTATTCCGGATTTCCTGGGAAATACTTCTGCTACTACTTCCTTTCCGGAAAGGCCCATGTGCCTTAAAATATCCATGGTCTTGATAAAATAAATGTCCGTGGTCAAACCGGCTTTTATTTCGTCGTGATTTGCCGAAAAGAAGGGCCTCCGGGAGTCCGGTTCGTATTTTTTGACATCCTCTAAATTTTTAAGTTCTTCCATAATTTCAATCTCTCCTTTAATGTTTTACAAGGCTCAAGACTACCGCCACTATACCGGCTGCGGTCATCGGTCCAATGGGGACTCCTTTGAAAAATGCGACACCTATTACGGAGCCCAGGACTATCCCCACCACTACGGAAGGGTCGTCGGTGATCAAACCCAGCCCCCGTCCCGATAATATAACCGTTATGGCTCCTGCGACAAGTGCTATAATTGCAATGGGACTTGAAAGTATGGCCTTTATATCCTTCAATGTTATTTTACCGGTGACAAAAGGTGTGAGAATACCGACGGTTAAAATAATTATACCCCATTTTATAGCATTCTTGTCCAGAAAAATCAATGCTTCTTTCAAATTCAACAATTTCAGGCCGAGTACCACCGTGGCTGACAGGGCCAGTGAATTATTCTTGCTTAAAACCCCTAGTATAAGTATGATTAAAATTGCAAGTATGCCCTGGTCCATCGACCCATCCTCCTCATATTCTATATAATTTCTTATACCATTTGTAGGCTTTCTTGACTTTTGATACAAAATCTCTCGTTTCTGTAAAAGGTATGTTGTCTTCTATGTTCCCTTTTATCTGCCCTGACTCTATCCATTCCGCAACATTCCCTCTTCCACCGTTGTACGCTGCCAAAGCTAGAGTTATATTCCCGTCAAATTCCTCAAGTAAACTGGACAGATACCATGTTCCAATTTTTATATTTGTTTCCGGCAACACCAGGGTTTCCATTCTAAAATTCTTCATGCCCATTTTCCCCGCAGCCCATCTTGCCGTCTCAGGCATTATCTGCATCAGGCCGATAGCGCCCTTGTTTGAAACTACATCCGGTGAAAAATTGCTTTCAACTTTTATCACCGCAGCAACCATATAGGGGTCCACCCGAAATTCCTCCGAATACTTCACTATGTAGTCCTGGTATTTCAGAGGATAAAGGTACCTCATAAACCATGAGATATTATTGTAAAGTGCTAAAAGTCCGATGATGACAATCAATGCTGCTGCAATTTTTTTTGCCACGACTGTTCTATTTCCCTCCATAATTCATCTATCTGCTGTTCTGTTTCTTCAATACTTCCGCTGTTATCTATTATCTTGTCCGCCATTTTTATTTTTTTATCAAGAGTCATCTGGGCCATTATTCTGTTCATGGCTTCTTCCAAGCTCATGTTCTTTTCACGGTTCAAAAGCCTTTTCAACTGCGTTTTCTCATCCACCGCCACCACCCAGACTTCATCTACCAGGGAATCGAGACCCGTTTCCAGCAGCAGAGCCGCATCTACCACAACTACCTTTGCATTTTCCTTTCTGTAATGTTCCAGCCGGTCTTTTATTTCCCGCACTATGGTGGGGTGGGTAATTCCGTTTAACGTTTCCAGCAGTTTCCGGTCTGAAAAAACTATTCGCCCCAGTTTCTTCCTGTCAATATTTTTCTCATCCAGCAATATATCCCTGCCGAAATTTTCTATTACTGCACGCCATGCGGGTTTTCCCGGTGTCATGATCTCGCGCGCAATTTCATCCGCATCTATTATAACAGCACCCCTGTTCTTAAGCAACATGGAAATGGTACTTTTTCCGCTGGCAATGCCTCCGGTAAGTCCTATAACTTTCAACAGACACCCTCCCGGTATTTATTATTAAAGTTAAAGGTCTTCCCAGGTATATCCCGTTTTAAAGTCCACCACCAGTGGCACTTTCAACGGCATCGCTTTTTCCATGTCATTTTTAACAATCTCTTTGATTACAGGAAGTTCATCCTTCGGCACATCAAAAATAAGCTCGTCGTGCACCTGCAGCAGCATTTTGGATTTCAGGCGGGCTTTTTTTAAATCCCGGTAAACTTTTACCATGGCCACTTTTATTATGTCGGCAGCGCTTCCCTGAATGGGTGTGTTCATGGCCACCCTTTCGGCAAAAGATCTCAGGTTATAGTTTCTGCTGTTAATGTCCGGAACATAGCGGCGCCGGTTTAATATGGTGGTAACATATCCCGAAAGTCTAGCCTTCCTTATGGTCTCCCTTACATAGTCCCGGACTCCCGGATACCGCTGAAAATATGCTTCTATATAATCCTGGGCTTCCTTGCTGGAAATACCCAGGCTCTGGGCCAGTCCATATTCGCTTATGCCGTAAACTATGCCAAAATTTACGGCCTTTGCCCGATCCCTCAGCTCGGGTGTGACGTTTTCCGGTGGAATTCCGAAAACTTCGCTGGCAGTTCTTGTATGAATATCTTCACCTTTTATAAAAGCATCGATGAGGCTTTCGTCTCCTGAAACATGAGCCAGAACCCGAAGCTCTATCTGGGAATAATCTCCGGACAGCAACAGGTGCTCAGGACCGTCCGCTTCAAAAACTCCGCGTATTCGCCTTCCGGCTTCTGTCCTGACCGGGATGTTTTGAAGGTTGGGTTCGGTGCTGCTGATGCGTCCCGTGAATGTTACCGTCTGGTTGAGGCTTGTATATAATCTGCCGGTGTTTTTGTCCACCAGCGACAGAAGGCCGTCGGCATAGGTCGATTTCATCTTCATCAAAAAACGGTATTCCAGAATTTTTTCCACTATGGGATGGAAAGGTTTCAGTTTCTCCAGCACCTCCGCATCGGTGGAATATCCGGTCTTCTTCTTTTTCACAGCGGGCAGGCACAATTTTTCAAAAAGCACTTCCCCCAGCTGTTTTGGTGAATTTATATTAAATTCCGTACCTGCCATCTTAAAAATTTCTTTACTGATATCTTCCAGTTTTTTACCAAACTCGTTAGAAAGCCGCTGTAATTTCTGAGAATTGACTTTAAAACCGGCCTTTTCCATGTCCGCCAGTACCACGCTCAGAGGCATCTCTACATTGAAAAACAGTTCCTCCATATCACATGTCTTGAGTCTTTCCCCCATCACCTGCATCAAAGATTTTAAAGCGCCGGTTTTCGTGCCGATGTGCTCTTCGACTTTTACTTCCATACCAAGGTAGTCGTAAAATAGGGACTCAAGATCGTATCTCGGTTTGGAAGAGTCCAGCAGGTAAGCGGCCAGCATTGTATCAAAATCGGGATAGAAATCTATATCCAGCTGCCGCAGGGCATTCCTGGCCAGTTTTCCGTCATGGGTTATCTTTAGAATATCCGGGGCCTCAAGCATAAGTTTCAGATTTTTCCTGGCATTTTCATACATATCAATGAATTCGCGTGAAAGATAATATACCGTTTCTCCATCTGCAAGATAGATACCTTTGAAAGAATGGGCGGGAAAAAGTTCTGATGAATCCATGAGAATGCACAATACGCCAGCAGGCTTTATCCTTTTTACCAGCTCTTCAAGGTCAGCACCGGAGTTTACGGTGTGCTGCACCCGGTTGCAGGATGAAACCTCCACTTCAGGACGTTCTATCTTGTTCAACAGACTGTAAAACTCCAGTTCCCGGAACAATCTGGCCAGTTCATCATAATCGGGGTCTTTCACCTTGAAATTTTCTAAATTGAAATCCAGATCTACATCTCTTACGATAGTGGCCAGATGCTTGCTAATCCTGGCCTGTTCGCTGTAATGCAACAAACTGTCCTTTAATTTCCCCTTTATACCATCCGTATTTTCCAGCAAGTTTTCCACAGTTTTGTATTCCTGCAAAAGTTTTGAGGCGGTTTTTTCTCCGATGCCGGGCACGCCGGGGATATTATCGGAAGCATCTCCCATCAGCCCCTTTAAATCCGGTATGTTTTCTGGTGGTATGCCGAACCTCTCCTTTACTTTTTCAGTGTCATATTCCTCAAGTTCGGTGATTCCTTTCCGTGTCAGCATAACATGTGTAAAAGGTGATACCAGTTGCAATGCATCTTTGTCCCCTGTAACTATCAGCGAAAACGCACCGGCTTCCTCTGCTTTCTTCGATACTGTGCCCAGCACATCATCGGCTTCAAAGCCGTCCACTTCCAGATAACCGATGTTCAGTGCCTTCAATATATCCTTTAATAAGTCAAACTGTCCCGCAAGTTCGTCCGGCATCTTGGGCCTGGTGGCCTTATAAGCTGCAAACTGGTCGTGGCGGAAGGTGGGCCCCTTTTTGTCAAAAGCCACTGCAATGTAGTCGGGCTTTTGTTCTTTTAAAATCTTAAGCAGCATGTTGCAGAACCCGTAAACGGCATTGGTATGTACACCCCTGGATGTCCTCAAAGGCGGAAGAGCATGAAAAGCCCTGTGCAGCAGGCTGTTTCCGTCTATTAACATTATCTTCTTCATAAAATTCACTCCCGATACTATTATTCACCAAAAAACTACAAATACCTTCAAACGAAAATAAAAAAATCGATTGACGTTTTTACACGATACCGAACGTCAATCGTCGCAAAAAATTCAATCCTTTGGTCTTTGCACCGCCTCCTTTTCCATTATATTGACCTGTATGACCACAAGTTTTTTTTCTTTACTCTGCGTCTCCTTTTCTGTAGTTTTTTCATCCGGAACGGTATTTCCCTGTTGGCCTTCCTGACCATGGCTCTGCGCCATCATAAGTTGCTCTTCGGGCTGGACAGCCTTTTCTTCTGCAGCGCTTTTATCCTGCGGCCCTTCAAGGCTTTTTCCCGTATCGCTCAGGGCTTTTATCCTCTCTAAAACGGTGGCCAGATTTTCAGCCGGCAGTTCCATCAAAATATAGGCTTTTCGGAGGTTTTCCCCGCCCTCCGCGGTTATTTGGCTTTCCCTTATACTTCCACCCAGTTGATCTGCCAGTTCTATGGCTGAGCCCACGTTTTTATCAAAGTCATTGACAAAAATAGTGATTTGTTCCACCGGCCCCTCGGAACCGGGGTTTGCTGCAGCCGCCTTCTGGCCGCCGTCCTGCAGCGCTTTATATTTAATCCCGTTTTCAGTCTGCATAACATCTCCAATACTGCCATTCCTAGAGCTTTTATTTACTGCAATAGAACGTTGTTTTGGATTGCTGATTTCAAATTCCGAGCGGAGCATGCTCTCCTTTTCTACGGTGGCTGACGGAGCGCCTTCCTTTGGTTTGTCAGCCATCAGTATTTTTTTATCTGCACTGTCGCCTGTAATTGGCTGTATCTTATCATCACCGGAAGATTCTGCCTTCGATATTCCATCGGCATGCGCCGCCTCCAGAGATAGTGCCTTGGATTCGATTTTTGCCAACTGCTTTTCAGTTCCCATCCCCTTTCTGCCAAAAAGACCTTCGGGCATGTTGGAAAAACGGCCCAGGAAAAAGCTTATTAAAATGACGCAAAAACCCCCTGCCAGAATTTTGAAATATGACCTGTAAAAACTATGGAATGATGCCATGAAATATCTTATAGAACCCGGGAAAAAGCTCGTGATCCCGGTACTTTTTTGTTCGCCCTTTAGTTTCAATAATCTTTCATGAAGGGAAGGCATGAAATCATCGGGCAGATCCACACTTTCAAAAGAATTGAAGGCCCTGAGTATCCTGCCGATATCTTCCACTTCGCTTCTGCATTCGGCACATATCTTTATATGTTCTTCAAGAGCTTCCTTCTCGTCCAGGGTGACCAGCCCCTCCACATATTTATCTATTAGCTCCCTGTATGTCTCGCACGCCATATCATTTTCCCCCCTTCTACTATTTTAGACGTATTTGTTAAAAAAAAGTTCCCTGTCTTTCAGTATTTGCCTCAAGACCCGGCGACCCCTGTTTATTCTGGATTTTATCGTCCCCGTGGGACATTTTAATATTTCGCTGATCTCCACATAGCTGAATCCCTGTATATCCCTTAACACCACGCACATCCTTAGATCTTCGGGCAGGGATTTAATGGCGTCATTCAGCGCTTTTTTCAGTTCCTTATTTTCCATCACATCTTCCGGCATTTTTGAATGTTCACCCTGCCCCATTCCGCTTCCATCCATTTCATCCGTAATGGGCAGCGCATCCTCTTTTTTCTTCCGGCAAAAATCTATGCAAGTGTTGACGGCTATTCTGTAAAGCCAGGTAGAAAAAGACGAACCCTCTTTGAAATTTTTTAAAGAGGTGTATATTTTAAGAAAGATTTCCTGGGTTATATCCCTGGCATCTTCCGTATTTTCTAAAAAACGATAAACCGTATTGTATACCTTTTTCTCATAACCAGATATGAGCTCTTCAAAGGCTGCTACATCACCCATTTTAGCTCTGTATATGAGTTCTTTATTTTCGTTCAAGCCCCCTCTCCCCCTTTCCCAAACTGAAGACATTCCATCGTGCATCCTGGTGCAAGCCTGTTACAATTTCTTATTCGATTTTAACAGTGCAAATTCCTTTAAAAAAAATTGTAATTTTTTCAGCCTGTACAAAAAAGAAATTTTTGAAGGATAGAAGGATTTCTAAGTTTTTTGTAGAATAAATATACTAAATATATGGCGTTTCAGTTAGATAAGGCAAAATCCAGCATTCACCGTTCCTTTTATGCAATGGAGCCTTTCCCGGCTTGCTACGCATAAGAGATCAACAGGAGGATCCCTTTGATGGTTTACCCGAAAAACAGCATATATATTATCGGTAATTCCAAGGCACCTCAGAACAATCCCATAACTCACATGTACAATATGTTTTTTATAGGCCTCGTAGTAGATAAGGATACCGGGCGAATAATCGATGCTGGTGCCGCAGGAGTTCTTCCACTGACATCGGAATTTATAAGGTCCATTTTTTTAGATAAAAATATGGAATGCAATATATCTGAAATATCAAAAGAGATAGAGTCCAGGTATTTTGGTTCCTCACAGAAAGCTCTCATAGTGGCGTTTAAAGACGCCCAGAAAAAATATTTTCAAATAAAAAGCGGTAAAAATATTGAAGAGTAGCTGCTTTGTCAACTTCTCGTTGATGAAATCCAGCGAAAACACCATGTGTTTTCTCTGGATTTTTTAATTACCAAAAATTCCACTATTAAATTATTTATATTAACCGAAATCCTGACAATAGACAGGATTTTTAATAAAAACGTCGAATAAATTTTTCTTATATGTTAATATATTAACTAAAACTCAGCATATCATACATATGAAAGGAGGTTTTGTAAAGTTAATAAAATTTCTTATATTACTCTCTTTTACAACATCTTATTTCCAAACTTTTTGAGGGGGGACATGAATGTTAGTTTATAAAAAACTGTTGGCGTCAGTGTTAGTAATGCTGGTAGTGGTATCGCTGGTGGGTTGCGGCGGAGGTCAGAAAACCCAGCAGGGTCAGGGCCAGAGCCAGAGCCAACCGGCGGATACGAAGCACGGAGGGACTTTGCAGGATGCTCTGGGTCAAGATCCTCCGGGACTCGATGTCCAGCAAAACTCCATGTTGGAGACCTATTACCTCGGAAGGCTTTTGTTCAGCACTCTTGTGAGGTACAAGGGCGGCACCACCGATCTTGAGCCGGAACTTCTTGCAGAAATGCCCACAGTCAGTTCCGATGGTTTGACTTATCACTTTAAATTAAAACCTGATCTCAAGTTCAGCGATGGAACGCCACTTACTTCAAAGGATGTGAAATTCACCTTTGAGCGCATGCTCAAGCCCGAGACCAAGGCCATCAATCAGTGGGTATTCGAACCCATCAAGGGCGCCAAAGATATGGAAGATGGCAAAGCCACCGAACTGGCAGGGTTCAAAATAATAAACGATCAAGAGTTCGAGATTACACTTGAAGCTCCCTATGCACCTTTTGTCCAGAACCTGGCAGTGCCATGTGCCTCCATCTATCCCGCCGATGCGACCCAAAAGGCCGGCGAAGAATGGACACTGAACCCCATCGGCAGCGGCCCATATAAAATTGCCGAATGGGTGCACGATGATCACATAACCCTGGAAAGAAATACAAATTACTTTGAAAAAGATCTGCCCTATATCGATAAGATCCAGATGAAGATCATCCCTGACGAGGCTACCATGACCATGGAATTCGAAAACGGAAATATTGACATTCTTGCCATTCCCGACTCCGAATACCCGAGGCTTGCGTCAGATCCCAATTTCAGCAAGATGATCGTGGAAAACACACCGCTCAATACTTACTTCTATGTAATGAATGAAAACGTCAAATATTTCCAGGATGTCAGGGTAAGAAAGGCCATAGCCATGGCCATCGATAAGGACAAGATTCTAAAAGAACTCCTGAACAACAGAGGTACTGTCGCTAAAGGATTGCTGGGACCCGGCATCCCGGGATACAACGAAAACAACCCCGGATTCCCATATGATCCGGAGCAGGCCAAAAAACTTCTGGCTGAAGCCGGTTATCCCAACGGTTTTGAAGTGGAAAACTGGCAGGCCAAGAACGAAACTTTCTACAAGAGGAATGTGGCGATCCAGGCCATGCTAAAACAGATCGGCATCGATATGAAGATAAATCAAATGGACAGCGCTTCCTGGAGGCAGTCAAGAAACAACGGCCAGGTGCCGATCTATCTTGCCAACTGGTGGGCTGACATACCCGATCCCGACAACTACATGTATAATATCCTGCATTCTTCGCAGTCGCCGGGATGGTCCATAAACTACAAGAACCCCAAAGTAGATGAGCTCATCGAAAAAGCCCGGGTATCCACCGACATGAATGAGCGCATAAAGATGTATCAGGAAGCAGAGAAAATAGCAGTGTACGACGACGTTTCGATTATTCCGCTGTTCCATGTTAAGGAATACTACATCGTTCAACCGTATGTAAAAGATGTCCAGTTCCATCCGACGGGAATCGGCAGCTACAATTACAAGACCATGTGGCTTGAAAAGAAATAAAAAGGGGTTGGGCGTTCCCGCGCCCAACCGTTTATTTATGATACATCAGAGGGGGTGCGGTTTTGACTTCATATATTATACGAAGGCTTTTATCCATGATTCCGGTGCTCATTGGAATTACTCTCATAACATTTATATTAATAAATGTCGTACCCGGCGACCCCGTGGTCAATATGATGGGCAAAAGAGTTGATGCTCAAACCATAGCAAACATCAGACACCAGCTGGGTCTTGACCGACCTCTTTATATTCAGTACTTTGATTTTTTGTTTAAAGCTGTAAGGGGTGACCTGGGCAGATCTTTTTACAACCACCAGGATGTGATGAAAACCATACTGCAGAGATTCCCAGCCACTGTAAAATTATCTCTTACTTCTATGATAGTGGCAATAATAATAGGCCTTACGGTGGGGATAGTTTCTTCCGTCAAACAGTACACTTTTTTCGATCACTCCAGCATGATAGTGGCCCTTATGGGAATTTCCGCTCCCGTTTTCTGGGTGGCTATAATCCTTCAACTAATCTTTGGATTGAAACTAAAGTGGTTTCCCATCTCCGGCTATTCGGGACCCGAATACATGGTTTTGCCGGCCATCGCTCTCGGCACGAGGTTTGCCGCCACCATAGCCAGGATGTCCCGCAGCAGCATGCTGGAAGTAATCCGCCAGGATTACATTCGAACAGCCAGGGCTAAGGGCTTAAGCGAAAGAGTTGTAATTTACAAACATGCTTTAAAAAATGCCATGATACCCGTCATCACCATCATAGGTCTTCAGGTCGGCGGACTTCTTACAGGCTCTATTCTTACGGAAACCGTCTTCGGTATTCCGGGTCTCGGCAGGCTCTCCATAGAAGCCATCAATAACAGGGATTTCCCCGTCATACAGGGTACCGTGCTATTCACCGCCCTTGTGTTCGTATTTACTAATTTGATAGTGGATATATCCTATTCCTTCCTTGATCCGAGGATCAGATATGATGGGGGTGAAGGTTGATGGCAAAAGTTCAAACGCCTTTAAACAGGTCAAATAAAATAAAAACTGCTAAAAAGAACCTTCAGGAAAGTAGAAGCCTGTACTATGATGCCTGGCTCAGATTGAAGCGCAACAAAGCTGCTATGGTAGGGTTGTTTTTCGTTATACTTCTGGTAGTAGTGGCCATATTTGCAGAAGTGCTCGCCCCTTACGATCCTTACGCTCAGAATCTGGACTATCGCTTGAAACCGCCCACGGCTCAGCATCTCCTCGGAACCGATGATTACGGCAGGGATATACTCAGCAGGATTATTTACGGTTCCAGGGTTTCGCTTATGGTGGGAGTAATTTCCGAAGGTATCGCACTCATACTGGGCGTTCTGCTCGGAGCCATAGCGGGCTATTACGGCGGAAAAGTGGATAATTTTATTATGAGGCTTTGCGATATAATGTTTGCTTTCCCGGAACTTTTGTTTTGCATAGGCATCATGTTCGCCCTGGGGCCAGGCATATATAATGTATTTATCGCCATAGGCTTTGTGGGATGGGCCGGATATGCAAGACTCGTGCGCGGCCAGATTCTTTCTCTCAAGAGAATGGAGTTCGTGGAAGCAGCCCATGCTTCAGGTGCAAAAGATATCCGCATCATTTTAAAACACATCCTCCCAAATACGCTGGCCCCTATAATAGTTATGCTGACATTGAGCATACCGGGTGCGATCATGTCGGAGGCCAGTCTCAGCTTCCTGGGCCTCGGAGCCCAACCGCCCACGGCAAGCTGGGGTTCCATGATTTATGACGGCAGATCTTATCTGAGGACTTTTCCGTGGTTCAGCATAACGCCCGGTATCGCCATCATGCTTACGGTACTGGGATTCAATCTCTTCGGGGATGGTTTGAGGGACGCACTGGATCCGAGATTAAAAAGATAGGTGAAAAACCTATCTTTATTTATTTCTAAGTCTTAAACATTATAACAATATTTTTCGAATTGTCTTATAATACTAATATTTACATATTGATAATTCAATACTTATTTGCTATACTGATTCCAACATATTTTATAATTGCCGGAGCTCGCCAAATTATTACAATTTTAGACTTTATTATAATACATATTTTCTCTTTACTTTTTTTACAAAAAATTGCAACATATATAAAGAAGTAATGGGGAGTTGATAAGTTTGCCAACAGATGAGATCTTCAGAGACATAGGTAAAAAAATTAGACAGATCCGTCAGAAGCAGAACCTTACCCAGGAAGAACTGGGGGAAAAAGCAAACCTTCATTACAGCTACATCGGTCAAATGGAAAGGGGTGATAAGATACCGTCATTAAAGACACTAAACAAAATAGCAAAAGCATTAAATGTGAGCCTGGATTATATTCTGGAAGGGCCCATAAAATATAGTGTCGATTCTGCGGCAGAAAATTCTATCAATGAATTTGTCCACATTTTGAGGACAAGACCTGCCCGACAGACGGAAATGCTCATATCTATTTGCAGAAACATAATCGAAGAACTGGATGCTTTTGAGAAAGAAAATGATGAAAAATAAACTTATCACAAGATCAATTTGCTACATAATAATTTAAGCCCCGGAGGTTTTTTACCGTTCGGGGCTTTTCCTAATCAAAACAACCCGGCAACCATATAAATCATTGTAAAAGAAAGTTGCCTCTTTGAAACTTATCTATTGTTCAGTAGTAATCAATAAAAGCCATATGCAATAGCCAGGGACTGTATCGATAATAAAATTGTTTTTTCCCTATAAAAATACATTTTTATCATGCTTTCGACATTCTCGTGTTCCGGAGATAAACTATAGCATCTCATTTACAGCCGATACGATATGTTCGGCTGTAAGACCGTAATGCTTCAAAAGTTCGTCGGGGGTTCCTGATTGACCGAACAAATCGTTTATACCGATCCTCTTCATTTTTACTGGCATCTTTTCTATCAAAACCTCAGCTATGGCCGAGCCCAGACCGCCGATTATCGAATGTTCCTCTATTGTAATTGCTCTTCCTGTACTTCCGGCTTCCCTCAGAACCGTTTCTACGTCCAGCGGTTTTATCGTATGGATGTTTATCACTGAAGCGCTTATCCCATTTCCATCAAGTATTTCTGCCGCCTCAAGGGCCTTTGCCACCATGAGGCCTGCGGCAAAC
Source organism: Thermoanaerobacterales bacterium (assembly GCA_012840135.1). Classification (GTDB taxonomy): domain Bacteria; phylum Bacillota; class Thermosediminibacteria; order Thermosediminibacterales; family Tepidanaerobacteraceae; genus Biomaibacter. The sequence goes on from DUMA01000022.1 coordinate 473,508, forward strand.
AGGGTCACATCTCTTCCCTTCCTAATTACATTGGCTTTACCGGGAATAAAGCAGTCATCTTCATTCGTTATCACCGGGGCAACCGGTCTCGCAATCCTTATATACACCGGACCTTTTATTTTGCTTGCTGCAAAAACAGCCTTTTTTGTCTCTACTGCATCGCACGGGACAATTACAGTCATTCCCGGAAGGCTCCTCATCAAAGATATGTCTTCCACTGCCTGATGGCTCCCGCCATCTTCCCCCACCGTAATTCCAGCATGCGTCACCGCAATTTTAACGTTTAACGAATTCGGATAGCATATAGTATTTCTTATTTGTTCAAATGCTCTTCCCGCTCCAAATACAGCGAAGGTGCTGGCAAAAGGTATGAAGCCCGAGAGAGCCAGTCCGGCCGCCAAACCCATCAAATTCTGTTCGGCTATACCTACATTAAAAAACCTGTTTTTAAATTTTTCCGCAAACATAGCGGTCTGAGTGGCATGGGCAAGATCAGCATCCAGAACCACAACCTTCTCATCTTTCTCGCCCAGTTCCAAAAGAGCTTCTCCATATGCAATCCTGGGTGATTTTGCTTTTTCCATCATATTTCTCCTCCCAGTTCAATAAGTGCTTTTTTGACCTCTTCCGCATTGGGTGTCTTGCCATGCCACCCCACCTGGTTTTCCATAAAGGAAACTCCTTTGCCTTTCACGGTATTTGCTATTACAAATTTGGGTTTCCCCTGCGAAGAAGGCCTGCAAAATGTATTTATCAAGGCTTCAATATCATGTCCGTCAACTTCGCATACATCAAAGCCAAAGGCTTTCATCCTCTCCGTTATATGCCCCAGTGACATCACCGCATCGTTCGGTCCGTCTATCTGAAGTCTGTTGTGGTCCAAAATAATCGTCAGATTGTCCAGCTTGTAATGTATGGACGCCATCATTGCTTCCCATATCTGACCTTCCTGCATTTCGCCATCGCCTATTATGCAGAAAATTTTGTAGTTTTTATTCTTCAATTTTGCCCCCAGGGCCATACCTGCTGCAACGGAAAGTCCCTGACCCAGAGAACCTGTGGATGCATCAATACCGGGAGTCTTTTTCATGTCTGGATGACCCTGCAATATCGACCCTAGTTTCCTCAAAGTAATCAACTTATCTTTTTCAAAATATCCCCTGTGTGCCAGAACCGAATACAGAGCCGGACATCCATGCCCTTTGCTCAATACCAGTCTATCTCTGTCTTCCCATTGCGGGTCTTCGGGTTTTATATTCATTACTTCATAGTACAGAGAAACAAGTATTTCAACTAACGATAGGGAGCCGCCTGGATGGCCTGAATTGGCTTTACCTATCATCGTTATTATATCCCGTCGTACGGTCGCGCAAATATCCTGCAAATGTTTAAGATTCATTTTTTGCTCCTCCTTTTGTTGCTTACACTATCCCTTAACAGCTCCGGCGGTTAAACCTTCCACCAGCTTCTTTTGTACCAACATGAATAACACGACTACCGGTATTGTTGTAATTACTCCTCCGGCTGTCAACAGCCCCCATTGTATGTCATACTGTCCGATAAAGGTTTGCAAAGCCACGGGCAGCGTTCTTGTCGCTTCATTGGTAAACATAAGAGCAAACACAAACTCGTTCCATGCGGTTATAAAAATATATATCCCAGTAGCCACGATACCCGGCGCAGTAAGGGGCAGCGTTATTCTGAAAAATGCCTGCATCCTGTTGCATCCATCGACCATAGCGGCCTCCTCCAGAGCGACGGGCAGATCCCTTATATATCCCGTAAGAAGCCAAACAGAAAAAGGTATGGTGAAAGTGGAATAAGCTATCACCAGGGAATACGGCGTATAAAGCAGCCCGATTTTACGCATGATGACAAAAAGCGGGGTCAGGAGAAGTACCGCGGGAAACATGTTTATCAATAAAAAAGAAACCATGAAGTACATTTTTCCTTTAAATTCAAACCTGGCAAAAGCATAAGCCGCCAGCACCGATACAAACAAACTGATGACAGCAGTTGCCATCGCTACAAAGAAGCTATTCATCATGTTTTTCATAAAATTGGATTTCTGAAACAGATCCATATAATTCTTGAATGTCGGATGTTGGGTAAAATATTTTACCTCCGATGTATAAAGCTCGGTATCAGGCTTAATGGATGTTAAAAATGTCCAGATGTAGGGAAACACAGCAAATAAAACCAGCAGAGATAATGGAATATAAAATAGCAGCAGGTTGTTTACAGCATTTGTCCGTTTCATGCTACCTTACCTCCTTTAAATTTAAATTTTTCAGATAAAACAATGCAACTACCGACAGCATCAAGGTAAGGTATATGGCAAGAGTTGATGCATAGCCAAAATCCATGGCTTTCTGAGCTTTCATGTAGGTATATACGCTTAAAGTAAGCGAACTGTATCCCGGTCCTCCACCGGTCATTATATATACGACATCTACGGAGTTGGCAACCCATATGACTCTTAACAGCGTCGATACCAGAATGGTTGGTTTTAACATCGGCAGTGTGATGTGCCAGAACGCCTGCCAACCCGTCGCTCCGTCAACTTTTCCGGCTTCGTAAAGCTCCTCCGGTATGGCCTGCAGTCCTGCCAGAAGCATTATCGCAAAAAACGGTATCCCCTGCCATACAATGGTGATAATCACCGAAAGCAGGGCCGTCTCAGATTTTGCAAGCCAAGGCACGTAATCTTGAATCAAATGCAATCTCGATAGTATATCGTTAATGACGCCGTAATTTCCGTCATACATCCACTTCCACATCAAACCGATTAGGACACCGGGGGTAACCCATGGTATCAAAATAATGGATCTTACAATCCTTCTACCAATAAAGTTTCGATTCAACAGGAGAGCCAGCAGCAGTCCGAAAAAAAACTGAAAGAAGACGCCCGCAGCTATCCATATGATCGTATTAAAAAGAGATTGCCAAAAAACCGGATCTTTTAATACATTGAAATAATTATTAACCCCAATGAATTCAATATCTTTCGGTTTAAACAGGATATATTTCAAAAAGCTAATGCTGACGGAATTTGCAATGGGGTACGCTATAATCAGCATCATCAGCAAAAGGGAGGGTGTTATCAAAAGGTAAGGGGCGGATTTTGACCAGAAATTTTTCATAGGTCCACTCCTTGCAAGCGGGATATTATTTCAATACAATACAATAAACTCAGTAAAGTACGATGCCGGAAATCAGAAATCAATTATTCGCAGCAACATCGAACAGGAAAACCTTCGGCCACAAATAAATCGACTTTTTCCTCTGTCTTCAAACCTAAAATCCGATTCCCGGCATCATCTGCATCAAGTCAGGATATTTTATTCGGTTTAAGCTTATCGAATGACATTGCTAATACTATTATTTATTTTTTTACCATGCCTTCGGCAAGCTTTTTCATCATTTCCTCGCTGGTTATCTTGCCTTCAAGCGCCTGTTGAGTCACTGCAGGCCACAGGGACTCTATCCACTCGCCCATATTTTCATTTATCGGATAGATGTGGGCAAAGGGCATCGAATCAAAAGAAGCTTTCATAAAACGGTTGTTTTTGAAATACTCATCTTCCTGGAGCGATTTCAGCACCGGAACATTGCCTGTAGCTTTATCCCATCTCAAAAGCTGTTCCTTTTCCGAAAGCCATGAGATAAATGTAAAGGCTTCTTTGGGATGTTTTGTGGATTTATATATAACATTTTCCGTATCGCCGAGAGACGTCCAGCGCCCCTGCGGACCTGCCGGCACCGGAAATGCGTCAACATCGTCTCCAAACTGTTCGATCATTCCGTTGGAAGATTTTATGTGGTGGACCACCATTGCAGCTTTACCCGATTTAAAGTTAGCAATAATCTCGTTGAATCCGTCGGCCGGTGCCGTCGGGGGTACAACCTTGTATTTCTTATATAGATCGAGGAAGAATTCATTGGCTTTTATAGCTTCCGGAGTATCAAGAGTGCAGTTTCCACCGGCGTCAAAGAAAGCATTACCCGGCACGCTGGCCAGAACAAAACTCGCCCACGGCTCGTGGCCGCCCCTGGCACCCCTCATGGCAAAGCCGTACTGATCTATCTTTCCATCTCCATTCGTGTCTTTCGTAAGCTTCTGGGCAGCTTTTAAGAATTCATCCCATGTTTCGGGCACTTTTTCTATACCTGCAGCTTTGAACATGCTCGGCCTGTAATACATATAAAGCACCTGAAGCTCCCAGGGCATGACGTAATGCTTTCCATCGCTGTACTTCATGACATCCCATAAATTATCCACCACATCAGCCTTCCCAGCCCACCCGTTGAGGTAGTCGTCGAGGGGAAGCAGCGCATCCTGACCTATAAATTCGGGCTGCCATGTCAACTTAAAGGAAGATGTATCCGGACCGCTGCCACCGGTGACGCTGCTGAGAAGCTTGGTGTGAAAGTCATTCCATCCGATCACTTCTACTTCTACATTGATATTTGGATGAGTGTCATTGAATTCCTTCACCAACTGAGAAAATGTGGGATCATTCGGATTGTCGAGCCATACCCAGTGTTTAATTGTAACAACTTCATTCTTGTTTTCCTCCTGCTGTTTTGCACCATCCGAATCGTTATTGGAGCCGCCACATCCTCCCAGCATAACAAGCATAAGAAAGAAAGAAACAATCATGCTAAAAGCTTTTAAATATTTTTTCATTTTTTCCTCCCCAAATCATTTTTAACTTATGATCTTTTCTTTTGCCATCCAGTCAATGTCTTTCAAAGTTTCTTCCAGATGAAGTTTCATTTCCCTTTCCGCAGCTTCAGCATTGTGGTTCTTAATTGCCGTATATATTTTTTCGTGGCTCATTACGGCTTTTTGTGCACTTCCCGGTACATTAATCGTCTCATAATAACCTTTTGTGATTGATTCAATAATGATCGGAACAATTCTTTCAATGATTGGATTTTTCATTGCTCTGGCAATTTCAGTATGAAATTCTATATCCTTTTCTTTATGACTTTTTTTCCCGTTTATCACCTCCTTCATCTCATCCAGGTGTTCCCTTATTTTTTTAATATCCTCAGGAGTGGCTCTTTTTGCAGCGATCGCAGCGACTTTCGGCTCTATAAGCATTCTCGCTTCAAAGAGGGAGTAAAGAAGGTTCTTGTCCTCTATGAATTCCACCCCCAGGGGGTCCTTTACCAAACCCGGCACTTCACTGACGAAAGTTCCCTTGCCTCTCACTATTTCCACAATGTTGTTGGACGCAAGCAGTTTGATGGCTTCCCTTATGGTGGTTCTGCTGACATTCATCATTTCCGAAAGTTCCGTTTCGTTCGGCAGCTTGCTGCCCGGAAGAAATTCTTTGTTTTGTATCATTTTTATAATTTCGGAAGCAACTTCATTGGATAGGTTTTTTCTTTTTATCATCGTATGCAGCATCATCCTCCGTATTCATATTACATCATACGTAAGACGTATGATGTCTTCTTTTATAATATTTATTCTACATAAAATTTATTTTTCCTTCTTTTTTATTAATTTTTTTATAATAATACCTTAATTTGCAATACTATGAGTCTTTTTGATGGATATCCAACTTTTCCACCATTTTCGGCGAAATCTGCACCGGGATTGGCAGCAGCGATTATCTGAACTTTCCGTCCGTGCCAGATGCATCAATTAAAAAATCACCCTGCTTCTGCCTAGATGGTGATTATTCTTATATATATAATACTCTGCGGTAACCGCACCTTTGCTCCAGATTAAATATAAAATCACCGCTGGTAAAAAAAGAACAGATGGTTTTCGTTATATAAAAAAATAACCTCTTTTTTGAGGTCACAACATATCATATATTAAACTTTTCTCTTAAAAATTGATATTTTCCTTTGCTTATATAAGCCTTTTCACTGTAATCATGGAAACTTACTTCATATGTGTCCCGGAGGCTTTCTATCTTTTCGATCATCTCTATGTTAACTATGTATGATTTATGGGCCCTGTAAAAATTGCCTTTCAAGGATTCTTCAATAGTTTTTAAATACTCAAAGCACTCGTATATCTTTTTTCTCGTATGTATTTTGGTTTTGTCGCCCGCTCTCTCGATAAATACTACATCTTCAAGATTTAAAAACAGAATACTGTTTCCGTCCCTCACCGGAAGCTTTCCGGCCGCCTTCAATTTGCGGTTGAGTATATCGCTTTCACATTTTGTTGTCACGAAATTCAATGTTTCGCGAAACCTCTCAAAGTCTATGGGTTTTAGAATATAATCGTAAGGATGGACTTCAAAAGATTCTGTGGCATAACTCGAGTATCCGGTTATAAAAATCACAAATACATCCGGATTAAGAGAAACTGCAGTTTTTGCCACATCTATACCATTTATGCCCGGCAGTTCTATATCCAGAAGCAAAATTTGAGGTGACTCTTTCCTGATGATATCCTTCGCTTCTTCCCCCGTGAGGACAGTATATACCTCCTCTGCGAGGGGAATTTCTTTCAGGAGATTACATATTAGCTCCAGGGTATTTTTTTCATCTTCGCAGACCAGAATACCAGTCATAAATAACCCTTCTTTCCTGAAATCGTGATTTAAACCGCTTTTAATATCCTATAGCCAACGGGAGTCACAAAAAGCAAGGACTCAAAAGCCCCCAGCGAAACAGCCTGAAAATAGTTCATCCGGTCCAGCATAAAGAAGGCATTATTCAACAAGAAAATGGCTCCAAGGATCAATATGGTTATTTGTTTCATTCTGACTCTTACGGCGGTTTCGGTCACCGCTTTTTTCTCGGTGCCCGCCGGCGCCCACTTCATGATTATAAAAAGGCCCGCCATTAAGGTCAGATCACCCATCAATGTCAAAGGCATCCTGGGAATTATAAAATATCTTGCCAGCACGCCATTCATGACAATCAGGGGCACACCAGTCAAATAACACAGGCAGTAGGTTTTGCAGTGGGCTCCGCCGGCAAAATTGCGTATGAGAGCAAAGGCAAAAAGACTCAGCATGGTTTCCGGGAAGGTTTTCAAAAGAATGGATATGGCCGCTATTGAAAAAAATTTAAATGAACTTCCCAGTATGATTTCCAGCCCGTACGCAATTATTTCCGAATTGTATCTTTCACATCCCTGCTGGGATCTTAGTATCAGTGACAGCTTTCGAGAAAGCTTCCGCAACATCCAGGCCACCCTTTCTTGGAATAAATAAAGTAAAGCTTGTGAGCTTTTCATCGGAATTTAATTGTATGGTGCCGTTGTATTTATCCATTATCTTCTTCACTATATAAAGGCCGAAGCCTCTTGTGTCTTTATGTTTTGTACTGTAACCCGCTTCATATATTTTGGTAAAATCCGCCTCCTTTATGGCCGGGCCGTTGTTTGAGATTTTAACTATATAGGATTTTGGGTTTTCATCCACTTCAAAATATATGATCCTTTCGCTTTCCCTTTCCATGACCGCTTCTATGGCATTATCAAGCACATTGCCCACTACGGTGGAAAGTTCAAAGGAATCCGGTTTGGTATTATATATCCCCAGACCGCTGTATTTTACTACAAAATCAATATTATTCCGCTTCATCGTTTCCATCTTGACATTTACCAGTGCCGTCAAGGCCATATCGCCCAGCCGCAGGACCTTTTCCACGGACCTGTAGTTTCCGACTATTTTATTCAAATATTGCTTTAGATCCGCATATTTCCCCAAAAAAGCGAGAGCCTGGATGGTCTGCATGTTTTGTATGTTCTCATGCCGTTCCGCCCTGTATGTCTTTACTAGCTCCTCGACATCCCTCAAGTGGCACTTCAACAGCTCAAGCTCCGTCTCTTTTTTTGAAGATGATTCGATATACTGGATCGAAAAGAAGAATATAAAGGCAAGAGCGGACAGCGACAGGATGATTATGGGCAGATTCTTGTAATATATGTCCGAATTCGAGGCAAACAATATCTGATTCAACATGAGTACAGTCATCAATTGAACTGCGACTGTAAACAAAGCTGTGAGATATCTTTTGTTCATTTTCTACACACCTTGATTAATGCTGTAAAAATGGATGATAAAAAAAGTAATGGCCGCCACCGGAATAAAAAATATTACATTCATCCAGGGAAACTTATAAAATGTATTATAATTTATTTTAAAAATTTCCGCCAGCATCAAAACTAATATATACTGCACAAGGCCGAAAATTACAAATACTATGAACACCGATATAAAAGCGGCCTGAAAGTGGGCTTTACAAATATACTTCATCAATATGGCCAATGCAACTAAGAGCAATACGGTATGCAAGTATGGAGGAATAGTACCGTAAAAATAGGCGTTCATGTTCCTTATGGTATACGCAATCACCCCATAAATAATGGAAATGGCTGCAATCTTCGAGTAAACCAATTCTTTTTGTTTCATCAGCTTCAGAGAAAGCAATACTATCAAAAAGCCTTCCGGAATCGATTCAAACGCGGCCACATACCACGGAATCGGAAACATTTCCATCCCTCCGGCAAGTAAAAATATACAAAAAGCAAGCATCGATCCTGAATTATCATAACATTTTACGGCTTCCAATGAAAGATCTTAAGAAACCTTCAGAATGTTTTTTGACAATTAAGGATGATGCCTTAATAAAAATATGACAGTTACTTTAAGTCTTCCGGAATGTCCGGCTCATAGAATATCCAAGCGCTTTGGGGGCTGACACCGATAAAGGCTACGGCTGTGATGAGAGATGCAAGAGACCTCAGAAAAAATGCGCGTGTTTTTTTAAACATGAGTTACCGCCTCCTTTCATTGTTTTGTATATTTTTGGCTATTTTTACTTTAATTATTCTCCGTTTGTTTTATATTTCCTGCCGGTATACCGCAACTGGCGTATTTTGCACGCTAACTGGCGTATTTGTGGGGTTGAACGGCGTAATGGTTCAATTGAAAACGATCTCTTTTTTTATTGTCGCAGTGTATTAAGTACGGTATAATTTTGCATAAGGTAATCGGATAAGCAGGGTGTGGTTGCCACCTCCTTGATGCTAGAAGGAAGGAGGTGGTGCGGTATGAGTACATATGAGGCTCTGTCATTAATGATTGCATCCTCTATGTTTACCGTATCGCTGATTTCCTTAGTTATTGCGATAGTTAAGGCGATAATTAAAGGAAAAAAATAATCACCCTGCCGACGCCAATGTAGGGTGATTA
>DUMA01000023.1 GCA_012840135.1 Thermoanaerobacterales bacterium
ACTCAACTATTAATTTTCTGGACGGTTGATATGTTCCCTCAAGCAACCAAAATAAGGGTTTCCTGACATTGCCACATCCGGCAGATCGGCCTCGGGAAAAACTAAATGTCTGGAAACCCTTTATTTAGAAGCTTTTCTGTTCTTTATTTCTAAACCCTTGACATCAATGTGACGCACTCAACATGGTGAGTGTGCGGGAACATATCTACAGGCTGGACTTCTTTTGTTTGGTAGCCGCGGTCCTCCAGGAACCTCAGGTCCCGGGCCAAAGTGGCGGGGTTGCATGAAACGTAGACCATATTTCGGGGTGCCATATCGACAGCGGCTTTAAGAAGTTTCTCATCGCAGCCCCGGCGGGGAGGGTCCATCACTATGACATCGGCTCTGGCCCCTTTCCTGACAAGCTCAGGCATTACTTCTTCGGCCGCTCCCTCGATAAATTCGACATTGCTTATCCCGTTTATTTCGGCGTTGTGCCGGGCATCCTTCACCGCCGCATCGACTATCTCTATGCCGTATACTTTTCTGGCTCTTCGGGCTAAAAACAAAGTGATGGTGCCTATGCCGCAGTAAGTGTCTATGACCGTTTCATCCCCGGTCAGGCCGGCATATTCCAGGGCTTTTTCGTAGAGTATTTCTACCTGCACCGGATTTACCTGAAAGAAAGACAGCGGAGACAGACTGAATTTTATCTCGCCGATGTAGTCATAAATATAAGGGGAGCCGAAAAGCAACGTATTCCTGCTACCCAAGATGACATTGGTCCTTCTGTCGTTTTTATTCAAGATCAAACTTTTAAATCCCTTTATATTTTTTTGAAGAAGCTCTATCAGTTCCTTTTTATTCGGGATTTCATCCCCGTTTACCACCAGAATGACCATTACTTCGCCGGTCTTCATCCCAACTTTCGTTACTACATGTCGCAGGAGGCCGGTATGCTTTTCCTCATTATAAACTGGCACACGACAACGGTTGGCCCATTCCTTTACCGTTGCGGCTACATCATCATTGATCCCGTGCTGTATCATGCATGAATTGGAAGGAACTATGCTGTGAGTCCTCTTTTCGTAAAACCCCAGCACAGCCTGGCCCCTTTCCTCCCCTACCGGATACTGGGCCTTATTGCGGTATCTCCAAGGATCGGGCATGCCGATAGTATCATGGACTATTGTCTTGATGCGACCGATCCTTTCCAGACTGTCTTTCACCTTTTGGGTTTTAAACTCCAGTTGCCCTTTGTATGATAAGTGCTGAAGCGAGCATCCGCCGCAGCGCTCCGCGTGCGGGCATGCCGGCGTTATCCTTTCCTGAGAAGGAACTTGGATTTTTTCCAAATGGGCTATGGCGTAATTCCTGGCGGTTTTGTCGATCCGAGCTCTTACCCTCTCACCCTTTAACGCTCCCTCCACAAAAACTGCCATACCGTCTATCCTGCCTATTCCCTGGCCTTCATGGGCCATGCCTTCGATGTCAATTTCAATGCTCTGACCTTTTTTTATCTCAGTATATGGTTTCAATATCAAACCCTCCAAAAAACGCATACGGCTCTATGCCGCAATATTTCGATTCGGATATGATTTTTCTACCGTCATTATATCATTTTAATCATCATCCACAAAAGCGTTTTAACAAAAACCAACAAATAAATGGTAAATGTTACTATTTTTTGGTTGCATTTTTTTACAAAATTAGATATAATTAGATAAAACATGTCCTTTTTGGCAAACTCCCCGAAAGGGGCGGGCGCAAAGCTATGGGCCTAAAGCATTCGACATGCTATGGTTGCCAGGTTGCATCACAATAATCGCCCAGAAGGGCATTTTTTATTATAGTTTATTTCTCAATAATAATTCAGGGGGGTTTTTCATGTGAAAAGAAGTTTTAAAACTCTTGCGCTATTTTCTTCATTAAAACCTCGCTCCGGCGTTGTTAATGTGAAAAGAAGTTTAAAAACTCGTCTTGCCGTATACCTCACCGCAATGGCTCTTATTCCTCTCATTATCATGGGAGTCATAATCAATTACCTGGTCAAGGATTCCATGATGCAGGAAATCCAGGATAAAGTCAGTATAGTCGTAGACAATCTAAATGATAATATAGACCTTTTTATAGAGCAGAACAAGAATCTCGTAACCTTCCTTGCTAACACAAAAACTGTAAGGTCCTTGAACCAGGACCAGATAACTCCGTTCCTTTATGACATGACTCAGCAAAACCCACAGATACTGCGCATATATGTGGCCGATACCAGCGGAAAGGTTTTTGCAATACCCTTCGCCACATTCCCCGATAATTATGATGTTAAAAACGAGCCGTGGTACACCGGTGCCATGGACGCAAAGGGTCTGTACGTGACCAAGGTCAAAGTAGACCAGATGTCCGGCAATTCCATCATATCCATATCTAACGTCATATTATCCGACACCGGCCAGACTGTAGGCGTTCTCAGTGCAGATATATCACTGGTAAGTTTAACGAGAATAGTCATGAATATGAAAATCGGCAACGAGGGATACGCATATGTGACCGACAGCGACGGGTATATTATAGCTCATAAGGATTATAAGATAGTAAAATCCCGCGAAAACATGTCCACTTACGATTTCGTACAAGCGGCACTGGCGGGAAAATCGGGATTTACCACCTATGAAAAAGACGGCATCAAAAAATATGTGGCTTACGGAAAACAGAAGTCCATAGGGTGGGGCATATTCGTGCAGCAGCCGGTTCAAGAGGCCTTCGCCCATGTAAACAGGATCACGGGTACCATATACATAACAGCCATAGTAATCGCACTTCTCTGCTTGGGTATGGGTCTTTTTATAGGAAACCTGATCGCAAAACCCATCAACCATCTGGTAAAAGCGGCCAACAATGTCGCCTCTGGAAACCTAATGGAAAGTATCAATATAAAGGACACAACAGAAATCGGAATAATGGCATCATCTTTCAATTCTATGGTATCAAACCTTAAAGAGCTTGTAAAAGAGGTCATTAAGGCAGCGGAAAACCTGTCGGCTTCAGCCGAAGAATTGGCCGCCGGTGCCGAGCAGAGCAACCAGTCTGCCCAGCAGGTGGCAGGAGCCATACAGCAGATAGCAGCAGGGGCCAGTGAACAGTCCAAAAAACTTTCCGAGATCGCCGACATAGTAGATAAAATGGTGGTCTCCAACGGCAAGGTAGAGGAAAATGCTCACTCAACGGCCTCCTCTGCCGAAGAAATGGCTCAAAAAGCAAAAGAGAGCCGCCAAAAAATAGAAGCTGCCACTGAAAAGATAAATACCATAAAATCTACGGTGGACAAGACCAATACCATAATGCAGGAGCTGGATTCAAAGATCACCGAAATCGGCAAAATTACAGGGATAATTCGCGATATAGTAGATCAAACCAACCTCCTGGCTCTGAATGCTTCCATAGAAGCGGCTCGGGCCGGCGAACACGGCCGCGGCTTTGCTGTGGTGGCGGATGAGGTGAGAAAGCTGGCTGAACAATCGGGCGAAGCTGCAAAGCAGATAGCCGGAATCGTAAAGTTGATTCAAAACAGCAGCAGGATCGCAGTAAATGCCATGGCCGAAAGCAACAAACAGGTGAACGAAGGCCAGTTGCTCATTAGTGAAATAAACGAAAGAATAAACGCATTGATGGCACAAATAGATGCGGTGGCGCAGCGCTCCAGAGAAATTTCCACAGAACTTTCATCTCAATATCAGAATGTGGAACACATTGTGGAAATGGTTCAGAGCATATCGATGATATCCCAGGAATCCGCTGCCAGCACCGAAGAAGTATCCGCCTCCTCGGAAGAACAGACAGCCACCATGGAAAACATAGCCTTATCGGCTCAGGAACTGGCAAAATTGGCGGAAAACCTCACATCCCTTGTCAACAAATTCAAGGTGTAATAAAGCTATCCGAACAAAAAGCCCGGAATCCCGGGCTTATTTATTTCCACCTGCAGTTTTTAAATCTGATGTATCTTTTCATGAGCAAAAAGCCTATCATCAAGCTTTTTTATGTCGTCCCAAATATACTTCAATTCTTTTCTTATCTCTTTCTGCCCTTCTTCTATTTTTTTCTGTCTATCCTCAAGCCTCTTCTGACCTTCCTCCAATTTAACCTGTCTTTCTTCAAGCCTCTTCTGACCTTCCTCCAATTTAACCTGTCTTTCTTCAAGCCTCTTTTGACCTTCCTCTAATTTAACCTGTCTTTCTTCAAGCCTTTTTTGCCCTTCTTTTAATTCTGTTACACTACTTTCAATACCATCTACTTTTTCTAAAATCTTTTTTAATAATTCTTCCATTTAAAGTCCCCCTATAAAAACTTCATGTCATTATTATAGCATTTTTTTTACAAAAAGGGGGAATTTTTCTTATAGGTTTTCCTTATACCACTTTCCGGTTTAAACTCAATACACTTTTATAAATCGATACAAGTTCCCTATCGAGTAGCGGCCTTTTTAAAGCTACGGCCATGCTCCGCACTTCTTCCAGTATGTCTTTTGCCAGATCTTCATCTATAAAGATACCGTATTCCTTTAACTTGGTCTTTATGGAAGCGGTGCCGGAGTGTTTTCCTATGATGATTTTCCTCTTGAGGCCCAGTTCCGCCGGGTCTAAAAACTCATAGGTGGACGGATCTTTTATGACACCATCGGCATGGATGCCCGATTCATGGGCAAAAATGTTTTCGCCCACTATGGTCTTGTTTACGGAAAGGGGCCTTGCCGAAGCTTTCGCCACATATTCACAGATTTCTTTCAACATGGGAACCTTTATGGCCACATCGCAGCCCATGGTGTATTTTAGGGCCATCGCCACCTCTTCCAGAGGAGCATTGCCGGCCCGCTCACCCAGACCGTTTACTGTAACGCCCACATAAGACGCTCCTGCCTCTATACCCGCCAGAGCGTTGGCAGTGGCCATGCCCAGGTCATTGTGGGTGTGCATTTCAACTTCGATTTGAGTCTTCTCTATGAGCTCCTTTACCATTTTGGAAGTTTTAAAGGGATTGAGTATGCCCAATGTGTCGCAGAATCGAAGCCTGTCGGCTCCCGCTTTTTTAGCTTCCCGAGCAAATTCTATCAGAAAACCCATGTCCGTCCTGGATGCGTCTTCGGCATTTACAGAAACATATACCCCCTGACTTTTGGCATATTCCGCAGCTTTCACCATCTGATCCAGGACCCATTCTCTGCTCTTTTTCAGCTTGTTCTTTATGTGTATGTCTGAAGTGGAAATGGAGATGGCCACCGCATCTACACCGCAGTCTATGGCCTCCTTAATATCATCGATGCTGGCCCTGTTCCATGCCATGATGCTAGCTGAAAGGCCCGATTTTACAATAGCCTTAATAGCAGCTTTTTCATCTCCACCCATTACCGGAGTTCCGACTTCCAACTGGTCTACTCCCAGTTCGTCCAGCATCCTGGCAATCTCCAGTTTTTCATGATTGGCAAAGACCACTCCGGCCGTCTGCTCCCCATCTCTCAAAGTGGTATCCACAAATTTTATTTTCCTTCCCATCAAATCCGCAGCCATACAGCACCTCTCCTGTTCTTATGTATTATTGTATACAATTATACTTGTGCTTATGTCTTTTGTCAATAGCTCTTTTTGGTTTTTAAAAAAATAAGCCAGGGTAACATAACATCCTGACTCCAGCTTGTATACAAAGCCCATTATATTGAGCTGCAGACACTCCCGCACGTCTAACTCATTTTTTAGAAGGGCCCTCTATCTTTAAACCTTTAAACCCATTTTGCCTCATGGCTTCGTATACAACTATAGCTACCGAATTGGAGAGGTTCAGGGATCTGGCGTCATCTACCATAGGTATCCTGGCGCACCGGTCCCAGTGAGCTTTTAATATCTCCAGTGGAAGGCCGGCAGTCTCCTTGCCGAATACAAGGTAGCAGCCGGGATTATAGCTCATGTCAGCATAGCATTGTTTTGCTTTGGTAGAAAAAAAGTATTTGTCAGCACCTGGATTTTTTTCTTCAAATTCTCGGTAACTTTCATAATACTTCACTTCTACCAGGGGCCAGTAGTCGAGCCCAGCCCTTTTTAAGTACTTATCCTCCAAAGAAAATCCCAGAGGCCCCACAAGGTGCAGGGTACTTCCGATGGCTGCACAGGTCCTAGCCACATTTCCAGTGTTTTGTGGGATTTCCGGTTCCACCAATACCACATTGAACATATTTATCACCCGGTTATACAAATTGAATGTTTCAAATCAGTTAATTAACTTTGATTGATTCAAGAAGTATAAAACTTGCCTTGTATCACTTTTTTTATTAAGAATCGACGGTTAACGCATATATGCCCGTGCCTCTTCGGAACTTTCCGTTTTGGAACTCCGCACATTTTCCGTACCCATAGCTTTTGACAAAATCCAGCGCTTTATCAAAATCCCTGCCCACATCTTCCGGCCTGTGAGCATCGGAGTTGATAACAACCGGCACATTATATTTTTTAAAGCACTCCATCATGGCGGGCGATGGATACATCTCGCCTACCGGCTTGCGAAGGCCGGCAGTGCTCACTTCCGCACAGATTCCAGCATCCTTCAGGGCCCTGGCTACCTCATCATAAATGTCCTTCAAATCCGCTTTAGCCCTGTGGCCGAAAACCTTTATGACATCGGGATGGGCGATGCAGTCAAAAATTCTTGATTTTATTGCTTTGAGGAGGACATCGAAGTATTCTCTGTATGTGAGATCGATGTTCCTCTTATTCCATTCGTCCCTTAATGCCGGATGGTCAAATCCGAAATCCCCCAGCCAGTGCACCGCCCCCAGCACATAGTCGAAGGGGTATTTCGCCACGAATTCCCAGATCTCATCCTCATGTTCGGGGATATAGTCCATTTCAATCCCCAGCTTCACCGGAAGCCCCATGCTTTTGGCTTTTTGGACTATTTCTATATATTCATCAATATCCTTGGTGGCTTCGGATCCGGTCCATTTTCCCCGAAAGCCATGACTTCCCCAGAGATTTACGGCCTGGATAAATCTGTGCCCGTGCTCGGAAAAGCCTATCTCTACAACCCTTCTCTTTTCCCCTTCTTCGACAAATTTTTTTATCCACTCAATAGTATACGGCCCCTGTTCCAAGTGAACGTGATAATCCTTAAAATTCATAAGATTCCTCCTCATCTATCCCCTTACCATTATATCATAAATTTTCAATTTCATTTTTAGATATCTCAAAATGAATAAATAACGCTTTTCTCCGTATAAAACAAAAAAATCATAAAAACTTTCACCGGCCTCAATTTTCTGGTAATATTAATTAGAGGAGGGATTTTTCATGCCGATACAATTGAATAAAAAGGATAGACCATTTACTTACAGTGATTATTTGAAATGGACCGGCGATGAAAGATGGGAGTTGATAGACGGCGTGGCTTATAGCATGGGCTTGATGAAAAAGGCTGCAAAGGTGCCCCGGATTTAATTGTGGAAATATCTTCACCTGCCACGGTCAAAAAAGATATGATTTTAAAATTTTCCCGGTACGAAAGAGCCGGGGTAAAAGAATACTGGATAGTTTCTCCGGAAAATAAAACCTTCATGGTTTTTAAAATAGAACTGCCACCGACCGCTATGGCCGACCCGATATTTATTCCGACGAAGATACCGTAAAGGTTGGCATAATTGAAGATCTAACCATAGATTTAAAGGCGGTTTTTATATAATAATAACCCGGAACAATTCATTCCGGGTATTAGCATATCTAGGGACATTAAAAAGTGCGGCAGCAGAGCTGCCGACGGCTGGGCGAAACTAATCCCGCTCCATAATACATGCACAGGGTTATAATATCTTGCTTAAGAAATCTTTAGTCCTGGGATTTTGCGGATTGTTGTAAATTTCGTCGGGGGTGCCTTCCTCCACTATCCTGCCTTCATCCATGAATATGACCCTATCGCCTACTTCCCGGGCAAAGCCCATTTCGTGGGTGACCACCACCATGGTCATGCCGTCCTTTGCCAGATCCTTCATGACATCCAGCACTTCCTTTATCATCTCGGGGTCAAGAGCCGACGTCGGCTCATCGAATAGCATTATCTTGGGGTTCATGGCAAGAGCCCGGGCTATAGCCACCCTCTGCTTCTGGCCGCCGGAAAGCTGAGAAGGAAAGTTCTGAGCTTTATCGGCAAGGCCCACGCGGCTCAAAAGCTCCATAGCCTTTTCCTCGGCTTCCCTGGGCTTTTCTCCCTTTACCTTTATGGGAGCCAGAGTGACATTTTCTATAACCTTCTTATGGGGAAACAGGTTGAAATGCTGGAAGACCATGCCCACATCCTGCCTCAGCTGGTTCACATTGGTCCTGGGGTCCATTAGATTCTTGCCTTCGATATACACCTCGCCTCTTGTGGGCTTTTCCAGCAGGTTCAAGCACCTCAAAAAGGTGCTCTTTCCGGAACCGCTCGGGCCGATGACCACCACTACTTCCCCTTTTTCCACTTTATTATTTATCCCCTTCAAAACTTCCAGGTGCCCGAAATTCTTATATAGATCTCTAACTTCAATCACTTTCCGCCAGCCTCCTTTCCAGGTAACCGGTTAACTGGGAAAAAGCCAGTGTCATGACAAGATAAAAAGCTGCCACTACAAAATAAGGTTCAAAGGGCTTATAGGTATTGCCCGCCACTATTTGGCCGGCTCTGGTCAGTTCGCCAAATCCTATAGTCGTAGCCAGGGAAGAATTCTTTAATAATGTAACGAATTCATTACCCAGCGGCGGTATCATCTTTTTAAAAGCTTGCGGCAAGATAATGTACCTCATGGCCATAGCATGACTCATGCCAAGGGAGCGGGCAGCTTCCATCTGGCCTTTTTCTACGGCAAGGATGCCGCCCCGGATGATTTCCGCCACATATCCGCCGCTGTTTATCCCCAGGGCCATTACCGCTGCGGGATATTCCGGAATATCAATGCCAATTATTTGTGGAATACCGAAATAAAAAATTAATATCTGCACGAGGAGCGGCGTTCCCCTGATGACTTCTACATAGGCAATGCATATCCAACGTATTATGCTTATTCTGGACATCTTGCCCATTCCCACAAAAAGCCCTATGACGATCCCCATAAAGACCGCCAGGGCTGTTATTTTCACCGTCACAAGGGCTCCCTGCAAAAAGAGATTAAAGTAGGGTATTATGATAGAAAAATCAAGATCCATGTCCTCATTTTCTCCTCTCAAAGAGTAAGGGCTCTGTTAAGAGCCCTCTTATACATTACTTCTTCTCAGCGGGTTTGAAATCCACAAACCATTTTTGCACAAGTTTATCGTATTCGCCGCTGTCCTTGAGGTCTTTTAGAACCTTGTTCACCACTTCCAGAAGCTTGGTATCTTCCTTCCTTATCGGTATACCGTTTTGCTCGGAATTTAGCTTGTCGCCAGCCTTGACGAACTTATCCGGATTGAGCTTCACATAGGCATCGGCCACCACGCTGCCTACTATGGCCGCATCTATTCTTTTATTCATGAGTTCCAGCATGACCGCATCCACTCTGTCAAATTGTTTCAGTTTGGCGCCCTGGATCTTCTTTGCCTCTTCCTCGCCGGTGGTGCTGAGCTGAACACCTATGGTCTTGCCCTTTAAATCTTCCTTGCCCTTGATGGGGCTTCCCTTATATGTTACTATCTGCTGGCCGCCATCCAGATACGGATCCGAGAAATTTACGCTCTTTTTGCGCTCTTCAGTAATGGTAAAAGCAGCAATGGCAATATCAACTTTTTTGGAAAGTAGGGCCGGTAAAACACCGTCAAAGGCCATATCCTTTATCTCCAGCTGCACGCCCAGTTCCTTGGCTATAGCTTTAGCGATGTCTATATCAAACCCCGTAATCTCATCTTTGCCGCCGGAAATATCGTGGAATTCATAAGGTGGGTAATCGGCGCTGGTGGCCATCACCAGTTTTCCGCTGCTTTTAATCTTCTCCACAATGTCCTGGTCACCGGCAGTGTTTTGATTGCTGCCGGAGCTCTGGGAATCCGCCGAGCTCTGGTTACTTCCCTGAGAAGCCTGATCCTGTTTTTGCTCTGTTGAAGATGTGCTGGACCCGCAGCCGGCCAGCAAACTTATAGCCATTAAAACAACTAAAAGTATAACCAGACCTTTTTTAAATTTCAACATTATTATTATCCCCTTTTGCCTCAAAAATTAAATTCGGGTATAATTATACATTAAAAAGTATATTATTGCAATACTCTTTTTTATTTTTGGTGCGGATAACTTACAGCCTCAAGTCCGGGTTGCAGTAAAAAATAAAAAGGTCCGGGTAAAACCGGACCTTAATTTCCCTTTTTTAAGCGTTCTGGGCCATGCGATGGTTCTGGTAGCAAGCGCTGCAGTACACGGGTCTATCGTTTCTGGGCTTAAAGGGAACCTGTGTGGGTGCTCCGCAGTCGGCGCAAACAGCATCATACATCTGCTTTGGCTGCCTTCTCGAACCGCCGTCGCTCATTCTCTTTTTGCGAGCGTCTCTGCATGCTTTGCAGCGGGTCGGTTCATTCTCGAAGCCCTTTTCCGCGTAGAACTCCTGCTCTCCGGCGGTGAAAACAAACTCATTCCCACACTCTTTACATACCAATGTTTTGTCCTGAAATGCCATTAAAAAAACCCCTCACTTTAAATGATTTTATCGGCATTTCCTTAGCTGACCTGGTCTTCCCCAAAAACGCCGCGTACTGCGAGTGGAACGCCACTCCTGGGAGTCGCTTCGCCTACGGCCCTGGCATCGACTTTCAACCACAGACCTAAGTTATGCCTATATTATTATATCTTGAATTTCTAAAAAATGCAAGAAAAAAAATAATCATCTTTCACTTTTTTGTATCGATAAAACCACCAAAACCGCTTCGGCCTTCTATAACCCCATAGCCTTTGAGAGCTTTGCCTGCTTGTCTTGCATCATTTATACTATTCGAGATATGCAACTGCAATTCCCGGGCATCCTTTAGATTCTTATCGTCCTGTTTTTTTATCTCTTTTAATAGGGCTACAGCCTCTTCGTAAAATACACCGAGTTCGCCATCCCGCTTTATTTCCTCAACAATGTCATCTTTTTCTTTGACCATCCCCGCCATATTCTTTGTAATTTCATCAAAATCGCTGATGGCCTTTCCCCTGAGTTCCAGCCACTTCAAAATTTCCGACGTATCCTTTTTTCTTATGGCTTCCTCGATATTCCGGGTATGTATTTGTATTTCCTTTAATATCTTGAGTTTTTTATCCATCAGCAGCTTTATTCTTTCTCTTACTTTTTTATCTTGTAAAATCATCGCCTACCGCCTTTAACTTCTTCGAAGCCTCATACCACGTGTTTCTCAGGTCCTCTATCATGGGCTCTATCTCATCCAGTATTTCCACACTCTTTTTAACATTAGCCTGGATGAGTTTATCATTTATAAAATTATACAGGCTTCTAAGATTTTTTGAAATTTCTATATCCATATTGAGGTTTATGTTGAGCTCCGAAATAATGTCCTGGGCCTTGACAAGATTGTAGTTGGCCTGTCCAAAATCCTTTTCTTCTATAGCCTTCCGAGCAAGCTTTATAAACTTTATGGCGCCATCGTAGAGCATTATAAGAAGTTGCTGCGGTGATGCCAGCATTATGGTATTTCTCTGATACTGTTCATATGCATTGATCATAATATGCCCCTCCTTAAAAACAACTCAATCTTTTTATCCCTGACTCATGCCGCTCAGTTGCTGGGAAAGCCACATGCTCTGCTGGTTCATGTAGGCTATGGCCTGCTCCATCTGGGTAAACTGGTTATAGTACCGCTCTTCGATCCTGAGAAGCTGGTCCTCCATATTCGAAATCCTGTCGCTTATGTCCTTTACCTGCTTGCCGAGGATGCTGTTGTCAAACAGCTGGTAATCTCCTCCGCCGGCCTTTTCGGTGATGCTGTCCATGCCGGATTTCAATATATCGTACAACCTTACGGCAACACCGTCATTCTCTGTGTTTTTATCGTCCGAGGATGCAGTAAATAAATTTGCCACAGTATTCGGGTCCTTTGTCAGGGCATCTCTGAGCTTGTTTTCATCAAGATAAAGCTTACCCTTTTCCCAGTAGCCGCCCGTTGTTATCCCTATTTCGCTCAATGTATCCATATCCGACCTAAGACCGCTGACAGGAGTATAAATGGCTTCCCTCATCTTGTTTATGATGCCCGAAAGCAGCGGGTCGGACCGCAAAAGCCCGCTTTTTGCCTTTTCCTCCCACAGCGTTATATCACTATCCTTCATTTCCTTTTTCTGTTCATCGGTCAGGGGGGGATAATCCCTGTAGCGCGTCTCAGAAAGTTTCTGGTTTATGGCATCAATAGTCTCATTATACTTGTCGATAAAACCTTTGATATTTGCGACAACAGAATCGATGTCGGATTCTATTTTAAGGGTAGCGGTATCGGTCATGGTTTGTCTAAGATTGAATTGGATACCACTTAAAGTAAAGCTATTTGTCGTTTTTTCTATATAAATGTCGTTAAAAGTAATCTTGGCGTTTGTTCCGTAAGCAGTATCGGCTGTATCTATCTGCAAAGCCCCTGATGATCCAAATAAATTGCCTGATGTATTTACGATACTTACTGAAGAACTTATACCCGTATCCTTCGATTTTATAACGACTTTATCCGTAACGGAATCATAATATGCATTCACATTGGCATCCGGATCGGAATTAATCTTTTCTAATATATCGTTCAACGAATAATCTTTTTCGGCTCCGGTATCACTCAAATCAAAACTGAAACTTTTTCCGTTTATAGTAAAAGACAAAGTATAATTGGCAGTTCCACCAAACGGATCATTTGTGAATTTTGCATATTCCGTTCTTAATGAAGCATTCGGGTTAATCTTATAATAATCTCCATTTTGAAACCCCAGGCTTTCTAAAACGTTCGCTGTAGGAGACTCTTTAAGAACTATAGAGGGCTTGTACGCACCGGCAGGTTGAAAAGTTAGGCTCGATCCATTTAATCCTACCGTCACTTGATTTTCTCCGAATAATTTATCAATTTGAGTCTGTATATCAGTTTTTAAATCAGTTAATGTATTTCCTGTGGATCCATCATACCGCTTCTGCGGAAGCACTACTGTTTTTTCAATGCCATCAACAGAGATGATGAATTGATTATTGGTGGTAGTATCGATGGGATAGTTAGCTAAGTCAAGGGGATTTCCTTGTAATACTCTAGAAATAGAACCGGAACTTTCTTTTTTGGCGCTGGATGCTAATTGTACAACTTTGATAGTGTAGTCTCCGGGCACTGCAGCAGAACCTGCCGTTGCAGTAAAATAATTATCCGATGAAGCACCGGAGGGCATGGTCCCGGTAGCTTTATATTTCAAGTAAGTTCCCTGCAACTTCATGTTGAATACATTATCATACAGCGCTTTGAGCTTCAGATTCATATCCCGGTAGTCCTGCTGCTGCCACTCTATGAGCTGCTTTTGCTGGTATAATTTGTCCACTCTGGTGCGTTCGGCTTTCATAAGATCCGACACTATCTGGTCCACATCAATACCGGATACAAGGCCGCTCACGCGGAAGGTATTGGAAATATAACTTGCCATTTCTTGCACCTCTTTTCAATATATACACATACACTTTCCCTCTGCTATGGCCCGATCACCCGGCTTTACCGGCTTTTAATCTATGCATATTACACTTTCCTATCTATTATGAGCCCTACCTGCTTCCATATGTTTGCGATAAGATCTAAAAACTTTTCCGGCGGAATTTCGCTTATAAGCTCATTCGTATTCATATCGTAAATCCTGACAATTACCCTTTTGGTCTCTTCATGGATGGAAAACTCAAACCGGGTATTTTTTATCTCCAGGGCGAACTTTTTTAGCCCGTCGGTGAATTCTCTAAAATCCCCTTCCCCGGCGGTTTTTTTAAAATTCCCTTCTTCCGCCGCGGCCATTTCTGTAAAAAGAGGGGCTTTCAAATCCTCCATCGGAGCTTTTAATGCCGTCTCTGACCCGCTCACGGATCTTTCCACTTGAAAGTTTAAACTTTTTATACTCCCTATCTGCACAAAACTTCACCCTTTTTAAATGGTTTCGGACAGCTTTGATACGGTTCACTATTCATATATTTTTTCAGCCAAATACTTTCTTTTACTTAAATTATCGGATTACATTTTTACTTAAATTAAATCGAAATATCACTTATTTTGGCAAATACAGGTTATTAAATTAATATACTTTGATATTCCTAATCGCTTATACAATTTTTCTCTTAAAATCTTTGTTTATTATTTAGAGCTAAAATTATTGTTTTCATTAAATTACTTATTATTCAATTACTACCACCGGAATATCTAACATCCTGGCAGCATCTATTAACTTTGAATCTTATTGCTAAGTTCTGTCTACATAGTTCTTATGTAGTATTTCGTACCTTTTAACTCTATTTCTGCAAATTTTAATTTGTTGATTTCTTCCCGGATCACTTCTGGTGAGGCATCGATAATTCCTGCCTTATTGAGCTCGTATTCAAGTTTTCTTTCCAGAAGAAATGCAAGAAAGCAAATGGCAAAGTATTATAAGCGTCGAGAATTTCTTCGGGTTTCATATTCTTTTCACTGGTTGTTATTTTTATAAACTATTGTCACGTCTTATAAGACGTGTTATTATTTAATTGTCAGGAGGAGAAAGTAAATGAAATCGTACTCATCAAGAGAAGTAATTAAAATACTCGAACAGAACTGATGGTACTTAAAAAGAGTAGTCGGAGACCATTACCAATACTCAGATGGCCATAGATTGGCAACAATTAGACACCCAGTTAAAGATATAGGAATAAAAAACTTAAAGAGTATTGAAAAACAAACAGGGATTAAATTCAATTAATCCCCAACTTTTCTTTTCCTGAAAAACTAAAAGGAGCTTATTTTTGTGAAAAAGGATATTTACGTTTTTCCAGCTATATTAACTCAGTATGAAGGCAATATTGGCATTACATTCCCCGATTTACCCGGTTGCGTGTCTAACGCTAAAAATATGGATGAGGCCGTCAAAAATGCCAAGGAAGCTTTAGCACTTCATCTTTTCGGTATGGAGGAAGATGGCATTGATATCCCTTCTCCTTCATCTATCAATAATTTAAAATTAGATTCAAATGAAATTCCATTACTGGTTGAAGTTTATATGCCTTTATACCGCAATGCTATTGAATCTTCAACAGTGAAAACAACTGTAACTATGCCTCAATGGCTAAAATCCTTAGCTGAAAAAAAGAATGTTAACTTCTCTCAATTGCTTCAATCAGCTTTAAAAGAATATTTAGGTATTCACGATAGGCAGTAATGGCCTTTTTAGGTTTTGCGATACAAATAATTGTGTTTACATTTTCACTGCAATCTGACTTTGACACTTTAGATCCTAAAACCCGCATAAAATGAGCATTCTTATCCTGAAAAAAGGCCAGTTTACCACCCCCTTTTGCCGGGCATCCGGAAAAGGGAACCCTGTCGTTTCTAGCTGAATATTTCATATTCCAGGCTTTTGTAATGCTTTCCAAAAGCTTGGAATGACAGGTATTTCAAGGCATGGTACCTAAGGCTCGGTAATTGAACTGTTCGCCTTCAGTATCACTATAAAAAACTTTGATTTCCCCAAGCTATCAACAACAAGTCAGGCTGAGCCATCGTTCAGCCTTTTGCTATGTTCTGAAATAAAAAAGTTGCACAATAATAAATTTATGCACGGCTTTATCAAGATTCTTACTCAACTTTCGCAGATCAAACTATAGGTACAAACCTTGATAAATCAATAAAAATAAGCAAACAAAAATGCAAGAAGCTTCCTTTTTGTGATATAATGGAATTGGACAAAATATACAAGAAAGGAAGATCCTTGCAATGTCCATTATATCACATTATAACGAAAATGAAAACCACTTTTCCTCAACTGTTGACAATTTTTTAAAAGAAAATCGTATAGGGTTCCTACTAAAACAGAGCAATTTCTATAAGGAAAAGGGAATTTCATGCTATGCTGTTTTCAAGTTTCTGTTCACTCTTGTATTCTCTGGTAAGAATCTTTACAGGATTCTGGAGTCGCAAAATTCCAATTTGCCCTTTGCCAAGGATGTCATATATAGATTCCTGAACTCTATATATTATAACTGGCAGAAGTTTCTTATGTTGCTGGCATCATCCATAATCCGCAGCAAGTTGGTAGGTTTGACATCGGACAACCGTGTCAATGTCCTAATAATAGACGATTCTATATACAGTAGGAATAGAAGCAAGGTTGTCGAACTTTTAGCCAGAGTAAGAGACCATGTGGCACAAAAATACGTTAAGGGGTTCAGACTTCTCACCCTTGGATGGTCTGATGGAAATACCTTCATCCCGCTCGGCTTCAACCTCTTGAGTGCACAAACTTCTGAAAACAGGTTGCAACCTATGAACAGTGAAATTGATAAAAGGAGCATAGGCTACAAGCGCCGAATTTCTTCACTCGCGAAAGAAACCGATGCCATGATAGACCTGCTAAAACAGGCAGTGGAGAATAACATCCCTGCAAAATATGTGCTGTTTGATAGCTGGTTTACTTACCCAAGCATATTGTTGAAGATCCTCGGATTAAACCTCCACGTCATAGCCATGGTTAAGAACATGAAGAAAATTTATTACAGTTTTCAAGGCAAAAGAATGAGCCTTCAGTCTATATATTCTTGCGTAAGAAAAAAACGCGGTAAGGCAAAGATACTTTCATCAGTTGTAGTTGGTATCGGCACTGACAATGATGGTAATGAAGTTCTTGCAAAGATTGTATTTGTAAGGGACTCGCAACAGATCTCGCAACTGGCTTGCCATTATTTCTACAGATACAACGCTCAACTTTCGCAGGAACATAAAGCGAGCTTTTCCCTGATAAAAGTGGGCTAACAAGACATAAAGTGATCCAAAAACTCACTTATTGCCTCTTTAGAAAGCATAAGTTTTTCACTCAAAGCTGTTTTAAGAGCATCCATTAAAAGCTGTAAAGCTTCAAGAAACTTTATGATCTTCAAAAATAGATACTCTTACCTTGTCTCCTTGCGTATATATATCAGGACGTCCATATCTTCAATTCTCCTGTAAAACAAACACATTCAAGATTTTACTTTCAGGCTCCACTATCCAGTATTCTTTTACGCCTTATTTTTCATATAAGTTAAACTTATGCAGTTTATCTTTCTGAGCTGTCGAAGGCGAAGTGATTTCTACAGTCAAATCAGGCGCTCCCGTGCATCCTCTTTCATCAAGCTTGGATTCATCGCACACGACAACTATGTTGGGCTGAACCACGGTTTTTATCTCTTTCTCGTCCTTTTCATCTCCATCTGGAAACCTCACATCAAAAGGTGACATATAAACTTCGCAAGATTTATCCTTTAGATAATCGAAGAATTGATAAAAAAGCTGCCCTAGGATCTTTTGATGGGTTCTAGAAGGGGATGTCATCAGGTAAACCCGGCCATAAATCAATTCTATCCTCTCATTTTCCGACCAGGTCAAATAATCTGCATAAGTATAAATTTTATCTTCTTTTGGCAATGGCTATTCGCACCTTCTTTCGAAAAAACTATCTTTTATAAAATTGCCGTCTACTAATTTGCTGCCTCTATAAATACTTATAAATACTAAATACATTAATTGCTATTCTTTTTGAGGATTAAAAGAAACTCGTTAGCCGCTTTCGCAAGAAGTTCTGCTCTTTTTAGCACGAAATCCCCGTATACCTGTTTGAGATCTTCTTTTCCCCAGCTTTTTTCTACGATTTCCCTTCCTGCCGATGCGTCCGCAAAAACACCAGGTATAAAATGTTCGTCGAGTTCTCCTCTAGAAATATTATACTCGAGCACGTACTTCCAAGTAGGCTTTCCTGAAAGTCTACTTACATTCGTTCGCTCAAACGACCCTACAGGATACTCGCGGTATAAAGATTCTGCAAGCAATTTTACCTGCTCGGGATCCCAAACAAAATCCCTCTGAAACTCCGGAACATCGATTTCCTTATTGACGGCTCGCCGAACTATTTCCTTTACTTTCAACTGCTCAAGAGCTATAAAACCCCTCCTTCTTAATAAAAACGACGTAATTACCAAGGCTTACTTCCTCGACCTTCCACCCCGCCCTCAACCAGGCATAGGCCTGCACATGTCCTCCGTTAGCCCACCACGGACGATGCTTTCTTGCCGAAGGCGGCAAACTATCTGCTATAATTTTTTCGATATCCTCAAAGGAAAGTTTTACCCGGAAAGAATCCTGACTCATAAGATATTCTTCCAAAGGGTAATATTTACCTTTGTTTAACTTTCTCCTATGCAAGGTAGGATACCTCCTATCACGGTTTTCAAATCTCCTCCCACTCCTTGCGAAGCAGTGCGGCCATCCTTATAATTTCTTCTACCAGTTCGCTTCGGGTATCATTCGTATTATTTTCTGGTAGATAGCCTTCAGGTTTTATGCCGTGAGCATTAAGCTGCTCAAACACCCATTTCATGGTTCCCTCAGGATCCCTGTAAAACTCACTGCCGCGGATTCGGATGAATTTCCATCCCAGGCGTTCCAGGACAGCCTGGCGAGCCAAATCCTCCGGCAATTTTTCTATGGGATGCCATCTGTCGCCGTCGCATTCTATCGCTATTCTATTGTCTGCCCATTCTACAACCAGATCTATAAAATAGTAGCCGACCTGCCACTGCGCATGGGTGCGGTAGTAGCCTGCTGCTATAAGGCGCTTTAAAACTTCCTGTTCAAAAGGAGATTGTGTTCTAGCACTTTCACGGGCTAAAGCCCTAGTAACTGCTTCCGGATCTAAAGCGTATTCGATTAAACGGCGGCGGAGATCGCCTTCTTTTAAATCATTATATGGATCTAAGGAATACACCACCCACATCTGGTCTTTAGCCCTGCTGGCAGCTACATTAAACCGCTGTCTAAAACGGTCGGTTTCGCGCAAGGGAAGAGGAGTTCCCGTCGAAGCGTCTACAAGGGACAAAAATACCACATCCCTTTCGTCGCCCTGAAATTGAGCAGCGGTGCCGCACAAAATATTTCGGCTCTTGTATTCTTGTTCTGACAAATACCTTCGAAGCAATGAATCTATGTATCGAGCCTGCTCTTCTCCCACCAAAGATATTACGCCAAAGGTCTTATTTTTGTAAGCCGGATGCTTCGCCGCCGCTACCAACAGCGACGCCAACTCTATTGCCTCTTTTTTATTTATCTTTCTTTCAACGATTGCACCTTGCACCCGGTAGGGTACCACGTGAGATTTGAGCGGTACCTTGCCAGATTCCCTCAAAGGTCTTATACTGCCGTTGTAAGAAAGGTGGTTACTGAACTGGATAATTTCCGGTACGCATCGGAAATGCTCTACCAGCATGATGGTGCCGCCGAAGGACTCCCGGGCAATATCGTAAATCGAGCGCCTTCCGTCATAAAGTATGGCATTTGGAATATCCTTTAAGTATTCCGCTATGAGATTCTTTATTTTTTCCAACTCTTGTCCGATTCCTTCCGGGCTTACCTGTTCATGGTCACCCACAACAACTACTTTTTCAGCCAAATACAGCGCAGCGAGGGCCAACGAATCGCACTGGCTTGCTTCATCGATGATAACCACATCAAAGCGCGTCGTCTCTGGTTCGAACTGTTCTACCACGCGGGAAAGCGGCATAATCCACACCGGCACAGCATCACGGGCAATGTTTAACTTCCTGGCCGCCTCCGCCCTCAAATAGGGAGCAAGTTTAGTGTATCCTTTACCAAGTTTTTTCACAATACCCAACCATCCCATCAAAGCCTGCTGCTGTTCAAGTGTCGTCCTTTTCAGCTGCGCTGCCCAGGCCTTGCATTCTATAAGCTCAGCTGTGATCTGCCTTAGAGCTTCGGTTCGCCTGTTTATAAGCCCCTGCAATTCCGATACCGAAACCGATGTGCGCCTTTTGAGTTCCTCCTCGAGTAGCCTCCACCGCCAAGCCTCCACGGGGTCCCCCGGCAATTCCGCCTTGCCGTGGACGCCCTGCCGTGTGCGAATAGTCGCTGCCCAACCAGGTGCGAACTGCTCTAGTTTCGTTAAAAGCTCTTCTCTTCTCTTAAGGTGGACCTTACGTCTATAAAGGTCCAAAAGCTTTTCATAGGCCGTTGAATAGTTTTCTGCATCCAAATTTTTAACAGCCTTATACAAACGAGTTACAATTACACTCTTATTCAATTTCAGAATCTCTCTTAACACTTTTTCTAGGTTTTCAATTTCGACGTGCGCCCAATAATGGCGGATATTCGATATCCTCGATTCGATAATTTCAAGCAATTCTTCCATCAACACTTTGCCCAAAGTTCTGAGTTCTTCAAAAGGAGAACTTTCGGGTTCACGTTGCTTTATAAAAGCTTCCCAATCAAAGCCGTAGCTTTTTAATTTCTCAATCAATGGCGAAAGTCTTTTGTCGCTAAATTCGAGCAACCTCTGGATTCGGCCCAAACGCTGAACGGCAGCCCGTTCAGGTTCTTCACTCTGTTTATCAAGTTCGGAACCACCATGCCTTACCACAAGGTAATCCCAGCGCAATATGAGTTCACTGCGCAATCTTGATAGTCTTGCCAGTGCCGCCAGAGCCTGAAAGTGCTGGATCTTGCTTGGTTGTCCCGACGCTACTTTGGCATTCTGAATGAATCTTCGCCATGCGGGACGAAAAATTAGGGAAAGGCCGCCTATACTACCACGGTGCGACGCTTCCTCCGCCAGCTCAACGGCCAATCGCTCCTGTTCTTCAACAGGAATATTGCCGGCCAACCGCGGGCGATGGAGAATGAAAAGCTCCTGCGAGTTCGCTTTCAATTCCTCAATATCTCCCAGCAATTTTATGAGATTATTCCACGGTTCGCAATAGGCTTTGCCCTTAGTTCCAGAATCTACAGCTGCAAGTTCCCAATCTTCAGCCTCCAAAAGTTCCTTTCCGATTTGTTTTGCTTCCTTTGCAAGTTCATCCAAATACCCAACAATTTCTTGCCCTTTTTTCTCATCATCCCAAAACTCCGAACTGAGCAAATTAACCGGATGCGACAAAATTCCACTCAATTCGGAAAAACGCTCGGGAGACATGAGGTTTTCCGGAGAAGGGAGTCCAAAAAGCAACTCTCCCTCTTCTTCGGGCGTTATAGCGGCATTGGTTTGATAAAGCTCTACTAATTCTGGAATAGAAAGGGGTAGAGGTTGGCCCGTCTCGACGGGGCCCGGTATCCAGTCATGGACCCCTTTACCTTTCACAACTAGCCTTGCCGCCTCACTTGGGTCATACGACTCGCCGCCTAATACAATGGGCCTGTACTCGTTGCCAACGGCATCTAAAAGGCGCTGCTGCAAAGTCTGAATTTCCCTCTTCAACTGACTTCTCTGGATAGATAAATCTTTTGCCTTTTCTTCAAAAGTTCTTGCATCGCCTCGACTTAGCTGCTCGTTGATATGCCATACGGCCTCTTCTAGCTGCTTTCGGCTCTCCAAATCGTTGTCCAGTACGCTAACACAAAGGGGCCTCAGCGGTTCGACTATTTTGTCTCGAAGCATCCTTAATGCTTTTGAGGTATGGGCGGTGACAAGGACTGATTTGCCCTGTGCGAGGAGATGGCCGATGAGATTTGCAATTGTGTGCGTTTTCCCGGTCCCAGGGGGGCCCTGGACCAGAACTGCACCGTAACTTTCCAATCTTTCGGCTATTTTCAATTGTTCCTTATTCCAAGGCTTGCTAAAAAGAATATCATCAGGTTCGCTCCCCGGAAGTCCGGTATACTCTGTTTCCGTCGCCTCAGTTTTCCCGTCCGACAAATCTATTCCAACGATCCTCGACAAAAACGAGGGCAAGTCTTTACGCTCCTTCAAATCCTCCAAAATCCTATCCAGCACAAGTGCAAAACCTAATGTCCGTTGTCTTAAGAAAATCAAAGGCGATCTTCCTATAACCGGTTGTATCGATCCTTCCGGCGGTAACTTTTCCCCGATAAAGTCACCGTGGGGCGAAAGAGCTACTACAAGTCGTCTGAGAAAGCCTGAAGTATCGTCCCCTCCCAGCGGATGAAATCCACTCTTGCTCCATTCATCCTGTACACTTGCTAAATTGTTCAAGTCAATTTCTGTCCCATAGCGAAATGCGGCAGTATAAAGCTGTGGATTTGCTCCTGTATCAATAATGCGAAATTCTGGTACATCGGTGTCAAATTCCAATTGCACCGGCATCAAAAGCACAGGATAATATATTTCTCTCCCTTCAATTTGCTAACTTAAAATACCATCCCCTAGCATCAACTCTACGCGTTCACCTTCACGCTGGATATACCCGTACAATTCGTAGAGGGTTTCGAAAACCTTCATGGCCTGCCTTGCCGGCCGCTCATTTGCCGCCCATTCTGTCCACAATTTCCTCCAGCGTTCGAATTCCTCCACGCGTTTTTTATCGTCTTCGAATCGTTCCACAGCGGAAGCCCCGTCTGGTAATTCTACATTTTTACTTGCTATCGTAAATACATCCTGCTTAAAAGGATCTTCCCAGCTGGGCTGGAGCCATTCCTTGATGGATTCGGGAGGTGCCGGCGGTTTTGTGAGCTTGGGCCGCCGGACTCTAAGGATAAATCCATTTCCTTCTGTTTCGGATGCTGAATTTTCCCCTTCTTCTGAAGTAAAAAAGTATGTACGGCTAATAGAAGGATGATCGGGAAGCTCGGAAAACCAAAGCCGCCAGCTATGTTCCTTTATATTTGTTGGAAAAGAACAGCGAATACGGGAAAATTCACGAAGAAAGCTATATAATCTTATCAGGCGTTCTCTTGCCGTCTGGAGTTTTTCATTTACACTCATGTATATACCCCCATTAGTGGCCATTATTTACTCAATAAAAGTAACTACACACCTACCACAATATAAGTTCCGATTCTGTTAATGTTCAACATTTTTGATGATGTTATTTCGTTCAAATTTAAATCAAATTCAAAGGGAAAAAGCGAATAAAGTTTATCTATTTCGGCAAAATCCAGGTAACTTCTATTCGATGCCTTTAAATAGCACAAAATCAAAAAGCATTTTATGGAACTGTCGGAGATATATATCTCCCTGCCGGACGTATAGAGTCCTTTTCCCTCGCTTATTATCAGTCCCCACTCTTTCAAGCTGAATATAATATTGTTAATCGAATATAAAATCGTCTGCCTTTCTCCCCACTTTTCGAAAATCTTTCTCCTTATGTTTTCCAGTTTGAATTTTTCATCCAAATACAGGCTTTTACCGATTAGATAGATGATATCGTTAAAAATAGGGAAGCTTAGCATCATCAAACCGTAGTGCAGCGCTATTTTTTCTTCGGCATTTCCTTGGGCAGTCCATCTCCCTTCCACTCTATAACCTGTTTTTCTCTCAATAAATCACCGAAATCGCCGTATTTATTTTGGTAAATCGCAATCCTATTTGACAATGTATCCAACACAACCTCCTCTTTTACGCCTCCCTGGCCCACCGTCGATATGTTTCCGTGGTCCGAAGTTATGAAAATCTCATAGCCCCTTTGCTCTGATTCTTCTAAGAACTCCGCCAAAAAGCCGTTTTTCAAGAAAATCTCGATATGATATTATAAAGACCTATATAATCGAAAAATTCCTGATGAGCATAAATATCTATTATATCGGCAACTATACCTATAATTTTTATACCGCTTCTTATACTTTCCAGCAAGGCCTCCTCTTTAAATGTCTTTATACTCCTCAAATAAGCGATTTCACTTTCTTTATACCCGTGCTCGATGTAAAATTTCTTAAACCGCTTTTCATCGTGATCGGTCGAAAATAACGTATCCTTAAAGCTGACCGGTATCTCTCCCGAAAAAAGAGCCTGCCTCGAAGCAGAAGTTATGGTGGGAATCCAGGCAAAGCAAGCTTTATCCTCCAGAAGAAAACTGCGCTCTTTTAAGAAATTTTTTATGATACACCAATTGAACTCCGACATGCCGTCAAAGACAATCAAAATTACCTTATCCTTCCCTTCTCTTCTTAACAAGTTTACGATGTAATGTTGAACATGATGCACCATGACCGGCGAACTTGTAAAAGACAAGAAGGTAAGTTTGCCGTAGTTGTCCATAAGCCAATTTTTAAACTTTTCATTTATCCTAAGGTTTTCTTAAGTCTCCGCCAAAACTTTCAAGAAATATTCTCCACTGCTCCTGCAAAAAATCGAAAAACGCTTCCTTTCCCTTTAAAATTTTTTCTACGATATCCTTCTCGTTTACAGTATTTAAACTCTTTCTAATAAAGCGCCGCAATACAGGTGGAAGCTCGATTCCTTTGTAGTAGAGCTTCAACAGTTTTTTTACCAAATCTCCCAGTGAATTTATTAAAGCCGCATCGACTTGAAAAACGCTTTTTAATATAAAAGCGCAGGTTTCATCAAAGTCTAGCTTTTTTTTGAGCTTTGAAGATCTCTCATATATCACGTCGTAATATCCCCTTTCTATCTCCATCAAAACCACGACATCCTAATTCCTCGCCAGGCCTTGCGTAGACCAAACAATCATCTTTTATAATTCCTCTTGTCGAAGCAATTATTTTCTTGTACCTGCTTATGTTTTTTAATGTTCCGATAGGATCCAACTTCAAATGCTTTTCAAATAAAATCTCCGTGTTGTCCACAAGCCTTGCAACCTACCTTCGAATTCAACTTTTAAACGCTCAATAGACTGCTCCATCTCGCGGCTCGAATATTTCAAGCTTTTTTCCGTTACATTTATTCTTTCCTTCACCTTCGCAATTTCTCGGTCTATCTGAGCCAGCATCAGATTAAAAGCCTAGAAGACGCACTAAAGGAAATCGGAGGGAAAACCGAAGACATTCTCGCCGTGTTAAACAGGATAGACCTTATAAATTCCTCAAAAAGGGAACTGGTATTGGAGGAATCCTATCGCATTTTCGGAAATGTATTTTGCGATATCGTGGCTTTTTCCGCAAAACAAGCTCTTTTATCCATAGAAAGCGGCGATACCGAGGGGCTAAGACAGAGCGGCTACTTTGTCTTTTTGGAATCCATAGAAAAAAACTTCCTATCTAAAGCCCTGCATCTTCAAAAAAATCCAAACTTCTCGGATTTAAAGGATTTACCTCCGAGGTCGTAAGAATCACCGACGAATATCAAAAAAGGTTAGAAAACGACGAAAAAAGGCGAGCAAACCTTTTTTCTGCCTTTCTCTCCATTCTGCTGTCCGTTACTTTTATAGGAGCTTTAAGCACATTCCTCCCCATAGGACTTATAGTAGGAACTATTTTCGCCCTTTTCAACAAATTTTCCGGCAAAAAAAAAGGACATCGACCTTTCGATGAGCATCGACGTAGAAAATATAAGGCGGCGCTTTGTCACCGAATTACTAGAACCCCAGGTTATACTTCAGATAAAAAATCTTTCTGAAAAGCTCATAGAAAAGCGCTTTGAACAGATCTTTACTGAAAGCTTCAAGGGGTACACCCGGGAAAAACTGAGCCGTTTTTTGCAGGAGCTGAAAGAATACGTGGAAAGGGTAGACGATATTTTGGAAAGAGTTAGGAGTTTTAATTTATCGACTCTTGCACTCAAAGGTAGCTGAATACGTCCATGACACGATATGGAATAGATGGAATTCATTCTATGCCGTTTAAAATTCAATGGTAACTACTTAGTCAATCGCTGCCACCGGAATATCTAACATCTTGGCAGCATCTATTAACTTTGAATCTTATATAGGCTTCCTTATTATGTAGATTTATGCTTTTTCTGATTGTTTCATTTCCTCTTCTTTCAGCTTTCTTAATTGATGAATATTTATCATTGGCATTCTTACAGGGGGGTTAATTCCTGCCAGTGCTGTGGCAGACAAGACATATGATCTCGTGAACTGGGAAAGAGCAACAACCCCATTCAATTCCAGCATTTTTTTAAAATCTTCTTGTTTTAACGCATTTTTATCGCCTATAAACTTCCCTTCGTAGACAATATTTATTTTAAATAAAATGCTTTTACCTTTTTTGGCAACAAAATTGGATTTAAACTGAACTACACCATAATAAGCCTCATCATGTTCTTCTAGTTTTATAACTTCATAATCAAAATCATTCTTAATATTTACTTTTTCTTTGTTCTTACCCACTTCTTTAGTTTCCAGTTTAAAATTCACAACTCTACTTGCAATCATCTGAAAAATTGCAATTATTTTATTTGAGTCTATCATGCTGCTTCACCTACAAAATTAAAATTCAACATATTACCTTCAGTAATATCCCATACAGTTACATTTTGCTTCTTCTCCCTAAATATAACTTTAAACTCCAGACCTAATGCCGATGATATTTTCCATAACTGTTCAATAGATGGATTATACTCTCCGCTTTCCAGTTTGGAAACCATCGCCTGGGTGCATCCTAATTTTTGTGCTAAATCCTTCTGTGTTAAATTATTTTTTACTCTATAGTTTATTAAAGTAACAGCTATATCAACTAATATATCATCTAATTCAAAATATTTTTTTTCTTCATCATCAGCTATTTCATCGATTAAATCATAGGGATTCCCCAGCATCATTTTATAATCCATATTTATACCTCCATTTCAGCCCTTTCCTTTTAATTATTCCCTTTTAACTTAGTTTTAGACCTGTCCCCATAAGCTCATTTATCCTTTCTTTGGCAACTTCGATTGCTTTTGCATAACTTTTGCTGCTCGTTTTCTTTTTATTTTCTTTCTCCTGGAAACAATTTAATAATATTACAATTTCTCTTCCTTTATCGTAAAAGAAAGAAAATAATATCCGTATATTTTGTTTATCAACAAACCTTATAGAATATATTATTCCATTATCTTTTAGTTGCTCAAATGATTTCTGGTAAATACATTGTTTTTTTAGTTTTTCTAAAAACGATAATTTGATTTTATATTTTCGCGAAAAATTTTTCTTTTGGCCGCTCTCTTCTAATAGGACTTTTAACTCCTCGTTAAATGAAAAATAAGTAAAAATATAATTCGAGTTAAATTCTTCTGGATAAATAATTTTACATTTTCCCTGCTTTTCCTCCGTCATCCTTGCACCCCTATTATATAACTTATAAGTTATATTAGTCAAGGCCAATTTATTTAATCAAAGATATATTTTTCGGTCTAATATTGTAATACCTCGTCGTTTTGATTCACACCGTAAGGTTTACATCGATTTTTCACATAATTTATGATTCGATATTTCTCAACATTTTCCTTCATACGGGGGGAAGATTTTAAATAAAAAAGCCGGAGAATAATCTCCAGCATAGTCAACGACCTCTTCACAAGGATGGTCTGGGCATCACCAGTGGACAATGAACGACACATAGCCGCGAATGTCGACTTTCCTCGCCCGTTCTCGGCGTATATCACATTGATTTTTTTCAGGGCGAGCGCTCCAGAAGGAAGCGCGTTATGAAGCAAACCTATACCCTTTACAATGATGAACTTTTCAATCATATCGCACCTCCGTAATATTTGATTGGGAAGGAAACGTACCGGATTTCATATATTCTTTCAGTTTCTGGTTGAATATGCCAAAGAGGATGCCGTAACTTTGCATAATTGTCAGGGCTCGAGTTGGAGCGGATTCGACCAATTCCTTTTTTGAATAGAAGTGCAAATTTTAAATTGCAAAGGCGGCTATACTTTTCGTATGTTTTTTTATCGATATCTATCCTTATTTTAGAGACAATGAAAAAAGGCAGGGGCTCGCTGCAATTAAAAATATGACCCCGGTATTACCGGGGCCTCTTAAGCTTAATTTTAACATTATTTTTATCCTAGCAACTTCAGCACCGACTGGGGAAGCATGTTGGCCTGGGCTAGCATTGCCGTGGCAGCTTGATTCAATATGCTGTTTTTGGTGAATTCCATCATTTCTTTTGCCATATCTACATCACGGATACGAGATTCAGCAGCGGTGAGGTTTTCGGATGCAGTACCAAGATTGTTTATGGTATGTTCAAGGCGGTTCTGCAATGCGCCAAGTTGGCCTCTTGTTGAAGATACAGTATTAATAGCCTCATCGAGCTTGGAAAGCATATCACTTGCGGAAGTTGCGGTGAAATTTTCATCAACACATACATAAGTATTGTTAACTGTTAATGAACTTGCATCCATATTAGCAAGTGTTAAATCAATCGTTTGACCGCCATTTGCGCCAATTTGGAACACAATGCTTGTTGCTGCATAGTCGCCGCTTAATAAAGATTTGGTGTTGAATTGCGTTTGTCTTGCTATTCTCGTAATCTCATCTTGTAAAGCTGTTATTTCTTTCCCTATATTTTGTAAGTCTGTGTTGCTGTTCGTACCGTTACCTGCCTGAACAACAAGTTCTCTCATTCTCTGAAGTATTGAATGAGTTTCATTTAATGCGCCTTCTGCTGTTTGTATAAGGGAAATTCCATCTTGAGCATTCCTCTGGGCTTGATTTAAACCTCTTATCTGTCCTCGCATCTTTTCACTGATGGCAAGGCCCGCAGCATCGTCGCCGGCTCTGTTTATCCGATAGCCTGATGACAATTTTTCCAACGATTTCTGCATATTTGTGTTGTTTACGGTCAACTGCCTATAAGCATTCAAGGCACTGATGTTGTGATTGATAATCATAAAATCATCCTCCCTGATTTTTTTATTTCCCGCTTCCCTGCGGGATAAGTAATCTTTCGGTCCGGCCGGTCCCGAAACTTTATTTTCACTTTCACTTTTATTATCGATATATGTTCAGAAAAATTAATGGTGAAAAAATATGATATTTCGCCATTTCTACTCAAATTTTGTCATATAACCAAATTTTTATTTCATATTTACCTTTTCCCATTTCCATATTTAATTTTGGTATAATTATTGTCGAATATTCAATATAAGTTATATAACCATCTCTGCAAGGTCTATTTCAGGATATAACTCTTTTACCGTTAAATTGACTTCTTCTGCTTCATCATTTTTGTCCATAGCCCTGTAGATTTTATATATCAATGCATAATTATCTACATCCATCTTATCAATCTCATAAGCTCTGGCAGCAAAGGATAATGCTTCATCTAACATATTCTTATCCATTGCTTTCTGGGCGAGGTAGCGGTATACCTCTGGATTCTGGCTGTGTAAGCCGGCTGCTTTAATATAAGCCTCCATTGCCAGCTCCTCCAGGCCGTAATTAATCATCAGCTGCCCGTACCTTTCGAAATCCTCCCTTGCAAACTGCAAAACATATAGATTCAAGACGTCATTATACAGATCGAATTCTTTTATTTTGATAAGAGTATCTAACAACTGGAAGAAGCTATCTTTCACCTCATCATATTTTGCTTTTATATCACCGATTATCGCCATGTATAGTTTTTTATCCGATGAATCCGGTATCTTCCACAATAATTCTTTTGCTTTATCAATATTTTTCGATATTATGTGGCATAAAACTTCATGGTAGAGGGCTTCTTCTTTAGCTTTTCCATATTCCATCTCAAAGTGTTTTACAGCATTTTCATAGTCCTTCATACCCATGTACGCTAAACCTTTTAAGTTGTTTAATCCTTCAACATCGATACTAATATTGTCAAGATATTCTTTTGCAATATCAAACCTGCCCACATTCATATAAAGCCTTGCCAGGATAGCAAAGTTTACAGGGGAACTCTTGCCCACATATTTGTCAAAAAACTCTTTTACATCCTCGGGCTTTTCATTTTTTACAAAGATATCAAAAAGCTTTATAAAAACTTCCTGGTAATTCGGATTTTCCTTCAAGAGTTCTATATATTCTTTTATAGCATCATTGAGGCGGTTTAGCTTCTCATAGCACAAACCTATCATATACCTCGCCCTGTAGCTGCCTGTCCCGCCCATGGTTACAAAAATGCCCTTATATTCACCCATGGAGAGGCACTCTTTGAACATTTCTATGGCTTTCTCATACCTTTTCTGATCCATGTATATCGTGCCTTCGAAGAATTTAAAATCCGGGACATCCGCATAATACTCCTTCGCATCTCTTATAATCCTCAGTGCCATATCATAATCCTTTAAAGCAGAATATGTTAATATTAGATATCGCAAAAGCCTGGTCGCTCCATTTGTTTTCACGTCCATACCTTTAGTGGCAATCAGCAGATGTTTTAGCGCTTTATGATATTCTCCTATGTTGAAATATTCTACCGCCAAATTCCCATGTTGGAACTTATCTTCGGGGTGCTCCAATAGATATCTGGAAATAATGCTTATATTCCTTTGGGACTTTTCCTTTCTTATAATTGTCTCCAATAAGTATCCGTAATGAAGAATGGTAACATCGGCTTTTTTGTATACTGGGACCTCTCCTTTTTCCACATTTCTAAGATTTTCATGAATCGGATATATGTATCTCAATCTACCGTTGTTTCTAAATAAACGAAAGTTATAATTTTCTTCTGTAACTTTGTTGTTTATATTTGTCCCTAAAAAACTCACAAACTTCAATATATATGCTTCCACAGTGTCATCATTCAGCAGCGGCCGTATTTTCCCCACATCTTCTTTTTTTATCTCCTCATCGGCATCAAGGAAAAGTATCCAGTCACTCTTGGCATTTTCTATGGCAATATTCCGGGCCTTGGCAAAATCATCTTCCCACTTCACATGTATAATCTTTGCACCAAAGCTTTCTGCTATCTCCACCGTCTTATCCTTCGAGCCTGTATCTACCACCACGATCTCATCCACGATATCCTTGACACTATTTATACAGCGGGCAATGTTCTTTTCTTCGTCCTTTGTGATGAGG
This sequence comes from Thermoanaerobacterales bacterium, assembly GCA_012840135.1. Lineage (GTDB taxonomy): Bacteria > Bacillota > Thermosediminibacteria > Thermosediminibacterales > Tepidanaerobacteraceae > Biomaibacter. Next base: position 30,836 of record DUMA01000023.1, read on the forward strand.
CAGAGGGAGAGGGTGGAAGGCACTTTCTTGGCTGCAACTATAACATATTGATATGCATCACCTTCATTTTTGTAGTTATATGAATATCCTAAAATTTTTGCTATATTATCAAGATAATATAAAAATGTATTATCCCTTGATGATTCGATTCCCGAAACTAATTTAGTAACATCTTTTATATAATATCCCGCATCGTCAAACATTTTTTTAATGGAATTATAAGTAAAAAATCTTATATGTGTCCTATCTAATAATCCCGCATCTGCATATTCCCATTTTCCGGATAAAAGACCTTTTATAATACTGATATTGTTTATATTCGGAATGCTTGTAACAATAATACCATTCTTACTTAATAACCTTTTTATCTTTTTTATAAACTCCCATGGATTATGCATATGCTCTAATACATCGCCTAAGGCCACTACATCATAATAATTTTCTTCAAGTTCATTAACTATTTGTTCGGCATCTCCTATATATACCTTGTCTAAAATCTTTGATGCTATCTTTGCTACATTTTCATTTTTTTCAATGCCGTGTACCTCAATATCTTTATTTAAATTCCTTAATTCAAGGCCTAACGCCCCTAATCCACATTCGATATCTAATACGCGGTTTGTTCTTATCGGAATCTTTGTCATTATAATTGAATTGTAATTTCTGTAATAACCAGAACTAAATCCCCATTTGGTTAAAAAATATTTCATGTTATCTTCCATTATTTTTTTATAATTTAAATTATTTCCCCTAAATGTCACACTGCCATAATGATAAATAAATGTGGATTCTAACATATAAAGGGATTTACCATTTAGAATTGTCCTAATGCAGATATCATCATCTTCAAAATTTCCAATGCCAAAATTCTCATCTAATAAACCGATTTCATCCAATAATTGTCTCCTAATCATCATGCAAAAGCCAACTAATCTCATAACCTTTTTATATCTTAAATCACTATTATTATATTTATCTGCGAATTTATGGATATCATCAATTGTTTTTAAATCAACATTAATTTTTTGCATCCCTGAAACATTATTTGTAACGGGGCCTACAATGCCCGCATCCTCATGATTATTCATAAAGTCTACCAAATTGCGAAGCCAATTTTTTGTAACTATTGTATCGTTATTTAACAAAACAATAAATTCGCCTTTTGAAATCTTGATTCCCTGATTGCACCCCTTAGCAAAACCAAGATTTTTATCATTTTTTACTAAGGTAATATCATTTTGCTTTTCAAGAAAATCAACAGTTCCATCGGTAGAACCATTATCAACAATAATAATTTCATAAGGCACATCTGTATATATTCGCACGCTATTAAGACATTTTTTCGTATATTCCAATTGATTGCATGTCAATACTATAATACTACAAAGCCCTTTAATCATAGTTTTCTCCTTCCATCAAGTCTAATTTTAATCACTGCTCAATATATTCAAATATATATTTTCCAGTTGCTTTGCTTCATCCTCAGGTGTAGGTATACTTGTATTTATTGCCCCTTTCTTTAATTTATCAATTAAAGATTTGTCCTTTAATACCATCATTACCTTTTGCTTCAAACCTTGAAAATCTCCAGTTTTAAAAACTAAACCGTTGTACCCGTCTTTAACTATATCTGCAATTCCATATATATCTGAAACTATTGAAGGAATACCCATATACAACAGCTCTCTTGTTGTAATTGAATAAGTTTCACTATAAGAAGGCATGATTCCCATATCTTTTTTATCTAATAATAGTGATAAATTTTCCTTCTTATACGGACCCATATATTTTACTTTGCCTCTAGATATAATTTCAACGTCTCGAATTTTGCTTTGTAAATCGTCCTCGGCAACACCAAAAATATTTAATGTAAAGTTTTTTTCTAATATTTCTTTATCACTAAATACATCTAAAAGTAAATTGGCTCCTTTAACTTTCGCCATAGTTCCTATATACACAAAATTTATAACATCATTAGTTTTCTTTATCTGTTCTTCTCTCTTTACAGATAAATTAATACCTAGCGGCACTATAAAACTCTTCGTTTTGTCATACTTAATAAATTTACTTATGTATTCCTTCCATTTATCTGTCATAAATAAAATTGCATCATATTTGCTATAGAGATAGTTTATATACTCAAATCTAGCATTTATTTTACATAAATAATTGGATTCATTTCTCAAACGAAAAACATTATTTCTATTATAATTATCCTTTAAAATACATTTAGCGCATTTTATAGGTGTTTCAGGACCATTACAAAGTTCATCTTTGTAAAATGGATGTGTTCTAAAGCATAATTCCTCCATAGCATGTACAAACCTGACCATGGGTAAGCCTATAGCTTCAAAGAGTTCTATAATTTTTGCAGACATAAAAACATAGTCATTTATATGTACAATGTCAGGGCCAAAATCCTTAATAACATCTTCGACTATACTCAAATAATTTCTTATGTTGTATCCAAAATAAGCATCCTCTAAAAATGTTTGACCCCAACTTAATGAAGGTACTTTATATATAGTAATATTGTTTACGAATTCTTTTATTGGACCAACCGATGTACCTTTGTTAGGTATTAATACAGCCGTTTCATGACCTAATTGCTGTAATGATATCATCTCGGTATATGTTGAGATAGGTGTACCTGTATATTCATAAGGTGGCACAGAATGGTTGACAAACAATATTCTTAACTTTTGTTTTCTACTTATAGATACCACTTGATTATCGACTTTAATGTCCCTTTTATTACATATAAAAAACATATGTTCAACTTTTTTATAATTGCATTCATTAACTTCCTTAAAATCAAATGTTGAATTTAGCACATCTTTTAAATCAACTACTTCTGCTACAAAAAATTTGTATCTAGTAAACAACTTACTAAAAAACTTTTTGCCTTTTTCTATACTCCAGTTCGCTACATGATCGGAATTTAAATCAGTGCCATGGTATCTCCAATGAGGAATTGAAACAATTAAAAGACCATCATCATTTAACAGTTTTAAAGCATCTTTCACAAATTTCTCCGGTGCTTCCACGTGCTCCAAAGTCTCAAGACTCACAATACAATCAAATTTATATCCTTTATCTCTCAGGCCCTCAAAAGAAGATTTTACATAGCTTACATTTTTCCTTTCAATATTTATTAGATTCGCCAGGGTTACCGCTTCATTGTCAATATCTGCCCCAATAACTTGAGAATTGGGTAGCCCTCCTAAAATAATAGAACCATATCCGCATCCACATCCACAATCTAATATCTTGTATTTTTTGTTATAATTTCCTTTCTCAAAGTCCTCTATTATTTGTCTTATATGAGTATAGTTACAAATAAATTTTATTGTATTCATATAATCATTAAGTCCTACTATTGGTCTTCTTTGTGGATTAATATTGGCCCTTAATACATCTACCTTACTCAATAAGTCGGTAAAAAAATATCATTAGGTTGACGTATAGACTTCTTACTACTTATAATATTTACTGCTTCTAAATATACTTTATTTAGCGTATTGTTATCTATAGAAATAAGCATTGAGGGTATCTCTATTTCATCATAATCATTCAATGTATTGAGAAATATAGGTACTAATTTATTACTTTTTTCGCTAAATAATAATAAATCAAAGAACATCTGGTTATTCAGTATATGAACATTTACAGAAAAAAGCTCCCAATCAATATTCGGTATTTTAGTATATAATTGATATTTATCATAACTAGTTGTTATTTTAAATTTTAACTTCAATACTTCCACCTCAGCAATTAAAATTTTATTTGCTTATTATTTCTAACATTTTACTTAACCTATTCGTAAACAAATATTCTTTCATAGTCCTTTGGTATGCTTTCTCCGCAATCTTTGTTCTTTCATCATCATGTTTTAAATAATATTGAATTTTGTTTATTAAGTCATCAATCCCATCATAAACGACTATTTCCTCGCCTATTTTATAAAACCTCTCTAAATCCTCTCGATAATCAACAATTTGAAATCCCCCGGCTGCTGATATATCAAAAGTCCTGTTATTTGGTGAAATTGCCTTAATGTGCGACTTGTTTAAATCAAATGTTCTATCATCGAAACTTCTATGTATATTAAGATTAATTTTAGAATTGGAATAGTATCTCGCTGCTTCTTCATCTGTTGTTATTTGAGGTAGAACTTTATTCTTTATCATGTCATAGCATTTAAGTTTCTCCCACCATCTGCCTATAATTTTTACATTGTATAGAACAATAATATCATATAATTCGTCGATTATATCTAATCTGCTTTGAAATGCTGAGCCAATGATACATATATCAGAATAATATCTGCTATCATGAGTTTTATTAAAAACATCTTCGTTGCTTCCTAATGGAAGATAATATGAATTTATTACATATTTTTTATATAAATCAATAACACTTCTTTCGGTATCAAAAATGTAGTCATAATTTATTGCATACTTTATGCTATTATCGATTTCATAAGGATCATCGACTAACCAGACTCCAATTTTATAACCCAGTTTCTTTATTTCAATAACCTTATTAATATTTAAATTTATTCCATGTAATGTCAATATAAAATCCGGACAAAATTGATCCAAAACATTATAAAACTCATCATTATATACTTCTCTCACATCAACCGCTATTATCTCTTGTCCTAATTTTAGAAATCCATTTATAATGGAATAATCTATATTATTATGAGGCCATGGAAATCCTGAACTTATATACATTATTTTCATTTGCTCACCCAATTCCATATTGTGATATAAATAACGTATTGCTAATCTAGACCTATTAAAAATTCTTTTATCGCATCTTCCCAATTCCTTAATTTATAATCAAATCGATGTCTTAAAATAAAATTATCAAGTACCGAATACTTGGGTCTTTTAGCGGGAGAATTGTATTCTTCTGAACTGATTGGCATTACTTGTGTCTTAATACCTGATAACTCAAATATTTTTCTAGCAAACTCATACCATGTGGTCATACCGCTGTTGGTCATATGATATATGCCATACGCTCCTGACTTGATTAAAAAATAAATACCTTCTGCCAAATCCTTGGTATATGTCGGAGTACCATGTTGGTCATTTACAACCTTTATTTCGTCTTTCATCTTGCTTAATCTTAACATCGTCTTTACGAAGTTGTTACCATTTTTGCCGTATAACCAGGATGTTCGAACTATATAATGCTTGTCAAGTATTTCTTTTACAATATTTTCACCCGTCAATTTACTTTTGCCGTAAACATTGATTGGGTTTGGGATGTCAAATTCGTTATACGGCATCGATTTTTCTCCATCAAAGACATAATCTGTCGATATGTATACCATTATTGCACCAATATCACTGCATATAGATGCTATATTGCCGGAACCTATAGCATTTACTTTGTAAGCAATATCTATATGTTTTTCGCTGTCATCCACTTTTGTATATGCAGCACAATGTATTACAATATCAGGCATATATTCTCTTATAAATTTATTTGCGCTATCTAAATCGGTTACATCAAAATCATCTCTGCCGGCTGCCACCACATCTTCCTTTCCTTTTAATAATTGATAGAAGTCAAAACCCAACTGCCCGTTTTTCCCTGTAATCAGCACTTTCAAGTAAAGCACCTACCTGTTTGCATACATTTTTGCATAATAATCACGGTACTCTCCGGTGACTATCTTTTGCCACCATCCTTTGTTGTCTAAATACCATTTGATTGTCTTTTTCATTCCCTCTTCGAAACTATATAAAGGCTTCCAACCTAATTCCTCTTGCATCTTAGTAGAATCTATGGCATAGCGCCTGTCATGACCCGGCCGATCTTTTACGTATTTTATCAGAGATTCAGGTTTGCCAATTTCTTTTAATATGTATTTTACTATATCTATGTTTGTCTTCTCATTATTGCCCCCAATATTATAAATCTCGCCGACCGTACCATGATGTAGTATCATATCAATAGCCCTACAATGATCTTCTACATAAATCCAGTCCCTTATATTTAGCCCATCGCCATATACAGGTAAATCCTTATCATTCATTGCATTGATAATCATAAGGGGTATGAGTTTTTCGGGAAATTGATGTGGGCCGTAATTGTTTGAGCACCTGGTTATATTTACCCGCAATCCATAAGTATGAGCATATGCCTTTACCAACAAATCTGCAGATGCTTTACTCGCAGAGTATGGGCTATTTGGGGATAGTGGCGACTGCTCCGTAAAATAGCCTGTTGGCCCCAAGGACCCATAAACCTCATCTGTAGAAACCTGCAAAAACTTTTTAACATTAACTTTCTTTGAAGCATCCAGCAAAACTTGTGTCCCAATAACATTTGTTTTTAGAAATATTTGCGGATCTTCTATGCTCCTATCTACATGGGATTCTGCCGCAAAGTTTATTACGTAGTTGATATCATAGGAAAAAAATAGGCTTTCAACCAGGTTTTTATCGGTAATGTCACCATTTATAAAAATATAATTTGGATTATCCTCTACATCTTTAAGATTCTCAAGATTCCCCGCGTATGTAAGCTTATCGAGGTTTATTATTTTATAATCTTCGTGCTGTTTTAACATGTATCTTATAAAATTGCTGCCGATAAAGCCTGCTCCACCTGTCACTAATATTTTCATTGCGGCACCTCACCTGTTCTTAGTAGCCCAATCAAATCCTATTTCCGGGTCATCCCAGGGTATCCTATATTCATCGGGGTTTTCCCTGTTATACGCCATTGTAGTAAAGTATGTAATTATGGCCGGTTCATTGCCTAAAACCCTATATCCATGGGCAACACCTACAGGTATAAAGAGAAGTATGGGATTGTTTTCGCCCATATAAAACACATTGGTCATTCCCCTTGTAGGCGAATCTTCTCGCAAATCATGTAACACCACCTGGGCATTGCCTTTGGGGAAAAACCATAAATCATCCTGCAATTTATGATAATGAAATGCTTTTATTACGCCAGGATATGTAAAGGACATTGATGCTTGTCCAAACCTCTTTAAAAGATTGTCATCATCCCGCAGTATTTCCATAAAAAATCCTCTGTCGTCAACATGCTTAATAAGATTTTTTATTTGAACACCCTTAATCAATTCACCCATTTTTCTGCCTCCATTTCCCTTGTTGCTGCTGCGTATTTTAAAGCTTCGGTAAAGTTCAATTCTATGTTATATGATAGTTCATTAGCCCTTCTTAAAGATACAAACGTGCCCGCATCTGTCCATGGGCCTTTTAAAATGTCATATGTCAATATCCCTTCCTTTATATATTCATTGTTGACATCTGTTATTTCAAGTTCTCCCCTACCGGAAGGTTTTAATGTTTTAATTATATCAAATACTTTACTGTCATACATGTAAATTCCTGTTACGCAGTAATTACTTTTAGGATTTTTGGGTTTCTCCTCAATGGATACAATTTTATCCTCTACTAATTCAGCCACTCCGAATCTGTGGGGATCAGGCACTTGTTTTAATAAAATCTTGGCTCCCATTGGTTGTTTTCTGAAATTATCAACATATGGGCTTATATTATCTTCAAAAATATTATCACCTAAAATGACCACGCATCTGTCACCATTTACAAAGTGTTCTGCTAATCCCAGCGCCTGAGCAATACCACCTGGCTGATCCTGAATTTTATATGTAAATTCTACTCCGAATTCATACCCACTGCCCAGCAGGTTTACTACACTTCCCATATGTTCTTTTCCTGTTACAACAAGTATTTCACTTATACCGGCTTCGATTAATTTGTATATGGGGTAATAAATCATTGGGTATTTCCCTACCGGAAGTAAATGCTTATTTGTAACTTTTGTCAAAGGAAATAGTCTCGAGCCTGTTCCGCCTGCTAATATAACTCCTTTCATATTCACCATCCTTAAAAATACATGAGTTGATTTTTTATCGAGTAGTAGGTGGTGATTAACCCCTATCCTCTCACACACACCACAGGGCATAAGGTCTTTTATCCGGTGCTTGACCAGGGTTAACTTGTTAACCATTAATTAACCAGCAATTAGATGTCATACTCATGGTGCTTTTAGGCACTGCTTTGTGCTTCGATTTCTTTTTCCCGGGCAGTAAACTCTACTCCTACAAAGTGTTCAGCATCGAGAATGTAGTCTTCATTGATATATGCCTCCCGCACTATCGCTTCCGCTTGTTGTGCATTTTCTGCTGCGATTTCGACTGTCATGCAAAGGGTTTCTTTTATTTCAACCTGAAAGGTTTTCATAAAAGGCTGCCCTCCCTCTATTACATTTTTGAACCACTTTATAATATCTTTTTTATTTAAAAAATGATTAAATCTTCTTGTATCTACCTCTTCCCAAAAATTCAATTATACCATTATCTCGCAATATTTGTAGCTGTTGCCTTATTTTTGCCTCAATATTATTATTGTTAGGATGAAGATTTTTTAAGAATGTAGCATAATTATACACATCGTCCAATTCAAAAACATCTTTTTTAATATTTGAAATCACATTTAAAACATCACTGATCCAACCTCTTCCTTCAATCTCTTTCATTTTTCTATAAAAAGCGATTTTCGCAACTTTTTCCCTCACTTCTTTTTTATCTATAACGTTTTTCCCTTTTATAGCAAACACTTTACCTGCATCCGGAATATTTTTTAAAATGATGTTGCAACCTGTCCATCCTGACCTTTTAGCTTTAAGCGATAAGGGCTTTCTTTTTTGAATAATACCGGGCAAAATGAATTCTTTTGGGATAATAAGCAGGTCGTAAATAAAATCATATGACGAACTGTAACTCATAAGTATTAAATTCGGTACCGAATTTGAATATATAGCTTCCATCATTTTGTTATATTCCCCATCTGTAATGGCATTTCCGAATTTAAGCTTTTTGGATTTTAATTGAAATTGCTCATTGCATTGATCGCAAAAAAAGTCCGCCACGGGATGATTGTTATTAAATGTGATTATTCTATCTTCTGTACAAAAAGGACAATACATATGGTCTTTAAACCAGTTTTCGGAAATAACTCTAATCAATTGTGATTTACTTTTATATAATCCTTTATATTTTTGATAATAATCATCTAAGGCATCTGTAACCATTATAGAGCTCACTCACTTTTTATAGCTTGGACGGTTCTTATTTAGATTTCGACAAATATAATTACTAATATACAGCATTGCTATCAATGTCCATTTTATCTATCTTCATAAGTTTTGGCTGCAAAAAACAAATGAAGGTATAATAATAAACAGTCTATATCTTTTCTAAAAAATCGCAGAACTTTTCCAGCTGTTCCTTGAGTTTGCTGTAAATATCATCTATTTTTTCTACTAAAGGTTTCATTTTTTCAGGAAGAAAATTAAGGGCATAGCCCGTTCAAGGCTGAAGTTTATTTCTGATAATTCCTGTTTTATCCTGGCGGATAAGGTTAGATATTTATTAATCATATCAATATCCCCTCTCTTTGAATATTTTCTTGCATTAAGGGGCTGCACTCAAAAACGTCTACTATGTCTATTTTATATTCCTGTGAGAAGGAGATAACTTCAGCCACGGCTTTATAATAATATTCGCTTGGTATTCCTTCGACAGCAATATCAATGTCGGACCACTGGTTGAACATCTCTTTATTCGTAAGAGAACCGAAAACCCAAACCTTGTTTGCACCGTACTTTTGGCGAAGAAGATAGGCGATTTGCTTTGCGACTCCCCAGGCTTTTTCATATCGCTCGGCCAGTTTTTGTTTTTCCATCTCTAACATTTTTTTCATGTACTCTCTATAGCTCGTCATTTCTGTCGAAGGCATATATATTCCTCCGTTTTTTAAATATTTTCTCAATAATTGCCTGCAGTATTATTATACCATTTAATATCCTTCCAATCTCTGCTGGATTTTGTTCAAAAGCTCTTTTAACAGATGTATATGATTTACTTTTATTTTTTTATATATCGCCCTTGCTTCATTTTCATCGTAGATATGGGATGTTCTGTTTCTGTCGATCATCATATCTATCCAGCCGTCGCCATCACTTACCATCCCAATCCGGTAAGCTTCCTTGATAGCAGATCTGGGGCTTTTTGCTTCAATACCTTCATATTCCAGGCAGTCTTTCATGAGTTTCCATGCCAGTTCGAAAGTGAATTCGAATCTCTGAATGACACCATCGACGATAATATCATCATACGGCTCGATTTGCAGCCCTTCTTCCAGGCTTTTGAGAGCTTTCCTGTAGTCCTCAAATCTTTCTGTGATCCTTTCTTTCATACAGCACCACTCCGTCCCTCAGTATTCTGTCTCTTAAAGACTCTTTGGCCAGTTTGTTGTAATGGACGATGTCAAAAGACAAGGCGGTATCTATCTGATTTATTTCATCAATCAGAAGATTAAAGTCTCTATCAGAAATATCCTCTGAAAAAACTGCAATGTCTATATCGGATGTTTTGCTGAAATCGTCTCTTGCCCTTGAGCCAAAAAGCAATACTTTTTCAATAGAAGTATATTTTTTAAAGATTTTATCCAATTTTTCTAAAATCTCGCCCTTATTAAATGCTTTTATTTTGTCATGCCCGTTACCTATTGACTCGACTGAAACCATAAACAATCCCCGCTTTATAAAAAAGCTTTTATTATAAGCAATTAAATAGTAGTGGCTTTTTTGAAATGCATTACGGAAAGCCGTATTAAAACATTTCTGTCAATATTGTATTGCATATCAATCCCTTTAGCAATAGGCAAAAATAAAAAGCCGCAGATTGAACGGTCAAGCGTGAAAAACAAAAGAATAATTTGTCTTTATATTTCCTATATCTTTAGACTCTTAACGATATCATCCGGAACTTTTACTGCCTGGCGGTTTTCGCCGGTTATCTCCTCGTAAAGCTCGGTGCGGAGGACCTTCATTTCCTTCGGCGCCTCTATGCCCACCTGGACCCGGTCGCCCTCGATTTCAAGGATCTTTATGGTTATGTCTTTTCCTATGGAAAGGCTCTGCCCTACCTTGCGGGATAATATCAGCATCCGGCACACCGTCCTTCCTGCTTTTGAGCAAGCGGGAGAGGGTGCCTCACCTTGTACTCGGGGTTTTCGGCTATCATCTGGTCCGCCAGGCGGCGTGAGGGGTTCAATACTACGGGGGCCTTAAGGTTTATGGTGGCCTTCCGGATGTCGGCGGGCACGGTGATGATGCACAGTATGATGGCGCTTTCTATGCTATCAAGCCCTATGGATTTTAAATCTTCTCGATTTATGGAAGGCGAATAATCGGGGAAAAAAGCCGTGGGGTCCGCCGCAGGCAGGGAGATATCGGGGTCATCGACGGATTGGAGCCATTTTAATACCTGACTTCCGGGATGATCTATAATAACGTATTTTTTCAAGGTTTCAAATCCCATCAGGCCGTTCACGAAGGAGATGATCTTTGATTCATCTATATCCAGCCGGCCGAATCTTCTTGTGTCTATATACATTTTATGTCCCCCTTCCTCCAGACTTTAGAAGATCCAGGTGAACGGTCAGGTGCCTTGCCGTCACATGGACATTTGAAGACAGAATTTAAGACAGAAACTTGCGCTCAGATTCTTTTATCAAAATTCTTCCCCACATAAACAGCTTTTATATCTATATAAGGTTTTTTATCAAGATATATATCCACTTTGGCCCGGTCGAAACTGAATCTCACCGGAAAAGGATTTGTGGAGACAGCTATATCGCCGGGCACATATTCGATGGTAACCTGCCCGGTTTGGACCGTTATGCCTGGTCTGGATTTTGGAATAAGGTCCACGTTGAAGTCAGGCGGCTCGGGAAAGGCCTGATCGTAGGCAATGTCCTGAATGGATACTCCTTTGTGTATGTCAGCCAGGGCGTTACCTTCGGCCACCTTCATGTCGATGTAGTCCGATGCTGCCTGTTTCCCTTCGTCCCGCCAGTTGACGGCAGCTTCGGGAAGGGTGGGATAACCCATCTCTGCCCGGCAGAGGGAAAAGTCTATATCTATCTTCGGATATTCTGTAGAAATAGCAATATCGGGCTTTTTTATCCTCATGTCAAAGCCCGAATGAAGGTCGGTTTTTATACCGATGCCGCCTCGGTATGTATTTATGCCGAGCCTACCAAATCCAAACCTTATATCGAGATTGTAGGCCAGTATGATATATCACCTGCCGCCAAATTCAAAAATCACTGAAAACAAATTAACATCCGGTCAAAAACTATATCAGGATACCGGCCGCCCTAAATCCTGGATATATAACAATAACATCTAATTTCACTTCGAATTCTTAAGATGTAGACTAATCTACCGGAATATTTTTAAAAGAACTTTTAAGCACACATATCTTTATCTTAGAAAATCCACAAGCGTGGGCTGAATTATTCTGGCGCCCACGGCAAGGGAAGCGCGGTATACATTTTCGTCCATCTTGAGATCCATGATGGTTTTGGCTATATCCACATCTTCGGTTTTGGAGAGAAGGTCGGTGTAATCTACTTCATTGGAATCAAGCCTTGTCTTGGTGGCGTCCAGCCGGTTAGATTTGGCGCCTATCTGGGAGCGGTATTTCAGGACGGTGTCGATGGCACTGTCAAGATCTGCCAGCCTGGACGACAGTGCAGCGGCATCATTGGCCTGAAGATCCGCCTCTATGGATTCCACTGTGGCAAATAAATCTTTAAATACATCAGTGCCCAGTACATTTACTTCTATATCATTATTCATTCCAAGATTATATTTAAACGTTCCCGCGGCGCTGGCATTTGCTGTTATTTTGCCGGTGCTGCTGTCAATATAGAAAGGCTTCTGATCCGTGGCATACCCGCCGAACAGATATCTGTTGTTATAGCTCGTGTTGGCCTCCTGCAGCAGCTGCAGTTTGAGCTGGGATACCTCGTCCAGTATAGTCTGCCTGTCCTGTGGAGTCAGGGTCCCGTTGGCCGCATTGACCGTAAGTTCCCGGATGCGCTGGAGGATGTCGCCGGCATTTGCCAGAGCCGACTCGGTGTTTTCAAGCCAGGTGAGGGCATCGTTTACATTCTTATTATACTGCTCGATGCCAGAAAGGGTATTTCTTATTCTCATAGCAAGGACGGCGGAAACCGGGTCATCGGAGGGGCGCCTTATCCTCTTGCCCGATGAAAGCATGTTTTCTTTATCATTGAGATTTTTCAGGTTGTAGGAAAGATTTCTCATAAATGCTTCTGTTATCATTCCCTGAGTTATGCGCATGATATCACTACCTTCCTGTTATGCCCATTCCGTTCACGATGGTATTTAACATTTCATCAATAGCAGTAACAACCCTGGCGGCGGCGTTATATGCGTGCTGGTACATGATCATCTTTGCCATTTCTTCATCCAATGAAACGCCGGAAATTTCTTTTCTCTGTTCGTCCAGCTGGCTTACTATTACTTCCTGGCTGTCTACCATGCGCTGGGCTTCCCGGGAATCGACTCCCAGTTTCGAAATGAGTGCACCGTAATAATCGTCAAGGGTTATATTTTGACCGTCTATCGAGAATTTGCTGTACTTTAGATTTGCCAGTTCCAGGGCATTCTGGTTGTCTCCGGAAAGGGGTTTGCCCGAAACTGCATCCAAACTTTTAGCAGCGGCTATTTTGCTGAGATCGTTCAAGATCCTATCATCTACGGCGATGATCTCCCCCGAGCCGAGGTTTGATGAATCTTTGAAAAAATCTCCCTGGCTGCCGTCAAGTCCGTATCCCTGGCGGTGAATGTTATTGAATTCCGCTGCTAAAGTTGCGGTAAAGTTTTTGAGTTTGTCCTGGTACGCTTTTATCTTGTCGTCCCTGAGGTTGATCAGGCCTTTCAGCTCACCTTTTGACAGGTTTACTGCCGTTCCGTAGCCGGACCATTTAACAATAGGTGAAGTGTTGCTGGGATCTCCACCATCATCCAGTTTCACGGTCTCATAGTCCGAACCTTTAACCAGAATAGAACCGCCCACCGTCACGGTAAACACGCCGTTCTGGTCTTCGTAGGTATCTATGTTGACCAGCTTGGAAAGGTCGTCCAGCAAAAGGTCCCTTTTATCCCTGAGGTCGCTGGCGGTAACGCCCACTATTTCCGTCTGGCTTATCTGGGCATTGAGCTCGGAGATCTGCCTGGCCAGGTTGTTTACCTCATCTATTTTCACAGAGAGCCTGAAGTTCACATCATCCAGTATCTGCTGCAACTGATTTGCCGTATGGTTTATGGTGTCTGCCAGGGTAACGGCGTTTTCCTTCACCGTTTCCCTTATTTCCACAGCCTCAGGATTTTTTGAAAGTTCTTCCAGAGAATTCCAGAATGCTGTCAGTACCGATGATATTCCTATATCCGAAGGCTCGTTGAAGATCGATTCGATCTGTGTCAGTGAATCCGCCTGAAATTCCCAAAAACCCAGGTTGGAGTTCTCCTCCCGAAACTGCATGTCTTTAAAGGAATCCCGCACTCTGGCTATATCTTCCACTTTCACTCCGGAGCCAAGCTGATAGGCGCCGGTCCCGGCCAGATTGGTACCGCCGTACGGTTTCATATATGTCGATTCCATTATCGCCCTCTGCCGGGAATACCCCGGGGTGTTGGCATTGGCCACGTTGTGCGATACGTTTTCCAGGGCCCGCTGCTGGGCAAAAAGGGCTTTTTTGGCAATCTCTATGCCGAAAAAACTCGAATACATTGCTTCACCGCCTTATGCTTTTTTATCTATCAGGCGCAGCGCTCCTTCTCCGGAATTTTTTCCCTTCGCATCATATACTGCTGTTTCTTTTCCCGCTTCGGTGATTATCTCAATAGAAAATTTTATATAGTCAAGAGCCCGCTTTATCAATTTTTCATTGGTTTTGTTTTTTTGCTCGAGTTTGGCCAGGACATCTTTCAGTTCCTGAAAAATGCGGGTAAATTCCGTCAGTTTATCCTCTGGCAAAACGCTTTCAAAGAAACGGGCATTTACATCAGCTACTTCTTTCTTGTAAAAAGCTGCGATCTGTTTTACGATATCACATCTTCTAGCCTCTATCCTTCCCAGCTTTAAAACCAGATCCTGTTCGATTTCGGTGATCTCCTCCAGTACCTTTACATCGCCTTTGACAAGGATATCGGTTTTTTTCCCGGCTATGGACAAGAGCTCTTTATAGATGGCCAGTTCCTTGTTTAATTCCTCCATGAGCTCAGCAAAATATACATTGTCTGCGGTTTCCATTTTAAAGCCCCCGTTTCCCCCTTATCGTTTTCCCCCTAAATCAATTTGCCGTTAAAATGCTCCTCGATCATCTTTTCGGCCACCAGCTGGCCGTCGATATTGTAAGTGCCCTTGTTTATTTTTTCCTTCAACAGGGCTACTTTTTCCTCCCTTACTTCCTCATGGGTCATAGTGGACTTTACGGCATTTAATAATTCCCTTGCCTCTGCAGAAAGACTTATGCTGTCACCGTGAGCAGTTTTGGATTTGTCTATGTCCTTGCTCCGGGTTTGCCTTCCATTTTCAGAATATATGCGTATAAAACTATCCAGCTGGCTTCGGGAAATATTCATACAAATGCCCCCTCATTATTTCTTCTGCTGTTATATTTATCGGAAACATCCCATTGAAAAGTGAGCATTATATACGGCCTCAGAGCTGATTTATGCCCTGATATCTCTTTATTTCTCAGGTTTTATGGGAGCTTTTTCTACTTTTCACGTTTTCGCAGCTTGGAAAGGTGAAGGGTTCCCTTCATGTCTTCATTTAACCCAATAGCCCTGTACTTCAAGCTATCCATTTTATTTTTTATTTCTCTGGCGCATTTTTCGCAGTACCTGCCCGTAAGGATCGGCGAGCCGCACATCTCGCAGCTTAAAACGTTCAGGTTGCTCTTTTTCAACATGAGCCTGCCCTCTTTTAAGTACTCCAGGACACTCTTGGCAGGAACCCCCGTATTTTCCGCAATTTCTTCAAGGGTAGCCATGGGAAAATCATGGAGGTACCGGCGGACTTTATCAAAGTTTTCTTCATCCTTTTTAACACAATCCGGGCACAGGTTTCTAACGGTGTATACGAAAAGTTTCCCACAGACCGGGCAGTTTCGAAGTTCCATTTTTTCACCTCCTCTCATCCTCGAGCGCATGTCAATACAAATACGCAATCGGCTCCGGCATTTATAAGAGTCCTGGAACATTCATCGGCGGTGGAGCCGGTAGTATAAACGTCATCTATTAAAAGCAGAGTTTTGCCATTCAACACGGCCTTATCCACCACTTCAAAGGCCCCTGAAAGGTTTTGCTCCCTTAAAGGTTTATCAAGCAGGGTCTGGTGTTCTGTGGGCTTCACCCTTATGAAGCCTTTGAAAATGGGAATGCCGGTATGGCGGCTCACAACGGCCGCCAGCAGATATGCCTGGTTAAACCCCCGCTCCCGTTCCCGTTTTATATGAAGGGGCACCGGCACAATATAGTCGAAAGCCGGCCAGGAAATTTGCTCTAATGTTCGGACCATGCCTTCGCCGAGAAATCCTGCAAGCTCCCGCTTTCCGCCATATTTGAAATGGTGTATGAGTTCCCTCAAGACACCCTCGTATTGTCCGAAAGAGCGCGCTTGCACAAAAAAATGCTCCCTTGCCCTGCAGTCGCGGCAAAGATGCTGCGCCCGGTCTTTGTAAAAACCGGCTGCGGAAAGGCCCTCATTTCCAGCCGCTGCAATGTCCGGCGTAAGGAGGGATCTGCCGCACTTTCGACACAAAGGCGGGCTCAAGGGCTTCACCCTGCTTTCGCACGAATGGCAAACAAGAACCTTTCCCGGCTCAAGTTTATTATTGCACACGAGGCAGTAAGGCTGCCGGGGAAAAAGAAGATCCAGCATTCCGCTTGTGATTTCATGAAATATGCTCATGATCGACCACCACACTGCAATGCATGTTTTCCTTGCAACGGCTTTTTAATTTTTGTTCTATACTCTTTATTTTTATCTCTTATTCGGCAAATGGGTGATTTTATTTTACAATATTCTACCAGATATGCCGTTTTTCCTCTTTTTATAAAATAAAAAATGAATCCGGTGTAATAAAGCCAATTTTTGTGGTAAATGACGGCTAAAGGCACCGTAGAGTGAAGCTAATGGCAATAATATTTAATCCAGGTTTATATACAAAGCCCGCATGTATTATTTTGCTGCGGACCAGACGCGTCTGCGGCAGCAGAGCTGCCGACATCCGAAAAACTGATCCCCCATAATACATGCGGGCTGATTTGGTTTTCCGCCACAAGCATAAATCAATTTGTTTTTACGTTAATCTTCAAATATGCATTTATGAAATCGTCTATTTCCCCGTCCATGACGGCCTGGACGTTTCCTACCTCCACATTGGTCCTGTGGTCTTTTACCAGGCTGTATGGATGGAATACGTAGGACCTTATCTGGCTGCCCCAGGCTATCTCCCTCTGGACTCCCCGGAGCTTATCCAGCTCTTTTTGCTGTTCCTCCTGGTGCAGTTCAAACAGTTTGGCTTTCAGCAGCTTCATGGCGGTATTCCTGTTGCTCTGCTGGGAGCGCTCGGTCTGACAGGCCACCACGATGCCTGTAGGTATATGAGTAATGCGCACCGCCGATTCGGTCTTATTTACATACTGGCCGCCGGCCCCGCTGGCCCTGAAAGTGTCTATTTTGAGATCCTCGGGTTTTATTTCTATTTCCACATCGTCATCGATTTCAGGCATCACATCTACGGAAGCAAAGGATGTATGTCGGCGGTTGGCTGCATCAAAGGGCGATATGCGCACCAGCCGGTGGACGCCTTTTTCGGATTTAAGATATCCGTAGGCGTTGAGGCCTTCCACCAGGATGGTGACGCTTTTTATGCCCGCTTCCTCTCCCGGCAGTATGTCAAGAGTCGTAACCTTATATCCCCTGTCTTCAGCCCAGCGGGTATACATGCGAAGAAGCATCTGGACCCAATCCTGGGCTTCCGTGCCGCCGGCCCCGGCGTGGAGGGAAACTATGGCATTGTTGCCGTCATACTTGCCCGAAAGCAGCGTCTCCAGCCTGGCTTTTTCCAGCATGTTTTTTAGGGCTATGGCTTCTTGTTTTATTTCTTCCGCCAGCTCATCATCAGGGCTTTCCTCGTATAGTTCTATCAGAGTTTGTACATCATCTAGTTTATGCTCTAAGCTTTCAAATCTTTCTATCTTTTCCTTAAGGCCGTTGAGCTTTTGGAGTATTTTCTGGGCGTTTTCCTGATCATCCCAGAAGCCGGGGGATATAGTCTTTTGTTCCAGATCCTTTATTTCACCCTTCAGTTTTTCAATTTCAAAGAGAATCCCTCAGTTCCGATAAAATTTGTCTTGAAGATTCAAGCTCTACTTTGTATTCTTCTATCATTCACATCCCACCTTTAATTTTATATTTTAATACCTTATGCGAAGCGTCCGCAGCATTTCTTGTATTTCTTGCCGCTGCCGCAGGGACACGGGTCATTGCGGCCCACCTTCTTTTCCTTCCTGATGGGCTGCCTTTTCTCTTCGCTTCCTCCGTGGGAATAAGATACATTGTAAGCCCTCTGCTGCTCCCTCTGGGGAACCGCTTTTACCTGGACCCTGAACATGTAGCGGAGTGTATCCTCCTGGATATTTTTTATCATTTCCTGGAACATGTCGTACCCTTCGATCTTATACTCAATAACCGGGTCCCTCTGGCCGTACGCCCGAAGACCGATGCCCTCCCGGAGCTGGTCCATAGCGTCTATGTGGTCCATCCACTTCTGGTCAACTACCTTGAGCATGATGAACCTTTCCAGCTCCCGCATGGTTTCGCTACCCAGTTCTTGTTCCTTTTTTTCATATGCGGCCTGGGCTTTTTCGATGAGGGTATTTCTTACATCATCCCTGGACATGTTCTCCAGAGAAGCGGAATCGATGACATCCCTTATTTGGAATATATCCGCCATATATTCGGAAAGGCCCTTTATATCCCACTCTTCAGGATGGATCTCCTTGCCGGCATATATTTCAAGGAGCCTTTCGACCACATCCACAATCATCTGCTTTATGCTTTCTTTGAGGTCCTCCTTTTCCAGGACCTTGCGGCGCTGGGAGTATATGACTTCCCTCTGGGTATTCATGACATCGTCATATTCCAGCACATGTTTTCTTATGTCAAAGTTCCTGGCTTCCACTTTTTTCTGGGCGTTTTCTATGGCCTTCGTAATCAGTGGATGCTCGATGGGCTGGTCTTCCTCCAGACCCAGGCGGTCCATGATGCCCTTTATGCTGTCGGAGCCGAAAAGCCTCATGAGATCGTCTTCCAGAGAAACATAAAATCTTGAAGAGCCCGGATCTCCCTGCCGCCCGGAACGACCCCGGAGCTGGTTGTCTATGCGTCTGGCTTCATGGCGCTCCGTACCTATTATATGAAGGCCTCCCAGCTCTGCCACACCTTCGCCCAGTACAATGTCGGTTCCCCTGCCGGCCATATTGGTGGCTATGGTAACCGCACCTTTCTGCCCGGCCTTCGCCACGATCTCTGCTTCCTTTTCGTGGTACTTGGCATTTAGGACCTGGTGGGGGATTCCCCTCCTTTTGAGCATACTGCTCAGAAGCTCGGACTTCTCTATGGAAACCGTGCCCACCAGCACCGGCTGACCTCTTTTGTGACACTCCACAATTTCATTGACCACAGCTTCAAATTTGCCCTTTTCGGTCTTATAGATGACATCGGGGTAATCAACCCTTATCATGGGCTTGTTGGTGGGTATGACCACCACATCCAGCCCGTATATCTTCCTAAACTCCTCTTCCTCGGTGGCGGCAGTGCCTGTCATACCTGCAAGCTTCTTATACATCCTGAAATAGTTCTGGAAGGTTATTGTAGCGAGAGTCTTGCTCTCATGCTCCACTTTAACGCCTTCCTTGGCCTCGATCGCCTGGTGCAGTCCATCGCTGTATCTTCTGCCGAACATGAGCCTGCCGGTAAATTCATCGACGATAATGACCTGGCCGTCTTTTACCACATAGTCCCGGTCAAGCTTCATGAGGGCATGAGCCTTCAGGGCCTGCTGAAAATGGTGCAAAAGTTCCATGTTTTCCTCATCGTACAGGTTTTCAACGCCGAGGAAACTTTCGGCTTTCTTTATGCCCTTTTCTGTGGGCATGACGCTGTGAGCCTTTTCATCCACGGTGTAGTCTTCGCCCTCTTTCAACCGGGGGACGAATCTTGCAAACTTGTAGTAAATATCCGTAGATTCCTCCGCCTGACCGGAAATGATAAGCGGAGTCCTGGCTTCATCTATCAGTATGCTGTCGACCTCGTCTACGATGGCGTAATTTAAGGGCCTTTGAACCATTTGCTCCTTGTGCAGCACCATGTTGTCCCTCAGGTAATCAAAGCCGAACTCATTGTTGGTGCCGTAAGTTATATCGGCATTGTAGGCCTTTTTTCTGGCTTCATAGTCCATGTCGTGGACAATGAGGCCAACTTCGAGGCCCAGGAAATTATAAATCTTTCCCATCCATTCGCTGTCCCTTTTGGCCAGGTAATCGTTGACCGTCACTACATGCACGCCCTTTCCGGTCAATGCGTTCAGGTAAGCGGGCATGGTGGCCACCAGGGTCTTTCCTTCACCAGTCTTCATCTCGGCTATGCGGCCCTGGTGAAGCACGATGCCGCCCAGCACCTGTACATCGAAGGGGCGCATGCCGAGGGTCCTTTTGGAAGCCTCTCTCACCACGGCAAAGGCTTCGGGGAGCAAATCTTCAAGCGTCTCGCCTTCTGAAAGGCGCTCTTTAAACTCCTCAGTTTTTCTGCTAAGCTCCTCATCGGAAAGTTTTTCTATCTCAGGTTCCCACCGGTTCACATCTTCTACAATCACATTCAGCTTCTTGATTTCCCTCTCATTGGAGTTCCCCAATATTCTGCTCAAAATGCCTAACATACTGTCACCTCATCTTCCTCCAGTGTAATCTATGAAAAATCCATACGTCAAACGCTTGCCAGAAATATACATTCAAAAATTTATAAGGAACCTTTAAGGTTCCTTTCTGCAGTTATCTATACTATTTTACCACTGGCATCACTTTTTTTCAACATGGCATCCTGAATGGTCAAAAATATGCCCATTCCCATTAAAAGATCCCCCACGCTGAAAACCCTGGGTCTGGGGTACGGAGGGGGGAGAGGCAAAATATCCCCCAGGAGTTTCAACCTAGTGGCTGAATCAATAGCGGTGTGGTAAAGATAGGACGGATCGAAAAGCAGCGGCTTTAAGTCGGTCAAACCGGCAATATCCAGGGCCGGAATGGAGACCGGCATTTTTCCGCCGTTTGCCAGTATCACAACATAATTTAGAAAAACTCCAATAGTTACAAGCCGCAGTGTTTTAATCTGCCAGTTGGAAGCCAGAGCATAAAGCAAAATAAGGTAAGACGCTGATACTGTAATGATGTTAAACCTTGCAGCCATCTCCAAAAGATTGCCCTTTAAAAACAGCGGCAAATAGCGGATTATGAAAGAAATAAAAATAAGTTCCAGTTTTTTTAAGGGTATTTTTGAAAGGCTTTTAAAATTCCCTTTTCTTAGCAGACCTATAGCGATAGATATTATTAAAAAATCAACCAGCATCTATTCTGATTCTCCCTTTTTTTACAGCATTTTTTAAAGCCTCCACCACTTCGGGCCTGAACTGGATACCGGAATTGATTTCGATTTCATGTAATGTATCATCTAAATTCCACGCCCTACGGTAAGGCCTGTCGGAAGTCAGGGCATCGAAAGCGTCGGCCACCGCCAGTATGGCGGCACCTAGCGGGATATCTTCGCCTTTCAATCCCTCGGGATAACCCCTGCCGTTCTGCCTTTCATGATGAAAGCGAATATATGAAGACGCCTGGGCCAGAAAGTCAATTTTTTCCACTATATTGGCACCGAGGATCGGATGGATTCTTATCCTGTCAAATTCTTCCTCGGAAAGTTTGCCTGGCTTATTCAGTATTTCATCGGGTATGCCTATTTTTCCGATATCATGAAGCAATGCGGCAAAATTCAATGTGTTTAAAAAATCCTCCGGAAGATTCATCTCTTCGGCTATAATCGATGAATACATAGCCACTCTTTCGGAATGACCTCGTGTATAAGGATCCTTGGCCTCTATGGCCGTAGCCAGCGCCTGGATGGTCTCAAGATAAATTTTTCGCATGTTCATATAAAGCTGGAAAGAATGCCGTGCTATCAAAAGGGGGACTAAAAAAAGAAGGATTCCCGCACTACCGACATTTATGTATGTAATGGCAAAGATAATGCCCAGCGGAGCTAGAGCCAGATAATTAGGTAGAGCCCATTTGAAATTGCTGGAAAATATACTTAAAAGATGTTCTCCATTTAGAATAGAAAAACCTAAAGTTATAAGACTTACATTAATAAACAAATAAGTAAAAATTAAAACAATAATGGGAATCAGTTCTTTATATAAATTTATACTACCTGGCGTCCCTCCCATAAACTCAAAAAAGTGACCAGATAATCCAACCATAATAATATAAACACATATATTACATAGAGATTTATAGAATGGTTTCTTAAAAACACTTTTTAATTCTGATAACAGAGCAGCCATAAAAGCTATCCAAATACTTGCCTTTGTTCCAAGAACTAAAATTGAACCCATTAAAACCGCAAAACCTACTGTTACTTCCCCGTATTTTGGTAGACTTATCGACAATATTTCTGCAAGAAATGCTAAGCATGTAAAAAAAGAAACAGTAGTAATCTGCCGCCAGATAATTATATCCCATGATGAAATTAGTATTTTCCCTGCTATTAAAGTAAGAAAGGAAATGTATATAATAAAAAGCTTTAAATGTCGCTCCATTTAACTCACCTTTTTATTATTAAATAAAAGGCCGACAAATATTAAAAATCATATGCCTACATCTTGAAATTAGCCCCACCAGCCAGTACTAAAGCAAACAGTGCCAGAAGGATCTTGACCAGAGTATCGTTTAACTTCATTTTATAGCCCCCTTTTCTTACGGTGCTCTGCTCTACCGCTATTAAAGCAGGCTATAAAACCGCTTCGCTCTTATTTGTCGGCCCTTAAACTATATTCTCTTTTATCATAAAACTTATTTTTCTGTTAACGGCATTTAATACTGCTGCAACTATCGCTTCCGCCTTATCCTGCTTTATGAGGGCACTGCCCAGAAAATGCTCTTCACTCCCTTCAACGACCATGGATACAAGAACTCCCAGAGCTTCTCTCCCGCCTATTTTAAAACTTATCACATCTTCCAGGGACAAAACAAAGGATTCTCCAAGGAATTGTTGTATAGCCTTAAGCGTGGCTGACGCGACGGTGCGCAGCCGCCCATAAATTGATGTGGAGCCTTCGGCTTTTCCTTCATATGTATTTCCGTCATGGTCACTGAGGGTAACCGATGCTTCATAATTGAATCTATAGTTCCTCACGCCGATGCCGTCGATTTTTAAGCGAACATCAAACATATACTCGTTTTCATGGTTTATCTGAGCGACACTTATCTTTTTATGATCTATTTCCGAACCTAAAGTGGCAATGAGAGCCGATTCTATATCCCTCACTATCTGCTTGGGATTTCTTTTTGAATTGGCTATAACATGAATTTCTGATATTTTTCCTTCCGGTGTTGTAATAATTTTAGCTGAAATAATATCTTTTATGCTTTTTAGAATTTCTTCGCAGTGCTTTATATACTGCTCTTTATCTATATTTTCCGACATCGGACCACCCCGCATTTTCTTATGTTTAATTAATTCGACCTTATTTTGTTATTTCCTGCTATTAAAAGAAAATTTTTCAAAAGAAAAGCCCGCATGATATTTGCTACGGACACGCTCGCTCGCCGTTTGCGGCAAAGCTGTCGGCGGCTGGGCGAAACTAGTCCCATTCCATAATACATGCGGGCTAAGTGAGTTCGTCAACGTTCTGAACCTGCCTTAAGGGCAGGCTTTGAATTCATGACAGTTCGGGTTCAATCAGGCCATAATTGCCGTCTTTTCGCCTATATACCACATTCACCTCATTGGTTTCCGAATTCGAAAATACAAAGAAGTCATGGCCCAAAAGATCCATCTGCAATACAGCTTCTTCCAAATCCATGGGCTTTATGGCAAACCTTTTAACTCTCACCACTTTGGGCTCGTTTTCGGTCTTTATAAAATTTAAAGATTCGGCAGCTCCGCCATTGAACTTGAGGGGGGATTTTCTGACGCTGCGGGCAATCTTCGTCTTGTATTTTTCAATCTGTTTTTCGAGTTTGTCTACCACCAGGTCTATGGATGAATACATGTCATGGGTTTCGGTTTCACCCCTCAATATTATCCCATTAACAGGTATGGTGACTTCCACTATATGCCTGTCTTTCTCCACATTCAATGTTACCTGGGCTTCCACATCGCTTTCAAAAAACCTCTCGAGCTTGCCCACTTTCTTTTCCGCATATTCTTTCAGGGGATTTGTGACTGTGATGTTTTTGCCGCTAACCGTAATCTTCATATGATCCCAACTCCCTTCTGGGATTTTTTAAGTTTTTATTAAGTTTTTGTCAATATATATATAATTATTCCTCATTTATCATAAAAATCCTTCTTTAAAGATAAAAATTAAAAGCCCGGATTTTCCGGGCTTGTCTTTTCCCTTCAGTCAACTTTTACCACGTTGGCAGCCTGTGGGCCTTTCTGGCCTTCCACCACATCAAATTCTACTTTTTCGCCTTCTTTCAGAGTTTTGAATCCTTCCTGTTGAATGGCTGTATAATGGACGAAAATGTCCTTTTCACCTTCAACTTCAATAAACCCGTAACCTTTCTCCTGATTAAACCATTTGACTTTGCCCTGCACTTATACATTCCTCCTAAAAAATGAATAGAAGTGGAACTCCACTCCTTCAAATATAGCACACCGGAAAGCCAAAGTCAAATAATCTCAAATTGACAGAAATCGTCCATGCAAGTCACTTAAAACATGCAAAACATGCGTCGAATTCACCCATCTTGCGGTTTTTGAATATTCTTTAATAACCCTGATTAACAAACGATATTCCGGGGGAGGGTTTTAAAATATGAAAAATCCAATTACGAGCATCAAGGATTGGGTAAACCGGATAAAAAAAAGGCCCCGGCAGTATGACGATGTGGAAGTCGTCCTGCCCGGTCTTGTCATAAAGCTCAAAAGAAAGCTGGATATAGATACGCCCCACGAGGTCACCGTGGTGGTTCCCAGAGCGGAGATCCGCAAAAAATGTCTGAACGAGAATTGCAGCAAATTTGAATACGAGTTGATATACAGCAGCATTACCGTAGTCCATTCTCCAAGGCACCCTCTGGCCGGTCCGCCCCATTGAGAAGTGGGATTAATCCTCATAGAAGACGCTTCCGCCTATGAATTCCCGGATGATGGACGTGAGGGGGATATCCTTTTCATCTTCGATGGGCACGAAATAATCCAGAAATTTTAAAAGGTGCTTTGCCGTAACGTACTCCGGTTCTCCAAATTCAATATTTTTCAAAAGGGGCTCGGCGTACTTTTTCAGCACCGCCAGCTCGTAAACCAGCGCGGAATTGAACATGGCATCGGCTTCTTCCTGATAAGGAAAAATGTTTTTTTCTGCACCTTTCAGCACCGACGGCCACATGGCGATGGTCTTTTTTGCATCGGCAGATCTTGCCCAGCTGTCCCTCACAATCCGCCGGAGGAGCCTGGTGTCAGTGGTAGAAATCCTGTTATGGTTGTCTATGCTGAGCTGCGTCAGGGCGCTGACATAAATCTTGAATTTGTTTTCTCTGGGGATGGAAGATGTCAGCCGCTCATTGAGGCCGTGAATACCTTCGATTATGATGGGCTGGTCCTTTTCTATTCTAACAGGTAAATTATGGTATTCCCTTTTTCCGGTATGAAAATTAAATTTCGGCAGCAACACCTCTTTCCCCTGTATAAGTTTTGTCAGATGATGGTTGAATAGTCTGAGATCGATGGCCTCCAGGGCTTCAAAATCGGGCTTGCCCTCATCATCCAGCGGAGTTTTATCCCGCTCCAGAAAATAATCGTCCAAAGAAATGGATACGGGCCTCAGCCCATTTACCTTTAACTGCACCATGAGTCGCTGGGCAAAGGTGGTCTTACCCGATGATGAAGGGCCGGCTATGAGGATAATCCTCATTTTATCCCGATTTTCATATATGGTGTCCGCAATCTGCGCAATCTTTTTTTCGTGGAGGGCTTCGGCAATTCTTATGATTTCACCGGACTTGCCGGATGTTATGTAGTCGTTCAGAGCGCCGACATCGGCAACATTTAATATGTGGGCCCACTGCTCGGCTTCCCTAAATACCCTGGAAAGCTTCGCCTGTTCCCTGTACGGAGCCACTTCTGTAGGTTTTGTCCTTGATGGAAACTGCAGTATAACGCCGGGTAGATAGAATTTCAGTTTAAACCACTTCAAGTAGCCGGTGGAGGGCAGCATGTATCCGTAAAAATAGTCCTTCATGCCATCCAGTTCATATATATTTACATAGGGGTCTTTTCTATATCGCAAAACCCTAACTTTATCCTCCAAGCCCATTTTTTTGAACATGATAGCCGCTTCTTCGGTGAGAATTTTTTGCTTTTTTATGGGGAGATCTCTTTCCGCCAGTTGTTTCATCCTTTTTTCTATCTCCTCCACGTCTTCCTCTCCCAGGGGTTCCGACCTGTATATTTCACAGTAAAGACCGTTTCCCAGCGAATGTTCTATGTGGACTTTGCAGTCGGGGAAAATATCATGGCAGGCTTTTATGAATAAAAAAGTAAGGGTCCTTATATATATTTTCATACCTATTTCCGTAGACATGTCGAGAAATTCCACCACAGCGTCTTCCTTCAACGTTGATGCAAGCTCCATCAAGTTGTTGTTTACTATTGCCGCCATAATGGGATAAGGAAAGTTTTTTTCCACTTCCCGGGCAATCTCCAGCAGTTCCACCGGCCCTTCCAGATTTTTTTCGCCGTAGCCTTTTATGGTAACCTTCATATTCTGCACTCCTTTTATTTCAGATTTGATTCTTATACGTGAAGATTTTATTGCTTTTGTTTCTATGATTCTAAAAATATCTGTAACCAATTATAGCATATGTTGACACAGGCAATAATATTTTATTTCGAACATCTATCCCGAAAAAATCTTTAGGATATTTTCATTCTCTGATGGCGATGCCCTTTGCATCATGAATGTCTAAACAAAAAAATAAGGAATCCTGTCTTCAGGATTCCTCAGACCATTGACAAAAACAATTGGGGCCGCATGTATTATGGAGCGGGACTGGTTTCGCTCAGCCATCACAAGCTCCTGCCGCAAACGGCGTGCGAGCGTGTCCGTATCATATATCATGAGGACTTTGTTAAATAAACAGATTAACATTGGCTTCGTCGGCTTCTCCCAGGTATGTGGCCACACCGGCATAATCGATGCCGTCTATGAGCTCTTCCTTCTTTATTCCCATCACATCCATGGACATGGTGCATGCTATAATCCTGACCCCAAGAGCCCGAGCATTTTCCATAAGTTCCGTAAGGGTGTTTACATTTTTGCGCTTCATGATGTAGCGCATCATTTTTGCTCCAAGGCCGCCGAAATTCATTTTCGAAAGCCCTAGTTTTTCAGGCCCTCTGGGCATCATAAAGCCGAACATTCTCTCCAAAAAGTCCTTTTTAACCTGAACTTTCTTTGCCTTTCTTAGGATGTTGAGGCCCCAGAACGTGAAGAACATGGTCACCTCGTCGCCCATGGCAGCAGCTCCCGTAGCAATGATAAAAGCCGCCATGGCCTTGTCCAGGTCCCCTGAAAAAACTATGATGGTCTTTTTGTTTGCCATGCGGTGCACCTCCTAAGCCTTTTTGACTCTGGCCACTATCACGTCGCCATCTTCCAGGCTCAGAAGCTCATTGCCGGTCTTCTTACACCAGGCCTGGACATCCTTGTAAAAGCCCCGGTCCGTGGCTTCCACCACTATCACATCGCCGCTCTGCGCCGATTTTACAGCATTGAAGAGCTGCACAATCGGTCCGGGGCACTGCAGGCATTTTGCATCAATTTTAATTTCCGCCATGATATACACCTCCCTATTCCAACTCAAAGGGCCATGCGGTAACGCCGCCGTCCAGTATCTTCAGCTTTTGTACACCAAGGTGCTTTAAGGTTATATAGGCAAGATATGCCCTCAGGCCGATTTTGCATAAAACTACCGTTTCTCTTTGTTTGTCGATCTCTCCCGCTCTTTGCCGTATCTCTTTTAACGGGATGTTCCTGGCACCGGGAATGGTCCCAACCAGGTATTCGGCTTCTTCCCTTACATCTATTATTTGCAATTCGGGGTCGGAGAGCCTGTCTTTCAGCTCCAGCGGTGAAATGCCCTCCAGCTTGCCCAGAAGTTTGTTTCTTGCCACATTGGCCGCCACTATGGTGGAACTCATGGCCGAAGAAAAGGGCGGAGCATAGGCCAGGTCCAGTTTGGCCATGTCTTCTACCGTTCCCTTCAGGGTTATAACGGTGGCTGCTATGTCGATGGGTTTGTCCACCACTCCTTCGCCGATAATTTGAGCTCCAAGCAGCCTGTGGGTGGCTTTGTCTACTATAAGCTTTGTGATGATATTTTTGGCTCCGGGGTAGTAGTGGGCCCTGTCGTGGGCGGGAACAATTACGGTTATGATGTTGTATCCTGCGTTTTTCGCATCCTTTTCGGAAAGGCCGGTCTTTGCCACATTGATATCAAAGAGTTTTACCACGGTGGTCCCCAGAACGCCCTCAAGGCTTTCCTTTTCACCTTTCGGATAGAGGTTCAGCGCTGCCACCCTGCCCATTTTGTTGGCGGTGGACCCCATGGGGAACCAGGCAGGCTTGCCGGTGACAAGGTTTATGTTTTCGGCGCAGTCGCCCACGGCGTATATATCGTGTATATTGGTCTCCATGTTTTCATTTACTTTAATGGCACCCTTTATTCCCAGTTCGATGCCTGCACCGGCGGCAAGCTGCGTGTCGGGCTTAACACCTATGGACAGGAGCACCATATCGGCATCTATTTTTCTTTTATCGGTGAGAAGAGCTGTAGCTTTTCCATCTTTTCCTTCGATGGAAAGGGCTTTTTCTGACGTGAATACTTCCACTCCCTTTTCTTTTAAATGTTTTTCAGCCAGCAGGGCTATCTCTTTATCGAAATTGGGAAGGATCTGGTCCAGCAGTTCTACAAGTGTCACTTTCACTCCCCGAAGGGTGAGGTTTTCTGCCACTTCCAGGCCGATAAATCCTCCGCCTACCACCACAGCCTTCTTGATGCCTTCTTTTTCCACTGCATCTCTTATCTTGAAGGCATCGGTGACGCTGCGGAGGACATACACATTTTTGAGTTCTATGCCGGGAATGGGCGGCACTATGGGCTTTGCACCGGTGGCCAGCACCAGTTTGTCATAGGGAAATTCTTTTTCTTCGCCGGTCACCATGTCTTTGGCTTTAACCACTTTTTGCGAAGGGATGATTTTTTCAGCCCGGGTGTGCAGGAGCACTGTGATGCCTTTTTCCTTGAATTTCTCGGGGTTCATTACGGTGAGGTGCTTTTTGTCCCTTATTACATTTCCGATATAGTATGGCAGGCCGCATCCAGCGTAGGAAATGTAATCTTCTTCGGTAATTACTGTAATCTCCAGGTCCGGGTTTTCCCGGATGGCTTTGGCGGCGGTCTTGGTGCCGGAAGCCACGCCGCCGATTACAACGAGCCTTTGTTTCATAAAATTCCACTCCCCTTTTTATTCATGCTAGATATTTGTGATAACTTTCGCTTGAAATATTATCAACCGTTTCGTGCGGATAAGTGAATATTTCAAGCCTGACCCCATAGACTACTTTTCATTGTTTCTATATATTATAATATTATGTTTTTATGATATATTCAACTACCGGACAAATGTGAAAAAACCCGCTTTCTTAAGAAAACGGGTCGTGATTTATGGTACAAATTCATTGATATGGCCGCGCATTAAAAATAGATTGATATCAGTTTTTTTGAAGGAGGGAAGTCTAATTACCGTCCGTGCCGCAATTAAAAACAATCCTACCGGCTGGCGCCACCGCCTCCGCCGGAACCACCGCCGAACCCCCCTCCTCCGAAACCCCCTCCTCCGAAGCCTCCACCGCCGAAGCCGCCTCCTCCGAAGGAACCGGGACCGAAGAACGGGCCATCAAAGGGGCCCTTAAAGTGTTTGCCTTTTCTTGAGCCGGCAATTATGATAAAGAAAATAATCAAGAAAATAATTAAAGCTATAATAACTCCTGCAGGAATTCCTTCATCAAGTTGACTGCTGTACTCTTCAAGGCCCGACAGCTCTCCGCTGCTCATGTCCAGATTGTACTCTTTTGCCACTTCACCCGCCAAAGCCATGAAGGTATCTAAAATTCCTTTTGAATACTGCTTTTGTTCGAAAGCTGGCAGGGCATAGTTATCCAGGATTCTTCCGGCCTTGGCGTCATTTATGGCACCTTCCAGGCCATATCCCACTTCTATTCTTATCCTTCCGCTCCTTGATGCCAGAAGGTTTTCTTTATTTACAAGGACAAGCAAACCATTGTTCTCCTGCCTGTCGCCTATGCCCCATCCCCTGAAAAGCTTTAGCGAATAATCTTCCAATGCCATACCGTTTAAATCATTGACCGTAACCACTACAATCTGGGCTTTTGTTTTTATATCTATAGCCCGAGCGATGGTCTTCATCTCTTCCTCATCGGAACCGTCTATGAGATCTGCAAAGTCATAAACATAACTTATGGTATCGGGCTTTGGCGGAATGGGCTCGGCTTTTGCCACATTTAAAAATCCCGAAAGGCTTAGAGTAACTGCAGCCATGAACACTATCAGAGTTTTATTAAAATACTTTCTCCACCCTGGCGTTTTTTCCCCTGTAATGGTTTCATATGTGATTCCCCTCATTTAGACCCTCCTTTCCCAAAGTGTCTTAAGCACTGATTTATTTTTGAATGCTAAAGTCCACTTTAGGCGCCTCTTTTGCTCCCTGTTCAGCCTGGAAGTAGTCCTTTTTCTCAAATCCGAACATGCCGGCTATAATAACCGTCGGGAATCTCCTTATCCTGCTGTTGTAAGCCTGAACCGCATTGTTATAATCCATGCGGGCCACCGCAATGCGATTTTCGGTGCCGGCCAGCTCATCGGCCAGCTGGCGGAAATTGGCATCGGCTTTCAAATTCGGGTAATTTTCCACTATAGCTAAAAGTCTCGAAAGGGCACTTGTAAGCTCTGCATCGGCCTGAGCTTTTTCTGCTACGCTTCCTGCCCCTATCAGTTTCTCCCGCGCCCTGGTCACCTCGGTAAATATGCTTTCCTCATGGGCAGCATAGCCCTTCACGGTGCTCACCAGATTGGGGATAAGATCGGCCCTCCTTTGAAGCTGGTTTTCTATTTGACTCCATTTGCTGTTGACATTTTCTTCCGAGCTCACAAGCCCGTTGTAGCTGCCGAAAATAAACATGGCTATCACGGCCAGTACCACCACTATGGCAATAACCGCCGTCAGAATTCCATTTTTCATGAAGACCCCTCCATTTCTTTCGGTATTGTTTAAAGACCTTTAATTTATTATATCTTAAAACTATACACTGTGTCACCTGAAATTTTTTATACTGTATACATGAATTATATTTCTGTGGTATTCAGTTGGAATCTGTTGAATTCAGTTACTTGCAAGATAAAATTATAAACAGTTTAATATTTTAAATATTTTTTAAAGGGGGAAAAGTTATGGGTAAAAAACTGACGGCTCTTTTGATGTGCATTCTGCTGGCAGCAGTGCTTCTGGCCGGCTGCGGCGGCAGCGGCACCTCCCAGAGTTCCGGCCAGAGTTCTGAACAGAGCTCAGGTCAGGGTTCCGGGGAACAGATCTTTATAAATCTTGCCACCGGCGGGACGGCTGGAACCTATTATCCTCTGGGCGGAGCCCTGATAGAGATATGGAATAAGAACATAAAGGGCATGAATGCTACAGCCCAAAGCACCGGCGCTTCGGTGGCCAACGTAAATCTTTTGAAGGATGGCAAGGCGGACGTAATTTTCGTCCAGAATGACATAGCCTACTATGCGGCCAACGGCACTGAAATGTTCAAAGACAAAAAGTACGAGGATATAAGAGGCCTCGCTACATTGTATCCCGAAACCATCCAGATAGTGACGCTGGAAAACAAAGGCATTAACAGCATCGAAGAACTCAAAGGCAAAAAAGTGGCCGTAGGTGCAGCCGGCAGCGGTGCCGAGGCCAATGCCCGCCAGATACTGGAAGCAGCGGGGATAACTTATAATGATATAAACGCTCAGTACCTTTCCTTTGCGGAAGCTGCCAACAACCTGAAAGATGGCAACATAGATGCGGCTTTCCTGACGGCGGGTTTCCCGACGGCTGCGGTAACCGACATTGCAGCCCAGCACAAGATCAAACTGATTGCAGTGGATGATGCCTTCGCCGATAAATTAATAGAAAAATATCCCTTCTATACAAAGACCGTAATCCCGGCCAACACATACAGCGGCCAGACCGAAGATGTCAAAACCGTATCGGTCATGTCAATGCTGGCAGTGAGCTCTAAGATGGATGAAAACACCGCATACAGCCTGGTCAAGACCATGTACGACAACCTTGATAGAATCAAGGCGGCTCATTCCGTAGGTGAAAAGATAAAACCCGAAACAGGGCAGGAAGGCATGTCTATAACACTTCATCCGGGAGCCGAAAAATACTTCCAAGAGAAAAAATAAGAACCCTCGGAAGTTTCGCTTCCTTAGAACCTGTATTTACAATAATTTGAAGGAGGTTGCTGAGCATTGGGCTTATCCAATGCTCAGTATTTTATGAAACCGAGATGGGAAATAATTGTAATAATTTTTATGGTCATTCTGGCGGGATTTTTTTCAAAATACAGGATAGTCCATGGAGTCTACCTTTCCATAGTCAATGCCGATAAAATGGAATTTTTCCTCCCGGTTCCGGACAGGAAGTTTACCCTCAGTTTTACACACTCGGTCCAAAAAACTCCTGTTTACGAGATGTACTTCATAGATGGTGATAATAACCTCGTGTTGAAAGAGACCAGATACTATTCTCTCGGAGTAGGCCTCCCTTTTACCGACGAAAACGGGCATTTTTCCAACGAAAACGGAGAGTTCAGGATAACCGGCTTGAACAGAAAATTTTCCTCCATCTCAATCATGGTATCCCCCATACCCGTTCATGAAATAATCATTGACGGCAAAAAATATCCCCTGTTGTCCTTTACGAAGCCGGAAGAGAGCATAAATATCAAGGCCGTTGAAAAATGGCACCTCAAGCGTTTAAAAAAGACAACAAATGTTCAGTCCAAAGGAGTTGAAATGCCAGATGAACGAGAAAGATTTTGAACAGGCAGCCATAGACAGTGAAGAAATATTAAAAAAAGTGGATAAGGAATCCGATTACAGAAAGCTGAAAGGCTTTTTTGCAAAAATTGTGGCCGCCCTGGCCATCACGTTTTCACTTTTCCAGCTCTATACCGCGGCGTTCGGAGTCCTGGACGCCATGATTCAAAGGTCCATACACCTGGCCTTTGCCCTCTGCCTCATATTCCTCCTGTACCCCGCCAGAAGTTCATGGCCCCGGGACAGGATTCATCCGGTGGATTTGATTTTTGCCGTGCTGGGTGCTGCAGTCCCCCTTTATATAGTCGTCTTCTATCAGCAGCTGGTGTTGAGGGCCGGCACCGTCACCACTCTCGATTATATTATCGGGCTTATCGGAATACTGCTGGTCCTGGATGCAGTCAGGAGGGTGGTGGGATGGCCCATGGTGACGGTGGCAACCCTCTTTATAATATATGCCCTCGCCGGCCGTCACATACCCGGCGCTCTTGCCCACAGGGGTATCGATCTTCCGGGCCTTATCCAGCACCAGTTCTATACCACCGAAGGACTATTCGGCATACCCATAGGGGTATCTTCGCAATTCATATTCCTGTTCATCCTTTTCGGAGCTTTTTTGGAGAAAACGGGCCTGGGCCAGTTATTTATAGACCTTGCCAATGCCGTAGCTGGCTGGGCGGCAGGGGGGCCTGCCAAGGTGGCCGTCATTTCCTCGGCCCTGGAAGGCACCGTGTCGGGAAGCTCGGTGGCCAATACTGCGGGCTCGGGCAGCTTCACCATACCCATGATGAAAAGTCTGGGATACAAGCCCGAATTTGCGGGAGCAGTGGAAGCCACCGCCTCCACCGGTGGCCAGATCATGCCGCCCATCATGGGAGCCGCGGCATTCCTCATGGCGGAGTTTATCGGCGTTCCGTATCTCAGAATAATTCAGGCCGCCATAATACCTGCTCTCTTATATTACTTCGGAGTCTGGACCCAGGTGCACTTTGAAGCCAAAAGGCTGGGGCTTCGGGGTATGAAAAAAGAAGAACTGCCAAAGCTCGGCGTTGTGATTAAAGAAAAGGGTCATCTCCTAATTCCCCTCATCGCTATAATTTACCTCCTGGTGGAAGGCTTTACACCCATGAAGGCCGCCTTTTACGCCATTATCCTGGCTATTGGTTCTTCGATGCTCCGCAAAAACACCAGAATAAGTTTCATAGATATAGTCAACGGCCTTGAACAGGGGGCCAGGAGCGCCCTGGGGGTTGTGGCTGCCACGGCCTGCGCCGGCATCATCGTCGGTGTAGTAACTCAAACGGGCCTCGGCCTCAAGCTGGGTTCCACACTGGTGGATTTTGCCAACGGCAATCTGTTTTTGACCCTTTTCTTCACCATGATAACTTCGCTCATCCTGGGCATGGGCGTGCCGACGACGGCCAATTATGTCATTACCTCCACCATTGCCGCACCGGCCCTGATAATGATGAATGTGCCGGTCCTGGCAGCCCATATGTTTGCTTTTTACTTCGGCATCATCGCCGATGTCACACCGCCGGTGGCCTTGGCGGCCTTCGTTGGGGCCGGCATAGCCCGGGCAAATCCATTGAAGACCGGCATACAGGCATCAAAACTGGCCATTGCGGCATTCCTGGTGCCCTACGTATTCGTATATCATCCTTCGATGCTTTTGATTAATGTCAATACCTTCGATATTATTGAAATCATAGTCACTTCAATCATCGGAATCATCGGTGTCGGCAGCGGAGTGTGCGGGTACTTCTTCACAGAACAGTCTTTCCTGGAGCGGATCCTGTTCTTTGCAGGAGGCATTCTCCTGGTGACCCCAGGCATTGAAACCGACCTGGCAGGCCTCCTCCTTCTCATCATCGGATACTTAATTCAAAAGCATAAAGTATCCAAAAAGAAAGTCCAGGCCGCATCTTAAATATACAACGGGGATCTCTTGTAATGTCAATTATAAAACTTGCCTGTAAGAACTTTTTATACGAAAATGATAGTGTCTCATAAAGTTTACACAGTACATCAAGTCCAAAAAGATTTAAAAGGAATCCCGTAACACTAAACAGTGTACGGGATTCCTTTTAAACTATTATCCATAGCCTATTGTAGAGTCAAAGAATTAAAATTTACTACAGCGAGTCATTGAAACGTTATTCCTGGCAGAGGAGCGCGCTACCTTCGATAAATTTTCTCACATTGATCTTGCCACCGTTTTTGTTTCTTCCTCTCAAAAAGTCCATCTCCTTTTTTACCTCCGAAAAGTCGAACAGAGTGGATGAAAACCTTAAAAACTGCTCGTTGTTATAATCCTCGATGCCCATGGAAGCCACATTTTTCAAAGCTTTATCTATGGCTCTTCTGATCCTCATCTCTATGGCTTTGACATCGGAGGATTTTCGCCTGTCGCCCGCCTCATAATGCTCCTTCAAAAAATGATAGACGTCCTGCATATTCACCATTTTTTGTTTCAGCCCGTCATAATTTTCTATGATTGTTTTAATATCGTCGCTGCCGGATTCTCCCAGTATTCCCAGGTCTGCCAGAAAAAATTCGATTATGCTCAAATCAGATCTTCTTTTTATTTCCTTGGGCGCGTTTTCGGAAATATCCGTAACCGTTTTTTTTATTTGCTCAAAGGTGGTCTTCAGTCTTATCAGTTCTTCCACCCTTGATATGACATTTACCGTCTCTATTACATTTATAGGCTTATGAATAAAAAATTCTATGCCGCTCCTGTAGGCTTGAGAAATCATGGCCTGGTCTTCCACCTGGGAAATCATTATGAAATACGTTTTTATATTTCTCTGCTTCAGAGCTCGTATTACCTCAATGCCATCCTTACCGGGAAGCAAAAGATCCATAAGAGCTATGTCAGGCTTCAATGCCAATATCTTTTTTTCCGCTTCTTCCCCTTCCTGGGCCTCTCCCACTATCTCCCCCAGGTCGTGTTTTTCTATAATCCCTGCCAGGATTCGCCTTACAGCTTTATCATCGTCTACTATAAACAGCCTGAATCCCATAATCCTCCTCTCTTTCCCATTCAAAGATTTTTCCATTCGTATTATTCTTCCGGGTCTATGACAAAGTTTTCGTTTTTCAAGGGAAGTTTAACCTCGAATCTCGCACCCTTGCCCTTCTCAGACCTGACCATAATCTCTCCCTCCATATCCTCCACCAGGTTTTTTACGTGAGTAAGCCCCAGGCCTGTGGATATGAAACCATCTTCATTGAATTTCGTGGAAAAGCCCGGTTCAAATATATAGGGCATGTCCTTTTCGTCGATTCCTTTGCCATTATCGCCCACAATAATATAAACATATCCTTCGTCAATGATGGCCTGAATTTCAATACAACCATTTTTATCTTCTATGGCATCGAGAGCATTTGACACAAGATTGTTTATGATGGAAAAAATGGAAAAGTAATTTTTAACCAGAAGATCCCCCACGATATGAGTTTTTAATTCCGTCTCCTTTCCGGCATTTTTCACCCATCGCTCAGTGTTGGATTTGATAATAGCTACAATGGTGCTGATACGCATCCCTTCCTGCATTTCTTCGGGTAAAAGGCCCCTGACACCAGACACTATCCTGAGATAATCCTTTTTAATTTCGTGAATGTTTTTTGCCAGATTGAGGGCCTTCTTTTTTAATTTTATAATGTCGTCCTCCCTCAGACCTTGGTTGATCGAACTGTACAACTCATAACCTTCCTTCATGGCACTTTCCAGATCAGCTGTCGACTTTTTTATATATAACAGTTCTGATTTCAGTTCCGACACAAACTCCAAAAGTTCCGCATATCTTTTTTGATGCTCCTCGCTGACTATGAGCAGGCGGTATCTCTCCATCAGCCAGTACAGGCTGAAGGTTATGATGCTGCGAATCAATCCCACCCCGAGTATGGAAGTGAATATATTCTGAAAAAATATAAGATTTAACTCCCGCCTTATATAAAGTTCGATGAAATTGGCTCCCATATCCGAAAGGGTCATCACAGAAATAAAGCTGACTGGAGAGTCCAGAAGCTCTCTTATCCTGCCAGATTTCAGAAAAACAGCATAAAATAAATAAAAAAAGAATGCTGGATAATGCAGGCTGAAAGCTTCGGTAAAAAGCTTCTGCTGTATAATCATGCCAAATAAAATCCTGAAGGTGACCGTCCCTGCACCCGCAAAAGGTATCAGCACCATCTCCGGGATTTGCGAAAAATAAAGCATCAAAAAAGATACGGCAACAACTCCCGCAGTAAACCGGAAGGCTGTATCAAAGGGATAAAAATATATCTCCCCTACCAGTGCGGTAAGGCCCGCTGTAACCAGCAATTCCTTGTAATGCCTCTTCAATGTCAATTTATTGCCTCCGCTTTTTAGTAATTCCCGATTCCCGCATGGAAGTCTTTTTCTTCTGGGTTTGACCACATACCCTGGCTTTACTTTTTTTCATTTTTATATTCCGGCAGAATCAATTTTATTATATCATAATTTGGATATTTTTTTATAACAGATGTCAGTTTATCAAAAAAGCCGGATTTTTCTCCGGCAATGGAATGTTATATAGCAAATTCTCTGGCACTGGCTTTTGTCACTTCTTCCTGAAGCAGATGCCAGATATTTCTATAAAGCTGGGCGAACCTGGGCGATGAGCGAAGAAGCAAAATATCCCGGGGCCTCGGGATATCCACACTCACTATGGCTTTTATCCTGCCCGGGTGAGCCGTCATGACCAACACCCTGTCTCCCAGAATCAATGCCTCGTCTATGCTGTGAGTTATAAAAAGGGAAGTCTTGCCGGTGCCTTCCCAGATCTTTAAAAGTTCCTGCTGCAATATTAATCGATTTTGTTCATCCAGCGCTCCGAAGGGTTCATCCATGAGAAGTATTTCCGGGTCATTTACGAAGGCTCTGGCTACATTGATTCTCTGCTTCATCCCTCCGGAAAGCTGGCACGGGAAAGCATCGGCAAATCTCGAAAGACCCATCAGCTTTATATACTTCATGGCTATTTCCCGGCGCTCTTTGGCGGGCACCCCTCTCATCCTAAGACCGTATTCCACGTTCTCCCGTACCGTCATCCACGGAAATACGGAATCCCCCTGAAAGACCATGGACGTGAGGGGTTTTTCGGGATTTTTGGATATCATATAGACCTTTCCCGATGTCTGCTTTTCAAGGCCCGCCAGTATCCTTAAAAATGTGGTTTTCCCGCAGCCGCTGGGCCCCACTATGCACAGAAACTCCCCATCCTTTACCGATAGATTGATGTCCTGAAGGGCAGTAATGCTGCTGCTGCGGGTGCAGAACACCTTGGTAAGTTTTTCCGTAAGAATGGCCTCGTTCTGGTATGCGGCCTTCAGTTCTTTTGGCTTTTCCACGGTATCACAATCCTTTCCAACAGATCGAGCATGCAAGAAAACACATATCCCAGAAAGGCCATTGTTATCAGAGCCACAAACATCTTTTCGATGTCGAACATGTCATAGGCTCTCCACACCATCCATCCCACCCCGGCTTTTGCCGCCGAAAGTTCTGCAGCAACTATGAGCAAGAGCGCCGTTCCCATTCCCAGCTTGAAACCGGCAAATATCATGGGTAGCGCTCCGGGCAGCGCCACGGTGGTGTAAAACTGAAAGCGACTGGCTCCAAAGTTTTTAGCCACATCCAGATATATGTTATCTATGTTCAGTACCCCGGCCATGGTGTTTATCAATACCAGATAGAAAACGCCTATGGCAATGGTAAAGACTTTAGACGCCTCGCCCAGGCCGAAAATGATGAGAATGAGCGGCATTATGGCCAGCTTCGGTATCGGAAAGGTTGCCGCCACCATCGGCATCAGGCTGGCTCTCACCGGCGGAAAAAGTCCCATGGAAAGACCCAGTACCACGCCGGGAAATGCGCCCGCCAGGAATCCCAGCACGATCCTTTGCGTGCTTACCATAGTGTGGTAGAACAATTCTCCCGAGTACAGCATAGGGATCAGTGCGGCAAATATCCTGGAAGGACTAGAAAACAGCCTGACATCTATCATGTGGAATCCGGCCAGGATTTCCCATAAAATGAGAAGCAGTGAAGGAGACAAGAAAGTCAGGATTTTCAGCAGGAATCCTCTGCTGGCCCATGCTTTGCTTTTGATATCTCCTTTTTCTTCTTTTACTATTACACGCCCGAAGGTCTTGTGAATTCTTTCTTCAACCATGCTCATCGTGATGTCACTCCCCTCTAGCTAATGGCCGAAAACCATATGGTTTTCGGCCACAGATTTGCTCACTTTTCGTACTTGCCCAGGACCTGCACTGCAAAATCACAGAAGCTGTTGTCCACCACATCTTCGGCCTTCAGGTCGCCCTTTAATAATTCTCTCTGTTTATACCAATCAAGATCCATCTGGATGCCTTTCATCCTCACATATCCATCAGGATTCAGTCCTACCGGATACATCTTCTTGTAAAGCTCCTTGTCTTTCACCGTTGAGTATTCCGCAAGGATCGATATGATTTCATCCTGGTTTCTATTCTTGAAAAAGGCATCGTTGTAGTCTCTGAGGGACTTGATGTATGCCACCATGAATCGCTTTGCAACCTCAGGCCTCTCCAGCATGCTCTTGCCGTATACCAGCAGAGCTGTCTGAGCATCGGGGTCGTATTCTGACGGATCCTTCCACGGGTCCGCAATATCTTTTGACATGGCTGCTGTAACAAATGGCTCTATTATCATACCGCCGTCGATGCTCTTGTTGCTCATGGCAGCCACTATATCCGGGAATGCCCTTATGACCTGAAGGTCCACATCTTTTGTAGTCATGCCTCCCTTATTGAGCACCCTGTCAAGAGCTATCTCATCCAGGGATGCGGTACCAACCACTGCCAGCTTCCTTCCTCTCAGGTCTTTGAAATCCTTTATTTCATCCACCAGATCCTTTCTGATCATCAACCTGTAGTAGCCCTTGCCTGCCACATTTATGCCCTTATCGGCTACAACCTTGATGGGAATACCCCTCAGCATGGCATTGAAAAGTCCCGAGGCGGTAACGGTGCAGCCCACATCCAGTTGGCCCGCCCCCAGAGCGTTTATCATATCCTGCCCGGTGTTAAACTGTACCATTTCGATTTCGATACCCAGTTCCTTATAATACCCCTTTGCCATACCGATCAGCACACCGGCATCGGAAACCACCTGCTTCAATCCTACCGTCACCTTCACCGCCGGCGAAAGAGGGGCAAGCTTTGTCGCATCACCTTTCGGCGCCGCCGGTTGCGGTGTGGCCTGCTCCGCATTCTGCTTTACTTCCTGTTTGGGCTGTTCCTGCACGGCCTGCCTTCCACAGCCCACCGCCAGAGCTGAAAACAACATCACAAACACCAGCAACAATGCCAACCGTTTCAAAACCCTCACTCCTTTTCAAGGATTTTAAAATTTAACCTTCTTTATATTATTCAAGATGACAAGATGGGGTTACCATTTTTTTATGCGGATGGTAATAGTGTATCGCTAAATAGTTATGGCAATGATAGCTCATAAGCATAAAAAATCTTCTCAAGTAAAAATACCTGAGAAGATTTATAGAGAAGATATGAAATCAATCTCACAAAATATATCCTTTTAATTTTAATATATTTACCGCCGGTTCTATGTCTTCCTCCGCCACCAGGATCACGGGCCCCGTGCAGCCCATTCCCGTCTCTGCGTAAATATTGTTTTCCCACAGGGCTCTTGTCGCATCTTCCATCTGAAGCACATCTATGCCGCTGATTTCTTTCGTGACGAGTTTTCTTGGGGGTGGAACTGTCTCTTTTTTTAATGTGCTATTGGAAATTTCTTCTGCTTTATTAATGTTGTCGCCTACCTTTTCAGCCCGAAGGATATCATAAAAACCCAAATCCTTCAATATTTGAAATTCTTTATGGATTCTGTCTATCAGGTTTCCCCTCACCATCTTTGCAGCGTATTCTATGGCACCTTTGACCACCGGTGCACCGGAAGCCCGGGATATGATCAGGATAATATTGTCCATGCTTTCTCCCACTCCGGGGCCATACCCCCAGCCCGCAGCTTCATAGTCTCCGCCGGTGGTGTATGCCGAAAAAATTTTTATCAGGAGATTGCCCGTAAGGGTGTCTGTCACCATAACATCACAGGAGCCGGACAAAAGGTCGTTTCCCCTCATGATACACCCACCATCGGCCCTGATGGAACTGGCAAAACAAATCTTATAACCCTTCTCTGCAAGAATTTTCAAAAGGCGCTCTGCTTGGCGGGCACCGTCGAGATTCAAAATTCCCACTGACGGTTCCAGAAAGCCAAAGGCTTTGGCAGTAATTATGCCGTATATGGCATTTTTTACCATAGCCTCTACTCTGTCGGCGGCTGAAGCACCGGTGGTTGTGGAAATAAACATGGGTTTGCCCCTGCCCGGAGTTACAACCCGGCCGACAGTTGAAATACCCAGCGGAAAATTGTAGTGCATGGTCACAGCCCCATCGATGGCTTTGTCTTCAAGCAAATGTTCCATCTTTTTATGAGCGTCGGAA
Source organism: Thermoanaerobacterales bacterium (assembly GCA_012840135.1). Classification (GTDB taxonomy): domain Bacteria; phylum Bacillota; class Thermosediminibacteria; order Thermosediminibacterales; family Tepidanaerobacteraceae; genus Biomaibacter. Next base: position 72,797 of record DUMA01000023.1, read on the forward strand.
AGGCTGTCTGCTGCAATCCCAACTATGCCATCATTTTCCTCCTGGAAATCTCTCGATAAAGCATTCTTTTGATTTTTAGCATTAAACTTATATTCCATTACCTTGATGTGGTTATCCTTTAAAACTTGAAAAGGCGCCAAAATCACCACTTCAATGTCGCCGTTAGAATTTACCGCATCCACTGAAGCTTTCACCAACATATCCGGCGGGTGTTCGCTGCCTACGGCAGTTATCCCTATCCTTACATTTCCTTTAGTTTTTTTCTCAATAGCATCGGCCAGGGATGAGAAAAGGTCGACTTTATTTAGACCCATCGCCCTTCCCCCTTGTTTTGAGGAATTCGGCAAATTCCCTGAAGGCTTCCGCCAGGTAGCCGGTGATATCTTCGGTTTGCATGGCCTCTGAGGCTCCTTCGGCGGCCTTTTTGCCCGGAACAATGCCCCGATTTTTTTCAATGATGAAGGATATTCCATCGAATAAATTCGTCATGCGACCCAGGAAAAGGCTGCCCTTGCCAATAATCATGGCCCGGGTCATTTTTCCTTCCAGCATCATATCCCTGGCATGGCCGATAAAAGGCACACCTGAGGGAATGTGACCCTGGGTGGGAGCAAAGCCAGGCATGCCGTGTTTTTCAATAAAAGACTCCATATTTGCCTTTTCAATCTCCCCTCGCCGGACAGCCAGGGCTGCAATCATTTTGAAATTGGCTCTGGGAACATCGCCTGCCCCGGCAGGCTCGGTAATTTCTGGATTCTGCAGTTCGGGAGCGTATTTGTCCACGTCGGTGGCTTTAAGGCTTAGCTTATCCAGCGGGTCGAAGACGATGGACTGAATCACCGCCTGGGGCGATGCACCGGTTGCGATAGCATGCTTACCTACGGAATCGGTCCTTACCACGGGATTTTTGCCGTCGTTGCTGCTTACCAGCACCCCAAAGCCGCCCAGCATATCTTCCAGGAGGGGGATGCCCTTGTTCACGTGGTCCCTGCCGTTCATGCCAAGTTTTGCAACGGCTCCGCCGGCCACCACCGCTACATTTTTGAAAATTCCCGCAGATACCAGAGCCGACGCATTGACTATGGCGTGAGCTGGCCCGGCACAAAAGCCCCTGATATCGGCGCCGGTAGCATTGCCGCAGCCGACAACTTCGCCGATGGCTTTTGCGAAATTACCTCCACCCCTCTGGTTCATATCGCCGCAGGCCTCTTCGGAGCACTCAATTATGTAGTCGATGTTCTGTGGTGATATGTCGGAGTTCTTTATGAGGTATTTCAATGCCAGCACCGCCGAAGCTTTGGTGACAGTATTTTCCAGCATGGTGTGGGCGGACAGGTTTTCATCCCTGTCGTGGGCCTTTTTTACGCATCCCACCAGCCTGCCGCCAAAGTTCAATTCAATGGCACCGCTTTCCACCAGCCTGCTGATATTGGCCAGGTCTATTCCTTCTTTTATTCGGGAAAGATCATTTTTTGTTATGAATGGATGCACGGATAGTTTTTCCTTTACTTGCGCAACAAAACTTTTTTCCAGAACTACAAGGTCGAAGGCGTCTGATATTGCCATAAGGCCGTAAAATTCGTCTTCGGGCATAATTTCGCCGTAAGGTCCGAAGCGCCGGGCACCCTGCAGCAAATTTTCATACCAGGGTCTTTTATGATTTTTCAGTTCTTCAAGGCTTATATTTCCGATGTAAGCCTGATTTGGCGGGTAGGCGAGAGCGTCGTTAAAGCTCCTGATATGTGCCGGAGCCCTGCGGAAATACTCCGATTTTTCATTGGATTTTTCCAGAAGCTGTGTGGTGCCGGCAGCCATCATGATATTTGGAGCATGCACCAGGATGTAACTTGAACCGGATATGACGGGAAAGGTCAATTGAAAAACCTCCTTTCTCGAGATTAGAAGTCGGGGGCTGAAGTTTGAATGGTGATTGTGACGGCCTGGCACCTGACCGTTTGGCTTTGCTCTACGGTGCATTTGGCCGTCACGAACCACAAACGCCGGAGTTTTTACACCTGTATCAAATCTCTATTTTTTCATACGGTAACGACTTTTTTCTCGTGGACCGGCTCATCAAATATCGTTTGTTTATCCACATCGGTCTTCAGGGCGCGAAGCGCTTTCATTATGAGGCTCCGGCGGAGGTTTTTCTCCTGATCGCAGCTCAAGGCCGGATTCCCAAGAGGATGAGGTATGGCCACTGCCGGTACTATGCGGTTGGCGCCGACTGTAAGGGATATGGGGACTATCGTACAAATGTGTACCGTCGGAATCCCCGCCCGCTCCAGTTCCTTTACCATCGTTGCACCGCAACGAGTACAGGTACCTCAGGTTGATGTGAGTATAACCGCCTGGACTCCGTCGGCCACCATTTCCACAGCTATTGATTGGGCAAACTTTCTGGCGCTGGCCACCGATGTGCCGTTGCCGACCGTGGCGTAGTAGTACCTGTGCAGTTTTCCTATGACTCCTTCCTTTTCAAGGTCGCGCATAACATCCACCGGCAGCACCCGGTTGGGATTTTCGTTGGCGTAAGTGGGGTCATAGCCGCCATGGGCCGTCTGAAATTCTTTTGAAGTGAGGGATGTCACTCCTTCCAGGTCGTACTTGCCAAACCTGGAAGCACTGGATGCTTCGATGCGATCCGGATTGCCCCTGGGAACTATCCCCCCAGACGTCACCAGAGCTATGGTGGCTTTGGAAAGGTCTTTTACCGCAGGTGCGGGTGTTACCCTGTCAAAATCCGGCATGGGATATTCGGTGGCGAAAGGTTCCCCCTTCAATTTTCTTACAAGCATATCCACCGCCCGGTAGGCGCCGTTTTCTCCCGTAAATATATTCTTGCGGACTCCCCGGGGAATATAACCTTCCTCGGCCGGCAGGCCTATTTTCTCCCCCCGGACCAGTTTCAATGCCAGCCTGGCCATCTTCGGCACCGCTTCTCTCATACCCGCAGCCGAATTGGCCGTTTCCACTATATAGATATTTTTCTTGAAAACCTCTACCCCGGGGTTCTCGGGAAACATCCCGGTTACTGCAGGAATGGAAAGTTCGTCCATTACGGCTTTGCATACGCTGCCGCAGGCCATGCCGTACCTCCCAGCATTGAAGGCCGGTCCGGCAATGAACAGATCCGGATTATATTTTTTAATCCTGGAAAGCACATCAAGCCTGGCCTCGTCCTGGTGCTCATTATAGTATGAATCGCCGCAGATGACGGTGCCCACAATTTCCGCTTCTTCACCGAAGGCCATCTTGAAGGCCATGCCCGGACCCACGGGGCCTTCCCTATCCTGAGGCGGCACGTCGGCCTTTTCTTCACCGCCTATCTGTCCGAAAAACTGATTTATATAATGGACAACCTTATATTTCCCCACAACAGACCCTCCTTTCAAAGAATTAATTTAATTTCCAGAATCATTGCGATTTTATTGCCGTCTAACCTCAGGCAATCGGTGCCGGATGTCAGATATACTGTAAGTTAGAGTTGTAATTTGTAGCCCGCAAATTCCTTCTATTCCGACTTTCGGCCTCCGGCTTCTTATTCGAGTGTAAGAGAGAGAAGATACCGGGCCATCTCCGGCAGGAAGGCTACTTTATACTGAAATTATGCTTTATATTTCGAATACTGCTCCCTGTACTTACTCACTTCTTTAGAAATGGCGTCCACATCCAGCACCATTTCCATCATACCCACCTGTTCGTCGTAAACTCCTGGATCGACAGCGGCTTTTACTTCGGATTCCAGAATATGATATACCGCCAGGCCGAGGGATACGCCCGACAGGGGGCCGGCAAAGGTGGGATCGCCATTGGTCACCGTTTCGGCGGCAATTCCGGCGGCTTCCGGCTCGGCTCCGCCCAGGATCACCACGGTATTTTCCGCACCATATTTTTCAGCCAAATCTTTAATTCTCTTTTGGATCTCCAGATCCATCGCACCGGCGGCCGTTCAGACGAAGCACTCGGTGGTAGAAAACACCACTTCTCCCTTGGTAGTCTTCATGCATGCTTCAATAGCTGGTCCCGGGACACCGTCCCTGTCGCCCACAATGATGATTTTCTTTCCTTCGAACATCAGAATTCCTCCCTTAATATTATTTTTGTTTTTCTCTAATAGATCGTCGCACTCATGCGGGTAAAGCCCACTTCCGATGTAGCCCCCGTTATGGCCTGAAGTTCGATTTCAATACTGCCGTCATCCCTCAGGGATTTCTGAGAGCCGCCAGCGATGATTGTGGCCGTGTCCAGGAGGCCTATGATTTTTTTCATGGGGGGCAGCACTACAACCTCATTGGCATTGCCAGCCGTCACCACCGCGTCAGCTTTAGCATCGGCATCGGCCAGGGACTGGGAAGCGCCGTCCCTTCCTGCATATTCATCCGTTATTAATACCGTCTTTATTCCTTTTTCTTCTATCTTCCTGCAGTTCATGATGAGATCCGTATCCGGATTGCCGAACCCTTCTTCAGTTATGATTACCCCGTCAAGGCCCAGGTATTCAGCCAGTTTTGCCGTATAATCAGAAGACCGTTCTTTGTCGGCCAGGGTTACGTTTTCGTTAGTTATGATCACGCCCAGGAAGTTGATGTCTTTGCCGTGCCTCGCATAGAGTTCTTCTATGACCGGGTTGTTCTGGTGCACATAGGTGGTGTTCTTATCACAGGCCGAAACGCAGTTGCCGCTGACTATGGCTCCGTCCATGACTTCTGTGGGAAAAATGAGGGTGGGGATGATTTTCTTCGCATCTACACCGTAGACATAGGTATCATGCAGCAGGCCCTGGCTCTGCAGCTGGTAAACATAAGCCACTTTGGGCAGCGCCGGGTGTTGAAAAAGGGCTTCGGCGATGGATTTGGTTTCATAGACTCTGGTTTCCTCCGGCTCAAGACTTCTTACGGCCTCCGCCACATAGGCAGCAGCCTTTAATCCGGCTATCCTCACTGCCTCCTCGTGATCATGAGAATCGAGATTTTCCCTGGGGTGTGCCACCACAACCAGGTTGAACAATTTTGAAAAGGGAGTATATTCGGCACCGGGGCCTCCCATGTCTATGATGCCTTCCTGAAAGCCCACTATACGGCCACAGGTCACCACCGCCATACCTTTTAAAACATGGGTCCTGCCTGAACCTACGGTATGGGGTTTGCCCAGAAACCCCGGAAATACAGTGCCGCCAGACACTTTCACCCTCGGCTCTATGACATCCTTTACCGGGATAATCCTTACTTCTTCCCCGGGCTTTGCAATTTCCAGGTCTACGGCTTTAAGCCTGCCATCTTCCAGCAGCACGCCGGAAAGCTCCTTTTTACTGACGGTTACAATGCCGTCTTTAAATCCTGTTTTATCGCCAAAAATCAGGTCTTTTACGTAAAAATATCCGAGTTCCAGCTTCAATTTCTTTCCCTCCTTTACATAATATAAATTTTCCTCCTACAGCACGGGAAATCATATGTTCTTCTCAATCATTTCTTCAACCATTTCAATGGTGACATTTTTTGTGACTTCGTCTACTTTCTGCCCGTTTTTGTAAAAAATGAGGGTGGGCAGACTCATGACCTTCTGAGAAATGGCCAGCCTCATGTTTTTGGAAGTATCCAGTTTGCAGAACTTGACCCTGTCCCCGTATTTTTCGGCAAGCTTTTCTACATGGGGCATCAGAGCCTTGCAGGGCTCGCAGCGGGGTCCCCAGAAGTCCACCAGAACCGGTTTTTCGGCTTTCATCACCTCCTCTTCAAAATTTTCAGCAGTAAGTTCAATCATTTATATGACCTCCTTTTACTTAATCTCACATTTTGGTGCTAAAAGTTCCCACCGGTGGTGTTGATGAGCCCGGTGCCGGATCATGCTTTAGGTTAAGGCAGCTGTACTATTATTCTGCTAACAAATCACGTAAATATCCACCGGCAGAGTTTTGGACAAACAAAAAAGAGAAATAAAGGTTTTCAGCCTTTATTTCCCTGTTTCTTACCTGAGAGATTCCTTTCCGGCCGGAACCGGAAATTTGCTCCTTCGGTGCCTTTCAGCTCTCCAGAGATATGTCTGGATACGGTCCTTTTGCCTGAGAGTTTCATGGCTCCGCCATTTACCCCTTCGGCGCCCTATTCAGGGTCTCTCCCGTATCCTTCATTCAAAAATTATTACTTTTAACAATATTATATTATATTATTCCGCTTCAGGCAAGAAATTTTTAATTCCGGTTTATTTCATTACACCAATTTTTACCTACAATGCCTCTTATTTTTCAGTGAAAATATTGTCGAACGATGATATACTATAAAAGGGATAATTTTTATCCCCAACAGAGGGAGAGGATTTCCGCGGACCCAGTAACCCATGCTGCCGCAAGTTTTGGTATCTTTAACCTGATGGATCAAGCACTGGCACCCTTCAGCCCCAGCTTAATAGGCAACATCGTCGGTTCACTGGCCCCGGACTTCGATATCATCCTCAGAATATGGAGTCCTCTGACCTATTTAAAAAATCAAGAGCTCGTTCCATTCGCTGCCGGCTATTGCGGCCATATCAGCCTTTAAAGCATCAGTCCTTAGCATTTTACCGGGGCTCCCCGCAGAAGCTTTTTTATGATTTTCACCTGGATTCTCCTCGGAGCCCTCTCCCATTTATTTTTTCAGTAGATTCATGCCGAAGCTAACCACATCTTCAAACACCGATGTATTTATGGAATAATATATATTCTGCCCCTTGCGCTCGTCCAGCACCATCCCAGCCTGTTTCAATATGTTGAGGTGATGGGAGATGCTGGGCTTCGTTATGTCAAACTTTTCAGCGATCTCCCCGGCAGTTAAGTCTTGTTCCTTCAACATCATCAGTATTTGCCTTCGGACGGGATCTGACAGGGCTTTGAAAATTAGACTGAGACTCATTTTTCACACCTGCCTTAACCTTTCTAATTTTGTCAATCTCGCAAAGTTTCGACCTTCAGCCGGCTTATTTCCCATCTAATTTGTTATAAAGCATAAAAGAATATACAAAACCGTAAAGGGTAGCAGCCATTAATGCTGCCATATCCACCACAAAAGCAGTCTTATCGGGCAGGAATATGCTGAAGATCCATACAAGACCCGCCATTACCCAAAGGGGGCCGGATATGCGGTGTGTTTTATTCCATACCTCTTCGCTGGCCAGGGTCCATGGGGTCTTTATGCCAAAGGTGTAGTTATAGCGCACCTTGCCAAAATAATTGCCCGTAAAAGTCAGCATAATGCCAAGAGCAAAAATTACCACCTTGGCGACAGAAATGGGTATTCCAAGGGCGTACAAGAGGGTGGCTACGTATATGCCGGCCATCACCAGAGTTATAAGGGCTCTAAAGCCCTGATAGACACCCGAAAACTTTTTATAGTTTTCAGCTTTCGGGTCTATGATCGGTGCAAAGGACATCAATAAATACAGCACCAGTATCAGTGTCGGAAAAAATATAAGGTACCAAGTTTTCGGCATATAGCTGTCCACCCTGCCCGATAGGTTCCAGTGGGATGGCATCATGCCAGGCAGAGAAGGATACAGTATGAATCCCAGTATATATAATCCCAGAATGAGCGCTATCACAATCCAGCTGACAGGCAGCCTGAATTTGGTTTTTTGGCTCATATAAAAAACTCCCTTCATTAGAAATTTAGAAAAATGTCTAATTATATTCTATCTCAAAAATACCATACCGTCAATATAACTACAAACAAAAACAAGTCAGAATAATTTCCGACGCGTTTAAATTTAATCCTATTATTTTTACTGTTTACATAAAAGTGATGTACAATATAATTAATTGTGTCAATCGATAGTTTTTAATATGTCCTGGACTTTCTGACATCCGCCCAGGTTCCAGTGGGTGCAGTTCTTGCAGGATTCAAATTCCATCAGGTATCTGGCGGGATATTTAATGCTTCCGCTCTTCTCATAATCTTCACAGCTTTTTGCTATAATAATAGTTTGTTCCGGACTCATACTTATCCCCTCCAAAATTGTTTGACACTATTATTATAGCACATTAATTATATTTATGCTATACTTTTTTAAAATATTTTTTCATTGCCCCAGAAGGTCCGGGTATAGTGAAAGAGATATTGCTGGGCAAATCCCGCCAGCTCACCGAACCTTCTTTCCGCAAACTCCTGCAGTCTTCTGAGAGGCATTTCCCGCCCATTGAAATAAAGATGCTCGAGGACTCTTTTTATCCACACATCGATGGGAAAGGCATCGTATTTTCTCATGGAAAAGAGCAGGATGCAGTCGGCCACCTTCCTGCCCACTCCGGGAAGCCTCATAAGCTGCTCCCGGGCCTCCTGCACGGAAAATCTATGCAGACCGAAAAGATCCACTTCTCCCCCGGCCACCATTTTCGCAGTTTGTGCGATGTATTTTGCCCTGAAACCGCACCGGGTCTTCCTTAATTCCTCTTCCGTCACACCCGCCAGAACCTCCGGCGATGGAAATGTATAATAGATTCCGCCTTCATAGGCCAGGGGTTCGCCGTAAAACTCGCAGATCCGCGCGATGGTTTTTTTGATATTCGCTATACTGTTGTTGGCTGATGTTATGAACGTTACGGTGGTCTCCCACGGATCCTGCTGAAGGATGCGGTTGCCGCTGCAGTATTTTACTGCGGGAATCAACTCCTCATACCGGCATAATCGCTCTTCTATGGAAGAGTAGTTCCTTTCAAGGTCAAAATAGTTCCGTATAAAGGTATCAAAGCTTTTATCACCGGGACAGGAATTGGCCGTGAGTTTAAGAGCATTATCCTGCTGGTATACTCTCATAACGTAACGGTCCGCCACTCCTATGTAAGAGCCGTCCTGCTGCCTATCCCACCGGAAAGCCTGACCACCCTCGGCCACAATCTCCAGATTGAAGGGATGTATGTTATCCACAATTAGCTCCATACCTGCCACCGCAAATTAAAGCTTTCTCCTCTCCGTGAGTTATAAACAAAGGAACGTTCTTTCCGACTCATTACTGGGTACAATTTTTGAGTCAGAAAGAACGTGTCTTGCCTCAGTGAAATTTTTCCCACTTCAGCACTTCATTCAATTCCTTTTTGAGCCGCCGGGGCCTTTCATCAGAGTAACCCAGTGACACCAGAGAAATAAGCTCGTAATTTCCAGGGACCTCCAGAAACTTCCTGATATCATCGCTGTATGTTCTCCTGTACCCCGCCACCCAGCAGGAGTCTATACCGTAAGATTTGGCGGCTATGATGATATTCTCGGTGGCTGCGGAACCGTCTTCCACTCCGTGAGGATTATTCCTTTCACAAAATACTGCCACACAGGCAGCGGCGTCAGCTATGAATTTGCCCCAGGTGGCCAGGCGGGATATCTCCTTTTTACCCGCCTCTTCCGTAACCACCACAAACACCCATGGCTGAGAGTTATTGGCGCTGGGTGCCAGCCTCCCGCAGTCGATGATATCTTCCAGTATCTCCCTGGGAATGGGCTTTGGAAGGTAATTTCTAGCACTCCGGCGCTCCTTTAAAACTCTTACGACTTCATTATTCATAACAGACATGATATCACCCTCACTTTTAATTTTAATAATATTAAAGCAAGGTTGTCGCTCTTAAGGTTTAAAGGCGCCCATCATCAGCTGGTTTCCGCACAGGGGGAATATGCAAATCAAGGGACCCAGCTCATTGATATAGATCAAGCTTTTTTTACTCCTATGGTTACTTTATGGTCGTTCAAATTCCATTCCTGATAGAAACTGTCCGCCGGCGGTGCGATTTTTTGTGCCGAAAGGGCCAGTGTATCTTTCTGGATACTTTCTCCGAATTTTTCCATGACTTCATCGATGGTATCGTCACCTGTAAAGTATAGATGAATCTTATCTTCTACTTCAAAACCGGCTTCCTTCCTCATGTTCTGTATTTTGCTGGTCATCTCCCGGGCTATGCCTTCCAGCATCAGATCGTGGGTGATGGTAGTATCCAGCACCACATAGTATCCGCCCTCGCCTTCGGCGCAGAAACCTTCCTTATCTTGAGCCCGGATATCCAGCTCGTTTTGGGTTATGGTGATTTTTTCACCGTTTATTTCGAAAGTTACCTCACCCTGTTCCCGAGCTTTACCGATAAGGTCAATAGCATCGGCTGCCGCAATTTGTTTGGAAATAGCCGACATTAGCTTGCCGTATTTGGGGCCCAGCAGGTCAAACCGGGGCTTTACCGAATAGGTGAAGTACTCCTCCGCCACATGGATATACTCGATTTCCTTTATATTCAGTTCTTCCTTTATAATATCGGAAAGATCGGAAAGCAGGACTTCATCTTCGGGATTTCGCAGCTGGACCATCATCTTTTGAAGGGGCTGCCTGTTCTTTATCTTGCCCTTGTTCCTGGCGGCGCGGCCCAGTTCCACTATTTTTCTTGCAAGTTTCATCTTGTGTTCCAGTGTTTCATCTATAAGGTTCTCCACGACCACCGGGTAGTCGCACAGGTGCACGCTTTCCGGAGCGTCAGGATACGGTACCCTCACCAGATTTTGATAAAGCTCTTCCGTAATAAAGGGCACAAAGGGTGCCGCCAGCTTCACAAAATCCACCAGAACTTCATACAGTGTCAGATATGCCCCTATCTTATCATTGTCCATCTCGGATTTCCAGTAGCGTTCCCGGCAGCGTCTCACATACCAGTTGCTGAGGTCATCCACGAAGTCCTCCAGTGTCCTGGCGGCGCCGGTGATGTCCAGTTCATCCAGTTTTCCCCTGACCTTTTTGTTTACGCTGTTTATTCTTGACAGGAGCCACCGATCCATTTCACTTCTTTCTTCAGGGGCAAGCTTGTAATCTTTGGGGTTAAAGCAATCAATGTTTGCATACAGCACGAAGAAAGAGTAGACGTTCCACAAAGTGCCCAGGAATTTTCTCTGGGCTTCGCTCACCGCATCCTGATAGAACCTGCTGGGGCTCCACGGCGGGCTTGCCACATACAGGTACCATCGCATGGCGTCGGCCCCCTGCTCGTTCAACACCTTCCAGGGGTCCAGAACATTGCCCTTGTGTTTGCTCATCTTCTGGCCAAATTGATCCAGTACATGGCCCATCACCAGCACGTTTTTGTACGGGGATTCATCAAAGAGCAGTGCGGAAATCACCAGAAGGCTGTAAAACCATCCCCTGGTCTGGTCTATGGCCTCGGCAATGAAATCTGCGGGGAAATGGTTTTTGAAATACTCCTCATTTTCAAAGGGATAATGGTGCTGTGCAAAGGGCATGGAACCTGAGTCAAACCAGCAGTCGATGACCTCCGGCACCCTCCTCATATCTGCCCCGCAGTGGGGACATTTCAGCACCACTTCATCCACATAAGGCTTGTGCAGTTCGATGTCCCCGACGGGGTTTTTGCTCATTTGTCTTAATTCTTCTATGCTGCCCACCGCATGCTGGTGGCCGCATTCCTTGCATACCCAAATATTTAGGGGCGTCCCCCAGTAGCGTTCACGGCTCAAGCACCAGTCTATGACATTTTCCAGGAAGTTGCCGAAGCGTCCATCCCTGATGTGTTCCGGATGCCACCCGATCTTTTTATTTATTTCTATGAGCCTGTCCCTGATGGCCGTGGTCTTTATAAACCAGCTGCTGCGCCCGTAGTAAAGAAGCGGAGTATCGCAGCGCCAGCAGAAGGGATAGCTGTGCAGGTACTTCTCGGCTTTATACAAAATATTTCTCTGCTTTAAATCTTTTATTATGCCCTTGTCGGCATCCTTTACAAACATGCCCGCCCACGGGGTCACTTCACCGGTGAATTTCCCCTGGGCATCCACGGGCTGAAGCACCGGCAGGCCGTACTTCTGGCCCACCCTGGAGTCGTCTTCACCGAAGGCGGGAGCGATATGGACTATTCCGGAACCGTCCTCCAGGGTTACAAAATCGGCTGTCACCACATAGAAGGCCCTTTCCTTTTCTTTCTCAAAGAAGGGGAATACCGGATTATATTTCATGGATGCCAGTTTCTCGCCGGGGAATTTCTCCAGCACTTTGTATCCCCCATCCAGCACCTGAAGCCTTCCCTCGGCAAGAATCAACTTTTCTCCGTTGTGTTCCACCTTTACGTAGGTATAGTCATCTTTGACCGCCAGTGCCACATTGGAAGGAAGGGTCCACGGCGTGGTGGTCCATACCAGGAAAAAGGTACCGGGCTCCTCCGCTACCGGAAATTTTACATATACGGATGGATCTTCCACTTCCTCGTACCCCTGAGCCACCTCATGGCTGGAAAGGGATGTACCGCACCGGGGGCAATAGGGGACCACCTTGTGGCCCTTGTATAAAAGGCCCTTCTCCCATATCTTTTTTAGTGCCCACCATACGGATTCTATATAGGTATTGTGATAGGTGACGTAAGGGTGGTCCATATCGATCCAGAATCCCACCCTCTCCGTCATTCTTCGCCATTCCTGTTCATATGTGAACACGCTGGCCTTGCACTTCTTGATGAAATCTTCTACGCCGTATTTTTCAATTTCCGGCTTCCCGCTGATGCCCAGTTGTTTTTCAACCTCCAGTTCCACGGGAAGGCCATGGGTATCCCAGCCTGCCTTCCGGTCTACCCTGTATCCCAGCATGGTCCTGTATCTGGGTATAAGGTCTTTTACCACCCGGGTTAATACGTGTCCCGCATGGGGCATGCCGTTGGCTGTGGGAGGGCCTTCGTAAAACACATAGTCAGGAGAGTCCTTTCTGCTCTCTATGCTCTTTTTGAAAATGTCGTTCTGCTTCCAGAAATCCAGTATCTTCTCCTCTATGGGAGCAAAGTTCATCGTGGGTTCTACCTTCCTGAACATAAAAAACCTCCTAATTTTAATGTAAAACAAAAATCCCGCCCCCGAAGGGACGAGATTTCTCCCGTGTTACCACCCTTATGGATATAAAGCCAGACCCTCTTTTAAAAGTCCGGTCCTGTTCATATCAAAGACTTTAGCGCTTTACCAATAGCTTTACTTTATATCCTCTTCACAAAAATAACGGCCTTACCGTCGGAACCTACTCCATAAGTTTCGGGACCGCACTCCGGGGTGATCTTCAGCCATTGGTATCCTGCGGGGCTTTCACCTTCCCCCGCTCGCTGGGAGGTTTTCCGCCGCCTACTGTCCCCGTCATCGTTTATCGGATTATTTACTTGTGCTGTTTCTAGTTATTTATATTACCGCATTTAAAATGCATTGTCAATGTGCCCGGACACGGTTGCATGCAAGCCCGGTGGATTTCCCCCGGAATCGCGAAACCTGTTTTTTTACGTGTATTTCTACGTATGCTGTAGCACGAAATCCTCAAATATCAACGCCCAGGACATTTTTTACTATGAGGCCCACGACAAAGGACAGCACTGCAACCCCTAGGCTTATAAACGCCATCTCGATGAAACGGTGCTTAAATTCCATATCTTTTGCCACCGCAATATAGTAGTTGAATACAGCAATTATCAGCACCACCACAGCCAGCATCGCCATGAGCGCAAAAAGATATTTACTGGCAGGAAATAGCAGGTAAGGCAGGATCAGCAGCGTCACAGTAGCAAGATACGCAATTCCTGTATAAATGCATGATTTAAGTGCATCATCTCGACCTTCGCTCTTTGCCGATAAAAATTCGCTGGAAGCCATGGAAAGGGTGGCGGAGATACCTGTAATAAGGCCCGAAAGTGCAATTATCCGCGTATTCTGAAGTGCCAGCGTAAGGCCCGCCAGCGTGCCGGTAAGTTCGACAAGTGCGTCATTAAGACCCAGCACCATCGAACCAACATACTTAAGCCTTTCCTCGTCGAGCATTCCCATGAGTGCACGTTCATGCTCATCTTCCTGCTCCTGAATTTTTTCACATTCCGGCACTTCCTCTGCCAGCGCAGCGTAGTTTTTCTGCGCTATGGCCTCGCCGTTCTCCATAAGTTTAATCGTAAAAGTAAACCCCAGCAAAACCGCCAGCAGCTTCCGCCACCAGACCTTCAATGCCTGCGGCTTCAGCGTTCGGCCTGTATACCGTTTCCAGACTTCATAATGCTTCTTTTCCTCATCGGCTATTTTCTCCAAAATTTGCTTATTTTTACCATCCTTCATCCGTGCAGCGATCGATTTATATGTAGCATGCTCGGTGATTTCATTCTGCTGCATGGCAAGAACCACCGCCATAGCCTGAGCAGAAATCTTTTTGTTGACTTGCCCTTCCAATAGCTTCACTCCCAATTATCATTAAGATTCCGGCGAAGTTTCTATCCTCACCGTATTGTTATTTTACCATGTTCAAGTTGGTTTAACAATTCCTTTGTACCGTTTTTACTGTATTTCTTTAAATACTGTAAACCATAATGGTTGGGCCAACGGCAGACGACAATAAAAACAGCCTCCCATGCCGCAACATAATGTGCATGGCAGGCTGTATAAATCATAATTTGAAAAAACTCAAGCTTTTTTAAAATATTCCGGATGCTTCTCTGCAAGATAACTCTGGTCAAATATTACCCGGGTGAGATGCCTTTCCATGGAAGCCACTGCCGCTTTTTTGTCCCTGCTTTTTATGGCCTGCAATATCTCCCTGTGGTCGTTGACAGTCCTTCTCATGTCCATTTCCGCAAGGTTGAGGATGCGCACTCTGTCAAATTGTGTCATCATGCTTGCTATAAGATTGTACGTGCGTTCCTTTTTACAGGCTTTGAATAAAAGCTCATGAAAACTGTTATCAAGGTAGAGCAGACGCTTGTAATCATTACGGTTTACACAGGATTCCTGCAGATGCAGGTTTTCTTCCAGGGCAATAAAATCATTTTCCGAAAGCATGTCACATGCAAGCTCCGCAACAGCTTTTTCCAGTACGCACCGCATGAAGCGGGATTCTTCCACCATTTCCATATCGATAAGCGAAATATACGTTCCCTTCTGGGGATATATCTCCACTATCGAAGCCCTGGAAAGCTCAATGAGGGCTTCCCTTACAGGGGTTCGACTTACGCCGAGCATCTCCGCGATCTCATTTTCACTTATGGCCTGCCCCGGCTTTAGATTCAAATTTACAATGTTATGCTGCAATACTCTCATTACGTATTCTCTTGCGGTTTCTCTCCTGTTTCTTTCCAGCACTTCTAGCACTATATATACCTACTTTCCCATTATCTGATAAAAATTATATTTTTACTACAAACAAAAGTCAATGTATCCTGTAAAAAATAGAGTTTTAACTCTTGCAGCTCATTTTATCAATGGCTTCCCACAAACCGTGTATATATGTGACACCAAGAGCTCTGTCATAGAGTCCATATCCTGGTCGGCCCGTTTCTCCCCATATCATGCGGCCGTGGTCGGGGCGGATATATCCCTCAAAGCCGGAATCATAGAAAGCCTTGACTATCTCAAACATATCAAAGGAGCCGCATTGGGTAAGATGCGCACTCTCATAAAAATCCTTCTCTGATTCAAATCTTAGGTTTCGGATGTGTGCGAAATGGACTCTTCCTTCACCTGCAAACTCCTTTATAATATCAGGAAGATTATTGTTTCTATTTGATCCCAGAGACCCGGTGCAGAGGGTTATGCCGTTATACGGGCTCTTATTCAGGTCCAGGAATTTTCTTATATTATCCCTGCTGGTTATGACTCTCGGAAGACCAAATATGGGCCATGGGGGGTCATCGGGATGTACGGCCAGTTTAATGTCATATTTTTCAGCGTAAGGTATTACGCTGTCGAGAAAATATTTGATATTATCCCAGTATCGCTCTTCCGTCATGTCTTTATACTTTTCAATTGTAGCCGACATCTCCTTAAGCCTGTCCGGTTCCCAGCCAGGTAGCTCAAATCCGTTGGACTGCTCGTCGAATTTATCGGCAAGATGTTTTGGATCAATTTTTAAAATATGCTCATGATTATATGCCATGGTATATGAACCATCACTCAACGGCCTGGCAAGGTCGCTCCTGGCCCAGTCCAGCACGGGCATGAAATTATAGCATATTACCTTTATACCTATCTGCGACAGGTTCTTGATTGTATCGATATAAGTCTGGATATACCTATCTCTAGTTTTTTCTCCCAGCTTTATATCCTCATGGATATTTACGCTCTCAATCACTTCGACCTCAAGACCGCAGCTTTCGACTTCCTGTTTCAATGCCTTCACTCTTTCTAGGGGCCAGACCTCCCCTACCGGTATATCCATGAGGCTAGTCACGACCCCCGAAACCCCCGGTATCTGCCGGATATATTTCAAGGGGATTTTGTCATATCCTTTCCCGAACCATCTAAAAACCATTTTCATATAAAATCACCGTCCATTAGCCAAATATAAGATTGGGAATGAAAAGAACCAACTGCGGGAAAAATATAAGCAATGCTTCTACTGCTATATATGCAATAAAGAATGGCAAAGATTCCTTCACCGTTTCTTCAGGCGGACATTCCATCAAAGATGATACTGTATACAGGGCCACTCCGAGGGGCGGTGTCATAATTCCCATAGTAACGTTAGTCATCATAATCACACCAAAGTGCACAGGATCTATTCCAACTCTTGTGACCACGGGCAGCAAGATAGGTGTTAGAAGCAGTGCTATCACTGTGGTTTCTATAAACATACCAGCCAAAATAAGAAATCCAATAATTATAAATAGTAGAATCGTGGGGTTTGATGTTATGCCCAGGAGTAATGCAGCCAATTTTTGGGATACCCCATCATATACAATTCCATAACCAATTATGCCGGACAAAGCAATTATAAGCATTATTGCACCGATGTCCATGGCACTATCCCTTAATGTCTTCTTAAATGTCTCCCACGTAAGTTCTTTATATATAAAGGCACCAACAAAAATGGCATAAACTGCCGCAAAGGCACCGGCTTCGGAGGGTGTGAATACACCAAAACGTATCCCAACAATTAGTATGACCGGGAAAATAAGAGCCCAGATGCTTTCTTTAAGGGCAATGAGCACCTCTCTTAATGAAGCCGGTTTTTCTTTAGCAGGCATATATCCGCGCTTTTTTGCGGATATAGATACTGCTGTCATTAATGCCGCCATCATAAGGAATCCGGGTACAATACCACCGGCAAAAAGCCTGCCTATAGATACTTCACCGATTGAACCGTAAATGACTAATCCCATGCTGGGAGGAATTGTTGAAGTTATTAATGATGTCCATCCGTTAACCGCCGCACTGTATCCTCTTGAATAACCTTTTTTGAGCATTTCAGGCCCAAGAATCCGTGTTTCCATAGCTGCATCTGCCGTGGATGAACCGGATACACCCCCCATCAAGGTGCTAAGAACAACACTTATCTGCGCAATGTTACCGTACATGTGTCCAGTAAGCACATCTGACAGTTTTATAAGCTTTTTAGTTATACCCGTATTATTCATCAAATTACCGGCAAAAATAAACAGCGGAATCGCAAGTAATGTAAAAGACTGAGTTGAGGTTATAACCCTTTGAACAACTATGGAGAACGGTATTTCGGGTGTCATAAGAAAAAATGTTACACCGGACACACCTATGGCAAAGGCTACCGGCATGCCAAAAGCCAGTAAAATCAAAAATATTATTAATACAAGTAACATAAATTCACTTCCCCTTGTTTGCCGGAGTTTTTACAGCTTTATAAAGCTTTATACCGGTTGAAATCATCATAAGAGTAGAACCTACCGGCACACTGATTGTTGCCCATGAATAACTTATCCCCAATGTCTGGAATAAACGCTTTTTACTTTCCAGTGCTAATGGTACACCATACATGATAAGAGAAGCTAGAAAGACAATTATCACAACTTGCCAAAGTATATAAATTGCCTTCTGTTTGGCTGGTGAAAATTTTTTGACTATCATATCTACTTTTACAAGGTCAGCATTTCTGAGAGCCATGTCGGCTCCCAGAAATACTGTCCATGCATAGAGCAATAAAGAAAGGTCTACAGCCCAGTTGATTGGGACTTTTAAAGTACGGCATATGGCTGAAGAAAAAACCAAAAACACAATAGAGCATAAAAATATCTGAACGACCATTTCTTCAAATTTACAAAAGTAATTATATAAGGCTTTCACTTCATTCACCATCCGGCTATTTTTTGCCTATTTCAGCATAAATCTTTTCTCTAAGCTCTCTGTATCCGAGAACATCATAAGCTTTATCAGCTGCAGCCTTAAAGGCATTTATGTCAACATTTACTACTTTCATACCCTTTTCAACCATCTTTTTTTCATATTCATCAGAAAGCTTCATAACAAGCTGAGCATTTTCAGCGGCAACCGCCTTTGTTTCTTCTAGCAGAATTTTCTGATATTCTTCAGGTAATGTATCGAACCACTTCTCACCCACAATAATGCCATTAACCAACTGGAAATGAGATGTCTTGTCTATATACTTGAGAACTTCATATAATCTCGATGTATAGGTAGCTGTATACTGTCCTTCTGCTCCATCAATAGCTTTCTGCTGCATAGCCTGGTATACTTCAGTCCATGGCATTGAAACAGGAGTAGCCCCCATGGCTTTTATAGACTCTGACCAAACCGGTGCCCCCGGTGTCCTTATCCTCAAACCATTAAGATCTGCAGGTTTTGTAACAGGCTTATTCGTGAGAAAATGCCTTGCACCGTCATACCAGTTAAACGAAAGCACTCTTATGCCGTCTTCCTTTACAAGCTGATCTTCCCATTCTTTAAAAATATCGCTCTGGGTCACCTTCAATATATCGTCATAACCGTCTGCAAAATAAGGCATGCCAATAATGCCCATTTCCTTCACATAGTTAGCCATTCGGCCACCGTCTGTGAGCACTGCTACATTTACACCCTGAATTGCCTGTTCGATTACATCTTCATCAGAACCTAGCTGTGCGCTGGGATAAACCTCGATTTTTAGCTTGCCATTGGTTTTTTCTTCCACTCGTTTTGCGAGCTCTTTGAATCCGTCTACCATTGGGTGTGTTTCATTCAGTTGTGTTGACATTTTGAGTGTGTAAACCTTACCATCATCGGCTGGAGCAGAATTTTCATTGCCTTCTGGTTTGGAGCCGCCAGAGCACCCCGTCATAACCACCAGAACCATTGCAAGCACCAGCACCACTGATAAAAATTTTTTCATCTAACTTCCTCCCCTTTTATTTATTTCTTAGCTACTGCAGTATGCAATAGCTTAATAAGCTTTAATAAGTTTTTAAATATTTATATATTTCCCCAAAGTTTTCCTTACTGCGCCCTTGTCTGCCACAAGTTCCTCGAACATGGCTTCCACTTTTGATGTAAGACCGTATTCATACAGGTTTACACCGAAAATTTTGCTGTCGGATAAAATAGGCCTCAGAATTTCCGTAAAGGGTCCTTTATCGCCGAGCGAAATCCCTTTGAGATACCCTTGCAGCACTTCCAGCATCGGATCGGGACTGGGCGCAAAGGGTCTTCCATCATCATTAACTCCCAAAAGATACCTGAGCCAGCCTGCGAAGAACAACGGTATATATGTGAGTTTCGATATATCCTTCCCGGCAGCAACATATGCCTTCAGGGTTTGGCCGAAGCGCACGGGGATCTTTTGCGACGTGTCGCAGGCGATCCTCTGAGGGGTATCAGGCACAAAGGGGTTGGGCAGCCGTTTTTCGATTACTTCGTTTATAAAATCCTCGGGTCGGATAATGCCCGGATCGACTACTACGGGCAGTCCCTCCTCGAAACCCGCCTTTTGTATAAATTTCTTTAAGTGCTTGTCCTTCATTTCCTCGGATATGGAATTATATCCCAGCAGGCATCCGTAAACTGCGAGGATCGTATGAAGGGGGTTCAGGCAGGTGCAGACTTTCATCTTTTCCACCCTGTCTACCGTCTCTCTATCGGTGAAAATGACTCCGGCTTTTTCCAGGGGCGGTCGCGAATTTGGGAAGGAATCTTCAATTACCAGATATTGAGCCTCTTCGGTATTGACAAAAGAAGATATATAAGTGTTTTTATCTGTGCGCACAATGCCGGCGCTCTCATAGCCGTCGGCTTCCAGCATTGCCTTTACCCGTTCCGAAGGTCTCGGGGTTATCTTGTCAATCATGCTCCATGGGAAGGATACTGAACAAGGATTGTCTATATATTCCAGGAATCCTGTATCCACAAGCCCTTTTACCTTCCAGTGCTCAACAAAGGACCTTACTGCATTGTAGAGTTTCGTTCCGTTGTGAGAACAATTGTCCAGGCTTACCAGTGCTATCGGCAGCTTGCCTGCCATGTATCTCCTGTAGCACAGGGCGGCTATCATTCCCATGAGGCTTTTGGGATGTTCAGGAATAGCCTCGAAATCGCTGATTACTTCCGGATAATATTCTCCCTTTGAATTGGTAAGCGAATATCCTTTTTCGGTTATGGTGAAGCTAACCATCTGAAGAGAAGGTGAAGTGAAGATTTTAACAAGCTCGTCCATATGGCCTTTTGCTGTTATTGCATGAACTATGCTGGCCACAACTTTTTTATCAATATTTCCGTCAGCTTTTAAGGTGACAATCAAGCTGAGGTTGTCAAAGGGAGTATACGCTTTATCAATGATTTCCTCGTCGAATGATTCGCAAACTATTATTCCTCTGTCACACAAGTCTCTATCCAGAAGGGTTTGATGCAATGCGGCAGGAAAGGCTCTGAATATATTTCCTGCACCAAAATGAAGCCATACCGGTTCTTTCATCGTGTCTGCCTTTACTTTATCGATGTCAAATAAAGGCAGTTTATATCCTTTTTTCTGCCAGAGCTGCTTATCTTTTATATTGTTAATGCAAAGCCTCATAGTATATCACCCATTTTATCAGCGGTTAACATACCGCCTGATTATCTTTGCTTACATACTAACATATTAGTATGTAAGCTGTCAATATAATTTTTGATGGCAATAAAATAAAAATTTAAAATTAAGAAGGTAAATTTGCAAAGAATACATAAAAAACCGTTCCAGTCTGTTTATTTAAAAACGGAACGGTTTGAATAATTTTTTGATTCAGCTTGATAAACTCAAATGCCTGGTTAATAAGTCTTCATAAAATGCCAATCAAATCTATCTTGTTAAAAACCAGCCTGCTGCGGCAAGTACTATGGTTATCAGGGTTCCTATATACCATAAACGCAGGTTCCGCATTTCCTGAATTAAGTCCCGGTTATTTTCCTTTATTTCGGCTCTGAGATCGTTGATTTTTTGATCAATTTCTTTTCTTAAATCCATCATTTCTTTTCGCTGATTGTCAAATCTTATATCAATATTGTTTTTTAAATCGTCAATTTCCTTTTTTTGGTTGTCAAACCTTGCATCAATGCTGCTTCTTAAAGCATTAATTTCCTTGTCCTGGTTATCAAATCTTGCGTCAATGCTACTTTTTAAATCGTTGATTTCTTTTCTCTGGCTTTCGAATCTTATATCGATGTTATTTTTTAAATCATTGATTTCTTTTCGCTGATTGTCTAATCTTACATCTATGTTGTTTCTTAAATCGTTGATTTCTTTTTTCTGATTGTCGAATTTTATATCAATGTTGTTTCTTAAATCATTGGTTTCTTTTCTTTGGCTGTCGAATCTTATATCAATGCTGTTTCGAACATCGCTTATTTCTTTTCTGAGGTCGGCCACATTTTGCGATATATTTATTAACTGCTGGGATAAATAAAAATAACCCATTTCTGTTATTTTAGGCTCATTATGCTGCGGCTCGTCCATCCCGGCGGCAACTTCCTTTTTGGGATCAGCCATTGCCATAACCCTTCCTCCTCTCTTTAGAATATTTTAACATTTTTATCCCTGCATTGCAATACGGTATTGAAGACGGCCATTTCAGTATTATACAGCAACTGGTGGTCAGCGGAATAAATCGGAACCGCCTATAGAGCGACCTTTCTTGCTATATAAAAAAGCCGGTGGTTATGGCACCACCGCCTGTTTATGAATAAATCTGCGGCATTATATTGGCCGAGGACACGCTCAGCACGCCGTTTGTGGCACGAGCCTGTCATCTGAGCGCTACCAGCTTATTCCATAATACATGCACATACAGAGCTAGTAAATTGTAAAAGTCGTCTTTATTTCCTCATGGAGTATCCCATGCGCCTGTAGGTGTGCCGCTTTCCGCGGATTGCAACGGAAAGGGCCATAATGTTTTCCGGCAGGGCGATTCCACCATAGCCGGCATCTCCTATATGCTGAATGTCGGCTCCGGCCATTTTCGACATCAACGCGATCTGCTCTATAATCTGGCTGCTTGACCCTTCCTGGGAAGTCCCTATGGCCGTCAGTGCCAGCTTCCCCGTTTCGTGGATCGCTTCTATCTGACGCCGGCACAAGTCCTGATCCATTCCCGGCACGGTGCCCGGCGCGCATATCAAAACGATATCCGCCCCTGCGCCGGCAAAATCTCTGATTACCTGCGGGTCGTAAATGTTCCCGCCGCCTGCTCCGTGCATCTTCCCCGCAATAATTACAGTATCGTCTCCAAGTATTTCGGCAGCTGCATTAATTCCTTCCAATATGTCGCGATTTGTGATTCCGGTCTTTGGATTGGCAGTGATTACTATGTAGTCAAATCCAAGTTGCTTGGCTTTTATCAGATTTTCTCTCGTCAATTTCCTGCCCCGGGGGTAATCAATCCCGTCTGGCACCGGCTCCATGTTCACCCCGAGGAACCTCCCGATGATTGCCTTGGCTTTTTTTACATATTCTCCATCGGTTTGGTTGCGGCATATTCGTTTGTTGACTTCATCCACCATACCGGCAATATCATGAATGCCGGAGATTTTCATGTCGCAGTCGTCAATGCCCAGAATAAAAGGAGCATCAAAATCGAACAGATTAAGTGTGATCATATCGGCGCCAAAGGCCGCAGCCAGTTCAGGGTTGCTCACCCCGTAGACAATGGGCTGCTTTGCTATATCGGTTTCAGCCATTAAAGCCCTGCCTTCTGAAGCCTTTATTGATTCGAGCAGATCTTTTTTAGAATAGCTCATAATATCGCCGAAACTCAATTCAAATATCCTCTTCACGGCAAAACCTCCACATTTGTTTTAACTGTTCCTGCTTTTATCATTCATGGCCCTGTACATATCCATGAATTCTTCCACCAGATCCTTTGCAAGCATGGCACACATGAGATGGTCCTGTGCATGAACCATCAATAGCCCGAAGTCGTGCTTTTCTCCGGCAGCCTCTTTATGCAGCAGATCGCTCTGGATATTATGCGCCTGGAGCAGTTCTTCCTTTGCCTGGGCTATATTCTGATAGGCCCTGTCAAATAGACCTTCTTTTGCAAATTTAAGTGCGTCGAAACAGAGGCTGCGGGCATTGCCCGCATGAGCGATGATTGCAAACACTATCCTTTCGTAGTCCATTCTTGTCTCCTCTTCATTTTTTGAGATTTAATGCAAAATCAAGAATCCTTGCTTCATCCACCAATCCGTATATGGCCGGAGGAATAATGGTATACGGCTTTTTATGCTCGTCGCACAGATTTTTTATATAGGGTTCTTTGTACCTTATCTGCGGGCCAACCAGTATCACATCATAATCATCGATAATCTTTTCGAGGTTTTCAATCGCGTTGGCATCCACCTTTACTTCTTTCAGGTTTCTCTTTTCTATTTCTTTTCTCATCCTTTCAACCAGCAAACTGGTAGACATTCCTCCGGCGCATACAAGCAATATGTTCATTAAGATTACCTCCTAGCGCTGTGATTCTTCCTCCAGCTTCATCCTGTCCCAGAGCTTGAGGAAAGGATAATAAACGATTGCAGTTGCCACAAGATTTACCATCTGCAGTAAAATGGCCTTCCAATCTCCGGTAGCCAGGAAACCGCTTATAAACACGGGAGTGGTCCATGGCACGATTGCATATGGCCTTGCCACCAAATTCAATGCCATAGCCATATATGTAATTATTCCCGCAACCACAGGAGCCAGTATAAACGGGATGAACATTACCGGATTCATAATAATCGGCATCCCAAATGTTATGGGTTCGTTAACGTTGAAAAATGTGGACCAGATTCCTGCTTTCCCGATGGCCCTCAACTGGGCGGATTTTGTATTGAGCAGCAGCAGTGCCAGTGCAAATGTGGCTCCGGCCCCGCCCACAAATACAAAGATGTAGATATACTGATTTGATATGATGTTCGGCAATGCCGTCCCGGCAGCCTTGGCCGCCGCATTCTGCTCCGACAGGGCAAGCCAGACAGGCCCCAGAAAAACTGCCACGATATCCGCGCCCTGTATGCCCACGCACCACAGCAGTTGAATCACTATAATCGCAATCAGCGTGGCGGGCAGCGAAGATCCTAGATTCATTACGGGAATGCCGATAACGTTGTTTATCGCCTCCGGAAGTGCCAGATTCACACTTTTTATCAATGCCGTATTTACTGCCCATACCGCAAATAAAATGACAAATCCGGGCACCAGTGCCGCAAAGGACCTAGCCACAAATGGCGGAACCTCCGGCGGCATCTTAATGAACATGTCCCTTTCCATGAAAAACCTCTGTATCTCCACGGCAAAAAGCGCCAGCAGCATGGCCACGAACAGGCCTTTACTTCCAAACCATGCCGTGGCAAGCCCTCCTCCTTCAGCAGCCGGTATTGAAAGAAGAAAGGCCGAAACGCTCAATACCCCGGATGCGAGTTGATCCACTTTGTAAGCCCTGGCAAGGGAATATGCGATCGTGAAAGAGGCCGCCAGGGCCATGATCCCGAAGGTAACGTTTGTTACTTTCAGAAGGTCGTTCCTGAAGGGTTCCACCGCTTTGTCAAGACTCTGAACGGGTGGATAAGCGATGATCATGAATAAGGACCCAATCAGCAAAAGTGGCATTACTGCGACAATGCCTTCCCGCAGCGCTTTCAAGTGCCTTTGCTCCGCAAGCCTTCCGGCAAACGGCATAAAACGTTCTTCCAGAAATTTAATGATGGCTTTCACTAAAATCACCTCTTCTATATTTTTGTATTATATTGATTCTGCAAGGGCCATGCCATCATTGTATTGCCGTTGCCATCGAATGTGTATTGCATGTGTATTGTACTTTCGCAGGTATTTCAAAGTGTATATAGGGGTAAAGAAGTGTATTAAATAAAGTGTATCAAGCGAATTGCGTTTACATATTCAGATGGAGGAAACGTTATTCCAAAGCTATCTTCCATTTCCGACAGTGCGCCTTTTATTAAAGAATATTGATTGTCATACAGTTTTAAGAATCTGGCTGCGTCCGCTTCATCCGCATTGCCTTCATAATTCCCTCTCAAAATTTTTTCCAGCGCACAGGCCATGTGCAGGGCAAGTCCTGCCAGCGTATCCGGAGTAAGGACTATCCCCTGGACCCTGAGTTTGCGGTAAAAACAGGTGAAATTATGCATAAATTTGTCAACATCAATTCCAATTTTTCCCTGCATTGAACGTTTCATTTGCTCGAGGAACTGCAGGTTTTCATCATTTTCCACCGCCTGCCGCAACAAATCAAGGCCATCTTTCGCCAGAATATCCGTTGCCGGAATATACATTACCGAGGCATCATCATATTTAAAGGTGCTTATTACGGCGAGAACATTTTTTTCTCGTTTCATCGTCTGGATTTTATATTCATAATCCTTCATAGAGGTGATTTCCACGGGTATTACATCCACATCCGCTCCAAGCTTTAGCAAATACCCCTCCACGATTTCCTTCAGCTTCAAGGCTGTCCCCCTGCCCGTTATGCATGCGGTTACTATTACATCCTCCTTTATTGCCCGATCGAAGTCTTCTGATTTAAGATATGCTTTTCCTATGTAGGGGCTGAAGTTTATCACAGAATCATATATATCTTCAAGCGGCGACAGCATCTGGGATTTTCTCGCGGCTTCGAGCACCATCGGAGTGCTGGCCATATCAATGGTCTTTATGGGTATTCCCGTTTTGTTAAATATAATATCGCCGAACAGGGCGAGGGAGCCCATATCGACAAGCATAACAACGCCACTTCCTTCATTAGCCCTGACAACCAGATCCGTCAGATTTTCCAGGGCAACTTCCGGAGGCTGTTCAAGCGGCATGTCATAGGGAACCACGCATTCCTCCTGCAAAAGTTTGTTGACAACACCAGCCATAGACGTCGCCGTACTGTCGCCGTGCATTGCCACGACGACACCCACACGCGCCTTGTCCAGGGTTCTGGCATAATCTTCGATTACAAGGAACATCGTCACAAAACCCAATTCGTCCTCCGGGAGCCTCATGCCGAATTCCCTGTCGATTGTCTCGAGCAGGACTTTGGAGGCGTCAAATTCCGCCGCATAAAGCCTTTTTGTCTCTTCTAGATGAGGATTGGAAATCATCTTTCCGCTTTTCAGCCTGTCAATGGCAATAGACATATGTATTGAAAGCCCGAAAAGGATTTTGTTTGAAAATGTCCTGTTCAGCCTTTTTGAAGCGTAGCTCAGAAACAGCCGTACTATGTCCACCAGCCTTTTATCCACTATTTTATACAATTGGGTCGCATTGTCCCTGTCAAACCTGGCGGCATAACTGATGTATCGCTTGATGTATGTATCCATTTCAAGGCTTATCACCATGCGGATATCCCTGTCGCTCATTCCTTTGGATTTTAACGCTTTGACCCGCTGTTCCAGCGCTTCATATATGTTCAATACGCCTTCAGAACCTGCGGTGTATTTTTGATCCGAACCGTCGGGCAAAAATACCATATTTCCGTCATCCAGGCCGATATCCTTAGGATCCCTGTATCCTTTGTTCCTCACAAATCCTTCCTTGACGGGTTCAGGCAGGCAATGGCTTTCTATACGAAGGGATTTGTCTTTGCCGGGCATATATTCCAAAAAAGCCCTGGCACAGGTCAGTTTGATGTCTTGCCTCAACTGTCCGATATTGCCCGGGCAATCATAATATAGCAGCAGTTTGATTGAATTTGCCTCAACGGTTATGGGGGCTTTTAAAAGATTTGCTTCACACCTGAAAAAGTATTTTACAAGTTCCAGTCTATCGCCCGGTGACCAGTCTTTTAAGGCCGGCAACCTGATAATTACCGGTATTCGCCGGAGGAATGTCTTTAGCAGCGTTGACTGGATATTTTCCGTAGTGGCGCAGATTATAAACACCTTTGCCTTGCGGTAAGCTTCAGCTTCGCCCAGCCGCCTGTACATGCCCTTATCCAGAAGGTAAAACAACATTTCCTGCCCCTCCGGCGGCAACCTGTGAACTTCGTCCAGAAAGAGAACTCCATTGTCCGCCCTCTCTACCAGCCCGATTTTATCCTGATCCAGGCCAGTGTACGTCCCCTTTTTTGCCCCAAAAAGCTGGGATACCAGAAGCTGCGGGTTGTTCGCATAGTCCGCACAATTAAGTGCTACAAAAGGCGCATTTGACTTTAGCCTTCCCCTATCTTTGGCATAAATGTACATGATTTCGGCAAACATGCTCTTGCCGGTACCGGTATCCCCTATAATCAAAGTATGAAGTCCGTCGGGCGGATATAAAACGGCGGCTTTAGCCTGTTGTATGGCGGTTTTCAGGCTCGAATGCGCTCCAATTATGCTATCAAAAACCGTCGGCCTTTCCATCTGATTTTGAAAGGCTTCTTCCGGCGACCCGCTATTAACAGCCTGCTCTGCCTGCGAGTTTCCAACGGGTTTGTATAGTGTGGGCTTGCCCTTCACCTTCTCCAGCTTCCCGCTTTTCACAAGCTTATTCAAGTCTGCTGAAACATTTGACCTGTACAAATTTAAATCGCGGGCAATTTCCAGGGCCGTAACCCCTGAAACACGCCCTCTTTCCCGCAACTGTTTGCCGCAAAGTTTTATTACCGTTTCAAAAACCATATCGGCTCTTCTCATGATGGCCCCCTCAAATCCCTGCAGCATATTCTTCCGTACAAAGTTTCGGCTTGTTCCACCGCCCTGATCACGGCTTTGGCCACTGCTTCCGCCGCAAGGGCTCCGACAATTGAAACATCCGCATCGATTTTACCCGTAGCAAGGCAAAATATGGCATCCCCGTCGTACATGGTATGCACCGGCCTTATAGTCCTGGCGAGGCCGTTGTGGGCCATGGATGCGGCCTTATTGGCGCCTGCCTTTGAAAGTCTGGCATTGGTGGCTATCACCCCTATGGTGGTATTTCGCCCGAAGCCTGCACCGCCCGAAAAGCCTCTTTTCATCAGTTCTATGGTATTGGCAAAACCCGTCTTTTCCATGTTCAGTGCCCCTGCGATAATGGTTCCGTTTTCCGGGTCCACCACATCCCCCAGGCAGTTTACAACCTTCAGGGCTCCAACCACCAGGCCGCCGGCTCTTATGGAGGCTGTGCCCAGGCCTCCTTTCATGGAAAATTCGTCTCCCAAGTACTTGCCAACAGTGGCGCCTGTGCCGGCACCCACGTTGCCCATCATGTCATTTTTATCCGAGGCATTCAGGCACGCCTCATAACCCATTTTAAAATCAGGCCGTTTTTTGGAGTCTCCTGTTGATAGGTCGAAGATTACCGCTCCCGGCACAATGGGGACCTTAGCGATGCCTGTGTCAAACCCGATCCCCCGCTCTTCCAGATAGCGCATCACCCCGGAAGCTCCGTCGAGGCCAAAGGCACTTCCGCCGCTCAAATAGACGGCATGTACCTTTTCCACCAGATTCTTCGGGTCAAGCAGGTCCGTCTCCCGCGTCCCTGGTGCTCCTCCGCGCACATCCACTCCCGCCACAGCTCCGCTTTCACAGAGCACCACGGTGCATCCAGTTGCTGCCTGCAAATCTCCGGCGTGACCCACCTTTATACCTTTTACATCGGTTATGCAATCCATAAAGGCGCCTCCTCACATCAGCCATTTTTGATCAATTTAATCAGTTCCTCCGCTATCCTTGTATCGGGCAGCACCATGTCTACACATCCCGTATCGTATGCGGCTTTCGGCATCCCGTAGACCACCGATGTGGCCTCATCCTGGGCGAGGACTATTCCTCCCATTGCCTTTACCTCTCTTACCCCCGCCGCGCCGTCCTTTCCCATCCCCGTAAAAACGCAGCACAACAGTCCTTCCTTATATCTCTTTGCGGCAGATATAAAGAGCTTGTCCACCGCCGGCCTTACTCCGTGAACCGGAGGTGCGTTATCGAGTTTAATCTTCTCGCCATCCACCAGCATGTGATAGCCTCCCGGCGCGATATATACCTTCCCAGGTTCTATGGTTTCACCGTCCGCCGCCTCCACCACCGCAAGAGAGCTGTTGCTGTTCAGCCTCTCAGCAAAAGCCCGTGTAAATCCTGCGGGCATGTGCTGTACCACGAACACAGGAATACGAATATCCCCTGGCAGGCTTGTTATCACATCGTACAATACCTTTGGTCCTCCGGTAGAAGCTCCTAAGGCTGCCGCCTCAATTCTTTTCGACGATTTCAGAATGATCATTGCCTCTTTGGAATCCTGGACCGGACTGCACCCGGGTTCCGCCCTGTCTTCTTGCGAGCCGGTTCTATGCTGCAACAGCTTTTTGAAACTGCTCCAGCTGTTTCTTTCATCCCGCAATTTTTTCCTTCTGGCTCCTGCATATCTAATCTTTTCTACCAGTTCATGCTTTATGCTGTCTATCTTAAAATATGTAAAACCGGAAGGCTTTTGAACAAAGTCGAAGGCCCCCAGCGACAGGGCCTCCATGGTTATGGAGGATCCACGGACAGTAAGTCCGCTCAGCATTATCACCTGAAAACACTCATCAAGTTCCATAATTTCTTTTAGTGCTTCCAGACCGCTCTTTTTCGGCATTTCCACATCCATCGTTATTACATCCGGCACCAACGTTCTTGCCTTTTCTACGGCCTCGGCTCCATCCTTCGCAGTGCCCACAACTTCCATATCCTGCTGGGTGTTTATCATATCAGATATATATTTTCTCATAAAAGCAGAATCATCGACTACTATTACTCTAATCTTTTCGACCATATTAATTGCCCCCACCGCTGATTTATAATTATATTATTATTGTATCTTGCATTTTGCTACCAATTTTGCCAGCTTAAGCGGTCACGGTCATGCGCCGGGATTTTTTAGTTTCTCCAGCTTCTCTTTTCTTTTTTTAAATTCCCGCTCCTCCCCTTCTTCCGTAGGCACATAGTACTTTTTATCTTTCAAGCTGTCTGGCAGGCATTCCATATCCGCTATTTTGTTTTCAAAGTCATGAGCGTATTTGTATCCATCGCCATATCCCAGTTCCTTCATAAGCCTTGTGGGTGCGTTTCTGATGTGGAGGGGAACAGGCTCCGCTAAAGTATTTAATGCATCTTTTTTGGCTGCATTGTAACCAACATAGAGGGCATTGGACTTGGGCGCAAGGGAAAGATACACCGCAGCCTGGGCAAGATTTACGGCGCATTCGGGCATGCCTGTAAAGTGGGCTGCCTGATAGGCCGCCACTGCCTGCTCCAGAGCTCTAGGGTCTGCAAGGCCAACGTCTTCTGAGGCAAAACGTATCATGCGCCTTGCAACGTATAGAGGATCTTCCCCCGCTTCCAGCATTCGGGCCAGCCAGTACACGGCAGCATCGCTGTCGCTGTTTCTCATGGATTTATGGAAAGCGGAAATAAGATTGTAGTGTTCTTCTCCTTTTTTATCATACAGTAAAGTCCTTTTTTGTAGGGCTTCTTCCAAAACCTTTTCAGTTATGCTGAGGGTTCCGTCTTTTTCCGGGCGGCAGCTCAAGGCGGCCAGTTCAAGGGTGTTCAAAGCCATTCGGGCGTCGCCGCTAGAAAAAATTGAAATCTTATATAATACATCATCTTCCACTTTGATTTTGAGCTTTCCCAAACCCCTATCCCTGTCCGCCACCGCTCTTTTCAGCAGTACCATAAGATCATCAGTACTGAGGGGATTTAACACAAAGACCTTGGAACGGGAAAGCAGGGCCGAGTTCAGCTCAAAGGAAGGATTTTCGGTAGTGGCGCCTATGAGGATTATATCTCCCTTTTCCACATAAGGTAAAAAAGCATCCTGCTGGGATTTGTTGAAGCGGTGGATCTCGTCGATAAAGAGCAGGGTCCTGCGCCCATAGCGTCTTCGCTCCTCGGCCTGTTTCATTACATCTTTTATCTCCTTTATGCCCGACAGCACGGCGCTGAAGGTTTCAAAATGGGCCCGGGTCTTTTCAGCTATTATTCTGGCCAGGGTGGTCTTACCCACACCCGGCGGCCCCCAGAGTATCATGGAAGTGATGCTGTCGCTTTCTATGAGTTTCCTGAGCACCCTGTCTTTTCCCAGAAGGTGCTGCTGGCCTACAAATTCATCCAGGTTTCTGGGCCTCATCCTGTCGGCCAGGGGAGAATTTATCTTTATATCGTTTTCAAAAAGAGAACCCTGTTGCATTTTGGATATCCCCTTTAAAACTAATGACGGTCAAAACGATTCATCAATACCTGATATCAAAACCTTTGTATATCCCTTTAAAATCATCCCATACTACTTCCACATCGTCTACTTGAGCCCACCGGAGGCCTGTCCTTATATAATCCAGGAGGCTTTTTATATCGTTTTCTTCTCCTTCAACCTTTATTTCCACGCTGCCATCGGCCAGATTCCTGACAAAACCCGTAAGCAAAAGCGCAGTAGCCTTTCGAAAGACCGAATACCTCAGACCCACTCCCTGGACGATGCCGTAAACCCGAATATGGGCGAATTTCTTCATGGAATCACTCCTTTACAAAAGTTAGAGTGACATTTTGGAAACAAAAAGTTTCTTTGGAAATATAGATTATATCCGGCTGGTAGGTTTCCTTTTCTTCAAGATAAACATCTAAAGGGGCATAAAAAACCAAACCCAGATCCCGTTCTTCCACAAAATCTATAAGTTTTTTTTCTATTCTTGTGGAAATGTATTGATGAGACGGAGTGGGTGAGGGAGTCATAATGAGTTTGCCTCCTATTAATTGATATGGAGCACCTTCCGGCAGCTTTGCATAGTCTTCATAGGTATAAAACTCTTTGTTCGGAATATTTATCTCATACTTCATATTAAGCCGCCTCCTGTCCAGATTTTTCTTAAAATTATGTATTGGGGACGTTTCTCCGTGCCCCCAAACCTATTATATCAATATTTACCGAATCAAATCAATAAATTTACCTCATCAAAGACATGCAGGATTTTGGGTTTCCATATAGAATTATTGGTTAAGCAAACAATCAAATTCGGGAGGCCGTAAAATGGAATTTATAGATTTGAGGAGCGATACGGTGACCATGCCCACCCCGGAGATGCGAGAGGCTATGTATAAGGCAGAGGTGGGCGACGATGTATACGGTGAAGATCCCACCATTAACAGGCTGGAAGAAATGGCGAAAGATTTGCTGGGCAAGGAGGCAGCCATGTTCGTCACCAGTGGGACTCAGGGAAACCAGGTATGTGTGATGACCCACACCAGGCCCGGAGAGGAAATAATACTGGAGGAAAAATGTCACATAATAACATATGAGGTGGGAGGAATAGGCTACCTTGCCGGTGTGCAGGCAAAACTCATCAAGGGTGAGCGCGGTGCCATGAACCCGGAAGATATCGAAGCCGCCATACGGGAAGAAGATATCCACCAGCCGAGGACCAGCCTCATCTGTGTAGAAAACACCCATAACCGGGCTGGCGGGACCGTCATACCCATGGACGTGCTTCGAAGGACCCATGAAGTGGCCCGCATGCATGGCATACCCGTCCACATGGACGGTGCCAGGATCTTCAATGCCGCCACATATTTGAAAGTCCCTGTAAGGGAAATCGCAAAATACGCCGATTCGGTGATGTTCTGCCTTTCCAAGGGGCTTTGCGCTCCGGTGGGCTCCATAGTGGCAGGAAGCAGGGAATTTATAGTTAGGGCAAGAAAATTCCGCAAGATGATGGGTGGAGGATTGCGCCAGGCGGGATTTCTGGCAGCCGCCGGTATTGTAGCCCTGGAAAAAATGACCACAAGGCTTCAGGAAGACCACGACAATGCCAGGCTCCTGGCCGAAGGACTCAATTCCATACCGGGAATCAGCATAGACATGGAAACGGTCCAGACTAATATAGTAATATGTGATATCAGCGGTCTAAACTTGACGGGTGATGCATTTTCCCGCAAGCTTTTTGAAAAAGGAATCAGGGTCAACGGCGGAAAAAGTCCCATCGTCCGATTTGTAACCCATCACGGCATTGAAAAAGAAGATGTGGAAAAGACAATTGATGCAATAAAAACCATAGCAAAAAGGTAATTTTTCGGTGATTGAGCGGAGGAATCCATGGACCGGAATTGTAAAAAAGACTTTATAAGTGACAGCGGTAGCCTTGCTGAAGGATATCGCGGAAAGCTAAATCTCAGGGAAAATTTATGCTTCCCTAAGAATTATGGCAAATGGTTTTTAACAAAAGTAAAAAAAGCGATTATAGATTATAAAATGATTGAAAATGGAGACAGGATTGCGGTGGGCATATCCGGAGGAAAGGACTCCTCCGCCCTTTTATTCATACTGGATGTATTGAGAAAGTATTCACCCTTTCGCTTCGACATGGTTGCAGTATCCGTTGATTTGGGCTGGAACATGGATTATGCACCGCTTCAAAAATACTGCGATGAGATTCAGATGCCTTTTGAGATAGTGAAGACAAAGATAGGGCCACTGGTGTTCGATGTGAGGAAAGAACCAAATCCCTGCTCCCTTTGCTCCAAAATGCGCCGGGGAGCTCTGGATAACGCTGCGGTAAAGCTCGGCTGCAATAAGGTGGCTCTGGCTCACCATGCCGATGATATCATGGAGACCCTTTTTTTAAATTTAATTTTTACCGGCCGGTTTGCCACTTTCGAACCCAAAACCTTCCTTTCGCGCAAAAACCTTACATTGATACGGCCGCTCATATATCTGGATGAAAGGACCATAAAAACTATCGCTAACGCCAAAAACCTGCCGGTCATCGCAAACCCGTGCCCCGCATCGGGAACCACCAGGAGGAGTGATATAAAAGTTCTCCTGGACAGTATGGAAAACATTTATCCCAAAGCCCGTTTCAATATCCTGGCGGCCATGAAGCGCAAAAACTTTTTTATCGAATCTTGACTTTACCGCAGCCAGGTGAGTTTTTCAACGATTTGTCCCGGTTTATCCGGGATTTTTTCATGGAAACATCTTTTTTACTTTAATAACTCCAGCCTCCAACGGCCTGTGAAATTTACATCCGGTTTTTTTATAGATACATTTTTCTTACTATAAAGACCGATGCTAGAAAACTGGCAAAGTCTGCAAAAAGGCCCACCGGTATAGAATAGCGGGTATTGCGTATCCCAACGGAACCGAAATACACCGCAATAATATAGAAGGTGGTATCGGTACTGCCTATAAGGGTGGAAGCGAGCCTGCCGATAAATGAATCGGGGCCGTGAGTATCGAATATCTCCAGCATCATTCCCAGTGCTGCGGGTCCCGAAAGGCTCCTGACTATGGTCAAAAACAGCACTTCGGCCGGAGCTCCGACCAGAGAGAGAAGGGGTGAAAGAAGATTTACCAGTATATCGATAGCTCCCGATTCTCTGAAGACACCGACGGCCACATATATACCTATCAAATACGGTACAATTCTTGCAGCCATAAAGAGCCCGTCCCTGGCTCCTTCTACGAAGGTTTCAAAAATCCTAATCTTTTTAGCATGAGCATAAATAAAAACCACAAAAATCAAAACAGGTATAACCCACGATACGTTGGTTCCCAGCATTTCAGCTGTCAAGGTTATCACCCTTTCTCAAATGAATTCTCAGAGACCCTTGCTGCGCCACCTATTGGTAATTCTCATAACATAGTCGG
The DNA here is from genome assembly GCA_012840135.1 of Thermoanaerobacterales bacterium. Lineage (GTDB taxonomy): Bacteria > Bacillota > Thermosediminibacteria > Thermosediminibacterales > Tepidanaerobacteraceae > Biomaibacter. The sequence continues at coordinate 107,579 of DUMA01000023.1, forward strand.
CTGTTATGGCTGCCAGCGTGGAACATGTGGTGGCAAACAGCACGGCTCCTACTATTTCCGATGGGTTTTTAGATCCGGCCGAAGTCCTCAATGCAACCAGGGTGGCAGGAACGAGAGTGACGCTGGAAGTATTTATGGCCAGAAAGGTGCACATGGCCTCGGTGGCGGTGTCGGGCTTTTTGTTCAGTGACTGCAGCTCCTGCATGGCCTTGAGCCCGAAAGGTGTGGCGGCACTACCAAAGCCCAGCATGTTGGCCGAAAGGTTCATCAATATGCATCCAAGGGCTGGATGCCCTTTAGGTATTGATGGAAAAAGCCACCGGAAAAAAGGTGCAATGGCTCTGCTCATGGCGTCAATGAGGCCAGCTTTTTCGGCTACCCGGGCTATTCCCAGCCAGAGGCTGACCACGGCGATAAGGCTGACGGCCCTTTCGACTGCACTTTCCGCCGATGTCACCGCCGCATTTACCACCACATCCATCCTGCCGCTTAAAAAAGCTACCGTAATGCCGCTCAGAATAAGGAACGAAAAAATATAATTCATAATGTTTGGCTCCTTTCTTTTATAAAGTAAAAGCGATAACTGCGCAAACCAGGCATTGTGCATCCTTTCATTTGTAGTCAAAATTCTAAAAGACATGATTGTATTGTGAAGCGCTCCATGGATCTGCCGTTCAGTCATGAATGACGACCAAAGTCCCCTCGAGGATGTTTTCGTAAAACCACCTGGCATCTTCATCCTTTAACCTTATACACCCGTGGCTGGCAGGCATGCCCAGCTTTTCATGCTCTTCCCGGATAATATTACCCTGGCTGTCCCGGGGCACCGAATGAAACAGATAATCATCCTTTATCCGGACCCAGTACAGAGCACCTTCCCTGTACTTATCCGACCAGAAACTTTCCCCCCTGTCCTTTATAGTAAAAAATCCGAGAGGTGTTTCGTTTTCGGGGCCCGGCAGACCTCCCGATGCCAGCATGGACCTTATCATCCTGCTTCCCCGGTAGACGACGACCTTCTGCAGCCGCCGGAGGTTTACTTCCACCCACAGTTTATCTCCCATATCTGCTACGGAAAAACCGAAACTATAGGGCTCCATCTCCTCGCCGAATATGGACCTGCCGCATACCGAAACTTTATACTCCTTTCCGGGCATAAATACCGTATGGGGTTTATAAACGGCGGTTTTGCCCTTTATTTCCGTATCTCCTGTCATGCCGCCCATCCTTATAGACACATGTTCCATATCCTGATTGAAGCTGACGGACACCGACGTATAAACCGGCACATCATTGCTTCCATTTACAGGTACAGTAGAAACTACCTCCGGCATAGCCGGCACCTTAAATACCTTGGAAAAACCAGCTTTTGCGGAGCTTCCCGCCATGTTTTCAAGTAGACCTTCAAATTCAACGGTATACCTGCTGCCAGGCTGGAGCCTTTTTTCCGGTAATACATGCCATATGCTGCAGTCTTTAAAAAACTTGCCATCTTCTCGCATTATTAAAGCAGGCTTCAGATCAAATTCAAAACCGGTTTTAAGATGCTTTTCCAGCTCTTCTTTTTTAACCGGAGTGCTAAACTCAAGCGTCAACGGTCCGCTGCTGGGTACTACCGGTGAAAGCCCTGAAAGGAATGGCGGTATATTTGCCCTATAGCATACTTTTACGCTTTTATAAAGTCCCGGTAGCTTTGTCTTTAAGGGTTTGATATAAAGCCATGTCTTAAATCCCCGGGGCAGCCCTTCTTCCACCGCAAATATTTCCAGGGTGGTATCGTCAATCCACTGGACGCTTTTTACAAAATTTTTCCCGGGCCTCTCCGATATCAGTTGAATTTTTTCATCCAGATTCTGGCTTTTCATGGGAACAAGAAACTTTACTTTGATCCTGACGGCTCCAGTATCATCAAGCTGTTCTACGGATACATAATTTATTTTTGAGAAAAATATCCATGCGCTCAATATAATCAAAAGGCCAAATAAAACATGATATTCCCTCACCTTTCCCACCTCTCCCCTGTTATTTATTTTTATGAAAAAAAATCCCAAACTTGACTGGAAATATTAAAAAAAGCGCCATCTTCAGGCGCTTTCTTTAATGTTATTTAATTTTAAAATTATAATATTTTATACAAAACAAAGCGTTTTCAAACTCGTTTCAACATCTTTTATCATTTCATAATGCCTATCCCGATGGATCAGAATGCAATCGTACATTAAAGCCCATGCTACGATCAGGACATCCGCATTTCCTCTAGTTCAGAACGGTTTAAAGCCAGGTCGGTATTACCTATACGGTTGGCGCTTTGCCGTTTTAATTGAAAAAGGCAAGGCCAATAAAAAGGACTATAACATGCTAAAATAGATTGTCTCTACAAAAACAATATAGTAAAATATCAATAAAGGAAGGGTTCAGACGTATAAATATTAATTCAGGGAGGGGATTTTGTGCATAAAAATGTTCTTTTTGCCCAGTCGGGAGGTCCCACCGCCGTTATCAACGCCAGCTGCTACGGTATAATCAAACAGGCAAAAAAATCCGGCGGGAGAATATTCGCCGCCAGATACGGAGTGGAGGGGATATTGAAAGACAATATCATTGAGATGACGGATATTGACGATGCTACTCTGGAAATCCTGCGATACTCCCCCTCGTCGGCCTTCGGCTCCTGCCGGCACAAACTGAAGGAAGAAGAATTCGAATCGGTCCTTAAGATATTTGACAAGTACGGCATCGGCTATTTCTTCTATATCGGCGGTAATGATTCCATGACTACAGCAGACAGGCTCTCAAAATACGCCCTCAAGGTGGGCTACGATATCAAAGCCATCGGCATACCAAAGACCATAGATAATGACCTGCCATGTACCGACTTTTGCCCCGGATACGGCAGCGCTGCCAAATACGTGGCCACCTCGGTGAAGGAAATGGCGCTGGATTCCGATGTATACGACAAGGGAATCATCACCATAGTGGAAATTATGGGCCGGGACAGCGGCTTTCTGACTGCCGCCAGCGCCCTGGCAAAAGATGAAGTAGTTGATTCTCCCCATCTAATATATCTGCCTGAAGTGCCCTTTGATGAAAATGAGTTTTTAAAAGATGTGGAACGGGCGTACAGTAAAAAGAAAAAGGTTTTCATCACCGCATCCGAAGGACTTAAAAACAAAGATGGAGAGTATGCCTATCTCAGGGAGCGTTCTGCCGATGCCTTCAGCAACCTTCAGATGGGAGGCGTCGGAAAATACCTGGAGAACCTGGTAAAGACGAACATTGAAAAGCGTGTAAAATCGGTGGAACTCAGCATCCTTCAAAGGTGTGCGGCCCATATAGCTTCGGCGCAAGACAACGACGTGGCGGTCATGGTGGGAACCGACGGAGTGAAATATGCCATGGAGGGCTTGACGGACGTGATGGTTTCCATCGTCAGGACGGAGAACGGGTTCAAAACTTCCACCGTCCCCTTTTCGGAAGTGGCCGGAAAAATAAAGGTTTTTCCGAAGGAATGGATCGACAATGAAAATCGCGGGGTAACTCGGGAAGCCATCGATTATATGCTTCCCTTGGTGCAGGGAGAAGCAAAAGTGCCCTACGAGAAAGGTCTTCCCCGGTACGTGAGGTTTATATAGCATTGTGAAGAATTTATATACCTTCCGGAGCTTTCAAAAATGAGCTTTGAGGTATATATATTCATGTAAAAAGTGCCCGATCTCCGGGCACTTTTGTATTAAGTTTAATGCATTCACAAATTTTGCTCATGCTGGATAATCATTTCCATGAACTGCTGCTCATCGATTATCTTTACCCCCAGTTTTACCGCCTTATCGTACTTGGAACCCGGTTCTTTGCCGGCCAACACGTAGTCGGTATTTTTGCTGACGCTTCCCGCCACCCTGCCCCCCAGATTCTCTATGATTTCTGTGGCCTGGGAACGGGTGTAGTGTTCCAGGGTGCCGGTTAGAACAAAGGTAAGACCTGCCAGAGGTGTCGGTCCTTGTTTTTTGTTTTCCCCTTTCATGGAAACACCGGCAGCCTTTAAGCGAGAAAGAAGATTTTTCGTCTGGTCCTGTTTAAAGAAAGTGATGATGCTTTCGGCCATCTTATCTCCTATTTCCGGAATCTCAACCAGTTGCTCATAAGAGGCCTTTTCCAGGTTTTCTATCGAACCGAAGGCATCTGCCAGAATGGAAGCGGCTTTTGTGCCTATAAATGGGATGCCCAGAGCATAAATCAATCTGTTTAAAGGTTGGTTTTTGCTGTTTTCAATGGCAGCCAGTAAATTGGCTGCAGATTTTTCTCCCATGCGCTCCAGAGGTACCAGGTCTTCCCTCGTAAGCTTATATATATCCGCGGCATCCTTTATGAGCCTTTCCGAAAGAAGAAGAGATACTATGGCTGGCCCCAGTCCACGGATATCCATAGCGTCTCTGGAAGCAAAGTGTATGATGCTCCTTCTTATCTGGGCGGGGCAGGAAACTCCCGTGCAGCGGTAAGCGGCTTCTCCGGGAAGCCTTATAGCTTCGGCGCCACATTCCGGGCAGCGGTGGGGCATCTTAAACACTTGTTCTTTCCCGGTGCGTTTTTCCTTTATGACCTCCACCACTTCCGGAATTATATCCCCGGCTTTCTGGACCACCACTGTGTCACCGATGCGGATATCCTTTTCTTTAATATAATCCTCATTGTGAAGGGTGGCTCTGCTCACCGTAGAGCCTGCTATGCGGACCGGCTCAAGCTCCGCTGTAGGAGTTAATACGCCGGTTCTCCCCACCCGAACTATAATATCTTTTATTACCGTAGTTTTCTGCTCTGCCGGAAATTTATAGGCTATGGCCCAGCGGGGGCTTTTGGACGTAAAGCCTAAAGTCCTCTGCTGCTCCAGGGAATTTACCTTTATGACGATACCGTCAATCTCATATGGAAGCGTATCCCTCTTTTCCCTCCAGCTCATGCAGTATTCTATAACTTCACTGAAATTATCAAACACCACTATATTGGGATTTACCCTGAATCCGCAGGCCTTGTAAAACTCCAGCACCTCATAGTGGGTTGAAAACTCCACGCCCTCTACATACCCCAGGGCATACATAAAGGTGGAAAGAGGTCTTGATGCTGTGACTTTCGGGTCCAGCTGCCGGAGGGAACCTGCCGCTGCATTGCGGGGATTGGCAAAAAGGGGCAGCTCCATATCTTCCCGCTCTTCGTTTAACTTTTTGAATCCGTCTTTCGGGAGATATACTTCTCCCCTCACCTCTATTATCGAAGGCTTTTTATCGTCGGGGAAATCCAGGCGCAGGGGTACACTCTTTATGGTTTTTATATTTTGGGTCACGTCTTCTCCCACCGTGCCGTCTCCTCGGGTGGCCGCAGTAGTTAGCAAACCATTCTCATACGTTAGGGAAACGGCAAGACCGTCTATCTTAAGCTCCGCCACATACTCAACTTTATCCCCCACCGTTTCAGTCACCCGGCGGTGAAAATCCTTCAGATCCCCCTCATCAAAGGCGTCTGATAGGCTCATCATCGGCACCCGATGTGTAACCTGGCGAAAGGAAGCAAGGGGTTCTCCTCCCACCCTCTGCGTGGGCGAATCCGGAGTTACCAGCTCCGGAAACTCCCTTTCCAGGTTCTCCAGCTCTCTCATCAATTTGTCATATTCCGCATCGGATATGACGGGGCTGTCATATACATAATACTGCCTGTTATGGTAATTTATTTTTTCCCTCAATTCTTTAATGCGGGATTCGGCCTTTTCTCTTTCCATAAATCCTCCTCCATATCATATGTCAATATGTCACGGGGATTATATTTTTATTATGGGGGCGTACTTTAATATGAGGTGTTTCAATCCCACCGATGGAAAGTTTATGGAAACTTCTGCATCTTCATCCATTCCGTCTATGTCCACAACGGTGCCCTCGCCCCATTTGGAGTGCTTTACCCGGTCGCCGGGCTTGAGCCCTCCGGAAGAACCGGCTCGGCTCGAGCTTCTGGCTGCGGCCATATTGGATGCGCCAGTGCCAGACACAAACCTGGAATCGCCGCGGTCTTCAGAGGCGGCAGCTTTTAATTCATTCCCTTGCACGCCCGGTGTCATCTCTTCCAGCAATTCCGGCGGAATCTCGTCAATGAACCTCGATGGCGAGTAAAACGATGTATTGCCGTATAGATTCCTGCGCCAGGCCCGCGTGATGTAAAGAAGCTTTTTTGCCCGGGTGATCCCGACATAACAGAGCCGCCGCTCTTCCTCCAGCTCATCATCATCCAGCATAGACCTGGAATGGGGAAAAATACCCTCATCCATGCCAGCCAGGAATACTGCGGGGAACTCCAGCCCTTTGGCGCTATGCAGGGTCATGAGCACCACCGCCTGTTCCTTATCGGAAAGTTCGTCTACATCGGAAAGCAATGCCGTTTCCGCCAGGAAATCCTCCAGCCCTCCCTCGGGCACTCTTTTTTCAAATTCCCGGGCAGCCCCCACCATTTCTTTCAGGTTCTCCATGCGACTTATGGCATCGGGGGTGTTTTCGGCCTCCAGCTCTGCCATGTATCCTGTCTTTTCCAGCACATAATTCATAAAATCGGAAACGTTCATAGTTCTTGCCGATTTTATCAGATCATCTATCAGTATACCGAATTTTAATAGTTTTGCCCTGGCAGCTCCAGAAATAGAAAGTTCATCTATCATCCCTATTATTTCATAAATGCTCTTACCTCTTTCATCGGAAAAAGCCTTCAGAGTATTTACGGTGGTTTCTCCTATTCCCCTGCGGGGCACGTTGATGATTCTCGTGAGGCTGACATTGTCCCGAGGATTTGCTGCCACCCTCATATATGCCAGCAGGTCCTTTACTTCCTTCCTCTGATAGAACCTTATCCCACCCACCATTTTATATGGAATGCCCATTTTGAGCATGATCTCCTCCAGCACCCTGGACTGGGCATTGGTCCTGTAGAGCACCGCGAAGTCTCCATAATCCATACGCTTTTCTCTTATGAGACATTCAATTTCCCGGGCAATAAAAAAGGCTTCTTCGTGCTCGTCTTCCAGTGAAGCGCAGCGGATTTTCTCGCCTTTTCCATTCTTGGTCCACAGCTTCTTTTTTTTGCGCCCGAAATTGTGGTCAATCACATGATTTGCCGCATCCAGGATGTTTCCCGTAGAGCGGTAGTTCTGTTCCAGGCGGATCACCGTGGCATCGGGGAAATCCTTCTCAAAGTCCAGGATATTTCTTATATCAGCCCCCCTGAAGCCGTATATGCTCTGATCATCATCGCCCACCACGCAAAGATTTCTGTGCCACTGAGCCATCAATTTCACCAGCTCGTACTGGGCTCGATTGGTATCCTGATATTCGTCCACAAGGATGTGCTGGAACCTCTCCCGATAATATGAAAGCACATCGGGATTCTGTCGAAAGAGCATCACCGTATTCATTATGAGGTCATCGAAGTCCATGGCATTGTTTTCCCTGAGCCTTCTCTGGTAAAGCTCATACAATTCCGCCATGGTTCTTTCCCGAATATCCTTCGCTCGGGCCATGCATTGCTCCGGAGCAAGAAGTCCGTCCTTGGCCCTGCCGATGTAATTCAGCACACCGCCGGGAGTGTACTTTTTTTCATCTATATTTCTAGCCTTCAGGCATTCCCTCATCAGCACCTGCTGGTCTTGGGTATCGAATATCAAAAAATTCCTGTTGTAACCGAGCCTGTCCGCATCCGATCTTAAAAAACGCACGCATGCAGAATGAAAAGTGCTCACCAGAAGCCCGTGCACTCCCGAAAGCAGCTTTTCTATCCTGTCCTTCATTTCCCGGGCAGCCTTATTGGTAAAGGTAATGGCCAGTATGTTTTCAGGTCTGACTCCTGCCTTTTTAATAAGATAAGCAATCCTGAATGTAAGCACCCGGGTCTTGCCGCTACCGGCTCCTGCCAGTATGAGAAGCGGACCTCCCGGGTGTGTTACAGCCTTCCTCTGTTCTGGATTTAAATCTTCTAATAAAAACATCAAAACCCTCCTGAAAAAAAAGCGTGGCGACCACGCTAAGTTTGTCTATTTTCTTTTTTATCGAGCCTTTCTAAAACCATATTATAACCATTAGCGCCGTAATTTAAAAAACGTTTAACACGGCTTATAGTAGCCGTACTAGCCCCGGTGGTCTGGGCTATATCGGTATATGTATGACCGCTTTTAAGCATCTCCGCCACCTGAAGCCTTTGTGCCATGGACTGAATTTCACCGATAGTGCAGATATCCTCAAAAAACCGGTAACACTCTTCTCTTGTTTTCAACAGTAAGATTGCGTCAAAAAGCCTATCAATGCTTCGATCTCCCAGTCTCTCTAATTCCATCGCACCACCTCAAATAAAAATCAATTATGTAAGTTTTCGCCATAAAATTCCCAAATCCTGCAATCGTTTTTAATTTATGGCCATCTTTTTGATCATATCCTTTTTTCTCATCAGACTGAGGATAACTTCTCCGGCTTTTTCCGCAGATCCGGTTTTTTTCAACTGTATCTCATGGTCTTTCATGCGCATCAATTTTTCTTCATCTGAAAGCATATCTTTAACCGTTTTTAATAAAGTTTCTCGATCCCTGGCATATCTGGCCGAACCGTTTCTGAGCAGGAATCTGGTATTTCTTTCTTCCTGGCCTGGTAGAGGGTTGTAAATTATTATCGGCAGTTCGCTCGCCAGAGCTTCTGCTATGGTAAGGCCTCCCGCCTTTGTTATGATGAGATCGGCGGCTTTCATAAAATCCCACATATTTTCAACAAAACCGTACACCTTTATGTTTTCAATACCTTTTTTGCTTTTCATTTCCTCAAGGTCGTGCCGGGCAAATTTATTTTTCCCGCAAATTACGGCAAGCTGTACGGGGTTCTTCGCCAGTGTCTCCACAAACTTCCTATCCGGGCCGTTCAGGCCGAGGCCTCCTCCTGCTATTAGAATCACAGGTAAATCCTCTTCAAAACCCAGGGATTTCTTCGCTGTAGTTTTGTTTTTAAATATATCATAATGAGGATCAATGGGAATTCCTGTAGCATATATCTTGCCGGGGTCCACCCCAAATCTTATCATGGGTTTTATCATAGATTCATGGGCGATGATATAAGCATCTATGCCTTCATTTATCCAGAAGCCGTGAACATCAAAGTCTGTAATAACTGCCGCTACCGGCACCGAAAGTCCCTTTCGCTTCAACCGGGAGGCCACACAGCATGGAAACGGATGGGTGCATACGACCACATCCGGTTTTTCTCTTTCCATTATCTCCCGCAGAATAAAGGAGGCTCCCATTTGTAACATTTTTTTCGTCATGGTAGCCCTTTTTCTGTTCCGTTCTCTTTCATAAAAATAACCCCAGATTTCAGGCGTAAAGTCTAGAGCTTTTAGATAAAGCTTCAGGGTCATCCTGGAAAGATAAGGTTGGAAATACTGGAAGAAATTTATCACACTCACTTCGGTTTGAGGAGATAACTTCTTGATGCCTTTGGAAATAGCGGCCGCCGCCATTTCGTGGCCGGTTCCAAATTTTTCCGATAGAATTAAGACTTTCCCTTTATTCATCCGGTCTCAGACCTTTCGGTTCTATGGTGTAAATCTATAGCACTATTCCTCCGAGCGAATGGGTAAGATACGCAAAGGTGGTGCCGAGAAAAGCTCCGCTCAATACATCAGAGGGATAATGCATGCCCGTATATATCCGTGATATGCCAACCATTGCAGCCAGAGAATATGTCAGGATACTGTAAGAGGGAAAATAAATCGACAAAATCACCGCCATCGAAAAACCTGCAGTGGTATGCCCTGATGGAAAAGAATAATCCTTGAGCAGCCTGCTCCAGAATAAATTAACCTCAGGCAGCACCATATATGGTCTTTTGCGGTAAATCTTCCTCTTGAAAAGCTGTACAATGCCCTGGCTTCCCGTTATGGTTATGAAAGCCTCGGTGGCAGCAGTCTTTGTATCTTTTTGGCCAAAGATATAGAGGAGAAAACATAAAAGCAAGGTGAAGATAGCCCCACCCAGGTGTGTGATTCGGGGCATTATAAGGTCCAAAGCTTTGCATCTCATTCTCTGGTTAAAATATACAAATATCTTTGCATCTTTCTGATAAAGATAGTTCCATAGACCTTTCAAAAGGAGTCCCCCTTGCATTCAACTGATTAATCTACCACTTCCACCTGAATCCCGCTCATTTCTACCTCTTTTATCAGCGGATTGATAACTTCACCATGTTTTTGAATTTCAAAAGCCGAGCGTAGAGATTTTCCTACGACAATATGGGTTATTTTATTGTTTTTTGCAAAATCAGCCAGAGTATTGTATATTTTCTCTCCCGATAAAATTGAAACGGTTCCTCCCAAATTTTTTGCAGTTTCAAACAGTTCCAATAAAATTTTGTGTTCCTTTAATTCACGATTCAATTCCTGCCTTTTGTTTACATAGATCACCACAAACTGCCCGCCCACTTCTTTGGCCCTGGCAGCTCCCCTTTCTATCAATCTCTCGCAGCTTCTTTGGGGTGTAACACAGACCATTATTCTGTGCTCAACTCCAGGGTCAAATAAGACCATCATGGCAGCTCCCCTTTCGTTCAATTTTAAAGAACTCCGTACTTAATTATATATGATAATTACAGGTTGTGCAATGAATAAAATTGATCTGCAAAAAATAATACCGGTGTAAAGAGTATTCATACTGTTTTACACCGGACCTGTCACCGAAATCAGTGTTTACTTAATTATGTTAATATATTTCAGTTCCCTGTCTTCCATGCCTTGAATAAGACCGCCGGCCTCTTTTATCATCAAAATTTCATCGATTATGTCGCCGGTGATTATTTCTCCCGGACAAATGATGGTTATGCCAGGAGGATATGCCATAATCATCTCTCCGGAGATCCTGCCGGCAGACTCCTTGAAAGGATGCCGCCTCTTTTCACTATAAAAGGCCTCTTTGGGCAATAAAGCCAGTTCGGGAATTGGAAGATCTGGAACGGGAGGCAGCTTCTTTTTATTTGGTCCCTGCAAATGGCGGGGTATGTTGGACAGCGCTTTTACAAGAGCCGAAACCGTGCTTTTGCTGTCTCCTATGCTCACGACAGCCAGTATATTGTAAAAATCCGACAGTTCCACCTGGATATTGAATTTCTCCCGGAGCATTTTTGATGCAGTAAAACCCGTTATACCAAGGTCTTTCACATTAATACATAATTTCGTGGGATCCAGGGTAAAACCTTCATATAGTTCCAAAACTTCGCTGCCCATGCAATAAAGCCCTTGGATGGCATTTATCTTATATCGTGCCCACTGGGCAAGACTGATGGTCTTCGACATGAGATTGCGACCATTTTGAGCCATATTTTTTCTTGCCACATCGAGAGAGGCCAGGAGAATATAAGAAGGACTGGTAGTCTGTGATAGGTTGAGAATGGATTTAACGTAACCGGGCGAAAACCTCTTGCCCTTTAGAAACAGCATGGAACTCTGTGTGAGGGATCCGGCCAGTTTATGGGTACTGGAAGCAGCAAGGTCGGCTCCTGCTTCCATGGCAGATACCGGAAGACTCTCATGAAACCTAAGGTGAGCCCCGTGAGCTTCATCCACCAGTACGGCCATGTCATTGTCGTGGGCCAGTCTAGCCAGATCGATTAGGGGGCTGGCTATTCCATAGTATGTAGTGTTTATAATGAAAAGAGCTTTTGCACCGGGGTTTTTTCTGATGGCGCCTGCCACTTCATTCAATGTAATTCCCATGGTAATGCCAAATTCCTCATTGATCTCCGGCCTTAAGTATACCGGTTCCGCTCCACTAAGTATGATTGAACTGATGACGGATTTGTGGGCATTCCTGGGAATCAATATCTTGTCTCCTTCACGGCATGCCGCCATAATCATGGCCTGTATTCCTGAAGAAGTACCGTTGACCAAAAAAAAAGCCCGGTCTGCACCAAAGGCTTCGGCGGCCAGCGCCTCAGCATCTTTAATCACTCCGGTAGGGTTCATGATGCTGTCCAGATCCGGCATGATGGTAAGATCTATGTTCATGGCATTTTTGCCTATGAATTCCGTAAATTCAGGATTCCCTCTGCCGTGCTTGTGACCGGGCACATGAAAGGATATGGTATTCTCATTCATGTAGTTTTTCAGCGCATCGAAAATGGGAGTATTTTCTTGCGAAAGCATAATATCACCCGCTTACATTTTGTTTTAAGATTTGATGTCATCATTTCCACTGCTCTGAAATTATTTTCCCCTGTTTTACGGGTTTCATTATGCGGTGATTGTAAATTCCAGGCTTAATCTTATGCCAGGCGTTGCAAGATTCCAACCGGTAATTGTGTAATTGCCAGGCCTCACCAGCATGTCATCGGTTTTTTGGTCCCAAACAACCCTGTAAACTTTTTCCTCACCGGGCTGAAGGGTATCGGAGGTGACCACCTGAGCAAAAAACTGATCTCTCGACCATTGCCATATAAGATTGCCGTCCCTCGTTACCCTGAAATCTACTTTTTGTGTCGTCCTGTAGGTAAGGGTCAGAGGCACTGACAGTATATTTTTCTTGCGAAGCCTTATCGTAACAGGTTCGCCCATTTTATAGACTGCCCTGTTCAGGCTCATGGTGTATTCCACGCCATCAAAGGTCCTGGTAACCGTCGGCCTCCTCGGAGCTGGGGGTGCCGGAGGTGGCGGAGATGGCGGACACGGCGCCGCCGGAGGAGCCCCGGGGATTTCCACTGGAATCAGAAGGACCTGACCTGCAAATATGATATCGGGATCCTTTAGGTTGTTTGCTTCCATAATAGCTTTTACAGTAGTGTTGAATCTTTCGGCAATGGCAGAAAGGGTATCTCCCGAGCGCACCAGATAGCGAATCATGGAAAAGCCTCCTTTCAAATTATAGTAATCTAACAATATATTTTATGTAAGCTGCAGTGTCATTGTGAAGATAAAAAAAGCGACGGGCAAAATATATCTTCACCCATCGCAAAGCTTTATACCCGCATGCAATAAAGGTGGGGCCGATCCCGGCGGGAAACCAACTCGATATCATGCTTTAATATGTATAATCCCAGTCAAAATATACGTTTCCGGATGAACTCACATCAAAGTCGGCCATGGTGTCGCCATCCTGGTTTATTATCTCTCCCGACACATCGTAATCCTCAAACATATCCAAAGTATAGTCTACTATATCTTCGATCCACTCTTCCGCATCATCGGTTTCTTTAACATTATCCCATTCGTCTCCGTATTCAGATGTATCAACAATTATTGTAATATAGATTTCTTCGTCATTCTCGTCCCCTTCGACGCTTATATCCGCCGTCATGTCACCGAAATCGGAATTGTAATCATCAAGGTTCTGACCGTACATGTCATTCAGATCATCTTCAAGATCGTCAAAATCCTCCGAACTATGTTTGAAATTTACATCCAGGTTGCTGCCGGATGCCTCAAATTCCACCAGGGTCTCATCTTCATCCGTATCTACTATGGTGCCCGAAAAATCTGCGTTAGGATATTCATCCTGCACATAATCGTAGATATCATTCAGCCAGTCTTCAATATCATTCTGATCCGTAGAATCCCACCTGGTACCGTAATCGGACAGGTCTATTTCAATAGTCAATTCCAGATCGTCTTCGTCGCCATCCACATCGTAGTCGAAATCCATTCTTTCCCATCTTGAATACTTATCGTACAGGTAGTCTTCCAGTTCCTTTGCAGGGTCCTTTTGTTTTTCTTCCTCCAGGTTCTTTATGGTGGACTCTAATTCGCCAATTCTTACACCAAGGTAAGCATTTTGCTGCCTCAGCTGCACAAGTTCGGCATCCTTTTGTGAAAGCTGATTTTTCAGGTCAGCTATCTGTTGCTGCAAAGCCTGATTTTGCTGTGCATTGCTTGTGATCACCACCGCCTTCTGGTTGCTATCCCAGTAAACATTGGCTCCCAGGCCTGTGCTTACAAGCCGTATGGGCACATATGTAGTGTTATCGTAAATAAAAGGTTCCGGAGTGCTGGCCTGCTGCTTCCCATTCACAATAACTTTGATATTGTTGAAATACGCCTTTATATTCTTCATACCGCTGGAAGCCTGTACCGATGAACTGAATATCAACACAAAGGAGATTATAACGGCAAGCACTGCAAAATGTTTACCCCTCATAACAAGACCTCCGTTAATTATTCATCCCGTAAATTAACTTTTTACATATAGGGATGTAATTCTAATACTTCTAGATAGGAACAGAAAATCCTTCATAATTTCTAATATTTTTAAAAAAAATGGACCTTTGCGACCGAAGTATTGTTTGAAAAAACTTCAGGACGGGTATATGTTCATCTGCTCCTCCTGGCCTTTTTCCATGTCGGGAATGTGCTTTTCAGGCGCATCTTTCAGTGCTTTTTCCACCACCTCATCCATGTTGTTCACGAATATAAAGCAAAGAGTGTCCTTTACATGCTGGGGCACTTCTTCCAGGTCCTTGGTGTTTTCTTCGGGAAGTATTATGGTCTTTATGCCAGCCCTGTGGGCTGCCAGTACCTTTTCTTTTATGCCTCCTACTGGCAATACCCGGCCTCGAAGGGTTATCTCTCCGGTCATGGCCACCGTCCTGTCAACCGGTTTACCCGACAGTGCCGAAATCAGCGCACAGGCCATGGTAATGCCTGCCGATGGTCCATCTTTGGGTATGGCGCCTTCGGGCACGTGTATGTGAATATCGTATTTTTCGTGGAAATCTTCATCTATGTTAAGTTCTTCTACCCTGGACCTTACATAGCTGTACCCGGCATGGGCCGACTCCTGCATCACGTCTCCCAGCTTTCCGGTAAGTATCAACTTCCCCTTGCCTTTCATCACCGTCACTTCAATGCTGAGGATGTCGCCCCCCACTTCGGTCCAGGCAAGGCCTGTGGCGACCCCCACCAGGTCCTGCTTTTCCAGGACGCCATAGTGAAACCTGGGTTTGCCCAGGAATTTCTCCACCATAGTTGAATCCACATCTACAGATTTTTTTTCACCTTCAACTATGGCTTTGGCTACTTTTCGGCATATGTTGGCAATCTCCCGCTCCAGATTTCTCACGCCGGCTTCCCGAGTATAGCTGCGGATGATCTTCAACAAACCATCATTAGTAAAGGCGATCTTTTCCGGAGGAAGACCGTGCTCCTTCAATTGTTTCGGAATGAGGTGTCTTTTTGCTATCTCGAGCTTCTCATCTTCCGTATATCCCGGAATAGTAACGATTTCCATGCGATCAAGCAGGGGCCTTGGAATGTTGTAAATGTTGTTGGCCGTGGTAATAAACAGCACTTTGGATAAATCAAAGGGCAGCTCCACGTAATGGTCGGAGAAGCTGTTATTCTGCTCCGGGTCCAGCACTTCCAGAAGAGCTGCCGACGGATCGCCACGAAAATCGGCGCTCATTTTATCTATCTCATCCAGCAAAAATACGGGATTTCTTGAACCTGCCTGTTTCATGCCCTGTATAATTCTTCCCGGCAATGCCCCCACATAGGTCCTCCTGTGTCCCCTTATCTCCGCTTCATCCCTCACACCGCCAAGAGAAACCCTTACAAATTTCCGATCCATGGCTTTTGCAATAGACCTGGCCAGAGATGTTTTGCCGACCCCCGGAGGTCCCACAAGGCACAAAATGGGCCCCTTAATTCCTCCGGAAAGTTTTCTCACGGCCAGAAATTCAAGAATTCGCTCCTTAACTTTTTCAAGACCGTAATGTTCCATATCCAGTATTTTTTCTGCGGCCTTTATGTCTACGCTATCTTCGGTAAGAATGTTCCACGGCAGGGAAACAAGCCAGTCCAGATACGTTCTTATAACGGATATTTCTGCAGAGGCAGGCGGCATCTTTTCCATGCGGCTTACTTCTTTTAGCATCTTTTCCTCAAGTTCTTCCGAAAGCCCCATGGCTTTTATCTTTTCCCGGTATTCTTCCGCTTCTATGGTTCTTTCATCCTGCTGGCCCAACTCCTTTTGTATGGCCCTCATCTGCTCCCGGAGATAGTATTCCTTCTGGGATTTTTCTATCTGCTTTTTTACCCTGTTATTTATCCTTCTTTCAATTTCCAGGATTTCCAGCTCCTGGGATATCATCTGAAACAGCAATTCCAGCCTTTTTTTAAAAGAAAGAGTTTCGAGAATCTTCTGCTTGTCCTCGATTTTGATGGCCAGTTGCGATGCCACCGTGTCTGCAAACCGGCCGGGGTTTGTCACACCGCTCAGTGATACTATCACATCCGGCGGCAGCTTTCTGGTGAGATCCATATAACGTTCAAAAAGGCTCATGACGCTTCTCATCAGAGCCTCTTCTTCAGGAGTGGCTTTTTCATCACCCTCGAAGATTTCCTCAATCCTGACTTTGAAAAAAGGTTCTGTTTGAACGTATTCTTTTATCACTGCCCTGTTAAGACCTTCTATCAATACCCTTATGGTATCCTGAGGCATTTTCAAAAGCTGTTTGATTTTGGCCACCGTTCCGGCGGCATATATTTCATCTTCATCGGGAAAATCAGTTTTAGCGTCTTTCTGAGCCACCAGCAAAATCTTCTGGTCCATTATCATGGCTTCTTCCAGAGCGCCTATCGACTTGTCCCGTCCTACGTCAAAGTGAAGCACCATGTTTGGAAAAACCAAAAGGCCCCTAAGGGGCAGCAGAGGTATGGTGCGAACTGCCTCGAATTTAATCACAAATATTCCCCCTACAAACTCACCTTTTTAATATCTATTCTATAAAAATTCACCAATTCCTTCCCATTCAAAGCAAAATAACAGGAGGGGCCGCAGAGAAAGACGGGAGCCTTTCTATTCCGATATTCGGCTTCCCGCTTTTGATAACAGCGGCAGGTTTAACTGGTGCGCCGGTAAATCTTCACGGTGGTATCGATCTGCCGTGCTGCGTTTATCAAAAATCAATGCGTGCTCCATTACTTCTTCGATCCTTTCTATCGGTATTATCTTCAAGTCTATGGTCTTAAACATTTCCTGCCAGTTTTCCCTGGGGATGATGACAGTCTTTACCCCCGCCCTGCGAGCCGCCTCGATCTTTGGTATAACGCCCCCGATGGGCTTCACATAACCCCTTACAGAAAGTTCTCCCGTCATGGCAACTTCATTGTTCACAGGCATATTTGTTATGGCCGAGTAAATCGACGTGGCTATGGTTACACCGGCGGACGGGCCATCGATGGGAACACCGCCGGGAAAATTGAGGTGTATGTCATAATCCCTGGGGTCTACATCCAGATATTTCCGGAGCACCGTAATCACATTGTCCACCGATCCCCTGGCAGTACCCTTCCTCCTGAGTCTGTGAACATTACCCCCCATTTCTTCTTCTTCCACAACTCCTGTAACTGAAAGAGTTCCACGGCCCTTTTCGGTAAGAATGGCAGTTGTTTCAATTTCAAGCAGGGTGCCCATGTTGGGGCCGTAAACCGCCAGTCCGTAAGCAAGGCCTATCTGTGGCGTGGAACTTACCTTCTTCTCGGGTCTCGGCGGATACTGCCCGCTGTTTATGACCCATTCCACATCTCTGGCTTCCAGCCTTCTCCTGTTCTCGGTCATGGCAAGGCCTGCCGCCATCTGGATGATATTTACCGCTTCACGCCCATTGGTGGCGTATTTTTTTATGATATTAAGAGACAAATCGTCCATTTCAAAGTTTATTTTTTTGACAGCATTTCTTGCTATTATGCCAATGTCTTCAGGAGAAAGTGGCTGGAAAAATATTTCCAGGCATCTCGAACGAATGGCCGGGGGGATTTCCTCAGGGGTCCTCGTGGTGGCTCCGATGAGCCGGAAATCTGCAGGCAGGCCATTTTGAAAGATCTCATGTATGTGCCTCGGGATATTTGTATCCTCACTACTATAATAGGCACTTTCGAGAAAGACCTTGCGATCTTCCAGCACCTTCAGCAGCTTGTTCATCTGTATAGGGTGAAGTTCTCCAATCTCATCTATAAATAAAACTCCTCCGTGAGCCTTTGTTACGGCGCCCGGCTTTGGCTGGGGTATGCCCGCAATCCCCAGCGGCCCCGCTCCCTGATATATGGGGTCGTGGACCGAACCTATCAGTGGGTCCGCTATACCCCTCTCATCAAACCTGGCAATGGTGGCATCCACTTCCACGAATTTAGCATCAGGCTTGAATGGGGACCCCGGAGTCCTCTTGGCCTCTTCCAGCACCAGCCTGGCCGCCGCCGTTTTACCTATACCAGGCGGACCGTATATTATAACGTGCTGGGGATTGGGGCCGCACAGAGCCGCCCTCAGAGCCTTCAGGCCATCGGCTTGCCCTACAATTTCTTCAAAGGAAGCCGGTCGCGTTTTTTCCGCCAGAGGCTGGGTGAGGGATATCTCCCTCATCTTCTGAAGCTTATCCATTTCCTTTCTGGATTCCCGGTCCACCGCTACCCTGCTGCCCTGCTGGCTTTTAAGCAGATTTAAAAAATAAAGCCCGATAACCACCGCAAAAAAAATTTGTATCAGGCTCAGGAGATTCAAAGTTACGTTCACAAATATTCCTCCCTTCCCGAACATCCGGTATTTCTTATTATAACCTCGAAGATTTAATTTATCCTGGAAAGGGAAGTAAAAATAAAACACCGCTTTTTAGTCGTATATCCTAAATGCGGTGTTTATCTGAAATTTGAGGCTACCCCCGAGGGTAGCCATAATTTATGCCGTGACCTCTTTCTTTTTTCCTTTCTTGCGTTCCGCTGTAACTATAATGGGTTCCTCATGGTTGAGGATGACCTCTTTTGTTACCACGCATTTGGCAATATCGTTTCTCCTCGGTATTTCATACATGACATCCAGCATTATATCTTCCAGAATGGCCCTCAAGCCCCTGGCGCCCGTTTTACGCTTTATGGCTTCCTGGGCTATCAGCGCCAGGGCATCGTCGGTAAACTCGAGCTGTGCATTGTCCATTTCGAACAACTTTTGAAACTGTTTCACCAGTGCGTTCTTGGGTTCCTTCAGTATCCTTATTAGAGCTTTTTCATCCAGAGCATCCAGAGTAACTATTATGGGCACCCTTCCCACAAATTCTGGTATCATGCCGTATTTCAGCAAGTCTTCGGGCATCATATGTTTTAATATTTCACCCACATTTTTTTCTTCCTGGCTCTGGATTTCGGCACCAAAACCTATGGATTTTTTACCTATGCGGTTTTTTATAATCTTTTCGATTCCTTCGAAAGCTCCCCCGCAGATGAATAGTATATTGGTGGTATCAATCTGTATGAATTCCTGATGGGGATGCTTGCGGCCACCCTGCGGCGGCACACTGGCAATAGTGCCTTCCAGTATCTTGAGCAACGCCTGCTGCACGCCTTCTCCCGAAACGTCTCTGGTGATGGAGGGATTTTCGGATTTGCGAGCTATTTTATCTATCTCGTCAATATATACTATACCCTTTTCCGCTTTTTCCACATCGTAGTCGGCAGCCTGGATAAGTTTTAACAAAATATTTTCCACATCTTCTCCCACATAGCCCGCCTCGGTAAGAGAAGTGGCATCGGCTATGGCAAAGGGCACGTTCAGAATCTTGGCTAGGGTCTGAGCGAGAAGCGTTTTGCCGCTGCCCGTGGGACCGAGCATTATAATATTGCTCTTTTGAAGCTCCACATCATCCATCTTGACGTCGGAATTTATGCGCTTATAATGGTTGTAAACAGCCACCGAAAGTATTTTTTTTGCCTGTTCCTGCCCTACCACGTACTGGTCAAGAACTTCTTTTATTTCATGAGGTTTTGGAATGTCTGTAAAATCCATCTCGGCTTCTTCGCCGAATTCTTCTTCTATGATTTCGTTGCAGAGCTCAATACACTCATCACAGATATATACTCCCGGCCCCGCTACCAGTTTTCTAACCTGATCCTGGGTTTTGCCGCAAAAGGAACACTTGAGCTGGCCTTTTTCATCACTGAACTTAAACATAATAACACTCTCCTTTCAAGCTTACTTCCTCTTGTGGATCACCTCGTCAATCAGGCCATATTCCCGGGCTTCTTCCGCTGACATAAAGTAATCCCTGTCGGTATCCTTTTCTATCCTTTCAATGGGCTGTCTTGTATGTTTTGAAAGTATTCCATTGAGCACTTCTCTCAGGCGCAATATTTCCCTGGCATGGGTTTCTATGTCCACGGCTTTTCCCTGCACTCCGCCCCAGGGCTGGTGGATCATTATGCGGGAATTGGGCAGGGCGTAACGCTTGCCATCGGCTCCAGCAGTCAGCAACACTGCCCCCATGCTGGCAGCCAGACCCATACACATGGTGGACACCTTCGGCTTGATGTACTGCATGGTGTCGTAAATGGCAAGGCCTGCCGTCACAGAACCTCCGGGACTGTTTATATAAAGAAATATGTCCTTGTCGGGGTCTTCCGATTCCAGATACAGCATTTGTGCGATAACCAGACTAGATACAGTATCATCAATGGGAGTCCCTATAAAAATGATGCGCTCTTTCAAAAGCCTCGAGTAAATGTCAAAGGCCCTTTCTCCCCGGTTTGTTTGTTCTACTACAATAGGTACCAAGCTCAATTAAAAAACCTCCTTAAAAAAATCATGCTCCCCTTCTGCCCCATCATTCATTGGTTGCATTTTGTACCTGAGCTTCCTCAGATCCGGTATGTTCTTCCTCATCTGCAAAATTACCCTGCTCCTGCTCATTTTTTATGTCTTCTAGCTTCTTTTCCGTTATTTTTGCATTGGAGATGAGGAAATCAAAAATTTTCTTCGTCAAAATCGTGTCCTTTATTCCGGAAATATCCTCGGGTTTCAGGTTATTTTTGTACTCTTCGACGGTCTTGTTGGCCAGATCTGCATATTTCTTAATTTCAGCATCGGTTTCTTCATCGGTTACCGTAATTCCCTCACGCCTTGCCACTTCTTCAAGTATGAGCGAGGATTTCACATTCACATGAGCTTTTTCATGGAATTTTGCCCTGAACTCCTCAGGGGTTATCTTAGTGGCTTCCATGTAAGTTTTTAAGTCATATCCCCTCATCTTTAGATTAATGGCAAAATCCATGATTAACCGGTCTATCTCTCTGTGAATCATGACATGGGGAATATCGACTTCGGTGGTTTTCATAAGCTTATCGATTATGGAAGATTTCAACGAGCCTTCTTCAATAGCTTTGGCTCTTTGTACCAATTTATTCCTTATGTCATTTTTTAATTCCTCAAGGGTGTCAAACTCGCTGACATCTTTGGCAAACTCATCATCCAGAGGGGAAAGTTCCTTTTTCTTGAGTTCTTTCAAGGTCACGCTGAATACAGCCGATTTTCCAGCCAGACTTTCAACTTTGTAGTCTTCCGGAAACGTAACGCTAATTTCTTTTTTTTCTCCCGGATTCATGCCAACAACCTGATCTTCAAAACCGTCAACAAAAGCTCCGGAACCCAGCTCAAGAGGATAGTTTTCTGCCTTTCCGCCCTCAAAGGGTTTATCGTCAATCTTGCCGTCAAAATCTATCACAGCTATGTCTCCCTTACAGGCCGGTCTGTCTTCCACTGCAACAAGTCTGGCATTTTTTTCCTGAATGGCAGCAAGCTCTTTTTCTACGTCCTCTTCAGTTACATTATACACCACTTTTTCAACTTCTAATCCTTTATATTCTTTTAATTTTACCTCGGGTCTTACCGTAACCTCAGCTTTGGCAATCATGGGCTTGCCCTTTTCTATCTGTTCGATATCATATCTGGGCTGGTCCACGGGCTCCAGGTGATATTCCTCCACGCCCTGCTGATAAGCCTGGGGCAAGATGATTTCCGCCGCATCCTCATAGAAAACTTCCGGTCCATAGTGCATTTCGATGAGCTTTCTTGGAGCCTTTCCTCTTCTGAAGCCAGGGATTGCAAACCTCTTGACATTTTTCCGGTAGGCCTGCTCCATGGCCTTTTCAAATTGTTCCTCATCTACTTCAAATTTGAGATGAGCAGTGTTATTTTCTATTTTTTCCAGACTGATTTTCATTATGCTCCTCCTTGCATTTTTCGGCCTTTCTTTTGCCATTATATTATAACACAAAATTTATGTATTATCTATAATAAATAAAACAACACCCCGGCATGCGCCGAGGTAGTAAATCCTTTCTATGGTGCGGGCAAGAGGATTTGAACCTCCACGGAAAATCCACCAGATCCTAAGTCTGGCGCGTCTGCCAGTTCCGCCATGCCCGCATGGTGAGCCATGGTGGACTCGAACCACCGACACCCTGATTAAAAGTCAGGTGCTCTGCCGCCTGAGCTAATGGCCCATGGCTGGGGCGGCAGGATTCGAACCTACGATACAGGATCCAAAGTCCCGTGCCTTACCGCTTGGCTACGCCCCATCTCGATGTTTGATGTTCGGAATTCGAAATTCGATTAAGTCGGAATTGCCGGAGGCAATTCCTTCTATTCGAATCTCGTACTTCAAATCTCGAATTTCTAAAATTGGGGTGGATAGTGGGACTCGAACCCACGACCTCCAGAGCCACAATCTGGCGTTCTAACCAACTGAACTATATCCACCATATGGCGCGCCCGAGGGGATTCGAACCTCTGACCTACGGATTAGAAGTCCGTTGCTCTATCCTGCTGAGCTACGGGCGCTGGAGCGGGAAACGGGATTCGAACCCGCGACATTCAGCTTGGAAGGCTGACGCTCTAGCCAGCTGAGCTATTCCCGCACATTTCAGATGTCGGATGCCAGAAGTCGGATGTCAGATTAAGTAAATTTTACTAAGGTAAAATTCTTCTATTCCGACCTCTGATTTCTGACCTCTTACTTCTGATTTGGTCGGGGCAGAGGGATTTGAACCCCCGACTCCATGGTCCCAAACCATGTGCGCTACCAAACTGCGCTATGCCCCGCCGTCCTTTAAGACATAGTATAGTATACATTAAATAAAAAAACGAGTCAAGATTATTTTATCATATCTTTATCTTATTTTCAAACCCATTTTATTTTAATTTCCAAAAATTAGCCTTGCCACAAACGCTGCAGTCACAAGGCTCTGAAAATCCCTATGGCCACCAGCATAGCCACTAGATAGGGTATAACCATGACGGCAATGGCAAATCCTTTTTTTGCACCATCGGTAAAGGATTCATAGATTTTACCTTTTTAAAATAGCCCAGAACGGCGATACCAAAAATCATAGCCGGCATTGCGCAAACTGAAATAGCGTCTACCATCTGTGAAAGATAACAAAAAACAGGTTTATGTTAAACCTGTTCCTTTATCAGATGCATTTTCATCTTCCGGACTGCCAATGCCCGGTGGCTTATCCTGTTTTTTTCCTGATCGGTCAGCTCCGCCATGGTTTTATCAAATTGCGGAAGATAAAAAATGGGGTCATAGCCGAAACCATGTTCCCCTCTGGGGGCTGTAGCGATCATCCCTTCGCAAAAACCGCGCTCGATGAAAAAACCATCATCGGGAAAAACAAGAGCCAGGCTGCACACAAAACGGGCCTGCCTTCTTTGCCAAGGTATATTCTTCATTTCGGACAATAATTTTTCAATATTGTCTCTGTCGGAAGCATCCTCCCCCGCATAGCGGGCCGTATATATGCCGGGCATGCCGGCCAGGGCTTTTACTTCCAGGCCCGAGTCATCTCCCAGAGCCGCAAATCCCGTTTGGGCTGCGACGGTCTTAGCCTTGATCAGCGCATTTTCATCAAAACTACTTCCATCCTCGTGGATCTCTATAGGGGGGAAATCTGCCAGGGACAGGATTCTGTACGGCAGTCCCTCCAGCATTTGTTTAAACTCCGATAGTTTCCCCGAATTTTTTGTAGCGATCACAAGAGTTTTCATTTCGGCCTCATTTCAGCGTGTCTGCCAGAACTTTCTTTTGGATGTCAATAAGCTCAAATATTCCCTTCTGGGCCATATTGAGCAACTCATCGAGGTCCTGCCGAGTAAAGGGAAAGGCTTCTCCTGTCCCCTGGATTTCTACCATCTGACCTTTATCGGTCATGACCACATTCATATCAACCTGGGCTTTGGAATCTTCTAAAAATCTAAGATCCAGCAACTTCTCCCCATCCACTATGCCCACGCTGATGGCCGCAACAAAACTATTGATCGGTATTGTCTCTATGATTTTATTATCCTTCAATGTCCTCAATGCATCAACCAGCGCAAGAAAAGCTCCGGTGATGGATGCGGTCCTTGTGCCGCCATCGGCCTGTATAACATCGCAGTCAAGCCATATGGTCCTTTCCCCCAAAGCCGACAGATTTACCACAGATCTTAAGGCTCTTCCTATAAGCCTCTGTATTTCCATTGTCCTGCCGCTGGGCCGGAGGGTTTCTCTGGCATTTCTAATCTCAGTAGCCCTGGGGAGCATGGCATACTCTGCGGTAATCCAACCCTGCCCTTTGCCCCTTAAAAACGGAGGCACTTTATCATCTACCGTGGCGGTACATATCACTTTTGTATCTCCCGCTTCAATAAGCACCGAACCTTCGGCATATTTGTTAAAATTGCGGGTTATAGTGACAGGTCTTATTTCATCATTTGCTCTACCGTCTATTCTTGCCAACAAATCTCATCCTCTCAAATATTGCTTGGATTGACATAAAGGGGTTTTAAAATGGGATTTTCAAGCACGGTGCCTTCCGGTAAAACCCCCGCCTTTCCCTCTACCTGCAGGCTAACTTTTTCTACGCCGGGAAACTGAGACACTGTCAATACCACCGAGTTTACCAGCGCCTGTTCCACATCCAGGCCGCCGCCGTAGCCTTCAATCTCTTTAGAAAAGTTGACGACTACCTCGGATTCCTTCTGGTTCACATCCAGCACTTTTGTATCCTCGGGCAAAACAGAAACCAGGCCCATATTGCCTGCAGGCCCTTTTACAAGTTCTTCAACGGCGGTCTTTATCATATTGTCGCTTTTTTTGACCATCCTGGTGACAGGAACAAAATAGGTAAAACTTCCATTCTTGCTGCTGGACTTAAAGTACAGCGTGACAGGTACTGAATCCCCGGTGGCAGCACCGGCAGGTTCCAAATTGATCTTTTCTCTATAAAGCACATCTTTTAGCACGGTACCTTTAGGGCATTTTTTCAGCGGCTTGCCGTTCACCAGAATCTGGACCTTTTCAACAGCCGGAAATTCCGTCAAAGTATAAACCACTGCATTGATAGCATTTTGCTCCGCCACCTTATCCGCGGAATTTAAAAATTCCTTACTGAAATCCACCTTGGCAAGGCCATCTCTGATCGTCATTCCAAGAATCTTTGTTCCTTCCGGCAGAGAAGGTTTGAGGCCCTTTTCTGCCAGCTCTGCCTTCAGCTCAGGGCTGTCTACAAGACATTCCAGAGCGGCTTTGCCGATACCTTCAACCCACGGAATATCTTTTGTTACGGGCACCAGAAGGTCGTTTTCATTTACAAAATAAAATACCGTTTTTCTCATGTTGGCCTGAACCTGTTCGGTTTCATCCGTCGATGGAGGTAATGATTTGTCTTCACTCTTCTTGAAAAGGCCGCACCCTGCAATGCTGAAAACCAGACCCATCAGGATTATTAAACACATTACCTTTTTTGGCATGAAAAAACCTCCTTCAAATTAAATCTTACTAAAATATATTATAAAAGAGGTTTTTTATGCCAGTTTGGGACGGTCAAATTCATTTGGCATTCATGGTCTGTTTAAAGTATCCCCCTCGGGTCACTTTTGTATCCATAACTGTTACGAAAGCAGATTTATCTTCCTGTTCTATGAGTTCCAGCAAAAAAGGAAGGGCTTTTCTGGAAAGAGAAACCATTAAGACCTGTCTGGAGCCTTCCTTTCCCATACCCTCCAGTACCGTAACACCAAAGCCCTTCTGCCTGATGCTTTCCACCATGGCAGAATTCCTCGTGATAATCTGCACAGTAATAAGACCTATGGCAAGCTTCTCTTCAATGAAACTTCCCACATAGTTGCCCGTAGCAAATCCGAGGGCATAAGCCATGAGATTTGCAGGATTGTTGAGACCTCCAACCACCCTGTTCAGTGCAGTTATATATACTATTACCTCAAAAAAACCTATCATGGCGGCTTGAAGCCTGTTGCCTCTGACAATCATAAGAGTTCTGATGGTCGCCAGTGAAACATCCACTACTCGGGCACAAAATATAAAAAGGTAACCCGCAAGAAGTGAAAGCACCATATCACTCCTAAATTAGTAATTCAAGGTAATAATATCAGAACTGCCGCAGGGTGTCAATCGGCCCTTCCCACAAAATAATTCGCTATCCCCTCGGCTATGCCTTCGGCGGCCTTCTGCCTGAACTCTTCGGTTAAAAGCAACGAAAGGTCATTTTTGTTAGTTATAAATGCGACCTCTGCCAGTGCCGATGGCATCCGGGTTTCGCGTGTCACCACGAGTCCCGGCCTTTCCACTATTCCTCTGTCGGTAAGACCTGTACTTTTCACTAGGGCTTTCTGGACAGCCTGCGCCAGGGCTTTTTTCTCGGGTTCCGGATAATACAGGGTTTCAGTGCCCGAAGCCGAAGCATTGTTGTCTGCGGCATTTATATGAACACTGATGAACAGATCGGCTTTTACCTCATTGGCAATACCGGCTCTAGTGTAGAGGTTCACAAAAATGTCTTTGTCCCTTGTCATCAGCACCTTTGCTCCTCTCTTTTCCAGCAGATCTCTCAATCTCAGACTTATATCGAGAGTGAGATTCTTTTCCTGGACATTTCCGTACTCCGCTCCGGGATCGCTGCCGCCATGGCCCGGATCCACCACAATTATTTTATTTTGCAGTGGAGCCTTATAAATCACAAGATCTATTTCCGAAGATGGTGGCGTCGTCGTCAGCTCGTAACTGGTAAAAAAGCTCAAATGGATAATTATTTCCAGGTTATAGTTAGTCGATCCCTTTACCTTTTTTAACTCTATATAGTCCACAACACCGTCGCCGACATCAATGTTCTCCCTTTCAAGCAGTTTTTTATCTATGGCCACTCCGGCAATGGTCAGCTTTAACTGTCTGTTCGTTTTATCCGCATACAATTCATATCCTATATCGCCGCTGGCGGTAATTTTTACGGTAGAACTTTCCTCCTGGCTTTCCACATTTACGGTCTTTACGGTGTTAACTTTGGAAAATATTACCGATATTTTGTTTTTTTCCTGAAACACCTGATAGTTTATTTCCGACTTGAGGTCGAAAACGACTCTTACAGTATTCGGATTTACCGAAAACTGACCCAGCCTGATTTCCTTCAAATATTTATTATCCGGAATCTCCGGCTTTAAGGCTGAAAGAACCGCATCGCTGATGTCCATCACAAGTCTGTCCGGATTTGACAGGAAGAAATAGTTTATTTTCGAGGGTTGATTTGTGACAAGATTTACCGTCACCATCTGATCCCCACTATCTACGGTGACGCTGTTCAATGTGTTTATAAACGAAATAATGATGGATTTTGCATCTTCCGACCGATTGATTTCATAGGGGACTTCACCTTTCAAATCCACCACAACCCTCGTGACGGGTGGGGTCTGGCCCATGCTTCCCATTACAGCTTTTTCTATAAAATCATCATATATGTATAAAGCATTTTTTTCAGTAGCCATTTGCCCCTTTATGTCTATGGCAATTTGATTCTTCCCCGCAGACGCTTCTTCCGTATATTCCAGGGGACTGTCTCCTTTTAATACCACCGATGGTTTTCCATTTACCGTCTCATAGGAAAAGTCTATTATTTTAGGTTCGGCTCTTGTGATGACCACTCTTCTTTGAGCACTGTCCCAGAAAACTCCTGCGCCCAGCGATTCCCCTATGAATCTCAGCGGAACCATCGTCCTGCCTTCAATTATAATTGCAGGCGCGTCAAGGGTCACTTCCTGATCGTTTATCACGGCCTTTTTATTATTTATTACAAGCAGAATGGTTTTTGTAGAAGTTGTGACTTTGACCATTCTCTGCGCATTGTCCCAGTAAACTGATGCTCCCAGGTTCTCGGAAATCACCCTAAGGGGAACCATGGTGCGGCCATTTACAATAACCGGGGCCACGTCGGTTTCAACCTTTTGACTTCCTATGTAGATTTCAACGGGTTTGATAACAGTATTAGTTTTTGGAGCTGCTTTTCCAAATGAAGGAAAGCACAAAAAAATAAAAAACATCATAATGAGAGGCATGACCTTTCTGAACATCTGTGGGGCCCTCCTGTAACACACTTTTCCTATTTCCATTATATATACTTCGACCCAAAATGAGGAATGTCCTCCCATTGAAATGAAATGTAACATAAATGTAATGTCCTGATATGTAAAAAACCGGTAGTTCTTACCGGTTTTTGCCGTTTATTCGATTATGTTATACCACTTCAGTCGAGGAATGGGGCTGCTGATATTTGTGTGGCCTGTGATGAATGGTATTTCCTTGCCATCGATCAGAAAACGAACTTTATCTATTTCATCAATAGAGGTCAGGGTCTGCACCACCGACTCAACTGCTATTTTCTCATATTTGTCATCCTTGGAGAAGCTTAAAATTAGATCTTTGCTTACATCCACATATGCTATGCCATCTTTTATATAAAAGTCCTTTACCTTGACCTCCCTGGGGAATATGCCGTTTAAGTTCTTTATACTCACCGGGCCTTCAATGAGCTGCTCCACGGCAGCTTTTGCCTTCTCCTCCGGAGTTGGCGGGATGATTTCCCCTTTCTGGTCAGTTTTTACCTGTAATTTGGAAGATTTAAAAGAAACGGGGACGATATACTTTTTATCCCTATCGGCAAAATATACCGTCAATAAGGTGTCATCGGCTTGAGTTCTTTCGCCGCCGGAAACCGCAAGTACGTCTTCTTCAGGCAAAAAAACGCGATTGATAAAGGGTGGCCTTTCGTACAGGCTTTCCTCGGCCTTGCCTCCAACCTTAACCATAACTTTTTTGATACCGTCAAACTCCGTAAGAGTCAGGACCAGTTGGTCCCTTTTCAGATCCCTGTCATCACCTTTTAAAAATGCCTCAGAAAGGTCGAGCGAAACTGTGTCTCCGGCTATGGAATAGCTTTTCAATTCGACACCAAAAAGTTTATTTTCGAAACCTTGAGGTGTCATGCCGGAAAACAACAAGTCCAGAGCCGCTTTTATAGGCTCTTTTGTGGGTTCTATGCCGAGGGTTATCGGAACCAGGTAGCCATCCTTCACATAGTAAACAAGGACTTTGCTTTGATCCTGGCCTTCATAAATAACTGCCGGATTTTTTTGATCCGATACTGGAGCTTGATCAGATGCCGCAGGCTGGGCATCGCATCCCGCCAGGATCATGACTGCTATGAAAATAATAATGATGGCAAACAATCTCGTCCCTTTCACCGGTCAACCCTCCAGGTTTACGTCTTTAACATTATTTTACCACACAGACCAGAATTTTTCTACCGGTTAAAAACTTTTTTCATTTTCTGCTTTAGTATTCTTTCCTCAAGTTTCTCCTCGTTCATCCTGTAGCTTAAAGTAAACAGACTGTCTATGAGATGTACATTTTCAATGATTATATCCTTCCTGGTTGTAATCTCTGCAGTAGAAAAGTTCCAGATCCCCCTGACAGAGGTCCTGGAAAGAATCTCGGCCACTTTCGGAGCCCTGTCCGATGGTACAGCTATTACAGCTATATCAATATCATTCTGGTTTATGAAATAATCCATCTCATCCACGTCAAGGATTGGAATATCTCTGATCTTAAGGCCGATAAGTCTGGGATTTACGTCAAAAAGAGCCAGAATCTTAAATCCATGGGCTTCAAAATCTTCATAGTTGGCAAGAGCTTGTCCCAGGTTGCCGGCGCCCACTATGACCATTTTGTGAACGGTATTCAGGCCCAGTATTTTTGCTATCTCGTTATATAAGCTCTCTACATTATAGCCGTATCCCTGCTGGCCGAATTCACCGAAATTGTTCAGATCCTGCCTTATCTGAGAAGCGGTAAAGCCAAGCAAATGGCTGAGTTCCTGAGATGATATTCTTTCGACATCCTGCCTTAAAAGCTTTCCCAAACACTGGTGATACTTGGGTAGCCTTTTTATAACTGCCATAGATACCTTTTTAATTTCCTCAGACAATTTCCCTATCACCTCGATTGATATAACTTTAACATAAATATATCACAATCGAAATTTACAGTCAAACTTTTTTAATTATTCTATTTTCACTTTAAACATAAAAGATAACTCAATTAAAATATAATTTTATAAACGACTTTTCTTCAAGGAAGTGCAGGAATATGAGCCATTGGGCGACAGAAACTATTTTCCTCGCCACAGCCCATTTTATTGCAGGAATAATAGGCTTTTTTTACAGGATTTTTCTGTCGAGGAGCTTGGGCCCTCAGGGCATGGGCATATATCAGCAGGTTCTTTCTTTCTACGGCACAGCTATAACCCTCATGACCGCTGGAATCCCCCTTTCAGTTTCAAAGCTCATAGCTGAAATCCATGCAGGAAAATCTGTAAATCGAAGCGACGAGATAGTGGCATCGGCTTTTTTCCTAACCTCATCCTTTGCCATCCTAGGCGCCGTCTTCCTTGCGGCTCTCTCGAGGGCTCTGAACCGCCCGGTCCTTCTCCTTATCATTCCTGCGGCGGTATTTGTCGGATTTTCTTCGGTCCTGCGAGGCTTTTTCCTTGGAATCCAAAAGACCGTGCCCATAAGATGGTCTATCCTCGGGGAATGTTTAGTCCGCACATTATTCGGCGTGATTGTTATAAAAAGTTTTGTACTTGCGGGCCTTGAAGGTGATACCGGAGGGGCGGTTACAGCCCTGGCAGTGGGAGAAATGGTATCTTTGGCTATACTTGCCGCTTTTTATAAAAAAAATGCCGGAAATCCTGGAAATATGAACGTAAAAATAAAGGATCTGAAAAGTATCCTGACAATAGCCATACCCGTTTCTCTAAGTCAGATCATCGGTTCACTATCCGGTTCGCTGGAAGCCTTACTGGTGCCCAAATGCCTGGAGATTTCTGGCCTTTCGGGATATGATTCCATGGCGATCTACGGAAAAACCGCCGGCATGGTCCTTCCCCTTTTATACTTTCCGGCTCTCTTTACCATGTCTCTTTCATCGAATATGATTCCAAGAATAGCCGCGGCAATTTCTAAAAAAAACAACTCCTACGCTTTCAGATTGGCCGAACATGCTCTTACTCTAACTGCCCTTTTTTCTTTTGCGGTTTCCAGCTTTTTTATAATTCTGGCAAGGCCCGTTGGCGATGTACTATTTTCAGGATTTTCTCTGGAAAAACTGATCATGGGGTTTGCGGCAGGCATCCCCTTCTTTTACACTGAACACATGCTGATGGCTCTTTTGCGTGGCACAGGCATAAATAACATTCCGCTGGTAAA
This sequence comes from Thermoanaerobacterales bacterium, assembly GCA_012840135.1. Classification (GTDB taxonomy): domain Bacteria; phylum Bacillota; class Thermosediminibacteria; order Thermosediminibacterales; family Tepidanaerobacteraceae; genus Biomaibacter. The sequence continues at coordinate 138,978 of DUMA01000023.1, forward strand.
TTCCATCAATAGTTTTTTGATCACAAACATCCTTGTGTTTTTGCTGGTCGAAAAACCTTATATAGGAATCTTTGGTTATTCTCTGGCCATGATAACCGCATCCTCGGTCTCCATTTTTACCAGCTTGTACCATCTAGAAAAAACTTTCAACAGGAGATTTAATACGGTAAAGGTCATAATGAAGCCTATTTTATGCAGTCTGTTTATGGCCATTATTTTAAAATACACATACCTGCCGTTGAAAAACCTGGGTCTGCCGGAAATCATCTGTATAGGCGCCGACTCTTTGCTGGGTGCCACTGGTTTTATATTGATGGCCATGGTCATGGGATTTGATTTGAAAAGTTAGGTTTCATGGGGTGCAATGTTCAGATATCTGATATCTCTAACACATATTTCAATATAAAAGCAATAAAAGAGGGAGCGTATCAAAAAAGCTCCCTATTAAGTATTTTTTATTTATATCATGATTAAACAGTATCTGATGCCGGAGACTGTAAATAACACTGAATGTAAGAACCTTTGCTGCATTCGGGTAAAATTACTCCAGTGAACTATTTATTTTGGTCTGCCGGAAGGGCTTTCTGGGATCTTATCGGAGGTTCTCCGGTCCAGATTTTATGCATGATATATACAACCACAAAGAACAGGGCGATGGTTATAAACCACACCACAAAGGGATGATCGAAGAATCCCAGTATCAAAAAACCCACTGCGGAAGTGACAGCCGCAGTCAGAGCATATGGAAGCTGGGTGTTCACATGCTCGATATGGGGACATGCGCCGCCCGTCGATGACATGATGGTGGTATCGGAAATGGGAGAGCAGTGGTCTCCGAAAACGCCGCCGGACAATACCGCCGCTATGCATGGAAGTATATCTATCTTCATAGCCACCACCAGAGGGATCACTATGGGTATCATGATAGCCCAGGTCCCCCATGAAGTTCCGGTAGAGAAAGCGATGAAAGCCGATATTAAGAATACCGTCACAGGCACTGCCCAGGTGGGGAATGTCTCGGACATGATGCTGGAAACATAAACTCCGGTGCCCAGCTCCTGGCAGGTCTTTCCAATGGTCCATGCAAGGGAAAGTATGAAAAGGGCTACCATCATGGATTTAGCTCCCTGAATGACCGCTTCCATGGAATCCTTTAACCTCACAACACCTCTCACCGAGTAGAAAATGGCACTCAATATAACTGTTATAGTAGCTCCCCATACCAGGGATGTGGCAGAATCGCTGTTCATAACGGCGGTGAAGAACCCGGCCTTGCCCTCAAAGAACCCGCCGCTGTAAGCCATGGCAAAGAGCATAATAACTATCAACCCGAGCAGCGGCCCCACCATATCTATAGCCGAACCCTTTTCAGATTTCTCCAGGCTTGCAAATTCATCACCGGGAGGATTCTTCATGATGTTTGTATCCCACAAACCCTTACCGGAAAGGGCTCTCCTTTCTGATACAGCCATGGGGCCATATTCCAGGTTTGTAAATGAGGTGACCAGCACCATCAGGACTATGAGCCATGGATAGAAATCATAGGGAATCATTTGCACGTAAACCGTGTAGGGATTTAAATTCAGCTTATACTGTTCAAAAAGCGGCACCATCAATGATGCCACATAGGCCACCCATGTGGAAACCGGCACCAGGGTGCATACGGGTGCGGCAGTGGAATCTATTATAAAGGATAATTTTGCTCTGGATACCTTGAACCTGTCGGTAACAGGCCGGAGGGCTGTTCCAACTGTCATGCAGTTAAAATAGTCATCCATGAATATTAGTACTCCCAGGCACCAGGTGATAAACAGTGAAATGCTTCTGCTCTTTATATGCTTTTCCGCCCAGCGCCCGAAGGCCTGAGGACCGTTAGCCCTGGAAACCATGCCGATAATGGCTCCCAGTAGCACCGTAAACATCAACACCCTGAAGTTCCAGGAAGGATCCCCGGCAGTGTTGATCAGAAGCTCCATGGCCTTCTTGAAAGCCTCGATGATATTACCCCCAGTGAGAGTGAGTGCCCCTGCAGCTATGCCGATGACCAGAGAACTCAAAACTTCTTTGGTTATCATGGCAAGCCCTATGGCCAGGACAGGCGGAAGCAGCGACAGAAAGCCATAATGGACCGGTTTTTCCGCTTCGGCGGCATCACCTTCGCCAAAAGCGGGAATGGCAAAAGATAGAATCAATAAAATGATAATACCCCATACAAAACCTTTTCTGATTGTCACCATTAAATCCCCCTTTACATAGTTTTATTGTTTTTTAAGCCATTTTCCTGACCTTTTTTAATTATCCCTCCTTTGTGTAAAAATCTGTGGAATATGATTTTTTTGTATAAAAAAATAATTGCAAATCTTATGCCAAATTCCTTAAGCACAAATATCGAACTTTATTTGTTGAATCATTTAATCTTTTTTCGCTGAAAATGCTGCCCATTTTTTATCATTATAGCCGATATTTTTGCACCATTTATATTTTAGCAATATATAGAAATAAATACAAGACCCCCTTTAGCTTTATACATTGCTCTACATTAATGATTCATATTCATTCAAAAGTCTTTCAAAAACCTGCAGGGCATCCATTACCGGCTTTGGTTCTGTAAGGTCAACTCCGGCTTTTTTCAAAAGCTCCAGCGGGTAATCGGAACTCCCCCCTGATAGAAATTCCTTGAATTTTTCAACCGCTTCAGATCCTTTTTTTAGTATTTTTTCAGAAATGGCTATGGCTGCCGAAAAGCCGGTGGCATACTTATAAACATAGAAGCTGGTATAAAAATGAGGTATCCTGGCCCATTCATAATCTATCTGTTCATCGACGACTATATCCTTGCCGTAGTATTTTACATTCAATTCATGATAAACTCTATTCAAGACTTCGGCATTAAGAGGTTTGCCGTTTTCCGCCATCTCATGGGTCATCTTCTCAAACTCTGCAAACATCACCTGCCGGTAGACCGTGCCCTTGAACTGCTCCATAAAATGATTTAAAAGGAACATTTTTTCCTCTTTCTGTTTTGCCCTATCCAGCATATAGTTTATCAGTATTGCCTCATTGCATGTCGAAGCTACTTCAGCCAGGATGATGGGATATTGAGCGTAAACATAGGGCTGATGGCCGAAAGAATAATAGGTGTGGATAGCATGGCCCATCTCATGGGCGATGGTAAATACATCGTTCAGTTTGCCCTGGAAATTTAAAAGCACGTAAGGATGTGTGCCGTAGCATCCCCAGGAATAGGCTCCTCCGGTCTTGCCACGGTTTTCGTAGACATCGATCCATCCGGAATCAAATCCCTGCTTTAATATATCCACATACTCTTTACCCATGGGGGAAAGGCCTTCTATCACCATATCCCGGGCTTCCTCATATGAAAACCTCCTGTCATAATCCTTGACCAGAGGCACATAAAGGTCGTACATGTGCAGTTCATCAAGGCTCAGCGCTTTTTTCCTGATTTTTATATATCTGTGCATCAAATCCAGCCGCCGGTGGATTGTGTCTATCAGATTCTCATAAACTTTAACCGGCACGTTGTCGGCAAAAAGAGATTTCTCCAGTGAAGAATTGAACTTTCGCTGATTCTTGTAAAATATATCCCTTTTAACATTGGCAGAAGTGGTGGCGGCCAGTGTATTGATAAAGTTTTTATAAGTGCCGTATAGGGCTTCAAAGGCCGACTTTCTCACTTCCCGGTTTTTGCTTTCCATAAAGTTTAAATACCTGCCCTTAGTGAGCTCCACCTCATTGCCTTCATCATCTTTGATGACAGGAAATTTTATATCCGCATTATCCAGCATCCTGAAAATATCGCCGGGAGCCTCGGCCATCTCTCCTGCATCGGCCAGTATCTTTTCTTTATCCGCATCCAGTATATGATCCTTCATCCGGAGCAGGTCATCTATGTAGTGACCGTAGACTTTTAAATCCTCCCGCTCTTTTAAAAAGCCCGCTAGTTTTTCCCTGCCAAGGGCCAGTATTTCAGGTTCTATAAAGGAAAGACTGCCGGCCACTTCCACCGAGAGCCCCATAGCTCTGTCCGCCAGAGCCTGATATTTTCCCAGGCTATTGTCTTCGTCCCGACGCATTCTGGCATATGTAAAAAGCCTGTCTACCAACTGCCCGATTTCATCCTTCAGCTTCAGTATGCCTGCCAGACTTTCGGCAGAATTTATCCTGCTGCGAAAGTTCTGAACTTCTTTCAACCGTTCCTTTATCTCTTTGAAGTCCTTTTCCCAGAGATCATCGCTCTCATAAATATCTTCCAGCTTCCATTTGTATTTCGGGTCGATTTCTTCCCTGGAGGGAAGTTTGCTCATGATTCATCATCCTTTCTACGATTTTACAATACAATCATATTATTCTTTTATGAAAAAGGTCAATATATTATTCATTTTATAAAAACATAAAAATAATTTTATATTTTACCACCAATATCCTTGACTTTGGTATCATTATATGATACATTGATATTAGAAGAAAGGGGAGTAAAAAATGAAGATAAAACTCTCAAAGCAAGCCGTTAAAGAACTCGATAAAATCGATAAAGCAACTGCTAAAAGAATCTTGGAAGTCATCAGCGGATTACCAGCTAAAGGAGATATAAAACCTCTAAAAGGGTTTAAAAATAAATATAGGTTACGGGTAGGTTCTTATAGAATCCTCTAAAGCATACATGAAGACGAAATACATATTACGGATTTAGGACCAAGAGGGGATATATATAAATAATCCCTTCTTAAAAACCCTATATGAATAGAAAATAAAGGAGAGTGAATTTCATGGCCACATTACGCTATGAATTACATCGAATTGTTGATTTACTAGATGAAGATGATGCAATACACGTATTAGAGATATTGAAAAAGCTTATCAAAAAGAACAATGATGACACCATCCTTACTCCTGATGAGATTAAAAGAATGGAAGAAGGTGAAGCTCAAATTGCGAGGGGAGAATACGTTGATTTTGAGGATATAAAAAAGGAGTATGGGTTATAATGCTGTCAGGAGAAAAGAAAAAATATAGCCCATACCTTGATACTGGCCTAATGGAGGAAGTAACAAAAAAAGCCTCTTCAATGGGCATCTCTGTTAACGAATTTATTAGCCATGCTTTGATTTCATTTATTGAAAGCACCCCCACAGAAACGATGATTAGGCACGGAGTTGAAAAGCTTTTGCAATCTCCAAAGTTTAAAACTATCATTATTGAAGAATTGAATAAAAACATAAAATAATCCACGAAATATGGGTTTCAGACTTGCCAAATGCCTGGGATGCCTTTTAAGTATCTGTCGCTGGGGGCGTAAAATATTTAGTTCCTTACAGAGCCTGTAGACCTTTTTGTGGTTTATCAGCAAATTTCCCATTGCTTCCATACGGAGCAACAATCTGTGGTGCACCTGGTCGTTGCGGATCAGTTTAATCATCGGGCTCAAGGCACCAAGTGATGGAACCATTGCCATCTGGACATAGGCGATAAGCTGACTGCCGGACTGCAGCAGCTGATGGTGGGCGCAAGAAAGTTTTCTCTCAATGCGCTTTCACGACAGGATATCGCTTCGATCAACCGGGAAACCGTAAGGGAGACTGGTATAACCTTTATCACAGAAATAAAAGATGATATCGCCTTTTATATATTAAATTCCTAGCTCGGGTAATTGTTCCTGCCTGGCGGCAATTTATTTTCTCCTGTTTCGAAAAATATTTCCGGACATACTATGGTGGCTAAAGTTGTCAAGACATTTTTTTGACCTTATATATGGTGATAATATATTCATCCTCCCTTGATAAAGTTTAGTTAAAAAAGCCTTATATCAGTAAAATAGTTTTCCATTGTTGCAGGATATACATCCTCTTTGGAGACATGATTGAAATTCTTCCAGCAAATCTACCTAACGAACCCTGATTGTTTAGATATGAGACCATGTCCCGTCGTTCCATGCCATATAGTCACTTTCGTTGAACTTTTCGCCGGGAGCTTGCATCTAGCTCTGCATCGGCAAAATTCTTTATGGCATTTAGGGTTTCTTAACTTTTTCCTTGGCCTGTTTCTTCTCCATTAAAATACCCCATTAAAAAATTATAAGGAATACAAATAACAAAAGCAGGTAATTTTACCTGCTTTTTATATAATAATCTTTTATTTCATATTTGGTGGAGATAAGGGGAATCGAACCCCTGACCTCTTGAATGCCATTCAAGCGCTCTCCCAGCTGAGCTATATCCCCACGCCTGTTTATTTTTAAGTAAACTTTATTGCCCACTTGCATTTAACATTATACTTATTTTTCAATGTTATGTCAAGCAAACACCACAAAAAAAATTTACTTGAATACCATCTTCCCGGTAGTATAATTTAGGTTAGATTGGTCAAATTTTCTTGAATGTGGGGCGAAACAGTGTCAAAAAAAATACTGATTATTTACGAAAAAATGGGCATGGGTCACCTGCGAATGGCCAATATCCTGGAAGACATCCTGAACGGAAGCGGGGATGTCAGGATCTTCAAGCTGGCGGGCAGTGAGCTTTCGGGGTCTTCGGATGTTCAGGGAATCGTTTACCTCTGGAATCTTTTTATCAGGAAAAACTGGATCAAAGCAGTGGATATCCTGGTGAACTTCATCATCAGAATAGTGGGTGTGCCCATCATCGAGGTGATGAACACAAAACCTTTTTTAGACAAGCTCGAACAAATAGATCCCGATATCATCATTTCTACCGCCGACGGCTTTAACAGAGTCCTGGGCACCTATGCCAGGGAAAAAAACATACCTTTTTATATCTTTTTGACCGAAGTATCGGTCTTCTCCGACCTTGTAAATCCTTATGCCACCCATATATGTTATTTTAAAGAAACGGTAGAAGCTATCAGAAGCTATGACTTTCAACTCACCTACTTTTCCTTTGTTCTAAACAGAGCCACCGGTTTTTTAAGAAAAATTCTTTATGTGCTAAAAAATTATAACGACTATATAATACACGCTTACAAAAATTCCATTTACAGCAATCCGGATAAAAATTTGCCTCAAAGAAACAATGCCCGCTGCGAGGTCATAGGGCCTCTGGCAGAAAAAAAGCATTTCACTTACAAGAATCCAGAATTTATAAAGCAAAAATACAATATCCCGAAAGATGTTCCCAATGTCATCATCGCCAGCGGGAGCATCGGAGGCCAGTTCCTTATGGATATGGTGAATATAATCTCTTCGGAATGTGAAACACCCTTAAACCTTTTGGTCATGTGCGGCCATGACCGGCAAATGTATCAAAGGATGCTGGAAGTCAAAAAATCCGGGAATCATTTAAAGCATATAAACATCATGCCCTTTGAATACACCGAAAGTTTCAACGAATTTCTGGCTGTGGCTGACTGCCTTATAGCAAGACCTTCGGCAGGGATTTTTATAGAAAGCCTCATAAACAGGATTCCACAGATAACCTTTTCTCTGGCCACTTCCAACGACAGGGGTGCTATAACTTTGATGCAGAAATATGAAACCGGTGAAGTCTGCAAAAGACCGAAGGACCTGGTGCATGCTCTGAATAAGATTCTGAACAACAGGGACAGGTACCGGCACAATATAGAACAGCTGCTCTCCATGTATTATATTACATATGAAGAAAAAAAGGCCAAGCTCAGGGAATTGATTTTGAACGATGCGGTAAATTCAGCTTCGCAGGAGGAAAGAGTATGCCTGGGATAGATATAGTCGAGATAAAGGACCGGCGAGGTTTAAAGAAATTCATAGACTTTGCCTGGGATATATATAAAGGAGATTCCTGCTGGGTTCCTCCTCTAAAATCTGACATGATGGACACTCTGACGGGAAAAAATAATCCTCTCTTTAAAAACGGCCCCCATACATTTTTCATGGTTTACAGGTACGGTAAACCCGCGGGCAGGATATTAACGGGCATAAACGAGAATTTGAATAAAAAGAAAAACCGCAATGAGGGATATATCAGCCTGTTCGAGTGCGTTGACGACGAGGAAATATCCTGTGCGCTGTTTGATGCGGCCCTTTCATGGCTCAAAGCCCGGGGAGTAACCTGTGTAAAAGGCCCGGTCTCCCCCACAAACGGCGATGATTACCGGGGACTATTGGTGGAGGGATTTGACGGCCCGCCGGTGCTGATGAACTCATATAACCCGCCCTATTACGTCTCACTCTTTGAAAAAAGCGGTTTTAAAAAACACCTGGACCTTTATGCATACTATTATGACCTATCAATCATTGATTTGGACAGGTACGTCCGGCCGGTAGAATATGCCATGAAAAGATACGATTTTAGAGTGGAACCCATTAAGTTGAAATATATCGAAAGGGAAATGTTGGATATCAAACAGGTGCTGGATGCGGCCATGCCGGAAGAATGGGAGGATTTAACTCCTCCATCCATTGAAGAAATTGAGGCTGAAGCCAGGAAGCTTCGGCACCTGGCGGACTCCAACCTTATATACATAGCCAGGAACGGCTGCCGCCCCATAGGCTTTTCCGTGGCATTGCCCGATTACAATCAAGTTCTGAGGCACCTCAACGGAAGGATCTTTCCCTGGGGATTCTTAAAATTTTTATGGCTGAAACGGAAAATTTCGGGCGGCAGGCTCTTCGTGCTGTTCGTCATCCCGGAATACAGGAAAAAAGCCGTGAGCAGCGCCATCCTGTTTAAGACCCTTCAGGCCGCCAAAGCCAGGGGCTACATTTACGGCGAAGGTTCCACCATCGGCGAGACTAATACTTCTATGAGAAGAGACGCCGAGGGCATGGGAGGAAAACATTACAGGACTTACAGGATTTTTTATAAAGACCTCACGTAAAATAATGACATTTACAATGCGGCCTTTTTATATCATCCTTGCAAACAGGGCGCTGGAAAGAGCTATACTCAAAAAGTTGACTATGTCGTTGTTGATAAGCCGGAAACCCCGTACCAGCAGGGTGGGTTTGCCGTTGTAAATCCTTTTTTCAGTCTCACCTTCCAGTTCATCGGAATAGTATACGCCCTGCACCGTGGCGCCAAGAATGGAATCAATTAAAGAACCCGCAAAACCTCCCAGCGTCACCATGGCAAAACTCTGGATATATGTAAATCCCAGTGACCGAATATCTACGAGCTTGAATCCCAGTGCCGTAAATATCCCGATAAAACCAGCCCCCAGCAGTGCTGCCGTAGTGCCCAGAAGGCTCACGGCCCCCGAGGTCCCCTTTTCCACACGCTTCAGGGTCCTGAGCGAAACCGGGTTGCTGCGGTTGAGTATGCCCAGTTCGGTGGCCCATGTGTCCGCATTGGCCGCCGCAAAAGAGATTCCCAGGAGCAGCAAAAAAGAGGGATTTTTTGTAATGTAAAACAGCACGGAATAGATGAGGCCTATGCCGCCATTGGCAAATACCTGAAATATATCCCGGTGCCCGGTCTTTTCAAACTGCCGGACCACCTTCGCCTTTAAGCTCTTTTTAAAATGGCTCAGAAGGCTGGAGGATATAAAGAACAGTATCATAAGAGCTGAACCAAAGAGGCCCGAAGTAGCATATATGACCGTTCCCAAAAAGGTGGCTCCCACGGAGCCATCCAGAGTCAGGGATTTCTTGCGGTAAGCGACAAGGGCTATTAAAAAACTCAGCAAAAAACCTATGCACGCCATGTATATAAATAAAAACATGGCCCTGCTCTGGAGGACGGTCATATAATAGGCGGTCAATGTGGTAATAATAGGCACTGTTATGTTATCTGCTCCGAAGGGTGTAAAGGCTTCGGCCAGGGTGACAACAACTGCTATAATAATGCTTGTCCTGAGATTGTATATGTCAAATCCTCTAAAAATACTTAATAACACAGCGGATACCAGTGTTGAAAAAACAAACATGGTTACTGAACCTTCAAGACTTTTACAGCTTTTAAATATATTGTATTTTTGTTTTCCGAAATTTTTTCCTATGATGGCCGCAAAGCCGTCACCGTAGCCCATGACCAGGGTTCCCAGTGCTCCAAGATACCTGTAATCTCCTCCCAGGAGGCCTCCTTTCCATGTGAGAAGAATTAATATTATAAGGGAAACAGGAAAATAAACGGTCCCGAGGTCCGGGTTTTCCTGTCTCTCCATACTCTTGAACAAATTCTTTTTATAGGAATAATAATTCAAAAGAACAAATAAAACCGGCGGTATAACGGCATATCTTATGTCGCTTATGAGAAACATGGCCGCTATCCACCAGTGGGAGACCCCAATATGTACAAATTTCCTGGTAAACTCATTTCCGAGCTTGCATACCTTCCTCAACACTTCTGATACCAGAATCACCGCAAATACAAATGCTATGGATATAATCATACCGATCAAATCCTTTGCCACCTTTTTGCCCTCCCCAATCGTTAATGACATGAAAATCTTGGCAAAATTTGTTTCAAGATTATTTTATACAATGTTGTTCCGTCTGACAACAGCATTTTTCTCTTTCCAAAAAACGCGTGATTGTGGTGTAAAGGTAATTTTGTCTTATAAATTTAATATAGCTGTAATAGTTTTTTATGATATTCATGATAAAATTAAAATGGTAGTTTTTGATAGATTTTACTCCGGAGGTTTTATTGTGAAGTTCAATCTTTTTACTTTTAGACATATTTTATTGGCAGCAGGAGTTACGGGATTAGTATTTATTTTGTTTTTCAGTTCATCGGTGATGCCGTTTTCCACGGTATTGGCCGAATCTTTGAACGCCGACGGCTCAGAGCCCTTTATTACAGTGCTGGCATACCATCATATAATCCCGGGGCAGCTTCCAAAAGGCGCCACCAGCCGGGCGGTAATACCGCTGTCGGAATTTGAAGCCCAGATGAAATACCTTTACGATAATGGATATTACACTGCATCCCTCAAGGATGTGGAGGATTTTATATACCACAAAAAAGCGCTGCCCGAAAAGACGGTGCTGATAACCTTTGACGACGGCTACGAATCAAATTTCGTATATGCTTTTCCCGTTTTAAAAATTTATAATTTCAGGGCCACCATTTTTCTTATCGGAAACAGAATAGTTCAAAAAGAAGAACCCTTTGATCCCGACAGGCTATCGATGCTTTCCTTCAGGCAAATTAAAGAAATGCTCGGCAGTGGCCTGGTAGAATTCGGAAGTCATACTTTCAATGCCCATGAATATATAGGTAATAAACCGGCACTCCTCTCCATGGACAAGGAACAGATTGAAGAAGATTTTATCCGGGAAAATGAACTTTTTGCCAAAAACGGCCTGCCATCTTCAATAGCCATAGCATATCCCTATGGAAGGTTTAACAGTGTGGTTCTGGAAATCTCAAAAAAGTTTGGCTTAAAATTGGGTTTCAATCTCAGAGATGGCATTGTCCGACAAAACTCAGACCCCTATACTTTAAACAGAATTGTAGTGCCTCCCGGGACCGATATCCAGGCATATAAAACACTGTTGAAAGATTTTACCCAAAGGCCTCCCGGTTTTAAAAATACCATTTTCTTGAAAATAGGTTCCCGGACAGCATATATTAAAGGCAGACCTTCGCTGCTGGACTATTACCCCTTTATTCAGAACGGCAGCACCATGGTGCCCCTGAGATTCATAGCTCAGAGCCTCGGGGCCCGGGTGGACTGGATTCCGGCAGAAAACAAAATCACGGTAAGCACTCCGGAAAAAGATATTGAATTGTGGGTAAGACCTCTTACCATCCATTATGACAATGGAGTGCCTTCGGGAAATGCCGGAAATTCAAGCTGGCAGGAGGCTGTCGTCAACGGAAAAAGAGTCTTTCTGGAAGCCCCTCCGATAGTCAGGTTCGATCGGGTCATGGTGCCCCTCCGGTTTCTGTCAGAGGCCCTGGGATTTGAGGTAAAATGGTATCAGGACCAGAGGATGGTAGAGATAATGCATGAAGAATCCTGACTGAACCGTCATGTTGCCGGGATGTGCTCCCTTCCAAAAACAACTTCTTCGTACATGAAGATAAATTTAATTTATTTGTAATATTCAAAAGGAACTTTCTGGTATAGAATTATAATAGAGTTTTAAAAGGAGGTTGGTCTAATGAGGAAAAAGGGGTTTTTAACATGGATTGTTGTGATGCTAGTGGTATGTCTCGCTCTCCCGGCCTATGCGGCGGGGATGAGCTCCAATGCGCCAAAAGAATCGGTGACAGAAGCGGCCGTCTCATCTTCTATCGGCGATCCGGCCAAAGATGTAAAGATTACGCAGGATAAAGCCCTAGAGATAGTAAAGGGATTTTTTGAAGTGCCGGAAGACTTCAAACCGGAAGTCTATCTGAATACCGGGTGGCAGCCCGGCAACCGCAGGGTCTGGACCATAAATTTCTACAAACCTTTTTTTTCAATTTATGCCATAGTTGACGCAGACAGCGGTGAAATCATATCCTACAATATGAATGAAGACTGGAGCACTCCATACGGCAAGCGCAGGGTTTTCCTGGCCAGATACACCCAGGAGGAAGCTAGGGTGTTTGCGGAAAACTTTATCAAAAAGATTGCCCCCGACAAATTCTCCAGGGTAAATTTCATGGAACAGAACTATTACACTGGCCCCAAGTTCGGAGGGTTGTTTGAACCCACATCTTATTTTTTCAGGTTTGTCAGATCCGATGAAAATATTCAGCCCGTAGATTCTTATTACGGCGAAGAAGGTATTAACGTCACAGTAAACGCAGCCTCCGGCAAGGTAGTGAGCTACAATCTGAACTGGTCGGAAGATAAGCCATCAAATGAAAAAACCATATCCAAAAAGCAGGCCGAAGAGATTTACACAAAATATCTGGGGCCCCAGCTTGTTTACGTTCGGGGTTTCGATGAAGCAAAAGGAAAAATCGAAGATTTTGCAAGGCTTATGTACGTACCGCAAAGGTTCGGTTATACGGGGCCTCCCCTGACCATAAGAGCAGCGGACGGAGCCCTTATAAACTATGCCGGTGATGAGGTTAAGGGGATCGAACCTCTGACGGAAATAGATTTTTCCGGCGCAAAGACCATCAATGCCGTAAAGCTCAAAACCCCTCTTACAGAGGAACAGGCCTTAAAACTGGCGGAAGAAGAAATCAAGAAGTTCGGCTTTTCGGACATGATTTTACAGTCCTTCAACAATGGTCCATATCCCACTAAAACGCAGGACCTCTTTTTCTTCAATTTCAACTCCACCGGCGGTGAGGGAGCAAATGCCAGCGTCACCGTAAATGCGGTCACCGGTAGCGTGCAGAATTTTGGTTTTTGGAAAAACACCGGATCTTACTATCCCGAAACGTTAAAAGAATCTTCTTCTCCCGAAATCCTCGGCTGGGAAGATGCAAAAAACATAGCTCTACAATATATAAAAAAATATTTGCCCGATAAAGCCGACAATGTGTATTTTATGGACTATCCCCAGGAAATAAATCCAAAATCCGAAGCCCCATACCAACCTTATTACTTTAATTTCACGCGTTCAGTCAACGGTATACCCTATATCGGGAACAATATAAGCATCGGCGTGGATTCAAAGGGAAATATTATAAGTTTAAATTACGCCTGGGATGATATCACCTTTCCGGCTCCTGAAAAAAATATCCTTTCCAGGGAAAAAGCGGCAAAAATAATGCTCGATGAGATGGGTATTACATTAGCATATATCATGCCCAAGATGTACGCCTACTACGGGCCCGTTGCTCCGGCACCGCCGCAAAAACCTGAAAAAATTCTGGTGTACACCTTGAAACGTTTATACGATGCGGCATATATAGATCCTATTACAGGTGACGTCTTAAATTACGCCTTTAAACAGCCCGGCATCAAAAATCCCGTATCCCCCCTAGTAAATATTAAGGGAGAAACCGGCAGGCGGGAGGCGGAACTCCTGATGTACCAGGGGATCTTCGAGCCTTCTATGAATATTGACTTAGAATCGGTTCCCAGCATTAAGGAGGCCGTAAAGTTTTTCGCGTCATGTCTGGGCCTGGGGCCGCAAATGTATGTATACGGACCAAATGTAGACGAAAAGAAGGACCCATATAAAAAATACATCGAAGCGGCTTTGGAACAGAAACTTATAACCGGCTCCGAAGCAAAAAATCTCGACAGGCCCCTCGATAGGCAGGAGCTGGCTAAACTTGCGGTAAGATTCATGGGATTTGACGTTCTGGCAGCAAAGGGAGAAATATTCAAGCTGGATGTAAGTGACAGTGTCGATATCGACAGAGGTTTTGAAGGTTACATCTCATCAGCTCTGGCGCTGGGTATCATGGAAAAGTCTGATGATAAGTTTTTACCAAAGAATGAGGTAAAATTCGGAGATATGGTGAAGACCCTTTACAAGGCGGCACAGATTCTGGAGGCTGATGGCCAGATGCCGGATTAATCGGGACTTGCGAAGCGCAAATTGCATTAACTCAAAGGCTTGAGCCTTCTCGCTTACCATCTTGTAAAGATATGAAATTTATCGCCTATCTTGTAACCTATTGCTAAAAACAATATTACCCCCATGGCTATGAGGACCGAAATGCGCTGTTTGGCGATTAAAAGCGGAGACGAAAGAATCACTGCCAGCAATACAAAGGCTGCCCAGGAAGTGCTCACAGGATTTATGACCTTAATCCCGGCGGGAAATTCCCGGGTATGGCCGACGTATTTCTTGCGTGTCCCGGTGGCTGCCACACTGCCTGGATAAATGGCGGCGGTTTCCGGTGCCATTTCCGGAACCCTTACTCCGAAAGAGCTCACCCGGCGCTTTTTAAGAAAAGCTATATAAGCCAATAAAATAATTCCCCAGTTAAAAAACTGCATGAAGCCTGCTGCGCTGGTGATGTATTCGTAAACATCTCTCGGAAGTAGATAAGATAACACCACCGCCAGCGTAAGGCCGATGCTGCTTACTCCCAGGGCGTAAACCGGAACGCCGTGGGAGTTTTCTTTAGTAAAGATACTTGGTGCCCACTCTCCCTGTCCCAGCGAAAATAGCACCCGAGTCACGCCAAACATGGCAGCGTTCATGGTGGTGAGGGCGGCTGTAAGTATAACAAAATTGAGTATGGAGTCAATATACGGGACTCTAACATAGGTAAACATGGCGACAAAGGGGCTGGCATTGGTTGGAATCCTGTTCCATGGAGTCAATATCAGTAAAATAGTTAATGAAATAAGATAAAGGCCGATAAGAATGAAAAATATGCTGTGGATACCTTTGGGTACATTTTTCCGGGGATCTTCCACGCTGCTGGCAGCCATGGCCGCCACTTCTATGCCGCCGAAGGGTATCAACGACATCAGCATCGCCCCGAAAAACCCTCTTATACCTCCTGCGAAAAATCCCCCGCCAGCATAAAAGTTTTCAATTCCTACAGTGGGGCTTTGAAAATGGGTCAGTATAACCCCTAACCCCACCAATATCATGGCAGCCAGTGCTCCCACCTTGATAAATGAAAACCACGCTTCCACTCCTCCGAATTCCTTTGTGCCCTTGAAATTTAGATAAACTACCATTACCGAATAAATAAGCGTAAAAAGCCACAGCGGCACACGCAAAAACCAGTATCGGGTAAATATTCCTGAAGCCGTAACTTCGCTAGACATTACCAGCACCCCCGCTATCCAGTATATCCATCCGCTCATGAAGCCGGCGGCTTTACCCAGATAATCCTGGGTATATACCCTGAAGGAACCTGCCGCCGGGTTTGCGGTGGACATTTCCCCCAGGGCGCAAAATACCCTGCACATGACAAAGGCTGATAGGCCATAGTTGAGTATCACCGCCGGTCCCGAAAGCCGGATGGCAAGACCGGAAGCCAGAAAAAAACCCGCTCCTATGATGCCCCCTACTCCCATCATTATATACTGGCCGAGAGAGAGCTTTTCTCCTGTTATTTTGCTTTTATGCAATCTCAAGCCACCTTCGATCATTTTTTTTTAGTTTATCCAGCACAATCCGCACCAATGCAGAAGATTTTTGTTTCAGTCGGTACAACAAATATGTAAAGCTCCGGAATGTCCGGAGCTTTACTTGCTTGAGTTTAAGGCCTGAATGTCGTATCGATGAATAAATCTAAGATTGCCGCAGTAAACAAGAGCGATACTCCTATAATTGATATTATATCGCCGATTATGATCAATCTTCTTTTTCTATCTTGCTGCTGCGGTTTCATTTCTGGGTTTTGAATACCGGCATTGCTTTTTTCATCATCAACGACTATAGTCACTTTTCAACACATCCTCCCCCTTTTTGCCAGGAATCCAACAGATTTTTGATGTCATCGGGCATGGGACCTGCCGGTATGGACTGGGATACTTCAAAAACCAGATTTGCCAGGTATTTTTTCATGTCCGGCGAAAAGCTTTCAGTTAAATTTTTTACCATTTTAGCCGCATTTTCCGCATCCAATTCCCCTTTAATTCCGGCTCCTTCCATGATTTCTTTCATCGCATCAGGATTGTCAGGTGTCATCCCGAACTTTGTAAAGATTTCACCGAGTTTTTCAGGAGTATTTGCAGATTTGATGATTTCCTCTTTCATTTCTTCAAATTTATTCATGTTTTGATCCCCCTCAAAAAAATTATATTGCTTCTACATAATATGCGGACTTTTGAAAAAGTTGCTTCGATCATGTTCCTATTCTTGATAATAAGATATTCAAAGACGGTTTTTTCTGTGACATTGCGTTATTGAAAAGCTGAGTGTGTCACCACAGAGGAAAATAGCATATTATATACCAGGGCGACACCAGAAAGCCTTAAAAACTGAAAGGAGGAGGCAAGTATGAATCAAAGCATATTCTGGATCTGGCTCATAATTTTCCTCATCATCCTGATCCCCATAATCATAATCTTCTTCCCGCTGCTTGGCAAATCCGAAAAAGCTTAGTAACATCAAAAAAATTAGAGAGCTCCGAAAATCGGGCTCTCTAATTAGTTTTATAACTACTGGCTTTCGTAGCCTTTCCTTGGACTCTTTATTCCCGCTGTGGCTTTTGATACATTCACCAAGCCTGCTCCCTGTTTGTTTTTAGGAAGGCCAAGGTCAATAGCGGTGCTCATCAATATTTCCTTTACCTTTGCCGGGCTCATATTTGCCTTTTCCAGAATCAGAGCGCATGCTGCAGTTACATGTGGTGATGCCATAGAGGTCCCGCTCATGGATTTGTATCCGCCATCTTTGTAAGTTGAAGGGATGCCTGCTCCCGGAGCTATGACATCCACTTCGGGGCCTCCGCTGGAAAACCATGCGGCCTTATTACCGGAATTGGATGCCGCAACTGCTATGACTTCAGGGTATTTGGCCGGGTACATCACCGAGTCATCACCACCGGAATTTCCGGCAGCAGCCACCAGCACTATATTTTGCCGGTACGCTTCTTTTATGGCTCTTTCAAGTGCCATACTGTTTTTGTTGAACCCAAAACTCATATTTATGACCCGGACCTTTTTTTCTATGCACCAATTCAGAGCTTCAATCACATTGGATATATTGCCCCTGCCGCTTTTATCAAAAGCTTTTACAGGATATAAATCCACCTTCGGAGCAACGCCGACAACCCCTATATCGTTGTCAAGAGCTGCTATGGTTCCGGCCACATGGCTTCCATGGCCGTTATCGTCAATTGTGTTTTTGCAGTCCAGTACCCCGCAGACCTCTTTTACGTTGTCCTTCAAGTCCGGATGATTAATATCTACGCCCGTATCGATTATACCAACCCTGATCCCTTCTCCCCTTATATCTCTCCATACCGGAGGAGCCTCTATCTTATGGACTCCCCAAGGAATTTCCTGGCTCATCTTTTTGATATCCATGGTCAGGAAAGGCACCACCTGGACTTCGCCTTCCAGATCATCCTCTATGAACTCGACCGTAGGGTCCATAGCCAAACTTCTTATTGAAGATTCCCCATTGCCCACTTCACATAAACATGCATTGGCCAGAGGAAGAAATTTCTTTACTTTTATTCCGTAGGTCTCTATTACCTCCTGACTCTTTCTTAAGGTGAGACCCTGCTTAAAACCAACTATTTTATATTTTGCTGTATTATTCAGCTCATTTACAAGATGAGCCCCCACAGCGCCAAGCACAACATTTAGACAATAAGGTATTACCAGTATTGGCAGCATTCTATTGCCCCCTTCATATATTTTCTGATAATAGCATATTCAGGGGGGCAACAATTGGTGATATTGCATATTATACATTAGACTCAAAATACGGTGAAAGGAGGTCTCCTATGACGAAAGAAGAACTGGAAAAAGCCTTGAAGGAGGTTGAAGAACAGAGAAATCAATTGAAAGAGGAATTAAATAAATTGGAAAATCCCGGCGAAGACAGTGTCGTCACCATGGCGGCGTCGGCAAAAAAGGCCCTGCATAACGCCATAAGCTCAGGCAATCTAAAAAACACGCTGGAGAAAGTTTCCGGCTCTCTGGACTTTATGAAAACTGCCGTGACGAGTTTTTCGCAAATAATAGAAAAAGCTCAACAAAAAATGGAAGGGAAAGTCGAGGAGATAACCATCCAGGGCGGCATGACGGTCATGAGCGACATGTGGGTCCCCATGGTCCTTGGACTTATTCAAACTCAGGAATTCCAGCACATTATGGCAAATATGCTTGTAAAAATAATAAAAGATGCTTAAAGGTGTCACCGAAAATCGAAAATGCATATTATGTATCAGGGCTAAAAAAACCCTAAAAATGAAAGGAGGAACCCTTAATGACACAAACTATTTTCTGGATTTTCATCATAATCATCCTTATACTCCTGATCCCCATCTTTTTCCTGTTCTTCCCGCTACTTGGCACAAAGTAAGTTGGGATATGAAATCAACCTGTGATGTATTCACAGGTTGACCTATATTTTATTAAAAATAATATTATTGAATTTGTTGTTTTCCGGTATCCATACCGGTTTTTTTATTGCATTTTTTTGCGATATAATATATTTTAATCATAAAAGTTCAAACTAAATCCGAGATTTTTAAGAGCTAATCTTAAAATATTGAGATAGGAGTGTTACCGTGGAAAAGCAAAAGAGCGAGCGTCTGGATAAAATCCTGAGCACGAGCGGCTTCGGCACAAGAAAAGATGTAAAAAAACTGATCAAGCAGGGAGCAGTTACGGTAAATGGCAGGACTATCAATGATGCCGGCGAAAGAGTCAATCCCCTCACAGACGATATCCGCGTCTTCGAAAAAAATGTCAACTATAAAAAGTATATATACATTATGCTGAACAAACCCGGCGGAGTGATTTCCTCCACCAGAGACGATGACGATACCACCATCATCGACCTTCTGGACGGAAAGTATTCCCACAGAAGCCTTTTCCCCGCAGGAAGGCTGGATAAGGATGCGGAGGGCCTTATCCTTCTCACCGACGACGGCCAGCTGGCCCATCGCTTGCTGTCGCCAAAAAGCCATGTAGAAAAAATATACTACGTGGAAGTGAGGGGAGAATTAAATGAAGATGATGTGGCAGCTTTTGCCGCCGGCATACCCCTGGAAGATTTCACCGCACTCCCGGCTGCACTCGAAATTCTGGAAGCCGGAAAAATTTCAAAGGCGCTGGTGAAGATACATGAAGGGAAATTCCACCAGGTGAAGCGCATGATGAAAGCCCGAAATAAAGAAGTTGTATATCTTAAGCGCCTCTCTATAGGCCCTTTGAATCTGGATGAAAGCCTTGAACCTGGAGAATGGAGGGAGCTGACGGATTCGGAAATAGAGGGATTGCAAAACATTGTTTTTGATTCAAAAAAAGAGGTGCCTTAACTAAATTCAACCCGAGGTTCGAAGTTCGAGGTTCGATTAAGTATGAAATTTGGCATAGCCAAATTTCTTCTATTCCAACTTCGAATCTCGAACATCGAAATTCAAAGTTGCGCTTTCCAGCGCCTTCTTTACCGCCTCCATATATTTTTCCGAGCTGTGAGTGGCCCCCGATACCATATCCACTTCATAGGAATTGGCCTCTACAAACTTTGCAGGAAGTTCTTCGTGGGCCTTTTTCGACGGCTCGTAGGGGTAGTTTTCAAAATCCTTTAACTGGCCCTTATCATCGATATCTTTCAATACCACACTCTGGATCCTGTCATCCCGGAGCGTCACTATGGCAATGCAGTAGCCATGTTCATCGGTGGTGGATTTGGCCTGGAAGATGCCATTCAAATATTTCTGCTGGCCTTTGTACCACGATGCCTTTGCAAGGGCCCTTTCTACAGCCTGTGAATAGCAGGTGCTGCTGCGGGTAGCTCCTGTAACGGCATCCACACGAGACGTTTGAGCCGCAATAAACGCCCAGGGCAGTTCACGGTTAGCGTTTACGGCGGGCTCGTATTTATAAGAAGAAAAATCCTTCTCTTTGCAAAGCCCGTCATACTCTTTCAGTTTTACATCGGCAACCAGACCATTTTCCACGGTCAATGTAGCTTCGGCATATCCCTGGCTGTCAGCATCGGAAACGGCGGTATAAGTGCCGTCTATCAAATCCGGCATCTCCATGATTTTCTTGGCTTTAGCCAAGGCATTGGCCACCGCTTCCCTGTATTTCTCGGTACTGTGAGTGGCGCCGGTAAAATTGTCAATATCCGGCGAATTTTTCTTTACAAATTGGCCCGGGATTTCCTTGAAAGCCCGCCTGGAAGGTTCGTAAGGATACGTGCTAAAGTCCTTCAACTCACCCTTTTCATCAACTTCTTTTATCTCGACACCGGTTATCCTGTCATTTTGTATTTTTACGAGGGCAATTCCATAACCGTGGTTGTCAGCTCTGGACCTGCCCTGAAAGGTGCCGTCAAAATATGTGCCGGCTGGTTTTTGTTTTCTCGCCCGGGCGAGAGCCCTTTCCACCGCCTGCCTGTAGCGGGCGGAACTGGCCGTAGCACCGCTTATGCCTTCGACCTGTGTATCTCCAGCAGCAATAAACCTTTGCGGCAATTCCCTATGAGCCGTTACGGAAGGTTTGTATTCATAGGTAGAAAAATCTTTTTCAACAGAAAGTTCGGTAAATTCTTTCAACACTACATTCACTATTTTATCATTTTCAACCGTTACAATAGCCATGCTGTATCCATGGTCCGATGCATCGGAATACCCGATGAAGCTGCCGTTGATGTATTCCGTTCCTTTAGTGGCCTGCTGCAGTTCGGGCAATGAGGCGGTGGTTTTATTCTTGACCGTCAAAAAACCGCAGGAAGTAATTATGACGGACGTTACAATTAAAGCTGCGAATATTCTTGTTTTGTACTTATTCATCTTCCTCTCCCCCTCATTATTGTATTATTTTTCTTTATGAATTACAAGCATCGCATATTAGCTTGTTTACATCATCAACCCTGGCTGGTATAATAAAAGCCGTGAAAAGTTTATGTTTGAAGGGAAGATAACAAATGCAGATAGGAATTGTGGGGCTGCCCAATGTGGGCAAAAGCACCCTGTTCAATGCTATAACAAAAGCCGGTGCCGAATGTGCCAACTACCCCTTTTGCACCATAGAGCCCAATGTGGGTGTTGTGGCGGTGCCTGACGAAAGACTTGTCAGGCTGGCTGAGATGGAACACCCTCAGAAGGTGACCCCCGCCACTATAGAATTCGTGGATATTGCCGGCCTTGTAAAAGGTGCCAGCCGCGGCGAGGGTCTGGGGAACAAGTTCCTTTCGCATATCCGCGAAGTAGACGCCATCGCTCATGTTGTCCGGTGTTTCGATGATCCAAACGTGGTCCATGTAGAAGGGAAGGTCGATCCCGTAAGGGACATCGAAACCATCAACCTGGAGCTCATCTTCTCCGATCTGGAATTGCTGGACCGACGGATGGATAGAGTGAAAAAGCAGTCAAAATCCGGTGAAAAGCAATATTTGCAAGAACTTTCGATTCTGGAACGCCTGAAGGAAGGTCTGGAACAGAACAAACCTGCCCGCGTTCAGGAGTTTTCCGAAGAAGAGCAGGAAACAGTAAAACAGTTATTTCTGCTCACTTCCAAGCCTGTAATATATGTCGCCAACATTTCCGAAGATGATTTAATCTCCGGGGTGGAAAACGATTATGTCAAAAAAGTAAGACAATATGCGGTAGCAGAAGGTTCGGAAGTGATACCTATCTGTGCCAGGATAGAAGCCGAGCTGGCCGAGCTTCCCGATGACGAGAAAAGGGAGCTGCTGGCCGAATACGGCCTTGAAGAACCGGGATTAAACAGGCTCATCAAAACCGGCTACCGGCTACTGGGACTCATCACTTACCTGACGGCAGGCCCAAAGGAAGTGAGGGCCTGGACCATAAAACAGGGGACCAAAGCCCCTCAGGCTGCCGGCAAGATCCACAGCGACTTTGAGCGCGGGTTTATCCGGGCCGAGGTGGTAGCCTACGATGACCTTATAGCCTGCGGCAGCCAGCAGGCGGCGCGGGAAAGGGGATTGATGAGGTCCGAAGGCAAGGATTATGTGATGAAGGATGGAGATGTGGTGATATTCAGGTTCAATGTGTGATGGCTTACAGTTTTTCGGATGTTCCTTCCGTACTCGCAATTTTTTTTATCAAAAAAGAAGCAGCGTTTTTGACAGCCCTGCGGACCGAAGGAGAAAGCCCAACACCCGGGCTTATTTTTTCAGGCTCTATACCCAAGACAAATCCCCGAGGCCTTTCGCCAAGAAGCCATGCCATTTTTAGTGCGGCTGCAGGGCCTATCTCGTGTAAAGAAATGCCCCATCCCGCATCCCGTTTTATAATTTCATCAAAAGATATTCTGTGCACGGTGGCCGGTGCTTCCCCAAATATTATAGCATCCACTATGATTATGTAGCCGTACCTGATCAGCGCATCAAATACAATATTCATGTCCGTGCCGGCTTCTATCACTACCACATCGCCTCTGCCCTTATCCCCGATGCCTGCCGTGCTGCTGTTGTTTTCATACAGGCAGGAATCCGATTTTAAAGCTCCGGCAATTTGCCTCACTGTCATGACTCCAATACCGTCGTCACCCATCAGTACATTTCCCACTCCAACGATGGTGGTTTTGTCAGAAGCTGTCACTGCACTTCACCCCCGGGACATGTTTTATTTCGAAAACGGCGGCAGCATCTGTCAGGAGCTTTTCATCCCCGCTCGTTCCAATTAAAAAGCGGCCGGATAATTTCCAACCGCTTTTATTATTATCGATCAATGATGTTTTGATACATTTGTCTTTTGTTCCACATTCTATAAAAGACAATTGACGTAGAATTCAAGCCGACATCTAATTCGTGCTTTAGTTTGAAAGCTATATATTCTTGTATATAACTTCATCCGTTATTTCTTCAAGATTGCTGCACCCGGTAAGTATCATGGCCTGTCTCAGTTCGCTCGCCATGGTATCCAGCACCAGTTTGACTCCCTCCGTACCTCCGCCGTAAGCGCCGATTATGATAGGCCTTCCCACCAGCACCGCATCGGCTCCCAGAGCCAGGTACTTCAAAACATCCACGCCGGAGCGGACTCCTCCGTCGGCCAAAACGGTTATTTTGCCCTTGACCGTTTTCGCAATGGACGGCAAGACCTCGGCCACCCCCGGAGTGTAATCAAGTATGCGCCCTCCGTGGTTGGAGACCACGATGGCGCTTGCTCCGGCTTCCATTGCAAGTTTAGCCTCATCAACGGTCATGATGCCTTTTAGTATAAATGGAAGTTCCGCACGGGATATTATTTCCTTCAGTTCTTTTACATTTTTCGGCCCCACCGGCTGCCCCATCAGAGCCATGGTTACAAGGCCGGCGCCATCCACATCCATCCCTACGGCTGCAGCCCCGACATTTTGGGCGCGCTTTACCATTTCGACGACCTTATGATTTTCCCTGGGCTTAATGATGGCAATGCCGTGCCCACCTTCCTTTTCAATGGCAGAAATCCCCGAGCTGTAAAACACGGGGTTTCCACCATCCCCGCACATACCAATGGTGCCCGCCTGCCTGCTGCCTGAAATAACCATCTGTATGAATTCCGCCTCGGGCACCGCACCGCCCATATTGTAATCCGAACCCGTAATGGGTGCTGCCAGAATGGGCATGGAAAGCCTCCTGCCGAAAATCTCGCATGAGATGTCGGGATTCCTGGCATCATGAAGGGTTCTCATATTGACCTTTACGTCGGCCAGCGCCTGAACGTTGGCTCTAAACGAAGCTCCCGTGCCAGCACCGCCCATTCCCGGGACCTCTCCGGCACAAGCCACCCCATCGCAGATCCTGCAAACCCGGCAGTAGCCTTTCATCTTCTCCCGAGCATTTTTCTTCACTTCCTGCAAATTCAAAATAATCATCCCCCGTTTCTCAAGTTAAGTTTCACTTTCTACAGTGCAATAAAAAATCCTGCTGCTTTCCTTATAGCTCAGCAAGGTACCGGAAACACCATCAAACCCTGTCAGAAGACACCTGCTCACCGTTGCGGCTTAATTTCTCCCGGCTGCGGGAAGCCGTATACACTCCCGCCAGGACCGCTGCTCCACCCAGAAGAGTATAAATATTTCCCGGCTCTTTCAGGAACAATATACCTATGGTTACAGCAAAGAGGGGATTAATATAATTGAATACGGCAGTGCGAGAAGCACCCAGAACCTTTACCCCACGATACCACATGAAATATCCATAAACGGAGCACGTAGATGCAAGATAAAGGGCTGCCCCCCAGGTGATGAGCCCCGTTGCTTTCATTGAACTTGCAAAGGCAGGAGTAAAGGCCAGGGGGAGCATGGTGATGGTGCCGTAAATATTTATGTGGGCCATGACCACGAAAGGGTCATACTTTTCCACCAGCCTTTTTCCCAGGACGGTAAAAAGCGCCCATGCCACAGAATTGGAAAGGATCAAAAGGTCGCCTGCCATCGTGTCCCGACCAAGTTTTATGCCGCTCGAACCGGCGAATATCAGGAAAATGCCAGAAAAGGCCATGATGGCTCCGGCTATTTTATTTAAAGTGAGGCTTTCTTGATGAAATATCAGCGATGAAAATATTATGGTAAAGATGGGGCTTATGGCTATGATTATGGCCGTATTTACCGTAGTGGTCAACTCGAGGCCTGTATACTGGATATAAAAATACGATGAAACCCCCAGTATTCCGAGAAACCAGAGAAGCGGCAGGTCTTTTTTTTCTATGGAATTATTACGGTAAAATATTTTAAGCATAATATAAAAGATTACAGATGCCAGCGAAAAGCGAAGAATCGCCAGATGAATGGGCGAAAGCTGCCTCAAGCCTATTTTCGATACGGAAAAAGATGTCCCCCAGAAGAAAGCTACTGCCAGAAGGCCAAGGTAAGTTTTTGCCGACTGGTTCAAATTAACACCTCCGGTTTTCATTATACAACTTGCATGGCAAAATGTTCAACAAAATGTTTTAACATCTGTATTAAAGGATATTTTTGTTTTCCGTAGAATATTTTACTAAGGAGGCTCTCCGTTTCAGCATCGGTAAAAGCAATAATACCATGATAATGATTCCGACATGGAAAATAATATAAAACACGAATAAACATGCTGAAACGATGTAAATCATGATGACTTTCCGCAAGATAATGATAAAAAAAATGTCCGCACTGGTATTTATGATAGTACTATCGTCCCTTGTTTTAAACAGCGTGTCGGGTTTGCCGAATAATTTTTTAAATACCGCCAATCCTCCTGACAATTCGACAGCCCAGGTAAAAAGTACCGAGCAAAAACTGATAGAAGAAATTCTGGCACTGGATTCCCGGGCACTGGCCCTACAAAACCAAATAAACGAACTTTCTGCCCAGAATAATGAGCTCAAAAGGAGCCTTTCCGAAAAGCGCAGAGAATTATCAATGCTGGATGGGGCGGTCAGGGACCGCCAAAAAAAACTCTCCAGGTGGATTGTTTTCAGCTTCAAGGGAGGTATCGGCAGCTTTTTGGGAGTGCTGGTAGGTGCGGAAGATATGGGGGAATTTTTCCGCCGTCTCGACAACATAACATTTATCATCGAATACTATAATAATATGATAATCGAGACCAAATCCCTTATTTTTCGCAGAAAACAGGAGGAAATGGAAATAATGAATAAACAGAACCTTGTCCAGGAGCTGGAACAGAAGGCAAAAAAGGCCCTCGAGGAACTAAAGTCGGTCATAGCTCAAAAACAAAAGGAACTGGCCCATGCTCGAATGGTATTGAAGGATACATCCTTCTTAGAAGAAATCAGTGAAAACTGGCAGGATGCACTGCCCTCGCTCAATTATTTGCTTAAAAATCTTACCTCATTGCCGTGGACTAGTATAAGTCCCGACAACCTGAAGGTGAACTGGTTCACCCTTACGGCCCGGGCAGAGTTTAAAGATACCAGCCTTACCCAAAAATTGTTTTCAAACGATGAAAAACTCAAGAACGTTTATTTTAGATTTCACCCGGAAGGCGTGACCGTTTCGGAGAAAAAACCAGAAAGCAGCGTTCCGATCTATTCCATAACGTGCAGCCTGGAACTGACGGAAGAACAGAAGATAAAATTCTCCCCGAAGAATCTGGAATTCAACGGGGTGGTGCTGCCCCCGGCAGTCATTAAGGAATTGATGAAGGACAATAATATGGAGTTTACTCCCCCTCCCCTGCCACAGGACTTGAAGATAACTTCCATTTCGACAGAAGAAGGAAAGCTCATAATGTACTTGAAACGATAGGAGCCGGTGCTTTACCGGCTCAAATTTTATAAGGTTTTCCCAGTTTTTTCATTGGTGGAATTTACTTGGTGAAATAAGGCCTGGGTTTATAGTATAATTGTCCCAAAGAAAGGAGATGATGGGTGATGGTATTCATTAAAAAACAAAAAATAGCAGTATTCTTAGTAGCATTTTTTCTCCTTTTGGGAGGTGCAGCCCAGGCCCAGGTTTATACCGTTCAGCCCGGCGACACGCTTTATCTCCTGAGCAAGAGCACCGGAATCCCGATGGAAAAAATTGTATCGGCCAATACGTTAGCCGGTGACCAGATTGTGGCCGGGCAGGTGTTATTATTGCCGGAGAAATACATAGTAAAATCAGGGGATACCCTTTATCTCATAAGCCGCCGCTACGGTATAGATTTGCAGGAGTTGAAAAGTTTAAACGGCTTATCTTCCGACAAGATTTTTATCGGACAGGCCCTCTACATCCCGCAGAAAAGTCCGTATAAGAGAATAACGGTGCAAAAAGGAGACACTCTTTTCTTGATTTCCAGGGCTTACGGAGTGACGGTACAGGATTTGAAAGATCTCAATGGGCTTATCGGAGATGATATTTATCCCGGCATGAGGCTTCTGATTCCACAATATGCCAGTACCCCTGCTACCGCTCCCGAGCGTTCCGGAGAACTTCCTTCAAGAGGATATATCGACAGGGATTCCTATGTAAAATCCGGCTCGGGCATATATTACACCGCCGAAGATCGCATGATTCTGGCAAAGCTCATCCATGCCGAGGCGGAGGGGGAACCTTACAACGGTAAGGTAGCAGTGGGGGCGGTAGTGGTAAACCGCGTGAAAAGCCCGGATTTCCCGAATACCGTCAGGGATGTGGTCTACCAGATCGATGAGCTGGGATTATACCAGTTTTCTCCGGTGGAAGAAGGGCGCCTGGACTATATCACACCAAACAGGGATTCCCTGAGTGCCGCCGATGACGCGCTGGCAGGAAAAGACCCTACCGGCGGAGCCCTGTACTTCTTCAACCCCGATAAAATCACAAATTCATGGCTTTTGTCAAAACCCGTGCTGTGTAAAATAGGAAGCCATGTATTCACAAAATGAAATATTAAAAGGCCGCAAAATGCGGCCAATTTTTTATTTTTTACAATCTAGATTATGTCTTGATATTAAATTGTAAAACTGTTATAATAATTAATGGGTGATAAGTATGGCCAGACAAAAAATTGGCACAGCCATTGATTCGAAGCTGTTATATAAGGCAAAACTCAAATCAATTCATGAAAAAAAACATTTAAACGATATTATTGAAGAGGCTCTAGCCCAGTATTTAGCTAAAGAAAAAGATATAAAAACGTCTAAATCTATAGTTGAAGAAACAAAGGGAGAAATTAAAGCAGATTTGAAAATTGTAAAGAAAGTCCTCGAGGAGGAATACTATCTTGAAATTTAATCAACTTCGTTCCGGTAGTCAAATTTTCATTGATGCCAATATTTTTATATATCATTTCAGCGGAACTTCAGAAGAATGCAGCCAACTTTTAAAAAGATGTGAAGATGGAGAAGTAGCGGGTTTCACCACTGTTCACATATTATTAGAAGTTATGCATAGGCTGATGATGTTGGAAGCCGTTACGAAAAAATTAGTTTCTCCAGGTAACATTGCAAAAAAACTAAAAGAAAAACCCGAGTTAATCAAAAATCTCAACGACTATTCTAGCCTGGCATTAAAGATCCCCGCTATGCAGATAAATATATTGCCTATCACTCAGGAATTATGCTATGATGCTATATTCTTTCAGAAAAAGTATGGCATCATGACAAATGATTCGTTACTTCTCGCATCGGCCAAATCAAACCGATGCTTTAATATAGCCAGTAATGACCTGGATTTTTTTCGAATTCAGCAATTTAATATATATAAACCTGATGATATTGTTCTATAGCCTATAATATTACATTTAGCAGGTCATCGAGGTCGATTTGGCCGAAATACTCCTTCAAGTTCACTTTCGAAAGGGCTTTCCTTATATCTTCCTCCCGATAGTATACTCCCTTCAGAATATCCTCTATATCAGCCACGTCCCTCATGCTCAAAAAATCGCCGTAAAATTTTATTGTGGTAATCATTCCATCTTTTACGTTGAGTTTGACTTCCACCTCGCCGGCATCGAAACGCCTTGATTTGGAAAGATCAAATTCCGGCGAATATCCGATATTCCATTCCCACGTGGAATACTTGTCTTCTTTTAACCTGTTTATATTTTCCAGATCCCGGGCTGTCAATCGATATTCTTTAAAGGGCTGGTCTTCTACCTCAAAGATGTATTTTGCCAAAAGTTCCTTAAAATCCTTTACGCTTATATCCTGTTTCAGATACTCTTTTATGTTTGTCACCCGGCTTTTGACGGACTTCACACCTTTTGATGTAATCTTGTCCATTTTCACATTCAACGCTTCGGAAAGCCTTGTCATATCCGAATCAAAAAGAAGGGTGCCGTGGTGGAGCAGCCTCTTTTTGTAAAGGTACTGGGCATTGCCGGAAATTTTCTTTCCGTCTATGGTTATATCGTTTCTGCCCGTAAACTCGGATTTTACTCCAAATCTTGCCAGAGCCTTCACCACCGCTCTGGCAAACCTTTCGATGCTGTTGAAGTCTTCCGGGCGGTAATCCACCACGAAGGTAAAATTAATGTTCCCCAGGTCATGGTAAACCGCTCCGCCGCCCGAAAGCCTGCGCACCACCGCTATGCCGTGCTCTTTTGTGTATTTCAGATTGACTTCCTCGACGGCGTTCTGATTTTTGCCGATGATGACAGCCGGCCGGTTCTGCCACAGAATGAAATACTCTTCACCGGGGTCAAGGCATTTTATCGTATATTCTTCCAGTGCCATGTTGAAATAAGGATCATTGGATTCATTATTAATGTATAACATGCTCCCTTTCCTTTCTTAAGCAAACATGCTTTATAGCTGCCCAGCTTTTAGCTTCATTTCTCTTGCAGCCTTTACCTCATCCACCCGCTTTACCGGCATATGGTGCGGTGTATTTTGCATCAGATCCGGATTTTCCTGAGCTTCATCGCAAATCCTCATCAAGGAATCGGCAAAAGCGTCCAGAGCTTCCTTGCCTTCAGTTTCCGTGGGTTCCATCATCAGAGCCTCCTCCACAATGAGGGGGAAATATATGGTGGGCGGGTGAAATCCGTAATCTAGCAGCCGCTTTGCAATGTCGAGGGCTCTCACGCCGTTTTTTTTCTTCCAGTTGCCGGCACTCACCACGAATTCATGCTTGCATATGGTGTCTACGGGCACTTCAAATAAATCCTGTATCTTCTTTTTCAGATAATTGGCGTTGAGCACAGCCATTTCGCTGACTTCTCTCAGGCCGCGGGCTCCCAGGCTCCTGATATATGCATAGGCTTTTAAGACCACTCCGATGTTGCCGTAAAACGCCTTTACCCTGCCTATTGATCGGGGCATGTTATAGTCCAGGAAATATGTGTCACCTTCCTTTTCCACGATGGGCTTCGGCAAAAAGTCCCTGAGAAATGCCTTCACGCCCACCGGCCCCGCTCCCGGTCCACCGCCTCCGTGGGGAGTCGAAAAGGTCTTGTGAAGATTGACATGCACTACGTCAAAGCCCATGTCGCCGGGGCGGGCGATGCCCATGATGGCATTGAGGTTGGCCCCATCGTAGTACAGCAGGGCTCCCTTTTCATGCAAAATATGCGAAATTTCCGGGATGTCTTTTTCGAACAGGCCAAGGGTATTGGGATTTGTGAGCATAAGGGCTGCCACATTCTCATCCACGTTCTTTTTAAGTTCTTCAAGGTCCACAAGGCCGTTCATCCCTGACTTCACCTTTACAATCTCAAAACCGCTCTCTTTGGCGGTGGCGGGGTTTGTGCCGTGGGAAGAATCAGGGACGATGATCCTGCTGCGCTTTTGTCCCGCGGCCTCCAGAAATTTTTTGATTATTAGTATTCCGGTAAGTTCTCCATGGGCTCCTGCGGCCGGCTGCAGGGTGAAATAATCCATGCCGGTGATTTCACAGAGAAATCTTTGCATCTCGTACATGAACCTCAGTGTTCCCTGAGCTAATTCTTCCGGTGCATAGGGATGAAGCTCTGTAAAAGCAGGATAGGCTGTTATTTCCTCGTTTATTTTTGGATTATACTTCATGGTGCAGGAACCCAAAGGATAAAAGCCGTCATCCACGCCAAAATTCATTTTGGAAAGCTTTGTATAATGCCTTACCACATCCACTTCCGAAACCTCGGGCAGGTCCAAGTTTTGTCTCAGCAGTCCCCCACCGATGGTTTCGGACAGGTTCACACCGGGCACATCGGGCGCGTACAGCCTGAAGCCCTCCTTTCCCGGTACGGAACGTTCGAAAATAAGAGGCGTCCCTTTCATTTTTACTTCACCCCCAGCACCTTCAATAAAGAATCAATTTCCTGCCTTGAGCGCTTTTCCGTAAAGGCCACCAGCAGGCGGTTTTTTTGCTCGGGGAAAAAGCGGGAAAGTTTTATCCCCGGCAGGATCTTCCGATACAGTGCCTCTTGGTATTTTTCCTCGAGGTTTTCTACTTCGACCACCACTTCATTGAAAACCCTGTCGTTGACTATGCGAGCTTGGCCGCTTTTATTTACTTCATCAATAAAATATCTTGCCTTTGAATGGGAATGATACGCCACATCTTTTAATCCCCTTCTGCCGAGGTAGGCCATATATATGGTGGCGGCCAGAGCATTCAATGCCTCATTGGAGCAAATATTCGACGTGGCTTTTTCCCGGCGAATATGCTGCTCCCGGGCTTGAAGGGTGAGGACAAAAGCCCTCTTGCCGTCCGCGTCCACGGTCTCGCCCACTATACGCCCCGGCATGCGGCGCACATATTCGGATCTGGCAGCCATGAACCCCAGATACGGCCCGCCGAAATTTAAGGCATTGCCCAGGGGCTGGCCTTCCCCAACGGCGATGTCGGCTCCATATTCCCCCGGTGGAACTACAAGACCCAGGGATATAGGATTTACGGCAACTATGAGCATCGCATCCTTTTCTTTTGCGATTTTTTCAGCCCTTTTTACATCTTCCAGCACCCCAAAGAAATTGGGCATACTGACAACAAGGGCAGCGGTATCGCCGCCTGCCATGGAGGCCATCTTATCCCAGTTGGTTTCAAGAGATTCAGTATACGGTACCACTGCTATGTCTTTGTTATATCCAAAGCCATATGTCCGGGCGGTCTCCACATACTCCGGATGGACCGCCCCGGAAATCACTACCTTATCCTTCCTCTTTATATCGCAGGCCATAAGCACGGCTTCCGACAGGGAGCTGGCGCCATCGTACACCGACGCATTGACCACATCCAGGCCGGTTAGATTTGCCATCATGGTCTGGTATTCGAATATGGCGGCCAGGGTCCCCTGACTTCTTTCGGGCTGATATGGCGTGTACGATGTGTAAAACTCCGAACGTCCCACCAGGGCCTTTACCACCGCCGGCACATAATGGTCATAGGCCCCGGCCCCCATAAAATTTATGTATGTGCTGGCTTTATTATCCCCAGCCATGCTTAAGATTTCTCTCTTTAGCTCTATTTCATTCAGGGGCGGCGGCAGATTAAGATCGCCCTTAAGCCTGACCTCTTCCGGAATGTCGGCAAAAAGATCGTCGATTCCGCTTATCCCGAGAGTTTTCATCATCTCTTCAACCTGAAAAGGAGCATGGGGAATATACCTCATGGCTTACTCTCCTTCCAAAATGTTTTCATAATCCTCCGGGCTTAAAAGTTCATCCAGTTCGCTTTCGTCATCCAGCTCCACCACTATCATCCATGCTTCATCATAGGGACTCCTGTTAATGAGCTCCGGGCTGTCTTTTAATGCTTCGTTGACTTCCACGACTGTGCCTGAAACCGGAGCATAGATGTCCGATGCAGCTTTCACCGATTCCACCGTCCCGAAGGTTTCACCTTTTACAATCTTGTCTCCCACCTTCGGCAGGTCCACATAAACCACATCCCCCAGGGCGTCCTGAGCATGGTCTGTAATACCTATTGTTCCCCTGTTCCCTTCCACCAGTATCCATTCATGCTCTTCGGTATACAATAAATTTTTTGGGATTTTGCTCATTTTTTATCACTCCTTGTTTTTATTTTTTAAAAATCTATTTTTTTGAACGCAATGCTTTTAAAAAATTTTTGGGCACAGCTTCAGCCTTCAGCCTTTTTCCACGAATTTCAATTTCAAAATCCCTGCCAACATAATCTTCCATTATATCCTTGGGCAATCGCACCAGTGCCATGGCAAGATACTCTTTCAGATAAGGCGCAAAATTCCCCGATGTCACAGATCCCGCTTCTTCACCTCCGAAAAACACCCTGTATCCCTGACGTGGCACGCCTTTTTCTTTTAGCCTCAAGCCGATAAGTCTCTTCCCTTCGTTTTCTTTTATCTGTCGGTATAGCACATCTTTTCCGCAAAAATCCTTATTAAACTTTATGAATGCCGTAAGGCCGGCTTCAACGGGAGTTATGTTTTCGGAAAGCTCATGGCCGTATAGGGGCAGCCCCGCCTCAAACCTCAGGGTATCGCGGGCGCCCAGGCCGCATGGAGTAATGCCTGCTTCGACAAAGCCATAAAAAAGCTTAACGACGGCTTCCGACGGGCCGTAAATTTCAAGGCCGTCCTCACCGGTATAACCGGTACGGGATATTATCAAAGTTGCCCCATCATAATTTAATATTTTAAAGCAAAACCGGCCGATATTCATGGGGCCCAGCAATTTCTCTGCAAACTTTAAGCTATCGGGCCCCTGTACGGCAATTTCTGCATAGTCCTGGCTGACATCTTCAACTTTTACGCCGGCAGGAGCATGATTTTTTATGTATTCAAAATCCTTATCCTTATTGGAAGCGTTCACTACCAGGAAAAAAACATTTTCATCCATGCGGTAAACCATCAGATCATCCACGGCACCCCCATTATCATAGGTCATGATGGTATACTGCACTTTGCCATTGTTTAATGATGCAACATCGTTGGTGAGCAGCGCATTTAGAAACTCCTCTGATTTTTCGCCTTCCACCAGTATCTCTCCCATGTGGGATACATCGAAGACACCAGCCTTTGTCCTTACGGCCATGTGCTCATCGATGACGGATGTGTACTGTACGGGCATTTCGAAACCGCCGAATTCCACTATCCGGGCCTTTAATTTCAAATGAGCATCATATAGCGGTGTTCTTTTTAACATCATGGCCCTCCTTTTCAATTTAAACTTCTCTAAAATTAAGTATATGCCTCCGAAGTCTTATGTAATGGTTCTGTTACTAGGTTCCAGACAAAAGTGTCAAGATATAAAGTCAAAACAAAAAATGGTTCTAAACTCAAAGTATATATCACTTCTTGAGCCTAGAACCCCTGCTATAATCGCAGCATTTTACTCCTCCAGAGGTTGGTCCAAAGGCGGTCCTTTTGCCTGAGAGTATCACCCAAAAATCCCGGACTTACCCCTTCGGCGCCTGCACTCCAGCACGACCATTTTCACATAACAATTGGTCACAGGTCTCTCCCACCTTTTTCATTCCATATTACTTTGTTTATTTAAAATATTATCATACTTTGTGGTTTTTGACCAGATAATGTTAAAAAATTTCCTTCATCCTCTTTATGGCTTCTTTTATCCTATCATCGGGTGTCGTCAGTGAAATCCTGAAAAATCCCTCGCCATACTCGCCGTATGCGTTGCCAGGAATCACCACCACTGCTGCCTTTTCTACCAGCATCTCGGCAAAAGACATGGAAGTGTAGCCTTCCGGTACTGGCACCCAAATATAAAAGGTGCCTTTTGGTGATGCCACATCAAATCCCATTTCTCTTAAGGCGCTCACCATCATATCCCGGCGGGTGGTAAATATGGATCTCAGCTCCTTCAGGCTGTCTTGAGGCCCGGTCAGAGCTTCCACGGCTGCTTTCTGGATGGCGGTAAACTGGCCGGAGTCCACATTGGTCTTTATCCTGCCCAGAGCAGATATGATATCCCTGTTGCCCACAGCATATCCGATGCGCCATCCGGTCATCCTGTACGGCTTGGACAGGGAACCCAGTTCTATGGCTATATCTTCCGCTCCCTTCACCGAAAGCAGGCTGGGGGATTCATATCCGTCATAGGTGATTTCGGCATAGGCGCTGTCATTGCATATGACTATGTCATAGGTCTTTGCGAATTCCACAGCTTCTTCAAAGAACTTCTTATCGGCCACGGCCGAAGTGGGGTTGTTGGGATAGCATAAAAACATGAGCTTTGCTTTTCTGGCAATATCGGTATCGATCTTTGTAAAATCCGGCAGGAAATTGTTTTCTTTGAGCAGCGGCATGGTGTACGGTATGCCTCCTGCAAAAAGCGTGGCGGTCTTGTAGACGGGATATGCCGGATCGGGGATCAGCGCATAGTCGCCGTGATCTACAAAAGCATAGGTCAGATTCACAATTCCTTCCTTGGAACCTATCAGGGCCATGACTTCGTCTTCAGGGTTCAGTTTAACACCAAAACGTTTCAAATAATATTCGGCCACCGCCTTACGAAACTCCATGGAACCCTCATAATCCGGATAGCGGTGATAGGCAGGCTCCCAGATGGCCTTTTCCATCTCTCTTATTATATTTTCCGGTGTAGGAAGGTCGGGATCTCCTACTCCGAGGGTTACCACATCTATGCTTTTTTTCTTCAGTTCGGCAATCTTTTTATCGATCTCGGCGGAAATATATGGTGGGATTTTGTTGAGTCTCTCGGCTACTTTCATAGATACTCCTCCAGACGCATGTGTATTTATGATTATATTACTTATATTTACAATATTTTTCAAGTCCTTTTATATAAAAAAATGTTAGTCATGAAAGACTTAAGATTCACTAACGTATAATATTATCTGTAAAAATGAAATGATTATCAATAAACTTTTAAAAGGTCATCATCCTCTGATAGAATTAACTTGAACTAAAACAAAAAACTATCATAGGGATGAACGATGACCCAATATAATATTACCGTTTTTAATCGTAGATGCATTACTCAAGATAAGAGAAGATGGCAGATTAAAATCATACAGTACATTGATTGCGACAGATACAAACCGTGACGGATACAGAAAAATACTAGGTATGGAAAGAAACAGCGAGTCAGAACAAAGCTGGTTAAAGTTTTTTAGAAACTTAAAGCAACGAGATCTTAAAGGTGTAGATTTTATAGTATCAAACCATAACGGAGGACTAATAAATGCCGTTGCAAATCATTTTCAAGAGGTAACATGGCAAAGGTACCAAACTTTTTTACCCATAACATATTAACCGCATGCCCAAAGCATCTACAAAACAGCTTATACAGCCATGTAAGGTCAATTTTTGAGGCTATAGATACAGCTAAAGTCCTTCTAAAAACAACAATCGAA
Source organism: Thermoanaerobacterales bacterium (assembly GCA_012840135.1). Classification (GTDB taxonomy): domain Bacteria; phylum Bacillota; class Thermosediminibacteria; order Thermosediminibacterales; family Tepidanaerobacteraceae; genus Biomaibacter. Next base: position 175,083 of record DUMA01000023.1, read on the forward strand.
ACCCTTTTCAAAAACTGCTCCTAAAGCCATGGATATATTGGAACAGGGGTTTGATACGCTACAGCTATAATGATACTGCCAAAACGCTACTGAAAGAGGCTGCGCACTACAAACAGCATTGAACGCTCAAATGAGAAATACGCCGCAGAGAAAGGGTGATACGTATATTTCCAAACCAGGCATCGACTGAAAGATTAATAGGTACACTTTTAATAGAGCAAAATAGCGTGGTCTACAGGCCGTAAGTATTTTTATATGGATGAATATTGGCAATGGAGAAGTAAATATGAATCAAACAAAGTAACACCTATTACCAGAGAAAAGTTAATATTGCATAATCTGATTGACCTTACAGCTATTATCTAAAATGAATGTGCGAGATATCAAAGGCGAACGAAGTTCGAGGCGAATGCCGTCCTTTGATATCTAGCCAGTGAGCTTTATAATGCTGCAATAAGGTCAATTACCAATAATTCTGTCAGAGGATGATTTTACAGAAAAAATATTACTTGATCTAAGATTCCCCACTTATAATTTTGTTCTATCAAAATTAACATTGTTTTGATATAATTTTATTGACCAGTTTTATTGCCCTCTTTATTGATAGTAAAAGCCTTGTTAATAATAATTATAACGACCTTATAAATATTTGAAAGGAGTTGAAAAAATGAATTTGGTGCAGAAGCTAGAACAATTCCCGAGGGTACAAATGCTGTGGGGGAAGACTCCCATAGTCCGGGCGGAAAACATCAGCAGTGAAACCGGCATTGAATTGTACATAAAAAGAGATGACCTTACAGGGCTTGCCCTGGGCGGTAATAAAACACGAAAGCTGGAATTCCTGATGGGGGAAGCGCTGGCCTGTCACTATGATACCGTCATCACAGCCGGAGCCGTCCACTCCAACCACGCCCTCCAGACCGCCGCCGCTGCCAAAAAGCTGGGACTTGACGTTATCCTTGTTTTAAGGGGAAAAGAAGAAAACCGTGGAAACTTGCTGATGGATAAACTGCTCCATGCTGATGTCAGGGTATATGATGTCAAAACCGGCAGGGAATTAAATAATATCATGCAGGATATAGCCTCTGATCTCAAATCGAACGGCAGGAAGCCTTTTATTATACCCATAGGGGGGTCAAATCCGACCGGCGTACTGGGATATATAAAGGCGGCGGCTGAAATTGTGGAACAGGAACAGGAAATGAAATTGGATTTTGACTATGTGATAAGCCCTACCAGCAGCGGCGGAACTCAGACCGGCCTTTTGCTGGGATTTAAAGTTTTAAAACCTGTGACGAAAATTTTAAATATAGGCGTCGGCGACCCCAGGGAGGAACTTTTAGAAGATGTTTTAAACCTTATAAACAAAACCTCAGAAGCCATTGGGATAAAAGCAGATATTAATTACGAAAACTTGAAAGCCGTTACTGTAGACGGCTACGGCTTCGGCGGATATGGCACTATCGTAAAGGAAGTAATAGATGTAATTCGATATGCCGCATCTAAGGAAGGATTCTATCTGGACCCGGTGTATAGCGGTAAGGCTTTTTACGGCATGCTGGACCTTGTAAACAAGCGGATCATACCACAGGGATCAAAAGTGTTGTTTATCCACACCGGAGGGCTGGGCGGCATATTTCAGTATGAGGAAATCATAAAGGATATGCTTTAAGGTAAAAGTAACCGTAAAAGGGGCTGCCCCATAATTAAGGGATAGCCCCTTTTATTGCTGCCGAACTATTTCGCTTCATATTTTTCCACATAGACAAACTTTCCGTCCTTGACCTGTTGAATTATTGCAGGTCTGTTCAATGGGTTATGGGTAGCTGGGTCCATAGTGAAATGTTTTGTTGTAAGCACTTCCAGGTCCTTTGTTTTTTCCAGAGCATCTATCAATGCCGGTCCATCAGTGGTACCAGCACGTTTTATGGCATCTATCAAGACTTTGAGAGCATCAATAGCCAGAACAGATGTAGGCATTATAGGATCTGTATTGTATTTATCTCTATATTCCTTTACAAATCCCTGTATCTCAGGGTCCTCTATAGAGGCCATATTAATACAGTAGGCACCTTCAATGGCAGAACCGCCCAGTGTGATTAAGTCGGGACTGGCCCAGCTGTCGCCTCCCATAAATGTACATTTCATACCTAAGTCTCTGGCCTGTTTAGCCGCGAGTGCCGCTTCTTTTTGGCTTGCCGGTATAAAAAGCAACTCGGGATTTTGCTGTTTTATCTTGCCCAGCATGGCTCTATAATCCAACTCTCCCGACCTGAAGGCTTCTTTGGCAACAACCTCGCCGCACATTTCTTTAAAGGCATCCTCGAAATACTTGGTAAGCCAAGCGGAATAATCTGAACCTACATCGTATAATATAGCGGCTTTTCTGACATTTAACTTATTGTATGCAAATTGTGCCGCTACCTTCCCCTGGAAGGGGTCTATAAAACAAACCCTGAACACATTTTTTTCTACCGTGTTGTCTTGAGGCTGGGTGACTTTAGGGTTGGTAGCCGCAATAGCGATAAGAGGTATATTGGCCCTTTTAACAGCCGGTGTAGCGGCAATGGCGATACCGCTTTCATTGGGCCCCAGTATAGCTACTACCTTATCCTGATCTATCATTTTATTTGCCACATTGACAGCTTCTATCTGATTTCCTCTTTCATCATAATACACCAGTTGAAGTGGCTTGCCGTTAATCCCTCCTGCGGCATTGATTTTTTCTATTTCCATCAGCAGAGCATTATTGGCTGTCTGCCCCCACATGGAAAAGTCTCCAGTCAATGCACAAAGGTGGCCAATCTTTATAGGTTCTTTATTATCAGTGGCATTTTGAGAAGACTGAGAAGGTGTAGGCTGGCTCTGTTGTTTTCCTCCGCACCCGGATAGGACGGTTGCGGCAAGTATGACTGTTATCAGCACAATGCTAATTATTTTTATTATGTCTTTTTGCATGACAATCCTCCCTTTAACTTATTTTGTTCACTTTACATCTTGTCGGTTGCCTGACAGACTATTTACGGTTTAAGAGGTTCATAATCCAGTTCAAACCCAAAATATCGCGGACAAAGTCTATCCATCACCTCTTTTCTCTGCATTATGGGATTGCAGGAGAAGCCATATACTTCAAGATATGAGCCTATCTCTATCTCTTCATTTCTCACAGGTTTCACAGTATCCGGTCTTATGCAACAGATGAGGTCCGGGCTGGAAGCAAGGTAGTTACCGTCTTTCCAGACTATATGGTTCTCATTCTTGAAGAATATCCTGGCTTTTTCACCTTTGAATTCATCGTCCCCATCCAGTGTGTGAAATCCTATATAATAGCCTTCTTCATCCTTCCATTCCTTTTTAGTAACTTTACCTTTAAATAAAAGCTTGGCCCGTTCTTTTTCTAAGGCCTGCCGTAAATTTTCCTTACCTTCTCTTACTCGTTTTAATACCTTGCCCAGCTTATATGCCTGACTGACTGACCCCCTGACAAGAAGCCTTTTCAATTGTTTACCCGTTATGGGGAAACCCGCCAATCCAGTGGAACCAAATGCCACTTCACTTAAATACTTTCCTATGCGTTCTGCAACGCTAAGACTTATGGCCTCTTTTATAATGCAGATATTACCGTATTTATCAACACTGGCTGCAGGCCAGAAGGGGACCTCTTCCAGCATCAGGCTTATCTGAAAAATCTCCGGAATGGCCCTACCCGCATAATCGCCGTCTACAATGGTCTTGCCCAGCTTCTTGGCCACTGCCATGGGAACTGGCATATTGGAGCCGCCCACCTCCAACGGTATGATAATATCGGCTTTTTTACCTGTGTAGTTTTCCCATTCTTGAACAGCATTGGCCAAATTCAAGGGGTATTTCCACGTGGTTAGACCTAACTGGTTTTTCTTTTTTATTTTTTCTTCTGTCAAAGGGGCTGTTGACCCCATAAGAAATATACAGAGGGATATGGCATCATCGTCTACCTGATCCACGTCAATCCACTCTATGGGACCTTTTTCATTCAACGCATCGCTTAGGGCTTTAAAACCTTCCTCAGGATTTCCGCCGCCACCTACTCCCAACAAGGTACATCCATCAATGAATTCCCAAAGTTCTTCCTGACTTTCGATTCTCGACTTTTCCATGATTTTTTCCTCCTTTACACTGGCCATTTTCTTATCTTATCTATGGGGTGCATGAAAGAAATCTTACTGTGTTTTAAATGGCACCCGATAATAGCCTCCATTACTTTGACCGAAGCTCCTGCTGGGTCTACCACCGGGATATTTATGTTGTTTTTTATCAATTTTTCACTAAGCTGCGCCGCTATTCCCCCAAGCCCCGTGCATCCCAGTACCAGAACATCGATACCGTCTTTTGATATGGCTATGCTGGCCTGCTCAAAGAGTTTTTCCAAAAGCTCCCGGTCATCATATAACCCCAGTACCGGCACATCGATGCTTCTTAAAGACACAATTCTTCCTGTGTTAAAATACTCCTGGTTTTGTTTTCTTATGAGGGGGAGAATGTTAGGTAGTATTGTAATAATACCTATTCGTCTTCCAAGGTTAAGCGCAAGATTAACTGCTGCCTCGCCGGAACCCAAAACCGGGATACTGACGGCTTCTCGGGCCGCATCCACGCCAGGATTTACAAAACAGTAGCTCACTACGCCGTCATAACCTTCTTTCTCAGCGTATTCAGCCATTTTCACAACATAGGGAGCACTATAGACCAGGTCATATTCGCTTTCTATGGAATCAGGCCCCCATTCAAGGTGAAGTGCTTTTATCTCGGTTCCCGATGCGGCAAATGCCTTTAAAATATCCTCTTCCACCGAATCCGGCCTGTTTGTAATAATAGGTCTGATAAACAATATCTTCATTTGAACATCTTCCTCCCGCCTGTAAGGAAATCATCTAAACCAAATCAATTTATAATTCAGCAAGATTTGTGCCAATAAAAAAATAAGTCCCTCAATACCCGGGACAGTTATTTTTGCGTCACCAATATTATAATGCTGTAAATTTTGTTTACAGTTATATGTAAATAATGTTTACCGTGTAACTTTTATTTACAAAAATTATATTTCTTCATCTTCTTTATAACACTGGTATGAGATATACCAAGAGCTTTCGCCATTTCTCGCGAGGATTTAAACCTTTTTCTGGCCATGTCAAAGTATTCCTTCTCTATTTTTTGTATCACACTAGGCAAATCCACAGGAAGGCTGATTTTTTCATTCTCTGTGGCAGGCTGGTGTGAATGTATTTTATTATCCTGTAACATTAGATGGTTTATATCGATTTGGTCATCAGCAAGATTTACAGCCCTTTCAATCACATTCTGGAGTTCCCGGATATTGCCAGGCCAATCGTAATCCATCAGCTGCTTCAAAGCCGCCTGTGAGATCTTTAAATGTGGTTTCCCCACTTCCTCCCCAAGAGTCTTTACGAAATATTGTATCAGGATGGGTATATCTTCCTTTCTTTCTCTTAAAGGGGGTATAAAAATAGGTATGACATTTAGCCTGAAATATAGATCTTCCCGGAAATTTCCTTCTTTCATCATCTGTTCCAGGTTTTTATTGGTAGCCGAAATTATCCTGACATCAATAGGTATTTCGTATTTAGCGCCGATGCGGCGGACCTTTTTTTCACACAAGGCTCTTAAGATTTTTGCCTGAAGATGTGGAGAAAGGTCACCGATTTCGTCGAGGAATAGAGTCCCGCCAGTAGCCAACTCAAAAAGCCCCTGTTTCCCCGAAGAATTAGCTCCCGTAAAAGCCCCTCTCTCATATCCGAAAAATTCGCTTTCCAGTAGCGCATCGGGCACAGCGGCACAATTAACCGCCACAAAGGGGTATTGGCTTCGCCGGCTGCTCATATGGATAGCCCTGGCGAAAAGCTCTTTTCCAGTACCGCTTTCTCCCCGGATCATAATGCTGGAATTGCTGGGTGCTACTGACTTGGCAAGCTGGATGGCGTTTTTTATAGCGTGGCTCCTACCTATAATGTCGTCAAAGGTTATCATAGACGGGCGTGATATGGACTGAAATATTTTTCTCAGGCTTTCCATTTCTTTTAAAATTATCAGTGCCCCATTTTTTACACCGGCCTCGTTTTGAATTATCTTTATGTCAATAAGCAGGTGGACCTGGTCTTTAAGGGAATTTGTCAGATAGACATCCAGGTTACTCTTATCGCTTCTAAAAATTTCATTCAAGTCTAGTACATCTTGGGGCAATATGTTACTAATATTTCCTCCCAAACACTCATTTTCCTTCAGCTTAAATATTTCTCTTGCCCGTTTGTTAATATGAATAATTCGCCCGTCGGTATCGACGGAAATGATGCCTTCGTTAACATTGTTCATTATTGTATTTATTTCTTTCTCATTTTTTTCATAATCCATGAGGTCGATTTCTATTACGTCAGCTATTTCCTTTACCTTATTCATCATGTATTTCTTAAAGTTCAACCAGTCCATATCGTCGTCCCATTCAATCTTAAAACTTATATAATAATTTACCTCCATTGTGATTATATTAATTCCGTAGGATACCATGGCCTTCAACACATCGTAAATCATTCCTACTCGATCGGTAGTTCCAATAAATCTTATTCTCTTGTTTTTCTTCATAATCGTTCCCCTCTAGGATAAAATGAAAAAACAGGGCCCTGCAAGGCCCATCTAATTATGTCTCTTTTATATGACTTTATGTCTAACGCCTAGATATGCCTCCTGGACAGCAGGATTGGCCAGCAGCTCTCTTCCTGTACCAGAAAGCACTATGCGGCCGGTTTCAAGTACATAAGCTCGGTTTGCCATTTCCAGGGCCTTGTGAGCATTTTGCTCGGCCAGAAGTATAGTGGTTCCTTTGTCTCTAATCTGCCGGATAGTCTTAAAGACCTCGGAAGTATAGAGCGGTGAAAGACCGAGCGAAGGTTCATCCAGCAGAAGAATTTCGGGTCTGGACATAAGCCCCCTGGCTATGGCCGCCATTTGCTGCTCACCGCCCGAAAGTGTTCCCGCATATTGGTTGGATCTTTCCTTTAATATAGGGAAAAGGCCATAGATAAATTCCAGGTCTTTCTTTACTTCATTTATATCATTTCTTAAAAATGCTCCCATTATCAGATTTTCTCTCACTGTCAGGTTGGCATAGAGCCTCCTCCGCTCCGGCACTAAGATAATTCCAGATGCGGCCACATCATGGGCAAAAGAAGGCAGGGGTCTGTCTTTATAAATTATCGACCCGTCCCTTGCTTTCAAAACTCCGGCAAGAGTCCACATGAGAGTGGATTTGCCCGCGCCGTTGGCGCCCACTATTGTTACAATCTCTCCCTTGGCTACCTGCAGACTAACATTTTTTAATGCGTGGATTTTTCCGTAAAAAACATTTATATCTTTAATTTCCAGCAACATTGGCATATTCCTCCCCCAGATAAGCCTTCAGCACTCTTTCATCGCTCTGCACCTTTTCTTTAGACCCATCTATCAGCAATTCGCCGAAGTTGATGACTATAATTCGGGGACAAAGTTCCATGACCACATCCATGTGATGTTCTATTAATATAATGGTAAGATTGTACTGCTCCTTGATATACCTTATCAAATCCACCAGCGCCAGAGATTCTTCAGGATTCATGCCGGCGGCGGGCTCATCCAGGAGAAGAAGTTTCGGCTTTAATGCAAGGGCCCTGGCGATTTCCAGCTTTCTCTGCAGGCCATAGGGCAGGCTGTCCGCTCTGAAATTTGCATATTGTTCCAGACCCACAACCTTTAAATACTCCATAGACCTTTCAGTAAGGTGACGCTCCATTTTAACGACTTTTGGGGTTTTCATCAGGACCTGGGCAAAATTATAATTTGCTTCCCGAAAAAGAACTGTCTTTATATTCTCCATCACGCTCAACTTGTTGAAAAGACGTATATTCTGAAAAGTCCTGGCTATACCGCCCCGCACAATGGAAACAGGGTCACACTTATTTATATCCTTTCCTTCAAATAAAATGATTCCCTCGGTAACCTTGTATACGCCGGTTATAAGGTTAAAAACCGTGGTTTTACCGGCTCCATTGGGTCCAATCAAACCTGCGATTTCGCCGTCATTCAACGAAAATGACAAATCCTTTACCGCCACTATGCCGCCGAAACATTTTGTAACATTTTTCAGCTCCAGCAACGACATTTTACATCCTCCTCCCGCCGGCGCTTTGATTTGCAGCCTTTCTATTGAACAGGTTTTTAAAAGAAGCAAAAGAAAGTTCGTGGTACCCCATGATTCCTGATGGCCTGTATATCATGATAAGAACCAGTATCAAACCATATGCTACAAGACGCCACATATTGGCCACCCGCAAAACCTCAGGGACAGCGATAAAAAAAGAAATGGCAATGATGGGACCGGTGAGGCTTCCCATCCCCCCGGCTACCACCGCTGAAGTAAGCTGTGTGGAGAGGATAGATGTAAACATGGCCGGCTGTATAAAGTTAAGATAGTGTGCAAACAGTCCGCCCGCCAGGCCTCCACAGGCTGCGCTGTAAACGAGAGACAGCATTCGCACCCGGAAGATGTCTATACCCGCCATCTCTGCAGCTACCGCATCTTCTCTTACGGCAATGGCATTTCGGCCAAATTTTGACAAGATAAAGTTTCTTGTCATCCAGACTACTATTACCGAAAATATGGCTACAACCGGCAGAGTGGTAAAATGAGAAATCCCGGGAAGTCCTCTTGCACCCTGAGTTATGGAGAGATTTTCCAGTATGACTCTTATAGCTTCACCAAATCCCAGGGTTGCTATCGCAAAATAATCGCCGCGAAGTTTTGCCCTCAGTGTCGGAAAGCCTATCACGAAACTCACTAGAGCGGACATCAGCATACCTGCAAGGAGAGCAAGAATAAAGGGTACATTATAAAAATACGTCAGAATAGCCGCGGTATAAGCTCCGATGGCCATAAAGGCTGCATGCCCCAGTGAAAATAGCCCTGTAAATCCGGTAAATACCGAAAGGCCTACTGTTGCGATTATTTCTATGCCTATTACAGAAATTACTCCATAAATATATTCCATAGATATTCCCCCTTTTACACCTTTTCTTCTAAATATTTACCAAGCAGGCCGGCCGGAAGGATGACAAGAAATAAAATAACCAGCGAAAAGCTGAAAACATCTCTTATGACTGAAGAAACATACACCGACACAAAAGTCTCCAGCACTCCCAGAATAACCCCACCGATAACGGCGCCGGGTAGACTTCCCAGGCCGCCTATTACCGCCGCAATATACGCCTTGTTGGTTATCCAGCCCATGGTAGGATAAACCATATATTTTACTCCCAGGAAAACTCCGGCCAGACCTCCGAAAGCGCCGGCAAGTATGAACACGATTCCTATAAGTTTATTCATGTTCACTCCGTTCAGCGAAGCTACTGTCATATCGTAAGAAGCCGCTCTGATGGCAGTTCCCATTTTTGTCCTGGTTAGGAAAAGGTGAAGGGCGAAAATGGCTATGAATGAAAATATCAGCGCAAACAAGTCCAGAGGACTTATGTCGCTTCCAAAAAATTTGATGGTGGATTGTTTAAATATTTCCGGAAAAGAATAAAAATGTGACCCCACAGTCACATACACCATGTTTTCTAGAAAAATTGAAACACCCATGGCCGTTATCATCAGATATAAAGGCGGAGCTTTTCTGTTTATAAGGGGACTGTAGGCCAGCCTCACGTTTATTAGAGCTAGCAGCGCCGCCCCAACAATGGCGCCAATAAAAGAAAAGGGGAAACCTAATTTAAATGAGGATATTAAAAAATATCCTATATATGCCCCCAGCATTATGATAGTGCCGTGAGCAAAATTGCTGAAATTCAATATTGAAAACACCAGGGAGTACCCTACCGCCATCAATGCGTAGATGCCTCCGATAGAAAGTCCCGTGATCAATGTTTGTAGAAACATTGTTTCATCTCCTGTCCTGCGATGGTATTTAAAGATAAGGGGGGCAAGCCCCCTTATCTGCATCTATTCTTTTTCTTTTTACTTTGTAACATATTTTTCTACGTAGATAAATTTACCATCTTTCACCTGTTGGATTATTGCGGGCTTATTCAAAGGATTATGAGTGGAAGGATCGATGGTCAGTATACCTGTTAGCACTTTCAGGTTGCTCGTATTTTCAAGGGCATCGGCCAGCGCCGGGCCATCTGTGGTTCCTGCTCTCTTTATGGCGTCAACCAGCATGTAGAGAGCGTCTATTGCCATGACAGGATTCGGCAGTACCGGATCCGCATTGAATTTTGCTTTATATTCCTTTATGAAATCCTGTATGTCCGGATCTTCCATCGAAGCCAGGTTCACAAAATAGCCGCCCTCCACGGCCGAGCCACCCAGAGTGATAAGATCCGGACTTCCCCAGTTGTCCCCGCCCATCAGAGTTGCCTTTATGCCAAGGTCTCTTGCCTGTTTGGCCGCAAGAGCCGCTTCTTTCTGGGCTGTGGGGATGAAAATAACATCGGGATTGGCCTGTTTTATCTTTCCAAGCATGGCTCTATAATCAAGTTCTCCAGATCTGAAGGCTTCTTTTCCAACAATTTCACCTTTCATTTCTTTGAATGCATCTTCAAAATACTTGGCAAGCCATGCAGAATAGTCTGAACCCACATCATATAAAATGGCGGCTTTTTTTGCATTCAGCCTGTAATAGGCGAACTGCGCCGCCACTGTGCCCTGGAACGGGTCAATGAAACATGTCCTGAATGCGTATTTCCTGAGCTGACCTTCCTTGGGAACCGTTACTAGAGGGTTGGTTGCAGTGGTGGCTATAAAAGGAACCTTGGCTTCTTCAGTGACCGAAGAAATGGCATTGGCCACACCACTCTGAGCAGGGCCAATAATAGCTACTACTTTATCCTGCTCAATCAATCTTTTTGCCACATTAACGGCTTCTATAGAATCGGCTCTATTATCATAAGATATAAGTTTCAGCGGTCTTCCATTCACACCGCCTGCCGCATTTATTTTCTCAATCTCCATTTGAAGGGCGTTTTCTTCAGATTGACCCCACATGGAAGCATCGCCGGTTAAAGCTACTTCATGGCCTATCTTTATAGGTTCTTTGTCGTTGCTCTGACTTTGTTCAGACTGAGTCTGACTCTGACTTTGCTGCTCACTCTGATTATCGGTCTGTTTTTGCCCTCCACAAGCTGTAATAAAAATACCTACTACAAAAACCAGAATCAACATCAATGTAAGATAATAATACTTTTTTCTCATTCTGATTTCCCCTCCTTAAAATTATAACCTAAACTCTTTTAATATTTTCTTGCATGATATTCCCCTGAACCCCCTGAACTCACCCCCTTTAAATGAAAAAATCGTACGCAAAAGCACAATTTTTTGCAATTGCCTGTGTGTATTGGTCTTATATATTCGACATGTTTAGAAAAACTCCTTTATGGGAAATAATTATACAGTTGTTTAATGTTAGCAAATATAATGCCATCAAAAAAACCGGCATGTGTCATTTCTAAAATTCAATAATTATGAGTTTTGGTTGTATATAAAAAGTTCGCATATATGAACTATATTTAATTTCTTCAATAAAGATATTAGAATAAATTTAGTTGTTAACTTGTGTTCATAAATGCGAACCTTGTGTTTTATATTATGAACTATATGGTAATTTATAACCCTGCCAGAACTATATCTCCTGAATATACTTCCTTTGCGGGGCCTGTCATGAAAACCCTCCGGTCATCCTGTATCTCAATCATCAGGTCTCCCACCAGAAGCGATACCTTAACCTTGTTTCCGGCAATACCTTTTTTGTATGCGGCCACTGCCGATGCGCAGGCTCCGGTCCCGCAGGCGAGGGTCATCCCGCATCCCCGCTCCCATACTCTCATTTTGAGGTGGTCATTTCCTTTTACCTCAATAAATTCAACATTGGTTTTTTTGGGAAATAGAGGATTGCTTTCGAGAACGGGACCTACCTTCTCCAGCGGCACGCTATCCGCATCATCCACAAAAATAACGCAGTGAGGATTTCCCATAGAAACCCCGGTTGCAACATATTTTTGATCATTCGCCTCGACTTCAAGTTCCAGAGCATCTTCATCGGGGAGGCCCAATACTGGGACATCTTTTTTCAAAAGACTGTATTTCCCCATATCCACCTTGATGGCTTCTATCACATCGTCGATTATTATGAGTTCCGGCTTCATAATACCCGCCAGAGTTTCCACAGTCATTTTAGTTTTAGGAACAATGCCTCTTGTGAAGACATACCTGGCAAAACACCTGATGCCGTTGCCGCACATGGGGGCTTCGCTGCCGTCACTGTTTATGACCCTCATTTTTACGTCTGCCTTATCTGACGGCAAAGCCAGAATTACTCCGTCGGCCCCGATCCCCAGATGCCTGTCACACAATTTTTTTGCATTCTTCACGACGGCGGCTGCATCTTCCCTGAAGCCGTTGACTAAAATAAAATCATTCCCCAGACCGTGCATCTTTGTAAAATGCATAAGATAAATACTGCATCTCCTTTCATGTTTTTTATTTTTATTGAAAAGCATTATATTCATTTCATTAGTTACCGATAGCATTCCGAAGAATGGTCGCCTTTACCGCCGGCTAGAGATTATAATTAAGCTTTAATTCGACATCAAACCATATATTCCTCTTTTTTGTAAGTTTTTTTATTATGAATAAACAAGCGCTTATTTCTGATTATTTTAATCGAAAAAATACACATAAGCTTTAAACTTGCTACTATTAATATACATTTTTATACATTTTTCCAGGGATTTATACCAGCCGCCTCAGCAATGCTTCCCTTTCCCCATATATGTAATCAATAGGCGGGATTTCCGGCAGGGTGTAGCATCCCGGTTTTTGCCTGAGGCTGGCTCTGGCCGCGGATACCATTACCTGCGCCGTGGCCGCAGGGTTTGTCACCGACATGATGAATTCCATCCTCTGGTTATGAGTTATGCCCGACACACCTTTTCTCTCCATGTGGACGCCGTGCCCTACATCGATAAGGCTTTCAACGTCTTCGACGCAATACACATGTGTTTCATCATGGACAAAATACGGGTCTTGTTTGATGGCTTCCGCTACTTTTTCAAATTCGTACCCGTCTTTTAGCTTTACGTATACGAGGCGTTTATGAAGGCCGGTGCCTTCAGGTATTGTCATAGATACTGCGTCCTCTACACCTTCCACAGCCTTGACGGCCACCGTATGCCCCATGCTCATCCCGGGACCGAAATTGGTATATGTAAGCCCTTTTGGAGCAATGGCTTCCATGACGGTCCTTATTATTGAATCGGTGCCCGGGTCCCATCCGGCGGAAATTACGGCAACAGCATTATGCGCCTTTGCCTCTCTGTCAAGATCCCGCCTCAGTTTCATTATCGCTTCTCCATGGATGTCAAAGCTGTCAACGGTGTTTATCCCCTGTTCAAGATATTTTTTCGCCACTTCCGGCACCGCCCGGCTGGCAATTCCAAGTATGGCGACATCAACCTCCCCGAGCTCTTTAACATCAGTAACCACGGGAATTTCTCCTATCTCTTTTTTAACCCCTGCCACTTTTTCAGGATTTCTAATTACGACTCCTGCCACTTCCATGTCAGGGCTTTCCAGAACGGCAGCCAGGGCTTCCCTGCTCACATGGCCAAAACCCACTATTGCGACTTTTGCTTTTTCCAATCCTGTCTCCTCCCCAAGTTTAATTTTTTATTGTCGTTAAATCCGAGAGACGGAATTTTTTTCGTATTTAGCAAAAAGCAATTTACATGCCATACTTACATAAGCCTCAATACAAGCCCGAAAGTATCCAACAATGCAAAACAAAAAGTTCGCATTTGCGAACTTTAAAAAATAAAAATAACATTAAATCGGCTATAATATGCCACCGGACCCTTTTAATATACTTCTAAATGTAAACTCTAACGCTATTCCGCATTTATGTACTTTTTCCGCAATCACGAACTCCTGGCTTTTTTTAGCTTTTTATAGAAGTTGGTTTTACCCACTCCCAGCATTTCCATGGCTTTTTTTCTGTTGCCGCCGCAGATTTCAAGTGCTTTTTTTACCGCATGAATTTCCGTCTCCATCAAAAGCTCTTTTAAAGGCCCGATTTTTTTTACAGTTATCATGTCGCCGATATTATCATCCTTGTTTTGCCCCAATATATATTCAGGCAAATGCTCGGGCATGATAATGTCCCCATCAGCCATTATTGCAGCCCTTTCCAGCACATTTTCCAGTTCTCTTACATTTCCGGGCCAATCGTAATCCAGAAATATCTTCATGACCTCGCCGGATATTTGAACAGCTTTCTTTCCGACCCTTTCCGCTATCCGGGGAAGAATATGGTTCACCAGAGGGTACAGATCTTCCTTGTGTTCTCGGAGGGCCGGCAGTTTAATGGATATTACGTTTATCCTGTAAAACAAATCCTCCCTGAATACACCTTTTCTGACCGCATCCTCCAGATCCCGGTTTGAGGCCACAATTATTCTTATGTCGACCTGTATCGGTTTTACTCCGCCCACCCTCGTAAAGGTCCTTTTCTGAATAACATGCAGGAGTTTAGCCTGAAGGGTCAGCGGCAATTCTGCTATTTCGTCTAGAAATATGGTACCGCCGTCCGCCAGTTCGAATTTACCAGGTTTTTCAGTCACAGCGCCCGTGAAAGCGCCCTTTTCGTGGCCAAATAGTTCGCTTTCCAGCAGATTTTCAGGAATGGAGGCACAGTTGACATAAATAAACGGCCCATCCCTTCGGCAGCCGGCCCGATGGATGGCTTCGGCAAATAGCCCCTTGCCGGTGCCGCTTTCCCCGGTTAAAAGCACCGTCGAACTGGTTTCCGCGGCTTTTTTGGCCATTTCCACCACCCGTCGGATTTTCTCGCCGCTTCTCACAATGTCTTTGAATGCTTCCTTTTGAATTCTTTCGTTTCTTATGCGGTTTTCAAGATTCTCCAGAGAACTCAATACTCTTTCACGTTCAATTTGAACGGCTTTCAACTCGGTGATGTCCAGTACTTTCAAAAAAGCCCCCGCATTATTGCCGTCGACCACAAGCGGCTCAATGGAACATCTAACCGGAATACCGTTTATCATTGATTCGAGCCCTCTCACCGCGCAGCTTTCACCTCTTGCCACGGCTATCAGGCTCCGGATTATATGAGAGTCTGGGTGAATTTCATTTATGTGTCTTTCCAGTATCTGAAAGACCTGACCGAATTTTCCCTTTCCACGAAAAGGTTTGCCATACAAAACCGCCTTCAGTTCTTCCTGCCGGGCCGTATATCCCCTGGTCTGATAAAACTTGACATTGTGGCTTGCCCTGTCAACTATGACCATGTGACCTGCAGCCCATCGAAAAATATAATCATAATGTCTGCCGTCCACCGTTGCCCTCAAGCGTTTCAGATCAAAATCGATCTGCGCTTTGAGCTTTAAACCGTCTATTGAGTTCTCAACCGAAAGACGTTCTCCCGGTATCTTTTTATCCAGCCTGTTGAATACACCGCTTCCAGTTCCGCCGCCCACCGTCCCTATGGCTACGACGGCATCTCCTCTTTCTATCCCCGACGGTTCTATCCCTATTGCCCTCAAATCTTCCGGTTCAAGCCCGCCGTCATCGGCACCCAGAAGATTGTCCGCTATGATGACGATATCCCCTTCGGCAATTTTTCCCTCCGGGTGTCCGGGGCCCTCGTCGGGATTCAGCCCGAAAATATCCCGCGCCATTCGGTTGTATATCTTGATGTGCGCCATGGAATCTACGGCTATTATACCTTCATCGATAAGTTCTATTACGGAAGATTGGTAATCCATACATTTCACCTTTTTGAATAATATTTTCGAATTTAATTAAAACCCACATTTCACACCCTTCCATATACTGGACCAACAATTTTTGCTAAAACGACAAAAATCACATTCAATGAGATAATGTATATTTTTAAATTATTTCTTTTCAGCTATTATACCGTACCGCAGCAAAGCTGCAATCAAAAAAAAATAAGGACAGTAGCCGTCCCTCAATAATAAAATCGGTGACTTGCTCACCAGAAGCAATGGTTTAAAATAACCTTAAGTGTTTGGCCAAGCCAGTGACACAATCGCTTAGGAGGTAACGGCTACTATGATAATTATAGAGAAATATAAAGATAAAATCAATGGAATATTGAGCACTTTTGACAGAATAATAATAAAAGGTCATATTCGGCAGTTTTTTAGCCCTTCAGGTAAAAAACACTTCTTAAGTCAGGAAAGTTTATTATATACGGATTTTGGTAATTATGCCTTACAAGTTACTGGGAAAATAAAAGAGCATGCTATAAATATGGCCAATGAACTTAAACGCCCCTATATATACCTTAATTCTCCCAGAATCTCAAAAGAAGAAACTGCATTAAAATGTCTCAAAGAAAACCCGATTGATGAAGGATTAATATGCATATTATCTACCGTTGAGTTTTGCTCTACCTTGCAGGTGATAAAAAACACTCAAACAGGAAAACTTGAACTAAAAAACGTTGACCGTAAATGCATCTATCTTTATTTCTACTATCTTGACAGCGAATTCGGCTTTATGCACGTAAAACTTCAAACATGGTTTCCTTTTATGATACAAGTTTATATAAATGGCAGAGAATATCTTTCAAAACAATTAGATAAACACGGTATTCAATACAATCGCTATGACAATAGCTTTACATATATATCTGATGTTGAAAAGGCTCAAGAGCTCGCTGATAAAATAGAATCTTTAAAGTTTTGCAGTAGGCTGGATGCTATTGCCGCAAAAATTAACCCTTTCCTAAGCAGAATTTATGAGATTTTTCATCAGGGATATTATTGGTGTTTGGATCAGTGCGAGTATGCAACCGATATTATTTTTAATAGCCGAGAAGATTTGGAAGAAATATATCCGGCTCTGGTTGAACACGCTCTGATTTCCTTTAAGTGCGATGATGTAATGACTTTCCTTGGCCGTAAAATGCATAATGCATTTCAGGGAGAAATAGTCTCCGATATTAAAAAACGGCCCCAAGGATTACGCATTAAACACAGAATGAAATCAAACATTATTAAAATGTATAATAAGTATAGCGTTCTTAGGGTAGAAACCACTACAAATGACCCTCATGAATTCAAGATATTAAAACGTGTAAATAGCAAGCAAGGTGAAGTCTTGCGCTGGACTCCCATGGGTAAGTCAATTGCTCGGCTTTAATGTTCTTGCTCCCGAAACTTGTCAGTTGTTTCTTGCTGTAATGAATGGGGCTAACAATATTAACGGTTTTACTAATTTTGATATTCGTACTCAACTTTTTCCTGACTTCGATATTAATGATAAAAGGATAAGAAATAAAACCACCCGAATATTAGCTAAGCTAAGAGCCCTTAAATTAATATGTAAAATCCCCCACTCTTTTAAATATAAAGTCAGCAAAAAAGGGTTAAGGGTTATATCTTCTATTCTGAAAATCAAGGCTAAAGAGTATCCTCTCTTGGTTAATATGCAAGCCGCATAGTTAGTGGCTTCTGAAGGACTTTTTGTAAAAAAGTTTGTTTTTCTTTATAACTTTTAAAGGACAATAATATATGGTCCATTATAATAACAGATTTTTTTCTGTAATTTATAGTTGTAATGGAGTTTTACAGCGGGGCGCAGACAATTACCGATTGCAAATTCAAGTTTTCCGAGCTAGATTGAGGGATAATGGTAAAAATAGAGTATAATAGCCAAATTGCGTCGTAATTCAACCAGATGGGAAGATTACTATGAATACTTCAAGGAAGGTATGGGAATAGTTAAAAGAGGATTCATTCCCTATGAACGAGTTAATGAGCTGAAATATTTGAGATATGGTATTGCTACTGACCCAAATTCTATATATAGGAGGTTTAATGAATGAGTGTTGATTTCAGTAAAATTTTCGAGCCCATTAGCATTGGAGGAGTTACTCTAAAAAACAGGATAATGATGTCACCTATGGAGGTAGGCATGGGTGAGTCCGGGGGTTTTGTAAGCGAAAGATTAATAGAATATATGAAAGAAAGAGCCGCCAACGATGTAGCTATAATCATTACGGGCTCGATAGGCGTTTCGCCTGAAGGAAGGGGACTTGCAACTCAGCTGAGCTGCTATGATGACAAATTCATACCCGGACTAAAAAAACTTACAGACGCGGTGCACGAGGCCGGCGGGAAAATAGGGGCTCAGATTTACCATGCGGGCAGACAGGCCAGCGAACAGATTACAGGGCTTCAGCCCATTGCTCCTTCACCTATACCATGCCCTATAATGCAGGGAAATCCTCGGGAGATGACCGAGGAAGACATTCGAATAGTCCGTCAAAAATTTGTGGATGGTGCAAAAAGGCTTGAAAAAGCCGGATTTGACATCATTGAGGTTCATCTTGCCCATGGCTATCTATTGCACGGCTTCCTGTCGCCCTTTTCCAACAAGAGGACAGACCAGTATGGAGGAAACCTGGAAAACAGATTGAGATTTCCCCGTCAGGTGGTAAAATCTATAATTGAATCTGTAAAAGTTCCGGTTACAATCCGCATAAGTGCAGAGGAGTTTATCGAAGATGGGCTACACATTGATGAAGTCATAGAGATATGCAGGATACTTGAACAGGATGGTATAAAAGCCATAAGCGTTTCGGCAGGAAGCTATGGTAGTCTTCCGTGGGTAATTCAGCCCATGATGATCGAAAGAGGATTCCTGGTGCCTTACGCCGAGAAAATAAAAAATGCTGTAAAGATACCTGTTATAGTGGCGGGAAGAATCAATCAGCCAGAGATGGTAGCTGAAATTATAAATTCCGGAAAATCCGATATGGTTGCGCTGGGTCGACCCCTCATAACCGATCCTGAATTTGTGAGAAAGATAAAGGAAGGAAAACAGGACCGTATTGCAAAATGCATAGCATGTAACCAGAGGTGTATAGACAACGTCTTTATCGGCAAACACGCCTCATGCCTGATAAATCCCAGGGCGGGAAATGAAATAGATATCGTAATTCAAAAAGCGGCTGTTAAAAAGAAAGTTATGGTGATCGGAGCGGGACCTGCTGGGATGGCGGCAGCAAAGACATGTGCCGAAAGGGGACATGACGTTATCCTGGTGGAGGCCATGAGAGAATTGGGAGGTAAAATCTCTCTGGCGTCGGCTGCTCCCGGAAAAAGTGAATTTGCTCTTACGGGCGAATACTATACACGGGAAGTAAGGGCTTTGGATAACATAAATATTAAAACTGACGTAAAAGCAGATAGCGACTTAATAAAAAAAGAAGCGCCGGACACTCTCATAATCGCGGCCGGTTCACAACCCGTTATTCCACCGGTAGAAGGCATCGAAGGAGAGAACGTGTTTACGGCAGAAGAAATTATGCTTGATAAGAGTTTTGTTCCCAATAAAGTGGTTGTCGTGGGGGGAGGATTGGTGGGATGTGATACTGCCCTGGAGCTTGCCTCAAGAGGATGCGAAGTAACCATTGTAGAAATGATGCCGGAGATTGCAAGGGATATCGGTCTCATTGTAAAAATGGTACTTTTAAAAGAACTTGAAGAAGCACAAGTAAAGGTTATAACAGGCAAAAGGCTGAAGAAAGTAACCCAGGAGGGTATTATTCTGGAAGAAGAGGGCAAGGAAAGCCAGCTTGCGGGTGATGCGGTGGTTTTAGCTGTTGGTTACAGGTCAAGAAACGTAGAATCCCTGAAAGGAATAGTCAAAGAGGAATACGTCATAGGTGATGCAAGAGAGGTGGCCAAAGCCAGTGATGCCATAGAAGAAGGATTCCTTATTGGATTAAAGGTCTAATTAACTATTGTCCACCCAGATACATCCACGGTTACTTAACTTCTGGTTAAGAATAGGAAACTTCAAATGCTTTTTAAGTTTAAGTTTAAAGTAGAATAAATAAAAATAATGATAAAACCCACATTTCGCACCCTTCCATGTAATGGATCAATAATTTTTACGAAGTGAAATATAAGTATCTATTCAATAAGATAATGCGGATATTCCCTAATCGAAGTATAAATATCCGGCGTTAAACCGATTAGGGAAAGTATCCTTTCTAAAGGCTCCTCATTAGGAATCTCGGGAAGAGCCCGGCATTCCTTGTCACCTTCAACATAGCCTATGGTCTGTATAGGCTTTAATAACTCAAGAATCCTATTGCCGGTTGGTTTTTCAGTCTTAACTTTGCCTGCTACGAAGATATATTCTCCCTGTTCTTCCAGAGCTTTTCTCATACGCCTTTGGAGTATCTGGTAGATGAAAAGAGCAAGAAAGAGGACATAACACAAAGCTTCTATTCGGCTTTCCTTCTTTAAATATATGGCATCAAGAAAGATGGGGCTCTTTAAAAATCTAAAGGATATCTCTACAGTCGTTTGATTTTTATACTCTTTTAGAATATCCTGTGGAGATTTATCTAGCTTGTTTGTAATAAGGACAAAACAGCTGGCCTGCTCTAAAGCTTTTTGCTTGGCATCGTTGTCGAGTTCACCTAAAGTGCATTTTATCTGGTATACTGTCTTGGTTTGAGGTATATAATCCTTTGGAGGCCTGCCTTTACCTTCTCTTTTAACGGGTATTGTTCTTTCAAGTATCTGAAAGTTTAATGGGTAAAAGCTGTTATCATGATCTTTTTTGAAAAGCTCGATTTGCTTTTGAGCATCGGCTTTGCAGAAAAACTCTCTTGAGCTTAATTCTTGAGTTTCTTTTTTAAGTGTTTTGCATAGTTCATCTAGTTTTTTATCTATGCTTCTGGTCTTTCTTTTATCAAGTTTTGAGGAGTGAACTACTACAAACTTGTATTTAATGTCATCAATGGTCCTTATAAATTCCTGAACTTTATACTCAGCAGCATTTTTTTGATTGGAGATTTTGCCTATAAAAGTCCAATCATCCTTTTTCCATGCAAGGTCAATGAGGTTTTTCTCCAGTTCAAAGGTGGCGGGAAATCTTGAAATAAAATACAGTTTTTTATGCATATTTTTTAGGTTATCTTTTGTTATTAGAGCCGAATCTGCTACATAGATGAGAGATGTTAAGTCAATTTTATCAAGGTCTTTTGCCAGGACATCGATAAATTCATTGTTCCAGGTTTTATCATCTTTATTTCCATCTAGAGGCTGCCCTAATACCGGTATACCATCTTGATTTACACACAGACCTATTTTTAGCTGTTTTAGATCCGGGCGGTGATCTTTGCTGTGGCCACATACCAGCTTTATGAATGAATTTAGGTCATCTTCTTCTTGATTTTCATATTCACCGTAAACACTTACAGATGTGGTATCCGAGTGAAGATGGGTAATGGTTATATTCTCGCTGCTTAATGCTTCCAGGATAATGGATGATATTATTTTCTTGGGGTTTTTCTCTGCAAGTTTATCTAATGCTCTTGCAAGGCAGTCATCGTTTAAATCTTGCAAAAGGACTCCTTTACCAAAGAGGTTGGCAAGATCCTGGTAAAGGTAAAATCTGCTGACTAAATAAAGGGGTGATCTTGTTGCAAGGATGTTTATGACCAGAGCTTTTATTCTTATCCCCGGGGATAATTTGCACTGGGAAGCATCCCAGGGTAAGAGTTTATCCAGGTTTTTGCCGATATTTAGTTGTTCCCATATGGCGGAGATAACTGGTGCTGGGCCTGCGTTGAATATTTTCATTTTGTTTATCATAACATCACCAGTTATGATAATACAACAATTCTGAAAAAAGTACAAGTCCATATTTTACCAATTTGGATGTTTTATGAAAAAAATTTTTTGAGATGTTTTTTAAAAAATGTTTATTTATATTTAGAAGGGGTGCGGAATATGTGATAAAATATTTTAAGCTGCGATAAAACCACTGGTAGAAAAAAAGAATACGGAAGCTACAATATCACTTAATATGTGATAAAATATTACAATAAATGTGATATTCGCAATTACCAATAAAGTACAAGGGGGCCTGGGTATGATATAGAATTTTCGACTGTGAAGACAACCTGTTCATGCCAATCATTAAAGCAAATAACATAAGCGGTTCCTTTGTAAACAATGATTTGTTGCAAAGGAACCGCTGAATTAAATTTGTCAGTTAAACCTTTCCATATATTCTTCCATGATTTTAGTTCCCGAACTTGTACCAAGCCTTGTGGCTCCCGCTTCTATCATCTGCAGAGCATCGTCCAGAGTCCTGATTCCGCCAGCAGCTTTAACCTGAACTCCGCTATCTCCCAAAGCTTCCTTTATTAGCCTCACGTGTTCCACTTTAGCTCCGCCACCCTGAATCTGGCCTGTCGATGTCTTTATAAAGTCCGGTTTAACTTCAGATGCAATTTTACACATTGCTATGATTTCATCATCTGTCAAATAATAAGTTTCAAGTATAACTTTGCATAATACGTTGTTTTGCCTGCATACTTTCAGTATTTCTTCCATCTCTTTTTTCATATAGTCATAATTTTTTGCCCGAAGTTCGGAAATGTTTATCACATAATCTATTTCAGTGGCACCTATTTCTATCGTATGTTTTGTTTCAAAAAGTTTTTCTTCCAGAGTATTGGTACCCAGGGGATAACTTATGCCGGTGACGATTCCCACTCCCGTCCCCGCCAGAAATTTTTTGCAGTACTTTATCGATGAGTGGTTTACAGCCACCGATTTAAAACCATACTCTATGCTTTCCCTGCACAGTTTTTCCAGATCTTCTTTCTGGACATCGACTTTCAGATTGGTATTATCTATCATTCCCGCCAGGTCTTTCAATGTAACATTACATTCCATTTTATTTTCTCCTTTTTTTAATAAGCGCAGCCGCAAACCAGCATGACATTCGAATACGGAGTGAATTCCCCGGTCCTTATGATGGCTTTCGACTTTTTACTTTTCTCCTTAAACTCAATGTGGGGAACATACTCAATTTCTTTGTCCCCAAGTAATTTTAATATCTGTTCGTGCATCGCCGGGCTTACTTTCTTGCTTTCCTCGGCCATAATTACTTTTTCAACTACAATTTCTTTCAGCACAGCCTTTAATACCTGGATTTGCCCCGGAGTTCCCGGTTCGAAGGCCAGGTCCACTCTCTGGTTCTCATCTGGAATGGGCAAACCGGCGTCACATATGACTATCGTGTCCATGTGACCGAGGCTAGCGATGACCTCATTCAGTCTTTTGTTTAATATACCGCCTTTTTTCATCCACATAACGCTCCTTTACATTGAATTAAAAATGATAACTTATTTAGTCTTCCATTTCAGAAACAATTTTTATTGAAGAACTGGTGCCCAGCCGTGATGCTCCCGCCTCGATCATGGCTTTTGCGGTCACCATATCTCTGATTCCTCCGGCGGCTTTTACCCCGGCTTTGTCCTTCACCGCTTCCTTCATCAATTTTACATCCTCCACAGTTGCACCGGATTTATTAAAGCCGGTGGACGTTTTGACAAAATCGGCTCCTGCCTTGACGCATATTTCGCATGCTTTTTTAATCTCATCTTTTTCCAGCAAACAATTTTCCAGAATCACCTTGACAACGGCTTTCCCGGCAACGGCCTCTACGACGGCCCTGATATCCCTCTCCACCAGGTCGTAATCTTTTTCCTTCATGGCACCGATATTCATCACCATATCCACTTCACTGGCGCCGTTTTCAACGGCGTTTGCGGCCTCAAAGGCTTTGACTTCCGGAGTTGTGGCTCCCAAAGGAAATCCCACCACCGTACATACTTTTACATCGGTGTCTCTCAACAATTCTGAAGCCAGTTTTACCCGACACGGATTTATGCATACCGAAGCAAAACCGTATTCCTTCGCTTCTTTGCACAGGGCCTCGATTTGCTCCGATGTGGCTTCGGGCTTTAACAGCGTATGATCTATGAATTTTGCAAGTTTTGTGTTCATTTTTTATCACCCTCCTTAAGATGCCTTTTCAAAAATTCTTCGACTTCTTCCCTCCAGGGCATGGCCGGTGCGGTTCCTATTCTGGTGACCGAAATCCCGGCCACGGCATTCCCGAAAATAGCTGCCTCTTTTATGCTCTTTCCTTCCGCCAGAGCAGTGGCAAACCCGCCGTTGAAGGCGTCTCCGGCACCGGTGGTGTCGATTACGTTGTCCAGCTTAAAAGCTGGAACATGGCCCTCGAATTCCGGGGATTTTACATATACCCCGCTGGCCCCAAGAGTTATGACGACGGATTTTACCCCTTTTTCAATAAAGTATTCGGCAGCTTTTTTAGCCCCTTCTATATCTTTAATCTGGATGCCCGATAAGATTGAAGCCTCGGTTTCATTGGGCGTCAGTATATCGACTTTGCCGTATATCTCATCGGGGATCGGTTGAACGGGTGCGGTATTTAAAACAACCATGACGCCGTATTCACTGGCTATATCTATAGCCTTATATACAGCGCCTAAATTTGTTTCCAGTTGTGTGAGCAACAGTTTTGAATTCTTTATCTCTTCCCTTACTGACTCCACTTCATCGTCGGTAATGTAATTGCACGCT
This sequence comes from Thermoanaerobacterales bacterium, assembly GCA_012840135.1. Classification (GTDB taxonomy): domain Bacteria; phylum Bacillota; class Thermosediminibacteria; order Thermosediminibacterales; family Tepidanaerobacteraceae; genus Biomaibacter. Next base: position 199,629 of record DUMA01000023.1, read on the forward strand.
CCTATGGAAACCACTATTTCATTTTCTCCAGTGCCGTTTTCGACCATGATAAGGGCTGCACCGGTTTCGTGTTCATCGTCAAAAAAAATATAATCCGTCTTCATCCCTACGCTTTTGAAGCTATTCAGGGCAATTTGAGCAAAATCATCCCTGCCAAGTTTGGTGACCATTGTCACATCGGCTCCCGCCTTATGAGCGGCAACCCCCTGATTTGAGCCTTTTCCTCCGGGACCCAATTTAAAAGGCCCGCCGAACACGGTCTCGCCCCTGGCCGGCAAATGAGGAGTCCTGCTCATCAAATCCACTACAAAGCTGCCAAGCACAGTTATTTTTGGCTTTTGCATATATATTCCTCCGATTCTGAACGTATAAAAATAGCATTAGATGAAAGAATCAAAATACAAACAGGTTCAATAGACACAGCCCGCCACCAGCACCATGTTGCCGTAATGTGTCCCGAAATCACCGGTGCGCACTACCGCTTTTGACTGCTTTATCAATTCTTTCAATTGCACGTGCGGCACAAATTCAATGGGGAAACCTTCCGGGAATCTTTTTCTAACCTCTTCTAAAAATTCGGGAGCGTGTTCATGGATTTCTTCCGCCAGAATAATCTTTTCCACTGCCAGCTCATCCAGCACGCCATCCAGGACCTGAAGCATCGTGGGAATGTTGGGCAGGAAGGCCAGGTCAACCCTTTCCACTCCCAGCGGGACGCAATATCCAGAATCTACCATAGCAAGAAAATCCTGATGTCCTATCGATGTCAAAACATGTTTCAATTGTGGATGGAGAATTCCTTTCTTGATCATTGTAGATCCCTCCTTTTTTAAATGATTATCAACTGTCCGGCAGAAAAGGGCTTAAAATCACAACTACCAGAATCAATTTTTTACGGCTGGATTCGATGTACTATTCTAAATTGGCATGGTTTTTGAACATTCCGTCAGATGAAATGCCGGTCTTATCCATCAGTCTCATTACGGTAATGTCGCACACCAGTAAAAGGGATTGTTCGAACAAATTGCCCATGGGCTGGATTGAATCATAAACGGTATGGATTTTAGATGTGGGTGCGGGAATTTCGATGATATGATCGGCCAGCCGGCCCAGGCTGCAATCATGCGATATTGTCACAAGCCCGATCCTGCAGCCTATTCTTTTTGCTTTTTTGGCCTTGGCAATCAGCGATGCCGTTTCTCCCGAACCCGAACCGATTATCAAAAGGTCTCCGGCCGCGGCGCTGGGAGTTACCGACTCGCCCAGAAAAAAGGCCCTGAGGCCCAGATGCATGAGCCTCATGGCAAAACACCTCATAATAAATCCGGACCTTCCCGCACCGTTTACAAAAATGCGGTTTGCCGAAAGTATCATTTCCGTCATCTTTTCCACTTTATCTTCAGGCACAGCATCAAGAGTCCTGGAGAGTTCTTCAATTACTTTTTCTTTATATTCAACAAATCTCATCTTCCATACCCCGGCTTAAATTTTTTTCATTTTTTCTTTCATGGCCCTTGCTACCTGGCGGGGATTATCCACCTTTGTCAGCCCTCCGCCTACCACTATGATATCCGGCTTTTCCGCTATTACTTCGTCAATATTCTCTAGTTTTATGCCACCGGCCACCGCAATTCTGGCATCAGGCAAGATCTGTTTTACAGCGCGCAGTTCGGAAAGGGGAGCATCATATTCCTGATTATCTACGGCAGTATGGACGCAAATATAATCGACTCCCATTTCCTGCAGCATCAATACTTTTTCTTTTATTTCACGGACTTCCATCATATCCGCCATAACTTCCTTGCCAAACTCTCCTGCGCATTTGACGGCATTGTGTAACGTATTGAGCGATGATACAGCCAGCACGGTAACTATATCTGCTCCGGCTTCAAAAGCCATTCGGGCCTCATCATATCCTCCATCCATGATTTTCATATCCGCAAGGATACTCTTTTGTGGAAATCTTTCCTTAAAAACCCTGACTACATCGATGCCGTTTCGCAATATAAAAGGGGTCCCCATTTCTATGATATCTATATAGGGCTCAAGATCTGCCGCCAGACCGACAGCCCGGTCAATACCGATAAAATCGCACGATAACTGAAGTCTCATAAAAAATCATCCCTTTTTCAATCAACCATCACAGCCTTGATTACGGAACTTTTATCCTCAGCCACCATTTTTATGGCGGCGGCTATGTCGTCAATCCCGAATCTATGGGTAATTAAAGCACCGGCATCTATGGCTCCGGATTTGATGAGTTCCACGCAGCGCGGGAACCACAGGGCCGGTGCCGCATAGGAGGCCCTGAGCTGCAGTTTCCTGAAATGGAAGTAGTTGGCATCAAATGTTATGTTGGCTCCCTCACCGTATTCAATCCCAAGAAACCCGATTACTCCGCCTATGTTTGCTACCTTTATGGCATCCTGAATGGTCCTGGGCGGTGCGGTAACCATGATTTTATCCACCCCGCCTCTCGGAAATTTATACTCAGTAAGTTCCATCTTGTCGGTAAAGATTATATCATCCGCTCCGAATTTTCTGGCCATTTCTATCCTTGCTTTTGACGCGGAGCGGGCTGCCCCGAATACACGCCTTGCCCCCATTAGTCTTGCCATCCTGAGGGCCATGAGGCCTATGGGGCCAAGCCCTATCACCAGAACATCATCGTTCAATTCGGGTTTTGTGGTGTACGCAAGGTCCAGTGCCACACCCATGGGTTCCACCAGAGAGGCGGTCTCAAAGGACATACCGTCAAAGGGCACCACATTCTGCCTGTATGCTATGAGATATTCTGCAAATCCCATGGTCAGGCCCTCATCCACCCTGGTGAATACATTGGGAGCCTTATTGCAAAGATCCGCCCTGCCATTCCTGCAAAGCTCGCACTCCCCGCAGTAGGAACCGCTTTCTATGAGGACGGGATCGCCTTCCTTTATTCCCTTAACATTGGCTCCCACCTTTTCGGCAATGCCCGCAATTTCATGTCCGAAGGGCTGAAACTCCTTAGCTTCGGTGCGGGCCGTATGAAGGTCCGTGCCACATACCCCGCAGGCTTTTATTTTCACCAGGACCTCATCCGGAGTTATATCTCTCAAAGGCACATTCCGCACTTCAAATTGAAAGGGTGATTTTACAAAAGCCGCTTTCATCCTGCTACCTCCCCGGATAAGATATTTTTTAACTCCACCTTGGGTTGTCGATTACCACAGGTTTACCGTCCCTTTCGACCACAAGTTTCCTGAAACCTTTTGTCTCTATCGTCCCATAATCGTGTCCGGCATCGGCCCTGAAGGCAAAAAATGTAATTAAAGGCTCGGTCGGGCTCACGTTTATGCTTCTATGGGCCCACCTTTTGGGGACGTATACGGCTTTACCGGGAGCAAATTCCCGTGCGTCCCACTCTCCTTCCGGCGTCTCCATCAACATATATCCCCTACCCCTCACGCAAAGGTAAACTTCCGCAGTTTCCAGCACCGTATGGAAATGACCTTTTGTCATAAAATATTCATCGCCGATTTTTCCAGGATAAACAATGCTGGTGCCGAAAGCTATGTCTCCGACGGTTTCGGGAATCCCCATTTCGTAAAACTCATAGATGAGGGGATCATCATTTTTAAGAATATCATGGGCTTTTTCGGTATCATAGAACATGTCCGCCATGTTTGAAAGATACCTCTTTGAAGCTTTTCTTATACCGGACAAACCGGTGGTCAAATCAAAATCGATTTCAAAAGGCCTTAATATTTCATTCATTTTTGCCATCTCCCGTGTTTCATCTGTAGCTTTGCGCAATTTCGCTTAAACGCTTTAGCATCTGGCTGTTTATATCGATGTGAAATACTTCTGCAATAACCTGAGTCCACCCATGTATAAAATATATCCATCCATCTTCCACATAAAGGTTTTTGATATCCTTCTGCCTTAAGGCCTGATGCATGAAATCCAGTTCCCCTCTATAATTAAACTCCCATACGTAGCTGTCCTGCGGGAATTCGCACCCATCGGTAAGAGGCGAACCGGGCCGGTCCTTCCCCAAGCCCGTGGCGTTGATTACCAGAGAATGCGGTTTTAATTTTTCAAGCAGTTTATCATTGTCCTTCGGCTCGGGGCACAGATGATATTCGATGGGAATCGGCGGATTTAATTGTTTAATGATTTTTTCCATGGAAACCAGCCTGGGTTTGCTCCTGTTTGAGACGATTATTTTTGAAGGATAATTTCCATTATGCTTTTTGTTAATCAAGTACGATGTTACCGCAATGGAGCTTCCTCCGGCTCCCATAATAAAGACCTCGCCGCCGTGATTCTTCCAGAAATCCGCCGGTAAAAACGCTTCCAGTGCCAGCCCGCTTGAGATGGGGTCCTTCGCGTAGCCTTCCAGTCTGCCTTCTTTTTTCGATATGGAAGATAATTCTCCAAAGGCTGTCGCATAAGGATCCAGATATTCAAACATATCTTTGGCGGCATTGTACAAATCAATCTTATGAGTTGTAACCAGAGCTCCCAGAGATTTTTCGTCATTTTTGATAAAATCCACTACTTTCCTGTAATCCTCCGGATCCGCATGGATCTCCATATCTATGCCTTTCAGCAAAGCATCTTTGAGACCCAGCTCCTCCGCCCACAAAGGAAAAACCTTCATAATGGACGATTGCTTCGTAGTGACTCCGATAAAATACATCGTCGGTTGTGTTGCCTTTTCAGGTAATTCTACAGTCATTTTAAATGGTTTCACTCCTTTTTGCCAAAGCTATTGACGGATTTTTTATCATAAATTTTTCTATCACACCTTGCGATATACCCAACTCCAGGAGCAAAGGTATAAACTTTTCCTTGATATATCCGAGGCCTATTCTGCCTCCGTAGCTTAAAAGCCTTTCCCGAGTGGTATCGAGGCCCAGCAGTATTTTGTTTTCAAAGCCCGCTTCCACCATCTCTAATATGAATTTTGCCTCATCCATATCGCTGTGGTATTTGAACCTGCCTATAGTATCATATTCCATGAATACTCCGGTCTCCGCCACAGCCCTGTGATATCCAGTATCGCTCAGATCTCTGTCCAGATGGCAGATGATAACGCGATCCGGGTTTACACCTTCCTTCGCAAATAGTTCTATCTGTTCCAGAGCATGTGTTCCCATTTCCGTATGGCTCAATATCGGAAAGCCGGTAGATTTTGAAGCCCTGGCTGCAGCCTTAAAAAGTTTTGCGTATTCCGGTGTTATACCTTCTATGTCAGAAGCGGTTTTTATGATACCAGCTTTGGAAGGGACAGCCTTTTCAGGCCTTTTATAATCTCCATCCGTAAACATGCCCTTTTGCAGCTCATGAATGAAAATATCCGCCAGTTTATCCTCATCCATTTTTTTAACCCAGTGTTCTTCGGGGTAAAAAACCATCTTGTGGAATCCTGTGGAAGCGATGATATGAACTCCGGTTTTTCTGGACGAAACAGCGAGATTTTCCGCCATCCTGCCGCAGCCGACAGGCTGGGCATCCACAACGCTTTGCCCGCCCAGCTCTTTATACATCCTCAGTTCTTCCATGGTCTTTTCCAGATCATCGATTCTCAAAGCAGGGTTCACTCTGGCCGATGGGCCCGGAGCTATAAATAAGTGCTCATGGCTGTGGCAAAATCTCAATTTTTCATTTGGAATAAGGCCCAATACGGTCTGGATATTTTTTCTTAACATGAAAGGTCCCTTATCAGATTCTCCACAGCCATCAATCCCATCTTGTCCACCGCTTCGAAGGTAGAAGCTCCGTTATGGGAGCTTATGACGATATTGTCCAGTTCGAAAAGCTTTTTATTGAGAGGCGGTTCCTGCTCAAACACATCGATACCGGCACCGTATATCACATTTTCTTTTAAAGCTTCATACAGCGCATCTTCATCGATGAGGCCTCCCCGGGCCGTATTTATGAGAATGGCGGATTTCTTCATCATTTGCAATTCTCTTTTGCCTATCATTTTATTTGTATCTTCTGTCAGAGGCACATGAAGAGAAATTATATCGGCATTTTTATACAGCTCTTCAAGGCTCACATATTGCACATCATATTCCCTGGCAAGTTTTTCATCGGGGCAAACATCGAAGGCGAGGATATTCATGTCAAATCCCTTTGCCCTTTTGATTACTCCCCTACCTATATGGCCGGTGCCCACTATGCCCAGGGTTTTACCGTATATTTCCATAGACATTATCTTGCTCCAGTTGTTTTTCCTGCACTCTCTGTCTATGACGGTGATTTTCCTGGCAACAGCGAGCATTAAGCACATGGTAAAATCTGCCACTGCATCAAAGTTTGCTCCCACCGCCCTGGAGATTTTTATACCCCTCTCTCGGGCATAATCCAGATCGATGTTGTCGACTCCCACGCCATATTTGGATATGGCTTTTAATTTTACAGCTTTTTCAAGGACCTTTCTATTCAGCGGATCAATGCCTATAATAACGCCATCTATATCTTTAATGATTTCAGATATTTCTTCTTCGGTCAGCGGCCTTTGATACGGATTTTGCACTACTTCAAAGCCTCTTTCATGGAGCATCTCCAGAGGTTTTGGATCATGTTTTGCAAAGGACCTGGGTGTAACCAGTATTTTCATGCAGCCATCACATTCCTTCGATTCAATGTTCAGTTAAAGCCTTGCCAGTTCCTCATAAATGCCCGTCAAAGCGTCATAGGAATGAAGAAAAACCTGATACGTTTTATCATAAATCTCTCTTTTAGAAGGATCGGGGTTATGTTCGCTTTCGATTTTTATGAATTTATTTATGGCATCAAAATCTTTGAATTCACCGACTCCTATGCCGCCAATGACGGCCGCGCCCATGGATGTGGCTTCTTCAAGGTAATTAGGCTTTAATATTCGAACACCGTATATATCAGCCATCATCTGGCGCCAGATTCTGCCTTTGGCTCCCCCGCCTATGACTATCATGCTGTCGATGGGAACGTAGTTTTTAAATATATTCAATATGGTGTTCAGGTTGTAAGTCACACCTTCCATCACAGCCCTCAGCAGATCTTCCCGTTTATGTCCTACGGTTATCCCTATAAAAGCCCCTCTGGCATTGGGGTTCCAGTGGGGAGTCCTTTCGCCGAGGAGGTAGGGCAGAAACAGGATTCCCCTGGCTCCGGGCGGAGATTTTTCTATTTCATCGTTGATTATCTCGTACGGACTTACCCCTTTTTCCAGCGCTTCTTTTGTCTCGATCCTGCAGATCTCATTTTTAAGCCAGCTGTACGATGTGCCGGCGGTCTGCATGGTCCCTATGGGATTGACATACCCCGGCACCGCATGGGCCCACGTCATAGTCCTCATTTTAACATCGTATACCGGTTTTTCTGTGGTAATCCCTATCCACGATGAAGAGCCTACGTAATTATAAGCTATTCCGGGCCTGGTGCATCCTGCGCCCACCGAAGCGCACATGCCGTCACCGGCCCCGATGACCACCGGAGTGCCTTCCCTCAGGCCGGTTTCTTCAGCAGCCTCTTTTGTCACCTCGCCAACCACAAAAGTGGATTCGCGGGCTTCCGGCAGCTTGTCGCCATCTATGCCTGCAATATCTACGATTTTCTCAGACCACCTGTAGGTATTCAAATCAAAGGCATTGGTTCCTGACGCATCGGTATAATCTGTAACCATCCTGCCGGTCAGTTTGAAAGCGATATAGTCTTTTGCATTCAGCATCTTGTAAGTGTTTTTATAAACGTCCGGTTCATTGTTTTTAACCCACATCAGCTTTTCCAGGGAATAGGAAGGACTTGCCCTGTGCCCCACGATCTTATAAAAATCCATTGCATCTATGTGCTGCAGTATTTTATCCGTTTCCTTCTGAGCCCTCTGGTCGGAGTAAATAATCGAATTTCTCAAGGGCCTTCCCTGTCTGTCGACGCACAGGCATCCCATCATCTGTGCGCTGAAAGAAACGCAGGCGATCTGGCGGGTGTCGATGCCCTGTATGAGCTGCCCTGTGGAAATACAGACGGCTTTCCACCAGTCGTTGGGATTCTGTTCCGCCCAATTGGCGTTGAAGTATTTGGTATCATAAGGGTAAGTCCTGCTTGCCACAAGTTCTCCGTCGGTGGTGTACAATGTAGCCTTGTTTCCGGAAGTCCCAAGATCATGTGCCAGAAGGTATTTTGGCATAAAATCGACCTCCTCGTAATATAGGCTATGGACCTAAATCTCACACGTTTACAAGCTCCACTATAAACTTGCTCTTGTCTCCCCTGTAGCGCGAAATTGTGTACTCGACAGCAATATTGTCCTGATTGTAAGCGACCGTTTCAAAATAATGAATCGGAGCCCCTTCCTTAATATTCAACAGCTTGGCTTCGTACTCTCCTGCAAGGTCTACTTCGATGGCCCTTACCACTCTTTTAACGACAATACCGTATTTTTGTTCAAAAGTAGAATATAGAGAATTATTCACAAAATCTACTTCTATGATCCCGGGACACAGTTTAAGCGGTATGAAGCTGTCCAGAAAGACGATGGGTTCGTCGTTGGCAAAGCGCAGCCTTTTCAGGTGAAAAACTTCCTCTCCCACGGTCAAATTCAGCTTTTGGGCTACATTCTCGTCGGCAGCCATATACCTTTTCTTCAAGACTTTTGTTTTGGGTATAAGACCCTTTTGCTTCATCTCATCATTGAAGCTGACTATCCTGTGAGTATACTCCTGATTGATTTTCGGCTCTGTGATAAAGGTCCCTTTCCCTTTTATCTTTTTCAGATATCCTTCCTTGACCAGCTCATTGACGGCCTGCCTTACGGTAGGCCTGCTGATATTAAAAATCTGACAAAGTTCAAGTTCCGTGGGGATGGGATCACCTGCATTCAGCTGATTTTTGCGAATATAAGACAGCAATATTTCCTTTAATTGGTAATAAAGCGGTACGGGTATTTCTTTGTTGAGTTTTTCAGCTTCCAGATTCATTATTTCATTCCTTTGCTTAAATATTTTCTACATTAAACATATTACTTTTTCCGATATTTATCAAGAAGTGCATTTATTTCATTGTATGTTTCGTCATCGAGCTCCCAACCGGCGCTATCCACATTGTCTTTAATATGGGCTATTTTTGTAGCTCCTGCGATGATGGTGGTCACCGTTTCATTTTTAATCAGCCAGTTGAGGGCTATCTGGGAAAGCGGCCTGCCTATCTTTTCAGCTACTTTTTTTAACTCCTCCACTAATTTAAGATTTTCGGCAAGTTTTTCGCCTTTCAGTTCCGGGTTGGCATTTCGCACATCTTTTTCATCGAAGTTTTTCCCGGGTTTAAAAGTTCCGGCAAGCAGCCCCTGGCAGAGAGGACTGTACGGTATAAAGGCCATATTATGTTCTTTGCAGTCGGGTATAATTTCTTCTTCGGTCTTGTAGTAAAGAGGTATATTGTGGTAAAAATCGGCGTTTCTATCTATCATGTTGTAAAGGCACTGGTGCGATACTATTTGTCCGTATTTTCTCGCTTCATTCAGGAGCCTGATGGGGAAATTCGAAGCTCCTATATACCTTATCTTTCCCGCCTCTTTTATCTGGTTTAAGGCATCCATGGTCTCTTCAATGGGAGTTTCGTAATCGGGCCAGTGCATCTGGTAAATATCTATATAGTCTGTTCCAAGCCTTCTTAAGCTGTCATCTATTTCTCTTAAAATGCTCTGTTTTGACAACAGGTTTGTTATTCGCTTTTGATCATCCCAGACCAGTCCGCATTTGGAAGCTATTATGACTTTATCTCTCTTCCCTTTTAAGGCTCTACCCAGCAGCTCTTCCGCATGGCCGAAGCCATACACTGGAGCGACGTCAAAAAAGTTTATCTCCATATCAAATGCAGCCTGTATAGCCCTTATGGACGATTCGTCATCCGTCCCAGTCCAGAAGCTGCTGCCGGATATTACCCAGCAACCGAATCCTATGACCGATGCTTCAAGCTCCGTGGTACCTATCCGCCTTTTTTGCACGGTTATCACCCCTTTATTTTGATTGATTCTATTATTTATTTATTTTGTTTTTTTACCTGATCTATCAAAACAGCCGCTACAATCAAGGCACCTATCAGGATCTGGAGGATGAACGGGTCAATACCCAGCAGGTCTCCCGCATTGCGCAGAGTGGACATCAACATGGCGCCCACCACCGTTCCTATAATGGAACCTTCGGCACCGTTCAGGCTGGCGCCGCCGATAACGGCAGCAGCAATGGCATCCAGTTCATAGCCGCCTCCGGCGGTAGGTATGCCGTTGGCCAGCCTGGAAACCAGCATGATGCCCGCAATGGAAGACATCAATGCGCTGTACCCGTATATCATGTACATATTTGTTCTGATATTGATACCGCTGAGCCTCGCCGCTTCTGTATTGCTGCCTATGGCGTAGATGTTGCGGCCGAATCTCGTCTTTGCCATTATAAACGATGAAATAAGGATCATTAAAACCCATACGACAAAAAGCGAAGGCATCCCCAGAATACTCGTCTGGGCAAAATTCACAAAGGATTCGGGAAGACCCGATACCATTCTCGCCCCGCTTATCAGCATTATGACTCCCCTGAAGACGGTCATCGTACCTAAAGTGGCAATAAACGGCGGCACTTTGCCGTCGTAGATCAGTATGCCGTTCAGCAGGCCCACCAGGGTGCCGGCAATCAGGGCCATTATTATTGAAAACACCGGGTTAATGCCTGCCTGTGTCATAAGAATTGCCGCAAACATGCCCGAAAATCCCACTACGGAACCCACCGAAAGATCGATGCCTGCCGAAACTATGACAAACGTCATGCCAAGAGCTATAACGCCGTTAATTGAAGTCTGCCTTACCAGATTTGATAGATTGTTGGCGGTTAAAAAACCATCCACCGCCAATGAAAGCAATGCAAAAAGAACAAGGAAAACTATCAATATGGTGCCTTCCGATAAAGATTTGCCCTTAATCAATGTCGTCTTAGTTTTTGTATTGACGCTCATCGGATACCCTCCTGCATGCAGTTGTTGCCTTCAATCGATAATCCTGAAGCCAGTCTGAGCACGTCTTCGTCCGTAACTTCATTCCTGTTCACAATACCGGTGCAATTTCCTTCATACATGACAAGAATCCTCTTTGCAAGGCCCATGACCTCCGGCAGATAGGAAGAAATCAGAATTATAGACGCTCCCTGGGATGTAAGGTTTTCAAACAACTTGTAAATTTCCAATTTTGCACCCACATCGACCCCGACAGTGGGTTCGTCAAATATGAAGATTTTGCTCTCCGCATTCAGCCACTTGGAGACAACCACTTTTTGCTGGTTTCCGCCGCTGAGTTTTTTTACTTTCTGGTATATGGTGGGGGTTTTGATGTTCAGTTCCTTTACATACTTATTCGTCCTTACCTTTTCTTCTCTTCCATCAATTACCCCGAACTTTGAGATATCCCCATATATCACGATATTCGTATTTGTCATAACCGGCAGCTGAAGCGCCAGGCCCTGCAGTTTTCTGTCTTCAGGCAAAAAACCGATTCCTGCCTTAATTGCATCAATGGGCGAATTTAGCGATTGTTTGACGCCATTCACATATATTTCTCCGGCATCGGCTTTGTCGGCCCCGAAAATACATCTGACTATATCGGTCCTGCCGGATCCTACCAGACCAAACATTCCAAGGATTTCACCTTTGTAAAGTTTGAAATTGATATTTCTGAATCTCGGCTCTCTGGTTAAATTTTTCACTTCAAGTACGACTTCGTCGGTGTCGTAATGTTTTATAGAGTATATATCTTTTATGTCACGGCCCACCATCATTGATATCAGTCGGTCCTCATTGACCTCCGACACCGGTACGGTGGCGACCTTCTCGCCATCCTTCAGGACCGTCACCGTATCGCATATGCCGAATATTTCTTCCAGCCTGTGCGAAATATATATGACCCCTACTCCTTCTTTTTTCAGCTTATTTATGATTTGAAAAAGTTTTTGGGTTTCCTCATTGGTCAACAGTGCCGTTGGTTCATCAAAGATAACAAGTTTTACTTTTTCATAAATCATCTTTGCGATGGCTACCATTTCCTGCTGAGCCACGGGAAGGTCCTTCAGCCTCTTGCGGGGATCAATATTGAGATCCAGTTTTCTCAGGGTCTCATCGGTAACCCGGAATACGGTCGGCCAATCTATAAGGCCGTTTTTGACCGGCAGCTTTCCCAGAAAAAAATTCTCGCCCACGGAAAGGTGAGGAGCAAGCGTTATATCCTGATAAACCGCCCCCAGACCGTATTCTTTTGCCACAAGGGGATTTGATATGTTTACTTCCCTGCCTTCTATAAAAATCCTGCCTTTATCTTTCTGGTAGACCCCCATGAGTATTTTAATCAAAGTGGATTTTCCGGCTCCGTTTTCTCCCACCAGGGCATGTACTTCCCCTTTTTTTACCGTCAGGTTTACATTTGAAAGAGCTCTTACTCCGGGGAATTCTTTAGTAATTCCTTCCATCCTTACTATTTCGCGTTCCGCCATAATATAACCCCTTTTACAAGGGGATAGGGCTTTCAGCCCTATCCCGGTAAATTTTGTTTATTTCTTTTTCAATGTGGGATCGAGTAATTCCTTGATATCCTGCTGATTCATATTTTCTTTGGTCACTACGGTGGAACCCGTATTTATATATTTTTCAAGAGTCTTGCCCTGTAGAGCATCGTACGCACTCATTACACCCTTGTACCCCATGCCGTATGGGTCCTGCAGAATCAAAGCCTTGAGGGCTCCGCTTTCTAATGCCTTGATCTCTTCGGGATCGGAGTCGAAAGCCACTGCTACCACTTTATCCTGCAATTTTCTTTCGGTGATTACCCTGGCCAGGCCGTCGCCGGTCATATTGTTGTCCGCAAAGAAACCGATGACATCTTTATTTGCGGTCAAAATGTTTTCCGCAGCACTGACAGCTTTGAGCACATCATTGTCTACATATCTGGGACCGATTATTTCAATATCCGGAGCCAGTTCCTTCAATTTATCGGTAAAGCCCTTGTCGCGATCAATCAGAACCTGCACACCTGCCATGGCACTGATTAAGCCCACCTTGCCCTTCAGCGGTATTCCCTTTGCCTTCAATTCGTCCACGAGCTTTTGGGCAGCTTTTCCGCCGGCCTCAATATTGTCAGTGGCCAGGAATGAATGTATTTTGTCTGTCTTTACCCTGTTGTCGATGGTTATGATTTTAATGCCCTGATCATAAGCCTTTTCAAGGGCGGGAACCGTTGCATCGGAGCTGGTCGAAGCTATTACTATGGCATCGGGTTTCTGGTTTACCACATTTTCCAGTATCGAAACCTGCTTATCAATATCGGCCTCTGAAGGGGGCCCGTAAGTGGTAACGTTGATGGCCGGGTTATCTTTTGCAGCATTATTTGCACCGATCAGAACGTACTGCCAGAAATCCGAATCGGTGGCTTTAACTATAACGGCAAATTCATATTTATCCTTTTTTTGCTGTTCTTGCTGGGGTTGGGATTGCTGTTGCTGCTGGGCCTGTTCCTGCTGGGCTGGCTGTTGGGCTTGTTTGCTTCCACATCCCGCTAAAAGCAGGCCAACCAGTAATACCGCCAAAAGAACGGATATAGTTTTTTTCATATGTTTTTCCTCCCTGATATTTCATTAATAAGCAAAGCATTCGATTATCTGCCATATTCAAATATTACCATAGTATATGAACCTAAACCATATCCCACCTCCCTACCCAGATCTCAATTTAAGCATAATCTTTTTCAAAAACCGCTTACTACCTTTCCCCCCTTTTAAAATATGTCTTGATGTGAATATGTTATTACATTTTCACATCTTAACTTCATAATATAAATTCGACACTTATGTAAAGAATCCTTCTTTGTTATATAAATAACTTTTATTTGATTAGCTATTTTCCAATTAACAAGAATATTATATTTTAATTGAGATATAATTTCAGCATAAAGGCACAGTTTCATTCCAGTTTGGAAGAAATATACCACCAAAAGAAAAAAGTTACCAAGAGAAAAAATTACTTAACCCCAGCTTTCAACTGGTGATATGGCGTGAAGAACTCTTTATAGGTCAGAAATGTCACGCAAAAGCATGAAATGGCCACGGTGGAAGCCAGCATGAATGTGACCATGATCTGGTATTTTACTGCATTTATAGGATCAACTCCGCCCAGGATAAGACCCGTCATCATGCCAGGGAGCTGGACTATGCCCAGGGTCTTCATACCATCTATAGTAGGCATCATACCGGTCTTGAGAGATATCTTCAGTATCTTTTGGACAGCCTGCCGGGCACTTGCTCCCAGAGCTAACGCTGTTTGAATTTCCAGAGTCCGGTTCTTCATCTCATCTTTTAATCTCGACACTGTAAGGCCTGATGATATCATGGAATTGCCTATTATCATTCCGGCTACCGGGATCACTTCCTGGGGCCTAAAATGAACAGTCCCAAATAAAATCAATATGGCTAAAGTTATGGCGGTGCCGACAGCAATGGATACGGTTATGTAATAAAAGACCCCAGGTATGCCCCTGCCCCTCTTTGCCGCATTGTTTCCGGCAACGATGATCATAACCGTCACCATGGTCAACGTAAAGAAGAAGTTGTTGGCGGCAAAAATGTAATGAAGGATATATCCCACGATTGTGAGCTGAATAACCGCCCGGATGGTGCCAACGACTATTTCCCTTTCAATGCTTAAGTTTTGGTAATAAGAGATAAATATCGATATTAAAACAAGGCTTGATGCCAGTGTCAGCGAAATCGCATTCATTTTGATTTACCCCCTGTCAGCTTTCCATCGATAAAAAGCCTGGTAATTTCCTTCCGGGGATTTTCAAATAATTCCCCTGTTCTGCCGCAGTCCACCAGTTCCCCGCCTACCACCAGATAAGTAAAATCTCCCACCCTTTTAGCCTGTTCCATGTTATGGGTTATCCATATGAATGTAAGGTTCAATTTATTTTTAAGCTGCAGTATTAGTTCCTCTATCAGCTGAGTCGAGGTGGGATCCAGGGCTGAAGTGGGCTCATCCAGCAGGATCACCTCGGGCCTATTGGCAAGGGTCCTGGCGATGGATATCCGCTGCTGCTCGCCTCCCGATAAATTGCTTACATTTTTGTTTTGGAAGCTTTCCTCAAGACCCACTATATTCAAGTAATACTTTACATCAATGTTTTTTTCTCCCATAAGCAGTGGGCCGTATTTTATGTTATCCGAAACGGTCCCATCGAATAAATGAGCCTGTTGAAAAACCATACCTATTTTCCTGCGCAGGTTTATGACGTCAAAATTATTGATATCAATCCCGTTTATCAATACCCTCCCTTCGGTGGGGTCTATCAAACGGTTGATTAGCTTGATCAAGGTCGATTTGCCGGCACCGGATGGCCCGATCAAAGTATGGATATAGCCCGCTTCAAATTCTACATTAATATTTTTTAAGATATCCTCACCCCCGCTTTTGAAACTTACGCGCTCCATTTTTATACTGTTTATCTTATCCAAATCTCCTTCCCCCAGACAATGTAGAAAATGATTAAAATTACTTTGATTGTAACATACGTTTCTTTTTATTGCAACATTTGTTTCAAATCGGCGAATTTTATGCGGCCGTTTTCCAGCTCTATAGCTGAGACCGTCTGGGCCGCATGTGCCTTTATCAGGCTTTCTTCCCCGCTATACATCATCCTTGACATCAGGATATATACAGGGAATAAAGTAATATATTTATATATCCTAAATATATGATATAATACTCATATATAGAATAGTTTACCCGTATATCCCCAATTTCGGGGTCAATACACACCAGGAGGTGTATTAGAATGGGCAACATTGGTTTCTGGGCGGCTTTTGCGGCAGGAATTCTCGCCTTTTTTTCACCCTGCGTGCTTCCCCTATTGCCGGTCTATGTCAGTGTGCTGGCGGGAAGTGCAGGTGAAAATTATATAAAAAATGGCAGGAGTTACATTGGTTCCGGAAAAAAAAGAAGTGTTCTGTTTATCAACACCGTCTTTTTTATCCTGGGATTTTCCGCTGTATTCATCCTGTTGGGAGTTTCGGTGACGGCTTTCAGCCGGTATCTGCTTTTTAATCGGTTGTGGCTTACAAAAATAGCAGGAGCTTTTGTGGTATTTTTCGGACTGTTTTTGCTCGGAGCCTTTAACCTGCCCTTCTTACTTAAAGAACGGCGGGCTGAAATGCATTTTGAAAAAGTCACGCCGCTTTCAGCCTTTCTACTGGGAAGTGCTTTTTCCCTGGGATGGACACCGTGCATCGGCCCTGTGCTCTCTTCGGTACTCTTCATGGCCGGCACCACTCAAAATTACCTGGCCGGATTCTGGCTGCTTCTGGTGTTTTCCACGGGACTGGCGATGCCTTTTTTGATCCTGGCGCTGGCTTCCGACAGGGTTATGGGGTTTTTAAAGGTGTCAAAAAAATACCTGCCGTATTTTCAGAAGGCGGCAGGAACAGTATTAATAATCATGGGAGTTCTGTTGTACTCGGACAGGATATAGCGGTCATAAAATTAGACACAAAGGAAAATTGTCAAAAATCGTTTGATTAATGTTTCTTCATATGGCTGAAACGGTCTGCACTGACTATAACAAATAACAGTTTCATAGTCTTAAACCCGTCAAATATAAGTATGAAAGTTGAAAGGTAAGAAGCGGTCAAACATTGCCAAGTCTTGAAGAATATCAAACATATGTAATAAAGTTGAAAGGAGAGGTTGCATGAAAGTTGTTGGCAATAATCTTTTTGCATCGACCATCCTCATTGCTCTCGTGTTGATTCTAACAATTATTTCGTCTGGATGTGGTGTTTTCGGCAGTAAAGACATCAAGGGGGATAATCCCGCCTCCGGTTCTCCTTCCAACGCTGATTCTTCCAAATCATCCGGCGAAGGGAATTTACCTTCGGAAAACTCTTCAGATGAGGCGGTATCCGAAACTACCCCGGAAATTAAACCTTTCGAAGGATATAAGGCACCGGACTTTGAACTGGAAGACCTTTCAGGGAACAAGGTCAAGCTTTCCGGCCTTTGCGGCAAAACGGTGGTCATAAATTTCTGGTCCTTAGACTGCCCTTACTGTCTTGCCGAAATGCCGGAGTTTGATTCATTCAATTCGTCAAAACCCACAGATGTGGAAGTGTTGATGGTTAACCTCGACCGGGACCAGAAGAAACTCTCCACATATATTAAAAACAAGGGGTATAAATTCACCGTTTTAAAAGATGAAAAGGCAAAAACATTGAGGTCTTACCTCATCCGGGGAGTTCCCACCACCATCGTGGTAGGAAAAGACGGCATTGTCACCGCCCGGGTGGAGGGACCCATCACAAAACAGATTCTGGGAGACCTGGTTAAAACTTCACCCTCCAATAAAGCCCCTTCCTGACCGGCATTGTAAAAGCATAGTATATGCTTTAAATAACTGTTAGCCCGGCCAAAGAATATTGACCGGGTTTTTATTCTTTATTTGCCGGTTTGCAAAGGATCTCCGAAATCCAGGTGTCAAAGGCGCTGGCCGCATGGGATGGCCGCATTATCACAGCGGTGTCAGCGCCTTCATTGCTGCCGCCTACCGCTATAATGTCTTCTCCGTAAGGTACAAGGCCTGCATCCAGGGCCATGATGGATACCTCCACGCATACCTTCGTACCCTGGCCGAACATCCGCAGGGTGTTTGCCATCACTTCCGTGGGGTATACTCCTCCAAACTTGCGGCTCATCCCCCGCTCGATGCCGGAGAGCACATGGGTGGTAGTGAGCACCCTTACCCCCGATGAAATAAGCTCCTGCCGCAATTCCTCCGGAAACTGCATTTCCCCCGGTGCTTCGAAACCGCAGGCGTGGGTGACGACCACAAGATTTGCGCCCAGGTCCGCATCCTTGAACAACTTTGCGGTATAGCCCTCCGAAGATGCCACCACCACGTGTTTGATGCCCCTTTCCCTCACCGCCTTTTTAACCAATTCCAGAGTCTTTTCTGTATTGTGTTTCCCGGGTTTATCCCAGTACATGCGGTATTCCTCCCTTCACTCATTTTTACCGTGATTAAGCTCCGATAGGATGGCCACTCCGGCACTGGTGCCGATCCGGGTAGCTCCTGCCTCGATCATTGCCATGGTTGTCTTGAAGTCCCTTATGCCTCCTGCGGCTTTGATACCCATAGTATCTCCCACAATCTTTTTCATAAGCTCCACATCTTCCACAGCGGCTCCTCCAGATCCGAATCCGGTGGATGTCTTTACGAAGTCCGCCCCGGCATCCAAAGCCAGTTCACATGCCGTAACCTTTTCGCTGGGATTGAGATAGCACATTTCCAGGATTGCTTTCACTTTTGCCTCGGGATTGATTTGTTTTGCAGCCTTTACAACCGCTTCAATGTCTTCCCGCACGGCAAAATAATCTCCGCTTTTTAAAAACCCTACATTTATTACCATGTCGATTTCGCTCGCTCCTGCCCTTACGGCTTCCGCAGCTTCGAAACCTTTCGCTCCAGAGCTTGCCGCTCCCAGAGGAAAACCGACGGTAGCAGCAACTTTAACATCGCTTCCTGACAGTCTTTCAGCTGCGCACTCTACATAACAGGAGTTTACGCAAACCGAATAAAACCCGTACCTTTTCGCTTCATTGCACAGTTTCTCGATATCCTCATATGTAGCCACAGGTTTTAGCTGAGTATGGTCAATATATCTGGCTAATTCTTTTATGGTCAACATTTTATCACCTCATCCGTATTTTAATAATTAGTTCGACATTCGCTGGAAAAATCCTCCTCTCTATTAGTAGTACATTTTTGCGCCGATCCTGCCCGGCGTGGAAATCAGTATAAAAAATTATCGGCTCACCGGATCATATGGTAAAAAGCGTATTAATTTGCCTTACATATAAAATACTATAAAAAATAACCGATTTCAAATTAATGGCAATTCGTTCCATATCACTTAAATCACCGAAACGGGGAGGAATTTAAATGACGGATAATAGTCCGAATCCAAAAGTGAAATGTATCGTCAACACCTGCACCCACTGGATACCCGGAAACCTCTGTGCCGCTGCCAATATAGACATATTAAATGAAGAAGTGGGAAAAATGTCAAAGACCCGCGAACAAACCGAGTGCAAGACCTTTGCTGAAAGACGAGGCCTTGCGAATATGATTGGTTCCGCCGACAATGTAAACTGGGTGGGATTTGCCGAAGAACTTGTAGGTACAGGCCGCCAGCTGAATCCCACTGTAACCTGTGTTGTAGATACCTGCAAGTACTGGCATGAAGGCGATCTCTGCAATGCTGAAGCCATCGAAGTTTCAGGGAAAAATGCGAAGGAATGTCAGGCCACCGATTGCGCCACCTTTGAATATAACGGCAAGCCTTCAAAAAACGAAAAAGCCCAGCAGGCAAGGGAAAAGGGAGAAAAGTTTAAATAACACATTCCCCTAAATCCGGGGTAAGGTCAGCAGCATTAATAAAGCCTGCCCTAAATATTAAAAACCCGCTATTAAGCGGGTTTTTCTATCCACACCATTGTCAGATTTTCCTGCAACAACCTGCAGGATTTTTATTGTTTTTCTAGAATTATTATTAAACTTAAATTGTCCGGCGAGGTGAACATCATGGGAATAACCGTCAGGGAAGCTTTAAAATTGAAAGGGCTTGACAGGGCTAAATTAATAGCCGGCGAAAAGGGGCTTGACAGGTTCATAAAAAGAGTGAGCGTAATAGAATGTCCCGAGTCCCCCGAATTATTCACTGAGGGAGATTTTTTTATTACCGCTTTTTTCGCCTTTAAAGAAGATGTCGACGCTCAGCTTTCCATGATACAAGCTCTGGTAGACTGCGGATGCAGCGGGCTGTGCGTTATAGACATGTACCTTTCCGACCTTTCTGAGTCCGTTAAACGACTTGCCGACAAAGCATGCTTTCCGGTAATGATTCTTCCCAATGTTGTGCCTTATGCCGAAATAATCACGAATGTGATGGATGCTATCATTCAGAGCAAAGACGACATTATAAATGAAATGCATGTGGATACAATGCTTTTGCCGGGGAATACTGCAAGAGAAATATATGAAACCGCAAAAAAAATAAATACCAGGTTCAAGGAAAAAATTGTGGCCGCCTTTTATGAAAATGTGGTATTTTCTGCTGAAGATATATTAAGGAAATTAAAAAACCGCACTGATCTTCCAGATCACTGGTCATTGCTCAAATATAAAAGCGGTGTCCTTGTCCTGATGAGCTTCGGAAACGAATCAAGGAAAGGTATCGATCTGCGCATAGATGCGATCATAAAAGCGGTTGAAGGCATCGGCGGAAAATACAGGCTTGGGATCAGCACTTTGCACGAAGCTCTTTCTGAAATAAACATGTGCATTAAAGAAGCCTTGCTGGCATGCGATGCAGCCCGAGCCATGGAAGATAAAAATATCGTTTTTTACAGAGACCTGGGGATTTACAGACTTTTGATGCTTTTGAAGAATGAACCGGAACTTAAAAGTTATATGAGCGAAATCATAAACCCCGTAAAGGAATATGACCGGAAATACCGCACCAGGCTTCTGGAGACTATGATTTGTTACGTGGAAAATGACGGCGACATCGCCCGAACGGCAAAAGCCCTTTTTCTTCATGTCAATACCATAAGATATCGCATCGAAAAAATCAAGGAAATACTTCATATGGAACATATGGTCGGCGGTTTTTATGAACAGATCTCTATAGCGGTCAAGATCCACAAACTTTGTAGATAATATAATATAAAAGTATCCGAAACTTCGATGTTTCGGATAAACACTAACATATATTAATTCTTTTAATGTAATTTTTTTCAGTAATTCGTAAACCACTGCTAGATTATATAATCTCAACAATCATTTTTCATCATCCCAAAAACCTGGAGTTATGGGATTTTTATATATGCACGCCAGGTCATCACTGCATCCGTATCCGGCTTTAATACATTCCTTTAGGCTTTTCTCCGAGCCGCTGGTTGACACACCCTTTATGTTTTTCACAAGGTCATAAATCTTTTTTATTTCCCTTTTTTCGCCCTCCACTACCATTGTTGTGGCTCCTTCGGCTCCGCAGATTCCGCCCTTCCCAATAACCGTGCATCTTACATCAGCGAATATTTCCATAGCGGTCTGTTCTGTAATAAGTTTTCCAAAAACGGGGATAAGCCCCACGGCCATTCCAAAGGCCAGGTCGATCTTTTTTCGGCCGCATGCTTTTACGGCGTGACTTATGTCAACCGGAATCAGTTTTTCGAGTCCTGCCAGTATCAATATGTTGACCCCTTCAGCCATCAGGCCCCCTAATATCCTGCCCGGAGGGCCCCCCAAAGAGCTTCCCGCCATCATGGCCGCATTTCCGTGAATATCTATGGCATTGGCCCCTATAACAAATACATCGTCTTTTTTTAATTTTAATACCTCTTCTTCTTCTGTATCATCCACGCTTTTCACCTGGCCGTTTTCTATCACTATGCTGTGAGGGGCGTCAAGCTGCACGTATTTGGGCCCCTTAGCGCCAAGAGGAGAGATCCTGCCGCAAATACCAAGTTTCATGCCTGCAAGTTCTTCCGCAAGCATGGAAACCGTTGTGCCGCCTTTCAGGAAAATACGGCCGCCGTCCAGAGCTTTCCTGACTTCCGGCAGTGACGCAGAAGCCCTGGCAATTACTGCTTTCGTCTCGGGCACCGTTAATGAAATCTGCAAGATCATTCAGTTCCCTCCGATTAACAACCGCTTATCTTCCCTTTATCTGGAGTCATGTACAGTCCGATCTTTGAGTGCTTTAGCCTTAGATCAGCCATCATTTCAGCCATTTTGAAGGCTGCAGCCATGGGCTCAACTACGGGGACGTTTAATTCTTTCCTGATCATATCGGCAACAGGCGCCATACCGGTGCACCCCAGGACTATTACTTCGGCCCCTTTCGATTCTATAAGCTCTTTTGCAGCATCTATGAGGTATGCAGCGGTCTTTTTTAAGTCTGTCTTAAGTTCTAGCACCGGTATATCTATCCCTATTGCCGCCGCCATCCGGTTCTCTATCCCGTAGGTCCTGGCTTGAAGCTCTATCCATGGCCCGGAATTCCTCAAAGTGGAGATGACGGCAAATTTGTGACCAAGCATGAGGGCAAGGGCCATGGATGCTTCAGCCGGGCCTACGACGGGGATGTCGGCAAGTTCCCTGGCGGCGTTTACGGCTGGGTCCGCAAAGCAGTTAATCATTATGGCATCGCATTTTGTATTATATTCATCCACTATTCTCAATATTTCGGGGAGTGCATAGGCTTCATCGTAAAAGGTCTCAATCGACGCCGGCCCCTTTTTTATATTTACATATTCCACTTCAGTGCCCGGACTTCTTATACCCTCAAGATATTCCTTTGTCATCCCACTAAAATGCACGGTAGTGATGGGGCTTATTACCAGGATTTTCTTCATGCTGTTAAGCCTCCCGTTTTAAAACTTTTTTTCGATGGGCACATACTCGATATCATACCCAAAGTGCTTTGGCCCGAAGACCTTGAGGCCCTCGGAGGTCCTCCACTCTTTTGGTGCGGGTAACCCGATCACGGAGACCCTTAGCCCGGGTTCAAAATTCGGGTTTGTAACAGGTTGTTTCGTGTCGTCGGAGACAATGCATATAAGGTCGGGAACGGTTAC
>DUMA01000024.1 GCA_012840135.1 Thermoanaerobacterales bacterium
CTGGCAGAAGAAAGACCCACCCCCATGAAGAGGATAGGCATAGCCGACGAGTTCGGCCAGTCGGGCAACCCCGATGAACTCCTCAAAATCTATCATCTAACTGCGGAGGATATAGCAGAGGCGGCAAAGGAACTGATTTCAAAGATCAGAAGTTAAAGGCCAGAATGGAATGATATGCAAGTTTACTGAGCAAAAGTTAAAACCCCGGTGAACCGGGGCTTTAACTTTTTGCTGTTTGACTTTATACCACCAGCGGCGTGAGTATCCAGGCCATGGCAAAGGCCGACAAAACCCTTATAATGATGCCCAGGACTGCTGCCTGCATAGCTTCGCTGGCTGTCAGGTCTGAATTTTGAGACCAAACTGCCGGAATCTGCGCCAGCGGGATCTGCAGCGGCAAGCCGGAGGCTGCGAGAATAAAGGAACCTATGGCCAGCCGTGGAGGAATCTTACTTATGTTTTCCACCAGCGTATTCATGGCAAGGGTAGGGGCCACGAGAATTGATTGCATGCCGGTGGTGGGATCGATGGATAGAGCTTGCAACGCCGCAGACATAGCCGATTCGATAGGCTTCCAGATACCTATGAAATCCAGTGCTCCCATTAGTGCAAATACTACTGCAGCAGCGGGGATCAGCAGAAGAAACAAAAGTTCTGCACCTTCCCGAGCACCGTTGAACACGGTGGGGATGGCAGGTGTCGTGGGTGTAAAGCGGGGCATTTCGCTGATATCCTTATATTTTACATCTCTGAAAAAGGTTTTACTTAAGATCCATGGTACCGCTATTACAGGTAAAAACAGACCGACTACGATAATCGGGAAAGCCCAGATCCCACCTTTTGTAAATGCAAGAAGGCCCAGCATAAAGGTTGAAAAGGACTGCTCAGACTGGCACATGGTGACTATGGCTATCTTTTGTTCGTCTTTGGTGGCACCGGCTTTTTTAAGCGAAGGTGCAGTTATCCTGCCCGCAGCGTTGATATCACCTAGGATGTTATAGATGGCAGGAACTATTACCAGCGGGGTGATTTTTATTAAGCGGGCAAGGGGGGTGAATACCCTCACCAGGGCGTCGGTAAACCCCAGGCGTTCCAGGATGCGGCCTGTCATGACGGAAAGTATTATGGCACTGCCCAGTGTCCCGGTGAGATAAACTTTAACTACGGTAGGCACTACTTTTCCAAGCATAGCATCAAATATACCGCCGATAAGAGATGGTTTTACGAAAAGAACTACCAGTGAAAGAAATAACAAGGTTAAACCGACATATTCTATAGTTTCCATCTTTCTTTCGCTGACTGCGATTTCTTTTTCCTTGACTGCCATTTTTAAATGACCTCCTTGTTAAAAATTAAAAATTCCAGAAAAAAACCTATAAATTAGTTAAGTAAATCACCTCCCCGAAAGCCTGCAGTATGCTGGCGTTATTCAGATTAATGATTAATCAGGTAATTTTCCGTTATATATTTTGCATATTCCTGAATATCCCTCGACCCAAAACATGCCAGAGGAGTCGACGTGATTCTCTCCCGGAATATATATATCTCCACGTCTTCGGGCAGATAGTGTCTCAGAGCATACGCCAGAGGCAGGCCGTTTTCGAAAATTTCCAGAGCATGGGAGTTGCCGCATATAAAATTGAGATTTAGTTCCTGCGCCTTTTTCACAAGTTCGCTGTCCTTCTTCACACGACTGATGGTAGCCAGCACTGTATCTATTTCGGGATGTTCGCTTTTGGCTTTTGCCAGATGCTCTGGGGTGAAGCCCGTATGAGGGAAAATATGGAGGATGGTATTTACGGGGCTGTCGGGTGTCCCAAGATAAATTTCCCCGCCCACCGCCGTGGCGGAATCCATTATATCCCTGCAACCCAGGAGAGATTTTTCCATTTTCATGATTTCCGCTTCCTTTTCCATGTCCATCATCCGGTTGAGACGAGAGAGCATGTCCCCAAGTGTCTTAACATCGTCCAGGGCTTTGCCAACATACATGATATTTCCAGGGATACCACCGTATCTTATGTCAACCCTGAAAGCTTTATGGCCGTGGATGTAGGCGATACCAGGATGCAGACCGTGAAAAGCCTCGTGAAGCTCGAGGACGGATATATTGTAAAGTCCAAGATAATACTTTAAGGTGACGCCTCCGGAATTGGCTGCATCGGCTATGGGGTGGTGGGCAACTATTACGTCAACTCCGGTTGCTCCTGCCAGTTCGATATTTCCCTCGGTAAGGGTCATGGTGACAGCAACTTTGCGGACCTCAGCTTCGGGATCGCCAAAGACCAGGCCCGGAATTTCCACCACCGATTTTCCGGGTATGTTGGATGATTTCATCACGACGAAAGGGTTCTTGCCGGTGAAAATATCCGAAGTGTCTGTTACTACCCTCCCTCCCGTAATTTGGTCCAGCACTTTAACTATGTCTTTTACCTTCAATCTGGTCCTCTCCTTTTTTAAATATAATGATGCCAGGCCCTGACATTTCTCTTTACGATCTGCCAGGTCGTACAGGATGAGAATTGGAAAGATGGATCGGACAAATAAAGAGGCCGCCAAATAAATACTTTACCCTGGGAAAATTCTATCATCATTCCGCCCTGGAAAATGATAAAACAGTTCCCTTTAAAAGTATTTATTTGACGGCCTCGAACTATCCTTGCGGATCTTTCTTATCCAGTCCAGTATTCAATTAAGGCAAGCTTTTAATAAAAATATACAGATAAATGATAATTTTGTCAAGAGTATATCGGAACTTTTTTAAAAAATATTGACCTCTTGTATCCGATTATGGCATCAGGAGCTTTCCCTTGCCAGAAATTCTTCCACGGGCTCTGCGGTGATGACGATGGTGCCTGCCAGCTGGTTTACGGGATCGTAGTCTTTCAAAACAGTCCTGACTTTTAATCCGAAGGTTTCCTCAAAATAAGTTTTGAATCGGACCTTGAATTCGTTGAGCAGGGCCAGGTCCATAAGTCGGGCAGTAAGGGAGTCCTTGCCGTCTATATGTTTTAATACCGATATCCTGCGATTTAAAGCCAGTATAATTATTTTGTCACCGATGATGTCTATCTTCTGCCAGTCCAGACCTCTGCCGTACATTTCTTCATTGGTCTGATTGTTTATCTTGATGATTTCCTGTTTGAACTCTCCTAGGTTCTTCAAATTTTTCCCCTCCCGATTATTACTAAGGGTCATACAGTAACGTCTTACAATTTTAGTAAAATTAATCTCTATAATTATATTCTATGCAATTTTTGTTATTCCTTCTTGGTGTTTTTTATTTGTTCGTTATATGACCTTTATTTCAAGACTTGCCCTAAAAATGTAACAACTTCCGGGCTATATGAATATTATGGAATGAACGATGATTTTGGAATGGAGGGCTTACAATGCAGGTGGGAATTGAACTTTTCACTCAAAGGGCCGTTTGCATAAATCACGGATATGAGTTAAGCATGAAGGCAGTCTATAACGGTGAAATACTGGAAGAAAGCAAATCGAGAGATACTTTTGAATTTTCCGGGACCATCCTTGGGGGAAAGAGGCTGGCGGCCTTGGGTCGGGAAAGATGCTATACCTACAGGGACCTGACGGGCATTTTCGAAGCTGAACCCGCTTGTAACTTAAACATTTTACTTATAGATCCTGACGATGACATCAGGCTCATTATAGAAAACAACATATGGCTGGACCCGGGCAGTATGGTGCAGGATCTTTCTTTAAAAATCTTTTCGGGAAACCGGGTG
Organism: Thermoanaerobacterales bacterium; assembly: GCA_012840135.1. Lineage (GTDB taxonomy): Bacteria > Bacillota > Thermosediminibacteria > Thermosediminibacterales > Tepidanaerobacteraceae > Biomaibacter. The sequence goes on from DUMA01000024.1 coordinate 3,750, forward strand.
CGGGAGATTCCGCTAAACAGGCCGGATGTAAAGATAGACTGGCCGGGGCGCGGAAAATTTATCGTGGACATAGGAGAATTTATCAAAGTACTGCATTATGAAAGATGCAATATACAAAAAACAAATATTTTCAGATAATCAAAAAATGCCGTTAATAATAACTGTTATTTCTGAATAGCCCGTCCAGAAATAATTTCTGGGCGATTTTCTTTTTCGTTCACTTTCGGATAAAATTTGATAAGAATAAATTTTTTATGTAACATTATATTAAGTTTAAAGAATATTTTTTCCAGGTCCTTTTGTAAAAAATACAGTGATGGGATAATATGAGGCTTAATATAAAATAATATTAATACGGTAACAAGGCATATAAAAAATCAAAATATTTATAAAAGCAGGGGGATATGTTTATGAATCTTGCCATATTGTCCACTTACCCTCCGAGGGAATGTGGTATAGCCTCATTTTCCAGAGATTTGAAAAATAATTTATCCCTTTGGGGGGAAAATGTTTCAATTCTGGCCATCACTGACAAAAATTCTTCATATAACTATCCGCCGGAGGTGGTATTCGAGCTGAAAGAGGACAGGAGAGACGATTTTCAAATAGCGGCAGAGTATTTAAACTCGGCTGAAGTAGATGCTGTCTTTATCGAGCACGAATACGGCATTTTTGGCGGTCGCGATGGGGCCTATGTTCTCGATTTTGCGTCCAATCTGGAAAAGCCTTTCATTTTGAATACACATACGGTTCTGCCCCTTCCGGGATTTCGTCAGAGGGGAATCCTTGCAAAACTCGGGGAAAAGGCTCTGGCGGTCCTGTGCATGACCCGTCGATCTTCCGAACTTTTAAGCAGAGTTTATCACATCCCTCCTGAAAAGATTTTCGTAGTTCCCCATGGAGTGCCCATTTTTAAAGAAAAACCCAGGGAAGTACTGAAAAGAGCATACGATATAGCCGGGCGGCCTCTGGTAACCACCTTTGGGTTCATCGGTCCTGGCAAGGGTATTGAACTGGGCATAAAGGCCATATCACATTTGAAGGAGAAATACCCGGATATAGTATATCTGGTGGCGGGGGAGACACATCCAAATCTGAAAAAAAGAATGGGCGAGGCCTACCGGGAGAGTTTGCTGGATTTGATTGAAAAGACCGGCGTGGAAGATAACGTAAGGTTTATCAACAGGTTTATAAGCCTGGAAGAGCTGGGAGAAATACTGTACATGACTGATGTATATCTTACGCCTTATCCTCACCGCAATCAGGCAGTGAGCGGCACTCTGTCCTATGCCATTGGATGTGGAAGGGCCATTGTATCAACACCTTACGACTACTCGCTGGAAGTACTGACTGATGGCCGAGGTTTGGTGGCATCTCAGGCAAATCCGGAAGAAATAGCCACGCTGATAGACAGGATTCTTTCAAGTCCCCAGTTGAAATCCCAGCTTGAAAAGAAAGCCCTGAAACTTGGAAAGACCATGCTCTGGCCTGAAGTGGCCAAGAAATATATAAGCATATTGCAGAGCATTCTACAGGTAAAAGCTGAGAGGAAGGTGTATTGAATGTACCGGCATCTTTTGAACATGACCGATTCCACCGGCATTATCCAGTTTGCCGACAGGTCAAGACCCCTTAAGGAAAGCGGGTATACGGTGGATGATAATGCCAGAGCATTGATAGTCGCCCTGGGAATGGAGACGGAGGAGAGGGAAAAACTGGTAAACATATATGCACGATTTCTGGATGAGGCCCAGGATTCAAAAGGAATGTGGCAGAACCTGAAAGTAAACGGCAAATTCTTACCCGTTATAAACTCCGAAGACAGTATAGGCAGAGGTGTTCTGGCGGCCAGCTTCGCTCTGGACTGCGGCATACCGGAAACCGAAAAAATGGCCAGAATAATGCTGAAAAGGGCACTTCCCCGGGCAATGCAGCTTAATTCACCAAGAGCCATAGCTTATACTCTGCTGGGAGTGGTGAACCTGATAAACTATCGATGGGAGCCATTTCTTTTGAAAAAAGCAAAAAATATGGCACGGAAGCTAATAAAACTGTATGCGATAAACCGCACCCAGAATTGGCTATGGTTTGAAGATAAACTTACTTACTGCAATGCTCTGTTGCCCCATTCCCTTTTTAGCTTCTATAGGGTCAGCGGAGATAGCGTTGCCTTAAAGGTGGCCAGGGACACACTGAATTTTCTAACGGATTCTCTGTTTAAAAAAGGTTATCTTAATATCGTGGGCAACCGCGGCTGGTGGCAGAAGCAAAGTTTTATCCCGCCTTTCGACCAGCAGCCCGTGGATGCGGCATCTATAGTGCTGGCATGTCTCGAAGCCTTTATCGTCACTGGACAAATGGAATATATTTCAAAAGCGCAAACTGCATATGAATGGTACTGGGGGAAGAATATCAATGGCATACCTCTGTATAATGAAAAAACACAGGGCTGCCATGATGCCCTGGTTCCTGACGGAGTAAACCTGAACCAGGGAGCAGAAGCGGTAATATCCTTCCTCATGGCACACCAGGTCTTAAACGATGTTATCGAGAAAAAAAGGCAAAGGTTAATCCCTGCAGTTTAAGGAGGGTTCCCCGTGGAAGAATACGCAAGTGTTAATCTGGGAAACCTTTTCAACGAAACTATAAGCAAAGCAAGACATCAGGTGGAACAAATTGAAAAGGCGGATGTTATTATAGGCATCCCCTTTTATAATGATGAAGAAGAAACCTTGCGTAAAGTCGTAAGTATTGCTCTGGACAGCCTTCAAACCCAGCAGCTGCAAAAATTGGTGGTATGTGCCGGAGACCCGGCAGGGGGCCTGGCACTTAATAAGTTAATGGAGGAATACAAAGATGTTCCCGTTGCAACTTTTTTGATGCCCCGAGGAATAAATGGTAAAGGTTGGAGTATCAGGGCCATATTTGAACTGGCACGCCTCTACGAAGCCGATGTAATACTCCTGGAAGCGGGCCTTGACAGCCGGGAGAACATGGGGTTAAAGCCCGAATGGATCGACAGGCTCGCAAGGCCCATTCTGGATGAATACGATATGGCAATAGCAAGTTTCAGGCGCCATCCTTTTGAGGACATGGCGGGAGCCATGATGGTATCTCCTTTTATTTCCGCCCTTTACGGCATTAAACTTTCCGACCCCATCAGCGGCGTTTTTTCCATTTCTCACGACCTGGTGGAGGATTTTTGTGCGGAATTTGATCAGTGCAGGGAAGTGGTGGGAGGTTACGGCATAGATCCGTGGCTTGTAACCACGGCCTTGAGATGGGGAAAAAGGATCTGTGAGGTCCAGCTGGGGCCAAAGTTAACGCGGGCCACTTCCAGCGAGAAAAAAATGGTTTTCAAGCAGATTGCGGGCACTCTGTTCGAATGTATCAACAGGGATGAGGAAATATGGCTGAAGCAAAAACCTGCCGTTAGAACTCCCGACGTTATTGGGAGGGAGAGCGCGGAGCCGCCAACGGAAATCATATGCAATTTTATGGATTTTCTGGAATCGTTCAGAGAAGGTTTTTTCAATTACCGGGATTTTCTGTGCGGAATTTTAAGCCGTGAGTCCATAGAATTACTGGAAGGGTTTCTTAACAATTCTCTGTACAAAATAGAGTCTTCGGCATGGGCAAAAATGGCATATGAATTTCTACTGGCCTACAATTTTCGCAGGGATGTAGAAAAAGAAAAAATCCTGGAATGTGCTGCAACAGTCTTTGATGGAGTGAGCGCATGTTTTCTAAAGGAAATGACAGCTCTTGAGAAAGTTGTAGCCAGGAGCGGTCTGGATGAGGAAAGGGTCATGGCCGCAAGGGCTCGGGATATATTTGATGAACATAGGCGCGCTTTTATGGATGGCAGGGCGGAGTTTACTGAAAGATGGGTTCAAAAAGCAGAAAAGACAAGGCCTGTACTTACGCCGCTGGACTATCTTGAATTCATACCCGGCGTCCCCATCATCCTTCCCAAAAAACTCAAAGGTGCCGATAAAAGGGAGGTATTCACCGGCAATATTTTTAAGAGATTGCAAAAGAAATACGAAGTTTCTTTCAAGAATTTCCTGCAAATGATAAATATTGACAGCAATGCTCCTTCGGGGGAAATTGCCAGAAACTATGCAAAATTCATGGCACAATTAGAAAAAACCGTCGATAGTTTATATCCCGGAGACCTGTACACCGAAGAGGGCACCATGAACATGATAACGAAACTTTTTGACATTTTCCCCCACAAGAGAATTACTGTGGTCAAGTGGGAAATTTTGAGAAAACTTCTGTACGAGTTTCCGCCGAGAAATCTTATAATAAGAATGGGCTTTAGAAACATGAGGCAGCTCCTGGACAACATGGAAGTCAGGGATATTCTGACACTGGCCCAGTTTACCGAAGATAAGGATTATTTTGATCGCATTTTCCACTGGTTGAAGGATAATCTAAGGCCCGACAGCTTCGAGGAAGTGGAACTTTCTGGTATGGTAGTGAGCAGGAATAAATTCCCTGCATTGAACGAGTTGAGAGAGATATCGGACCTCAACCGCCTGACAGCCCGGATAGCCGTGATGAACCTGGGGAAGGGTATGGGCGGCGATTATCCAAAGCTCCGGTATTTTACAAGGATTGCCAAAAGCATAGTGGAGGCGGAGCACTTTTCGGAACTGTGGAAGACCTATGCCCGGGAAAGGAAAGAAGTGGGAAGGAAATTTGTAAATTCCATTTTGGGGCATTACGGGAAAGCCATGTTTTCTGCCCATCATATCTTTGAAAACTGGCACCACCGGCAATTGACTGCAAGGTTGAAAAAACTGGCCTCCAGTCTGGCAGAAGAAAACAGGCCAGAAGATGCCAGCAGGATAGCAGCTATGGCGGCGGGCTACGGCCTCAGTCTGGTGCTGGAAGATGGCACATTCCTCCCGTGTTCGGCATGGACCTGGGCAGGTTATAGTTTTAAAGGCGGAGAAGGGGTACCCACCCCTCTATCTTTGCATATAGAGCGGGACTGGTTCAATCATGACCTGCTGGAAGAACTTTATAAGGAAATGGGATATAACCCTGCGGAAATTATGGAACAGGTTTTTCAGCTAATAAGCCAGGGCAGGGAGAGCAGCGACCTGAGCGTGGTGCTTCTTGGCGTAAAGCCGCCGCGGGAAGAAATAGTGATACAGGAGCTGGAAAACTGGCCCAAAGCCCGCATGTTAAAGAGGTTTTCCCGCAATCCCATATTAAGTCCCATCAAGGATCACTGGTGGGAAAGCAAATACGTGCTCAACACCGCAGCTTTAAGGGTCAAAGATCGGGTCTACCTGCTCTATCGGGCTTTTGGGCAGGATGAAGTTTCCAGGATAGGTCTTGCCATATCGGATGGATATAATATAATTGAAAGATTGGATAAGCCGGTTTTTGTTCCCGAAACGGAGCAGGAGAGGAAAGGATGCGAAGACCCCAGAGTTGTAATAATCGAGGACGAGATTTTCATGCTGTATACCGCTTACGACGGTGTAGTAGCCCAGATAGCAGCAGCATCCATACCGGTGAAAGACTTCTTGAACAGGGATTTCGACAGATGGAAGCGGAGAGGACTGGCCTTCCCGGGCCTGTGGGATAAGGATGCTTTCCTGTTTCCGGAAAAGATTGAGGGAAAATATGTCATATATCACCGCATAGAGCCGAGCATATGGATATCCTATTCCAATGAGCTGGTATTCCCGTGGCCCAAAAATGGCCATAAGATAATAATGGGCCCCCGGTCTGGCCTGATGTGGGATTCATTGAAAATCGGAGCCGGTGCCCAGCCTATAAAGACGAAATACGGCTGGCTTTTAATATACCATGGCGTTGACAGAGAAATGCTGTACAGGCTGGGAGTAATCCTTGTGGACTTGAAAGATCCGGGACGGTTGCTTTACCGTTCACCAAACCCCATACTATCTCCCGAAACCGATTGCGAGATAGGGAAAAAGGGTGAATGCTGGGTGCCTAACGTGGTGTTCACTTGTGGTGCAGTGCCGGCTCTGGATAAAGAAGTGTTGGATGATGACGATGAAATCCTGGTGTATTACGGTGCGGCAGACACCAACATATGTCTGGCTACCGGAAAGGTAGAAGATTTGATACCCGAAGAAGTGAGGCAGCGGTTGGCAAGATATAATTATTGATGATTAGTTAAACTATAAGGTGAAATCCTATATTTTGCGAGGGCGGGATGCTAAAATCCGCCCTTTTTGGTTTATTATGGGATATATGCAATTTCTGGCGAAGTCGTGCCGATTATTTGTCTGAAGAATTAGCTTTTTTCTCCAGAAAGCGGCATATGCAGGATACCGGTGTTGAGGCAGGGGTTTTTTGATGGTATACTATAAAATGCTGGCGAACTATGATAATTTCCATATTTTTATAGTTTTTTATGAAGGAATTTTAAGATTGACGTCGAAGTTTAAAAGATAGGTGTTAATTCGCTGGGAGTGATTTTCATGATAGAAATGTTCGGGGTTTCTAAAGTATATCCGGGCGGCCTGGACGCCTTGAAGGATATAAATTTGAAGATTTCAAGAGGAGAATTTGTATTTATAGTAGGCCCCAGCGGAGCAGGGAAATCAACATTTATCAAATTGTTGTTCCGCGAAGAATTGCCCACAAGGGGACAGATTTTTTTCAACGGCAAGAACATCACCAGGATGAGAAACAGGGATATTCCGTTTCTCAGACGGCGTATCGGTATTGTATTTCAGGATTTCAGGCTCCTGCCGGAAAAGACCGCCTATGAGAATGTGGCTTTTGCCATGGAAGTGGTAGAAGCATCAAGCAGGGAAATCAGAAGGAAAGTGCCCCAGGTGCTGGAGAGGGTAGGTCTATCCCACAAGGCCGACGCAAAGCCATCCGAACTCTCGGGAGGGGAGCAGCAGAGGGTTGCACTGGCGCGGGCGCTGGTGAACGAGCCTGATGTGCTGGTAGCCGACGAACCGACGGGCAACCTTGATCCCGATACATCGTGGGAGATCATGAAGTTATTGAGCGATATCAACAAGAGGGGGACTACGGTAGTGGTGGCCACCCATGCCAGGGAGCTGGTCAATGCCATGCGAAAAAGAGTTTTGCAGCTGGATAAGGGCAGGCTGGTAAGGGACGAAGAGAGAGGTGTATACAGCAATGAGGCTTAGGACGTTCAACTATTTTTTCAAAGAGGCCTTTATCAGCCTTATCAGAAACCGGTGGATGAGTCTGGCTTCCATAGGAGCAGTAGCCTCCGCCCTTATCATCCTGGGTTCCTTTCTGTTGATATCTGTAAACTTTGATCACATTTTGAAAGATGTGGAATCTCAGGTTGAAATAACGGCGTACCTTGAGGACACGGTGGACAGCATTGGCATCACTCGCCTGAATTCACAGATATCTTCGATAAGCGGTGTAAAAGAGGTTAAGTTTATTTCAAAGGAGGCTGCTCTGGAAGAATTTAAGCAGCAGGTGGGGAAAGACTTGCTGGAGGGAATCGACAATCCCCTGCCCAATTCTTTCAGAATAAAAGTCGATAACCCTCAGAATGTGGCCAGCGTGGCCGGCGAAATCCAAAATCTGAAGGGTGTGGAAGAGGTAAAATACGGAAAGGGAGTGGTAGAAAAACTGTTTAACATCATTTACTGGATAAGGCTCCTGGGTCTTGTAATTATGGTGGTTTTTGCGGCGGTATCCATCTTCATCATTTCAAACACCATAAGGCTAACGGTCTTTGCCAGGCGCAGGGAAATAAACATAATGAAATATATCGGTGCCACCGACTGGTTTGTGCGTTGGCCTTTTCTCATAGAAGGCATGGTGCTGGGCTTCATCGGCTCGGCGATAGCTATAGGCATCCTTGCCGGCGGGTATGTTTATCTTTACAATATCGTAAAGCTTAATATTCCGATGATATCACTCATTCCGATGGAGGAGTTTTATAATTACGCCCTGGGCTTTCTGGCCATTGGCATGTTTATAGGGGCTTTTGGCAGCAGCTTTTCCATAAGGCGCTTCCTGCATGTATAATGTGCGATGACCGCAGAGTTTTTGGAAAGGAGGATCGATTTGAGAGGGAAAAAGCGTAGATTGATAACGGCGCTGATGGTATTAATATTTATTTGTGCCAATGCAATACCGGCTTTGGCCATAGACCTGCAGGATTTGAAGAAACAGCAGAGCATTATTAAGGCAAAACTTACCAATATCCGAAATAACCTCAAAGTAGTAACCGAAAAAAAGAGGGATGTGGCTTCAGAACTGGCCATCATCGAAAATGATTTGAAAAAGGCCCAAAACGAACTGTCTGCTGCCGAAGCCAGGCTCAGGGATACCCAGCAGAAACTGGTCAACACCCAGCAACAGCTGGAAATTGCCCAGGCTCAGGTTGAAGATCAGAGGGAGACTCTAAACACGCGCATGAAAGCTATGTATATGACAGGGCCGGTGGATTACATAGAAGTTCTGCTGGAATCCTCCAGTTTTTCCGATTTCCTGACAAGACTTGATATGGTAAAAAGAGTAATCGACTCCGATAAAAATTTGCTGGCGGAGTTCAGAGCGAAAAAAGAATTGGTGGAACAGAAGAAAGCCGAACTGGAGGAGCAGAAAAAGCAGATAGAGGAGCATAAAAGGACCATAAGCCTGAAGAGAGCTACCATAGCTTCCCGGCAGGCCGATAGGCAGAGGCTTTATGCGGAACTGGAGGAGCAGAGAAAAGAATATGAGCGCCAGGAGGACAAGCTCCAGGAAGACGCTCAACGCCTGGCCAAGATGATTCAGGAACTCCAGGCCAAGAGCAAGAGAGCGTACATGGGGACCGGAGTATTTCGCTGGCCTGTGCCAAGCTCCACCCAGGTAACTTCCGATTATGGTTGGAGGGTCCATCCCATATTCAAGAGCAGGAGATTTCACGAGGGCATAGATATTGCCGCACCTACGGGTTCCACCGTAGTGGCTGCCGATGACGGAGTGGTGATTTATACCGGGTGGTACGGCGGTTATGGCAATACCATAATAATCGATCACGGAGGCAAAATATCTTCGCGATATTCCCACCTTTCCAAGATACTGGTAAAAGATGGCGATAAAGTCAAGAAGGGCGACAAAATAGGTCTGGTAGGCAGCACGGGATGGTCGACGGGACCACACCTTGATTTTGGGGTGATAAAAGACGGTCAGCATGTCAACCCTTGGAATTGGTTAAAATAAGTGATATAATAGTTAAAAAAGATTTCCGACAGGGTGGGAGATCAATGCTGACAGTTAGGTGGAAAAATGTTATAAAAGTAGCGGTACTGTGTTTGGCGGTATCGCTGCTTTCATTTATACTGGGGGCCAGGGTAGCAAAAAGCCCCTTTTATGTTTCCGGTAAACACCTCAAAGAAACGACCTTTTTTGGAAATGAACAGGAGGCTGCTGGAGAAGCAGATGACCTGGAAAAGCTAAAGCCCGTAGCTGATGTAATGAAAATCATCAAGACAAAATATGTAAAAGATGTTAGCGATTCATCTCTTGTAGAAGGTGCCATTAAAGGCATGGTCCAATCTCTGAAAGATCCCTATTCCGTCTATATGAGCCCTGCCGAGTTTGAAGATTTTATGATATCAGTGAACGGATCCTTTGAAGGGGTAGGCATTTCCCTGGGTTCCGATGAAAAAACAGGTGCGGTGATAGTGATAGCCCCCATAGATGGAACGCCGGCTCAAAAGGCAGGCATTCTCCCGAAAGACCGGATCATAAGAGTAAATGACGTAAGTATGGAAGGAAAAAGCGTAGATGATGCGGTAAAACTCCTGAGGGGGCCCAAGGGCACAAAAGTGACCCTGTACATAGAGCGGCCTGGAATGAAGAACCTGCTGAAATTTGATCTGGTAAGGGATAATATAAAATTGAAAACCGTAGCTCATGAAATGCTGGATAAAAATATCGGTTATATAAAAATCACATCTTTTGATTCCTATACATCCGGCGAATTTGACAGTGCCATTGCTGACCTGAAAAAGAAAGGCATGAAGGGACTTATACTGGACCTTCGAAACAATCCAGGAGGTTCACTGTATGAGTCTGTAAGGGTGGCGGACCGAATACTGGGAGAAGGTCTTGTGGTATACACCGAGGACAGGAATAAACACAGGCTGGAAGAATATTATTCGGATGAGAGCAAATTATCCATTCCACTGGTAGTGCTGGTGAATGAAAACAGCGCCAGTGCTTCGGAAATACTGGCTGGTACCATTCAGGATCATAAGGCGGGGATACTGGTCGGGACAAAAACTTTTGGTAAAGGGTCGGTCCAGGAACTGGAGCCCTTTGAAAATGGAGCGGGTCTGAAGATAACCATCGCCAGGTACTTTATGCCGAGCGGAAGAAGCATAGATGGTGTGGGAATTCAGCCAAATGTAAAGGCGGAGTTGAACAAAGGTTTAAATCCACTTTCGGTTCCAAAAGAACAGGATAACCAGCTGGCAAAAGCCATGGAAGTATTGAGGGCTTCCATAACTGCCGGCAGATAGGGGCGGTGCGCATGTTTCCTTTTTTTAAAATCATATACCTGATACTGCAGGGATTGCCCCAGGCCATACTCAATCCTTTTTTCTGGATAGTGGTCCTTATTGTCTGGACCCAGTACAATAAAACTGCCGAAATGGAAAAGAGAATGTTCGGTACCGTAAAGATAAAGCCTCAGGAAAAAGTGCTTTATGCTATTTTTTACGGGTGTCTCGGCGGCCTTGCAGGGAGCCTGGTGGTGATGCTGTTGGGGGTCAGCATAACCGAAGCAGGCCTGGTGTATGTTTGGCCACTGGCACTGCTTTTGATGCTGGTTCATCCACATTTCATGTGTTTTTCATATGCTGGTGGTTTGATATCGCTTTTTTCACTTGTTTTCGGTTTTCCCAGGGTGGATGTGGCGGGTCTTATGGCCCTGGTGGCGGTACTCCATCTGGTGGAAAGTACCCTCATATTTTTTGCGGGATATATCAATGCAACACCGGTTTTTATAAAAAATGAAAAGTACGGTATTATAGGCGGTTTTTCGCTGCAGGAATTCTGGCCCGTCCCTATAATGCTTTTGATGGTCATCACAGCACAGCTGCCCCAGCAGACCCTGATTCAAATGCCCGATTGGTGGCCTCTTATAAGACCGTTTCCGGATGTATTGAAGAATCCAAATGTTATTTTCATGATGATTCCTGTGGTGGCGGCTCTGGGATACGGCGATGTGGCGCTGACCGGGATACCTAAAAAAAGGTGCCGTTCTTCAGCTTTAAACCTTCTGGCCTTCAGCGGAATTTTGCTTGCTTTATCTGTGCTGGCGTCGAGAGCCAGGATCTTTGCCTTTATTGCTGCTGTCTTTGCGCCGGTAGCCCATGAATTTCTTATCATTTACGGCAAAAAATCGGAAAAGAGCAACAAACCCCTGTTTGTTCATCCGCCGCAGGGCGAGAGAATTCTGGATGTAATCAAAGGTTCGCCTGCTGAAAGGATGGGCCTTGGCCCGGGAGACATAATCCTTTCGATAAATGGAAGGGATATAAAAAGCCGGGAAGACCTGGAGGAAATACTTTCGCAGTACCCCGCATATATCTGGATGACGGTGAAAAAGGTCGACGGAAGGATAAAAAATGCCGAGATGAACGCATATCCCGGCGGTATAAATTCTATCGGAGCGATTCTGGTACCCGAAAATGAAGATGTTGCCTGTATTGTCATGGAGGAAGCGGGCTTATTTGAATGGATAAAGCGGCTCTTACGCAACCGTGCAAAACGCTGACTCATCTGCACTCAAGAATACGAAGCATTTCCTCGGCCGGGTCAATAATAGGAAACCCTACTTTTTGCTGAAGTTTTTCCTTAAGGTACGGAAGGTGAGTGCAGCCCAGCACCAGACAATCGGCTTTCCATTGTGTAGAAATAAGACCTATCAGATTGAACCTTTCGATGATAACCTCCGGATGCTGTCCAGCTTCAATGGCTTTAATTACCGGAAGCATTGAAATTCCGGTTATCTCAATAGAGGGATTATTTTCATAAAAAATTTTTTCGATGCCTGACAGGCACTGTCCATTGGCGGCCCATAGCATGATCTTATTAAATCGTAAAGCGAGGCTTCCGTATATGTCCAAAGGAGTTACCACCTGACTCTGGAAACAGGACTTTTTTATAGAATCAATATCTATGGCCGAAGAAAGGGAATTGCAATAGATCATGGTCTTGAATATAAAATTTTGCTCGAAGCTTAGGATTATATTCTTAACTTTTTCAGTAAGGGCTGCTGGGTTCAAAAACTGCAGCAGATTTTGTTCCTCCGGACCGGAAGCAGTGGGAACGCCGACCGCTTCATAACCTTTCCCGGTCACGAAATCCACTCCCATCTGAGTATCCACAGGCGTGCCTGCGATGACACCGATCTTTTGCTTTTTTTGATTCAATTTACATCACCTTTGAAAAGACTTGATTGAGAGTATGTAAATAAAAGTCAGAGGCGAGAAATCCATTCTCACCTCCGACTTATGTGTTTTAAAATGCCGGAACTACCGCTCCCTGGTATTTATCCTCTATGAACTTTTTAACCTCGGGGGAGTTCAAAGCCTCTGCCAGTTTTTTGAGCTCAGGCCTGTTTTCGTCTCCCTTGCGCACGGCCAGTATGTTCACATACGGCGAATCGGCGGATTCGATGGCCAGGGCGTCTTTGGTGGGCACCAGCTTTGCCTCCAGGGCATAGTTGGTGTTTATCACAGCGGCGTCCACATCCTGCAGCACCCTGGGCAGCATGGCAGCTTCTAACTCCTGAATCTTGAGCTTCTTGGGATTGTCGGCTATATCATTGACTGTGGCTGTAATGCCGGCACCATCCTTTAATTTCAGTACCCCGGCTTTCTGCAGCAGCAACAAAGCCCTGCCGCCGTTGGTGGGATCATTGGGGATGGCTACGGTGGCGCCTTCTTTTAAGTCGTTCAAGTTTTTGATCTTTGTCGAATAAACTCCCATGGGCTCAATATGGACTTTTGCAATATATGTCAGGTCAAGGTTGTGGTCTTTCGAGAATTTTTCAAGGTAAGGAATATGCTGGAAATAATTAGCATCAAGTTGCTTGTCGGCAAGCTGCAGGTTTGGCTGGTTGTAGTCTGTGAACTCCACGATCTCCAGATTGATGCCTTCTTTTTCAAGAATGGGCTTTACTACATTCAGTATTTCGGCGTGGGGAACCGGAGAAGCGCCCACTTTTATGGTTACGGGTTTTGCTTCCTGCGAGCTGGTATTCTGAGATTGTTCACTGGAAGTGGAGGAAGCTGAATTCTGCTTTGCACCGCATCCTGCAATTATTGCCAGCAAAAGACCGAGGACAAGAACAAATACTAAAGTTTTCTTCATTTTTACATCTCCTTTACATTTTGATTGAAATAGTGTTAGAAAACCATTTTCCTGCCGGAGATGACCCGGCACCTCCGCTCATCCTGCTGCTCTAGAGTTTAGTCCTGCGCTTCGTGGAGGTTCGCCAGCAATTCGGCGTCCTGCCTCAATGTCGGCCAGTGGGCATCCATGCCCGCTGCCTCCACCGGGTACCCACCGAAGGTGGGTGTTGTTCTAAACTCAAGAGCGGCAACGGCTTCGCTAAACGGTGCAATTGGACATCTCCGGCAGCGGATTTAGTTTCTTGCACCGGAGTCAAACTTTTCAATGTAAATCAGCGGTTTCTGGAAAACTGTCTTACTGCAAAATCACCCAGCATCTGGGTTAGCTGTACCATGACTACAAGTATTATTACGGTATACAGCATGATATCCGGCATGAAACGCTGGTAACCGTATCTCACCGCCAGGTCTCCTAGACCACCTCCTCCTATGACGCCTGCCATGGTGGAATATCCTACCAGGTTGATGGTGGTTATGGTGATTCCCGAAACAATGGATGGCAGTGCCTCCGGGACGAGTACCTTCGTAATTATTTGAAAGGGAGAAGCCCCCATGGCCTGAGCCGCTTCGATGATTCCCCTGCCGACCTCCCGCAGGGAGGTCTCCGTAAGCCGGCCCATAAAAGGTATGGCGGCTATGGACAGGGGAACTATGGCGGCTGTAGTTCCGATGGAAGTCCCCACTAAAAATCTAGTAAAAGGAATTAGCGCAATGAGAAGAATTATAAATGGCACTGACCGGAATATATTTACTATTGTTCCCAGCACCTTGTTCAATGGTCCGTTTTGCAGTATATGCCCTTTATCCGTGATAAGCAGCAGTATGCCGAGAGGTATACCGAAAGCTGTGGCGATAAATACCGATATCAGCACCATGTAAATGGTCTGCCATGATGATAAGAGAAGGAGACTTATGGTTTCAGACATTTTCCAGCACCTCCACTTTTAGCCCCAGAGCTTTTAAATATTCAATAGCGCTGACGGCGCCTCCATTTTTTCCGCGAAGCTCCACCACCAGCATGCCGTAAGGAGTATCCTGGATGTGATCGATATTGCCGTACAGAATATTGGCATCCACATCAAACTTTTTGACGATGGTGGATATGACAGGCTCGGCGGTAACTTCACCGAAAAAGCCTATCTTGACAATCCTGCCCTCCAGATGACTGTGGTCTAAATTGCGGATTCTTTCCTTTAATTCCTCGGGCAGTTCCGACAGGGTGACCGATTTCAAAAAGTTTTTTGCAGTTTCGGTCTTAGGATTAGAAAATATCTCCAGGAGGGAGCCCTGTTCAACAACTCTGCTCTGTTCGATGACCGCCACACTATGACAAATCTGCTTGATAACATTCATCTCGTGGGTTATGAGCACTATTGTAATGCCAAGTTTCTTATTGATATCTTTTAAAAGATTTAAAATAGAAAGGGTAGTCTGCGGATCTAGGGCCGATGTGGCTTCATCGCAAAGCAGCACCTTCGGATCATTGGCCAATGCCCTGGCAATCCCCACCCTCTGCTTTTGTCCTCCGGAAAGCTGAGAAGGAAAACTGTTCGCCTTATCTGAAAGCCCCACCAGCTCCAGCAGCTTCTCCACCTTTTTGTTGATGGTTTTTTTATCAACACCTGCTATCTCCAGAGGGAAGGCTACATTGCTCCTTACATTTCTGGAATTTAAGAGGTTGAAATGCTGAAAGATCATGCCTATCTTTTTTCGCATTTCTTTTAATTCATTGGGGGAGAGGGAAGTCATTTCCACACCGTCTATTTCCACCGAACCGGAAGTGGGCCTTTCCAGCATATTGATACACCTAAGCAGCGTGCTCTTGCCAGCACCGCTGAGACCTATCACGCCGAAGATTTCTCCCTTTTTAATGTGAAGGTTAACACCATCGAGGGCCTTCACATCGCCTGAATCAGAATGATATACTTTCGTGAGGTTTTTTATAAAAATCATATTGTTAACCCCCGTTTAATAGAAAATAAAAAACCCCTTCTGACGACAAGAAGAGGAATCGCAAACCCTCTCATCTGTCAGAACATACAGTTCTGCAGGAATTAGCACCGATGCAGCGGGAAATTTTTGCTGCCGGTTGCCGGGCGTCATTGGGCCAGTCCCTCAGCCTGCTCTCGATAAGAGTTTTTCATATTCATTTTTATCATTTAAAATATTAGCATGCGGTATAATTTTTGTCAACAATTTTTTTGGATTGTGTAGTTATTTTGTGATAATGTCATCTAAAATTTCTATTGATTATTGTCAAAAAGTACTGTAAGATGTACGGCAAATTGATATATTTACCGGGAGGGGCTGATTTTGAGGATTGTTCGATTCAAATACAATGATGTGATTAAATACGGCATATTGGAGATGGATCGAATTTTAGAAATCAAGGGGGATGTTTTTGGCGGTTTTACAGCTGGGAATAATCATTATAACTTATCGGAAGTAAAATTGCTTGCTCCCGCATCTCCGTCAAAAATCGTGTGCGTGGGAAAAAACTACAGGGAACATGCTCTGGAAATGGGAGAAGGTATTCCTGATGAACCGGTCCTGTTTTTGAAACCTCCGACGGCAGTAATAAACCCCGGCGAAAGCATCGTATATCCCGACATGTCCAAAAGGGTGGATTATGAAGGCGAGCTGGCAGTGGTTATAAAATCGCCATGCAAAGATGTGACGCATGAGGATGTTCCCAGGTATATTCTTGGATACACCTGCGGCAATGATGTCACCGCCAGGGACTTGCAGAAAAAGGACGGGCAGTGGACTCGGGGCAAATCCTTTGATACGTTCTGTCCCCTGGGGCCATGGATTGAAACCGATGTTAAGCCCAACGACCTTAAGATACAGACATATTTAAACGGTGAACTGAAACAGAGTTCTTCCACGGCGATGATGATAACTCCTGTTTTCGAACTCATAAGCTTTATATCCCGGGTTATGACCCTTTTGCCGGGCGATGTGGTTATGACGGGCACTCCGAGCGGCATCGGGCCCATGCAAAAAGGGGATACCGTGGAGGTTGTCATAGAAGGAATCGGTAAACTGGAAAATTACGTATTATAGCCCGATTAATTTCGGGTTTTTTGTATAATAAAGAGAAAATCCGGAAAAACTATTTATGAGAACATCAATATAAAAAATAAAAGTTAAAAAATAATTTTTTCGAAAATTATACGATATTTTTAACTTTATATACTTGAACATAAGTTTACAGTATGTTATAATGTTTGTGAAAGAACTAACAGTCTTTGCAAATACCGCACTAATTTTTTATTACCATACATAAAAAATATGCAAAAAAGGAGGGAAAAAAATGACAAGAAACGAGTACTTAGATCGCGAAAGAGATATGCTGCTAAAAGCCTATACCACCGCATCTGAAGAAGAAAAGCGGGAGATCATGCTGAAAATAATGAGCATAGATACTCAATCGGGTGACAAAGATACCTATGGAAGAAAATCCAATGGATTTTTTACCCGCCGCAGAAACAAGATCATCTACATGAACTGAAAACCGGGACTTCCCGGTTTTTTTAATGTAACAACAACGGCAATGCGGCAGCGGGGGCAGGTTTGTATTTTAAAATAAGTGAAAAATTCAAGCCTGACCCCTATTTTCTTTTCTATTTTCATGCGAACATATTTTCGCAAAGTCTCTTTTCACGTATATCATTATATGATATAATAGTTTGACGATAACTTTAATCGCAAATAGAAATGAAAAGAAGGTGTTTTTATGGGGACTTTTCAGGTGATCTCCGAGTATGTTCCGCGGGGCGACCAGCCGAAGGCCATAAAAGAACTGGCTGACGGAATAAGAAAGGGGTACAAGTTCCAGACCCTCCTGGGGGCTACCGGGACCGGCAAAACTTTTACCATAGCAAACCTGATACAGGAGGTCCAGAAGCCGACTCTGGTAATAGCCCACAACAAGACCCTGGCGGGACAGCTTTGCAGCGAACTTAAGGAGTTTCTGCCCAACAATGCGGTGGAATACTTTGTGAGCTATTATGATTATTATCAGCCTGAGGCATATATACCCCAGACCGACACCTATATAGAAAAAGATTCTTCCATAAACGATGAAATCGATAAATTAAGGCACTCGGCCACTGCTGCCCTTTTCGAACGCAGGGATGTGGTCATAGTTGCCAGCGTTTCATGCATATACAGCCTGGGTTCTCCCGTGGATTACGAAAACCAGGTCATATCTCTCAGGAAAGGCATGGAGAGAGAGAGGGACGAGGTGGTCCGAAAACTCATCGATATCCAGTACAGCCGCAACGAGTACGATTTCCAGCGGGGGACCTTCCGGATGCGCGGGGATGTGCTGGAAATATACCCTGCATCCTTTACCGAGAGGGCTATACGGGTAGAGTTTTTCGGGGACACCATTGATAGGATTACTGAAGTGGATACCTTAACCGGTGAAATAATGGGGGAAAGGAGCCATGTCAGCATTTTCCCGGCATCCCATTATGCGACGCCTAAGGAAAAGATAGAAGAAGCTATAAAGTCCATCCAAGAAGAATTGAAGCAGAGACTGGCAGAACTCAGAGAAAAGAACAAAGTGCTGGAGGCAGCCCGCCTGGAACAGAGGACCAATTATGACATAGAAATGCTCCGGGAGATGGGTTACTGCAAGGGCATAGAAAACTACTCCAGACATCTTACGGGAAGGAAGCCGGGAGAAGCTCCATTTACCCTTCTGGATTATTTTCCCAAGGATTATCTCATAATAATTGATGAATCCCATGTTACCCTGCCGCAGCTCCATGCCATGTGGGCCGGGGATAGATCCCGGAAGGAGGCTCTGGTGGAGCACGGCTTCAGGTTGCCGTCGGCCTTTGATAACAGGCCTCTCATCTTTGAGGAATTCGAACAGCGTATAAATCAGGTAGTCTTCCTATCAGCAACTCCGGGGCCATATGAACTGGAAAAGAGCTCCAGGGTCGTAGAGCAGATCATCAGGCCTACGGGTCTGGTGGACCCTGAAGTGGAGGTAAGACCGGTAAAGGGTCAGATCGACGACCTCATTTCCGAGATAAAGAAGAGAGCTCAAAAGGACCAGAGGGTACTGGTGACCACCCTTACAAAGAAAATGGCCGAAGATCTCACCGATTACCTTAAGGAGTCCGGCATCAGGGTGAGATACCTGCACTCGGAAATCCATACGCTGGAGCGGCTGCAGATACTGAGGGACCTAAGATTGGGAAAGTTCGACTGTCTGGTGGGCATAAACCTTTTAAGAGAAGGTCTCGATCTGCCGGAGGTGTCTTTGGTAGCCATACTCGATGCGGATAAGGAAGGTTTCTTGAGGTCAGAAACATCCCTTATACAGACCATAGGCAGGGCGGCCCGCAATGTGGAAGGTAAGGTCATCATGTACGCCGATACCATAACCGAATCCATGGCCAGAGCCATAAGCGAGACCAACCGGCGCCGCAAGATTCAGATGGATTACAACAGAAAACATGGTATAGTCCCCCAGACCGTCAAAAAAGCGGTGAGAGATATCATTGAAGCCACAAAAGTGGCGGAAGACGGCACCGAATATCTGCCGGACAAAGATGTGGCCAGGTTGAGCAAAAAGGAATTGAAAAACTATATTGAAAAACTTGAGAAGGATATGAAGGAAGCAGCAAAAAATCTCGAATTCGAAAAGGCCGCAAGGCTGAGGGACCTCATATTCGAGCTGCAGGCAGAAGCTTTCAGTGTGGTGCGGAAAGTGGAAGTTGGAGGGCGGAAATCGGACTAAAAGCGAGCTCTGGGACCAGAGGTCAGATTGAGTTGGATTAACCAAGAAGGCAAATCCTTGATATGATAAAGTATGCGTGAAAAAAGAAAACTGTTTTTGGAGTGATAATCGGTGTCTGCAGATAAAATCATTGTAAAAGGTGCTCGAGAACATAACTTAAAGAATATAGATGTGGAGATTCCCAGGGATAGGCTGGTAGTTATTACAGGCCTGTCCGGTTCTGGGAAATCCACGCTGGCCTTTGATACCATCTACGCCGAAGGTCAGAGGCGGTATGTGGAATCACTTTCGGCTTATGCGCGCCAGTTTCTTGGCCAGATGGACAAACCAGATGTAGATTACATTGAGGGACTTTCTCCGGCCATTTCCATAGACCAGAAGACAACCAGCAAAAATCCCAGGTCAACGGTAGGAACCGTGACGGAAATATATGATTACCTCAGGCTGCTTTTTGCCAGGATAGGAAAGCCCCACTGCCCTAGATGCGGCAGGGAGATTACCCAGCAGACCATAGACCAGATGGTGGATGCCGTTATGGAACTGCCAGCAGGTACCAGAATTCAGGTGATGGCTCCGGTGGTGCGGGGAAGGAAGGGTGAGTACCAGAAACTTTTTGACCAGATAAAAAAGAGCGGTTTTGTCAGAATACGGGTGGACGGGGAGATAAAGGAGGCCGGCGAGGAAATCAAACTGGACAAATATAAGAAGCACAATATTGAAATCGTGGTGGACAGGATTGTGTTAAAGCCTGGAATAGAATCAAGGCTGGCCGATTCCATAGAGACGGCCCTAGCCCAGGCAGAAGGTCTGGTGATAATAGATGTCATCGATGATCAGGAAATGTTGTTTTCCCAGAATTTTGCCTGTGCGGACTGCGGTGTGAGCCTTGAGGAACTCACTCCCCGCATGTTTTCATTCAACAGTCCCTATGGTGCCTGTCCGGTATGCAGCGGCCTGGGGATCAATATGGAAATAGATCCTGATCTGGTCATTCCCGACCGTTCCAAATCAATCTCGGAGGGCGCCGTTGAACCGTGGAACAGTTCGCCCGATGGATATTATTATCAGATGCTGAAGGCTGTATTGAATCATTACGGGTACGATGTGGACACTCCCATAAAGGATATGCCGCCGGAAGTGGTAGATGTACTTCTCTACGGTTCCCGAGAACCTATAGAGTTTTACTATGAAAGCCGCTTTGGAGACAACACCAGGCATTTCAGGGGATATTTTGAAGGTGTTGTGAATAATTTGAAGAGGCGGTATCAGGAAACAGGCTCGGAATGGTCCCGGGAGGAGATCGAAGACTACATGAGCACAAAGCCATGCCCGGCCTGCAAGGGTGCGAGGCTAAAGCCCGAAAGCCTTGCAGTGACGGTGGGAGGCAAGTCCATAGCGGAAGTTACGGCCTTATCCATCCGGGAGGCCATGAGTTTTTTTGAAAATCTTCCCCTCACCAGGAGGGAGGAAATGATAGCCCATCAGGTATTAAAAGAAATTAAGAACCGCCTTCAATTTCTGGTAGATGTGGGCCTTGATTATCTTACTCTGGATCGGTCATCGGGTACCCTTTCCGGCGGCGAATCCCAGAGGATAAGGCTGGCCACTCAGATCGGTTCCCGGCTGGTGGGAGTGCTGTACATCCTGGACGAGCCCAGTATAGGACTTCACCAACGGGACAACGAAAGGTTGCTGAAGACCCTAAAGGAACTGAGGGACCTCGGGAATACGGTACTGGTGGTGGAGCATGATGAGGATACCATGAGAGCGGCGGATTACATTATAGATATCGGCCCCGGAGCGGGAGAGCACGGCGGCCGTGTGGTGGCGGCAGGACCGTTGTCAGCCATAGTGGAGTGCGACACTTCCATAACCGGGCAGTATCTCAGCGGCAAAAAAAGAATTCCGGTGCCAGCCATAAGGAGAAAGCCGGGCGATAAATGGCTGGAGCTGAAAGGATGCCGGGAGCACAATCTAAAGAATATCAATGTGAGATTTCCGCTGGGGCTTTTCATATGCGTGACAGGCGTGTCGGGATCGGGGAAGAGCACATTAATCAATGAAATACTTTACAAAGCGCTTAAATATAAACTGTATAACTCGCGGTCAAATCCAGGTGATTTTGACGAAATTCTGGGGGTGGAACATGTAGAAAAGGTGATAGACATAGACCAGTCTCCTATAGGGAGGACCCCGAGGTCTAACCCGGCCACTTATACAAATGTCTTTAACGACATCCGAGAAGTATTCGCCATGACCCCGGAGGCCCGCATGAGGGGATACAAGCCCGGGCGCTTCAGCTTCAACGTAAAGGGAGGCAGATGCGAGGCATGTAAGGGAGACGGCATCATCAAAATCGAGATGCACTTTCTGGCAGATATATATGTGCCCTGCGAGGTATGCAAGGGAAAGCGTTACAACAGGGAAACTCTGGAGGTAAAATACAAGGGCAAGAATATATCCGAGGTGCTCGACATGACAGTCGAAGAAGCCCTGGAATTTTTCCAAAACATTCCAAAAATAAAGCGCAAGCTGGAAACCTTAAAAGATGTGGGGCTGGGTTACATCAAGCTGGGACAATCCTCCACCACGTTATCGGGTGGGGAAGCCCAGAGGGTGAAGCTGGCTACCGAACTCTCCAGGAAAAGCAACGGTGGCACAGTATATATTCTTGACGAGCCTACTACCGGTTTGCACCCTGCGGATATACAAAACCTCTTGAATGTGCTGCACCGGCTGGTGGAGGGCGGCAGCACCGTGATAGTCATAGAGCACAACCTGGATGTCATCAAGACAGCCGACTACATCATAGATTTAGGCCCCGAGGGAGGGGACAGAGGCGGAGAAGTGGTAGCCACCGGTACCCCGGAAGAGGTGGCGGAGAACCATGATTCTTATACGGGACAGTTTTTAAAAAAAGTACTGGAGGTAAAGGCTGCAGGGTCAAAAATTAAGGAATCCAAAACCGCAGAATCCAAAGCTGTAAAGGCTCCGAAAAACTCCCGGAAAAAGAAACAGATGGCAGTAGAATAAAAATAAATCTTTTTCCCGATAAAAGGGGGAAGGACTATGGACTACAAATTTCTTTTTGAATCCATGCTTACCCACTTAAGACAGGGCATCCTGGTTGTGGATCCCGATGCCAATGTAATATTCTACAATGAACCTGTGACACATATAGCGGGGATTGATGCCGAAGATGCCATAGGCAAAAATATTCTGGAAATATTCCCGAGTTTAACTCCGGATACAAGCACATTTTATTATGTATTGAGGACAGGAAAGCCGCTGATTGATTATGTTCAAACATATTTTAATTATCGCGGAGAGCAGGTTACGACACTGACCTCTACCATGCCGCTGATAAAAGACGGAAGGATCATAGGAGCGTTTGAACTTTACAGAGATGTGGCCACGATCGGTGAATTGTCCGAAAAGATTATTTCGCTGCAAAGGGAATTATTCAGGAAGGCTTCAAGTCAAAAGGTCTACATTGAAAATCAGGCCCAATATACATTAGATGATATTATCGGCGAAAGCGCTGCCATAAAAGAGCTCAAAGATAAAGCAAAAAAGATAGCGGAGAGCAATTCTCCTGTCCTGGTCTACGGAGAAACTGGGACCGGCAAGGAACTCCTGGTCCAGGCCATTCATAACGCAAGTTTTACAAGGAAGAACAAACCTTTTATAGCACAGAACTGTGCGGCTTTGCCGAAAACGCTTCTGGAAGGTATACTTTTTGGAACTACCGCAGGTAGCTTCACCGGTGCAAAAGACCGACCCGGTCTATTTGAGCTGGCAGATGGAGGGACGTTATTTTTAGACGAAATAAATTCAATGGATATCGAGCTCCAGGCAAAATTGTTGAGGGTACTTCAGGATGGAGTAGTAAGGCGACTGGGAGGGGTAAAAACTATCGTAGTTGATGTAAGAGTAATTGCTTCAACCAATGAACACCCATTAAAATCCGTTGAAAAAAGACTTTTAAGAGAGGATTTATATTACAGATTAAATGTTATTTCTTTGACAATTCCTCCCCTGAGAGAGAGAAAAGAAGATATACCTGTACTGACGGAGCATTTTATAAAATTTTATAACAGGCAATTATGTAAAAATGTTAAAGGAATTACCCGGGAAGCAATGGACTTGCTCATGAATTACTCATGGCCTGGAAATGTAAGGGAATTAAAATCGAGGATCGAAAGCATAATGAATTTTATGGATGGAGATATAATTACCGTAAAAGAGATTGCTACAAAAAATTCCAATTATTTTACGGCTTACGAAGGAATGGAATTTCAGCTTCAGAATAAAAACTCATTCGGTGTGCCTCCCCTGGAAGAGACAATGGAGAATTTTGAAAAGAACCTCATTCAAAAAGCCATAAGTAAAGCTAACGGCAATTATGCCGAGGCGGCGAGACTCCTTAAGATTCCGAGGCAGACCCTTCACAATAAAATAAAAAAATACGGCATTACAAAAAAATTTATAACAGAATAGACGTAACACATTTAAGAAAAGTGTCTCAAAAATGGGTCGGCGTGTAATTAAATGATACACCTTTTTATTTTTGACTTTCAACTAATACTCTTCTTTGTTTTATGGGGCTTTAAATATGAAAAATAGCAGGGTATTGGAAAATAAATAAATATAGATTAGGTTATCAAGGTCCATCGAAAAAGGGGTAAGATATAAAATTGCGTTTTTCAAGGGTACTAATTATTTTAGGTGATGGGAGGAGTTCAAAAATGCTTTTAGAAAAACAAATCGATAAACTAGTCAGTCTAATGAAAGAAAACAAAACAGATATACTGGTAGTAGGGCCTTCACCGGATCTCGAATACCTGACTGGACTTCATCCTCTGATTGATGAAAGATTCAAAGCACTGTTCATTTTATCGGACGGGAGATATTTTTATGTTTCTCCTGAACTGTGCTATGAAGAGACCAGGGAAGTGCTCGGCGAAAATGTAGATATATTCACATGGAGCGATTCCGAAGGTTTTCTTGAAGCATTCGGCAAAATAAATAAAAATTATGATTTAAATGGCAAAACTATAGGAGTAAACGATGGAATAAGGGCTGTAGATTTAATCGAAATGAGAGATATTTTAAATATAAATTTTAAAAACGGTTGCCGCATAATGGAAAAAATGAGGATCATAAAGTCGGAGGAAGAGATGGAAAACCTGAGAAGAGCTGCTCAAATCGCCGATAAGGCGGCAGCTCAAATCATAACACATATCCGACCTGGGATTACGGAAAGAGAAATAAAGGGTAAGCTGGAGGAGCTCCTTTTGGAAAGTGGCGGCCAGGAACTGGCTTTTGAAACCATTGTGGCGTCGGGGGCCAACAGTTCCAAGCCCCATTATAACGGGAGCGGCAGGGCAATCGAAAAAAAAGATGTAATAATAATGGATTTCGGATGCAGATATAACGGATATTGTTCGGACATTTCAAGGACCGTTTTTGTGGGTGAACCGACGGATGAGCAGAAGAAAATTTACGGCATTGTAGTTGAAGCGAACAGCAAAGCGGAAGCCTGTGCAAGGCAGGGCGCTACGGCGGAAGAAGTGGACCTGGCTGCAAGAAATGTAATAAGAGAAGCGGGCTTCGGGCAGTATTTTTTCAATAGGACGGGCCACGGCATAGGAGTGGGTGTACATGAAGCGCCTTACATTATGGAAGGCAACAAACAGGTACTGGAAAACGGCATGGCTTTCAGCGTGGAACCGGGAATTTATATACCCGGCAGATTCGGGATGAGGGTAGAGGATATAGTCCTGATAAATGACGGCAGGGGCGAGGTGCTCAATAATGCTTCGAAAGAGATGATAATAATATGCTCATAAAAAGATTTTCAAGGATGTCCTGAAACAGGACATCTTTTATTATTGTGAATAAAATAAAGTTCAGAGGATACAAGCTTTAAGGTTTTTATTTAATGCATAACACTGGTTATAATTTTAGGATTGATTTAATGCAGAATACTGGTTATAATTGAAAGCATTAAAAACGTTTCGGCTACTGCCTAGAGCAGGTACATAATTTAAGAAGATGTCTTAAAAGTGGGCTTGATATGTCTTTGAAATGGGACGTTTTATTAACAGTATTTACGCCATGCTGCCATATTGATGCTTATTTATAGAGATAAAGACAAACTGAGAACTTAATCTGAAGTTTAAAACACGTTTGGCATAATATTTGCGAAATATTTAACATTAATTGAGCTGTATTATACAAAGACATATAAAACAATAAACACATTTTTAAGAAAGGCGATGCGTAAAAATGTCAATTGAGGACAATTATTTAGACCATTATAATTCAAAATCAACGGTGACATGGCAGGACTACGCTCGGGCGGACATGTTCTTGCCGAAAGGTGCCTGCAAGTTGATGTTTGGCTTATATGTCAAGCCAAACTGGATAGATAAAAGCGATTGCTTTTGGTACAGAATTGATACCCGTCGAGGAAACAAATTCATGTTTGTAAATCCGGAAGCAGACATTCACGAAGAGGCTTTTGACCATGAACGGCTTGCAGCCGAGCTTTCGCGGTCAACGGGCGTTCCGTATACACAATGGAATCTTCCTTTTGAGCGCTTTGATTACTCTGACGGCAGGGAATCTATCGCCTTTGACCTGGGGGATATGCGCTGGAAATGCAATCTTAAAACCTATGAATTAACGGCCGAGCATGTAGAGATAAAGAGCAGTGGCAATGGGGTAAAATCGCCGGATGGTCGATGGGATGCGTTCATTAAAGATTATAACCTGTATGTGCGTTCTGAAATCATCGGTGAAGAAATTCAGCTAACCAGCGACGGGCAACCAAAATGCCATTACGGATTGCCGCTTCAGTCTCCACTGGTTTCAGCGGGCCTCAGAGAGCCTCAGGAGCCTGCCATCATCTGGTCGCCCGATTCTACGAAATTATTAACATATAAAATAGATCACCGCGATGCGAATGAACTTCAGTTAATCCAATCCGTTCCGAAGGATGGCAGCAAGAGGCCTAAGTGTCATCCGTATGTCTATCCGCTTCCCGGGGATGAAAACCTGCCAAAGGTGGAGCCTGTTATCATTGACGTCGAAAAGCGGGAACAGATAAGGGTCGAAATGGAGCCCATCTCATTGTTTTACTATGAAGGGCCTTACTTTTGGGTACACTGGGCAAAAGGCAAACCTGGGCGAATCTACCTTTTAAAACCCGAACGGGGTTTTACAGCCCTTAAACTTTATGTGCTGGACCCCGAGACCGGGGCAGGCAAATTGCTTGCTACACTTTCTGAACCGGTGCTCCCCTGGGCCTGGGGCGGACCTCCGACTATTTGTGAGATGAATCGGAACGAAGAAAACTCAATGTCCATAGATGAACATGCAAGATGGATAGCTGATGATGGAAGGGAGTTTATTTGGATTTCTCAGCAGGACGGCTGGGCGCACTTGTATTTGTATGATGGATTGACTGGAAAACTAAAAAGACAGATTACGTCGGGGTCATGGGTAGTCCGCGAAATTAAATACGTGGACGAGAAAGAAGGGGTTATTTATTTCACTGCCGGAGGGCGAGAGCCAGAACGGGATCCATACTATCGACATCTGTATCGGGTTAAGATGGACGGCAGCAATTTGCAGCTGCTTACACCCGAGGACGCAGAACATGAAGTTACTTTTTCACCTACGGGGAAATATTTTGTAGACACATACTCCAGAGTTGATCTGCCTCCGGTTACTGTATTGCGAAATGCTGACGGCAAGCTGGTGCGAAAGCTCGAAGAGGCTGATATAGAACTCCTACTTGCCACCGGCTGGAAATTTCCCGAAAGGTTCTGCGCAAAGGCGAGGGACGGGGTCACGGATATTTATGGCGTCATTATAAGACCGTCTAATTTTGACCCCAGCAAGAAATACCCTGTTATTGAAGGCAATTATTCGGGTCCGCATACCATCCGGGTACCAAAGGCATTCGCCGGAGGCCATGCGAAAACACAGTTTTGGCACGATCAGGCTCTTGCAGAGCTGGGGTTTATAGTGGTCTCTGTTGACGGTCTGGGAATGGCATTTCGTTCCAAGGCTTTTCAGGACTTTTCATATAAGAACCTGGGCGATGCAGGTCTTGAAGATCATATAGCGGCATTTCGCCAGCTGGCGGCCCGCTATCCGTACATGGACCTTAATCGAGTAGGGATCTACGGTTATTCAGCCGGTGGGTACGCCGCCGCCCATGCGATCCTTGCCCATCCCGATTTTTACAAAGTTGCAGTAGCCTGGGCCGGCAATCACGACCATAGAATAGACAAGGCAAGCTGGGTGGAACGGTACATGGGCTTTCCGGTAGGAGGCCACTATGAAGAACAGGCAAATCCAAGCATTGCTCACAATTTGAAGGGCAAGCTTTTCCTGATGCACGGCGAAATGGACGAAAATGTTCCTCCGGCGGCAACGCTTCAACTGGTAGATGCCTTGATTAAGGCCAATAAAGATTTCGATTTCCTGATTCTCCCGAATGGTGTTCACGGTTCCGGGAATCATCCGTATGTAACTCGCAAAAGGTGGGATTATTTTGTTCAGCATTTGCTGGGAGCGACGCCGCCGCACGGCTACATCATAAAAAACTGTTGATAAGCTAGAGTTATACAAAGTATAATTTAAGGAGCGTGTAACATTATGAAGCGTATAGAAAAATTGCTGGATGTTATGGAAAAAGAGAATTTGGATGGGATGTTTCTGGTTAAGGATGCCAACATACGTTATTTGAGCGGCTTTACCGGTTCCGAATCATATGTGGTAATATCTGAAAAAGGAAGAGCTTTTATAACGGATTCCAGGTACACCGAGCAGGCTGAGCAGGAATGTCCTGGATTCGAAGTAATCAAATGGCGATCGCCTAATCCTGATTTGCCGGAGACGATCAAGTCAGTGTGCGCTAGGTTCGGCATCAAAAGATTGGGTTTTGAGAAAAACTGCGTCAGCTTGGATCTGTACGAAAAATTGAAGAATGGTTTGGGCGATGTAGAGCTTGCGGGTACCATAGGATTGGTTGAGAAGGTAAGGAGTGTAAAGGACAGCGATGAAATTGAATGCATTAAGAAAGCAGCAGAGATTACAGATGAAGCATTCGATGAAATTTTAAAATATATAAAACCCGGAGTGACCGAGAGGGATATCGAAAGGGAGCTTGCGTACGTTATACGAAAAAAAGGAGCCGATGATATAGGGTTTTCAATTATCGTTGCATCGGGAAAAAATAGTTCAAAGCCTCATGCAATTCCTTCCAACAAGTCCGTGGAAGCAGGAGATTTCATAACTATTGATGTAGGTTCCATGTATAATGGGTACAGGTCGGACATGACCCGTACCGTGGTTTTGGGTAAGGCAAGTGATAAACAAATAAGCATTTACAACATCGTCAAAAAGTCGCAGGAGGAGTCCATAAAGATTATAAAAGCAGGGGCAGAATGCAAAGTGGTAGATAAGCTGGCAAGAGATGTTATCATAGAAGCAGGAATCAAGGAGGTGTTTGAATATGGATTAGGACATGGTGTAGGTCTGGAAATTCATGAAGAGCCGTCTATGTCAGCTAAATCCACTTCGACTCTTGAAGAAGGTAATGTAGTAACTGTAGAACCGGGCATATATATACCCGGATGGGGGGGTGTCAGAATCGAGGATACAGTCGTAGTAACAAAAGATGGATGTGAAATCATTACAAAGTCGCCAAAGCATCTAATCATAATTTAGAAATTAATTAACAACAAGGAGGATCAGCATTAATGAAAAAGAAATTTGTATCAATTATAGCATTATTGCTGGTTATACTGATAGCTAGCACCACATTCGTAGGTTGCGGGAGCAAAAATTCTGAGGAAAAAGGCAATGCGGAATCTGCTGGAAAATCTCAAGTATTGACTTTTGCGCAGACGGCTGAAATACCCAGCCTTGATCCACAGCTTCAAAACTCAATGCAATCATTTGAGGTAACAAATGCAATTTTTGAGGGTCTTGTGAGACTGCATGATGGCAAGGTTCAGCCGGGCATGGCGGAAAAGTGGGATATCTCAAGCGATGGAAAGACCTATACTTTCCATCTTAGGGATGCAAAATGGTCTGACGGACAACCAGTGACAGCCTACGATTTTGAATACGGCATTAGAAGACTGCTCGATCCAAAAACAGGTTCAGCTTACGCATTTGCAGGATATGGCATTTTAAACGGTTATGAATACAACACTGGAAAAGTAACTGATGTGAGCAAGCTGGGAGTAAAGGCTCTTGATGAAAAGACTCTGGAAATAAAGCTGGCCAATCCTGCGGCTTATTTCTTGGGCTATCTTAGCCTTCCGTGCTTCATGCCAACCAGGGAAGATATCGTTGAGAAATATGGCAACAACTTTGCACTTGAAGCCGAAAACAATGTTTATAATGGACCATTTATTTTGAAGGAATGGAAGCATGAATCAGGTGTAACTCTGGAAAAAAATCCGGATTACTGGAACAAAGATGCTATAAAGCTGGACAAAGTAAATATACTGCAGATTACTGACCCAAATACAGCCCTTAGCATGTATGAGAATGGAGAGCTTGACTTCGTTTCTATACCGAATACATTGTGGGATAAATATAAAGATAATCCCAAAACCAAGCTCATCATGAATGGAGCAATTGATTGGCTGAGGCTGAATCTTAATGCCCCGGGAAAACCATGGCTGGCAAACAAAGATTTCAGAAAAGCCTTAAACTATGCAATCAATAGGGAAGAATACGTTAATACTGCCACTAAGGGTCTTTATCTCCCGTATACAAGGCTAGTGCTTCCGATGGTTGTAGGTGCAAAAGGAGGAAAATATACTGAAGAAAGCCCCATTGACATTTATCCTACTACCGGTGATAGCGCAAAAGCAAAGGAATATCTTGCCAAAGCAATGGCTGCTCTTAATATCAAGGATCCTAAAGATATAACTTTGGAATTGAAGTTTTCCGATTCGGCTGCCGATAAAGCACTTGCAGAAGTGCTGCAGGATCAATTGACAAGAAATCTTGGCATTACAGTTACTATAAAGCTGGTTACCTATAAACAGAAATTGGCTGATGATACAGCCAAACAGTATGATGCCGTATACAATGGATGGATGCCTGACTATGACGACCCGATGACATATCTTGAGCTGTTTGAAAGCAATAACAGCCAGAACTCCACCGGCTGGAGTAATGCAGAGTATGACAAGCTGATAGAAGCTGCGAGAACCGAAGTTGATCCGGTCAAGAGACAGCAGTATTTCTGGGATGCTGAAAAGATACTCGTTGATGAGGCTCCATTTGTACCTCTGCAGTGCAGAAGGCTTGGGTATCTTGAAAAGGATAATTTGAAAGGCATGTCAAGATACTTTGTCGGTTCTGATATAGATTTCGTGTTTGCATATTTTGAATAAAGGTTTATTGGGGCGCTCTTTATCTAAGGTTTCATTTAGCCCCGGATAAAAGAGTGCCCTTCATATATTTATAAAAGTGAATTGAGTTATTTACTGTGTTAGCATCGTTTAAACCTCGAAGGGAGGCAGGCATTTGGGAAGATATATATTGAAAAGATTTATAGTATCTTTGTTTACGGTGCTGGTGCTCGTCACTACAGTCTTTATACTCATTAGGCTAATGCCGGGGGATCCGTTTGTTAGTGAAAAGATGACTCCTGAAATAAAAGCAAATATGATGGCATATTATGGATTTGACAAGCCTCTCTACGTGCAATACTTTCACTACATCGGCAATCTCTTGCGTGGAGATTTAGGTCTTTCATTAAAATACAGCAACAGAAGTGTAAATACCATACTTGCTCAAACCTTTCCTGTTTCTGCGGATTTGGGTATAAGATCGATAATACTTGCAACAATACTTGGCCTTTTTCTTGGAGTAATGGCAGCGCTAAATAATGGAAAGTTTTTCGATTATTTTTGTGTATTTATTGCCATAGTCGGAGTATCTGTTCCTGATTTTATAAATGGTTCACTACTTCAATATATTTTTGGTTTGAAGCTCAAGCTGTTTCCGATAGCAAGATGGGAAGGATTTAGATATACCATACTTCCGGTTTTTGCACTGTCGCTATATACTCTTGCAGTTATAACGAGGACAATGAGGGCCAGTATGCTGGAAGTGATAAATCAGGATTATATTATGACTGCACAGGCGAAAGGTCTGTCACAGTGGCAGATTATCACAAGACATCAAATTCGAAATGCCATACTTCCTATAGTAACAATTTTGGGTCCCATTACTGCAGGGATTTTGACTGGGACTTTTGTGATAGAGCAAATATATGCTATACCGGGCATGGGAAGGTTTTATGTATCGGGTATTAATGACCTTGATTATAGTATGATACTTGGCATGACGGTTTTCTACGGAGTATTTCTTGTAGCAGCCAATTTTATCGTCGATATAATCTATGGATTAGTCGACCCAAGAATAAGAATATCCGGAAAGTAAGGTGAATCAGACGATGCAGGATCCAATTATTATTAACGATGATATGTTTACAGTTGTCGGTAACGATATTGAAAATTACAATACTATAACCAGGCCAAGCCTAACATACTGGCAGGATGCATGGATGAGATTGAAAAAAAATAAAGTAGCAATGCTGGGCCTTTCTATTATCGTATTGTATATTATTATGGCAATAATTGGTCCATATCTAAATTCTATGGATTATAGGACAACCGATTCAACTGCCACGGATCAGCTTCCAAGCCTTAAGCACTGGTTTGGCACGGATTCTCTGGGTCGTGACCTTTGGGTAAGACTGTGGCTGGGTGCCAGGGTTTCACTTACTATTGGATTTGCCGTTACTCTACTCAATCAGTTCATAGGTATCATTATAGGTGGCATATCAGGCTATTTTGGCGGGACATTGGATATGATTATCATGAGAATTATTGATGTACTTTATGGAATACCCTCATTGATTGTGGCAATACTTGTCATGATGGTCAGAGGCGGTTCCGGTATGACCAGTCTAATAATAGCCATGGTAATTATAGGCTGGATAGGAAGTGCACGTTTTGTAAGAGGGCAGGTACTTCAATTAAAGAATCAGGAATTTGTACTGGCATCAAAAGTGCTGGGCGCAAGTAGCATGAGAATCATTATGAAGCACCTCATACCCAATATGATGGGGCTTCTAATTACAAATATAACAATGGCGATTCCCGGAGCGATATTTGGAGAAGCTTTTTTGAGTTATATCGGCATAGGAATCCAGCCTCCGGACACAAGCTGGGGGCAGCTTGCACAGGCGGGTTCACAAACTTTCAGAGTATACCCGTGGGAAATGTTCCTGCCTTCGTTTTTCATCAGCACTACGATGCTTTCCCTGAATTTGCTTGGTGATGGTTTGAGAGACGCATTAGATCCCAAAATGCGCGGGACATCAAGATGAATAATGGTGCAGACTTGAAGCAGGGGGTAAAAAATGGGCAGATTATTGGATGTGAGAAACCTTAAAGTAAATTTTAAGACTTATGGTGGCCAGGTAAATGCTGTAAGGGGAGTATCGTTTTATTTGGATGAGGGAGAATGCGTAGCTATTGTCGGCGAATCGGGCTGCGGCAAGAGCGTAACTTCAAAAGCCATAATGAAACTTGTTCCTTCGCCGCCCGGTGAGATAACAGGTGGTGAGATAATATTTAAAAATACCGATTTGCTAAAATTGAGCAAAAAAGACATGATGGAAATAAGAGGTTCTGAAATAGGCATGATATTTCAGGATCCTATGACATATTTAAATCCAACAATGACTATTGGAAGACAGATACAGGAAGCTATAGAAAGACATACAAAATTAAACAAGAGACAAGCCATAGAAAAAGTAAGAGAGATGCTTAATTTTGTCGGCATACCTAATCCCGATAAGAGGATGCGCCAGTATCCCCATGAGTTTTCAGGAGGGATGAGGCAGCGTGTCATGATAGCAATAGCCATGGCGTGCAATCCAAAGCTTTTAATTGCAGATGAACCTACTACTGCATTGGATGTAACCATACAGGCACAGATTTTGGATTTAATGAAATCCTTTCAAAAAAAGTTCAACACTTCAATAATGTTGATTACCCATGACCTTGGTGTAGTGGCAAATATGGCAGACAGAGTACTGGTGTTTTATGCCGGCAAAATAGTTGAATCAGGAAATGTTGATGATATTTTCTATAATCCTCAACACCCATATACGTGGGGACTTTTAAATTCTGTTCCCGGATTGCATTCGCACAAGAAAGGAAAGCTGATATCAATAGAAGGTACGCCGCCAGATTTGTTTTCGCCTCCTGACGGATGCGGTTTTGCAGCACGATGTGTTTATGCTATGAAAGTCTGCAAATCCATATATCCTGAAATGATAGATTTAGGTGGAGGGCATCAATGCGCGTGCTGGCTTCTTCATGAAAAGGCTCAAAAGATTCGGCAGTCTTTACAGTCAGGGGGCAAGAGCGATGGGATTTGAGGGTAATTATCTGTTAGAAGTTAAAAATCTGAAAAAGTATTTTGATGTTGGATATGGTCAAACGTTGAAAGCTGTAGATAATGTCAACTTTTTCATAAGAGAGGGTGAAACTTTAGGTCTTGTAGGCGAAAGCGGATGCGGCAAATCCACTACGGGAAGGGTGCTGGTTAGATTATATGAGCCCACAGATGGCGAAGTGCTATTTGAAGGAGAAAATGTGCATCGGCTAAAAGGGCGTGCAGCTCGGGATTTTTGTAAAAAAGCTCAAATGATATTTCAGGATCCTTATGCTTCTCTGGATCCCAGGATGACTGTAAGGGATATAATTGGAGAGGGCATTGATATACACAATTTATATAAAGGAAAAGAAAGAGTACAGAGAATATACGAATTGCTTAATATTGTTGGGCTGAACAAAGAACATGCAGACAGGTATCCTCATGAATTTTCAGGCGGTCAGAGGCAGAGAATAGGAATCGCTAGGGCTCTTGCCATAGAGCCCAAGTTTATCGTTTGCGATGAACCCATCTCGGCGTTAGACGTATCGATTCAGGCGCAGATTATAAACCTTTTGATAACGCTGCAGCAGGAATTAAAGCTTACTTACCTGTTTATAGCGCACGATTTGCGCATGGTGAAACACATATCGGATAGAGTTGCTGTTATGTACCTGGGCAATATTGTTGAACTTGCCGAAAGCCTTGAGTTATATGACAATCCTCTGCATCCATATACAAAAGCTCTCATTTCAGCAATACCGATTGCAGACCCTAAATTGGAAAGGAGCCGCCAGAGACTGCTCCTTGAAGGAGACGTTCCAAGTCCCATAAATCCTCCACAAGGCTGTCTGTTTAAAAAAAGATGCAGTTTTAAAAAGCCGATATGTGAAGAAGTAAAGCCTGAATTTAAAGATGCAGGCGGTGAGCATTTTATAGCGTGCCATCTATATTAAAATTAAAGATTTAATGAGCATTTTGTCTAAAAATCTCATAATGTAAGTGTATCTGATATGAGATATAGTCTCATAAATGGTCATCCTTATATATTTAAAATGGTACGTTGAAAATTACTTTCAAATATATAAAAGTGCTTTTAGTTTAGAATAATGGCGTCGATTTAAATTAATAGGCATATTGGCATGAAAAATGCATAAACATCAAAAAAGAAATATGTTTATGCATTTATAATACTATAATATCAGGGAGGCGGAAACCATGAGTGATTCCTTAGGGTGTGTGGCCATTGAAAAAGAAATGCAAAGGAAAAGGGCTGCCGTAAGACCGATGAATGAAAGGATTGCAAAGCTCAGAGAAGAAAGCGTCCGGGCCGAAGTCAGAATATCCGATGAGAGGGCAAGAATAATTACCGAGTTCTACAAAAGTGGAATTGCTGCAGGCAAATCCTTTCCCGTTCAGCGCGCAATGGCCTTCAAATACCTGATGGAGCGTGTGAGCCTGCCGGTTGAAGATGGTCAGCTGATTGTAGGATTGAGAGGGACCGGACCACAGGAAGTTCCGACATATCCGGAAATGTGCACTCACAGCATGCAGGACCTGGAAATATTGAACTCCAGAGAGAACATGCCTTATAAGGTGGACGAAAAAACCAGGGAATTGTACGAAAAGGAAGTAATCCCCGCATGGAAAGGCGCCACATTGAGGGATATCATCTTCGACAATCTTCCCGCCGAGTGGATAGAAGCTTATGAAGCGGGGATCTGGACGGAATTTATGGAACAGAGGGCACCGGGCCATACGGCCGGCGGCGAGAGAATATTCAAAAAAGGACTTTTGGAAATAAAAGATGAAATAAAGCAGAAAATGCAGGAATTGAAGCCCAGCGACCCGGAATATTTCGATAAAATGGAAGAACTTAAAGCCATGGATATTGCGGCGGATGCGATGCTGATTTATGCCGAACGATATGCGAAAAAATTAGAAAAAATGGCTGAAGATGAAAACGACATGGAAAGAAAAAAAGAATTAGAGGAAATGGCAAAAATATGCCGCCGTGTTCCGGCTCACGCTCCGGAAAGCTTCTGGGAAGCCCTCCAGCATTACTGGTTTGTCCATGTGGGCGTAGTCTATGAGACAAACCCGTGGGATTCTTACAACCCGGGCCGCATGGACCAGCACCTGTACCCGTTTTACGAAAAAGATGTGGCCGAGGGAAACCTTACCAGAGAAAGGGCTAAAGAGCTTCTGGAAGCCTTCTGGATAAAGATCAACAACCAGCCAGCAGTTCCGAAAGTTGGTGTAACGGCCGAAGAGAGCTTCACATATAACGATTTTACAAAAATAAATATCGGTGGCTTAAAGGAAGACGGTTCGGATGGTGTAAATGAAGTTTCCTACCTGCTTCTGGAAGTGCTGGATGAGGTAAGGACTCTGCAGCCCAATACTGCTGTGCTGATTAGCGATAAGAATCCGGAACGCTTTCTTTTGAAGGCGTTAAAAGTTGTAGGTCCGGGCTTCGGAGAGCCGCCGTTCTTCAATTTCGACGGAGCCATCGTTAAAATGCTGAGGCAGGGCAAAAAGCTGGAAGATGCCCGCACCGCAGGGGTCAGCGGATGTGTTGAAACGGGCGCCTTCGGAAAGGAAGCCTATATTCTTACAGGATATTTCAACCTGCCCAAAATCCTTGAAATTACACTGAACAACGGTATCGACCCGCAAAGCGGGAAGAAGTTGGGCATAGAGACGGGAGATCCGAAAAACTTCAAAACCTTTGATGAACTCTGGGAGGCTTTTATCCGGCAGATAAAGCATTTCATAGATATAAAAATGAAAGGCAATGACATCATAGAGACGCTTTTTGCAAAATACATGCCGGTACCTTTCCTTTCGCTCTGGACAGATGATTGCGTAAAGAAGGCCAGAGATTATAACGCAGGTGGAACAAGGTACAACACCCAGTATATCCAGATGGTAGGATTGGGCACTGTGACCTATAGTTTGACCACCATAAAGTACCATGTTTTTGATAGGAAGACTATTTCGATGGACGAACTTCTTGAGGCTCTCAAACAAAACTTTGAAGAAAAATACGAGATGATGAGGCAAATCATTTTAAACAAGACGCCCAGATATGGAGAAGATGATGACTATACCGATGAAATTGCAAAGAAGATAGTCGATAGTTTAGTTGAGATGATTGAAAGCTACCCGCCATCTCCGATCAGAAAAGCATCGAAGAGGGTATACTTCCTGCCTACTACTGCCCATGTCTATTTCGGAAAAGTTACCGGAGCCACACCGGATGGAAGAAAAGCCGGTTTCCCTGTTTCAGAAGGTATTTCGCCTGTGCAGGGCAGTGACAGGAAGGGGATAGCAGCCGTTTTCAGGTCGGTTTCCAAGTGCGACTGGGATAAAACCGGCGGAGCGCTCCTCAACCAGAAACTGACACCGGATCTGCTCGAAGGCGAAGAAAATCTGAAGAAGCTCGCCCAGCTCATAAAGACCTTCTTCAATATGGGAGGACACCATGTGCAGTTCAATGTGGTAAGCGTGGATTTACTCCGGGAGGCGCAGAAGCGTCCGAAAGATTTCCAGGATCTCATGGTCAGAGTTGCCGGGTACAGCGACTACTTTGTGAATTTACCCAAAGGCTTGCAGGAGGAAATAATTGCAAGGACCGAGCATAAGGAAGTGTAATTTGATTTCACGATGGGGGCAACTAAATGGTCAATAATGGATTTATATTTGACATAAAAAGATATGCTGTGCACGATGGTCCCGGAATCAGGACAACGATATTTCTTAAAGGGTGTCCACTGAGATGCTGGTGGTGTCACAACCCTGAGGGCATTTCTCAAGCGAAAGCGCTTATGTTTTTTGAATATAAATGCATGCAGTGTAAAACCTGTGCCGGTATTTGCCCGACCGGTGCGATATCTTTTGAAAATGGCGTTCATCATATCGACCGCTTCCACTGCAATAATTGCGGCATCTGTTCCGAAGCCTGTCCCACTGAAGCTTTAAGGCATGCCGGCGAGATAATCACGATTGAAGAACTAATGAAGGAAATTGAAAAAGATGTTTTGCTATACGATAATTCAGGGGGAGGAGTGACCTTTTCCGGAGGAGAGCCGTTATCTCAGCATAAATTTTTGAGAGAAGCGTTGAGAGAATGTAAGAAGAGAGATATTCATACCGTGCTGGATACATCGGGCTATGCTTCCCCTGACGTATTTTCCACGGTCCTGGATTATGTCGACGTGTTCCTCGTTGACTTGAAGTTGGCCGATGAGGAAGAACACAAGAAATACACGGGGGTTTCAAACAGACTGATTAAAGATAATCTGCGAATGCTGGCGGATGCGGGCAGAGGGAATGATGTCATCTTGCGCTTTCCCGTAATCCCTGGGATAACCGATACTGAGGAAAATGTTGATGGTCTTGCGGAGTTTGTTTCTTCATTGAAGGGCATACGCGAAATAGACCTGCTTCCTTTCCATGATATCAGCGAGAAGTACCGCAGACTCGACATGGAATACAGGATGACGGTTCATCATGCTCCATCACAGGAAAAATTAAAGCAAATAAAGCAAAGATTTGAGGAAATCGGGCTGTATGTAAAGATTTGATAAAAAAAGTTGGGCAGATGGTCTTGAATTATTTTTAATGATATGCTAATATATATAATGCATTGACCGTAGTGCCGAAGTGGTGGAATTGGCAGACGCGCTAGATTCAGGGTCTAGTGGGCTACGGCCTGTAGGGGTTCGAATCCCCTCTTCGGCACCAATAAAATAGCCAGTTCTAAGACTTTGCGGCGTTGCCCGAAGTCTTCTTTTTTTGCTTACCGTTGCCCGACCGTTGCCTAACAGTACATAAAACAGCCTCAAAAGTCTTCATTGCCTCTTCTTTTTTACCCGGCATGAGATGACTATAAAGGTCATAGGTATATGATGGCTTTGCATGGCCTAAAATCTCCTGAACGGTATTTATATCAACACCATTAGCGAGAAGTATTGAAGCAAAGGTATGCCTCATCCCATGTAAAGTAACATTCATATTGAGTTTTTTAGCAATCTCAGAAAATAAGCTCGATGCATAATCCAAGCTCAAGGGATCTCCATTTTTTTTACAAAATACAAGATTATTATTATGATATTCATCATCGAGTAAAGACATATATTTCATTTGCTCTTTTCTATGTCTTCTTAAAAACTTAGCAAATTCTTTTGTCATCGGGATAGTTCGTTTACCTTTCTCCGTTTTTGTTCCTTTCTTTTGTTGGCCCTTTCCTCTATATCTAGCATAGCTTTCATTGACATATATGACTTTATTTTTAAAATCCAGTTTGTCCCACGTCAGGGCAAGAAGTTCTCCTCTACGCATGCCCGTATGAGCGGCGCCCATATATAACGCTGCATAATCTTCATTATATTTTTTAGCTTCTTCAATAAAGGTATCCAGTTCCCACGGCTTAAGAAAATTTACTTTAGGATCGTTTTTCGCAGGCCGTTCAACATCATTGCAGGGATTAACTTTTATTGCTTTCAATGTTTTGACGGCAAAGTCCAATGCAGAATTCAATAAATCATGATGATATTGGAGACTCCTGTTTGAGAGTTTCTTTCCCCCATCGCTTCCGGTTTTCTTTTTTGCAAGATATTCTTGGATATGGAATGGTTTTAAACTTTGCACTGGAATGTTTGAAAAATAAGGAAGTAAATGAGCATCAATAATGTATCTGTAATTTTCACAGGTTGTCTGCTCAAGATTCACTAAACAATGCATTTCATACCACTTTTCGATTATATCTCCAACAGTTAATTCCGAAGGCTCGACATATACTCCGTTCTCCAATTCTTGTATCATCTTGTACATTTCTTTTTCAGCTAATTGTTTATTTTTCCTGTCATTTTTATCCAATCTTACTGATTTTACAATTCTCTTACGTTCACCCGTCACTGGGTCCCGGCCCATATCGATGACAATGGTCCAGGATGACTTATAGCGTTTTTCAAGATGTCCTGTAATCTGCATAATAATTCTCCTTTCTTGAGTTTTTAAAATACTGCCGACGAAATTCATCGGTAGAAATCAATTTGACTTCGTCTGGATGTTAAAATCTGTATTTTTCAAAACGGGACTTCGTAATTTTTATCCTCCTTTCCTGCTGCAATTTGTTTTTTAGCGTTAGTAACTTCTAATTCTTCCCAATCACATAAAAGTCCATTAATAAAAAAAGTAGTTCGATTTCCACACTTTTCACAATACCTAGCATTTCCTGCTGCTATTGTATTGCAACTTTCCCTAAAATCACTATAATCCCGCATCTTATCATAATGCCAATCATCTGCGCATTTATTAATTAAATATGTACCGCATATTCGACAATACAAAGCATCTGGAGAAATTTCATCGTTTCCGCATTTGGGGCAGATTATAGCACGACCATTTTTATCTAGTTGATAACCATCTTTATATTTCATCTCTCCCTCTCCCCATTTCAGTTTATTTCCACAAATCGGACAATAAACAGCTTCTTTAGATATAAAACCATAGCCGCATATTGGGCAACATTTTTGATTGATAAAATCAAAGAAATTTTGATAAATAATAGAGTTTTCATCAATATAAACTTTATTCATCCTTAGATCAAATAATTGAGACGCTCTTGTTTTAGCCGCATGTGTTGATAATCCACAATGTTTTTTAATCAATTCATAATTTGTCCATTTTAATGTTAAGAGCACAGAATAAGGGCTAAGAATTTCAGAAGCAAAAATATTTGCTTCTTTTTCAAGCATTTCATATTCCCTTTTGTTTAAACCTCCCCTTGATAAAATTGTATGATTGAATTCTTCTAGATGTTTTAAATAAATATGACCTATTTCATGCATTAAAGTAAACCGTATTCTACCATTTGAACGTATTTTATCGTTATATGAAATTGAATATAAACCTTTTTTATATATCGTAAAAGCATCTTCACTTTCATATGCTTCAATAATATCTTTTATTTTAATTTTATGTTTTCTTGCATAAAACTCATAAGTACGCAAAGTCCATTTCTTTTTATTAATAATTTTAAGAGGTTCAACAGGTAATTTTTTTATATCGAATTCAACAATAAAATCAGCTATTTTATCGCGAACATAATTATAACGATAATCAATTTTTCCCATTTTTATCTTTTTCAGCCTCTTCAGCCATGGACTCTGCGAGCTTAAATAATAATTCTCGTTTTTTAGACGAAAGATTTTTAAAAGCACGAGCTATAGCACGTGTTTCAGCATCCTCTTTTTCTTCAAGACCTAGGAGATAATCAGTGGTTACATTGAAATATTCTGCGATTTTATTTAAAACCGCATAACTAGGATTTCTTGCGCCGGTTTCATACATGCCTATCATTGAAGTCGTAACTCCAATAATTTTACCCAATTCTTCTTGCGTCATTTTCCTATTTAACCTCAACTCTTTTATTTTCTTTCCTACCATACATTTTCGCCTCCTTACAACTTTGATTTTATTATAACCAATAGTTATAATAAAATCAACTCAACTAATAGTGATAAAACAAGCAATCAAGAGTAAATAAAAGAAAATAGCTGATAAATTCTCACTATCAGTTACAATAGCTCTTGATAAATACAACTGATAGTGTTAATATAATATTTGAAAGGAGGGAATATAATGGCAAACCACATAACAAAATTAAGAAAAAATGCGGGTTTTAAAACTGCTAAAATTGCGGCTAAAGCGCTTAACATCAGCGATGGCATGATGTATCAAATGGAAGGCGGTCATAAAAAACCAAGTCCGGAACTTGCTATAAAAATGTCTAGCTTATTCAAATGTACTTTAGAAGATATTTTTTTACCGTTTAATACAACTAATAGTTGCAAAAAAGATAGTTTGGATCAGTATCTAAATAAATTTATTGAAATAAAATCATTATCCAAAGAAAGGAGGACAAGCAATGGGTGAAGTTGTCAGATTGCAAATACAAAACCAAGAACACAAATTAACAATCAAAGAATATCAAGGTCAAAGAGTGGTGACCTTTAAGGAAATCGATGAGGTTCATGAAAGACCGGAAGGCACAGCAAAAAGAAATTTCAGAAAGAACAGAAACAAGTTTATAGAAAATGAGGATTTTTTTGAGCTAGACCAACCGGACGAAATTCGTTCCCTTGGTTTTGAAAGACCGCAAGGCGGAACTCCTGAAAAAGTAATTCTTATTACCGAATCCGGCTATCTTATGCTGGTGAAATCCTTTACCGATGACTTGGCTTGGCAGGTCCAGCGGCAATTAGTCAACAATTATTTCCGGGTAAAAGAAGTGAAATCTAAACCCAAAACTGACCTTAAAAGCATTGAACTTGAAGCCCGGCTCAAAAACGCCAGAGCCAGAGAAGCCAATATCCTTCTTAAAATAGCGGACAAGCCTGAAGTGCCGACTGAATTTAAACAAGTTTTATACTCACATGCAAGCCAGATAATTGCTGGTCATCCTTTACTCCCGTTACCGGAGACTGAAAAAACTTATACCGCGGAAGAGATAGCAAAAGAATTAGGTATATCTGCCAATATGGTCGGCAGGATCGCAAATAAACACGGTATCAAGACTCCTGAATACGGTATATATGTATGGGACAAGTCTCCGCACTCACCAAAACAAGTGCAAGCCTGGCGGTATAACGAAGCCGGCAGAGAAAGAATAAAAGAACTTTGTACGAAGACGAAAGAAGGTGATTCATGTTGTTAAAAATAACTACTCAATTCATACCCGAGGGCTACGTAACAAACTATGTGGGCACTGATGAGAAAGAAGCGAAAATTGATATTCAATTTGATGTAAAACACCAGACAAGACTTGTCATATTAGCATTAGAAAGCATACTTGGATACCTCAAAGAACAACCGGAAGAAGCGGAAGAAGCGGAAGAAGCGGAGGCGAATGCATGAAAGCTGCATTGACAATAAAAGAAGCAGCCGAATATCTCAGCTGCAGTCAATGGTCGATGTATGAACTTATCTATAGAAAGAAAGTAAAGCATTTCAGGATAGGGCGAAGGATACTAATCCCGATAAAAGAACTCGACGAGTTCATAAATGCAGGCGGGACAGAAAAATTGGGAGGTATAGAACAATGAAACAAAGGCAGATAACCAAAGATCAATTTGAAAAATTTCTCAAGGCCAATAACCTCACGATAAAAATTATCCCGGTCTGGGAAGGTGCCACAGACAGATACAAAATGGAAGTCTATTACAAAGGGCACCTGATCGCCGATGGTAACGAGTTTTACAAAAAAGAACCGAATTATACTTGGGCCTATGAATACATCATGGATCTCACCGGTAGCTATGAATGGGAAAAATATGTTGATGTTGAAAGGTTCAAGACAATTGAGGAAATCGAAGAAATTGAAGAAATTGAGGAAGATATGAGAAGGATGGAAGAAATAAAAGTTAATCTTACAAAGGACGAAGTACTTAACTTATTAACTGCTGCACAATGTTTAAGCGAACGCAAGCAAAAAACATTAAAGTTATATCAAGATATCAACCTTAGTGAAAATTTTCAAAATTCAACTATAGAAGAAATAAAATTGCTTGACTCCGCATATAAAAAGCTGTTTCAGGCACTACTTTACTAATACCCAAAATTTTTGAATAAAAAGTG
This sequence comes from Thermoanaerobacterales bacterium, assembly GCA_012840135.1. Lineage (GTDB taxonomy): Bacteria > Bacillota > Thermosediminibacteria > Thermosediminibacterales > Tepidanaerobacteraceae > Biomaibacter. The sequence goes on from DUMA01000024.1 coordinate 47,061, forward strand.
GACAAGGGGGAGGTGAGGAGAGTGGAAAAATATCAAGTTGAATTTAAGCAACAAATAAAAATAGCGGAAAAGATTATACGACTACTGGAAGATGAAAATGTTAAAATTGCTGATGTGCCTAAAATATGTGAAAAAGTAATTTCACTTTCTGGTAAATCGCCAGTTAAATGGACCGAAATGGATTAACGTTTATACTTTTGTGTTAAATTAGGATTTTCAATGTCCGGAACACCTCTAACAAGATGGTATATATCGCTTAAATATGCTCTTATCTTTGACATATTTTCTACAGGTCTATCCGGTTCTAAGGTTATTAAATCTTTTTGAATAAGGGTAATAACTAAATCTTTAGCAATATCTATACTCTGTTTTTCATCGGGCATTTTTCATACCTCCAGGTTGTTTCATTACAAATTTCTTCCAGTAGTCGCATTTAAAATATGATACTCGTTTTGGTTCTTAAGCGATTAATTTCTTGTTCAACTTCCTTTAATTTTTGAATCTCTTTTCATCTCCTCCAAGGAACATTTTACCACAGAAAGGGGACGAGTTTATGAATAATTTAATCCCTATCGAATACGAAAAAAAAAGAGTATTAACAACCCAGCAACTGGCTGAGGTTTATGAAACCGACGCCAACAATATCAGCAAGAATTTCTCCAACAACAAAGATCGTTTTGTTGAAGGACGAGATTATTATTTTCTTCAAGGCGAGGAATTAAAGGAATTTAAAAGGTTGTTGAATGATATTCCAGAACCTATTAAATTCGCTCCACAGTTGTATCTTTGGACCGAGCGTGGGGCATCCCGTCATTGTAAAATTCTCGATACTGATCGAGCATGGCAGCAGTTCGATATTCTTCAGGAAACATATTTCCGAGTAAAAGAACAACATATAGCCCTCAGTCAACTCAGCCCGGAGCTCCAGATGTTCAAAAGAATATTCGATGCAGTAGCAAATGCGGAATTAAAACTAAAAGAAGTTGAAGGAAAGGTCCATGAAGTAGGCAAAATCGCAACGGCAGCCCAGGAAACAGTCCAAAGCATAAAAGAAACAATCATTCACACCGATAAAGACTGGCGAGACTGGGTTAATTCACAGATTACAAAAATATGTTTCAAGAGCAAAGATTATAAAGAAAAATGGAATGAAACTTATAGATTACTAGAGGAAAGGGCGAAATGCCGGCTTGGGGTAAGGCTGGACAACTTAAAGGAAAGACTTATGCAGGCCGGGGCCCGAACCACCGAAATAAAAAACACAAATTACTTGGATGTAATAGAGGAAGATGTCCGGCTTAAAGAAATCTACACGGCCATCATAAAGGAAATGGCCATAAAATACATAGCTTAGGGTAGGTGATAATATTGAAAAATCCTAAGAAAATTGACTTCGCAAATATAGAAGTAAATTTATGTGTCACTCCCGAAAACAAAAGCATAGTAAAAAAAGCCATGGAACAGTTTGCTATTGTTGGTGCCATTGGGCCGTATGAGCATAAAGAAATTATCAATAGAATCAATGAAGTCAAAGACAAGGAGGTGATTGAGAAATGGCCACAGCAAATTGCACGGCATGCGGTAGACAGATAAAAGATCCAATATCAATCAAGCGAGGCATGGGACCTATTTGTTACGCGAGATACATGGCCGAACTGGATAAGAAAGAGCAGGAAGAAGAAAAACAGCTTGAGCTGCTGCCCTTCGATGATGATATTATTTGCCGGCGCACTCTAAACGGCCCACAGTTCAATATACCTCAAAGATTTGTAAAGCACTCTCCTTCCGGCATGGAATGGGGATATGGTGGCAGCGGCCCTGCAGATTTTGCGCTGAACATACTCGCATTGTTCGTGGGTCTCGAAAAAGCAGAAGAATTATATCAGGAGTTTAAAAGCCGGTTTGTAGCTACTTTACCATTCGAGGGCGGGGTTATTAAAAAAACAGACATAATGAATTGGCTGAAAGAAAAAGGAATAAAGAGGGGAGATGATTGGCTTGAAGATATTCGTTGTCATGTGCAAGGCTAGGGAAATCAAGACGAAGCTCCTGCAGATTGAAAAAGAATTGGCAAAAGAAAAAAGCCCTTTTCAGGGCACATGAGCAATTTCAGTATAACATGCATGAGCAGAAAAATCAAGGAGGATAAACCTAGATGCCTATATTCGGAATAACAGATTTTCGAAGGCTGCCCAGGCTGGGGAAAATCAAGCTGGGTAAAAAGCTGAAAAATGAAAAAGGCGCAGAACATCCGGTCCAGACAAGATATTTCGTTTGCCCGGAAATAATACAGCAAAAATATGGGCCGGAACCCACGGAGCTTGATATCATGTTTCCGCTTAACGATATCGAAGTAATATTCCCGCAATACATGAAGCTTTACGGGAAAACCGGCCTGAAATGCCGGGGGGATGGCCGGAATGCTTTGGTCATGTCCGGAGGGATCCTGAAAGAAAAGACATGTACCCCGGGAGCTCCGGAATGTGCTGGCTGCAAACCACTGGGAACGTTAAATGTTCTTCTATACAAGGTGCCAGGGTGGGGTGTATGGCAGATTTGGACAAGCTCATGGAATAGCATCGTAAACCTGAACAGTTCCATAGAGATGATCAAAGTCATGACCGGAGGCCGGATCTCTTTCATCCCTCTTAAGCTGAAGCTCCAGGAACATAATGCGACAGTTATAAAACCCGATGGCACACAATTTCCGAAAAAAGTATATGTGATGACGCTAAACATAGATCAAACCATGGGCCAGTTTTATAGTCAATATTCCCTGGAGGCAAATCACATAAGAGCACTTCAAAGTCCGGCTTATAGCCGCCTTTCGCAGATGAACGATATTATAGCGGATATGACAAACAAGGAACTTGAGAAGCGGCAGACGGAAATGGCAATACAGCTGGATGATGAGGATGAGGAAGTCTGGGAAGATGAACAAGAGAATACGGAGGGTCAAAAGAATCCAGAGGCTACAGGAGATCCGGAAAATAAAACAATTGATAGTGAGCCTGAATCCAATAAAAATAATGCCTGTTCAGAATGCGGCCAAATAATTACAAAAGACGAAAAAGAATATAGCGAGAAACATTTTAAAAAAGTTCTGTGTAGATCATGCCAGAAAAAATATAGAAAAGGCAGGGGGTGATTTGGATTGAAAATCAGAGTAGCTTATTCGGAACTGAAGTCAGGTCCGGGCTTTAACAACAAAAAGGCTGAGGCCGAGCTTGAAGTTGATGTAACAGGGAATATTGATAATGCCTTTCAAAAAGCCTGGGAAAAGGTCCGTGCTGAAGTCGAACGGCAACTGGAAGATTATCAGCCACCATTTTGATGCCAGAGAAGGGAGAGAGAAGCTGTGGGATTAAATTTAGGTGAAATGGCTCAAGGCGCTTTCATGGAACAATTCAACATCGAACTTAAAAAGGTGCTTGCCAACATTGCAGACCCAAACACAGACCCAAAGAAGGCAAGAAAAATTACTCTTACGGCCACACTCAAGGCTGATGAAAACCGTGATGTAGTGGACTTTGAAGTTCAATCTAAAGCCTCGCTTATTCCGGCCAAACCTATTGCGACAAAGATTATCATTGACCGGGATAAAGATGGTTCTGTTGTTGCGGCTGAATTGAAATCCGGTGTAAAAGGGCAAACCTTCTTGGATGATGATGGGCAGGTTAAGGATGATACCGGCAAGGTCGTCAATTTTAGCAAAAAATAATTGAAAGGAGATAAAGAAAATGATCAAAGAAGCTTTGGAATATCTGGTTAATTTGGGGCAGGTAAAGACAATTGAGGTCAATGGGCAGACTTACGCAACGCAGAATTTGAACAGAATTAAATTGCCCAAAGCTACGCCTCTGGACATCAACAGCCTTACAGGATTGGTAGATTACATTAAATCCGGCTTCGATGCCGATGCTTTTAATGGAACACTGATACACATTGTTGACCATTCTACGGTCAAGCTAATTTCAAACATACTGAATGACAGCGACAGAGAAACATACGTTACTGCCCACGCTTTTCAACCTCAGTTTCGGTTTGGGTATTTCTACGATACCGAAAGCTTTATAATCCTCCTGCAGTCTTGTTTTGTGCAGAATGAAGACGCACTGAGGATCTTTAAACTTGTGGGCAATATAAAAGATTCTGTGATCCGGACCTATGGAGACGACGGTATAACTCAGTCCGTCACAGCCAAAGTCGGAATTGCACAGGTGGAGGAAGTTCCTGTGCCTAACCCGGTGAAATTGGCACCTTATAGGACTTTTGTCGAAGTGGAACAACCGGAGAGTAAGTTTGTATTCAGAATGCGTAAAGGAGAGGACGGCCCTGAGGCCGCACTCTTTGAGGCAGACGGCGGCGCATGGAAAATTGAGGCCATGCAGAGGATAAAGATATTCTTAGAAGAAAAATTAGAGGATTCGGGAATAAAGGTTATAGCTTAACAAGATAGCGGCGGGCGGGCTATCCCCCCCTGGCCTGCCTGCCATCCCCTGAGAAGGTGATTAAATGCATATTCCTGAGTATAAAAGGCCGGAAGGTGAATTCGCATATTTAGTTCGTCGTGAATTTATACCAGTTAAACAGCCGCCTATCGAGCAGATATCACTATTTCCAACAATTGAAGACGATATATACCAAAATATACAGCAATTGCTTAAAAAATTCAAAAAGCACAAGGCACGTATTAAAAATATAGCAAATAAATACAACATAGACGAGAAAGCGGCTAAGAAGTATTATGAAGCGGCTCTTCAGAAGTTCATACATAAGCTTAATTATGAGCATTATTTGCGGAATAAAGAATATCTAGAATGGATGTATACTCCCGAAGCGCAAACATATTTCCGGCAGTATATTCAGGAATGCGACGAGCGGGTTCGAAGATATGAACAGGAATTTAAACAGAGAATCACTCAGGGGAAAGAGCATGTGGTTAGCATCATAATCAATGATCCTGAACTGAGTAAGTTATTGGACAATCCTGCTTTTTCGAAGATAAATTACCACGGGCCGTTTTCAAGTCTGCTTAATATACCCGGTATAACAGAGCACGACACAAAAATCCTTCTAGCCCGGGGGTATATACAAATCGAGCAGGGTGATCCGGACACAATCCTTAAATATAATTTTCCAGCGAAGAAAGAAGAAAATACCAATCGTTTTGTATGCATAGAGTGCGGCATTGAACTTGACTACAACGACATCGGGCTAAATAAAAAGCTAGGAGCAAAGGACGAACGGTTTTATAAATGCCCCAGATGCCTGGGGATGACAGAAGAGGAAGAAGAAAGCACGATAAGGTTTTATAGATCTAGTGGCTGTAATATGTTTATTTAATTTTGACTACTTCTTGCACATATGAGGGGATTAGGAGGGGAGCAAATGGTACGGACAAAAATAGAATGGGCCGAGCAGTCATGGAACCCGGTCATCGGTTGCACGCCGGTGTCTGAAGGATGCGATAACTGCTACGCCCGAAGGATGGCTTACAGGCTCCGGGGCCGGTGTGGGTATCCGCAGAATGAGCCATTCAAGGTAACATTACACGAGGAACGGATACTGGAACCTTATTATTGGCATAAGCCTCGTCGTATCTTTGTGTGTAGCATGTCGGACTTGTTTCATCCAGAGATTCCAGATGAATTCATCTATCGGGTTTTACTTACTATGCAGCAAAATCCCAGACATACATTCCTTTTACTATCAAAAAGGCCAGAACGAATATTACGGTGGAATAATTTACAAAAACCATGGAACAGTGAAGAATGGCCGCAGAATATATGGGTTGGTGTTACTGCCGAAAACCAAAAGCGGGCTGATGAGCGCATACCGATATTGCTGCAAATACCAGCGGCAGTAAGGTTCGTGAGTTGCGAACCGTTGTTGGGGCCTGTTGACTTATCACCATACTTGGGCAATTTATACTTCTGTAACAATCCACGGCATGGGCAGCTTTGCCCTGATGGTATTATGTATGCCAAAGACAAACAGATAATTATATGCCGTTATTGCAAACAACCAGTCGAGATAGTGCATTTGCTTGATTGGGTGATATGTGGGGGAGAAACGGGACCGGGTGCAAGACCAATGCATCCCGATTGGGTAAGGAACTTGCGAGACCAATGTATGGATGCAGGAGTGCCATTCTTTTTTAAGAGTTGGGGAGACTGGGCACCATGTTGGGGCGGTGGAATGCATCTGGTGTACCAGGACGGACGATGCATGCCGGGCACGCATGAACACCCGGACGCCTGGCGTGAGAAGGTTGCCGAGCCTGTAATGATGTTGGGTAAAAAAGCCGCAGGTCGCATCTTAGATGGCCGGACATGGGACGATTTTCCAGAGGTTTAACCAAAGGAGGGATAAGCGTGTGGTTACATGTTATTGGGGCCTTCTATGCTGGAATATTCGTAGGATTTATCATAGCGGCTTTGTTATCGGCGGGGAGGGATAATTACGATCCCAAAATATAAATGCCAGAAAATCACAAACCGATTTTATAGGACTTGAGGGCGGTGAAACCATTGATTAAATTTATTAAATTCTACTGGCTATGTCTAAAGACAGTATGGAAAGCCCGGAAAGAGCCCAACAACCGGGCGAAGTGGAGAAGGTTATCAAAAGAGTTTACAAAGCTTCATCACAGCTTAGGATTGGACAAATAAGACCCCGAGGAGGGGAGAAATTGTCAGGATGGATAAAGCTACATAGACAAATAACAGAGAGTGATGTATACCAGATGCCGCCGCTTTATTTAAGAGTTTTTGAAAGGCTCATTATTGAAGCTAATCACCAAGACAATGAAATTCCATACAAAAAACATAGCCAGGATATTGCCTGCAAAAAACTGATAAAGCGAGGTGAACGTCTAACATCTATACGTCAGATATGCCAATGGGTTGGATGGTATGAACGAGGTATTTTTAAAATGCCAAATCCAAAAACCATTAAAACTATTCTAGATTGGCTCCAACAAAATGACATGATTCAAATATATAACGATGAAGGTAACAGAAAAGAAACACATTACAGAATAGTAAATTACGAAATTTACCAAAGTGATGATGATATAAAAGTAACAGAAAAGAAACAGTCGGGAAACAGTAAGGAAACAGAAAAGAAACAGTCATTGGACACAAACAAGAATGATAAGAATGATAAGAATGAAAAGAATGATAAGAAGTTAGTTATTGACCCTTTTTTACGAGAAATACTCAATCAACTCCAACAAATTAAAGATTACCCTTTTGATTTTGATAAAGACATAGACTTTATAAAATCTCTCCTTACTGACTTTCCGGATCTTAATCTTCAGGAAGAAATAAAAAAGTGGGCCACATACAAATTGGACAAGCCCTTTAAGAAAAAATCAAATCCGAGGTCCCAGTTTAGAAATTGGTGCAAAAAAGCCTTAGAATGGCGAAAAGAAAAACCGGCTGTGCCGGATCCAGTCCCTCAAACCGAAAATGTCAGAATTAGAAACACATCGGAGCCCCCGGATGAAAAAACATTACAAGAATGGCTTGCGAGGTTACCGACATGATTGATATTGAAAAAGCAGTTCTTGCTATACTTTTGAAGCGCGGTGGAGATGACTGCATAAGCACATTAAAAAGCGAATATTTTCAGAACCCGCAAAACAGGAGAATGTTCGATGCCATATATTACCTGTTTACAGAAAATAAACCGATAGATGCTGTGACCGTCGGCCAGGAAATAAAAAATGCAACATATACAGTTTCGGTCTCAGAATATGCAGATTTAATGGTATGCACCAAACAAGAACTGGATGAGCTTATAAAAAAACTAAAAGAAGCTTACGCAAAGCGGACCATAGTCCAGGCAATAAAAAAGACATATGACATACTGACGAAAGGCGGAGATGTTACAGAAGCAAGGGCAGGGTTAATAAACACCCTGGAAAATATAAATATAACCGATGATACCGCAAAACCAAAGACAATGAAGCAAGCACTGCTTAAGACCATGGAATGGATCGAAAAACAATATATACTCCAGGAGGAAGAAAAATTACTTACAACCCATCTTCCCGATCTCAACGATATGATAGGCGGGCTCATGCCACAGGATTTGATTCTTATTGGTGCCCGGCCTTCCGTGGGAAAAACATCACTTGCCATGGATATAGCAAAACATGTGGCTATGAAGGGGCACAGGGTCCAGTTCGTAACCCTTGAAATGAGTGCAGAATCCCTTTGTATACGATATATGGCTGGTGCAGCCGAAATGGATACCCAAAAAGTAAGGACCGGAAAGCTGAGTGATGAAGATTGGACAAAACTGGGGAAAGTTATAAAGCCCTTGGGGGAACTGCAGATCATATTCGATGATGTGAGTAAAAATGTTACAGAAATAAAAGTAGCAGCTAAAGAAATCAAAGCCCAGGGTGAGCTTGACTTAATCATAATCGACTATATACAACTATTACATCCCGAAGGCCGGCATGATACGAGAGAACAGGAAGTGGCATCCATCAGCCGAAGCCTTAAGGAGCTGGCGAAGGAACTGGATGTGCCAGTTATAGCACTTGCCCAGTTAAGCAGGGAGGCCGAGGGGAAAAGACCTGTCCTGGGCCATTTAAGGGAATCCGGTGCCCAGGAACAAGATGCGGATCTGGTTATGTTTCTCTGGGAGCCCCCTGAAGATGAGCTAAAAAGTAAATGGCAGGCTGTAAGAAGTGCTTTAAATAACAAGGGTAACCGTTTGATTGAACTCATAGTAGCAAAACAGAGAAATGGGATGACGGGTGCTACATATTTATGCTACATCCCGGGAAGAACGATGTTTATGTGTATGCCGAAAGGTGGCGATACCGGTGAAGAGGGTCATAAATGAAAATAGAAACTCTATGGAGATAAATACTTTGAACAAAATCATAAGAGCTATAGCCTTAGAGACGGATTATGACAATCCGATTGAAGTTAAAGTCAGTTCATTGATAGTGCGGTATTTACAAAAGAAAAGAGAAAAGCTTTATCTGGAAGGTTTGGACCGGGGTGATAAGAAATGAGTATGGCTCATAATACATCAATCAGCAAGGTGGCTCATTGGCCATGGAGACTTCCACCAGCTGACAGGAAAGACGGAGAAGTTCGGACCTATTATTTAACTCCGGAAGAATTAGAAAAATACAAAAGGAAGGATGAAAAGAAAATGGAGGAAAAGGTTATTTATAAAGAATCTAGTGTTAAACAAGAGGTAGCTCATCCCAAACCCTCACTAAAGGAAATACTTGAACAAAATTTTGCAACAGGGAAAAAGTCTATCGATGAAATAGCCCAGGATCTTAACATAAGGGCATCAATCGTAAAAGCTGCAGCGGCCAGATTGGGATATATCAAGAAAAAAGAAAAAGCAGTAGAAAAAATAAGCCAAAAAATAGTATTTAAAATTGGAGTATTTAACGGAAAAACTTCCGATGCAGAATTTGAATACAGATTTAGCGGAAATAAAGTAACAGTAAAGCAAGATAAGCGCCATATGATAATTCTTGAGCTAGAAAGTATCGATGATTTCATCACGGAAATTAAAGCGGTAAAAGAAAAAATTGAGGCCATAGGGGGTGTAAGCGGTGTATCAATATAAAAGCCTTATCCAGGAGAGGGACAAGCTTATTGAAGAATATCCGAAAACCAGGGGAGAAGAACGGATCCGTATATTGGCCAGATTAGTGGCCATCGACGAAGAACTGGAGGTTAAAAATAATGACAAAATCTGAATCATGGCAACTACAAATTGAAAAGGCTAAGATTGAACTTGCTCTGGCAGAGCAGGACCTTAAAAATGCGGAACCAGATTTTGTTGTTGCTGCGGCCCATGAAGTGACGGCAAAACAAGAGAAGCTGAATGCCCTCATAGGCCGGGCGAAAAAAGAGATGATGACAGCATGATGGGATTATCTATCAATGATGATGTTAGATGTGGAACATGTAAATATTGGATAAATCGTATATGTAGGTTAAACGGGCTCCAAAGGGATGAAAATGAAATGAAGAAGTGTATCGGATGGAAAAAAGTGAGTCGGAAAAACGGGAGGAGAGACTTTGACACAAGAAAAAATACAAAGTCAAATACGGCAATGGGTTAAGAGATATCGGAAAGTCTATAAAAAATCATACGGCAAGAACCGAAAGAGATTAAAAGAGATAGCCCAGAAAATATCTATACTCCTGAAAGAAAAGGAGAGGTTAAAAAATGTGGGTGAGGAGGCTAGTAGAGCGGATCATGCGATATCTACGGATAATAAGAAGCAAAAACACAGAAATAATCACGATAGGAGAATACGTAGCATACAAGCAGCCGGAGGTCTATAAAAACCTGAAGAAATATAGGGAATATGTCAAACAAAAAAGATCTAGTGAATTTGCAAAAGAGAGAGTCAGGGATATAACAGAGCAGATATTAAAAGCGGCTGATGTGAAAAACAAAGACAAGCAGTATATTGCAATCATGACCGAGCGGCCCAAACCGGGGAGGGGCGGGCTGCTCCCAAAAGAGAAGGGGGACGTGCTATGGTAGAAATAATAGAAAAAATCAAAGCATTTGCTGAAATATTAAGCACTATTGATGACGAATGGTCACAATTACATCAGCAGCTTCAACAATGCGACCTCGAATCCAGTGATCTATTACATGAAATTGAACTTAGCAAGTTTAATGCTTGTGAGGGCTATTTACTAGCCAAGAAACTTCAGGAAGTCAGGCGACGTAGAAGAGAGATTAAAAACACTCAAGAGATTTTACAATGTATTAAGGATTTTGCTGGTAATAATAAAAATCTGGCCATTGCACTTTATAAGCTGATAAAAAGCATGGAAGAAAAATTGGAAATACAGCAAAGCAGAGTTTATGTTCCAAGGGTAAGGCAAGATATAAAACTTGCGAGAGAAGCAATTTAAATAAGTTTTAAACCGGAGGGATAATATGGGTGGAAAAAAGGAAAAGCTTTTTAATCATATTTCAGCATTTGTATATAATGTGCTAAATAAAGCTGAAAAAGAAGACAAGCTTGATTATATCAATATTGAAATCACTAATCATAATGGAAACTTGCAAATGGACTATACGATTCGGGACCGGGGGAAAGCGTATTAATGCAGGAGTATGAAATAATGTGAGGAGGAAAATAAATTGAATCAACCGGAATATAGAGAATTTAGATGTTGCATGTGCCCAAATATAAATAAACCAGAAACACAATGCCCAGCAGGTCCATTAAAGCCAAAAGTCACACAATGCCGATTCGTTAAAATCTATGTAGATAATAGAGGCTGGAAATACAGAGTAATGGGTGGCATTGGCGGGGATGCCTATAAAGCCAGGTACCAGAAACCAGGGAAAGCTGGATGGCATTGTATGAGAAATTTGGAGTGGAGAAAGAGCTTCGACGAAGCCCAGAGCGATCTAAATGCCATGGCAAAATTGAAAAAATGGAATGAGTGTGATCCCTAGCAATATTAATGTCGGCAGAAGAATTCAAAGATGCGGGAGATGACCTGTTTTGATAGAATACCCGAAAGAAATTCAAACAGAAAATCAAAAAGCATGGTATCTCAGACACTTTCTAGGATTTACTTATGAACAGATAGGCCAGGAACTTAAATATTCAAAATCAGCAGTTCAAAAAGACTTTTTCCCAGAGCCAAGGAAATATCAAAGACAATCGACGGCAGTCATATACCGAAAGCAAATGGAATTTTGCCGGGAGGAATGTAAAGAATCTCTATCAGATTGCCGTCAATGCAACCTTTATAAATTCATGGTTTCAAAGGTGCTTAAAAAGAGGGTGAGGGCTTGAACAAATATGAAGTGTTGAGACTGTCAGTAATGAGGCAATATGTAGAAGGTAAAATAAACAGAATTACCTTTGATGCAAAAATAAAGATGATAAATGAGCAGGAGGAGAAGGAAAAGAAAAATGAAGCCGCTAAAAGAGATGGCTCCTCTTGACCGCCAACGATGCAGAAAATGTGATTATCTTAATAACGATATACCAATAAGCAAAAAGAAACCAAGATGCATTGGATCAGATAACCTACTTAATTGTGAAATATACATGAAGACAGGGCAATTGGAAACTAGAATAGATTATCTGACGGGGAAAAGTGGGCCGATGTTTATGTGTAGTAGAGAGCATGGGTGTTATGTCGATGATTTTAACGAGTAAAAAAGTTTGATGTACATCATGTAAATTATGCGACATAAAGGGGGTCAGAAATGGTTGAAATGTTTGGACCTTTATTGCAAAGCAGGTGGAGCGGCTAAAGGCTATCACATGGCAGGTTTTGAAGTTGTCGGAGTAGACATTGAACCACAGCCAAATTACCCATATGAATTCATACAGGTTGATGCGCTGGAAATATTAAAAGACTTAAATTTTATAAGGCAGTTTGATTTTATACATGCAAGCCCGCCGTGTCAATTTTATACAAGGGCAAAATCATTATCTATAGCGAGAAATGGTGGTAAGTATGGAAATCATGTTGATTTAATATCACAGACAAGGGAATTGCTAAAAGCCACAGGAAAGCCATATGTTATTGAAAATGTTGCAGGGGCACCACTTATAAATCCTATAAAATTATTCGGTTCGCAGTTTAAAAATCTATACACGCAACGGGAAAGATGGTTTGAGAGCAATATCCCTTTAGTAGAGCCAGAAACACCAAAACAAAAAATGAAAACCCCAAGTGCCGGGAATGGCATAGGCGAAGATGGCTCAATATCAATATGCGGTAGCGGTGGAGTTAGAGGGCTTAATTCAACGCAAATACGTTTATATTGGGGATTTGCATTGGGTGGGATTGACTGGATGACAAGAGAGGAACTAGCGGAAGCAATACCGCCAGCATATACTGAATTTATAGGCAAACAAGTTATTGCTTACCTTAAAAAGAACAAAGAGAATTGCGCTTAACAAAGAAAATGCGAAGGAGTGAGAAAATTGAATAAGGCCGAAACTGTCGAAGATTTTATAAGGCGATTAGATGTAATGAGCGGAACGGGAAACGGCATTGGCAAAGTAACGGTTGAAAAAATTTGGAAATTCGCAGAAAAAGAAGGGTTCATAAAACAAAAAGATGATAAAACCTTAAAGCCTGATGGTGTAATAAATGAAAACATAGAAACCCAGCTAATAGAAGCATTGGAGAAGGCAATACAGTTGATACTTGATGTATCAATTCGGAAAACAGCAGTTCCTTATGATACCATTCATAGATGGGAAAATCTTATACAATATGCCAGAGAAAATGAAGAAAATGGGGGTAGGCTAAATGACTTTTGATGAAATTGATAATCGGATTAAAAAACTGATTGAAAGGCATAAAAAGTTTTATCAAATATGCAAGAATGGTAAAGAAACACCAATTATTCGAAAAAAAATGATGAGTATTGCAGCAGAAATTAGTTGGCTGCTAGAGGAAAAAAGACGCTTAAGAAGTGATATTCCTTGAAAAATATAGAATATCAGCGGAAAATACAATGTTATCTAGTTGGGTGTAAATTTTATTATAGATGCTTAGTTTATAGAGGCAAAGATTGTATCCGCCAGGGTGGAGATAAAATTCCTAGAATAAAGCCTTTAAAACGACGAATCTATCAAATTATAACCTGTGGCCCGGGAGAGGAACCGGTTGTTAGAAAAGCGTCAGATCCGATATTCGGGTAAGGAGGTAGAAATGAAATACTTAAAGTTACAACGGAAAAATTATGGAGTAATGATTACAATAGGTGAATACATCAAAATAACGGATCCCGTAATTTATGATGAATTGATAACTTTTATGGCGATTGAAATCATACAAAAAACTGAAGCCTGGAAACGTCTGAGCGATATAACTAATATAGTTTTGCAGACAGCAGAAGTTTATGGTGAAGATAAATTCTATGAAAAGATTATGCAGGAAAGGCCTAAACCCGGTCGGGGTGGATTGCTTCTAGGGGAAGGAGATGATGCGCTTTGAGCCACAAAGAACTTTTACAGCAATATACGGATTTGCAAGCTGAAATTAAGGATTTAGAAGACCGAATAAGAAAATTAGAAAATCAGGCCGATAAAATTGAATGTGATAGTGTGACAGGATCAGATAACAATTTTCCGTATACATTAAGAACTTTTCATATTGAAGGTTATAGTTATAAAAAACAACGAAGGTTAAGCCGATTAAAAAAACTTTTAAGCAAGAGAAAAGAAAAGTGCGAAGAGATGAAGTTAAGGATTGAAGAATTTATAAACAATATTCCGGATTCCAAGACACGAAGAGTTTTTCAATATCGTTATATCGACGGTTTATCATGGCAGATGATTGCCAGAAGAATTGGAAAACACGATGAAAGTTATCCGAGAAAAATTATTCATGATAAATATTTAGAGAATCCGAAAAATCCGAATTAGATATGTTAATATGATAGTAAGTGGTAGTATAGTTAGAATGAGCACCTGGAGATGGGTGCTTTTTATATACAAAAAAGACAGGCCATTATGGCCTATCGTGAATACCTAAATGTTCTTTTAATGCTGATTGAAGCAGCTGAGAGAAATTAACATTCTTTTTTTCAGCTAAAGTTTTTAACCACTGCGGCATAGTTACGGTTGTTTTAACCGTTGCAGATTCTATAGCATTCCGGTATAAAGGCATATAAACTTCAACCAGCAATGGAATTTCGTTTGAATCTAATTTAAGGCTAACAATAGGTGAAGGAGAAGGGATATCAATGCCATCTTCTTCCATACCGAACAGATGAAGTGCTAAAGCTTCTTTGGCGTTTTTAACGGCCTCATCCATATTTTTGGCATTTGACACGCAGCCGGGTAAATCGGGGAATGTAATGCCGATATTATCTTCATATTGAGTTAATATAGCTGGAAAAACATAAATATCCTTTTTCATGACGATACCTCCTTTTGGGTTTTCAGGGGAAAGCCAGGGATTAGTTGAATTTAATCCCTGTTTGTGTTTCGATGCTTTTTAAGTTTTTTATTCCTAAATCCTTGACCGGATGTCTGATTGTTGTCAACCTATGGCCGTCTGTGTATTGGTAGTGGTCTCCAACTATTCTTTTTAAGTACCATCCATTTTGTTCGAGTATTTTAATTACTTCTCTTGATGAGTAAGATTTCATTTACTTTCCCTTCCTGACGATTATATTATAACACGTCTTATTAGACGTGTCAATAGTTTATATAAAAATATTTGTAGTTTTTATATGTTTAAGGTGTACAAGCTCTGCGCACTAAGAGCGGGTCCTTCCAGAGGGGTAGGCCAAATGCGGGTCTGGCGAGGCCCGAAATTTCACCCAGTATGAAACAAAAAAATCTTGCAATTTTGCAACTTTTTTGGTGATAGAAAATGGATAAAAAAGTAAAAATCCTTGATGACAAAATTTGCCTCAGTACAGCAGCAATGTGTGAGGTATTCAACATAGATAAATCCACTCTAAAGCGCTGGGGTGATGATGGATGCCCAAAAATCGCCCGGGGGTGGTGGCCTCTGGCAGAAGTTTTACGTTGGCGGGGTTTAGTCAGTGCCGGCGGCATACAGACAGAAAAAGACGTGGAAAGGTTATCTCTTCAAGAACAAAAGCTGTATTATGAAGCTAAATACAAACAAGCTCAATCAGAGGCGGCTGAGTTTAAAAACGCAATACAGAGAGGGGAATACATCCTCAAAGATGATATTATCGCTGAACTCCAGCGATTTTTTGTTGTCCTGAAAAGGTCCATGCTGGGCTATAGTAGAAGGATAGCCACGGAGCTTGCAGGTTTCGTAGACTCAATAACTGCCAGGAGGATAGAGAAAATGATTACGGAGCTGACGCTGGATGCCCTTGAGCAAATTAGCATTGACGGAGTCTACAAGCCGTCAAAGAAAAAACGCAAGAATTGAATGGTCTCCCTGGTTACAAAAAGCTCTGAAGGTGTTTAAACCTCCTGAGCGGCTAACAGTTTCAGAATGGGCTGATAAATATAGAGTGCTTGATGCAAAGACATCTGCTGAACCCGGCCCCTGGAGGACGGCAAGGACGCCTTATCTTCAGGGCATAATGGATGCATTCACCGATCCTGACATAGAAGAAATAATCTTTGTAAAGCCCACACAGGTAGGCGGCACCGAGTGCCTGAATAACATAGTCGGTTATGTCATCGCCCAGGATCCGAGCCCGACGCTGATTGTATATCCCACGCTGGAACTTGCCGAATACACATCAAAAAACAGGATCCAGCCCATGATAAATCTTTGTCCGGTTTTAAAGGAGCGGTATCAGGAAAAAGAGAGTAAAATTCTTGAACTGCAGTTTGACGGCATGTATGTAGTGCTGTCCGGGGCAAACTCTCCGGCATCTCTGGCGTCCAGGCCAATACGATACTTGTTCATGGATGAAGTAGATAAATTTCCGGTAAATTCGGGGAAAGAAGCGGACCCTCGAAGTTTGGCACGTGAGAGAACAAAAACCTTTGCTCACAACAAAAAGATATTTCAAACCTCTACTCCTACTCGAAAGACTGGACCTATATGGCAGGAGTGGGAGAATGCTGACGACCAGCGAAGATTTTATGTTCCATGCCCTCACTGCGGCCATTATCAAACATTACGGTTTAAGCAAATTAAGTGGCCTAAACCAGCAGATCAAGATCCCTCTCCGGAGGATGCCCGGGCCACGGCATATTATGAATGTGAGCAATGCCGTGGAATTATCACCGACGGCCATAAACCAGGGATGCTTCGGGCGGGCAGGTGGGAGTCCGAAAGGAAAACTGGCACTAGAAAAACAGCATTCCATCTTAATGCAATTTATTCACCATGGGTAAGATTCGGTGATGTGGCTTATGAATTCCTCAAATCCAAAGACTTCCCTGAGCTTCTAATGAACTTCATAAACTCCTGGCTTGCGGAACCTTGGGAGCAGACGGAGGTCAAAATGAACTCCGATTTAGTGTTACAGCGACAGAGCGAATACGAGGAAGGTGTAGTCCCTGATGGCACTATGCTGCTCACTGCGGGAGTAGACGTCCAGAAGGACCGTTTTTATTATACGATCCGGGCCTGGGGCGCCGGCATGACCAGCTGGAATATAGCCCATGGCATTGCAGACACCTGGGATCAGATAGAATATATTATGAACCTGCCATATCAGGACCGGCAGGGGAATGTATATCAAGTCAACCTCTGTGCGATTGATTCTGGTGACCGAACCGATGAAGTATATGACTTTTGTGCTTTCAACCAGGAATGGGCGGTGCCGGTAAAAGGATCATCGAATCCGCTACTTTCTAGATATAGAGTGAGCACAATTGATAAAACGGGCAGTAAAGCTCACGGTATGAGGCTATACCTCGTTGACGGCAACCAGTATAAAGATATGATTGCCGGCAGACTGAAACGACCCAATGGTCCCGGTTCCTGGATGGTATATAAAGGCTGTGACCGTGAATATGCTGAGCAGATATGCGCTGAAGAAAAAGTTATTGAAAAAAAGAAAAACGGTGTTGAGGTTGAAGTATGGAAGCCCAAAGCCACACATGCGGCAAACCACTATTTAGATGCTGAAGTCTATGCTGCTCTGGCCGCGGACCTTTTGCATGTAAGGTATCTACAACCGGAGGCCAAGCGGGAGCAACCGGAAATAAATAAAACTCAGCCGGTTGAATATCAGCAGAATAATTTTATTAAACCAAACTCTAATTGGATACCTCAGAAAGGCAGGTGGTTATAGTGACAATCCAGGAACAACTCGACCAGATTAATCAGGCTATAAGTGCCATAGAAAATGGTGCCCAGGAATATAGAATCGGGAGCAGATCTTTACGACGGCCCGACCTTACTATCCTCTATCAGGAACGTAGAGAATTACAGCGACAGCTCTACGAAGAAAACGGCGGCGGTGTCTATGTGGCCGTCTTTGATAGGAGGTGACAGTTTGAATTGGCTTGATAGAGCGATATCCGTTTTCAGCCCCGCCTGGGCATATAGACGGGTAGCCTGGCGAAATGCTTTGAGAAGTTTTTATGATGCCGGGGGAACAGATAGACTGAATTCCGGATGGACAACCGTAAACGCCACTGCAGAACAGACAAACCAGGGGCAGAGAGACATAATTAGGGCCAGGGCACGGGACCTTGAAAGAAATGCCGATTTTGCGGAAAGTATAATCAATTCATTCGAGCGTAACGTTGTAGGGACAGGAATACGAGTTCAGGCTAAGGTTGTTGATACTGATGGGAATGAGGATGATAAATTAAACCAGCAGATTGAGGAGTTATGGGAAGAATGGTGCCGAGCCCGAAATTGCGATGTGACCGGCCAGCAGTCTTTTGTTGAAATGCAGCAGATGGCCGTGCGCCGTCTGATTGTTGACGGCGGAATAATCTTTGTAAAAGCATATACAAATACCGGTCCAGTGCCGTTCAGCCTGCAAGCCCGGGAAGTGGACGACCTTGACACCTCTTTAAATAGTCTACCCGGGGCAAGCGGGAACAGGATTGTCGGCGGGATTGAAGTTGATAAATATAACCGGCCTGTAGCCTATTGGCTTAAACAATATACTCCTGACGGCTTCTGGAACGGAAAATCAGAGAGGATACCCGAACAGAGGGTAATTTTTTTGTGGCGTAAAACCAGGCCCACGCAAATCCGTGAAATATCTCCAATGGCAAAGACACTACCGAGAGTGAGAGACACAAATGAATTCATAGAAGCTGTGTCGGTAAAAGAACGAATCCTGGCTTGCCTTTCAGTTTTTATTAAAAAGAGGGACCCGGGGAACCTGGGCCGCAATATTAAAATTGATAAGAAAAGTGAATATCCGATGAAGACCATTTCTCCGGGTATGATCCATGAGTTACAGCCAGGGGATGAAGTTCAAGCCGTGGTTCCGGCCGGCCAAGCGAGCAATGCAAAAGAGTTTATAGCAATCCAGCAACGTCTTGCAGGTTCCGGTCAGGGCTTATCCTATGAGACTGTATCTCGGGATATGTCTCAGGTTAATTATTCCAGTGCCCGCCAGGGGCTTCTGGAAGACCAGCGCACATACATGATGTGGCAGCAGTTTCTCATTGAGCATTTTTGCCGGGAGGTTTACACCGAATTTGTTATATCCGCGGTCCTTTCCGGTCAGCTCAATATCCCCGATTTTTGGCAGGATAAGCGTCGGTATCTAAAGCATGTCTGGATACCGCCCGGATGGAGCTGGATTGACCCATTGAAAGAAATAAATGCCTATAAGATTGCGCTTAATACCGGCCAGGATACGCTGGCCAGAATATGTGCCGAAAGAGGAGAAGATTGGAGGGATGTCTTACGACAAAGGGCTAAAGAGTATGAGTTTGCAAAATCTCTGGGCCTTGATTTATCAGTCTTAACAGGAGGTGAAAAAACAGGTGGGACCCAACAAACCCAAAACGGGAATACAACAGAATAGAACATTCGATATGGCCATAAGAGCGGTGAATGCGGATGAAAGGCGCGTCACCGTTTCTTTTTCCTCGGAATTGCCGGTCAACAGATGGTATGGGGTAGAAATACTCCAGCATGATGAAGGCAATGTCAATCTCGAAAGGCTCAACAGTATTGGCGTTGCCCTCTTCAATCATAATCGTGATTATGTCATTGGCCGAATTGAAAATGCCAGACTTGCGGCTGATGAAAAACGAACCTACGCTGATATAGTTTTTGACACCGATCCGGATGCAGACCTGATTTATCAGAAGGTCAAAAACGGGACCCTGAAAGGCGTATCCGTAGGATATTCCGTAGATGTTTGGGAAGAAGTTGCTCCCGGCAAGACATCCAGCAATGGCCGTTTTACCGGCCCGGCATATGTGGCAGTAAAATGGACCCCTATGGAAATATCTATCGTTTCTGTCCCCGCTGACGATACTGTCGGAGTGGGGCGAAATATGGAAGATGATACATTGGAACCTAACAATTCAATAAGTATCTTCGAAAGGCAAATACAAATAAATAAAAATTTTATATAGGAGGTTGTGAAATTGAACAAAAAAGAACTGTTAAAGGCAAAAGTATTAAAGCAGCAAGAGATTGTCAATGGAGCCAGGGCTGCTGGGCGGGGATTAACCGCAGCAGAACAGGCAGAGTTTGATACATTGCAAAGAGAAATCGATGCTCTTAAGGCAGAAATAGCGAAAGATGAAGGGAACACTCAGACACCGACAGAAACAGAAAGAGCTATTCAAGCTGAAAGGCAACGTGTAGCAGAAGTAATCGCTCTTTGCAGAGATTTCGAGGAAGATCCAAGTGAATACATCAGATCCGGTGTCACAGTCGACCAAGTCAGAGCAAAAATCCTCGAAAAGCTTAAAGCCGAAAGAAAACCATCGGCGGCCCCGGTGCCCGATGTAAGGATTGAGAAAGAAGAAGCTGACAAATTCAGAGCTGCAGCCTCCGATGCAATACTGCTGAGGGGCGGAATAAAGCTTGATAAGCCTGCCGACGGCGCCAAAGACCTCAGGGGTATGAAACTTCGTGACCTGGCTATAGAGTGCCTTTCTAGAGCAGGGAGGCCCAATGCTCATCGCCTTGATAATGACACTCTATTCCGGGAAGCACTGAGCCCTGACAGCCAGTTTGCAAGCATACTCTCCAACGCCGTCAACAAAACTATGGCCACCGCATACAATGCCGCAAGGCCCACATATCAGGTATGGACCGGCAGGGGGAGCAATCCCGACTTTAAGGCTGCAACACATTATCAGATTTCCGAAGCCGGCGAGCTTGTGAAGATGACACAATCCGGCGAATTCAAATTTGATGAAATGACTGACCATGGAGTGTCTAAAGCCATAGCGACCTTTGGCCGAGAATTTGGAATGACCAGGCAGGCCCTTATAAACGATGACATAGGAATACTGACAAGAGTTCCTGAAGCATATGTAAGGGCTGCCGTCCGAGGTATAAACAAACTGGTATATCAAATGCTTGGAACCAATCCGATTATTTATGACGGTGTCGCATTATTCCATGCTAATCATAAGAACCTAGCATCCAGCGGGGGAGCAATAGCAACTGCTACTGTTAGCGCAGGCCGGGCGGCCATGAGGAAACAGAAAAACCTAAGAGGCAAAGAGACGCTCAATATCGGGCCTGCTTTCCTGATCGTCCCCGCTTCTCTTGAGACACAAGCCCAGCAGTTCATTGTATCTATAGCAGATCCTACGGGGGCTAATTCGAATGTGGCGAACGTCTTCCGGAATTCTCTGACCATTGTGGCTGATGCTGAGCTCGATGATTATAGTGAAACCGCTTGGTATCTTGCAGCTTCTCCCGCTGATATAGATACCATTGAGGTCACATATTTGAATGGGAACGATATGCCGATACTTGAAAGCCAAGTAGGATTTGATTTCTTAGGTATCAAGTGGAGAATCTATATCGACTATGGCGTAACTGTGCTAGACTATAGGGGACTCTACAAGAATCCCGGCGCATAAGCTTTAATTTATGCGCCTTTAAATTTTGATTAGGAGGTAAACAATATGGCGAAAGGAACATATATCCAGAAAGGCGATGTTATCGACTTTACAAACAGCACTGGTGCCGATATAGCCTATGGTGACGTTGTGCCAATAGGGGCAAGGATCGGTATAGCTGCTGAAAACATTGCAAAAGATGCAACAGGCTCGCTGAATGTTTCAGGAGTATTCGAGTTGCCTGCAGATAATACAGTAGCTTTTGCAGTTGGTGATGAGGTTTACTGGGATGAAGCAGGGGGTAAACTCACAAAAACCGCCGGCACATATAGGGCAGGATGGGTAATAGAACCGAAAGCCCAGGCAGGAACCACAGCGAAAGTGAAGATTAACTGATGGGTCTCAAAGATATTATTCAAATGGACCTTGATGTGTTTTTCAACCTCGATGAATTTGCAGAATCTCATATAATTGACGGCAGGCCGCTGAATGTCATTGTTGATAATGACAGACTCCAGCAGAGGTCTCAAAAAGAATATGACGGTATATATGTCGGGGACCTGTTATATTTTGTGGCTGCAAAGGATTATGGTTCCGCGCCAAAGCCCGGTTCAGTGCAAGTTTTTGACGGTAGGTCCTATACAGTTTTTGATGTGAGGCAGGATATGGGAGTATATGAAATAATCTTAAAGCTGAATGCGAGCTGATTTGCATGAGTGATCTTTATATCGACACAAAAGAATTAAAGCAAATTACTATAGAACTTAATAAGCTCCCAAAGCAGATTCCACAGGCCACAGCTGCAGCTCTAAACAGGACACTGGATTTTACGGCAACCAGGATTAAAAAAGAAGTCACTGCAGAGTATTCAGTAAAATCCAGTGATGTCAGCAAGACATTGAAAAAAAAGCGGGCCAGCAGATCAAATTTATATGCCTATATTGAATCAAAAGGGCATACCTTATCTCTGGCCCGGTTCCCACATAGTCCCCGCAAATACTCTAAAAGGGCTAAAGCAGTCAAAGTTAAAGTCAAAAAATCCGGTGGATATAAGACGGTAAATACTCAACCTAAAGCCTTTGTTCAAACTATGAACAATGCTACAAACATATGGAAAAGAGAAGGTCCTGGGCGGCATCCAGTTACAATGCTCAGGACCTTATCTATTCCTCAAATGATCTCAAATGAAGGGACCATGAAGAAAATCCAGGATGCGGCGGCTAAGAAGCTGCAAGAGAGGGTGAATCACGAGATAAAATGGAGACTGGATAAAGCCGCAAGCAAGAAGGGCGGTGGATAATATGACAGATAGCAGGATACTCGAAGCCATAAAGAAATTCCTGATTGATAATGTGGCCAGTAAAATAAAGCTGGAAAAGCCGCCTGTTGATGGAAGGGTAGATGGAGAATATGAGCTTATAAATCCTGCGGTATATGTTGGATGGATCCCACCCAAAAATTATCTTGATGAATATGGCTATGATATTCCATCTCTTTTGGTAGTGGAAGACGGCGGAGAGGATAACATTGATGAAGCCTTTTTGAATATTCGTGTCGGGATAGCAACATATGATCCAGGGCAAACCGGACAGGATGGGCGCACGATACCCAACGTAAAGGGGTATAAAGATTTACTTAACCTCATAACCCGCATTAGGCTTGAATTATCAAAAACAGCTGTAATTGGTGAAGTAACATCAATTCAAAAACCCATTAAATGGGGATTATACGAAGAACAAAAATATCCCTACTGGCATGGATGGATAAGTTTCCAGGCCTCAGCTGTGCCGATTAATTACCAGGACCAAGGCTTTGATAAATTTTTATAAGGTGGTGATTATAAATGCCATATAAACATGGGGTATACGGTGAAATTATCCCCAGCATCGAACAAATAACATACGGCCAGGGGACAATTCCCGTTTACATTGGAACCGCTCCTGTTCACCGGCTTGCAGAATATTCAGGAGCGGTAAATACTCCAGTATTGATAAACAGCCTTGATGAGGCTAAAACAAAATTAGGTTATGTGGAAAATGATGATTTCGATGACTTTACGCTTGCCGCAGTAGTTTACGGGCATTTCAAAAACAAAATACAGCCTATAGGTCCATTCATCTTTATAAATGTTTTGGATCCGGCTACACATAAGACTACCGGAACCGCTTCTGTAACCCTTGTTGACGGTAAGGGATATATCGATGACTATGTAATTCTTAATTCTATCAGTATTACGGGAGAGGTTAAAGGAATAGATTACACAGCGGAATACACTACGGATGGAAGAGTGCTTATTACCGACATAGGCGGTGGCCTTGTTTCACCGGTTACGGTTAGCTTTGATAAAGTGGACCTAACCGCTGTTCAGGATTCGGATATAATAGGCAGTTATGATCCCGCAACAGGTAAAAGGACCGGCCTTTCTTGCGTTCAGACTATATATGAAGAACTAAACATAGTACCTTCTATACTCTCGGCACCCGGCTGGAACCATAAACCTGCGGTAGAAACTGAACTTGTGTCTGCGTGCTTCAAAATTGGTGGGCATTGGGATGCCATATGTGTGACAGATATAGATCCGACCAATGCCAAAACTATTGATGCAGCTATCAACTGGAAAAAGACAAATAATTATACCTCCAATAGAGAGAAAGTTTGCTGGCCGAAAGTTAAGGTTGGGGATAAAACTCTCTGGATGTCGATAATGGCAATTATAAGGATGCAGCAGACCGATTATATCAACGATGGGGTGCCTTATGAATCACCCTCCAACAAACAACTTGATATAACCGGTCTGGTGCTTGGAGATGGAACGGAAATCAAACTTAATTCCGAAGATGGTAATAAACTTAACGAAAAAGGAATAACCACAGCTGTCTACTTTGGCGGTAAATGGGTATTGTGGGGGCCTCATATGGCCAATTATGAATACGGTGTTACAACAAAGCCCGAGGAAATATTCGATGTCAATATTAGAACTAATCTATATCTCACAAACGACTTCCAGGTTAGGAATGCCTCGCTGGTTGACACTCCGATAGCCAGGAATGACATTGATGATATCCTGAATACAGAACAGCTACGGTTAAATGCTCTGATTTCTGAAGGCAAATTACTCTATGGAACCGTGGAATTCAGGCCGGAGAGTAATCCGACCAGCGACCTGATGCAGGGAGATTTCGTCTTTGACACGATGGTGACCAATACACCGCCAGGGAAATCCCTGACTACCAGGGTGCAATACACCAGCCAGGGGTTAAATTCTCTGACTGGAGGTGAAGCATAATGGCCAAAAAAGGAAATAAGATAGTAAACTATTCTGTGTATATTCGGCAGGACGGCAAGGCGAAAAAAATAGGAGACACAACCTCTGTACAGTTACCGTCTATTGAAATGCTCACCGATACCATTAAAGGCGCTGGCATCATGGGTGAACTTGACTGGCCCAGTTACTATCAGCCCGGAAGTATGACACTGACCATAAATATGAGGGTCACTGGAGAAGACCTGGCGTTACTTGCTGGTGCTAACAGTATAGAGATCCGATGGGTAACCGATGTATTTGATGATGCCAACGTAAAAGTCGGAATAAACGCTCATAAAGCCTTTATTAAATGCATCAATAAAAAGATTGATGAAGGCAAGCTGGAGCCGGGGGCTTCCCAGGATGGGTCGTTCGAATATGAAGTATTCGCATATAAGAGGATTATCAATGGAAAGGAAATTCTTAACATTGATAAGTTTAATGGCATATTCGCCATTAACGGTAAGGACTATGCAAAAGATGTGCAGGCGGCCCTTTAAAATTTGGGCCGCTTAAATTTTGAGTTAAAGGAGGAGCCTAAATGCCTGAGTTGAAACTTTCAAAGCCAGTAGAGATTGATGGTGAAAAGAAAGATGTAATTATATATGACCTAGAAAACCTACAGGGTAATGCAATAGAAAATGCTATTAAAAGTATGCAAAAGCAAGGTTATGTCCCTACAGTTCAGGAACTTGATCCCATATTACATGCTCATATTTTCGCTGAAGCAGCGGGGCTTGATTATCTCGACATAAAAAAACTTTCCGCAAAGGATTATCTTAAGGCCGTTTCAGCGGTACGGGATTTTTTCTTATCCGAATCGGAGGATTCCCCACAAGAGAATACATCCGCACAATAATTGCACAGATAACCCTGGAAACCGCCAACAGTCGTAAGGATTGTCTAAATATGCCCCTGATTGAACTTATAGAGTATTACGAGGATCTGGCCGACGAAGCGGAAAAGAAAAATAAAGAGTATGTCAAAGCCCTGAAAGGGGGCGAAAATTAGTGGCTAAAAACTTTGAAACAAATATAGTTATAGGCGGCAAAATCAACCCTAACCTGAGAAGGGCTTTTGATACGGCAGGGAGGCTTGCACAAAAAACATCAAACCTCATAACTAAGACAAATCAAAAGATATCTGCCAGTGCAAAAACTCTTAATAAAAGTCTCTCCGGAGTTGTTAACGCCTCAAAAAAGATAGCTCTCGTTGGTGCTGTGGCTGGCGGTGCCGCGATCTTGGGTGGCAAAGCCATGCTGGATCAGGCGGCCAGTATGGAACAATATCGAAACACCCTGAATGTTGTAATGAAAGACCAGAAAAAGGCTGCTGAAATCTTCCGGTGGGCTGTAGATTTTGCCAATAGAACACCGTTTGAAACTGACGAGATAATTGATGCTACAGTAAAACTCCAATCTTACGGTCTTGAAGCTCAAAAGATTATGCCTTTCGTGGGCGACATGGCAGCCGCCATGGGAAAAAGCATTGACCAGGCAGTGGAAGCCATCGCTGATGCTCAGACCGGAGAGCTGGAGCGATTAAAGGAATTCGGAATTACAAAAGCCCAAATAATAGAACATGCAAATCAGGTTTTAGCCGGCATAGAGGTGGTAAATAACAAAGGTCAAATAACCAACCAAAAAGCCTTCAATCTTGCTCTGTTGAGTTTGATGAAACAGCGTTTTGAAGGTGGTATGAAAACACAGGCAAAAACATATAGAGGCCTCATGTCGACGATAACAGGTATATGGAAGTCTGGCCTAGCAGAAATGGCCGGTATTGCTCCAACCGGAGAGATAGTTAAAGGCAGTTTCTTTGACATCATTAAAACAAAAGTGGAAAGCCTGGCAAGTATGCTTACAAAAATGCAGGCAGATGGAACGTTCCAGAAGATACAGGTTCGGATTGCTGATTTTACCTCTGTGGCAATCCAGAAGTTAGAAGAGCTAATCCCGAAAGTTATACAATTTGGTGATTATGTAATACAAAACGGTCCCAGGATAATATCAATAGCAAAATGGATCGGTGGAGCTTTTTTGACATGGAAGGTTATCAGCGGAGTAAATACAGTTGTTCAGACTATATTACAGCTGGCGAGTGCATTATCTTTAGTTAAGGCTAGATATATTCCAGTCTTGGCGCTTAAAGCTAAAGACAGGATTGAAACCCTTTATCTTCAAAGCCTCTATGCTAAAGATACTGTAATAATGGCCAGTAAAACCATGGGTATATGGGCTATGACAATAGCTCAAAAGGCTTGGAATTTGGCTACTACAGCAGGGGTGATAGCAGGGAAGGCCTTCGGAGCAGTCATGGCTTTCTTAACATCACCTATAGGTCTTACTATACTGGCTATTACAGCCCTTGTAGGTGCTTTATATCTCTTATGGAAAAACTGGGATACAATTTCAAAGGCTCTGGTTACGGTTTGGCAAAGTTATGTAGTACCGTTTTTCCAGGGGATTTCTTCGTGGTTTAATAATCTTTTTGCCGGTGTATCAGGAGCTTTTAAGGGCTTTGTTAATTTTATAATTGGCGGACTGAACAGCCTTATAAACAGAGTAAATTCTCTCAGCTTCAAAGTGCCTGATTGGGTCCCTAAATGGCTCGGCGGCGGCAAAACATTTGGTGTTAAGATACCTACCATTCCTACATTCGCTCAGGGTGGTATTGCAACAAAACCATCCATCTTTGGCGAGAGGGGACCTGAGATGGCGATTCCTCTGAAACCCAAAACCCCCAGAAGCATTTTTTTACTTCAGCAGACTGCAAAAATCTTGGGTGTGCAACCCTCCGGGGGTAATACTATAACCGTTGTGTATTCTCCGAATATCTCCAGTGGAAATATTCCGGAGCTAAAAGCGGCTTTAGAAGATGACTTCGAAAGGTTTAAAGCCTACATTGAACAGTTCTTCCATGATAAGAGGAGGGAGAGTTTTGCCTGAAAAATACTATGAATATGAAACTCTCGATGGCGATACATGGGACAGCATCGCGCTTGACTTTTATGATAATGAATATTATGCCTCTAAGATCATGGAAGCGAATCCCGATTATATTAAAACACTGATATTTGGGGCCGGAATAAAACTTAAAATCCCTATTTTGGATGAAACCGCTCCATCCACACTACCTCCATGGAAAAGAGGGATAGCATGAAGCTGATATATGAAGGCACTGACATAACAGCAGATGTTAATATTATATCGGCCAAAATAAAAGACAACGCCAGCGGAGTAGCAGATAGCCTTGAGATAATATTTTCAGATACCGAAAAACTATGGAGGCAATGGAACCCACAAAAAGGCGACAAGATAGAGCTTCAAGCTGATGGGTTTTCGAGCGGCCTTATGTATGTAGATGAGCCCGGATTGAGCAGGGGAAAGTTCAGTATTCGGGCTCTTTCCACACCGCTTACTGCTAAAACCCCCCGGTCAAAATCCTGGGAAAATGTTAGGTTTAAAAAAATGGCGCAAGATATGGCTCAAGGGATTGGACTTGCCTTTGAAACCTATGATATAGCAGATCCGCTTTATGATAGATTAGATCAAATTGATAAAGCAAACCTGGAATTTTTAAATGAACGGTGCATTTTGGAAGGATACTGCTTGAAAATAACCGATGGGAAAGTAGTAATCTATGATGAAAGGAAGCTAGAGCAGGAATCTCCTGTATTAACCATTACTCCGGATATGCTTATAGGCGACTATGAATTTTTTAGCATATCCAGCGGCCTTTATTCCTCATGCTTAATTCTATATCTCTCCAACACTGACCGGCTTATTAAATATCAGTTCACTCCATCGAATGCCCCCGCAGGTCCTATTTTGAGACCAAAGATTAGGGCTTCAAACCAGGGAGAGGCAGAACGATTTGCAAAAGGACTCCTTAGAGCGGCAAATAAATACGAAACCCAAGGGCGTGGGTTTATAAGGCTTAATACCTCAATTGCAGCAGGAAACGTTGTTCAGGTGTCAGGTATGGGGGCTTTTGATGGATCATATTTTCTTGAAAGCGTAATCCATAATCTTACCGGTGGAAAGTCTTTTTTAAACATGAGAAAAGTCTTGGAGGGGTATTGATGATTAAAAAAGGCAAGGTATCCACAGCAGATAACATAAATAAAAAAGCCCGAATTACCTTTCCTGACATGGATAACAATGTAACCTATGAACTTCCCGTAGCTGAGCATATAGGTGAGCTAATCCCCGGTGACACTGTTATTGTAGTATTTTGGACCAGCAGCATGGCAGATGGTGCCGTTATAGCGGAATTGAGGTGATGAAATGCCGATTGCCTCTTTTGGTTCCAAAGTATTTACTGTAAGTCAGAATAAAGTATTTACATTTGATGAATTCAGCAGGACTAGTTCTTTAAATATCGAGGAACAGGAAGTAGACGGCCAAAAGCCTTCAACATATATAAAGGGTTCAAACTTGGATGATATAACATTAGTCGTGCCGCTTTTTAAACAGAAAAACCTTAATGTGAGAGCTGTGATAGATGAATGGATCACGATTAAAAACCAGGCTCAACCTCAGACTTTGATAATAGGAAATAACCCAATGGGTCAGAATAAATTTCTTTTAACCAGCGTGACAATTTCAGAAGCCGTAATTGATGGAAATGGGAATTTTTTAAAGGCCAAACTGGAACTACAATTTAAAGAATTTATTAGATACGGTCATAAAGAGGAAAAAGTCGGGACCACAAAAAGTAGCAAAGTAATGAAAAAAAGGGCCAACCCCAATGCAATATCATCCAAAACAAGGGCTAAGCTTGAACAATTTGAGCAGGGTTTATTCAGGGGGTGATGGGGTGGCTGAATATACTATATACTCAAATCGAGATATCGATTGGAACGCCAGGGGAATAGATCGAGTTCTGCAAAACATAGTAAATCTCTTGAATACTTTTAGGTATGAAGTTGCTTACGACCGAATCATGGGTAGAGATCCTGCAAACATAGACAGGCCTCTTGAAAAAATGATACCCGCCATAATTGCCGAAACTTATGACCTCATAGAAGAGTATGAGCCCAGGGTGAAGGTAAAAAATGTGGAGGTTTTACAAGATTCTGATGGACCTGTTATAAAGGTGGTGGTTGACATTGGCTGAGGAAATTAATTTTATTGAAACGGATGCGGAGCAAATAAATAATCAGCTAATAACCGACTTTGAAAATGCCCTTGGTGAGACTTTGTATCCCGCAGATGAAAGAAGAATATTTCTCCAGCAGTTGGCTGCCGTAATTATTGGGCTTAAAAATGACATAAATGACAGCGCAAGGCAAAATCTTTTAAAGTATGCCCGTGGCAATATATTAGATGCCATGGGGGACTTTTATAACACCCCGAGACTGCCGGCACAAAAAGCAGTTGTTACCCTGAGATTTACTCTTTCAGGAGCTCAATCAGTAGCTGTAACAGTTCCAAAGGGGACTAGAGTGACACCTGATGGAGAAATTTATTTTGCTACAACAGCAGACTTGGTTATCCCTTCCGGGCAGACGACAGGAGATGTAACAGCAGAATCTATAGAGGCTGGAGCAAAATTTAACGGTTATGCACCTGGTCAGATAAAAAATATTGTAGACCCAGTGCCGTATGTGGCCTCAGTGACTAATATTGATACCAGCTCAGGAGGCTCAGATACTGAAGATGATGACCACTACCGAGACAGGATAAGGCAGGCACCGGAAAGTTATTCGACCGCAGGCCCTGAAGGGGCTTATATTTATTGGGCAAAAACAGCCGATGCAAATATCGCCGATATCTCTGTTTCTTCACCATCTCCCGGAGTTGTAAAGATAGTCCCCTTAATGGCCAATGGAGAGATCCCCTCTCAGGCCATCCTCGATAAAGTAAGCGCTATCGTAAGTGCAAAAGATAAAAGGCCACTCACGGATAATGTTCAGGTGCTAGCCCCCACAGAAGTTTCTTATAACATAACCTTGACTTATTATATTGCAAAAGAACGGCAAATCGAGGAAACCGCAATAAGAAACGCTATCGAAGGATTCGGCGGTGCTATAGATCAATATAAGTTATGGCAGGCGGGGAAATTAGGGCGGGCCATTAACCCTGATTATTTACGGCAATTGATGCTTAATGCTGGGGCATTTAGAATTGATATTACAAGCCCAGTGTATACCGAAATAAACCCTGACCAGGTGGCCAAAACCGGCACCGTAACTGTCACTTATGGAGGTCTGATATAAATGCACCTGAAAAACGTTGACCTTCTAAGCCTCCAAACTTCATACATGAAACAGGATCCGACAACCCAGGCGCTTTGTGCAGCTTTAAACCCTCATTTCCGGCAGCTGGCCGATGAGGTTAAGGCCTGCTTAATTCTTTTCCGCATTGATGAACTGGATGATGCTGCTCTGGATGAATTGGCCTGGCAGATGCACATCGATTGGTATGATTCAACTGCAGAAATCGAAATCAAGCGAAGCCTGATAAAAAATGCTATTAAAGTCCATAGATACAGGGGCACGCCTTTTGCGGTAGAGGAAACCGTAAAAACCTATTTCGGAGACGGTGAAGTCCAGGAATGGTTTGAATATGGCGGCCAACCTTATTATTTTAAAGTCATGACTACGAATACCCAGGTAAATACTACACTGCTTAACCAGTTCTTGAAGGTCTTAAACTCTGTAAAAAACGCGAGGAGCTGGCTTGAAGCGGTAGAAATAACGGCCACTGATGAAATGAATTTATATTTTGGAAATGTAGTTCACATAGCCGACTATCAAGAAATAAGGCAGGTGGTATAAATGGGAGCTTTCGGGGGTCTTATTCTCACGAACAAAGGCAGGAATTTGCAGGCCAAAGCCCAGACTGGGGTTCAGCTGAACTTCACTAAAATAAAAATCGGTGATGGGAGCCTCAGCGGGCAGAGCATTGTTGACCTGACCAACTTAATTAGCACAAAAAAAGAGCTGACAATATTAAGTCTCGAAACGCTGACAGGAGGCAGGGCTAAACTTCGAAGTTATTTTACGAATGCAGATATTGTGACGGGATTTTATTGGCGTGAGCTAGGGGTATTTGCTCAGGACCCGGATGAAGGGGAAATACTTTACTGCTATGGTAACGCCGGAACAAATGCGGAGTATATCCCCGCCGGCGGGGGGCCTGACGTAGTAGAGAGATATATAAACGTAATAACCCTTGTTGGGAATGCTACAAACGTTTCAACAACACTGGGATCTGAAATATATGTTACTCAGGCTGATTTTGATAACCATACCGGGAATACAGTCATGCATGTTACCCAGGTTGAAAAAGATACATGGAATGCCAAGGAAACCCCTGCAGGAGCTCAAGCCAAAGCCGATGTAGCAGAAGCGGCAGCCAACGCATACACGGACCAAAAAGTCGGAGATCTGGCCGGTGCGGGCCGCACTACAGAAACGGTCAAGGGAAATGCGGATGCACTTGCTGCGCATTTGGCCGATAATACGCAAGCTCATGGCTTGGGTGGGATACCGCTAGTTAGTACGGGGAGTAAAACTTATTACATTGATGCAGTAAATGGAAACGACAACAACGACGGATTAACCCCACAAACTGCTTTCAAGACTTGGGTAAAGGCGGAAAAGATGATACCTCGTTTCTTATATCATACTTACACGATAAAGATAATAGGTAATTTACCGGAGGCCATAACTTTATACAACAGGATTTTATACGGCAATTTTTTGATAATAGCTGGGAATACGACGACTCCGAGTAATCAACAAATAAATGGCTTATATATCAAAGGAGTTATTGCGGGATGGAGTAACGGTGTACTTGTACAATATTTACGCATTAATGGAGCAGTTCAGATCGCAGGATGTTTAGGGGTAAAATTACTTTCCTGTGAACCGCAAAATCTTGGAGGAATTGGTGTTACTGTTATAAGTGCAATAGTCCAAGTCGAGAGTTGCAATTTCGGTACAAATATAGTGCAGGATGCTATATCGGCAGGCTTAGCTGTAGTATTTTCAGCAAATAATTCAGGCACCGCAACACGGTATGGCTTATCATCTGGTTCGGTATCAACTATAGGTAAACTTGGTACGCAACCTACCGGCACAACAGCGAATGAATTCATTGACTCCGGAGGTGTTATCCGTTAATGAAAATTCTTTTGGTTAGTGGAGAAGAATTTCCGGCAGAAAAAATTATCAAAACACAAGACAGTATAATTGGCAAAAACGGTGATACTGAAGTTTTTGCTTTCAAAGGCATAAACGATTTTTCGCGGTTCCAACTTCTTGGTGGTTCGGAATTTGACCTTGACCCTGAATTAGAAAAAGAGCAACGTATAGCCGACCTTGAGGCCGCCATAACTGCTTTGTTAGGAGGTGCTGTCTGATGCCTGCTTGGAAAAAGAATATATTTGTCAGGGTTATAACTCGAAGAATGGCTGAGGAAAGCAGAACGGCAGAAGATATATTGACAGAATATCCACTATTGACAGAAGCTGAAAAAACCGAAATAAAAAATGCTATAACTTCATAGTAGACTTATTATGCGCAATAAAAAATTCCAAAACAAAAGTTCGGATTTGACTGGGAATTTAAGGCATGATATGGTATAATCAAAGCAGGCTAGTCTGGTCTGATCAACCGGACGAAAGGCGTTCCTGGAGGCGCCAGCCTGCTTTAACCATATCTCCAGGATAAAAAACACTTTCTCCAGGAGGTGTCATATCATGTCTATTGCTACTCAGTCAGCGGGAGAGCTTTTGCTTACCCAAATTTCTTCAGAAGTCACTTCATTATGTCCTGATGTAGACCAAATTCGATTGCATATGAAATTAGCCGGCATATTATCTTTATATGATATCCGGCCAGCCCAACTTCCAGGAGCTCATCCCGATATCCAGGAAAAGGTCCGGTTATTCCTGAGTGCAAAGAAGCTCGAAGGGCTTAGTCCACTTACTCTCGAAGGATATCAATTGGAGCTCGGGATCTTTGCTAAAAAGGTCCAAAAACCAGTGACCGACATTACAACATCAGACATAAGAGTTTTTCTCGGCGAATTCCCGGACTTGAAAACAAGCTCAATTTCAAAGAAACTTTCGGTTCTCAAAAGCTTTTTCGGATGGCTTACAGAGGAAGAAATCATCCCACGGGACCCTACCAGGAAAATCAAACCGCCCAAGAAAGAACAAAGGATGCCGAAAGCCTTAAGCATTGAAGAGTTGGAAATGATCCGGGAGGCCTGCCAAACGTATCGGGAGCGGGCTCTCATTGAAGTGTTATATGCAACCGGATGCCGGCTGTCTGAAGTGCAAGCTCTGAATCGAGACGATATCAATTGGCAAACAGCATCGGCCCGGGTGATAGGGAAGGGCAATAAAGAGCGGGAAGTTTTCTTCTCATTCAAAGCCATGTATCATTTACGAAAGTATTTAATGAATCGGCTCGACCAAGAACCGGCTCTTTTCATTACGGAAAGACAGCCATATCGACGACTCTCAAAGCGGGCTATTCAGCGAGAGATACATATTATAGCCCAACGTGCCGGTATTCAGAAAAGCGTTCATCCGCATACATTGAGACACACATTTGCAACATTGACATTAAATAACGGTGCCGACATAAGCACGGTCCAGGCTTTATTGGGTCATGAAGATCCAGCTACGACACAGGTATATGCTCAAATATCAGATGAACACAAAAAAGAGCAGTATAAAAAATATCATGTACAATAGAAATACTGCCTCGGTTATACCGGGGCTTTTATATTGGAGGTGAAGCCGTGAAGTATATAGATGAAAACAAAAAAGTTTTTGAATTCTGCAACATCGTTACATGGCACAATGCTGGTTTTACAGGTAAAGGGGTTAAAATAGCACATCTTGAGCCTGACTTTAATTATAAACTACCATTTTTCGATGGGAGAGTAACCAATCCTTTTGGTTTTTATAATCCAGATGCTCTAAATCTCCACCAGCAAAAAACCTGTGACATTATACATCAAGTGGCTCCGGATGCAGATATATTTAATTTACCTACTGG
This sequence comes from Thermoanaerobacterales bacterium, assembly GCA_012840135.1. Taxonomy (GTDB): domain Bacteria; phylum Bacillota; class Thermosediminibacteria; order Thermosediminibacterales; family Tepidanaerobacteraceae; genus Biomaibacter. The sequence continues at coordinate 81,846 of DUMA01000024.1, forward strand.
ATATCCTGGTAAACCCGGAATAATCGAATCTATGAAATATTGCATAGATAACCAAATATATCTCACAAGTATGTCACTTGGTGGTACCGTTATTAAAGAGGTTGAAGAAATTGAAAAATATGCTTATGAACATAATGTATTTTTAATTAAGTCAGCTGGTAATGAAGGTAGTAAAGGTATGTCTGGGCTTTCAAATACTGAATACTGGTTTACAGTCGGTGCTTGCTGGTTAAGGAATGGTAAACCTATAAGAGCTAATTATAGTAGTATAGGTGAAAAGCTTGATGTAATGAGTTTCAGTGGACTCTATGTCCATGATGCTAAAACTCTCGGAAGGGTATTTTCACAGGAAGGGACCTCTTTTTCCTGCCCTTTCTTTGTAGGGATGTTAGCATTATATTATCAATGGTTCAATGAAAATTATGGTAGATTCCCTACAATACAGGAAGCAAAGAAATTCATCTTTGAGAATTGTACAGATTTAGAAGACAAAGGATTCGATATTAAGACGGGATTCGGCCTTTTTGTTTTGCCTGAAAAAATACCGGAGGTGATTAAAACGAACAAGCCTGAATACATTGTTATCCATCATAGCGCAACAAAGGAGGGTGATGCGGAAACTTTTCGAAAATATCATATGTCAAAAGGTTGGCGTGATATAGGCTATCACTATGTCATAAATAATGGGACATATAAGCCTGATGGCATGGTCGAAAAGGGCCGTCCTGAGAGCGAAGAAGGAGCACATTGCACTGAACAGCAAATGAATTTCCGCAGTATCGGTATTTGCTTGGTAGGCGATTTTGATCAGAGCAGACCTACGGCAAAGCAAATGGAAAGCCTTATTTCGCTCTGTAAAGATATTATGGCCAGATATAACATTCCGGTAAAGAATGTCATCGGCCACAGAGAGGCAGGAGCACCCAAGACATGCCCTGGTAAAAACTTTGACATGAATGCTTTTAGAAAAATGCTGGAGGTGAAAGAAGTGCCTAACAAAACCATCCTAAAGCTCAAAGTAGGCGGCAAAGAAATCATCAAAAATGACACCCAGCGCATCCCTCTTGAAGTACCCGCAAAAATCGAAAATGGCCGCACTCTGGTGCCGCTTCGGGCCATAGCCGAGGCTTTAGGTGCCCAGGTAAATTACGACGCCAAAACAAAGGAAATTACCATCATGCTATAAGGAGGCCAGCATATGGAGCAAGAAATTCTCAAGATGGCGGCATCACAAGGGCTTTGGGCGGTGCTTTTTGTTGCTCTGCTGTTTTGGGTCCTTCGGGAAAACGCAAAAAGGGAGGCAAATTATCAGCAGTTACTTCAGGATCTCACTAATAAATTTGGGATCCTTGAGGATGTAAAAACTGAAGTTAATAAAATTTCAAATAAAATCTTTGGAGGTGTTCAATAATGGAAGCTAGAAAGCTTATCCTAGATATTTTATATTACGCCATTCAGCTCATCATATTGCTTGCGATGGGCTATTTTATTACTTACCTTAAGACCAGGATCGGAACTGAAAAGACCAAGGAATACTATGACCTGGCGAAACGAATCGTTTTGGCGGCAGAACAGGTTTTTGGGCCAAAGACAGGAGAACAGAAGAAGGATTTTGTTATGAAGTTTTTGAAACAGCGGATTCCATACCTGACAGAAGATGAGATCACAAACCTTGTTGAGGCGGCAGTATTTGAAATGAATGCTATGCTTAAAAAGCATGAATTAGAAAACGACACCCCCGGTTGAGGCCGGGGGCTTCTTTATGGGAGGCAATTATTTTCGAACACTCGGTCTAAACATATCTAATGTACCGAGAACTACATGGGCTAAACCGAATCCGGTTATCCCGGCGCCGATCGTCCCACCTGTTGCCAAACCCAAAGCTGTCACTGCCGCACCGACACCAGTCACTACCCAGCTTGTAGTTTTTCCGTTCATGAAAATCGCCACAAGAAAGTTTATGAAAGATGAAATCCCCGGTTGAGGCCGGGGGATTTTTTTTGTTTGTATACCTTCATATTTCAATTTTAAGAGCCTTTTTAATGCCGTATAATAGTTTTATACCTGAATAAAATATATTCTGCTGGAAAAGCTATTTTTGGCGAAATTTATACTATTGCCATGGGAAGCAGAACCCATGGCTTTATTATTTTTATAAAAAGCCTCTCTTTTTAAAAAAGGGGCTAAACAAACCAGTGCCCAACCATTGCCCAAAAGGACAATAATTCAGCTTAAAACACATAAAACTAATGTTTGCCAAAGCCTTCAAGATCCTTTATTTTATAGGGGTTTCCCAAAATCACAATAAACTACATGATATGCTTATTTTGATTCAGGGTCTAGTGGGCTACGGCCTGTAGGGGTTCGAATCCCCTCTTCGGCACCAGATATAGCAAGCGATACAGGGTTTGGAAGTAAATTCTAAATCCTGTTTTTTTATTTTTGTGTCCATATTAGAAAAAATGCGATCTGTCAGGCAGAATAATGCGGCAATCAAATTACACAGCTTATCGCAGAAATACAAAGTGAAATCAGACAGTGTGTTGATACTATGAACAGCAATACCGCTGAAGTGAGTTCCGGTTCATTTTAATGTTAGACCCACCTGATTTATTTTGCATTCAACTTCTATGTTTACCGGAAGATTGGGGAAAATCTCATCGCGCCATTTATTTTCCATGGCCTTCCATTCTTCAGGGAAGTTAATGTAGAAGTGATTTCCAAAACCGAAGACATCGGCATGGTATTTTTTTGCGGCCTTCAATGCTGTTTCGATTTCCTGCTTTATGGCTTTCTCTTCCAAGTCTGCAATTTTTCCGAGAGTGCCTGGTTTTTCCAGATCCAGCGGAACCCGGGAGGCACCGAGATTTGCGGTCTGAAGTATTTTTATATCTATGGCGGGCTTTCCGTCTTTAAAATATGGTTTGATTTTACTTGATACACTTACTATTTCGATGGATAGTCTGGTCTTGGGGTTCTCTCCTATCCACGGGACCACCACAATACCGCTCCTGACCTTGCCCAGCACCCACAGGACCCCGCGACTTTCGGTTTCCGAAAGATAGCCGGCAAATCTTCCGCCTTTAAAAGCGGCAGAACCTGAGATAAAAGGATGGTTTTTTTTGTCCTTTTTTACCACCGGAACTGCTATATCTATTCCTCTTGAATAAATCAACTCATATACATGGAGAAGGTCGTTGGCAATAGTTTCGGAATTAAAGATATTTGCCTTTACTTCATCGGCTATGGCTTTTGCAGGCAGCATTTCCAAAGGATTGTTGGTATTGAGGATGTCCGATGCCTTATAGGGGGTTATCAGGACCCAATTTCTCTCCCGGAGCTCGGGATCCCGGACGAAGAAATCCAGAATCTGTTTTAAAGTGTATTCTTTTACCAAATCTTCATTTATTATTATCACCTGATTGTAACCGTAAAAGACCTTTCGGGAAGTATAACTGATGATCCTGCGGATGGCATGGAAGACGGTTTCACCCTGGGAAGAGAAGTTAATATAAGGCGCTCCTTTGGCACTGCCGGTCTGGCTTTGAGTCTTAATGTTTGACGGCACCACGGTCTCCACCGTCAAAAGGACATTGGCTCCTTTTGCTGGGTCGATGCCCACTCCCATACTCAGGCTTATTTCATTTAGCTCTTTTCGATCCCAGCATCCCGACAGCAAAAAGGCGAATATTAAAACAAAAGGCACAAATTTTTGGTAAAAACTCATGTTCCCTTTTTCCCCTTTTTTCGGACAAGAGCCAGTATCAGCAGAAAAAATGGGATTACCAGTTCGAATATATAGTTATGGACAGGCCATATTGTAACAAAAAACCTGTTGAGCTGAGCGGCGTCTTTAAATAAAATCCTAGAAAGCGATAAAATTAAGGCTCCTATTGGGAAAAGCAGGAGTTTATGCGATTTTAGCCGAAACAGCTGACCGGAAATGAGACATGCAGCGTAAAAAAACACCGAAATGGTTATGACCTTCCCCATCACAAAAATTGAAAGAGCTAAGGGATCAAGATGTTCCACAAAATTAGCATAACTTATGTAACGAATGGTAAGATAGCCCCTGTATAAAGAAATTTGAGCAAGACTGGGCCCCATGACACCGATTACAACTGTGGTTGCAAGTATCACTGCCGTTGCCTGCACCATGCTTCCTAAGACAAGGGAACGCCTGCACTCCCGGGGTTTATTAATATATGGCAGGGCTACCGCCACGAAGCTGACAAAAACAAAACTTCCGGAAGAAACAAAGGCGCCCTTTAAGACCGGCACGACACCGTTTTCCAGGAAAGGTTTGAAATTGTTCCAATTTATCTCTTTAATAAGCAGGAAAAATCCTGTAAAATACAAAACTATAATGACGGGCAAAATTATTTCATTGGTCCGGGCAATAACTTCCAGCCCTAAAGATGCGACAAAACCTGTTGTTAATAATATCAAGAGGGCTATGATTATGGGAGGAGTTTCGGTGTATATCATAGCCAGGGAAAAACTGGTTATTTCTCGCAAATAAGCGGCCGAAGCAAAAGTAAAAAACCATATGTATAGAAAGGCTATAAAACTGCCTACAAATCTCCCGCAGATTTCCTTTAAGTAAGAGGTAAACTCCATGCCGGGGAAGCGAAGGACCAGCTTTAGAACGACATAGAGCATAACCAACTGCATGGCAAGAGACAGTATTTCTGCCATCCACGAATCCTGGCGGCTGCCGGCCGCTACGGCGATTTGAGACATGGGGACCAGCAGGGCATTTTTTATAGTTATCAAAAGCCACATGAGCTGACCCGCACGAATTTTTCCACTTTCCAGCATAATACCACCTCTACTTCTTATCAGGATCGGGCATCTGGCCGTAAGGTTGCCGCTGGGGTCTTTTCCAGCCGATCAGGCGAGGCCTCATTATCATCATCCACCAGGGAGCCCTTATTCCCACATCTTTTAAGTCCCTGGGACTTAATGGAGCCAATGGTGAAAGATAGGGAACTCCGAAAGAACGCAATGAAGCGAGGTACGCTATCAATGCGATGGTGGCCAGCATGATCCCCAGAAGTCCTATTATGGCTCCAAGTACTAACAAAAAGAATCTTATTGGTATTAGAGCTATCGCCAATTCCGGCGTAGGTATGGCGAACACCGCCAGGCCCGTAAGAGCGGTGACTATAACCATGGCAGGGCTGGTAAGGCCTGCACTGATAGCCGCATCACCTATGATGAGGGTACCCACTATGCTCACCGCTTGACCTATAGTCCTGGGCATTCGGGTGCCGGCTTCCCTCAGTATTTCAAAAACCAGACCCATTAAAGTAGCTTCGAAGAAAGTTGGGAAGGGGACTCCTTCTCTTGAAGCGGCTATGGAGATGGCCAGGGTTGTTGGAATCATTTCCTGATGATACGTGGTTATAGCCACATAGATCGCTGGCAGAAATACCGATATCAACAACGACAAATACCGGACCCATCGGGAGAAAGTTGCAAATATGAAATTAATATAATAATCTTCGCTGCTTATGAGATATTCCACGAACAAGGAAGGAGCAATAAGGGCGGATGGAGAGCCGTCTACTATGATAGCAAACTTCCCCTGCAGGATTTCTCCGGCCACTACGTCAGGTTTTTCGGTGCGGTGCAGCAGCGGAAAAGGGGTCATGTAATTGTCTCTTATAAATTCCGCCACATAATTGGTGTCCAGCACTCCATCAATTTTTATGCGCTTCAGCCTTTGCCTGGCTTCTTTCAGTATCATGTTGTTCACAAGACCGTCGATGTACAACAAGGCAATCTGGGTTTTAGCTACGGCCCCTATTTCCATAATCTCTATTTTGAGCCTTGAAGATTTTATTTTCCTGCGGATAAGGGCAGTATTTGTTCTCAGGACCTCAGTAAAACCTTCCCGGGGCCCCCGGACCACAGGCTCCACCATGGGTTCTTCCACATTTCTGGAACTGAAGCTTTCAGTGCCTACTATCAATGCTTTATCGAGGCCGTCTATAAAGATGGCTGTACCTCCCGAGTGTACAAAAGACATGGCCTTTTCCAACTGCTTTGTGTCCTGTATATTGGCGGAAGCCAGCAGATGGTTTTCTATGTAATCATAAGGACTGTCTTTCAAGAAGCAGTTTATTCTTTCTTCCTGAGAGTTCAGCATGAGGGGCTTTATAATTGATTCGTTCAACAGTTCTTTATCTACCATCCCGTCGATATACACCAGAAAAGCCGAAAGCTCAGGGTTTTTACCTATCTTGAAAGGCCTTATCACTGCATCATGGCAGAGTTCAGTCTCATTTTGCACCCATTGCAGATTAAAATGCAAATCTTTGCTAACAGGGGTATTCGTATCGGGGAATTCTCCCCGAAATCCTATGTCCTCGGATTTCCTCTTAATGTTTTTTTTAAAAAGCTTTAAAGGCCACAACTTTTCCAGCAAACCGATCACCTTCTTAATCGACGACTGTTTTTTTTATAATATCCTTAAGGACTTTCACATATTCCGTACAGAATGATTTAAAAATTTTCTAAAACAACCAGGAATTTAAAAAAGAATATGCGGTTCTTGTTCTTTTTTGTAGAAATATGGTCCAATTATTAGTATAATAGAAATAAAGCTTATCCTAACACAAAAGAAGAGGAAGGATGGTTCTGGTGAAATACGAAGCGGTGCTATTTGACCTGGATGGGACTTTGCTCGATACGCTGCAAGACCTTGCCGATTCAATGAACAGCGTACTTTCGAGAAGGGGTTTCCCCGTCCATGATATAGAAAAATACAGGTACTTTGTGGGCGACGGTATGTACAACCTGGTGTTGAGGACCCTTCCTCCGAATAATAGGGAAGAGGAAATAATAAAGCAGTGCCTGAAAGAGTTAAAGGATGAGTACGGCAGAAGATGGGCCAATACTACAAGGCCTTATGAAGGGATCTGCGAACTGCTGGACAAGCTCAGCGATATGGGGCTGAAAAAGGCCGTTCTTTCTAACAAACCCCACGATTTTACCAGGCTGATAATCGACAAGCTGCTCCCCGACTGGAGCTTTGATGCGGTAGTGGGGCAGCGGGAAGGCGTGCCCAAAAAACCGGACCCTACGGCAGCCCTGGCAATAGCCGATGCATTAAAGATACCTCCGGAGAAGTTCTTGTATCTTGGAGATACAAATACGGACATGAAGACAGCCAATGCTGCGGGGATGTATGCAGTGGGCGCACTATGGGGATTTCGAGAAGCGGAGGAACTTGTTGAAAGCGGAGCAAAGGTGCTTATAAAACATCCGAAGGAATTGTTGAATATTTTATCTTGACCGGATTAAAATGACAGGTAAAAAAAGATAGAAAAAAAGCCGCTAAATAAGCGGCGTTTTTTTTACTCAAATAGTGTTATGCCCAAGGCTCTGTAAGTCTTTTCATCCACATTGCCCGATGGCTCGAGCCCCATATCTTTTTGAAAATCCCGAACAGCTTTTTTCATGTCCCACCCGTAGATACCGTCTATTTTCCCGTTGTAATATCCGTAACCGGTAAGCCGTTTTTGAACTTCCATGACATCCGAACCTTTCGAACCCTCGGTTAGAGGTTTTAAGCCGAAAGTAAAAGGACCGTCAACTCCGCCGATGATATATACTTTTGTACCTGTGTCAACCCACTCGTAGACCTGCTCCACATGCTGGTTCAGCATCCTTATACAGCCGTGGGATTCAAATCCTCCGATGGACCATGGTTTATTGGTGCCATGTATTCCATATATACCCCACGGAACACTTAGCCTCATCCACCTGGAACCGAATCCCTCACCCCAGCTGTCTTTTTGCGTTATGGTGAAAAGACCTATGGGAGTGGGAGTATCGAAGGTGCCAACCGCCACGGGAAAAGATTTAAAAGGCTTGCCGTCTGACATGACCACCAGTTTCCTTTCCAGTGTAAAAATTACTATGGATACTTCGCCCTGGGGCTTTTTTAAAGGCACTCTGGTGGCGGGCTTTTCGTAAATTCTGGCCATCCTCAGGAGAGTTTTCATGCCAACTATTCCATCGGATATTAAACCTTCCGCTTTCTGGAAAAATCTGACGGCATCTGAGGTTTTTTTATCATAAACCCCATTTATAAGACCTTTATAATATCCAAGCTTTTTTAACTGGTACTGAATCTCCCTGACATCTCCGCCGACCATAGGAGGAGCCTGCAGTTTCAAGATTCTATCTTCACCGCAGGAACAGCGGGGTGCTGCAAAAATGCATCCTGAATAAAAAAGCATAAGAATTATCATTATAAAAGCGAAAGCCCTCGAAAATTTTGACACAGTATCACCCCTTAGGTCGATAGAACGTACAATTATATTTTTTGTATTTTTAAGTTTTTAATTCAGAAGGGAGGAAGATTCCGATTATGGTAAGTGTAATAATTCCGGCTTACAATGAAGAAAAAAAAATACAGTCCACTGTAGAAAGCGTTTTTACCGTTGACTGTGTGGGTGAGGTCATTGTAGTAGATGACGGTTCTTCAGACAGCACGGTATATCTTGCCCGGAAAGCCGGGGCAATTGTAGTGAAAAATAAAAGGAATATGGGAAAGGGGCATGCACTCAGAGCTGGGTTATCCAGGGCAAGGGGCGACATAATAGTTTTTCTTGATGCGGATGTGGGAGAAAAAGCCGTAGAAATAACAAAACTTATTCAACCGGTCATGACAGGCAAGACTGACATGACCATTGCACGGTTTCCACCGGCAAGAAAAAAGGGTGGGTTCGGGTTCGTCAAAGCCCTTGCAAGGTGGGGCGTTTATATTTATACAGGTGAAAGTCTAAAAAGTGTCCTTTCAGGCCAGAGAGCCTTCAGGCGGGACGTGATGGATCACATAGGAATCATATCGCCGGGCTTTGGGGTGGAGGTGGGTTTAACCATAGATGCACTGAAAAAAGGATTCTCGGTTATGGAAATAGATGTGGATATGACCCATCGGGAGACCGGCAGGGATCTGGCCGGATTTTTTCACAGAATTAGACAATTTATCAGCATACTGGGGGTGCTGCTCCAGAAAGCTTCCGGGTAAAGGGCTTAAAATACCTGCTTTGCAGCAGGGATTTTTCTTTAAAAAAAGGTTTTATAAAAAATATGTAGAATTTATACATGTGTATTATATAATTATATATTAGACAGGACTTCAGAATCCGGGGGTAATCGAGATGAAGGCCGAGTATCTTTTAAACATCAGAGTCAGAGATGCTTTGACAAAAGAGGTCTTCCTGGTGCCGGAAGACACCGATGTGGAAAGGTTGAATGAAATAATGCTGTTGAAACAGCAGGAGGAAGTGCTGGTAACCGACTCCAATCAAAAGATTGTAGGAATTATCACAACTAACGATCTGGCCAAGAGTCTTGCAAGAGGCATTGATCGTAAAACGAAAGTCAGATTAATAATGACTCCGGATGTGGTCTTTATGCCTGCCGATAAGCTTCTGATGGAAGCCAAAATGGAGATGAGGAAACTTGGAATAAGCAGGGCGCCGGTCCTTGATGAAGATGGCAATCTGCTCGGGTTGCTGACATCAAAAAGTATCTGCGATGGTTTTTCGAGCCGGTTGGAAAAAGCCGTAGAATTTCACGAGCTTATTCTTGACAAAGTAAAGACGGCAGTATGCGTGCTGGACGACCGGTGTGAAATCCTATCGTACAATAAGGCTTTTGAGGAGATGTTCAGCCCTTCCAGGATAATCAAAATGACCCCGTCAAATTTTTTACCGGAGCCGCTGGTGGAAAGAATAAAAAAAGGAGAGCATCCTCTGGAAGATATATTTTTCGAAAACAAAGATAACCGCAAGTTTACATTAAAAACATGCAGGTTTAAGATTGCAGGGCAGTTAAACGGAGTGGTTTTGTGCATTGAAGAAATATCGAATGTGATAAGCCTTATAGCCGAACTGGACAAAGCAAATTACAAACTTTCCTTCATAGAAAAGCAAATGGGTAGCCTGAAAGATGCAGAATGCTGTTTTGGAGAGGTTGTCAGCAAGAATCCGCAAATGATAAAGGCCATCGAAAAGGCCAGAAAGATCGCACCATCCCAGGCGCCGCTTCTGATAAAGGGCGAATGCGGTACCGGTAAGGAAATGCTGGCAAAAGCCGTCCACGAAAATAGTACACGCAAAAGTTTTCCGCTGATTAAAGTAAATTGTGCTGCTATACCTTCAAATTTATTCGAGAATGAATTTTTTGGCAGCGAAGAAGGTGATTTTTCCGGCTCGGGGAGATATGGCAAGACCGGCCTGCTGGAACTGGCAGACAAAGGCACTATTTTTATCGATGAGATTGACGTATTGCCATCGGAGATACAGATTAAACTGTTGCATTTTTTGCAGGAACAAACCTTTTTCAGGCTAGGGGGGAACATGCCGGTTCATGCAAATGTGAGGATTATTGCAGCCACCAATAAAGATCTTGAATCTCTGGTTCGCGAAGGAAGTTTCAATACTGAGCTTTACCGACGTATCAGTGCGATTACAATAGAAATACCGCCCCTTAGGGAACGATGTGAAGATATTGTGGATCTGGTAAATACTTTTGTTCGCGAATACGGTAATTTTTACAACAAGAAGATAAATCACATCGCTCCGGGTGTATTAAAAATCTTCATGGATTATGACTGGCCGGGGAACGTGCGGGAACTTAAAAATGTTGTGGAAAGGATGGTTGTACTTTCCAACAATGGCGAAATTACCGAGGATGTCCTGCCCGGATATTTACGGAAGGATTATTTAACGGTGGAGGCCACTGCTGAAATCAATGATCTGAACAAGGCTGCCGATATCGCCGAAAAGCGAGTTATCCTGGACACACTCAAAAAATATGCTTATAACAAAACAAAAGCGGCCAGGGCATTGAAGATATCCCGAAGCACCCTTTATAACAAGATGAAGGAGTATAATCTTGGAAAATAAAACACAAAGCAAAAGCGGTGGGTTTTATAGAAATACCCACCGCTAAAAATTTATGCTAAAAACATTTTAATATCATCTTCAACGTTGGTTATTCCGCCGATGCCGAATTTATCGACCAGTACCTTGGCCACATTGGGGGAAAGGAAAGCAGGCAGTGTAGGGCCAAGGTGAATATTTTTCACACCGAGATAAAGAAGCGCCAGCAAAACTATTACCGCCTTCTGCTCATACCAGGCAATATTGTACGATATGGGCAATTCGTTAACATCGTTCAATCCAAAGACTTCCTTTAATTTGAGAGCTATTACGGCAAGAGAGTATGAGTCATTGCACTGACCCGCATCTAGTACTCTGGGTATACCGCCTATGTCTCCCAGGTTTAGCTTGTTGTATCTATATTTGGCGCAACCTGCAGTAAGTATGACCGTGTCCATGGGCAATTTTTTGGCAAATTCTGTGTAGTATTCTCTGCTCTTCATTCTTCCATCACAGCCTGCCATTACGAAGAACCTTTTTATAGCTCCGGACTTTACTGCTTCCACCACTTTATCCGCCAGGCTCAACACCTGATTGTGGGCAAATCCGCCTATGATTTCTCCTTTTTCCAATTCGGTGGGAGGACTGCACTTTTTAGCATGTTCTATTATAGGTGTGAAATCCTTGGGTTTGCCGTCTTTACCTGCCGGGATATGCTTTACTCCTTCAAAGCCAACCACTCCGGTGGTATAGACTCTGTCTTTGTAAGAGTCTTTGGGAGGAACAAGACAGTTGGTTGTCATCAGGATAGGCCCATTGAATAATTCAAATTCTCTATCCTGCTGCCACCAGGCATTTCCGTAGTTCCCAACAAAGTGGGAATATTTCTTGAATGCAGGATAGTAATTTGCGGGGAGCATTTCACCGTGAGTATATACATCCACACCCGTTCCTTCCGTTTGCTTCAACAACTCTTCCATATCTTTCAAATCGTGCCCGCTTATCAGAATTCCGGGATTATTTCTTACACCTATATTTACTTTTGTGATTTCCGGATTGCCATAGGTGCTTGTATTGGCCTTGTCCAGGAGAGCCATAACGTCTACCCCGAATTTTCCGCATTCCATTACAAGAGCAACCAGGTCATCTGCCGTCAGATCATCGTTGGTGGTGGCTGCCAGTGCCTTTTGCATGAAGGCAAAAATGTTTTCATCTTTGTACCCCAGAACATAGGCATGTTCTGCATAGGCTGCCATGCCCTTTACGCCGTAAGTAAGGAGCTCCCTCAAAGATCTTATATCTTCATTTGCAGTAGCCAGTACACCCACTTTTTCCGCTTTTTCTTCAAATTCATCCAATGTATCGGCGTACCACACAGCCGAATCGTGCAGGTTATCTTCCAGCTTTACACCCGATTTCAGTAACTGCTCGCGAATCTGGGTTCGCAGCGCCAGAGCTTCTTTGATTTTTTCTACAAAATAGTTTTTATCAAAATTTACGTTCGTGATGGTTGAAAATAGAGCCTCAATTATGAAACTGTCGGCTTTTTCAACTTTGATACCCGCTTCTCTTGCTTTTGTGGTATAAATGGATATTCCTTTCACGACATAGATCAGCAAATCCTGGAGTTTTGCCACATCATCTCTCTTTCCACATACACCCCTCAATGTGCACCCAGTGCCTTTTGATGCTTCCTGACACTGGTAACAAAACATACCCATCAAAGACGCCTCCTTGTAAATAATATATTTTAATAAATTTATAGTTCCAAGGGTATAATACTTGATTTTTGCCCAAAAATCTGTGATAAAAATCACATGTAAAAAAGCTTTCCTGAGGCCCCATATCCTGGTGCACATAATACATGCGGGTTTGTTTTTTATAAAAAAGCAATGAATTTAAATTAACCGGGTGGACCGTGGAGGCGATTTTTTTTGACACTGGAGTTTTTTTACACTATAATTCACTAGCGTTGCATAAAATTTTTTAATAAAAGTCAAGTAAAAACTTGGTATACCTTAATATACCATATATGATAATTTATGGAACTATCATTTTTTCTCTTATGGTAAAAGGGGCAACCGCCTATGGGTAGTCCTTTTCCACATTTTACCACTGTATTTAGTTAAATTATTGGATCGTAACTTAGGTCATCCAAAAAGTCTGCTTCGCCTTGTACCACCTGCCTTAAGGTTTCTTGAAAAATTGTTTCATGATCCACCTTCCGTCGTTTACCTTTGGATTTTCTCGTTGGTCGGTAAAGCTTTTTAACAAAGCTTGTAAACGGTTCTAAAAGGCAGGTATGCAGTAATCTCTTGATAGTTAGTAATGGCCCTCTGTAACATGTTTTTAACTTTAGAAGCAGCAATAAGCAATAGGTCATCAGCGCTATTAATAATTGGTTTTCCACCGCCCGGGGGCTCAATCCGTAAAAATGCTTTAGTAGGTGCTGTTTTATCCACTTGAAGAATAATTCTATTTGCCATCTGTTGCGGTATATATCGGCTGTTTCCTCTGCAGTTATTTTAAAGTCGTTTGTTACGATAATTATTGGTTCTCCCTGGGTATCTTGGATTTCAATCAATCTTAAGCGATGTTTCATCTGGTTAATGTTTTCTTTGCCCAAGTAAACGTATTGTTCACGCTTTATTATACCAGTGGGGTCTACAGGAAGTTCTTCATCTACTTTTATTTGAGCATTGCTTTTTAAGCGGGTGACAAAGCGAGTGCCGTTTTCGCAGTAGTTGTCAAATTTCTTGTAGTCTATGTATCCTCTATCAAATACATTCAGGGCATCTTTATCTTCAACTACCAGGGTATCTATCTGAGTTTTGTCAGAAGGTCTTGCGGGAGTGATTATGGCTTTATCAGGGGTTACTCCTTCTTCGAAGAAGTTAAGGCGCAGGTGAAGTTTAACTCCGGCTTTGGTTTTTCTAAAATCTGCCCATC
>DUMA01000048.1 GCA_012840135.1 Thermoanaerobacterales bacterium
CGCGGAACTGCCCTTGGCCTGTCGGATGAAGAATTTAGGATTGAAATCTCCAATGCTTTTGATAAATGGTTAGGCGGTAAGAAGCCTGATAGATCTTAGTGCTGTCTGCCAGCGTTTGACGCTTACGTTTTATATAGGAAAAGAGAACATAAGCTAAAAATCCATGTCCTCGTATTCATTCAATTTGCTAATTGCTATATGTATAATGTGATGCTAACGGACTTAATAGTACTTACTTATTTTTTTGTATATTCAATTTTTTCGATAAATTTTAATTCAAAACTCTCATGATAATTATTATATCCAATAACTTCGCACAAAAGCAGGTCTCCAATGGCTATGGTTTCAAGAATCTTTTGAGGCAGGCAATATTTTGTTTCAAGAGTTGACATAAAGCATTTCACATTGGAATCATCTTCTGGTATACAAATTAAGCTAGTCTTATTTGTACTAATAACAGTATAATGTTTTTGCAAACCAATTGTGTATTTTTTCAATGCTTCATATTTTTGCCTTAATGAAAGATCTTTAGAAATCCAATCTGAAATTAAATCACTAATTTGATTTGGATCATATAGATCCATATAATCCTTCTCATTCAAATATGCTGAAGGATTGGATGAAAACTCTTTGCGATATTGGCATAAATATGTAACCATATCTTCAACTGTTAAAACAATAGAGAGTTTTGATAAATATGAACCATCTGAAAGTCGGTGTGAAATTCGCATCATTATGTCAATGTTCTTATAGAGGATGTCTTCAGCACATGCTGCCAAATAGTTCATATTTGTAAGCAAATTCAAGTGGAATGATCCAGTAATTGTAATTGTAACTAAATCATCAATTTCAATAACGTCACTTTTACTCTCAGATGCAACAAGTCCCCTCTTCGATAAGTATTGAAGTTCCCTCATGACAACTTTTGAATCATGTCCAACTACTTGAAGTTCTTTGACGACTGTTGATGCTTTGAATAATCCCTTAACTCCATTGGGACCATTTATTTGATCTTTTGATTTTAGCCAACGCAAAATATCAATTCTAACAAATGGATCAGGAAAATCATCCGTATATTCCGAGCCGAATAAGTTAACAAAATTAGACTTTTCGCCATTGAAATATTTGCGATTCTTTCGTAAAAGTGCATTCATAAACATGTATGTTGGTACTTGATAATCATTATCTAAAATTCTAATTTTGAAAAATTCAGATGCATCAATATGACCACTCTTACAAAAATCTTCAAACAGTTGAATACCATTACGAGTGTTACGATTCGATAAACGATAAAAGATATCCATAGCATAGCGATTTTGACGAATAGCCATCATTATGCATTTGAAATATTCAATCTGCTCTTCTCGTTTTATCGTTATTGTTACATTGCCAGCTGAGTATTGAGTTTGTTCAGAGCCTTGCAACCTACAGATATAATCCAGCCTCGCTTGTAACACTTTGAGCAAATCAGGGGGATCTATACGAAAAACTAAATCCTTAACAACCGTATCAAGCGGAGGCTCGTGTCTATACAAATCATAGGTTGAATCTCTCATTGGTAAGATTACGATACTCTTATATTGAGTTCGCATCCATTGAGCAACTTGAAACATCAAAAGTTGTTCGTCTCGATTTCGTTTATCACAGTTATCGAGAACAATTATTGGTACCTTTGACTTAAAAGCTTTTAAGTAGTTCAAAAGTGCATTTAAATATTTATCCTCATCCACAATATTTTCTTTTAGAATTTTAAATAACTCCGTCCTATATTCTGCAGAATCTATTCCCAATATCTTCCCCATACCTGAATTGAATCTTTTAATTTCGGATGCAAATAATTTTTCAATCGTATTATATTCGTCAAAATCAATATCTGAATTATTAACTTTTATTTGTGATATTACTGCTGTCCTTAGCCATCCATAAACTTCTTGACGATTTACAGGAGCCATGTTCATATTCAGGAATATCCATTCACATCTTTGTGCTAAATCGCTGTGTTGTTGTTCCAAGTATTGACGTTTAAAATAACGAATAAATGTTGTTTTGCCACTTCCAACATTTCCAATTATAAGCATAAGGGAATATGCTTCATTTTTTTCGTTAATTCTCTTATCAATCACAGCAGTAAGTTCATCCGGACTGTCTGTCGCAATAGCTGTTGCTTCGGATTGTATCGGCAATTCAAATTTTCTTATTTCCTTATATATAGGCTCAATATGCTGTTCTCGCTTAGCCGATTTGATGTATGCGTTGTCAACAATATTGATTCTATCTTGTTCTGTTTCAGGATCAAAAATTTTGCGGTTTTCAAAAACTAAAGTTCTACCATATGAATTTTCGACCATTTCTTCATCTTGCGCTCTTTTGCCCCCAATCTGGGAAACCGGAGTATAAAACTTAGCGGAACCTCGAGCATAAAGATATGGTTTATCTGCTAAAATTTTAAGTTTATCGCCTTTGCAAAATTCAATTAATACAGACAACTTAGCACTTTCATCATAAAAGTCATCAAAAATCAATTTATTTTCAGGAACTGCCTGGTCTGAGTAACCCGCCCAAGTTTCATGTCCATTTGAAACAATAATATATTGACAAGCATTAATATTATGAGGAAATTGAGCATTCACTTCTGCCGCATAAAGGCGCGCCTCTGCATATCCATCCACTAAGTCTTCTCCAGGCTTTTTGGCTTCAACAACCATAACCGGAATTCCCCGGAATAGAATTAAATAATCAGGAAAATAATATTTCTTTTGTCCGCCTTTCCCAATTTCAACTCTGCGAAGCTGTTTTTTAGTTTGTATATCAAAATCGCTTAAACCCAATCCCAACGGAGGATTGGAGGTCAAAAAGGGATAAATAAATTTTTGTTCAACATCACTTTCAGTTGCTAGATCTTTTTTTTCACAAAATAGTGCCATAATAACACTCCTTAAATGTAACCAACGTTATTAATATGATTTTACCACTTACATGAATTTATTTCCAATAATTATGCGGAACTTTATATATAAATATGACATTCTCTCATTATTGCCCAATCTCATGCTTGCTTCACCCTGCGTAATATAACATGCTTAAACACTTTATTCAAAGCACTAAGGTAAACATGTGCATATTTCGGACACATACGGACACTGTTTTCGAAAACATCCGGACAGTGATTTCGGAATTATCCGGACACTGATTTCGGCACATCCGGACACCTTGTCGAAAGATTAATAAATTGTGTACC
>DUMA01000004.1 GCA_012840135.1 Thermoanaerobacterales bacterium
AAAAAAGTGAATACACAAAAATCAAAGACTGTGATTAAACGACTGCGACTTCGACGAAGGAGAAGGAGCACAAAGTTGCATCACAGTCAACCTTAAAAAAAGTGAATACACAAAAATCAAAGACTGTGATATAATTATCAAGGCTTCTGTTGTACCATTAAAAATCAATATTATACTGGATTAGGCCTGCTGTTTTATTACATTTAGCAGAATAGTAATATAACAGCTCAGGTCCGGCCGGCATGTTATGCAACAAGAAAAACCGAAGGAGCCTTTGATAATAAAATAAATAAAGGAGAGGAGAAACTCATGCCAAAAACAATGAAGTCCATGGACGGCAATGCTGCCGCCGCCCATGTGGCGTATGCCTTTACAGACGTGGCGGCAATCTATCCCATTACTCCATCATCGCCCATGGCAGAACATGTGGACGAATGGAGCGCTCACGGCAGGAAAAACATATTTGGCCAGGAAGTAAGGGTAGTGGAAATGCAGTCCGAAGCCGGTGCCGCCGGTGCCGTGCATGGTTCTCTGGCTGCAGGAGCTTTGACGACCACCTTTACGGCCTCCCAGGGACTATTGCTGATGATTCCCAATATGTATAAGATAGCCGGAGAGCTCCTGCCCGGTGTTTTTCACGTAAGCGCCAGAGCGGTGGCATCCCATGCTCTATCCATCTTCGGGGACCATTCCGATGTGATGGCCTGCCGCCAGACTGGCTTTGCCCTTCTTGCCTCCGGCAGTGTCCAGGAAGTCATGGACCTGGGAGGAGTGGCCCACCTTTCAGCCATAAAAGGCCGTGTGCCATTCCTGCATTTCTTTGACGGATTCAGGACGTCCCATGAGATTCAAAAGATAGAAGTGATGGACTACGAGGAGTTAAAGAAGCTGGTGGATTTCGAAGCCATCAGGGAATTCAGGAAGCGGGCTTTGAATCCCGAACATCCCGTCACGAGGGGCACCGCTCAGAATCCTGATATTTTCTTCCAGGCAAGGGAAGCCTGCAACCCGTACTACCTGGCAGTGCCTGAGATCGTCGAAAATTACATGGCTGAGATCAGCAAGATTACCGGAAGAGAATACCACCTGTTCAACTACTACGGTCACCCCGAGGCAGAAAGGGTTATCGTGGCCATGGGTTCGGTGTGCGAGACCATCGAGGAGACGGTAGACTACCTTATGGCAAAAGGTGAAAAGGTCGGAGTGCTGAAAGTGCACCTCTACAGGCCTTTTTCAGTGAAACATTTCCTTGGTAGCATGCCGGAGACCGTAAAGAAGATCGCCGTGCTTGACAGGACAAAGGAACCCGGTTCCCAGGGTGAACCACTGTATCAAGATGTCTGCACCGCATATTTTGAAAACAAAGTTCACCCCGTGATAGTGGGCGGCCGCTACGGCCTCGGTTCCAAGGATACCACTCCTTCACAGATAAAAGCGGTTTTCGACAACCTTAAAGCCGATGAACCCAAGAACCATTTCACCATAGGCATAGTGGACGATGTCACTTATACGTCCCTTGCTGTAGAAGAAGATATAAACACAACGGCGGAAGGCACGGTGTGCTGCAAGTTCTGGGGATTCGGTTCCGACGGAACTGTAGGTGCCAACAAGAGCGCCATCAAGATAATCGGCGACAACACCGACATGTATGCTCAGGGCTATTTTGCTTATGATTCCAAGAAGTCCGGAGGTGTCACCATATCGCACCTGCGCTTCGGCAAAAAGCCCATCAAGTCCACATATCTCATAGATAAGGCCGATTTCATCGCCTGCCACAAGCAGTCATATATCGGGCAGTACGACGTGCTGTCAGGTCTGAAAGACGGAGGCACCTTCCTTTTAAATACACAGTGGTCACCCGAAGAGCTGGAGGAGAAACTGCCGGCTTCGGTGAAGAGATACCTGGCAAAGCACAATATCAATTTTTACATTATAAATGCTGTGGATATTGCTCAAAAACTGGGTCTTGGCGGCAGAATAAATATGATAATGCAGTCTGCGTTCTTTAAATTAGCAAATATTATTCCTGTGGAAAAAGCCGTGGAGGAACTCAAGAAAGCTATTGTGGAATCTTATGGCCACAAAGGCGAAAAGATCGTGAACATGAACTTCAAAGCCGTGGAAAGCGGCATTGATGCCCTGGTGAAAGTGGAAGTTCCCGCATCCTGGGCTGATGCCATGGATGAAGCCGCAGCATCCAGGGAAGTTCCGGACTTCATAAAGAATGTAGCGGATGTCATGAACCGCCAGGAAGGCGACAAGCTACCGGTCAGCGCCTTTGTTGGCAGGGAAGATGGCACGTTCCCCCAGGGGACCGCAGCATTCGAAAAGCGCGGCATAGCCGTAAATGTCCCCGAATGGCAGCCCGACAACTGCATCCAGTGCAACCAGTGTTCATACGTATGTCCTCATGCAGCCATAAGGCCATTCCTGCTCAATGAGGAGGAGGTCAGAAAAGCCCCCGAAGGATTTGTTTCCAAGAAGGCGACGGGCAAGGGCTTTGAGGGCCTTAACTTCCGCGTCCAGGTCAGCGTGCTGGATTGCACCGGCTGCGGAGTATGCGCCAATACCTGTCCTGCAAAACAAAAGGCACTGGTTATGAAGCCCCTGGAAAGCCAGAGCGACCAGATTCCAAACTGGGATTATGCCATGAGCCTTTCGCCGAAAGAAAACCCCATGAGCATCGAGACGGTGAAAGGCAGTCAGTTCCAGCAGCCTCTCCTGGAGTTCTCGGGCGCCTGCGCAGGCTGCGGCGAAACACCCTATGCAAAGCTGGTGACGCAGCTTTTCGGCGACAGGATGATGATCGCCAATGCCACCGGATGCTCATCCATCTGGGGAGGCAGCGCTCCATCCACACCTTACTGCACCAACAGGGATGGGCATGGACCTTCCTGGGCCAACTCACTGTTTGAGGACAATGCCGAGTTTGGCTACGGCATGTATCTGGCGGTGAAACAGACCAGGGAAAAACTTTCATCCCTGATTAAGGAAGCCATGGGAATGGATATTTCACCGGAGCTTAAAGAAGCCTTCCAGCTCTGGCTCGATAATATGAATGACGCCAGAGGCTCCAAGAAAGCAGCTCTGACCATCATTCCGCTGCTTGAAAAATATGAAGCCTCCGATGAGAAAGTAAAACAGCTGCTGGACCAGATTCTTGACATGAAGGAATATCTTGTGAAAAAATCCCAGTGGATCTTCGGCGGAGACGGCTGGGCCTACGATATAGGCTTTGGAGGCCTCGATCATGTACTGGCGTCCGGTGAAGATGTGAATGTGCTGGTGTTTGATACAGAGGTTTACTCCAATACCGGAGGGCAGTCTTCAAAATCCACGCCCACAGGCGCAGTAGCCCAGTTTGCCGCTGCGGGAAAGAAGACCAGGAAGAAAGACCTGGGAAGGATTGCCATGAGCTATGGCTATGTGTATGTGGCCCAGGTAGCCATGGGAGCCAACCAGAACCAGCTAATTAAGGCTCTCATCGAAGCCGAAAGCTATCCAGGACCATCCCTCATCATAGCCTATGCTCCATGCATCAACCATGGCATCAAGATCGGCATGGGATGCAGCCAGCTGGAAGAAAAGAAGGCAGTAGAGGCCGGATACTGGCACCTTTACCGGTACAACCCGCTTCTGAAGGAACAGGGCAAGAATCCATTCATACTGGATTCCAAGGCGCCAACCGCTTCCTTCAAGGAATTCCTCATGGGAGAGGTGCGTTACTCGGCCCTGGCCCAGACCTTCCCGGAAAAGGCAGAAGAACTATTCAAGAAAGCCGAGGAAGATGCCAAAGACAGGTTCGAAAACTACAAGAAACTAGCAGAAATGTAGCTTGTTAAAAAATGAGTCAGGGGACGACAGTTCCCTGACTCATTTTTTTTGCAGTGAGTCAGAGTGAGTCAGGGGACGATTCGTTGACTCATTTTTGGTTTAAAAAGTAAAAGGGGACAAGTCAGGCTTACTCTTGATTTTTTTTATAAAGGTGATAAAATAGGTATTGAGAACATGTGTTCGGAGGGTTTTTATGCTTCCCATCATTCATGTGGATATGAATGCCTTTTATGCTTCCTGCCACCAGGCGCAGGATCATACCCTCAAAGGCAGGCCCGTGCTGGTGGCAGGGGATCCACAGAAGCGCAATGGCATCATCCTCACCGCATCTTACGAGGCCCGAAGGTTCGGGGTAAAGACTGCCATGCCCAACTGGCAGGCAAAGAGATTGTGCCCTCATGCCATTTTTATAAAACCGGACTATGACCTTTATGTCAGGACCAGCAGCAGGGTGATGGATATCCTGGGCAGGTTTACACCTCTGGTGGAGGTATTTAGCATCGATGAGGCCTGGCTGGATGTGACGGGCTGTGAGGGACTTTTCGGGGATTCCGTCACCATCGCTCAAAAGATACAGAAGGCTATACAGCAGGAACTGGACCTCCCATGCTCGGTGGGGGTTTCCTGCAACAAATTGCTGGCCAAGATGGCGTCTGACATGAAAAAACCAATGGGCCTTACGGTGCTAGCGCCGGAGGATGTGCCTCAGATGCTGTGGCCCCTGCCGGTGGATGAGCTGTTCGGTGTGGGACACCGCATGGCCGAGCGCCTCAGGGAGATGAACATTACCACCATCGGAGACCTGGCCCGGGTGCCTGAGGAGCTCTTACAGCAGGCCTTTGGCCTGAATGGGCGTTATCTGCACCTGGCGGCCAACGGCATCGACGATAGTCCCGTAGATCCCCATTCCATGGACAGTGCCAAATCCATGGGCCATTCCACCACCCTTCCCAGGGATGTGACAAGTTTTGAGGAGGCGGAGATGGTGCTGCTTTCCCTCTCGGAGCAGGTAGGAAGGAGGGTGCGCCGGGAAAACTATATGGGCCGTACGGTCACTCTTACGCTGAGAGATGCATCTTTTGGTACTATTACCCGTTCTGTGACCATACCTTATACCTGTGCCACCGATGACATATATGCCGCCGCCCTGAAACTGCTTCATGCGCACTGGGATGGCAAAACTCCCCTCAGACTTCTGGGGGTAAGCCTTTCGCAGCTCATAAAGGAATTTGAGCAGGTGTCCCTATTTAAAGAAGATGAAAAGAAAAACAAACTCAACCAGGTCGTAGATGAAATAAAAGATCGCTTTGGCGACGGTGCCATATTTCGGGCAAAGTTGCTGAAAGACGAAGATCTCAATGAGAGGAAGTTGGGCAAGACCGGTAACAACGCTCCGGCGCTGAGAGGGATCAGATAAATAAAAAGGTTTAAAAACATTGAGACGGAGTGATGGAACTATGATATAATAGGTTAGGAGACACACCTCCTTTTCAACATTTCCAATGTAAAGAAAAGTTTGATTATAGATCCTTAACTTTAGAAAGTTTCAAAGGGGGCCTTTTGATGGAAGACAAAATTTATGACCTCATAAAGCGAATGCAGACAGATATGAACGAACGTTTTGATAAAATGGATCAAAAGTTTACTGAGAAGTTTGATGAGGTAGATAAACGATTCAATGAGATGGATCAAAAGTTTACCGAGAAGTTCGATGAGGTAGATAAACGATTCAATGAGATGAATCAAAAGTTTACCGAAAAGTTGGATGAAATGGATAATAAGATCGCCAAAAAGTTTAATGATTCTTGTGAACTGACAGAAACGTTATATGCGGAATTTAATAAAAGGTCCATCAAAACGGACGAAAGATTTGATAAAATGGAAAAACAACTTGAAGAAGTCCGCCAGGATATCAAAAAAATTAGAACCGAAATAGACAACGATATATTGGATAAAATCAAGGCTCTTTTTGATGATAGAAAAGTGGTTCATGAAAAGCTCGATGCACTTGATGAAAAGTTTGACAGGCTACAGATAAGTGTAAATGAGCTTACGATGAAGGAGCTACATAATAATACACGTATAATTGAACTTTCCAGGGATTTGAAAAAAGCCTGCCAGTAAAATGGAGTGACGAAATTGATACTCATTGGGACATCGGGTTATGCTTATAAGGATTGGAAGGGCAAGTTTTATCCGGAGGATATTAAAGAAAAGGATATGCTGGCTTTTTACAGCAAGGTGTTTCCCTTCACGGAAGTGAACTCCAGCTATTACAGCATGCCCACCAGTTATATGTTTTACTACATGATGAAAAAAACTCCCGCGGCTTTTATCTTTGTGGTGAAAGCCTTTGGGGGGATGACCCATGGACAGGATTTAAGCGACACCACGACAGACAGGTTTAAAGAGGCTGTAAAGCCCCTGGTGGATGAGAAGCGCCTGGGATGCGTGCTGCTGCAGTTTCCCTACAGTTTTCACAACAACGAGAAAAACCGGGATTATCTGAAGAAGTTTCGGGACAGGATGGGAGATTTGCCTCTGGCTGTGGAATTTCGGGCATCTGACTGGCTGACCCCGGATTCCATAAAGCTTTTGCGGGAAAACAATATGAATTTTGTGTGCGTGGACGAGCCGACCATAAGAGGCCTTCTGCCCCCGGTGGTGGTGGCCACAGGTCCCATAGGATATATCCGTTTTCACGGCAGGAACGGCCGGAAGTGGTATGATCATGAGAAATCCTATGAGCGCTATGACTATTTGTATTCGGAGGAAGAACTTTCGGAGTGGGTACCCAGGATCCGGGAGCTTTCCGAAAAGACTGAAGTGGTATTTATAGCCATGAACAACCATTTCAATGCCCAGGCTATTATGAATGCCAGGCAGCTTCTCAGCCTGCTCGGGACATTGTAATTTGAACCTTAAGGAGAATTCGGATGAATAGCGATTTTAAATTGATTGCCCTTGATATAGACGGCACTCTTATCACAAGCCATTATACCATTACGCGCCGCACGAAAAAAGCACTACGCGCCGCTATGGATTCCGGCATCAAGGTCACCATCGCCACCGGAAGGTTTTATCACAGCGCAAGACACATTGCCAGGAGCATTGGCATCAATGCGCCGCTGGTGTGCAACGATGGAGCCCTTATAAAGGATATTTATACAGGTAAAGTTACTTTTTACAAACCTCTACCCCTGGAGATAGCCCGCAGCATCTTGCGTATCGCATCAAAATACAGAAGCCTTAACGTGCAGGTTTTTATGGAAGACTGCAAGATTTATGCCGGAAAGGGCTACCGCAGCAGGCAGTTCAGGCGATTTTTGAGATTTACCAGCAAATACTCGGTGGAGGGATGTTATAATTATCTGCGGGATTTTGTATTTGTGCCGGTAAAAGATGCCGGAGACCTTGCGGGCGCGGAAAGATTGATGAAGCAGCCCCCTGCAAAAATAGTCGTTTACGCTGATGCCGAAGAACTGGATAAGTTTAAAAAAGAAATTGCAGAAAAATTCGGCAACAATGTGTTTTTGACCACAGCTATAAAAAACACGGTAGATATATTAAACGGCCAGGTGTCAAAAGCCAGCGGACTGGCGGTGCTGGCTGAGAGTCTGGGAATAAAGAGGGAGGAAATCATTGCCATAGGCGACAACATCAATGATATGCTCATGCTGGAATACGCAGGTCTAGGTGTGGCCATGGGTAACGCCCAGGAAACGGTGAAGAACAGGGCGGACTATGTGACGGCCGGGAATGATGAAGACGGCATAGCCCTTTTTGTAGAAAAATTGCTGCAGAACGAGGTAGGGCAGCGTGAATGGATAATTGTTGCAAGAAAAGGCCTTTCACACAGCAGGCCGCCGTTTTAATGGGTCCATTGTGCTGCCTTTTGCGATAAATTGAATTGAATGAGCGGAGGTGATTATATGGGTGAGCTAATCGAATTGGACCGATTAAATTAAAGATAAAGGCAAAGTCACCGATATGATAGAAATTGTGAGCCGTCTCTGTTCTGAAAACTACCCTCGATATAAAGAAGCTCTTAAAATAATTTTGGAGGGATGAAATCATGACGGTCGACATGGATAGGATTGCTGTAAAAATATCTTATATAATGGATATCAGCAGGTAACCCCTGAACGGGTTTATGAAATAGCATCAAAGGAGCTTGTTGATTTTGAAAGGTTTATCGAACAAATCCTTAAGTTTTTGAGAAGAGAATAGGGACATCCTATAAGCATACAAAGATGTCCCTTTTTCTGGCATAATTATGAAGTCATAAGGTCCCGCTTTGATAGGGCATTTATTGTTTCTTCACCGTATCTTTTTACAGCACTTTGGATTATGGAGCCGATAAATTCCGGTGCTGTCATGCCCAGAGCCTCGGCCATATACCCCATGTAGCCGTTGTGGGCTTTACCGGAGGACATGGTGAGACCCGCAAAGGTATTGAGTTCCAGGAAATAAGGTATGCCGTCCCGACCCAGAATCATGTCTATGCGGCCAAAATCCTTTGCATTCAGGACTTTGTATATTTTTTTGGCTGTGTAGATTATTCTGTTTTGTTCTTCGGGAGAAAGTTCTGCAGGGCAGTGAATGATTTCATTGTCCAGCATCTTATGTTCAAAGGTATTGGTGATGGTGGAATTGTACTCAATTTCCAGAATGGGCAAAACCCTCGGCTCATCATAGCCGATGATACCCACGGTGATTTCCCGGCCGCTGATGAACTCCTCTACGAGAGCCGGCTGGCCCATCTTTTCCGTTATCTTGGCTACCACCCCGGGCAGATCTTCAGGTTTTTTCACCACATTTTCTTCGCTTATTCCAGCACTGCCGCGCCCTCTCACGGGCTTTACAAAAAGCGGATACTTGAGATGATGCTCCGGAATCCTGTCGGGACCGTTTGCCACGAAAAATCCGGGCGTTGGCAATCTATGGTATGCCACTATCTTTTTGCGGTCGGCTTTGCTGGTGGCTACCAGGTCGAGACCGGAGCCCACAAAGGGTATGCCGAAGACTTCAAGAAAAGCCACTTCCCTCAGGGATGAAGCATTGAAGACCAGGTCCACTTTTTCATTGATCAGAGTTTGAAGGGTTTCCCGGGGATCTTTTTTCCATTCGATTAGGGCCGCCTCAAAACCGGCTTCCTTAATGGCTGAATAGTGTTGAAAGGCCTCATCGTAAGCATCATCGAAGATCTTGTCCTGTGTGAGCCTTCTCTGAAGCTCCACATTTCTGAATCTCCTCCAAAATACTCCTACTTTCAACTTTCATTCCCCCTTATTAAATTTTTGTGACTATTCAGGAAAATATTTCTTTCTCCATTTGCAAGCGTTGCTTTATGGTATGGGCGTTCACTGATATTAACGTGATGCCGGACAATTAGTATATATTTTATATATTCCGATAATACCACGCGAGTAAAATAAACGGCAAAGTAACAATGACAACTAGAATTTCCCTCTTAATAATTATATATCATAATGGCACTGCCTTGCAACATTTCGATGAACATTTTATACCAGTATTAAAGCCTTTAAACCAGTATCATTGTATGATATAGTTTTAATTGGGTTGCCTGATAAAATTGTCTGGGCTAAAAGGGGGTTTTATAGTGCAAAAGATTTCATACGCAAAAATACTGGTGGTGGAGGATGAGGAACCCATCCGCCGCTTTATTGTCATAAACCTGAAGAGGAACGGTTTTGAAGTGATGGAGGCCGCTTCGGGAGAAGAGGCAATGATGAAGGCAGAGGAAAGGCCCGATATGGTAGTGCTGGATGTGATGCTCCCGGGCATGGACGGCTTTGAGGTGTGCCGCCTCTTGAGACAAAAATATACCGATATGGCCATCATCATGCTGACGGCTAGGGGGCAGGATGTGGATAAAGTTTTGGGTCTTGAACTCGGGGCTGACGACTATGTGATAAAGCCATTCAATCCCCTGGAACTTACGGCCAGAGTCCGGGCGGTGCTGCGCCGGATAAGGAAGGCAGTTCCGGAAGATGGGGAGATTCTATCGGGCCCTTTTAGAGCCGATCAAAAAGGACACCGGGTTTTTAAAAATGATAAAGAACTGGAACTTACCCCCAGGGAATTTGATATGCTGATGCTGTTTATTAAGAATCCCGGCAGGGCTTTCAGCCGGGATGAGATCCTGAATGAGGTATGGGGGAAGGATTATGTGGGGGATCCCAAGACTGTGGATGTACATGTCCGAAGGCTGAGAGAAAAGATAGAGGATGCCCCTGCAAAATCCGGATATATTGAAACCGTATGGGGCATGGGATACCGGTGGAGACAATGAGACAGACCGGGGTTGTTACGAACCCGAAGCAAGTTCAGTTTATGTCGCCAAAGCCTGTCAAAGGTGGGATGCCTGCTATTTGATTGGAAGGGGAGAAAGCATTGAAGGGAATTAAAGCAAGGCTTTTGAAAAGCTTTGTTGCAGTCATTTTACTAACCGTAATAATTTTCGAATTTATTCTCATTATTTCCATAAGACAGTATTATTACGGCAATGTGGAGGAGATACTATTAAAGCAGGCTGAAATCTCGGCTAACTTCTACAGGCAGTATCTGGCTCAGGATTATATCCTTCAAAAGAGCGTCGATGTTCTTATGGAGAGCTTCTCGGCGGCCACGGCCGCCCAGGTGCAGATCATAGACAGTGACGCAAGATTGCTGGGGGATTCGTCGGGGGTTGAAGCTGGAGAAACGATAGATTTCCCGGATGTGACAAAGGCTTTAAGCGGGCTGCCCGCAAAGTGGCAGGGCGTTGAACCTCGTACCGGGGAACCTGTGATGGCGGTTTCGTATCCGCTAAAATCCGGAGACAGCGTGGCAGGGGCCGTGCGGTTTGTTACTTCCCTGGATGGAATAAATAATGTGATTGTCAGGGTGACATTTATCCTTATATTGATGGGGCTAACGGCGGTCATGATTTCCATTCTTGCCGCCATCATCCTGTCACAAACCATCATAAGACCCGTAAAGGAGATAACGGCAGTGGCCGAAGAGATGGCAAGAGGCAAATTTACGGCAAGAGCGGCCAGAAGGTACAACGATGAGATAAGCAGTCTGGCAGATACTCTAAACTTTATGGCCCAGGAGATAATGAGGCAGGAAAAACTCAAGAACGAATTTATCGCATCCATATCCCACGAGCTTCGCACCCCGCTTACGGCCATAAAGGGATGGGCAATTACGCTGCTTTCTTCCGGAGCAGGAATTTCGACAGAAGATGGCAAATTTTTCCCGGGAAATAAATCGGTGGAGGATAATATAGACCTTGAGCCAGGTGGGAAAGCTTCTTTGAATTCGGATGAATTAATTGAGGGACTTGAAGTTATAGCAAAAGAAAGTGACAGGCTTTCGGAGCTGGTGGAGGAACTTCTGGATTTTTCCAGGCTCGAAGCGGGCAGAATCAAGTTAAATCTGGATAAAGTCATAATTGCAGATGTGCTGAATTATATAAAAACCCAGATGATTCAAAGGGCCCGACGCCAGGGCATTGAGTTTACGGTAAGTACTCAGGACGATCTTGGCCCAATAACGGCCGATGAAAACCGCTTGAAGCAGGTGCTCATAAATCTGCTGGACAATGCCTTTAAATATACCCCACCCGGCGGAAAAGTCGGAATCAGTGCCATAAGTGGCAGCGACCATGTGGTATTAAGTGTGGAGGATACCGGCTGCGGCATCAGCTCAGAAGACCTGCCCTATGTCACCAGAAAATTTTACAAGGGAAAAGGCAAACAGCCCGGAAGCGGCCTGGGGCTTGCCATATGTGACGAGTTAATCAAACTTCACGGCGGCCGCATGGAAATAAAGAGCGTTCCGGGGAAAGGCACAAGGGTTGACATAATTTTACAGATTTAACTTTTTTGTAACCATTTTTAACCTTTTCATAACCCTTTTGTTTATAAGGGAAATTATAATAGATATATAGACAGCAATTACAAAAAATCCGGTTAAAGAGGGATTCACATGAGATTTATAAAGTTTGCGGCTTTCATTCTTTCTGTTGGTCTTATACTTGCAAGCTGCGGCATGCTGCCTTCTCCGGGCAGCACCATAAAAGCTCCCCGGGTGGTCAGTGCCCGGGCAGAGGCAGATGGGGACATAATTACCACTGCCCAGGAATATCTACCCCCGGGGGCCAAGCTTGCGGCACCCAGCGGGACTGATACGGCTATTTTTGAAAAGGATTTGGACTTCAGCCCGGATGGGAAGAGCGAAATCCTTGTTACCTACAAGGTGGGAGACAATCCTCCCGAAATCGGAGCTTATGTGCTCCGGCAAAAGGATGGGAAATGGCAAAAAGTATGGCAGCAGCAGGGTTTCGGGTATGCTCTGGACTATGTGGGATTTGCCAACCTGTGCGGTGACTTCAAGCCGGAGATCCTCATAGGTGGTACCATCGGGGCATCTGCCGGAAATGGCCTGGACATCTTCTCCTGGCAGGATGGCACCCTGAAGAAGATAGCCAGCATGGGGTATCACAAGCTGGATGTGCTGCATTTGCCGGGGAAATACGGCACCGAAAAAAGCTCTGACGGACGAGCCCAACTGGCGGTTTGGCAGAAGGATACCGGAACCGCTATGATGGTGGATGTGCTCCGATGGTACGAGATAGGCCTGGTGCCTGCGGAAGACCTGTATCCGGAGTATTTTCCAAAGGTGGTGGAGTATTATCAGCAGCAGATCAAAGCGATGCCCGATGCACTATATCTCTGGTACTATCTGGCCGATGCCCAGCAAAAAGCTGGCATGCCCCAGGATGCGCTGAAATCCGTAGAAAGAGGACTTTCCCTGAAGGGGGACTATCCGCCGGAGTATGAATTCGAGATGGTGAAAGGGAAAGCACTTAATGACCTGGGTGAATATGAAGAGGCCATAAGCGTCTTTAATGATGTTTTAAAAGCAAAGGCAAATGTGCCCAAACCTGCCGGAGGACAGCAGCCCGATGAGCCTGCCTTCCTCAAACGGGTAAAGGCCGAGGCTTTGCTGAACATGGGAAAAAGCTACGAAGGGCTCAAGCAATATGAAAAAGCTGAGGATTATTATAAACAATCCCTGGATATGACCAAAAGCCTCTTTAAAGACAGTTCCAACGGCCAGATCTCCGAAGACCAGCTTTTGGCCATGTTTCCCGCAGACAAGGCACTGCGCCGGCTGAAGGGCATCAAGGGGTATGAAAGGATATCTCAGTATCTGGCCGCTTTAAAACCCGAGGAACGCTGGCAAAAATTGAATAACCTTGACGAATGGGGCAGGGAGCAGAACATAGCCATAAATCATCTGGAGGCTGAAGCACAGGATGGAGGTCTTCCCCAAACGCTGCTGGTGGATTTTACCACCGACCCCGAATCTATGGGTGCAGTAGACGGTCATGCCATATTCTGGTGGGACAAGGACAAATTCCATTTCCAGGTGTTTTACTCCGCTGATGAGGATGCTCACGGCTTTTCCCAGGCCTTTACGGCTATGAAAGCCCGACTTTCCCCAGGCGAAAATAATACCGTGGAGATGGGCGTAATATATGATTCCGCCGCCGGCGGCAGCGGCAGCCCCGTGCCGGAATACCGGCTGTTTCGATTGGAAGAGGGAAAGTGGAAGATAATATGGTCTTCATCATACCCTCTCGCCCGCTGGCCTCATATGCGTGCCGAGGTCTCCTTCGTGGGGTACGGCCTGTCGGAGCTTGCCATGCATGGGGATCTGTGGGGTTTTCAGGATGGTAAGGAAGATATTTTCTGGGAAAGCAATCCCGGCCCTCACAGGCTCTTTCAGGCAAAATGGACTCGGGATGGAGACGGTTACGGCCTGACGGAGTTCAAAGTTCTTGCTTCAGCCTACAGCAGCCTTGTGGATTTTGTATATGACATCAGCACCGGCAAGGATGCAGAGGCGGAACAATTGGTCACAGATAAAGCCCTCATAGACAGGGCAAAAAAACTCAAGTTGGTGCAGGATCCTCTGGGACAGCGGTGGCAGATAGATCTAGACGATCCATCTGTGGAGCGCCGGGGCCCCATAAAGATAATTTCGGGCCCGGCGACAGGGGTGGAAATACACTTTATTGAGAAAGATGGCCGGTTTCTGATTTCAAAAATTAATAAGCGGTTGTAGTAGCAGGAGTGTGCATCTTAAATTTGCCTGCCGGAAATCAGGATGCTGCAGCCCCGGCAACTAAAACCATTTTTTAAAAAAATCCTGGTTGACGCCGTCATAGTTCCTTTGCTTCAGAAGATCAATGAATTCATTCAAACTTACATTTTTATACTTGTATGTGTTCAAATATGTCCGCAGAAAATCCAGCAATTTTTCTTCTCCGATGGTATTTTTCAGTTCTTCGTAAAACAGGGCTCCCTTGACATAGACAATGGCAAAATACTCGCGGTTGTCCCTGAAAAGTTTGACGGGGTCCTGCATTTTTCTTTTGCTCTGTTTTATAAGATTTGTGTTGGTATTTACATACCTTGTGAAATAGGATTCCTTTCCCGCACTTCTGTATCTTTTTTCAAAATAGTACAGAGTGGAAAACTCGGCCAACCCCTCATCCAGCCAGGGTTCGTTTATCTGATCATTTCCCACAAGGCAGTACCACCACTGGTGGGCCACTTCGTGAGCCATGGACCTTTCGAAAGATGTGCTGGAAAGGTTGGATTCCCTGTATCTGCCGGTATTCATCATAATAAAGGTAGGGAACTCCATTCCGCCGGCGTAGAAATTGGCTTCGGCAACCCTGAGCTCCGGGTACGGATATTTTCCAAAACTGGCATTGTAGATGGAGAGTGCATGTTTTACCACATCCAGGGCCATAAAGCCGCCCTTTCTGTCTTCGGGATGGAAGTAGGATATGATTTTAATGCCGTCCACAAAATCTTCGGCGGTTTTGTAATTGTTGCTTATAGCTGCAGCAAAGTCCCTTATGTTTTCCATGGAATACACATAAATGGCCTTGCCGTGGGAAATGGTCTTTTTATTCATTACCCCCGATGCAGCCACGGTGAAATCCTGCGGCACGGTGAAACTTACGGTGTAATCGGAGATATCGCTGTAGGTGGGGTCTCCCATGGCGGGATGCTTGTCGAGGCTCCATTTTCCATTGTCATATTTCACCAGAAGGGGATACCAGTTCCCAAGAGAAAGGGTTATGCGGTCCTTGCCGAACACCCTGTATCCGAACCTGTAGTTGGCTTTCGGGACGGTAAGCGAGAATTTAAAATGTATTTTTGAGGATTTTCCAGCTTCTACGGGTTTTTTCAAGGCCAGTTTTAATATCTCATCACCATTGACGGTGGTCCACTCCACGGGGCTGCCGTCCTGCAAAGCCTGGGTGATATCGATGCCGCCGGTAGAAAAACCGTCGGGGAAGACCAGGGTCTGATCACTTCTGGAAAAGGGTAGGTGGTTCCTATCCCTGAATATATTTGGGTACAGATGAAAGTAAAGCTCGCTCATGCTTTTTCCGGCATTGTTCACATAGGTGAAATCCATTTCGGCCTTTATATGGTTCAAGCCGTCATACTCAAGATTTATATTATATATATTTCTCTGCGGCTCTTTTTCAGTTTCCCGGCCGGATGCAGAGCTATGGTTGTTCTGGGATGGCATCTGCTGCAGGGCAAAGACAAAAAAGAAAACCAGCATTGCCAGAAGCAGAACGCCAAAAGCTGCGATTACTTTTTTCAAACTATGACCTCCCGGGATATCGTATAGTTGCCTCATATAAATTTAAATTCTATATATGCCGGGAAAATCCTGCTCTAGCCTTTCGCCTTTTGAGACTTGTTAAAAAATTGCTATGATAAAACTATTGCTTGAAAAGTAACACCGCAATATTTTACAATACAAATAAGATAATACAAATAAATGTTGCGACTTTATTCCAAAAAAGTTAAAATAGGACAGAAAAGGTCGATAAAACCCGTTTTGAATGAGGGATCAAAATGCCGCAGATAGACAGGTTGAACATTGAACTTTTAAAGCCGCTGGATGAGGCAAGATACTTGACAGCGGAAAATGCCGCAAGATACAGGGTTATCCTGCGCTTTTTTTATGAGCAGCACCAGAGATTGCGCTACTGGCTTTATAAGGAAGACATTTTTGATTATATGAAGCAGTTTGAGGTTTTTTCGGATTACACCATAGAAAAGTGCGAGCAGGATTTAAATGCTCTTACCCAGTGGAAGAACCTCATTTCCACACAGGACACAGCCAAAGCTTCGACTCTGGAGGAATTTAAGAATAAGAAGTTCAGATACCAGCTCAGCCCTTATTCCATAGAAATAGAAAGGATGACCATAAGGCTGGAAAGCCTTTCGGGATATGGCGGGTCTCTGGAGCCCTCCCTCTTCGAAAGGATATACACCTCCCTGTTGAAGACAAAAGAATTTTCCGCATCCTCCGACACGGCGGCTATTCACCGATGGTGGCAGGATTTGAACGGGGACTTCGAGAGCATTTACCACAATGCTACCGACTACATCGCAAGCCTCCAGAGTTCGCGGGCTGATGAGCTTATGAAGACCGAAGCCTTTATAGTCTATAAAGACCGCATGATAGATTATCTTCGGGATTTCATAAAGGATTTGCAGCGGTTTTCATCAGCCATCGAAGAATTTCTTAAAAACCTGGATGAGGATGTAGTGAATAGCGTGGTCGAAAGGCTGGTGGAGTATGAGCTTTCCGTCCCCCGGATCGACCGCATCCCTGAAGCCGGTGAGGTTAGAGGGGAGATAAAGAGCAAGTGGTTCAATCTAACAGGCTGGTTTTTGGGCTATGGGGGAGATGAAAGCGAGGCGTACCGGCTTTTCAGTGTGACCAATGAGATAATAAGGAAGATCACCCGCTTTGCGGCCAGAATCGCCGAAAGCCGTTCCAGGACCTTAAGCCGGAAGACCGACTATTTAAAACTTGCGGCAGCTTTTGCAGGATGCAAAGATTTAAATGAGGCTCACAGGCTTTCAGCGGCAGCCTTTGGAGCTTTCAATACCCGTCACCTGGCAGGAGAGTTTGAAAGGGCCACCGAGAGCATCACAGTAGGGGTATGGGATGAAAAGCCCTGCACTTTTAAATTAAAACCTAAGACCAGGAACTACTCCGAAAGCGGCAACACCGGCGCCGTTCGGGACTGCAGTGAGTCAAAAAGCCAAAAACTTAAGGAATATTTGATGTCTTTGGAGCAGGAGAGGGAGATACTGGAAGGCCTCATCTTTCAAAACAGGATAAATCTTGCAAAGTTACCGGAAGTGGAGCCCTTTGTGAGGATTACCCTCCTTCGCTGGATAGGCAAGGCCATGGGAAGCAGGAACAAGACGGCCAAGACCGAAGACGGCAGACAGTACAGGGTAATTTTTCCCAAGGACCATGAGCGCGTTTGGCTCAAGTGCACCGACGGCAATATTAACATGCCGGCCTTTATCATAGAATTTGAAGATGTCGGGTGATTTCATGGAAGAGCTGCATATGCTTTTGGAAAATTTCTGGATACTCAGGGATGAAAACCGGGAGGATTATTACAGAATAAGAGATGCACAGGGACGTATTAAACTTTTTATAGAGGAAAAATTGGGGTACAGACTGGTAATAAATCCTCATATGGCCAAGCTGGAAAAGGTGCCCGGGGAAGCTGAAGCCTGGATGGGCATTCAGGATTTCAAAGAATCCATGGATTATGCCTTTTTATGTTTGCTCCTGGCTTTCCTGGAGGAAAAGGGCCCCGAGGAACAGTTTGTGCTTTCAAATATCACAGAGTACATCCAGGCCACCTATGAAGGATATGAAAAGGTCGATTGGAATCTGTTTTCCCATCGAAGGTCCCTGGTAAGGGTGCTGGTGTTTGCAGAGAAAATTGGGATTTTAAAGGTGAACGACGGGGAGCAGGAGAGGTTTTCGGAAGATAGGACCACTGAAGTACTCTATGAAAATACCGGGATTTCCGGATATTTTCTGAGAAGTTTTGGGCGGGAACTGGGGGATGATATAAATCCCGACACTCTGCTGGAAGGTGAATGGCTTACAGGTGACACAGATAGAGGAAGCTTCCGCCGTCACCGGGTTTATCGCAAACTCTTGCTCTCGCCGGCTGTTTATAGCCAGGGGCCGGATGACCAGGATTTCCTCTATATAAAAAATTACAGAAACACCATTCTAAGAGATTTTGAGGAAAATCTGGGGGCTAAACTTCATATCCACAAAAATTCCGCCTTCCTGATATATGAAAATTCTTCCCGAGACAAATCCTTTTTTCCGGATGGCAGCAATATTTCCGACATCATCCTTCAGATAGGCGGGCTTTTGAGAAAAAAGCTGGATGAAGAAAAGCTTCATGTAAAGCCCGATGATACCATTGAAATACCGGAATCGGAGTTTCACCGCATTATCATGGAATGCAGAGATTTGTATAAAAGCGGCTGGTACAAATCTTACCGGGAGCTTTCGCCCGACAAGCTTATTCAGGAAGTGATGGATGCCATGGAGTCCTGGAAGATGATTGTAAGAGATAAAAAGCTTCGTTCTGTAAAGATCTTACCTATGGTGGGAAAATTTACCGGAGAATACCCGGAAAATTTCGTAAAAGGAGTAAAGACTCATGAAGAGTAGATGGATGATAAACAGAGCAGGACTTGTTAATTTCTGGTACTATGATGAGGAGGAATTCGACTTTTCCGGGGGAAGGCTTCTTTTGAGGGGGGCCAACGGTTCCGGTAAATCTGTCACCATGCAGAGCTTCATCCCCCTTTTGCTGGATGGCAACAAGAGCCCCGAGAGGCTGGATCCCTTCGGCTCCAGGGCCAGAAGGCTGGAAGATTACCTGCTGGGGGAGGAAGATGTAAGCGGCGTTGAGGAGAGGACCGGCTACCTTTACATGGAATTTAAAAGGCAAAATACTGAAAGTTACATAACCGTGGGCCTGGGACTCAAGGCCCGCCGGGGCCAGGGCCTGGACTCCTGGGGTTTTATCATACTGGATGGCCGTCGGGTGGGGAAAGATTTTTACCTTTATAAATCAGAAATAGGACCAGATGGGAAAAAACAAAAGGTCCCACTGACCAAAAGGGAGCTCAAAGCCAGGATTATTCATGGCGGAGAAGTGGTAGAAAGCCAAAAGGAATACATGGAAATGGTGAACAAATACATCTTCGGCTTTAACACCGTGGAGGAGTACGACGAACTCATAAAACTGCTGGTGCAGCTTCGAAGCCCCAAACTTTCCAAAGACTTCAGGCCCACTGTCATCTACGAGATAATGAATGCGGCGCTTCCGGCTCTGTCCGATGAGGACTTGAGGCCCCTTTCAGAGACCATAGAAAACATGGATGAAATAAAGGTGCATCTGGATGAACTATATAAAAGCCGAAGCTCTGCTGCAAAACTGAAGGCTGAATACGATTTTTACAACCGCTTTGTTTTGTATGAAAAGTCTAAAGACATGGTAAAATCATACCAGGACTTGACATCCGCCAGGAAAAACCGTGATATCCTGATCCAGGAGATAGAGAACCAGATGAGATTGGAGGAGGAGCTCTCGGAAAAAATCAAAGCCCTGCAGGATGAGCAGGCTGCCCTAAAACAGAAGGAGGAATCCTTAAGGGATAATGACGCCTTTAAGGCGGGGCAGGCTCTGGCAAAAGAGGAGCAGGATCTAAGGGATAGAAAAAGCGCCCTTGATAAAAAGCAGGGCCAATTGAACGACAAGAAATCCCGCTTAAAAGACCTGGAGCAAAGAATCGGCGAGGCTAATCGGGAAAAGGAATCCCTGGAGCTTAAGATTCAGGAAATGATAAGGGACATGGGAAAGACCGCCGGCCTTGCGGACTTTATGGAACATGAATTTTCAAGGGATGAGCTTTTAAAGGCTTTTGGCAAAAAATTTGATTTTACTTTCTGGAAAAGCGAGGTTTTAAAGCATAAAAACAAGATAAAAAAAGCTCTAGAAGCCCTGCAGAAGGAGCGGGAAGAAAACAAAAAGTATGATAAGGCGCTTCAGGAACAGGAAGCTTTAAAAAAAGAAAGGGACCACTGTGAAAAGCAGCTAAAGGAATGGGAGAAGCAGTTTGACATTGTCAAAGGCGAATATGTGGAGAGGATATACCAGTGGTCCGGCCAGAATGAGGAACTGAACTTACCCCAGGAAGACCTGGAGGCTGTGGCACGTCTTGCTTTAAATTACGGCGATAATGTCGGATTTGAAGACATCTTAAGGGAAATCAGGACATTTTATGAAGGCAAAAATCGGCAGCTCCTTGATAAAAAAATATGGCTCGAAAATCAAAGAGAACAGGAAAAAAATATGTTTGATGAAAAAAAGGCCGAACTGGATGAGTGGAAAAATAAAAAAGATCCTGAGCCTGAAAGGGACTCCCAGGTGGAACAAAACCGCAAAAGGCTCAGAGAAAGCGGCATACCTCACATCCCCCTTTATAAGGCCATAGAGTTTAAGGATTATGTGGATGAAAAAACCAGAGGCAGGATAGAGGCGGCATTGGAGGCCATGGGTCTCATGGATGCGCTGATAGTCCCGAGAGAATATATGGATAAAGCTATGGCGATGGATGATAATATGTGCGACAAATTCATAGCTCCCGGCTCTTTTTCCATGAAACTAAATGTGCTGCAGTACTTCGAGGTAGCCGGCCTCGAGGGAGAATCCATATCCCGGGAAACGGTGGATGATGCATTGAGGAACATCCTGGTGTACCGGGAAGATAACGGAACATATGTAGGGGAAGATGGATTTTTCGGCATAGGGGTCTTGAAAGGCAAAGGCCCTGACGGCATAAAGTCTCGATTTATTGGATACGAGTCCCGGAAGAAGTTCAGGGAAGAAAAGATTTTGACTTTAACCCGAGAACTGGAAGAAATAAATGGCCGTATACAAAATTTGGACCGAGAAATAAGTACGCTGGATGTGAGACTGGGAAGGTTAAAACAAGAGTATGATAATTTTCCTGGGGTACAGGATTTGGATACGGCACTGAATTTTTGCAGAGATGCCGAGAGGGAACTTAGGAATGCCGAAAAAAGTCTGGAAAACAAAAACCAGGAGGTCAAATCCCTTTTTGACTTGTTACAATCCTTAAGGGCAGAAGTCAGGATGCTTACTTCAGGCCTAAGTATCAGGGCGGATATCGCGTCTTTTGAAGAAGCCAGAGACAACATGGAGGACTATGGCGAGAGTCTGGGGCGGCTGGAAATCACATATAATAGCCTAATTTCTGCCATGGAAAAAGTCTCAATACTTAAACAAAATTATAATGATGCCAAGGCCGATGTGGAAAACCTTTCGGTGGAGATCCAGGATATAGCAGGACG
The DNA here is from genome assembly GCA_012840135.1 of Thermoanaerobacterales bacterium. Taxonomy (GTDB): domain Bacteria; phylum Bacillota; class Thermosediminibacteria; order Thermosediminibacterales; family Tepidanaerobacteraceae; genus Biomaibacter. Next base: position 21,169 of record DUMA01000004.1, read on the forward strand.
TATAAGTGAAAGCCAGGCCAGGATAAAAGCCCTGACGGAAGCCATCGAGACTCTGGGATTAAGAGAGCTTGAAGAGGAGCTGAAAAAGTGTATCGAAAGGCTGGAGCGCATTCCGGAGGAGATAAGAGATGCGGATACCCGAAAGGCTTCCACATTTGCTAGAAGACAGACCAATACAGAAAAGCTTTTGGAGCTGGACAACAAAATACAGATTTTAACCAGTGTATATGAAATATATAGAAAAGGTTTTGTGGATGAATGGAAACTGGGATTTATAAAGGACCTGGGAGAGTTGCCGGAGGATGGGGAAGATGATAAAATCCCTGCCTTCTGCCGGAATATAATAAAGACTCTGGCGGCTTTGGTAGAAAAGCCCGGACTTGATAGGGAAAAGTTTAATACTAGGCTGACGGATGCTTTTCATGACAGCCAGATAGGGCTTTTAAACTATGGTCTTGCCATGGGGTACCTTTTCGAGAAAACCCCTGAACAGGATGGGAAAAATATACAGGATTCTTCCGAACAAGATGAAAGCGAGATTTTGAAAGAGGCGGCAAGGAAGCTGAGACGCTTTCAGATCACCGCAAACCTTCAGGGCAAAATCGTATCACTGTATGCCCTTTATGATGCCATTGAGCAGGATATTGCCGCCAATGAGGCGCTTTTGAGGGAAAATGACCGACGGCTTTTTGAGGAAATTATAATGCATAACGTGGGGAAGAAAATAAGGGCAAGGATTTTCAGGGCAGAGGAATGGGTGAAGAATATGAACCGCCTCATGTCCGAGAGAGACACCTCCAGCGGTATTACGTTTTCTCTTCAGTGGAAACCCATCCCTGCCGAAAGTGAGGAGGAAATGGATACCCGGCAACTGGTAGAAATCCTGAAATCCGGTGCCCAGATGTTAAAACCCGAAGAATTTAACCTGGTGACAAGACATTTTAGATCCAAAGTAGACAGGGCCAGGAAAATTCTGGATAATGCCGAAAACACCGAGACTTTCCATCAAATAATAAAGGATATCCTGGACTATCGGAAATGGTTTGAGTTCAAACTGTATTTCAGAAAGGAAGGAGAGACCCGCCGGGAGCTCACCAACCACGCCTTTGACAAGCTCAGCGGCGGTGAAAAGGCCATGGCCATGTATATACCGCTTTTCTCGGCGGTATATGCCCGCTATGAGTCTGCTGCCCAGGATGCTCCGAGGGTCGTATCTCTGGATGAAGCCTTTGCAGGTGTGGATGACACCAACATAAAAGACATGTTCCGGCTCATGGAAGATCTGAAATTCAACTTTATTATTAATTCCCAGGTGCTCTGGGGAGACTACGATACCGTGCCGGAGCTTTCCATATGCGAGCTGGTGCGACCCAAGAATGCCAATTTCGTGACGGTCATCAGATATATCTGGGATGGTAAAAAACGCATGCTCAAATACGATGTGGATGAAGATGCGGCGGCAGCCGTGGGAAGTGGGAAGTGAATGGCCAGAGGCCGGAAATGAGAGGTCGGAGGTCGGATATGATTAATCAAGACATGGAGTTTTTTAAGAATAACAAGGGATATAGGAGACTTTTTGAAGCCTTCAGAAAAAAATATAAGAGCCTGGGGCGCATAGGGGGCAGTGTAAAGCTTATAAACCTTTCCCCGGAAGAAAAAGAGATACTTACGAGCCATTTCAGGAAGGATTATACAAGGCAAACTTCGGTCGACGTAAGTCTTTTGAAGTTTGAAGAATCCCTTAAAAACACAAAGTTTGAAGGTTATACACTGAAGGAAATTCTGGAAGCATATTTTGGAGAGCCTCTCACCGGCAAAAAAGAGGATGAAGAGACTTTTCAGGTTCAAAAGAAACAATTTTTCGAAAGGCTTTATTCCATATGTCGAAGCGAAGAAAGTAAAGCATGGCTTGAGGATGTATATGAAGGAAAAGCCGCCGGCGCCAGAGCAGTTGAAACGAGGCTATGGAAGGAAGACGACAGAAAAAGGCTTTTCCGGGAGATGGAGGATGTCTGCAGGGCGCTGGACGATTTGCCGGTGAGGCGAAAGAAAAAGGAACGGCTGGCGGTATTTGCATCCAGGATAACCCAGAATCCCCACGCTTTCGATTTCGGTACCGCTGCCGGGAACCTTTTTTTCAACGCCCTTCTCACTGTCATGGATGCCGGGCAGGCGAGGGATAGCCGGGACAGGGTGGAGGTGTATTATCGGGCGGGGATTTTGATGGATGAAATATCGAATTTTATCACCGTTGCAGGACTTCGGGCTTTCAGAGGCGATGTCCCCGACCCCGTATGGGAGGCGGCCTATGAGAACGGGGAAGTGCTTCAGGTGCCGCTATTGAATTTAAGCACCATAGATAGAGTAGCAAGCCCCACTGGAAAAGTGTTTGTTGTGGAAAATCCCGGCATCTTTTCTTCGCTTATCGATGCGAGCAAATCCGAAAAATCGCCCCGGTGCCCGCTAATATGCACTTTCGGTCAGCCCAGGCTTTCTGCATTTGTTCTTCTGGACCTTCTGGCCGACGGCGACATGCAAATTTATTATTCCGGCGATTTTGACCCTGAAGGGCTTTTAATTGCCGACCGGCTTTTTAAGCGATATGAAAATAATTTAAAATTGTGGCATTATAATGTCGAGGACTATGAGAAATGCCTTTCTCGAAAAACTATTAGCGAAAAAAGGCTTTCGATGCTGAAAAACCTGGCATGTCCGGAACTGGCCCCCGTGGCCCGGCACATGCTTCAAGTAAAAAAAGCGGGGTATCAGGAACTTCTGATAGACGACCTTGCCGCGGACGTGAGTCATATTATTAGAAGGGGAAATCTAATTGTTACATAGCAGAGATGTTAGAGAAAATGGAATGAGTTTTCCAAGCAATATTGAGGTTAATAATATAGAAAAACCGGCGCAAACGTATGGTGCAAATAAGGCGGCCCGGGCGGCCACCCTGGTTATGGTGGCAACCCTTTCAAGCAAGATCCTGGGTTTTTTCCGGGAGCTTTTGATAGGTATAAAATTCGGGGCAACTCACGTGACCGATGCGTATCTGGTATCCCTTACGGTGCCGGCCGTGCTATTTGCCACCGTGGCGGGAGCTCTTGCCACCACCTTTATTCCGGTCTACTCTGAGGTGAGCGTTAAGAAAGGCAGGGATCGGGCGGCAGATTTTACCAGAAATCTTTTCAATGTGGTCCTTGCCATATCCGTGATTATAAGCCTAACTGGCATTGCCCTGGCAAGGCCTTTGGTGAGGCTGGTGGCCATGGGCTTTACCGGTGAAACCCTTGACATGGCGGCAAGCTTTACCAGAATAACCATGATCATATGTATTTTTGTCGGCCTTTCAAACATCCTAACGGGCTTTTTGCAATCTCATCAACAGTTCACTATTCCGGCCCTTATAGGGATCCCTTATAATGTCATAATTATCGGAGCCCTCCTGCTCAGTCCCCTTTTCGGCATATGGGGCCTTGTAGTTGCTTCAGTACTGGCCGCCGCCACCCAGGTGCTTATACAGATGCCCCAGGCTTTAAAACTGGGCTTTCGCACAGGTGGAAAGCCAAACTTTCTGGATGAGAATCTGCGCCGCATGGGGATTCTCGTCATCCCCGTGGTGCTGGGGACGGGAGTAAGCCAGGTAAACACTCTGGTGGATAGGATGCTGGCATCGGGCCTGGCCGAGGGCAGCATAGCGGCTCTTAATTTCGCCAGCCGCTTGAACGGTTTTGCCTTCGGAATATTCACGCTGTCGGTAGCTACCGTAGTGTACCCCACTCTTTCGAAGCTTTCTGCCGAAAAGGATATGGAGGCATTCAAAAAAGCCCTGGGCAGGGCGGTGGGTTTTGTTATCGCCGTCATCGTGCCAATGACGGTGGGAGCCATTGTCTTGCGGGTGCCCATCGTCAGGTTTCTGTTTGAAAGAGGAGCCTTTGATGAAAGGGCGACATTCATGACCGCTACGGCCCTTCTATACTATTCCATAGGCATGGTGGCCTTTGGTCTTAGAGATGTTCTGAGTAGGGGCTTTTACTCCCTTCAGGATACCAGAACTCCCATGATAAACGGTGCCATCGCCATGGTGATAAACATCATCCTGAACCTTATCCTGGTAAGGTTCATGGGTATGGGCGGCCTGGCTCTTTCCACAAGTATCTCCGCCATTGCCGGCACGGTGATGCTTTTTTACAGCTTGAGGAGAAGGATAGGTCCCATTGGAGGGAAGAAAATAGCGGAAAGCCTTATTAAGTCGGGGATCGCTTCGGCCGTCATGGCAGCCGCAGTCCATTTTACCTATGGATACATGAGCGCGATTTTTACACCCGCCGGCATCGCCGGGCAGGCTCTGGACCTGGGTACGGCTATCCTTTCAGGAGGTCTGGTATATTTTATAATGTGTATCTTACTGAAAATGGATGTGGTTTTCTGGATGTTTTCCATATTGAAAAATACCCATCCATGACTTGATAAGGCATGTGCCATGGTGGGTCAGGGGAGTTACATGGGCGGGCATAATCCTTATGGCTGAGTATCTAACCGGAATGGCCATCAGGCTTTTGACGGGGGTATGCCCCTGGGATTACGGCAGTAGAGCCTTTGCCATGGATGGAGTTATGCGTTTGGACTACGGCATATTCTGGTTTTTTGTGGGACTGGGGTTCGAGAGGCTTCATGATTCCCTTAAATGAAAAAGAAGTTACAGATGATTAGTATCGACAATTCTATTTAATAGTAGATAAATTTCCATCTTCACCGCATCCTGAAAGTTCCTGATGTCAAGACCTGTCTGCTCATGGATTTTGTCTAATCTATACATTAAAGTATTTCGGTGGATATAAAGCTTCCGGGCGGCTTCTGCTATATTAAGGTTGCAGTCCAGGACCGCTCGAATGGTTGTGAGGGCATCTTCATCGAGTTTTTTAAGCTTGCTGCCGATCTCGCCGACGAACTCCTGCATGTTTTGTTCCGGCAGAAAAGAAAACAGCTTTTCCAGCTCCATTTCCGGGTAAAACACAACTCCAGTTTTTAGCGGCCACGCAAATATTAATGCCTTTCGCGCCTCTTCCATGGCTTTTGTTAATTCCTCCCGGGAACAGGCTATGCCGCCGATGCTGATTAAAATCCTTGTGGGAAATTCCTCGCTCAGCGTTTCATAAAGGGCCCGGGAGGTTTCCTTGAGTTCATCGATACTGCTCGTGGAAATAATGAGCAAAAGAATGTCATCGACGGTGATGGAAAAACCATTGTCGAACAGCTTGCGGACCAGAGGCAGGAGATCCTGCGCCTTTTCGCTTTTTACGATGATTAAACCGCAGGGGAAGGGGAAATCCTCCAGCTCCACCTTTTTTCCCAGAATGTAAGCTCTCAATTTTTCTTCGAAGATGCCGTTCACAAAGCCTTCCATCAAAGTGACGAAATCCTTCAACTGGGCCTGGGGCATATCGGCTGCAAGATAGCATTCGGTGCCGCAAAGTCTTATGGCTGCTTTTCGAACCTTTTGCTTAAAGTCGTCGCCAAACACCCTGCGGCCGTATTTATCCATCAGCGTAAAAGGCGTATGAAGCGAGGGCTTTATTGAAGAAAGAATGTTTATCAGTGTTTTTTGCATGAAATATCACCAATATAATCATACAATAATTTAAATTAAATCAAAAGTGATAGTGTAAAATTTTTATTAGGTCAAAAAGCAGGAAAACGGCGGATGACGTAGAAAAAAACTCACCATCCGCTGAATAGTTTTTTGCTTGAAAAACATCACATAGTGATGTATTATTTATATGAAGGGAGTGATGCGGTTGAGGACCACATTAAATATTTCCGATGATGTTATTAAGGAAGTAGAAACTATTTATTCTATAAAAAACAGGTCAAAGGCCATTGAGGAAGCATTAAAAGATGCCATTAAATATAAAAAAATTGCCAGGTTGAAGAGTCTTAAAGGCAAAATAGAATTTGAAATCGGACCGGAAGATATAGAAAAAATGAGGAGTTTAGATAATGAAGAATTTAACAGGTAAGGTCTTAATAGATACATCAATATGGATAGAATATTTCCGGGGAAATAGTGAGATTACCAATTTTGTAGACCTTCTTATTGATGAAGATAGAGCTGTCATAGTAGGGCCGGTCATATCCGAACTCATTCAAAGCGTAAAGGATAAGACAAAAGCCGAGGAACTGATTACAAACATTAAAGCTCTACCATATATCGATATCAGGAAATCCGATTGGATTGATATCGGTCTTTTTTCATTTAAATTGAGAAAAAAAGGTTTGACCATTCCTTTTATGGACACAATCATTGCTGCTGTAGCAATCAAATATCATCTATCCATGTATTCTCTTGATAAACATTTTGATTATATAGAAGAACTCTTAAAATTTCAGGGAAATAAGTAAAACCCGCCCGGGAGATTATCTTAGGGCGGGTTTTACTATCGATTATTTTTGATTATATTTTCTGATGGTTCATTTAAACGTTTTTAGCCTTTCTAGTTTGGCTGCCGTTTATTTTTGATTATATTGTCAACTTAAAATCCTTTTTGTGCTGGTCTTGTCGAACAGGTGCAGTTTGTTCATGTCAAAGCCTATCTTTATCATATCACCCGGCCTTGCACTGCTCCTGGGATCCACCCTGGCGGTCAGGCTGTGTTCTCCAAAGGTAAGGTATAAATATGTCTCAGACCCCATGAGCTCCACCACATCCACTTTTACATCAAAGCAATACTCCGGGAAGTAATCCAGGAAGGCGGGCTCGTCGTGGATGTCTTCGGGACGGATACCCATGACTACTTCCCCGCCTATGAAGGCGGGGTCTATTTTCTTCTTTACGCCGTCAGGTATGGAGAGTTTTGTATGGTCGAAGTTGATGAATAAATTGTCGCCTTCCGCGACAAGAGTGCCTTCCATAAAATTCATCTGCGGGCTGCCGATAAATCCCGCCACAAAAATGTTTGCCGGATGGTCGTAAATATGCTGGGGTTTATCCACCTGCTGGATGATGCCGTCTTTCATTACCACTATCCTGTTGCCCATGGTCATGGCTTCGGTCTGGTCGTGAGTTACGTAAATGAATGTGGTTTGAAGCCTGTCATGCAGCTTTGCAAGCTCCGTCCTCATCTGTACTCGAAGTTTGGCGTCAAGGTTTGAAAGGGGCTCGTCCATCAAAAACACCTTGGGTTCCCGCACGATAGCCCTGCCTAAAGCTACCCGCTGCCTCTGACCGCCTGACAGCGCTTTTGGTTTTCTGGTGAGCAATTCTTCAATGCCCAGTATTCTGGCAGCTTCCCTGACCCTTCTGTCAATCTCCGCCCTCGGAACTTTTCTGAGCTTTAATCCAAAAGCCATATTATCATACACGTTCATGTGGGGATAAAGGGCATAATTCTGGAAAACCATGGCGATATCCCGGTCTTTTGGCGGCACATCGTTTACCAGTTTATCTCCGATGTAAAGCTCTCCGGAAGAAATCTCCTCGAGGCCTGCCACCATGCGGAGGGTGGTGGATTTACCGCATCCGGAGGGGCCCACCAGCACTACAAACTCCTTGTCGGCAATATCCAGATTGAAATTGTCCACGGCCTTTACACCGCCGGGGTAAATTTTGCAGACGTTTTTCAATACCACGCTGGCCATATCAATTCTCCTTTCCCGAAAATGTAATACAAATCCGAATTTTTTAATAACCAGATTTTGTTAACATTATTTTAACAATATTTTAACTCCCATCGCATTTTTATTAAATTGACAAAGTGCCCAGAATATGACGGTCAAAATCTACATACAGCACAAATAATAACACCTCGTTAAAGATTATTGATGAAAAGCTAATTAAAATATATAATATAGAGAGGATTAAAAGGATATTATATAGCAAGAGGAAAAGAATGATGTTTAAATATGAGATCTTAATTTAATGGAGTGAAGAAGACCAGGCTTTTATTGCAGAAGTACCGGAACTGCCAGGTTGCGCTGCTGATGGCCCGACATATCAGGAAGCAATAAAAAATGCAGAAGCAGCCATCAAGGAATGGATAGAGACTGCAAAGGAATTGGGGCGAGATATTCCCAAACCTAAGGGCAGATTATTGTACGCATAAATAAAAAATTTCTAAAAAGAAAACAATAAAGTTGAGGTGAAATCACATGCGATGGGCAGAAGTTAGACAGGCTTATCCTGAACAATGGGTTATAATAGAAGCAATAAAAGCAAAAACAGAATTAAATAGAAGAATTATAGAGCAATTAACGGTTGTTGATAGATTTGATGATGGAAATAAGGCGCTATTGAAATATTTACAGCTGCATAAAGAATATAGAGAAAGAGAATTTTATGTAGTCCATACTTCACGACCAGAATTGGATATACAAGAGCAGAGATGGATAGGGGTGAGGGCGTATTAATCAAATTAAACAAAGATACGGATTGCCCTTTATTGAGATCATGTTGGCACAAAAAGGTATTAGAAAGAAAATTGCCAATAGGTTCAGGTAGGAGCTATGGATTATGGATTCGATATAGATGCAATTTTAGGTATGGATTTTTTAAGGAAATTAGGAATAGTGATTGATTTAAGCAGGCTGGTTTTTTATCCAGCAAATGAGTTTTAAACCGCTTTATAGCGGTTTTTTTAATTATAGCAGTGAAAGACGTGTTTGGATTGACATTTACTAAATCACTTAAAAAAATTCTTAAAAAAGTTTTTTATAAAAGAAGGAATTTGTAAATTTTTATAGAATATATATATCAAACATAATTAAAAACTTAAAGAAAGTGTGATAAACATTGCAAAACATCATGCCTGTAAGTTACAAATTACTAAAAGGAATGAATGAGTCGCTGGTGATAAACATTATCAGGCAGAGGGGGCCCATATCGAGGGTCGATATCGCAAGGCTCACCGGCCTGACCCAGCCTACGGTGACCAATATCACCAACAAGCTCATGGAATCAAATCTCATCATGGAATACATGATGGGTGAATCCAGCGGCGGCCGGCGGCCGGTGCTGCTCAAGATAAATCCCGAGGCGCTGAATGTCATAGTGATACACATAAGTTCCAACAAACTTTTCGCATATCACACCGATGGCGATATAAATGTAATAAAACATGACACAGCAAAAATTAAAAATTTAAATAAAGAGCAGATCATCGATATGATGAATGAATATATAGAGAAATATCAAAATGAGGCTAAAGCGCAACTGCCCGGCATAGGCGTGGTGGTCCACGGGCCAGTCAAAGCCCGGGAGGGCATATCCATTTTTGCACCCAACATAGGCTGGAAAAACGTTCCCATAAAATTCATAGTGGAAGATAAATTCCACATCCCCACTTTTGTGGAAAACGACGTCAGGGCCATGACTCTGGGTGAATTTTACTACGGCGCCGCCAGAGATGTAAATAACATGGTGTTTATAAAGGTGGGATACGGCGTCGGTTCGGGCATCATCATGGACGGCAGGCTGTACCGGGGCGTCGGCGACAGCGCCGGCGAGATAGGCCATACCACCATAGATGTGGGAGGGCCTCAGTGCGGATGCGGCAATTACGGATGCCTGGAAGCCATGGCGTCGGAAAACGCTCTGGTGAAGACCATGGTCAAATCCATAAAAGAAGGAAGGGATTCCATGGTGCTGGACCTGGCGGGCGGCAATCTGGAGGATGTCACGCCGGAGATCATTTATGAAGCGGCAGCAAGCGGGGATATACTGGCGAGCCGGATTCTTCGGCAGATTGCCAGGTATCTGGGTATAGCCGTTGCGAATGCCATAAACACATTCAATCCCGAATTGATAGTCATAGGTGGAGGAATCACCCGGGCAAAGGCTTTTATTGAGGAAACCATGATGGAGACAGTGAAGTGTCGTGCTCTAGAAAGCTGCTTTCAGGATGTGAGAATCAGTTTTTCCACCATGGGAGACGAAGCCACTTTAAAAGGCGCCGCGGACATGGTGATGGCGGAGGTGCTGTAAACATGTATTTTGTAGGTTCCGACCTGGGCGGTACAAATATAGCTACGGCCCTGGTGAATGAGAGGGGAGAAGTTTTAAAAAAGGATAAAAGGGCGACTGAAGCAAAAAAAGGGCCGGAACATATAATACGGAATATGATAGATGCCATATATAGGGTGTCATCGGATATCGGGATAGGAAGTATTACCGGCATAGGCCTTGGCATCCCGGGGTTGGTGGACATAGATAAAGGAATGTCCCTCTTTGCGGGAAACCTAGGGTGGGAAAATATTCCCGTCATGGAAGAGTTCAAAAGGGAATTCCCGTCTTTACCCATTTTCATGGACAACGATGTGAGGGTAGCCACTCTTGGGGAAAAATACTTTGGGGCGGGCCGAGGCGTCGACAACCTGATTCTGATAACCCTGGGGACCGGCGTAGGTTCAGGAATAATCATAAACGGCAAACTTTACCGGGGCAAAACTTACAGCGCCGGTGAAATAGGCCACACTACCATATTCAAGGATGGCCTTTACTGCAACTGCGGAAACCGCGGCTGCTTGGAGGTTTATGCGTCAGCTCCAGGCATAGCCAGAAGAGCCCGGGATTACATCCGGGCGGGGCACTTCACCGTTATGGCGGGCATGGTAGGAAATGACATATCGAAAATAACAGCGGAAGTGGTGTCGAAAGCCTGCGATATGGGTGATAGGCTGGCCATGACTGTGATGGAGGAGACTGCAGAAATTCTAGGCATAGGTATAGCAAACTATATCGATATCATAAATCCCGAGATGGTCATAATCGGAGGCGGAGTTTCCCTGGCGGGCGACAAGCTGTTCGAACCACTGAGGAAGACCGTCAGGCGGAGGACCATGAGAAATGCAGGTGAAAAGGTCAGGATAGTGCCTGCCGAGCTGAAAGACGAGTCGGGCATGGTGGGCGCCGCCGCCCTGGCCATGGAAGGTTTGGGAGTAATATAAGTAGGAGGAAGGTTAAATGCCCTTAATATCTTCAAAAATTATGTTAACAGCGGCACAACGGGGTCACTATGCCATAGCCGCCTTTAACATACATAATCTGGAGACCCTTAAAGCCGTGGTTGAAACCGCTCGGGAAGAGCGGGCCCCGGTGATTCTACAGGCAACCCCCGGCACCTGCAGGCATGCGGGTATAGATTTCCTGTTCGCCATGGCAAAAACCGCAGCGCAGGAGGCGGATATCCCCATAGCACTGCACCTTGACCACGGAGATGATGTGGATCTGGCTTTCAAATGCATAGACGGCGGCTTCACATCAATCATGGTGGACGGCTCAAAGCTTCCCTTTGAGCAGAATGTAGAAATGGTCAGGAAAGTGATCGATTATGCCCGACCTAGGGGCGTACAGGTAGAGGCCGAGCTGGGCAGGGTAGGCGGGGTGGAGGAAGAACTTTCAGTGAGCGAATATGAAGCTGCCATGACGGAACCGGAAAAGGCCGCGGAATACGTGGAAAGGACCGGCGTGGATTCCCTAGCCGTCGCCATAGGCACCGCCCACGGCATGTATAAAGGGGAGCCCAAGCTCGACTTTGAAAGGCTGGAGAAGATAAAAAATCTTGTGGCGGTTCCGCTGGTTCTCCACGGCTGCTCTGGCGTTCCTGACGACATGGTGAAAAAAGCCATAGCGCTGGGAATCTGTAAAATAAATATCGCGACGGATATTAAGATTGCTTTCGCCGGGGCTTTATTAGACTATTTCAAAGATAATCCGAAGGAGGTGGACCCGAGAAAATACTTCAAGCCTGCGGTGGATGCGGTGAAAGATGTGGTAAGATCCAAAATTCGCCTGGCAGGATGCTGTGGCAAAATCAAATGAGAATAATATAAGTATTTTGCAAAGAAACTACCGGAAAAACACATATGAGGAAATATAAATAATAATACATTCAAAAAACAGATTTGTTGAAAAAACAAAAATTCTTGAGGAGGACTGCAATTGATAGACTTAAATGATGTAGAAAAAGTTCGACAAATAGACACTATGAATTCTTTAATTACCACCGAAAACTATGATGTTCAATTCGGTGAAAGTCTCGATCTGGGCAAAAATTTTGAAGTAGCCAATCCCGGCAGAAAATTTCATGAAATTATAATCCTGGGGACCGGTGGAGGTTCGTCGGTAGCGGGAGGACTCCTGAGATCATACCTTTTTGATGAACTGGAAATCCCGGTAATCGTAAATCAGGGATACAATGTGCCTGCTTTTGCGGACAGCGATTCTCTGATATTTGTGGTTTCTCATTCGGGCAATACCGAAGAAACCCTGGCTGCTTACGAGCAGGCTATAAAAAAAGGAGCTTTCATGATAGCCATTACTTCGGGTGGAAAATTGACGGAAATGTGCCGAAAAGACGGTGTACCGACCCTTATTGTACCCTACGATATAGGTCATCCCCGCCGTGATATAGGATATATATTCATTCCTATGCTGATGATTTTATCAAAGCTCGGCCTTATTCAGGATAAGGAAGAAGAAATCCGAGGACTCATACAACTATTATCCACCCTCAAAAAGAAGTATGGAGCCGAGACTCCGGTAGAGCAAAACCCGGCAAAACAGATAGCCATGGACTTATACGGCTATATACCCCTGGTGTACGGTTCCCTGGACTACTACGATTCGGTGGCCTGGAGGATAAAAAACCAGTTTGGGGAAAACAGCAAACTCATGGCTTTTTACAATGTCATCCCCTGCCTGCATCATGACGAAGCGGTGGGGTGGGATATGCCGCAGGAGTTGATCTCAAAATTTTACCTTCTTATGCTGAGGGATGATCTGCTGGATAGTCCCAAAATTAAAAAGAGGAAGGACATAACTCTGGATATACTGAAGGGCAGGATGGGGAAAGTGAAGGATATCTTTGCCGAAGGCGAAAACAGGCTTTGCCGCATGTTTTCCCTGGTATATCTGGGAGACTTCATTACCCTTTACGCACCCATCTACCGGGGAGTGGACCCCACTCCGGTGGATGTCATAAACCTGTTTAAAAAGAAGATGGCGGAAGCAAATTAAAATCTGCAGCAGTCTGCAATAAAGCAATTTAAAATTTATAATAATAGCAATATCTAAAAAGGCAAGAGCAGGTCGATAATATGATACTTACCGTGACATTAAACACATCCATCGACAAGGCCTATGTTGTCGAAAACTTCAAAATAGGCGATGTGGCCAGGGTAAAGGAGGCCGTATACACCGCCGGAGGCAAGGGGCTCAATGTCACCAAGGTCGTTGCCGCTCTCGGAGAAGAAGTCATGGCGACGGGGTTCATCGGCGGCTTTGCCGGTGGTTTTATAGAGCATGAACTTTCAAAAATGAACATACCCCATGAATTTGTAAGAATCGAAGGCGAGACCCGGTCCTGTGTGAACATTATAGATGAGGCTACCCATGTGCATACCGAACTTCTGGAGCCGGGGCCCCTTCTTACACCCAAAGATGTCGAAAGATTTATAAACTTATATGAAATCCTCCTGCAGCGGGCCGATGTGATAACCATGTCGGGCAGCGCTCCAAGGGGAGTGGATGTAAATATATATAAAACTCTGATAAAAATAGCAAGAAATTACGGAAAGAAGGTGATACTGGACACCAGCGGAGAGTATTTGAAAGGGGGGATAGAAGCAGGGCCAACACTGATAAAACCAAATAAAAAGGAAGCCGAACAGCTCCTTGATGTGAATATCGAAAATGAAAAAGATGCAGGCATCGCTGTGAGTAAACTGTTAAATCTTGGTATAGAGATGCCCGTGATATCCCTTGGTTCAAAGGGAGCGGTGATGGCATCCGGCAGCGATGTCCTGTACGCACCCGCCCCCAAGGTACATGCCGTAAACACGGTAAGCTGCGGTGATGCAATGATTGCAGCTTTCGCCGTGGCAATGAAGAGAAAATACGATGCAAGAGAAATGCTGAAGCTGGGCGTTGCGGTCTCCGCCGCCAAATCGATGACGGCGGAGACGGGCGGATGCAGAAGAAAAGATGTCGAAATGATGTTAAATGAGGTTTCAATCAATAAAATTCAAAAGTTAAAGGGAGAGTGAAAATTAATGAAAAAAACAGTATATGCAATATTGGCTCTACTGTTAACAATCGCAATCGTCTTAACAGGCTGTGGAAAAGCAACTTCTGGAGGATCAGAGCAGAGCTCCGGCAGCTCCCAGAGCGCCGAAAGCCAGCAAAGTTCTGCGAAACCATACATCGGATGTGCCATATACAAGTTTGACGACACATTCATGACATCGGTACGAGACACCATCGCAAAAGCTGCCGAGGGCAAGGCGACCGTCGATATCGTGGACAGTCAGAATTCCCAACCTACCCAGAATGACAAGGTCGACCTTTTCATAACAAAAAAGGTGAATGCTCTGGCTATAAACCCGGTGGACAGGACGGCAGCAGGAGTATTGATAGACAAAGCAAAAACAGCGAACATTCCAATAGTATTCTTCAACCGCGAACCACTGCCGGAAGACATGCAGAAATGGGATAAAGTATATTACGTAGGTGCAAAAGCCGAAGAGTCCGGGACCATACAGGGCCAGCTTGTGGTGGACTACTGGAAGGCTCATCCGGAAGCCGACAAGAATAAAGACGGTGTAATGCAGTATGTTATGCTGAAGGGCGAACCTGGTCACCAGGATGCAGAACTCCGCACAAAATACTCCATAAAAGCCGTTGAAGATGCAGGTATTAAAACCGAGAAACTGGCAGAAGACACCGGAATGTGGGACCGCGTAAAAGGCCAGGAAAAAATGGCAGCCTTCATAGCCTCCCTCGGAGATAAAATCGAAGTGGTCTTTGCCAACAACGACGACATGGCCCTCGGAGCCATTGAGGCATTAAAAGCAGCAGGATATTTCAGTGGTAACAAATTTATGCCCGTTGTAGGTGTGGATGCCACAGCACCCGCCCTGCAAGCTCTGGAAGAAGGTACACTTCTCGGAACAGTGTTAAATGACGGCAAAAATCAGGGCAACGCAACATTTATGCTGTCTTACGTGCTCGCCCAGGGACTTGTTCCCGATAAAGGCAATACCGGATATGAAATCACCGATGGCAAGTACGTATGGGTACCTTACAAGAAGATTACGAAGGAAAACATAAACGACGCAAAGTAAAGCATTTGAACGGAGGCAATGCCACCTGCCTTGCCTCCGTTCCTTTAAAAAAACAAAACATTATAAAAAAGGTGAATTCTATTATGATGGATGAGTTCATACTTGAAATAAACAACATATCGAAAGAATTTCCAGGGGTCAAAGCGCTTGATGACGTTACTTTAAAAGTAAAAACTGGAACAATACACGCCCTTGTAGGGGAAAATGGGGCGGGAAAATCCACTCTTATGAAGTGCCTTTTCGGGATTTACAAGCCGGATTCTGGGCAGATTGTATTAAACAAAAAACGGGTCGAAATAAACAACCCGAGCGATGCGCTTAAGCTGGGCATTTCCATGATACACCAGGAACTTCACCCCGTGCCTTACAGAAATGTGATGGAAAACATATGGCTGGGGCGGTTTCCGGAGAAAAAGTACGGCCCTCTGAGTTTTGTTGACCATAAGAAAATGTATGATGATACCAGACTGCTTTTAAAAGAATTGAACATTGATATAAAGCCGAATGAAAAAGTGGCCAATCTATCTGTTTCAAAAGTTCAATTGATGGAAATTGCAAAGGCCATCTCCTACGACTCAAAAATAATCATAATGGATGAACCCACATCATCGCTTACCGAAAACGAGGTGGAGCATCTCTTTAAGATAATAAAGGATCTTAAAAAAAGAGGAGTTTCAATAATATATATATCCCACAAAATGGAAGAAATATTGAAAATAGCCGATGAAGTGACAATAATGAGAGATGGAAAGCTAATAGGGACATGGCCTGCTTCGGAATTAAATATAGATATGATTATTTCAAAAATGGTAGGCCGGGACCTCACCAACAGATTTCCCAAACGTCAAAATGTGCCCGGAAAAGTTAAAATGAGAGTTGAGAACCTGACTTCATCGATACCGAATTCTTTTAAAAATATTTCCTTTGAGGTAAGAGAGGGCGAGATACTGGGAGTCGGAGGTCTTGTAGGTGCCCAGCGCACGGAAATGATTGAAGCTATCTTTGGATTGAGGTCGGTACAGGCGGGTGAAATTTTTATCAATGGTGAAAAAGTAAACATAAAATCGCCCATAGATGCAAAAAAACATAAAATTGCTCTTTTGACAGAAGATCGTCGCTTGACAGGCATAATTCCGCTGATGCCGGTACTTGAAAACACTTCCATAGCAAATATTTTAAAATATGTTAAACCGAATTTCCTGCTGGACAGTAAAAAGATGAGAAATGATGTGGCAAAAGCTGTAGATCTGCTCCGGATAAAAACACCTTCTTTAAATAAAGTAATTAAAGACCTTTCGGGAGGAAATCAGCAAAAGGTACTTTTTGCCAGATGGCTGCTGACGGAACCGGAGATATTCCTGCTGGATGAACCTACACGAGGCATCGATGTAGGGGCAAAGTATGAAATATATACAATAATCGCAGATCTGGCAAAACAGGGCAAAAGCATAATAATGATATCTTCAGAAATGCCAGAACTCCTAGGGATGTCCGATAGAATTATGGTAATGTGCGAGGGCCGGATGTCAGGCATTATCGATGGCAGTAAGGCTACTGAGGAAGAAATAATGCGTTTGGCCACGAAGTTTATAGCCTAGCTGGGAGAGGATAGAAATGAAAAATGAAAACATGAAAAAAATTATAGAATCGATTTCACAGAATTTCATCTATATTTTTCTTCTGATACTTATTGTATTAATCGCATTTGTTAATCCAAGATTCCTATCGCTTGTAACATTGAGGGATATACTCCTGCAGTCGTCAACAAGGGTAATTATTGCTATCGGCATGTTCTGCATCCTGCTGACCGGCGGCGTCGACCTGGGAGCGGGACGCGTCATCGGGCTGGCGGCGGTTCTTTCGGCTTCAATGCTGCAAACTCCTGATTATGCAAGGAGATTTTTCCCAGACCTGCCTCAGCTACCCCTCTGGCTTCCTATAGTCATTGCCATACTTGCCGGAATTGCAGTAGGTTTGTTAAACGGCATAATAATTTCAAAATTCAGCGTTCCTCCTTTCATTGCAACTCTCGGCACACAGGTCATCGCCTATGGAGTTACCTCAATTTACTTCGACCTTCCACCAAACAATTCACAGCCGATCGGAGGCCTGAGAAAGGATTTTACTTTTATTGGCTCGGGTTCAATAGGTGGGGTGCCCATTATAGTAATTATAGCAATAGTTATAGCAGTAATAGCGTGGATAGTGTTTAACAAAACCTCCTTCGGGAAATATACATATGCCATAGGTGGCAACAGACAGGCTGCAGAGGTATCTGGAATAAACGTAAAACTCATGCTTCTTCTCATTTACACCATTGCAGGAGCGTGCTTCGGATTTGCCGGAGTGCTGGAGGCGGCCAGGACAGGCGGAGCGACGAACAACTACGGATTCATGTATGAATTCGACGCCATATCGGCCTGCTTTGTAGGGGGCGTGTCCACAACCGGAGGCGTCGGAACAGTACCGGGGGTATTAGCCGGTGTGCTCATATTCGGCGTTATAAACTACGGCCTGACATTCATCGGCATCAACCCGTACTGGCAGTATATCTTGAAAGGCATAGTAATTGTCGTGGCAGTATCCATCGATATCAGAAAATACCTCACAAGAAAATAAAAAATCAAGATATATTCCTGGGAGTAATTATGTTGGGTAGATAATAAAGCATAGCCACCGGCACCGGCGATAACCGCTTCAATCCCAGAGCTCGGATATCCAGACAGGACATGATGGTCCTGGTGGCAAGGGCACTGAAAGCGGCGAAGAAGATTTCAGTTACCGGGACGGCGGAAGATCTTAGCTCCTTTACCGACGTTTCGCAAGTGGCCGGCTATGCCGTAGAAAGTGTAGCCACCCTGATAAAGGAAGGGATCATTCAGGGCAGCGGCAACATGATAAATCCGAAGGGAAATGCAACGAGAGCTGAGACAGCGGTGATGATTTACAGGATTTATAATAAATATATTGCTGAATAAAAGATAAGAGATGGAAAGTTTTAAAGAAAAATATTGCCGCTTCAGATGGACAAATACCATTTGTCATATTTATTTGAGAAACATGTATTTCCTCCCTAAAAATAGATTCGTGGAGGTTCGCTGGCAATGTGATGTTCTATGTCTGAGCCTGGTGCGGGCAATAAGACTCATGCCAGCTGCCTCCATTTCATTTTTTTAAACGTAAAAACAACAGCAAATAGAAGTTGTTTATGGTTTAAGCGCTGTCCTGAGGAGGGGTAGTGTTGAAAAGGTGGATTTCAATCAGAGCTCTTTTTAATTTAATATACTTTTTTCTCGGCTTTATACCTGTTGCAGCACTTGACATTATTTTTTTTACAGTGTTCCCCGAAATTCCGGCGGAAATGAAAGATATCCTTTAGCCGGTGCGGGTATACGAGGGCATGGCAGCGGCAGGATTGATTATTCAATTGGTTGTATCAAGAAGCACCTTATCGATGTTGCTTTTGAGGACACAGGGACTTTTGAAATAAACAGGATGAATGTATCCGTGTATTAAAATATGCAGAAGAGAGCATATAGTCTTTTAGTTGTTAGCACCGATAGCATATAATTTTATAACTGTTCTACCGGTCAATGGATTTCATCATAAAAAAGTATATACTAAGTTGTATAATAAAAGTTTATAAGATATAATATGTAATGAGTGGAAAAACAAGGTAATTTATAATTATATTTAAAAAATATTGAAAAGAATGGGAGGATACCGTGAAGTGCGAAAAATGGATAGAAAAAAGGGGATACCTATAGGCATCGATGATTTTAAAGACATGATAATGAGCAACGGATATTTTGTAGACAAATCTCTTTTTATAAAAGAAGTAATCGATGATATATCAAAGGTAAAACTCATAACACGTCCCCGGCGATTCGGTAAGACTCTGAATCTATCCATGCTCCGGTATTTCTTCGAAAAAACCGAGAAAGACAATAGCCGCCTTTTCAAAGATCTGAAAATCTGGCGGGAGGGGGACTCTTATGCAAAAGAGCAGGGTCAATACCCGGTGATTAACCTCACTTTCAAAGATGTTAAATACGGGAAATTCGACGATTGTCTGGAAAGGCTTAAAATCGAGATTTCCAGAGAGTATAAAAGACACGACTATATTTTGCAGTCAAACAAAATAAAACAAACTGATAAAAAAGCATTTGAATCCATAATGAACAGGGAAGCCGGATATGTTATTATAAGCGCGGCGCTGGAG
Source organism: Thermoanaerobacterales bacterium (assembly GCA_012840135.1). GTDB lineage: Bacteria > Bacillota > Thermosediminibacteria > Thermosediminibacterales > Tepidanaerobacteraceae > Biomaibacter. Next base: position 40,505 of record DUMA01000004.1, read on the forward strand.
ATGTTGATTGATGTTTTAAAAGAATTTCACGAAAAAGAAGTTATAGTGCTTATTGACGAATACGACACCCCTATCAACCATGGTTACATATGCGGCTATTATGATGATATTATAGACTTTATGAGAAATTTCCTGGGCAGCGGTTTGAAAGGCAATCCCCATCTTAAAACAGCGGTTATTACCGGCATATATAGGGTGGCAAAAGAGAGTATATTCTCCGGTTTTAACAACATAGAAGTTTGTTCAGTGATCCACAATGCTTTTGCCGATAAATTCGGATTTACCGAAAAAGAAGTAGAAGACATGCTTAAGTATTATAATATGGATGTTAAAACAGATGATGTAAAAGAGTGGTACAATGGATATATATTCGGAGATAACACGATAATCTATAATCCATGGTCTATCTTGAACTATGTAAAACAAAAGAAACTTCAACCATACTGGGTAAATACCAGCAGCAATGATATCATAAGAGACGTTTTAACAAAGACAGCAAGCAGTGTCAAAAAGAAGATGGAGATCCTAGTAGAAGGTGGAGAACTCAAAGACGAAGTTATCAATATTGATACTAATTTCAGAGATATAAGAAACAGGAAAATAATCAGTGAAGAAGTACTCTGGAGCTTGCTTTTAGTGAGCGGATATTTAAAAGCGGAGGATCTTCACCACAGCGAATACGGAGATACGGTGTGCAGCCTGAAAATCCCTAACAAAGAAATACTCAAACTATACCGTGACATCATATCCGGTTGGTTTGAAACCGAAGAGGTCACTCCTGACAAAATAAAAGAGCTTCTAAAAGAACTGGTTGAAGGGGATATGGAAAAATTCAAAGAAGGATTTCAATACTTGGTGAGCAAAACCTTCAGCTACTTCGACGTAGGGGAGAACTCGGCGGAAAACTTTTACCACGCCTTTATACTGGGGCTGCTTGTGAACATTGAAGGAAAATATAAAATCAAATCAAACAGAGAGTCCGGATACGGCAGGCCCGATGTCATGATAATCCCGGAAGACCACACAAAAAAGGGAGTTGTCATGGAATTCAAGACAGTAAGAAGCGGGGATGAGAGAGCGCTTGAAACAAAGGCAGATGAATCACTGGAACAGATCAAGAAGATGAATTATACCGCCGAACTTGCAGGCTCTGGAATTAAAGAAGCGTTGGAAGTAGCAGTGGTGTTTCATGGAAAAAAGGTATGGATAAAGTACGATGTGAAAAGACTTTAACGAACCATATTTTTCCTGTTATTGTGCTATACGTTCGGATACGTTTTTTTTCAGTAAAATATAGGAAAGTAATGACTGGAAAGATAGCTGAAAGATTAAGGGAACTTAATAATACAAGGATGCGAGGCACGGGGAATAAAAAACTATTCAAGGTGAACAGGGACTTTTGAAATCAACAGGATGAATGTGTCTGTGTACGAAAGTTCTAAAACTGTTTAAAATAATAGGCCTGAGTCAAAGGTTAAAAACTCAGGCCATAACTATAATTCAACCCTTTCTGGATTGGATAAATATAATCTACTGGACAGATTTGATTTTTCAGCAATCATTTATTTGAACAATGGAATTATGGTTACATATATACCGGTGAGGATGGCGGAAGTAATAACTCCGCTCACATTGGCTCCTACGGCATAGGGGAGGATCAACGAGAATTTATTTACTTCGTTAACAGATTTTTGCGCTACTTTGGCAGTCGTAGGTACGCATGAAACCCCCGCGATTCCAATTGCCGGATTGAAGCGGCCTTTTGTGAAAAAGTACATGATATAACCACCTATGATTCCACCTATTCCTGACAGAAGCAGTGCCGTGATACCAAGTATGAGCAGTTTGAAGATTTCGGGATTTAAAATGGTGCTGGCTTCACACAACACTCCCAGAAGAAGGCCCAGGAAGAATGTGGCACCGTACAGGAAAGTTTCTTCTATCAATTCTATGTAATGCTTTAAACCCGATTCTCTTACGGCGACTCCCACAAAAAAACTGAGGAAAAGCGGTGCAGCCACAGGGAACAGAAGGCATAGTGCGGTGCAGACGATAACTGAGAATGCCAGTTTTTTCTCCGATGTAATCATGGGTATGTGGCTAAAATCCATTTCAATGCTGCGCATATGTTTTGGGATCAATAGTTTCACCAGATAAGGATAACCGCCATACGTAAGGCTTAGGTAAAGATATGCCACTATGGTAATGGGAACAAACAAGTTTTTTGCAAGCATAAGAGAAGTATACAGCACCATAGGCCCGTCTGCCCCTCCGATCATGGCAATGGCAGCAGCCTCGTTAAAATTAAATCCCATAGCTACTGCAATGGGGAAAGTAGCCACCGTTCCAAGCTCGGCAAAAATGGCAATGATCATGCTGCTTAAGGGGAATGCCAGCACATAGCTGAGATCGGTAATTACCCCTATGCCCATGAATACCAGACAGGCTATCAAACCGTTACTGAAGGTGAATGTGTAAATAGGCTGTAAAAAATCGATTTGAAGAGCTGACATCAATTTCATCGGATCGGACTGCATGGCATCCAGAAAAATGGTACCTGTGGTTTTGGCCGAAAGGAAGAGCACACCGGCATTGACTGCCGCCATCCCGAAACCCATGGGGATCATTATTAAAGGTTCCAGAATCTTTCTGGCACCGAGATATATTAACAGCATACCTAAAAGCATCAACACTATTCTTGCCACTGCGATCTTGCTGTCGGTGGCAAACATCGTAGCAATACCCTGGAATAGATCGAGGATGCGAAAGTTGTTTACCATTGTTACACCTCATTCCTATCTTAAACTGGCCGCATGTGGCAAATCCGACCGGTTATTGGCAATACTGGACGTTCCTGTTTCATACCTGTCAAACAAACTCATGCCTGCGAATAATCCCTTGATTATAAAAGCGATAAAAATGGAGATGATTGCGCCCGTTATAAATACTATGCAAGCAATAAGACAGGCCTTGTATACCATGGTATCCCTCCTTGCATATAAAATAATGTATAATGAATAATGAATAATGTATACAATTATAGATATTATATTACTTTTGTTTAAATCTATCAAGTATTATTTAACAGAATATATTGATACTAATAATAGTTCCACTCTGGCAAAGAAGGCTTTGGAACTGAGCATAAAACTATTATATATACGTTTTGATTCAATTTTTTTCAGCCAAGAAGAAACATTGAAAAAGCTTTCTATTAATGATATATTTTTCTTAGATAATATATAGTTTAGAGGTGGATAGTATGAGCCTGCAAATCGAGAAGTTTATTGAAGAGTTTAAAAAATCACCTGATACAATGAAGGAGGAAGTCATAGACTTTTTCCAATATTTAAAGTATAAAGAGACCGAAAAAAAATGGAATGAGATTGATAATAACTCAAGGAGACATAAAGAAGCTTAAAAATAGACCGGGTTATCGATTAAGGGTAGGAGATTTCCGTATAATATTTATAAGGGATGAAGATCTATATATAAATTACAGTAATAAAAGTCGACAATAGAGGAGACATTTTTTGAGTGCATAGGTGTATGTGGAGGATGCCATGTTTAAAGACCGAAAAGATGCTGCGCTGAGGCTGGCAGGACTGCTGGAAAAGTATAAAGAAGATTCGGACGCAATGGTTTTTGCCATACCGAGGGGCGGGGTTGTGATAGGAAGGGTGATTGCCGATTGCCTGAAGGTCCCCCTAGACATAATTGTAGCAAGAAAAATAAGAGCACCCTTCAATGAAGAGCTGGCCATCGGTGCTGTGGATCCTGCAGGCAACCCCATTGTCAATGATGAGGCCGTAAGGATGCTACGCATCGGTGAAGAATACCTGGAAAAAGAGATCCGCAAAAAAACGGAAGAGGTAAGGGCAAGGCTTAAAAAATACAGGGGAAATAACAGGTACCCGAGCCTTTCAGGCAAAAAAGCCATACTGGTGGATGATGGCATCGCCACAGGTTACACCGTCAAAGCTGCCATAGCCTTTTTAAAAGGCCTGGAGGCCGAAAAAATCATCCTGGCAGCACCGGTTATTGCGCCCGATACCCTGGCAGAGATCAAACTCCAGGCGGATGAGGTGTTTTACATGCTGTCAAAAGAGCCTTTTTATGCGGTGGGACAGTTTTATAATGAGTTCCCTCAGGTAGCGGACGATGAGGTAATCATGCTCTTGCATCCTTGAACAAATTTATATTTTTACCGCAATGCTGGAATCGATGGGTTTTTGTCGCTAAACCATCATAAATTTTTATTCTTCATAAAAGGAAAAATCTATTCTGTATAGAATTTTTATATTACTGCAGGAGATTTTTCCTGTTTTTTTGGTAAAAATAATCTTGTATTTATTTTTAATGGGGGTAATGTCTATGGATAGATACGGAGTCATCATGGCTGGTGGCGGGGGCACCCGATTCTGGCCTCTCAGCAGGATTTCCACACCCAAGCAGTTTTTAAACATTACCGGCGATGACAGTATGATAAATGACACCATAAAGAGAATAAAGGACATTATTCCGCCGGAAAAGATATTGATAGTTACAAATAAGGCTCAGGAAAAGATTTTGAACAAGGTAGTCATAGATGACATTCCTGCGGAAAACATACTTATAGAACCGGTGGGCCGGAATACCGCAGCGTGCGTTGCCTATGCGGCTTTTGTCATTAAGAAGCGCACCGGCGATGCGGTGATGGGAGTTTTCCCATCGGACCACTATATAAAAAATGCGGCTGAATTCCAGAGGGTTCTGAGAGCCGCATGCACTGTGGCAGAAAAGGACGGTAAGCTGGTCACTATGGGGATTACTCCGACATTTCCGTCTACGGGCTACGGTTACATAAAGTTTGACAGGGAAAGAGCGATACCAGCTGAAGAAAAAAGTGCCTTTGAGGTCCTGGAGTTTGTGGAAAAGCCCGATGTACCAAAGGCCAAGGCTTATCTGGACAGCGGAAACTATCTGTGGAACAGCGGCATGTTTGTGTGGAAGACATCGGTGATTCTTTCAAATTTCGAAAGATTTCTTCCCAGGCTTTATCATAAAATATCTGAGATCGAGCCCTATATAGGAACTGCAAAGGAAAGGGATGCCGTCGAAGAGATCTATCCCGCCCTGCAGGATATCTCCATAGATTACGGCATAATGGAGAGGGCGGAAGAAGTGGTAGTTATTCCCGGGGATTTCGGATGGAATGACGTGGGAAGCTGGGATTCGCTGGGAAGCGTATTCCCGCCCGATGAAAACGGTAATATCACCAAGGGCGATTTTGTGGATATAGAAACAAGAAATTCCATCATTTATTCCAACGGTCGCCTGGTGGCCGCAGTGGGCCTGGAGGACATGATAGTGGTGGAGACCAGCGATGCACTGCTGGTATGTCCCAAGAAAAAAGCCCAGGATGTGAAAAAAGTGGTGGAACAGTTAAAGAAGATGGGCCGGGAGGAACTGCTTTAAAGGCTTTTTGGGATTTTCTGGCGCAGGGGGTGACTTATGGGGAGGCCATGGAGAAGGGGAGGCATGATCGCCGGTGCGGCGATACTTGTTATATTCGTATTTTTAAGCATTTTTTATATAGATAGCTTCACCGGCATTTTTGCGAAATTTAGCGATGCGTTCAGGCAAATCAAGAACGATACAAAACCTGCCACGGCGACCATGGATGACGGCGACAAGGCAGCGAAAGATCTCCATGCTCCGCATAACCTGCCGGAAAACTCCACCGCCACCATAGCAGCGGTGGGGGATGTGATGATGCATGAAGGGCAGATATGGTCGGGCTATGACAGCAAAACAGGAAGATACAACTATTTCGAATTTTTTCAGGAGGTGAAGGGCGAAATTTCCTCCGCAGATATTGCAGTGGCCAATCTCGAGACGACTCTGGGAGGAAGGGAGCGAAAATTTACCGGCTATCCGAGATTCAACAGCCCCGATGAACTGGCCGATGCTTTAAAGGAAGCAGGATTTGACGTGATTTTCACATCCAACAATCACTGCCTGGATCGGGGCGAAGAGGGCCTTGTAAGGACGCTTGAGGTGCTGGGCAAGAGAGGGCTTTCGGCAGTGGGGACCAGCAGGGCTGCCGGGGAAAGGACTGGAGCCATTATAAAAGAAATAAACGGCATAAAGATAGCTTTTTTGGCATATACCTACGGCACGAACGGAAACCCGATTCCCAAAGACAAGCCGTATCTTGTAAATTTGATCGACGAAGATACCATTTTAAAGGACATGACAAAAGCAGGGAAATCAGCCGATGTGCTGGTGGTGTACCTTCATTTTGGGCAGGAGTATCAGAGAGTCGCCTCGGAACAACAGAGAGAATTGGCCAGAAGGCTCCTGCAAAAGGGAGCTCACGTGGTGCTGGGCAGCCACCCCCATGTGACGCAGCCGGGTGAATGGGTAAGCGTGTTGGGACCGGAGGGCGAAAAACTTGAAAGATATGTGGCTTATTCCCTGGGGAATTTTGTCTCAGCCCAGAGGTTTCCGCATACCGATGAAGGCATGATTTTAAAGATAACTCTCGAGAAGGATTTACTGAAAAATAGGATAAATGTTAAAACTATAATTCAAATACCCACATGGGTGGATAAGTTTAAAAGGGACGGCAGGATGAGGTACGTGGTAAGGCTGGGAGAAAAACCTGATGCACATAAAAATTAGCGGACCTGAAAGTCCGCTTTTACATTACGATGTAATGTTCCTTTTCGCAAGCTTCTTTTACCGGCTGGTCGCATGCCGCCTTTTCGCCCCAGGCTTCGAGGGTGCAGTAGCATATGGGGCCGTAGCAGGTATCCTCGCATTTCAGATACTGACACCTGGAGATATCGGTATAGTTTACTTTTTGCGGAGCTTGCATTGACAACCACCCTTTCGTGCATGTATTCATGAATACCCTGGTGATTATATTTTAACATAATATGAAATATATTTCAAGAATATTCCCATAATAACGAAAATGTTCTTTTTCACAAACTGGGGACAGGCAATTTGGGAAGAGTCTTCAAAGAATCTTTAAAAGCTGCTTTCATTTATATTGATCAGATGTTAAAATATATTGAGTGAAAAATATTCCCAACGGATGGAGGCAGGATATGGACAACAAATACAGGATCTTGACGGCGGTATTGCTTGGGACCATCATGGGTCCGCTGGACGGCAGCGTGGTAAATGTAGCCATGCCCACATTGGCGGAAGTATTCAAGACTGGTATGACTACAGTAAGCTGGGTTTCCATGTCATATCTCCTGGTGCTGAGCAGTCTCCTTCTTACCTATGGAAGGCTGGGGGATATGCTGGGGTACAAGAAACTTTTTCTCTGGGGAATGCTCATCTTTACCGTTGCTTCGGCCTTATGCGGATTATCACCTACCATAGCGGTGCTTATAATGGCCAGGGCCTTTCAGGCGGCGGGGGCCGGTCTGATGATGGCTGTGGCGCCGGCCATTATAACCAAGACTTTTCCTAAGGAAGAAAGGGGTAAAGCCCTGGGATATAATGCCATGGCAGTGGCGGTGGGGCTTGCCATAGGTCCGTCCTTCGGAGGACTACTGCTGAAAAGCTTCGGCTGGAGGTCCATATTTTTTATAAATCTCCCCATAGGCATGGGAGGATATTTCTGGGCGAAAAATATAATACCTCAGAGAGACGTCCTGAAAAAGGAAAGATTTGACCCTCTGGGAGCCCTGCTAGGTTTTGTTTTTCTTGCGAGCCTGCTTTTATATATCAGCAAAGGCCAGGAGATCGGCTGGACTTCGGGTGCAGGCTTCCTGCTGATGGTAATATTTGCCCTGGCTTTCACAGCTTTTATCCTGCAGGAAAAAAGGGCTAAAGAACCGATGCTCGATCTTTCGCTGTTTTCCAACCGGATGTTTTCGGCAGGGAATTTGAGCTGCCTTCTAAACTTCATAGCGCAATACACCATGATTTTTCTGACACCTTTTTTTCTTACCCAGGCGGGATACTCCACCAGCAGGATAGGTCTGATAATGACGGCTTTCCCTATCACCATGCTGCTGGTAGCTCCCATCAGCGGCACTCTTTCCGACAAGATCGGTCCTCTGTTTTTGAGCACCGGAGGAGCACTGATATGCGCTGCGGCCTTATATCTCATGAGTACCCTCAGCCTTTCCTCTACCGGATTTGATGTTGCTTGGAGGCTGGTGCTCTTCGGATTTGGCAACGGGCTTTTCCAGACCCCCAATAACAGCTCGGTGATGGGCAGCGCCCCGCGGGAGAGGCAGGGAATAGCTTCCGGGGTCCTTGCCACCATGAGAAATGTGGGTATGGTGCTGGGGATTGCAATGGGCAGCGGACTTTTCGCTCTCCGACATTCATATTACCTGAAGATATTGCCGCTGGCCGGGAAAGCTCTTCAGGACACCGCTTTTATGAGCGGGCTCAGAGATGTGTTTCTTATGACCGCTGTAATAGAAGTGCTATGCATGCTGGCATCATCAGTGAGAGGGAAGCAAAATATTAATTTTGAGAAGGTACACGATAATTGAAAAAGGCTCCGGTAGAGAGCCTTCAGACCGTTGACAAACTCACTTAGCCCGCATGTATTATGGAGAGGGACTAGTTTCGCTCAGCCGTCGGAAGCTCTGCTGCCGCAAACGGCGTGCGAGCGTGTCCGTAGCGGAATAATACATGCGGGCTTTGTCTACAAGCGGATAAAATGTCAAAGGATGGTAAAAGTATAATTGTGCTCATCCAGCAAATTTTTAATGTTTTTTACATGGTCTTCATCTACGGTCTCCAGCTCCAATTCCACTCTGGCGTAACCGATGGCAACATCCCTGATGGAACGGTTATGGGTTACCGAGAGCACATTGGCTCCGGTTTCGGCGATGAGGTTTAACAGCCGCCACAAAGTGCCGGGCCTGTCGGGAATAAGAGTATCGATGAATATCTTCCTTCCGCTCTTTACGAGACCCTTGTCTATTATTCTGGAAAGCATGTTTACATCTATGTTGCCTCCGCTTACGACGGTCACGATTTTTTTATCTCTGTATTTTCCCATGCGGTTCAACGCGGCGGCAACGGGCACAGCCCCCGCTCCTTCGGCCACCACCTTGGCACGTTCCAGCAGCAGCAGGATGGCATTGGCTATCTCGTCTTCGTCTACTGTTATTATATCATCCACATATTTTTGAATGATGCTGAAGGTGAGGTTCCCCGGAGTCTTGACGGCGATGCCGTCGGCAATGGTGGGTATGCCGTCTACGGTGGTTATCTTATTTTGAGCGATGGATTCTGCCATGGATGGCATGTTTTTTGTCTGGACGCCGATGATTTTTATACCCGGCTTCAGGCTCTTTGCAGCTATGGCTATGCCGGATATGAGTCCCCCACCGCCGATGGGCACCACTATGGCATCGACATCGGGCAGGTCCTCCAGGATTTCCAGGCCGATGGTGCCCTGACCGGCTATGACAAGAGGATCATCGAAGGGGTGGATAAAGGTGGCACCGGTTTCCTTTTGAAGCCGCAGTGCCTCGGCAAAAGCCTCATCATATACATTGCCGTGAAGCACTACGCTGGCGCCGTAGCTCCTGGTAGCTGTCACCTTGGCCAGGGGAGCATGTTTTGGCATGACTATGGTGGATTTGATGCCGTAGGCAGTGGCCCCCAAAGCCACGCCCTGGGCATGATTTCCCGCCGAAGAGGCGATGACGCCGTGCTCTTTTTCCTCATGGGAAAGGTGGGCGATTTTGTTGAAAGCTCCCCGCAGTTTAAAAGAGCCTGTCTTTTGAAGGTTTTCCATTTTAAGATATATTATGTTTCCGCTCAATTCACTCAGCGTGGTATTATGTACGATGCCGGTTTTATATACCACGTTTTGCAATATGCCTCTCGCCTCTTTTATGTGATCGAGAGACACATCATATTTTTTAGTATCTTCCATGACCGTCATCTCCTGATTTTATTTTATTTCATGCAACACGATCAAGCCGCATCTGGCAGATGTAAAATTCCGCAAAGACGAATGGAGGTCCTTGCGCGGAATAATTCTAAATTATTTAATTTGCTTAAGATAAGATATTAAATTCCTATATGCGGCATTTATATATTCAACGGCAGATAAAAAAATACCTCCACACATAAAAAATTTATTATTAAAAAAAGTGACTCTTTTATGGTTTGTAAGCTTTAAATAAAAAAACCCGGGGGAGTCCGGGTTTTAATATATAAGGAAAGGGAGGAGCAACCGTGATTTAATATTGTAAAAGGGTCAGGCTTCGGCCGCCATCTTTCTTTCAATTTCGGGTGCTTCAAAGCCGGCCCTTTTCTTTATAACGCCAGTGGCATGAAGACCGGGCAGCAGCTGGAAATCGGGATATGCGAGGGCTCCCATTTCGTGAAGGTCGAGGCCGGAGATTTCATGCTCTGCCTTAACCCGCAGACCTACGGTCATGTCGAGCACTTTAAAGAATAGATAACTTAAACCAAAACCGTAGACAATTATGACCGCCACGTCGATTAGCTGGGCTGCCAGCTGTCCGAAGCCACCGCCGTATAACAGGCCGGTGACAGCTGTGGGTACGCCGTTGAGACCAGCACCATATGTGCCGTCGGCAAAGAGACCGACGCTTATAAGACCCCAGATGCCGTTGACACCGTGCACCGAGAAGGCGCCAACGGGGTCGTCGATTTTAAGCTTTTCGATAGTGGCTGAAGAAACGCATACAAGAATGCCGGCCACAAGACCTATGATGAATGCCGATACGCCGTTTACAAAAGCACAGGGGGCTGTTATGGCCACAAGACCTGCCAGAGAACCGTTACAAGTCATGGCTATGTCGGGTTTTCCGGTCTTTATCCACATATAAACCATGGATACAAAACCGCCCACAGCTCCGGCTATCATGGTATTGGTGGCCACCACGGCCAGCCTGAAATCGGTGCCGCTCAAGGTGCTGCCCGCATTGAAGGCGAACCAGCCGAAAAACAGGATGATGGTTCCCAGGACCGCCATGGGTATGTCGTGGCCCGGTATATTTGCGGGAGTGCCATCCTTCTTGAACTTCCCGATTCTGGGCCCTATGATCATGGCTCCTGCCAATGCCAGCATGCCGCCCATGGCATGGACCACGCCGGAACCTGCAAAATCAACGGCACCATTGCCGAGTCCCAGTTTTACACCGAGCTGTGACAGCCAGCCGCCGCCCCATACCCATCCACCGTAAATGGGATAATAAAGCATCGAAATAAAGAAGGAGGTTATGACCACCGCCAGGAATTTTACACGCTCCGCCATGGCTCCTGTGGGAATTGTGACGGTGGTATCCATGAACACCATCTGGAAGAAGAACATGGCGTATATGCTGGCATCATAAGCGGCACCACTGAGGAGAAATCCTTTCAACCCCAGCAGATTCCATCCTCCCGCGCTCAAGCCGCTGTTTAATACCTGAGGTCCTCCGAGAGTGGCAAACCCTCCTGCATTGCCAAACATAAAGGCAAAGCCTGTAAGGAAGAAACCGATGGTGCCCACTACGAAGACCACCAGATTCATGCCGATGGTATGAAGGGCGTTTTTCGCCTGGGTAAAGCCGGTTTCCACAAGGGCAAACCCCGCCTGGAAGAAGAATATTAAAAATGCCGTCAGCATGACCCACACATAGTTGATACCTATCTTATTCTTCGCCACCTGGGTGATTATTTCCTGCTGCGTGGGATTACCGGCACTGGCAGCGGTTATGTCATTGGCGGTACCGTAATTGACACCGGCTGGATCGCCGCTTTCTGCAAAGGTTGCCGTTGCCAGAAGAAAAGAGTACATGATTGCTAGAAAAATCAGGATAAGAATTTTTTTTGTCATTCTACTCACACTCCTTTTTGATGTCTTAATGTTTTGTGCTTCATTGGAATTCCTTGAGAGAAACCTGATGAAAAATACAAAATCCATATTCACTCACCTCCTGAGTGTCAGAGAAATGAAATATTATGTAAGGTTTGGAACCGGGTCATTATATATAATTTTTATTGATTAATAGAATAAAACTTTTTGTTTTTATAGTCAAATAAATGTCAGGAATTTTTACAAAAACCTGACATTAAACAATAAAAAGTTAACATTGTATAATAATTTACATGGAAATCGAGAGATGGGATAATAGGTAAGGGGAGGGTGTCCCCTAAAAAATTAAAATAATTGGAGGTGTCATTTTTTTATGATACTTGATATGTTCAGTTTGAAGGAAAAAGTTGCTGTGGTGACCGGTGCAAGGACAGGCCTGGGTCAGGGCATGGCGGCAGGGTTGGCTGAAGCCGGAGCCGATATGGTCATAGTTAACCATTCTCCCATGCCGGAGACGGAGAAAATGATAAAGGCTTTGGGCAGAAAATGTCTTCCTATCGAAGCGGAGCTTTCGGATATAAGCATCATACCCGAGATAATTGAAAAAGTCCTTAAAGAATTTGGCCGCATCGATATCCTGGTGAACAACGCAGGCATAATCCGCAGAGCTCATTCCCTGGATTTTTCCGAAAAGGATTGGGACGATGTTATCAATCTTAATCTGAAGTCAGTATTTTTTCTGAGCCAGGCAGTGGCAAAAGTAATGATGAAACAGAGAGGTGGAAAAATTATAAATATTGCCTCTATGCTCTCCTTTCAGGGCGGTATACTGGTGCCGTCCTACGCTGCCAGCAAAGGCGGCGTGGCATCTTTGACCAAGACCCTGGCTAACGAGTGGGCTAAATACAATATTAATGTAAATGCTATTGCTCCGGGATATATGGAAACCAACAATACCGAAGCCATACGAGGGGACGAGGAAAGATATAAATCAATAAGCGAAAGGATACCGGCTGGGCGCTGGGGGCTTCCGGAAGATTTGAAAGGGGCGGTGGTGTTCCTGGCGTCAAAGGCTTCGGATTATGTAACGGGACATATTCTCTGCGTGGATGGTGGCTGGCTTGCAAGATAGTATCGACGTTTAAAATAGATATTTCGAAATTTGGACAAAAGTAAGCCTTCCGCAAATATTATTTATAAACTTTTATCATATATCCCCTCTTAAAAAAATATTTTTATTACAGGTTTTTTTAAGGGGGGATTTTTAATGAAAAGTTTCTGTAAGTGGAGCAATTATCCTTTTGCCAGACATATGTACATTATTTTTATTTTGCTTACCGCTGCTATGGTGGCAAAACTGCTGTACGGGAAAAATCCAGCCTTAAGAGTTTTCAGACACTGGGCACCCCTTTCGGGCAGGATAATAGTGATAGATCCGGGCCACGGGGGCATTGACGGAGGCACGTATACCCGGGATGGGACTCTTGAGAAGGATATAAACCTTCAGGTGGCCCTTGAACTCAAGAGAATGTTAGAAAAGAGCGGTGTCAGCGTCATTATGACCAGAACCAGGGATGTAGCTTTAGACGGACTCAACGATAAAAGCGAATATAGGCACAAAAGAGATTTGATAGCCAGGGTGGATATTATAAACAGCGCGCATCCCGATCTTTTTTTAAGCATACATGTAAATGCCGAAAGAAGCTCCATAAACACGCGCGGTCCCATGGTGTTTTATTTTCGGGGAAGCGAAGAGAGCGGAAAACTGGCAGGTTTTTTGCAGAAAAGGCTGGAAGAAGCGTATGAGTCTTCGGGTCAGAAAGTAAAGGCAAGAAAACCCATATCCAATTCATCGCTGTTTTTACTTTGCAATACAAAAGTCCCGGGCGCTATCGTGGAGCTGGGATTTATCACCAATCCCCAGGACAAAGCACTGCTAACTTCTAAAGAGTTTCAAAAAAGGTTAAGCCAGCATATAGTATATGCCCTCAAAGATTATTTTTAAAAAATGATCTGTTTTCTATACCCTTTTGCATTTTTGTGCTATAATAAAAAAGTAATGTCCTTGCAGCGGGTGAAAATTTTAGATGGGAAAAAATTTGAAAGACGAAATAATAGAATGGATAAAAGCCATTGCCTTTGCTCTGGTGCTGGCACTGGCCATACGTGGTTATGTTTTTGAGCCCATGATTGTTCCTACGGGTTCCATGATCCACACCATAGAAATAGGTGACAGGATTCTTGTAAACAAATTCATTTATAGGTTTGAACCTTTAAAGCGGGGGGATATCGTGGTGTTCAAGTATCCCGATGATCCCAGACAAACCTTTGTAAAACGCCTCATAGGAGTAGGCGGCGATGTCATCGAGATAAAGGATGGCATCCTCTACAGGAACAATGTTCCCGTACAGGAACCTTACCTGAAGGAGCCGATGGTGGGAAGCTTTGGACCTTACAGGGTTCCCGAAGGATACTTTTTTATGATGGGGGACAACAGGAACAACTCCAAAGACAGCCGTTTCTGGGAAAACAAATTCGTTTCAAGGGACCAGATAGTGGGCAAGGCCGTTTACAGGATATGGCCCATCAGTCGAATAGGACCGTTAAAATAACTCGTTTTTAGATGTGTCTTTATTAGACTTCATAAAATCAAAAACAGCAGTTTAAAGTTTATAAGTATATAAAAGAAGCATTTACACATAAAAAAGCATTTAAAAGCAGGAAAAAACCTCACAGCCTGAAAAACCAGGGCCTTGCATTTTATAAGATTTTATATTATAATTATTTTACGTCACGGGAAAACCGTGGGCGTGTGGCTCAGCTGGGAGAGCATCTGGTTCGCAATCAGAGGGTCAGGGGTTCGAATCCCCTCACGTCCACCAGAATATGGGCACGTAGCTCAGTGGGAGAGCGCTTGACTCACATTCAAGAGGTCGCAGGTTCGAAACCTGCCGCGCCCACCATTTATGAAATCCAATAATCTTAATATATAGAGAGACTTTCCCCGCGTTGGGTCAAGTCTCTTTTTTTATATTTTTTATATTGTAAAAGAAAAAAGGCCATTACGGCCTATCATGGATACCAAGTTTTTCCTTCAAAGCTGATTTTATTTTAATATCTTCAGGATTAGATGGTGCAGGTATTGATTCACCCTTTTCTTCCATATGATATAAACACAGACAAAGAACGTCTGAAGCCATATCATATGCATCCCGTAAATTATCTCCCTGAGTATAGCAGTTTTTGAGATCAGGAAAGTTGATTGAATAATGTCCGTTTTCTTCTCTGGTAAAAACAGCGGGAAATACATATTTAGCCATATACGGTGCAATTAATATTTGAGTAAAAATAAAGGGGCCCTTTCGGGCCCTGGTCTATATTAGGGGGTTATATCTGCGGGTTTTAGCAGGCGTCCTGCTTCCATATGGTAGCCAAAACTCTTTCGGCATCCTTTTTTGCCTTTTCGATTTTTTCTCTGGCGACTTTGCCGTCAAATAAGTATTTTTTTAACATAATGCTTACCTCCATTGAGAAATATTTTCATCTTACGGCTTTATTATAACATGAGAAATATTATCAATCAAGAGGGATTCTCAATCTTAATCAAAATTTAACAATAAAGGGAAAAATTTCACTTTCTTTCAAAGTTATGAGAGACGCTCAATCCTTACGGTCTAGACTGTAAATAAAAGCCAGGATTTCCGCCGCAGCCCTGTAAAGCTCCGGAGGAATTTCCCGGCTTATGTCAAGCTTCACAAGGGCCTCCGCCAGCGCCGGGTCCCGGTAGATGGGTATATTATTCTCCAGAGCAATCTCGAGTAATTTTTGGGCGAGCTTCCCTTCGGCTGCGGCTGTCACCCGGGGAGCCGAGTCTATGGCTGCATCATACTTAAGTGCTGCAGCCTTTTTTATTTGCGCACTTAGATCCTGATTTTTGCCATTCATATCAGCACCTCTAAACGCAATAGTTTACAAGGGTTTAAAACTGATTTGGAGAGTGCAGGAGGGATAATACAGGCGGGGCATTAATGTTTTATTATACGCGCAGGTTTATGCCCGATGAAAGATCAAGGCCCTTTAATTCTGCAAAAAAGAAATCCTCCCTTGAAACCCTGCCGGTCTTTAGTTTAAGTGATTTTATAAGACCGCCTGCTTCGGGGCCGAGCTCGGCAAGTGCCTTTTTGGCCGCATCGAGGCCTTTTTTTTCTTCAAAGGTCAGGGAGGCTGCGGTGCAACTGCCCGTAAGATATATTTCGGCCAGCACTGGCCCCAGGGTTTCCGTATCCACTATGAAGCTTAAACAGGTCGTTGCTGAATCCCCTCTTGCTCTAGGCTCACCGGTCACTTTGAAATATACGGCGTTCTTCTGGGGCAGAGGGAGGAGAAAGAAGAAGATATTGTTGAGACCTGCATGCCTGTAAACTATGTTCAAAGCTCTGACGGCCAGGAATTCGGTAAAAGTGCCGGCCTTATCCGGCGCGGAATCGTTGCGTATATTTTTATGTACAATTTCGGCCAGCAGTCTGGACACCCGGGAAAGTCTTTCTTCTGTGATGGGAATATTCAATGCAGACAGAAGCTTGATGGCTGCTCTGGCTTCCGCAGTCCAGTTAAATTTTAATGTGTTTTTTAATGATCCTGGGGCATCATCTGAAATGCTTTTTTTATCGGCGTCTGTCTTTAGAACTTTCAAAATCACTTGTGAAGAAGAAGCTTCCATGACTTTTAAAACCAAATTTTGCCCTACCGCCAGGTCGAGACCGGATCGGGCGAAGACTTCCATGCCGCGAATATTGATGAGATATCCGTCACCGGTTTTCTGCGACACCACGGCATTTAATATTTCGCCCTGCAGGATGTTATTTTTCAAAATTGTAAGATACGGCATTGTTATTCTCATTACTGTCACCGTAAAATATTATAACATAATAAACATTTTTTGAGAGGTATAAGATTTTACGGGGTAATGATGGCGGGGCGATACTAAAAAAAGCGGAGAGCTGTTAGAACCCTCCGCTTTTTGACGAGTTTTTTACGTTCGCCTTGCTATCTAAGAGTATAAGGCTTTATAGGCTCAACATCCAGAGCTTTATCCCAGGATTCGCCTTTCTATTAAGTATAATTAAATTGATAAGCTGGTGAAAGCATTATTTTGCAAAGGATAGTGCTTCACCCATCAGTGTCTTGAAGTTGCCGGTGGTGCCGGTGGCTCCGGTTACCGCATCGACCTGGGCTGCATCCTGTTTTTCGAGCAATGATTTGATCAGGGCTTCGACGGCTTTAGTAGGCGTCATTTTCGTCTTTGCTTCCATGTTCTTGGCATATTCCGTATCGGTGCTCTTGTAGTGGCCGTCGTCTTTATTTATTTGATCATAGAAAGCTGATGCAATCTTGCCGTCTTTTACAATAACCGCTGCCATGCCCTTCCAGCCATGGTCGTCAAAATCTTTGTCGGCTGCTTTGTAAATACCATCTTTGAAAGCGCCTTTAGCCTCCACGGGGGTGCCGGACAGGGCCTGTTTTACCATTTGTTTGAACTTGTCGCTGGAACTGGTCGCACCGGTTACGGCGTCTACTTTTTCAGGGTCCTGTTTTTCCAGCAATGATGCGGCCAGTGAAGTCTGGGCTATGACGGGAGTGGTTCCTGATTTTGCCTTCATGTTTTTGGCATACTCGGGGTCAAAGCTCTTTAGAAGACCATCTTTGTTGATTTCATCATAAAAGACATTGGATATCTTGCCATCCTTTACGACCACTGTCGTAATGGCTTTCCACCCGTGGTCGTCGAAGTCCTTCTCTTCAGAATAATATACGCCATCTTTCAATGTCGCCTGCTGGCTTGCAGCTGGTTGAGCCTGTTCCTGCTGCTGTTGTTGTTGCTGCCCTTGAGATTGCTCGCTGCCCGATTGCTGGGCGGGTTCTGATTTTTGCTGGCCGCAGCCGGCTATCACTGAAAGAACCAACAGGGCAACCAGGACAACTGCGAAAAACTTCTTCATTATAAAATCCTCCCTTTGTGAATGTATTAATTAGAATTATGTATATATAATTAGACAAAAGTTTAGAAAATCCTTCAAGGTTAACCAATATGTAAAAAAAAATAATCATCCATATTATGGGAATAAATAATACTGTACATAATATTAAACAATGGCATTATCATAAATATGGTGCTGCTTAAAAATCCATTTTAAATGCAAATTTTAAAATTATTTTAGTCAAAAGATCAGAAGGCCGACAGGGTATTGAATAATTATGCAAAATAATGTATAATTATAACAAATCTTTTCAGGAGGTTTTATTTTGAAAGGCCAGCTTATTCTCGAGGATGGTAGCATATATAAAGGTAATTTGTTCGGCGCTGTCAATCCTGCCGGTGCGATAACCGGAGAGGTGGTCTTTAATACAAGCATGACCGGCTATCAGGAAATACTCACCGATCCTTCTTACGCAGGCCAGATTATTACATTGACCTTTCCTCTGATAGGAAATTACGGCACATCTCCGGTTTTTTCGGAATCGGATAAAATATGGGCCAAGGCCCTGATAGTCAGAGAAAATTATGTATCCGAAGATGTGGGCTTTCAAAAGCTGGATGTCTTTTTAAAAGAACAAAATGTCACCGGAATATCGGGCATAGACACCCGCAGTCTCACAAGACACATCAGGTCACACGGTACCATGAGGGGGCTTATCAAAATTGAAAGTAATAATGGTGATATATCGTGCGGGTGCAGCGATATAAAGGCGGAAGATGACGGCAACTTGGTCGCACAGGTTACCACCAGACATGTATACAGGCTTCCCGGGAAAGGTCCGAGAGTGTTGGTCATGGATTTCGGAGTAAAAAAGGATATCCTCCGGCAGCTGCGGCTAAAAGGCGCCGATGTGGTAGTGGTTCCGGCTTTTTTTGATGCAAAAGATATCTTTTCATTAAAACCCGATGGCATACTCCTGTCCAACGGCCCGGGAGATCCTGCACGTGTTCCCGGCATAGTCTCCACCATAAAAAAGCTTTTGGGACGGGTGCCGATTTTCGGCATATGTCTCGGCCACCAGCTTCTGGCGCTGGCCCTGGGTGCGGAAACGTATAAGCTTAAGTTCGGCCACAGGGGTGCAAATCACCCGGTCGTGGACCTGGAGACCGGAAAAACTTGCATGACTTCCCAGAATCACGGATATGCCGTTAGGGAAAAGGATCTGAAAAGGCTGGGGCTGGTGATTACCCATAAAAATCTGAATGATGGAACTGTGGAAGGCTTGAGGCACAGGTATCTTCCAGCTTTTTCGGTGCAGTTTCACCCCGAGGCAGCTCCGGGGCCATCGGACAGCAACGGTATATTTGACGAGTTTTTTGATATGATGATAAAAAGAAGGCAAAGAGAGCAGGCTATCTAAAACTTAAGGGATTCGTTAAATTTAAGATACCCTAATTGGCGAACGATAGAAAAAGAAATCAAAAATATCGTTCGCTTTAATATTGACAGAATACCTTAGTATTTGATAATATATTTCTGGAAAAAGTCATGTTCTTACCCTGTATAATTCCGGGGATATGGCCCGGAAGTCTCTACCGGGTGTCCGTAAAACACCGCAGGCTACAGGGGGGTATAATCATTCCCCGCTGAGGGGATTTTTTATTTTTAGCGGGGAATGGTAATTAGTATTTTTTAACAAAATATTAAAAGGAGGTTTTTTCATTGAAGGAGGAGATTTCCATTTCCAGCGGGTCGGACGGCTTTTTAGAAAACTTTTTCAGTCTGTCAAAGAACGGGACGAATGTCAGGACGGAGGTCCTGGCAGGTATCACAACCTTTGTGACCATGGCTTACATCCTGCTTGTAAACCCGACCGTATTAAAAGATGCGGGCCTCGATCAGGGAGCAGTGTTCATGGCCACGGCCCTGGCATCGGCCATATCCACGCTTTTCATGGGGCTTTACGCCAATTATCCCTTTGCTTTGGCTCCGGGCATGGGGCTCAATGCATTCTTTGCGTATGTTATGGTAGGCAAGATGGGAATCGCATGGCAGACGGCGCTGGGAGCAGTGTTCCTTTCCGGTATTATAGCTGTTATAGTGACCCTGACTGGCTTAAGGGAGCTTTTGATAAGGGCCATACCGCTTCCATTGAAGCATGCGGTGGGCGCTGGCATTGGCCTTTTCATCGCATTCATTGGTCTTAAAAATGCAGGTATAGTTGTAAGCAACCAGGCAACTTTTGTGGACCTCGGAAATTTCACAGACCCAAAAGTTCTTCTTGCCACCATAGGTTTAATAATTATGGCAGTGCTGGTAGCCCGGGGAGTAAAGGGCGGTATACTGCTGGGGATAATAATTACGACCATTATCGGAATCCCCATGGGCATCACCAAACTGCCCGCTTCCCTCATCTCGGCACCGCCCAGCATGGCGCCGGGACTTTTCAAGCTAAATATCATGGATGCCCTGAAGTTATCTATGTATCCCGTAATATTTTCGCTGTTTTTTGCGGACCTCTTCGACACCATCGGAACTTTTGTGGGTGTGGCCAGCCGCACCGGCATGATCGATGAGAAGGGTAACCTCAAGAGGGGAAATAAAGCCCTGTTTGCGGACTCCATAGGTACAGTAATAGGTTCGCTGCTGGGGACCAGCAATACCACCACCTATGTGGAAAGTGCCGCAGGTGTCAGCGTTGGAGGCAGGACAGGCCTCACCTCGGTGGTTGTATCGTTGTTATTTATCGCCAGCATCATCTTTTCACCTATAGCTCTGGCAGTTCCCGGGGAGGCTACAGCTCCGGCACTGATCATAGTTGGTATTTTCATGGCCACCAGTCTCAATGAAATAAAATTCAATGATTTTTATGAGGCATTTCCCGCTTTTCTCACAGCAGTTTTAATGCCCCTGACGTTCAGTATTTCTTTGGGACTTTCGGTGGGATTTATCGCTTATACGGCTCTTATGCTGCTTTCCGGAAGAGGGAAAGAAGTCCACTGGATGATGTATGTTCTTGCAATAACTTTTACCCTGTATTTTGCATTTATCAGATAAATATTGAAATTAATAGGGTAGACAAAAGCCGCATCCAGTGCGGCTTTTGTCTTTTACGGTATTTCTATAGAAATAAAAATGAACCCTGCGGCAGGAAAAATATAGATTATGTTGAATAAATATATATTAGTAAATTTTTGTTAGTAAATTTTTGTTTGTTGATTTTTTATGTAAATGATGATAGTCTATATAACATAGACATGTGCGCTTCGACTGTAGACAAAGGGGGTGTTTAGATAATCCGTATAAAAGCGCGCCAGAAATTTTTTATCAGTTTTTACACAGCCCTGGAATTAAAAAATTATTGGGGGAGGAAATTTGTAAATGAGAATAAAGAAGATAAACAGTATCAATAAGTTACTGGTTTTTACAGTGGTGCTACTATTGGTTCTTTCGGCATTTTTGGCAGGATGCGGAAGCAAACAATCTTCCGAATCAAATAAACCCGCCGAGTCGGAGCAGGCCACCGATTCGGGCAAATCCGATTCGAATCAGTCTTCCAGTGAATCTTCCGATGATGTCATCCGGATCGGCGTATACGAGCCCATGACCGGCGCCAGCGCCGCCGGCGGTCAGATGACCGTGGAAGGCATCAACCTGGCCAACGAAATGTTCCCGGAAGTTCTGGGAAAGAAAATAAAGCTTTTCCTTGTTGACAACAAGACGGACAAGACCGAAGCCGCCAATGCTGTATCCCGCCTGATACAGCAAAACAAGGTCAGCGTTATCATAGGTTCCTACGGCAGCTCCCTTTCCATGGCCGGCGGTCAGGTGGCAAAGGATGCAAAAGTTCCCGTGGTAGGATGCTCTCCCACAAACCCGCTGGTGACGTTAAATAACGACTATTACTTCAGGGTATGCTTCATTGACCCATTCCAGGGCAAGGTCATGGCAAAATATGCCTTCAACACCCTTAAGGCAAAAAAGGCAGCCATAATCATGGACGTATCCAATGACTATTCGGTAGGTCTTTCCAATTACTTTAAACAGGCTTTTGTGGAACTTACGGGCGATAAGAATGCCATAGTGGCCGAAGCCAAGTACAAGACAGGCGACCAGGAGTTTACAGCTCAGCTTACTGGCATAAAGGATCTTAATCCCGACGTGATTTTCGCTCCGGGAAACTACGGCGAGTCAGCACTTCTCATAAAGCAAGCAAGAGATCTCGGCATAAAGGCACCGTTCCTGGGCGGCGACACTTACGAAGCTCCAGAATTTATCCAGATAGGCGGCCAGGCGGTTGAAGGCGTCGCCTTCAGCACCCATTACACGGCAGAGGCTCCAGTGACCGAAGTATCAAAGCAATTCCTGGATGCTTACAAGCAGAAGTACGGCAAGGATCCCACAGCCTTTGCTGCTTTGGGCTTTGACGCATACCTTGTGGCAAGAGATGCCATCGAAAGGGCAGGTTCCGCAGAACCCCAGGCCATAAGGGACGCGCTGGCCAAGACCCAGGACTTTAAAGGAGCCACTGGCATCATTACATTGGATGAAAACGGCGATGCCAACAAGAGCGCCGTCATCAAACAGGTCAAAGATGGAAAATTTGTCTATGTAGAGACCATTCAGCCGGATAAATGATTATGCAGCTCGGAGAGAGCGCGTGTTTTGCCAGATCTGTCCGGGATTTGCCCCCGGACAGATTTTTAATGAGAAGGAATAGTCGAGAGGAGGGATTATTGTTGACTTTTGAACTTTTCCTGCAGCACCTTATAAACGGCATTTCCCTGGGAAGCCTTTACGCCCTGATAGCCATCGGCTATACTATGGTGTACGGCATAGTGAGGCTGATTAATTTTGCCCATGGAGATATAATCATGCTGGCGGCATACTTTGTATTCTTCGGCGTGGGGCTGTTTCACATGCCCTGGTGGCTGTCAGCGCTGCTTTCCATAGTTCTCACCGCCCTTGTAGGCATGGGCATAGAGAAGGCGGCTTACAAGCCTCTGAGGGATGCTCCCCGGATCTCCATTTTGATTTCAGCCATAGGGGTATCGTTTTTCTTGGAGAATTTCGGCATAGTAGTATTCGGAGGCAGGCCCCAGGCCTTCTATTCTCCGAAAGTTTTCCAGGGGGTTATCAAGCTGGGGAATGTCTCCATCATAAATCTAGGCATCATAATACCGGTGATTACTATAATACTTTTAATGGGGCTCGTCTATATCGTAAACAATACCAGGACGGGCATGGCCATGAGGGCATGTTCCAAAGACATCGACACGGCAAAGCTGATGGGAATCGATGTGGACCGCATTATTTCCTTTACCTTCGGCCTGGGCTCGGCTCTGGCGGCGGTGGGAGGTATCATGTGGGGGTTGAAATATCCGCAACTACATCCCCTCATAGGCATCATGCCAGGATTAAAATGTTTCATAGCCGCCGTGGTGGGCGGTATCGGCAATATCCCGGGAGCCATGCTGGGAGGTTTCATCCTGGGAATCGGAGAAATTCTGCTGGTGGCGTTTTTGCCCGGCCTTTCAGGGTACAGGGATGCCTTTGCCTTCATTATTCTGATATTGATACTGCTCTTCAGACCTACCGGTATCCTGGGCGAAAAAGTGGCGGAGAAGGTGTAGATGATGGGATTGAAAAGTATCAACAGAATATTTCTATCTATTGCTGCAATAGCGGTAGTTTTTGCATTTTTAATCTGGGCTCAGGGCAATCTTGACGCGTACAAGGTGAGGATCTTAAACCTGTGTGCCATAAATATAATCCTCACTTTGAGCCTGAATCTCACCAACGGATTTACGGGGCTGTTTTCCCTGGGCACCGCAGGTTTTATGGCGGTGGGAGCCTACGTCAGCGCGCTACTCACCATGTCCCCGGAAGTTAAGGCCATGAATTTTTTCATGGTCCCCATAAATCCTGCACTGGCTCATCTGAATGCACCTTTTATTGTGGCTCTCATACTGGCAGGCTTGATTTCGGCGCTGGTTGGATTCCTTATCGGGGCGCCGGTACTGAAATTAAAGGGTGACTACCTGGCCATTGCAACACTGGGATTCGGTGAAATAATCTCCGTAATCTTCACCAATACACAGACCATTACCAACGGAGCTCTGGGCCTCAAGGGGATACCCCAGTATACCAATCTTTACTGGAGCTGGGGGACTGCCATAGTGGTGATCCTGGGGCTTATAACTCTTTTGAATTCCAGTTACGGCAGGGCCTTTAAGGCCATCCGGGAGGACGAGATAGCTGCCCAGGCAATGGGTGTCAATCTCTTTTATCACAAGGTTCTCAGCTTTTCCCTAAGCGCCTTTATAGCCGGCATCGGCGGTGCCCTCCTGGCAAACCTTATATCCACCATTGATCCTACCATGTTCAGGTTCTTCCTCACCTATCAGATACTCCTAATGGTGGTGCTGGGAGGCATGGGGAGCATCACGGGCTCTTGTATTTCGGCATTTATAATGACGGTGATCATGGAGCTTTTAAGGGTGGTGGAATCTCCCATGAATCTGGGCTTCATAAACATCCCCGGCATACCCGGCATGAGGATGGTGGTATTTGCTGTGATCCTCATAGTGGTGGTGCTCTTCATGAGGCAGGGAATAATGGGAGAAAAGGAGATCACCTGGGATATGCTTTTGAGAAAGGGGGCGGGCCGTCATGAGTCTTCTGGAAGTTAAGAACATCACCATAAAATTCGGCGGCCTCACTGCAGTATCGGACTTTTCGCTCTCCCTTGAAAAAGGCGAAATAGTGGGGCTGATAGGGCCCAACGGAGCGGGAAAGACTACTGCCTTCAATGCCATAACAGGCATCTACAGGCCCGTATCGGGCAGCGTACACTTCAATGGCACGGATATAACGGGCATGCTGCCGGATAAAATTACAAAACTGGGCATAGCCAGGACCTTCCAGAACATCCGGCTGTTTTCAAATCTTTCGGTGCTGGAAAATGTGCTGGTAGCCCATCATCTCAGGTTGAAATCTTCCTTTGCAGCGGCCATGATGCGCCTGCCGGGATATCTGCGGGAGGAAAATGCCATGAGGAAGGAGGCTCTGGAGCTCCTGGAGAGCGTCCGCTTGACGAAATTTGCAAATGAGAAAGCCGGTTCCCTGCCCTATGGTCAGCAGAGAAGGCTGGAAATAGCGCGGGCTCTGGCTACCCATCCCAGGATTCTTCTCCTGGACGAACCGGCGGCGGGCATGAATCCGAAAGAATCCCAGGAATTGATGGAATTTATAGGAGAAATAAGGGATGAATTCGACCTGAGCATTTTTATGATAGAACACCACATGCAGGTGGTCATGGGCGTATGCGAACGCATTCTGGTGCTGGACCACGGTGTCACCATCGCCGAAGGTAATCCCGCAGAGATCCAGGGCAATCAAAAGGTCATCGAGGCCTATCTGGGGGTGGAAATGGATGCTTGAGATAAAAGACCTGAATGTGAGGTATGGAGGCATTCATGCGGTAAGGGGCATCGACATGAGTGTTCCACAGGGAAGTATCATCACCCTAATAGGAGCCAACGGCGCCGGAAAGAGCTCTACGCTCAGGGCCATATGCAACCTGGTGAAAAAAAGCGGAACCATTTCGTTTATGGGGGAAGATATCAGCAGGCTCCCTACCAGGGAAATAGTCAAAAGGGGCGTTTCCATGGTGCCCGAGGGCCGAAGGGTGTTTGCGGACCTTACCATCTACGAGAACCTGGTGCTGGGGGCTTATACCAGGAAAGATGAGTCCGGAATAAAAAACGATATCGAATGGGTGTACTCACTCTTTCCTCGACTGAAAGAACGGGAAAAACAGCTGGCAGGCACCCTCTCCGGCGGCGAACAGCAGATGCTGGCGGTGGGCAGGGCTTTAATGTCAAGGCCAAAGCTGCTGATGATGGATGAACCGTCTCTGGGGCTTGCACCTCTTCTGGTAAGGGATGTATTTAAAATAATACAAAAAATTCACGAGGAAGGGGTTACCATCCTTCTCATAGAGCAAAATGCCAGGATGGCCCTCAAGGTGGCGGACTATGCTTATGTGCTGGAAACCGGCGCCATAGCATTGTCCGGTTCCGGGCAGGAACTTTTGCAAAACCAGGAAGTTACCCGGGCATACCTCGGGGGTGTGTAGTTATTGAGGAATCTGTTTGCCGGAACAGAAGGCAGTATAAAGCTGTTTTCCGCCATAATATATGTGGCTATTGTTGCAACGTTAAGGGCATGGCCTTATTTGATATGGTGCCTGATCTTATACTTTTTACTCTTGCTCATCTTGAGATTTCCGGGATATAAGAACATCCGGCAGCTGATACCTCCGTTATTGTTTATTGCAGCCATGAGTGCCGGTATCATGCTTATAGATTTGAAGGCGGGCAAGAGCATCGACAGGGGCCTTGTTATATTTTTGAGGGCTTTAAATGCCATATATGTATTGAATACTGTTATTTCCTCCATGACCCTTCAGGAATTACTATCTTCCATGCGTTCCCTTCGTTTGCCGGAGATCATGGTAAACCTTGTGGGCTTTACCCTTCGCTACTCGGACATCCTGTCAAGGGAAATGAACAGGATGATGACGGCGAGAAAGGCCAGGGGTTATGTGCCGCACAAAAGCATGTGGCACTCGTCTACCATGAAGGTGCTGGGCCAGACGGTGGGAGTCCTTTTTATTCGTTCCTATGAAAGGAGCGAACGGGTTTACCAGGCAATGCTGGCAAGGGGCTACGGGGGCAGCGTCATACCTGTAGGAGGGCGCAAGAGATTGCAAAAGATGGATTATATTGTTGGCCTTTCAATCATCCTTATACCTCTGACATTAAAGATGGCCGAGCTGGGGGTGCTATCATGGATTTTGCCGTAGAGATAGAGGACCTTGCCTTCAGGCACAAGGACGGCACTCAAGCCCTGAAGGGTGTAACCCTGAAGATAAAAAAGGGATCGAGGACGGCAATCCTCGGCCCCAACGGCGCCGGCAAATCCACTCTGCTCCTGCATTTAAACGGCATTTACCTTCCCCAGCATGGAACCGTAAAGATTATGGGGTTAGAATCAAACCGGGAAAATGAAAAAAAGATACGACAGATGGTCGGGCTTGTGTTTCAGGACCCCGATGACCAGGTTTTCTGCACCACGGTGTGGGAGGACGTGGCCTTCGGCCCTGTGAATTTCAACCTGCCGGATGATGAGGTACAAAGGCGGGCAAGACAGGCCCTGAGGGCTGTAAAACTTGAAGGGCTGGAACAAAAGATGCCCTTTCATTTAAGCTACGGCCAGAGGAAAAGGGTAGCCATTGCAGGAGTGCTGGCATTAAAGCCGGCAATCCTTGTTCTTGATGAGCCCCATGCCTTTCTCGATCCTTCAGGCAAAGTTGAGCTTATAAAAATTCTGAATGGCATAAATGTCGAAGGCAACACAATTATTGTTGCCACCCATAACGTGGATTTTGCCTATGAGTGGGCCGATGATGTGGTGATAATAAAAGACGGCAGGGTGCTGGCTCAGGGAGGGCCAGACATCCTGGCAGATGAAAAGCTCATAAATGAATCTGAACTTGAATATCCTGTAATGGTAAAATTATTCCGCAAATTGCCGGAAATTGGATATAATAATATACCCAGGTCCGTAGATGAGGCGGCGGAGTTCATAAGATACAAAATGAATAAATTAAAAAAGAATTGACAAAAATTTCACAGCGCCTTATAATATTATCTGTATAAAGCAATGTTTATGTAAATTCCATATTTTAATGAACGAGAGGCATCATGAAGATGCCAAAAAGAGGCCATGAAGGTCTGGCGCAATAGCGCCTGTACTTTCATGGCCTTTTGTTTCACGGAATAATTTTAAGAAGGGGTTGAATTTCATGCACATTCCCGACGGTTTTTTAGACGCAAAAACTATCATCACCACCGCTGCCATTAGCGCGTACGCCATTAAAAACGATGTGGAAAAAGCCAGGAGAAGTCTAGGGGACAGGGGCATCCCAGTGCTGGGGGTGATGGCTGCCTTCATTTTTGCCGCCCAGATGGTGAACTTCCCGGTAATGGCCGGCACATCGGGACATCTGCTGGGAGCCGCACTGGCTACCATACTTCTGGGGCCATACAGTGCCGGGCTCATTATAGCCAGTGTTTTGATAGTGCAGAGCCTTTTTTTTCAGGACGGTGGCATTCTAGCTCTCGGTGCCAATATATTGAACATGGCTGTGGCATCACCCATGGCGGCATACTACATATACGTGGCATTAAAAAAGTATGCGCGATTCACCTGTGCTGATACGATAGCCACTTTTGCAGCATCATGGTTTTCCGTCATGGTGGCCGCCGTGTTTACCAGCCTTGAATTGGCCCTTTCCGGGACCGTTCCCCTCAAAACTGTGATTTTGCCCATGGCAATGGTTCACGCCGCCATAGGCATCGGCGAGGGATTGATAACAACCGTGGCAGTGGCGTATATCGGCAGGGTGCTCAACCTGAAGGCAGGTTTCGGCATAAAGAATAGTGCAGAGACTGCTATTGACGTGGATGGAGGAGGTAGAGCAAATTGAGAAAATGGGGAGTAATTTTGCTGACAGCAGTCCTTGTGGCCTTAATACTTTCGCCCTTTGCGTCCACCCATCCCGATGGCCTGGAAAAAGTGGCAGAGAATCTGGCCTTCGCGGATAAAAGCGAAACTCTCATGGCCCGGTTCTCTCCCATGCCCGATTATGCAGTTCGCGGCATTTCAGATGGGAAAATTTCTACTGCCATGGCAGGGGTTATAGGGACGGTTATTACATTTTTTGCGGTCTTTGGATTGATGAAAGCCCTGTCGCCAGGCAGGAGGTAAACAGGTTGAAACATTTACAATCCCGGTTTTCCGGGATTTCAGACCGTTGATAAACTCACTTGGCCCGCATGTATTATGGAGCGGGACTAGTTTCGCTCAGCCGTCGGCAGCTCTGCTGCCGCAAACGGCGTGCGAGCGTGTCCGTAGCGAAATAATACATGCGGGCTTTGTCTATAAGCTGAAATCCCGATAAAAATAGACAAAACAACCTTAAAAAATTTTTATTAAAAAATATTGACAAAAAAATAACAAAGTATTATCATCAAAAATAGATATTGTGAAAAAAATAACAAAAAAGAAATACAATATACACAAGGAAGTGATTTTATATGGTGAAGATTTCCTTTAACAAGGATTTATGCATGGGGTGCAAGACATGTGAACTTGCATGCGCGGCAGCCCACTCCAGGGTGAAAAGCATCATGGGCGCTATAAAAGAAAATAAAATTTCTCGTATAAGAATAAAAAAGGTAAGCGGAAAGATCAAACTTGAACAATGCATGTTATGTAAAAATCCAAAATGTATGGACAGTTGCCCTACAAAGTCTCTGTCAAAAGACGAAAATGGCACGGTTAAAGTTAATTATTTAACGTGTACCGGATGCGGACTTTGCAAGGAAGCATGTCCTTTCGGAGCCATAGTGCTGGAGCCGTTTCCCACACTGTGCGACAGATGCGAAAAAGCCCCAGAACCTCTTTGTGCCCGGGCCTGCCCGACAAAAGCTTTAAAAGTAAAAGCAGTATAGATTCCATGATAAAGGGTGATTTTGATGCAGGATAATAGAAATTGCAATAGCTGTGAGCCGGTTTTAAACGCTCTCTTAAAAAAAGCAAAAGAAGATAAAGTCGAAACGGTCTGGGATAGAGCCCGGGCTATGCAACCTCAGTGTGGCTTTGGGGAGATGGGAGTATGCTGCACTAACTGTTCGATGGGGCCATGCCGCATAGTGAAGATATCCCCCGATGGTCCTAAAAAAGGCATATGCGGTGCCACGGAAGATATCATAGCCGCCAGAAACCTTGCCAGGTCCATTGCCGCAGGTGCCGCGGCCCATTCAGACCATGGAAGGGATATGGCTGAAGCTTTGTTAGATTCCGTAGAACAAAAAAGACCGGTAAAAGATAAAGAAAAACTGAAGTTTCTGGCTGAAGAATGGGGAATTGAAACCTCCAATGGCGGCATCGAAGAGCTGGCCGCAAAAGTTGCAAAAACGGCTCTTGAAGAATTCGGAAAGCCTTTCGGCCATCTCCGGTTCATTGAGAGGGCCCCTAAAAAGAGGAAAGAAATATGGGAAAAATTGAATGTAATCCCCCGGGCCATCGACAGGGATGTGGTGGAAGTGCTGCATTCAACCCATATGGGATGTGATGCAGATTACAGGAACATAATGAATTCAGCGGTGAGAGCTGCTCTGAGCGACGGCTGGGGAGGCTCCATGATAGGCACCGAACTTTCGGACATATTGTTCGGGACCCCGGTACCCCATGAAGTAGAAGCAAATCTGGGGGTGTTAAAAAAAGATTCTGTAAATATAGTCATTCACGGCCATGAACCCACGCTGTCGGAAGCCATGGTCATAGCGGTAAATGACCCTGAAATGTTGGAGATAGCAAAAAGTCAGGGAGCTGAAAGTATAAACCTTGTGGGCATGTGCTGCACGGGCAATGAGATTTCCATGAGGCACAGCGTTCCCATGGCGGGCAATTTCTTTCAGCAGGAACTGGCTATAATAACAGGTGCAGTGGAAGCCATGGTAGTGGATGTACAGTGCATCATGCCATCTTTAACTCAAGTTTCAAAATGTTACCATACAAAGCTTATAACCACATCTCGCAAAGCAAAAATACCCGGAGCCATACATATGGAATTTGATGATAAAAAACCTGTAGAGTGCGCCAAAAGGATTGTTCAGGAAGCCATCTTGAATTTCAAAAACAGGACTGGCAATATACTTATCCCCGAAGAAAAGTCAAAGGGAAAAGTAGGTTACAGTTTGGAAGCTATTATCAAGATTTTAGATGGTGTGACGAACACCTTTGCGCATCCTTCAGGCACGGTAAAACCTCTTGCCGATGCCATTAAATCCGGAGTTGTGCGAGGTGCTGCGGCTATAGTAGGGTGCAACAACCATCGGGTGCCCTATGATGAATGTCATGTGGAGCTTGCCAAAGAACTTATAAAAAATGATGTGCTCGTAGTAACCACCGGATGCGGTGCCCATGCGTGCATAAAATCGGGACTCATGAGCGATGATACCGTAAAGCTTGCCGGGAAAGGCCTTGCCACCGCATGCAGTCTTTTGAAAATACCGCCGGTGCTCCACATGGGTTCCTGTGTTGATATAAGCAGGATATTAAAACTTGTTTCAATGGTGGCCAATTACATGGATGTGGATATAAAAGATCTTCCGGTAGCGGCTGCGGCCCCTGAATGGATGTCTGAGAAGGCGCTGTCCATCGGGACATATGCCGTGGCATCAGGAATTTATGTGGTGCTGGGGGTGTCGCCGCAGATAACTGGTTCAGAAAATCTTACCAAGTATCTTACCTCCGATATGGAAAATGTGTATGGAGGAAAGTTCGATATAGAGCCCGATCCTGTAAAAGCTGCTCGAAAGATATTAAATCATATTGAAAACAAAAGGAAATTATTGCAAATTTAACAAATTACATCGTTATAGAACTTCTATTCATAGAAGGAAATCACCAGATTCAGAACATATTTTGCGGAATGATAAAAAAATCCTGAAGCTTGTTGGGTACCCCGGCATATATAAGAGGACGTGATCATATGAAAATCGCAATTACCGGCAAAGGCGGAGCAGGCAAGACTACTCTCGCTGGAATCCTGGCTAGGATTTATGCCGCCGATGGTTATAAGGTGCTGGCTGTGGATGCGGACCCCGATTCTAATTTGGCGTCGGCATTGGGATTTCCCGAAGAGGTAATGGGAAAGATAGTTCCCATATCCGAGATGAAAGATTTGATAGCTCAAAGGACTGAAGCGATACCCGGCCTCGTCGGGCAGATGTTTAAATTAAACCCCAGGGTAGAAGATATTCCGCAAAGATACTGTGTGGACCACAATGGCGTAAAGCTTTTGGTCATGGGTACGGTAAAACAGGGAGGCACAGGGTGCATATGCCCTGAACATGCTTTTTTAAAAGCCCTCATGAGTCATCTGCTACTTTGCACCAACGAAGTTTTGATAATGGACATGGAAGCCGGGATTGAACACCTGGGAAGAGCCACCGCTCAGGCAGTAGATGCCTTTGTGGTGGTGGTAGAGCCAGGCAGGAGGAGTATTCAGACTCTAAAATCTATAAAAAAACTTTCGGAAGATATCGGTGTAAACAAGGTCTTTGCAGTAGGCAATAAAATAAAGACTCAGGAAGAAAAAGATTTTATTATAAATTTCTCAGGCGATGTACCGGTGCTGGGTTTTATGTCATATGACGAAAAAGTGGTTCAAGCTGATATACTGGGTGTTTCTCCCTATGAAAAAAGTCAGGAAAAAATTCGGGAAGGAATGGCAATAAAAGAAAAATTGGAAAAGAGCCTGAGGGATTTGTAATAAAACGCTGCCATAACAAGTCTGAAAGTGAGCGCAAATAACGCTTCACTTATGAGAAAAGTGAATAGGAATTAAAAATTACAAATGAGGGGGAAATTTTATGAGCTTCAAAAGCGACATCGAAATTGCACAGGAGGCAAAGCCCGAACATATCCGGGATATTGCCGGTAAACTGGGTCTTACGGAAGATGATATCGAATACTACGGCAAGTATAAGGCCAAGGTTGATTACAATCTGCTCAAAAAATATCAAGACAAAGAGGATGGGAAGCTCATCTTGACTACCGCCATAAACCCAACGCCTGCGGGGGAAGGCAAGACCACAACCACCGTGGGTCTGGGAGATGCCCTCGAAAAGCTCGGTAAAAAGGTAGCCATAGCCCTGAGAGAACCTTCGCTGGGACCGGTCTTTGGAATAAAGGGCGGTGCGGCCGGTGGAGGATACGCCCAGGTGATCCCCATGGAAGACATAAATTTGCACTTTACCGGTGACTTCCACGCCATCGGTGCAGCAAACAATCTTCTGGCGGCCATGATAGACAACCACATATATCAGGGCAATCAGCTGGGTATCGATCCCCGACGCATCACCTGGAAGAGATGCGTGGACATGAATGACAGACAGCTCCGCTTCATAGTGGACGGCCTCGGAGGAAAGGCTAACGGGACACCCAGGGAGGATGGATACGACATAACCGTGGCATCGGAGGTCATGGCCATATTCTGTCTGGCAAAGGATCTGGAAGACTTGAAAAACAGGCTGGCCAGAATAATCATAGGTTATACTTACGATGGCAGACCCGTTACGGCAGGAGATCTGAAAGCTCAGGGAGCCATGGCTGCACTGCTCAAGGACGCATTAAAGCCAAACCTGGTCCAGACACTGGAAGGCACACCGGCCTTTGTGCACGGGGGCCCCTTTGCCAATATCGCCCATGGGTGCAACAGCATTATAGCCACAAAGATGGCCTTGAAACTCGCAGATTTCGTGGTCACCGAGGCCGGTTTCGGCGCTGACTTGGGTGCCGAAAAATTCCTGGATATAAAATGCAGGACGGCTGGCATTAAACCCGATGCTGTAGTTATCGTGGCTACGGTAAGAGCCCTGAAATACAATGGCGGGGTTAAAAAAGAAGACCTGAACATGGAAAATCTTGAAGCATTAAAGAAAGGCATACCCAATCTTTTAAAGCATGTGGAGAACATTACGGTAAAATTTGGTCTGCCGGCAGTGGTGGCCATCAACCGGTTCCCGATGGATACGGAAAAGGAGCTCAAGCTCATCGAAGAAGAATGCGGGCGCTACGGTGTGAAATCGGTGCTGTCTGAAGTCTGGGCCAAAGGCGGAAAAGGCGGTATTGAACTGGCAAAAGAAGTACTGCGCCTCATCGATGAGGGTAAAAACCATTATAAGCCAGTTTATAGTCTTGATGCGGGCATCGCAGAAAAAATAGAAACCATAGCCAGAGAAATATATGGTGCCGATGGTGTTGAGTTTTCACCGGCCGCCACGAAAGAAATCAGGAACCTTGAAGAGTTGGGATTTGGGAATCTCCCGGTATGCATAGCAAAGACTCAGTATTCTCTCAGCGATGATCCTTCAAAACTTGGCAGACCGACTGGTTTCAAGATAAATGTGAGAAATGTAAAGCTTTCCGCAGGAGCGGGCTTTGTGGTGGCTCTCACCGGTGAGATAATGACCATGCCGGGGCTTCCCAAAAAACCTGCGGCAGAAAACATCGATGTGGATGAAAACGGACGTATCAGCGGATTGTTCTAAGTTTCAACCCCGAAAAGAGGTGGGTATATGTTAATAAAAAAAACATGTGAAGAATTTATTGAATTGCTGGCATCCCGGGAACCGGTTCCCGGGGGCGGAGGAGCGGCTGCACTGGTAGGAGCCATTGGCATGGCTCTGGGGAATATGGTGGGAAACCTCACCGTGGGAAAAGAAAAGTACAAAGATGTGGAAAAAGAAGTTTATGAAATAATGGAAAAAGCCAGGAGCCTTCAGGACCATCTTCTGAAACTGGTGGATGAGGATGCGTTGGTTTTCAAAGATGTAGCTGAAGCTTATAAGATGCCAAAGGAAACTGAAGAACAGAAAAAACAAAAAGAAGAAGCCATGCAAAAGGCCTTGAAAAAGGCATGCTCGGTGCCCCTCGACATTATGAAAACTGCCAGAAAAGCCCTTGTGCTGCAGAGAAGGCTGGCGGATATCGGTTCCAGGCTTGCCATCAGCGATGTAGGAGTTGGCACTTACTGCCTCAAAGCTGCAATATTGAGCGGAAGGCTCAATGTAATAATAAACCTGAATGGCATAAAAGACGAGGAATTTGTAAAAAAAGCCTATGAAGACATGGATGAACTGGTGAGAAAAAGTATGGAAATAGCAGATGAAACCAACAGGATAGTGGAAGAGCGGTTAAAAA
Source organism: Thermoanaerobacterales bacterium (assembly GCA_012840135.1). Classification (GTDB taxonomy): domain Bacteria; phylum Bacillota; class Thermosediminibacteria; order Thermosediminibacterales; family Tepidanaerobacteraceae; genus Biomaibacter. The sequence goes on from DUMA01000004.1 coordinate 75,131, forward strand.
AGACAAAGGCTTGAGAGCGTCGAATCTTGAACTTCTAAATAACTCCAGAGTTTTCCAAAACAAAAAGAAAAGGAGAATTCAGCCATGGCAACTCTTTTAAAGGGCAAGGAAGTGGCAGAGTCCCTAAAACAAAAACTCAAGGAAGAAGTGGAAATGCTTTGTCAAAAGGGGATAACCCCAAGCCTTTCCATTGTGATAGTTGGCGACCGGGCGGATTCTGCCGCCTATATTAAGGGGGCTGTCAAAAGATGCAGTGAGATAGGCATCGAGTGCAATGTTAGAGAGCTTCCGAAAGACTTGGTCCAGGACAAATTTGTGGATGTCATACGCCAGCTAAATGACGATGAGAAAGTAAACGGCATTATGATAATGAGGCCATTGCCCGGTCAGATTTCTGAAAATGTGGTTAAATATGAAATATTTCCAGCAAAAGATGTGGACTGTATGAGTCCCGTAAACATCAGTAAAGTAATGAGTGGCGAAGAAGGGGGATTTGCTCCATGCACGCCATCTGCGGTGATGGAAATACTACATCACTACGGCATAGACCCCAAAGGCAAGAGGACCACTATCATAGGCAGGAGCATGGTGGTGGGAAGGCCTCTGGCCATGATGCTTCTGAAGGAAAATGCCACCATAACCGTATGCCATACGAAGACCTTAAACCTTGCCGAAGAATCACGCAGGGCGGAAATATTGATAGCAGCTGCAGGCAAGGCCAAAATGGTTAAAAGAAATATGGTAAAAGAAGGTGCGGTAGTCATCGATGTCGGTATAAATTTCGATGAAAACGGCAGGATGTGCGGAGATGTGGATTTTGATGAAGTAAGTCAGGTAGCCGGTATGATAACACCGGTGCCGGGAGGTGTAGGCGCGGTCACTTCCACCATTCTGGCAAAACACGTAATAGATGCATGTAAAATACAAAATGGGTTGTAGATTTTTAAGATTATAAAATTAACATATCTTCGATTTATACCGGCCTGCAATGAGGTCCGGCCGAATTGCCGGTGTGACCCTGCGAAGCCGGGGATCGAACTTTAGAACATCCGGCTGAACGGTTAGGTGACAGGTCATCAAAATCACCTGCAAGGAAAGGTGGAGTATAAAAATGGTAATTACACAGCCAAAACCGTTTTCAGAAATACTGAAGTTTTTAGATGGTAAAAAGAACATATTCATAACGGGCTGCAGCCTGTGCGCCACCTCCTGCATGACCGGCGGCGAAAAAGAGATTTTGGACATGAGCCAAAAGCTCCGGGAGGAAGGCAAGAAGGTCACGGGATATGCTGTGCTGGACCCATCTTGCAACAAACTTCAAGCCCGGGCCACCTTAAAAAAACAAAAACAGGCATTGGATTCATCAGATGCTATACTTTGCATGGCCTGCGGCGATGGAGTGCAGACTGTGGCCGGATTGGTTAATATCCCGGTATATCCCGCCAATGATACCATGTTCATAGGCGAAGTGGAGAGAATCGGCCATTTCAGTGAGGCATGCCGGGCCTGCGGCCGGTGCGAGCTGGGCTGGACCGCCGGCATCTGCCCCATAACCCGCTGCGCCAAGAGCCTTTTAAACGGTCCATGCGGCGGTTCAAGAGATGGCAAGTGCGAGGTCAATCCCGAAAATGACTGTGCATGGGTGCTTATATACAAAAGATTGAAGGAGTCAAATGAGCTCGGAAAGTTCATGGAGATAAAAAGCCCCAAAGATTACAGCAAAGCTGCAAATCCCAGGAGGGTAATAGTGGGCAAATAGTTGGATTGGAGGAAGAACTATGGGTCTTAAGCAAAAGCTTGAAAGTGGCGGCTTTGCCGTCACCGCAGAAATGGCTCCACCCAAGGGGACGGATTTTAAAAGATTTAAAGAGTGTGCCCTGGCTGTCAAAGGAATGGTGGATGCTGTAAATGTCACCGATTTCCAGAGCGCTGTGGTAAGAGCTTCTTCTCTGGGTGCAGCCACAATTCTGCTGGAAGAAGGCCTTGAGCCGGTGATGCAGATAACCGGCAGGGATAGGAATCGAATTGCCATCCAGGGGGAGTTGCTGTCGGCCGGAGCCCTGGGAATTAAAAATGTGCTGGCCCTGACCGGAGACCATCCTTCCTTCGGTGACAACCCTCAGGCCAAGGGAGTTTTTGAGATGGATTCCGTCAATATCCTTCAGGTAGCCGAAATCCTCATGAGCGGCAAGGACCTGGCTGGAAACGACCTTTCCGGGGCACCGGATTTTTATCTGGGCGCCAGCGTCACGCCGGTTTACGATCCCATGGAACTTCAGTTGATGAAAATGAAGAAGAAAATTCAGGCTGGAGCCCGGTTCTTTCAAACCCAGGCAGTCTTTGATATAGAACTTTTTAAAAAATTTAAAGACGCTATGGGGGATATAGACACCAAAATATTAGTAGGAATAATCCCATTAAAATCTCCAGGAATGGCCAATTACATGAACAAAAATGTGCCGGGAATATTCGTGCCCGATGAGATCATCGAAAGGCTAAGGAAATCTCAGGATAAAGTGAAGGAAGGCCTAAAAATCGCCGCTGAATTTATAAATGAATTAAGGCGGCAAGAACTGTGCGACGGTGTCCATATCATGGCTATAGGCGCCGAGGAAAATGTCCCGACACTTTTGGAGATGTGCGATCTGGAAAGTGCAGCATAAAGTTTTGGCAGGAGGTTTACCATGGCAAAAAAGATTGTGTTTATAGGAGCTGGGCCCGGCGGATATGTCGGGGCCATAAAAGCGGCCAAGCTCGGATGCGATGTCACTGTAATAGAAAAAGACAGGGTCGGCGGTACATGCCTCAATCGAGGATGCATACCAACTAAAGCACTTCTTGCATCAAGCGATGTCCTCACAGCCATAAGAGAAGCGGAAGAATTTGGAATACATATCGATGGCAAAGTATCCCCCGACTTAAACTCCATTATGGCCAGAAAAGACAAGATAGTAGAAAGACTGGTAAAAGGTATAGAATTCTTATTTGAGAAAAATGGAGTGAAAATGATAAAGGGAATCGGCAGGATCTGCGGAAAAAATGAGGTAGCCGTTTTAAAAGATGATGGCTCCACCGAGACGCTTCAGGCCGATGCCATAGTTGTGGCTACCGGTTCCTCCCCTGCCCGGATCCCTATTTTCCCTTATGATGGCAAAAAGGTGATAACAAGCGATGAAGCCTTAAATTTGAAAGTATTACCTTCCAGCATGATAATAGTAGGGGCCGGCGTCATAGGATGTGAATTCGGCATGTTCTTTAAAAATCTTGGCACCGACATCATCATGGTGGAAATGATGGACCACGCACTGCCTTTGGAGGACAAAGAAATAGGCCGTGAGATGGAGAAAGTGTTCAAGAGGAAGAAAATTAAACTAATGCTCTCCGCCAGGATAGTGAAAGTCGAAACTGACGATGCAGGCGTCAAGGCTACCCTCGAAAATGGCGAACAGATCGAGGCAGAGATGATGCTGGTGGCTATCGGCAGAAAAGCCAATATTCAAGATCTGGGCCTGGAGGATATCGGAGTAAAAATTGAAAGTGGAAGAATACCAGTCGATGAATATATGAAGACAAACATAGATAGCATCTATGCCATAGGTGATGTGGTGCCGGGTCCGCAATTGGCCCATCTTGCTTCTGCAGAAGGAGAGTGTGCGGTAGAAAATATCCTGGGGAATAAATGCCCTATGGATTATTCAGCAGTGCCCAGGGGCGTTTTTACTGACCCGGAAGTTTCCGGAGCAGGTTTAACCGAGGAAGAGGCCTTGGCAAAAGGCTTAAATATAAGAAAAGGTATTTTTGATTTCAGGGGCCTTGGAAAGGCTCAGGCTATGGGACAGTTGACGGGGAGGGTAAAAGTGATAGCCGATGAAAAGACCGGCAAAATCCTTGGTGCTTCAATTATAGGTCCCCATGCGACGGACCTAATCCAGGAACTGGCGGCAGGTATAAAATACGGTCTTACAGCAGAGCAACTGGGTAGGGTCGTCCATGCACATCCCACCCTGACCGAAGCAGTCATGGAGGCATTAAAGGACGTAAATGGTGATGCAATTCACAAAGTTTGAGAGCAATAAACTATGGAGGCGGTCAAAATGGCCTATACAATAGCGGTGGCGGGCAAGGGTGGCACCGGTAAAACCACCATTGCGGGATTTCTGGTGGATTACCTGGTAAAAAACAAAATGACTCCGGTGCTGGCTGTGGATGCCGATCCTAACGCTAATTTAAACCAGGTGCTGGGCATGGAAGTGGAGACCACGCTTGGTGAAATAAGGGAAGAGGTGAGCATAAAAAACCGGGATGGCAAACTTCCTGGCAACATGACAAAGGCGGAATACATCAACCTGAAACTTCAACAGGCGGTCATCGAAGGCCGCGGCTTTGACCTGCTGGTCATGGGAAGGCCCGAAGGAGTAGGATGTTACTGCTTTGCCAACGGCCTATTGAAAGAAGCCACCGACAGGCTATCGGACAATTATAGATTTATGGTGATCGATAACGAGGCAGGCCTTGAACATCTAAGCCGCCGGACCACAAAAAAAGTAGACCTCATGTTTGCAGTGAGCGAGTGCTCCAAAAGGGGAATAGATGCAGCTGCAAGAGTAAAAGAACTTATAGAAGAACTTCATCTGGATGTTAAAAACCTTTACCTCATTGTAAACAGGGTTCCGGAAAGCGGTCTTACCGATGAAATAAAAAAAGCCATTGACGGTTACGGCCTTGAACTGGCTGGTACAGTGCCGTTAGACGGTAAAATCTTTGATTATGACAACTTAGGCCTGCCGCTTGTCAAGATACCGGAAGATACACCTGCTTTAAAAGCGGTGAGGAGTATTTTTGATTCATTTTTAACGGCTGTGAAGGATTATTAAAATAATAGCAGCCCCGATTATAATTCTATGTTTTAGGAGGAATCCATATGCCTTATAAAAAGCCGTCGCAAAAGTTCGGCGGAAAAATCCGGGAAGTAACCATCGGGTCAGGTCTGAAGCTGGGAGGGGAATCTACACTGCCCTTTTACAGCTTCGACGGCGACACAGGAGCAAAACCAGCTATCGGCATGGAAATATGGGATATATTCCCCGAAAGCTGGCCCCAGAGTTTGAAAAATATTTTTGGGGAATATGCCCATGACCCGGTAAAATGGGCAAAGTATTGTATCGAAAAGAGCAATCCCGACTTTATTTGCATAAAACTGGAAGGTGCCAGTCCTGAAGGGAATAATAAGTCTCCCGAAGAATGTGCGGCGGTGGTGAAAAGACTTGCTGACGAAATCACACTGCCTCTGGTCATCGCCGGCTGCGATTCCGATGAAAAAAATGCCAGTGTCTTCACCAAGGTAGCCGAAGCGGTGCCGGACAAAAACTATGTTTTTCTTTCTGCAGTGGAAGCCAATTACAAAGAAGTAGGAGCCGCCGCTGGTATGGCATACGGAAACATAGTGTCGGCTGAATCTTCGGTAGACCTGAACCTGGCCAAACAGCTAAACATACTGATAACACAGCTGGGGGTAAAACCCGAAAGGATGGTCATGAATCCTGGATGCTCGGCAGTAGGATACGGTTTTGAGTATGTGGTCACCACCATGGACAGGATAAGGCTTGCCGCTCTCGACCAGAATGATGTCACGCTGCAGATGCCCATTATTAGTCCGGTCAGCTTTGAGACCTGGAAGGTAAAGGAATCGGCGGCTACAGAAAATGATATGCCCGAGTGGGGAAATCAGGAGGCCAGAGGTATAGCTATGGAAGTAGCTACTGCCGCAGGAGTACTCGCCACAGGTTCCAATGCGGTCATTTTAAGACATCCCAGGTCTGTGGAAGTAATCCGCAATTTTATTGAGGAACTTACAGCATAAAAGGAGAGATGAACATGGCTTTAAACGGCATGGAAATATACAAGATGCTACCCAAGAAAAATTGCAAGGAATGCGGTTTTCCCACATGTCTTGCCTTTGCCATGAAACTGGCCCAGGGAGGAACTCAGGCGGAAAAATGCCCTTATATGTCAGATGATGCCAGGGCCAAACTGGAAGAAGCCACAGCACCGCTCATGAAGACCGTAAAATTCGGAACTGGAGACAGAATATACTCACTGGGAGGGGAAACGGTTCTTTTCAGGCATGAAAAGACCTTTGTGAACAAACCCAGGTTTGCAGTGATGTTTGATGATGGTATGAACGAAGATGAGGTCACTAAAAAAATTAATAATATAAATTCCGTAAATTACACCAGAATCAGTGAAGAAATGTTTGTAGAAATTGCCGCCTTCAGATGTTCAACGGGTGACAAGCAAAAATTTATTTCCTTAATTAAAAAAGTTGTACAATCCTGCAGCAAAGTTATACCCATGATTATTACCGAGGATACCGAAATAGCGTCTGCCGCTGCTGAAGAGTTTTCAAGCCTCGGTCCCATTCTTTACGGTGCCAATGAACAAAATTATGAGACTATGGTAAGTATAGCAAAGAAATACAACCTCCTTTTGGGAGTGAAAGCCCCGGATCAGGCAAATCTTTACGATCTTGTCCAAAAGATACAGAACTCAGGTTACAGGGAATTGCTTCTTGACGCCGGTGGCAGGAATTTGAAGACGGCCTTTGACGACGTGGTCAATATGAGGCGGACGGCGCTCCTTTCCCAGGACAGGACCTTCGGCTATCCATCGGTGGCTTTTGTCTGCGATATGACAAAAGACAAGATGATGGAGGTCGCTATGGCAACTCTATTTGTTGAAAAATACGCTTCCATCATAGTGCTGAACGATATGGATTATTCCATGGCTCTGCCCCTCTTCGCTTTGAGACAGAATATTTATACCGATCCGCAGAGGCCCATGAGAATAGAACAGGGCATCTACAGGATCGGCCAGGCCGATGAGAAGTCTCCGCTTCTCGTAACGGTGGACTTCGCCCTCACCTATTTCATAGTTTCCGGCGAAGTTGAGAGGTCAAAGGTGCCAGCATGGATCCTTATACCCGATGCAGGGGGATATTCAGTGCTTACCGCATGGGCTTCTGGCAAGTTCAATGCAAAGAGCATCGCAAAGGCAATAAAGGATTTTGAAGTAGAAGGCAAGCTGAAGACCAGGGAACTGATTATTCCAGGCAAAGTGGCAGTTTTAAAATCCGACATAGAAGATGAACTGTCGGGCTGGAAGGTCATAGTTGGAACCCGGGAAGCCGCTGCCCTGCCAGCCTTCCTGAAGGACTACCTGCAGGAAAGGGCATCTTAGGTGGTTGTGACGTGCCTTTGGCCGTCACGAACCACAAAAGCCAGGGTTTTTACACCCGTATCAATTATATGTCAGGAGGAATAGCGTATGGCCAGATTTTTGACCATAGGGGAACGGATTCACGTAATATCCCCAGTTATAAGAAAAGCTCTTCAAGAAAGGGACCCGAAGCCCATTATAGATAGGGCAAGGGAACAGGTGGAGGCGGGAGCCCATTACCTTGATGTCAACATAGGCCCTGCGGACAGGGACGGGGAGGAACTTATGCCATGGGTTGTCAAACTGCTGCAGCAGGAATTTCCCAATACTCCACTTTGCTTAGATACCGCTAACACAAAGGCCCTGGAAGCAGGAATCAAAGTTTATGACCGTAAAGCCGGCAAGCCCATCATAAATTCGGCTGATGCCGGTTCAAGGATCGGTATGATTGATCTGGCGGCACAATACGATGCCATGGTTATAGGCCTTTGCGCTAAAGAAGGCATACCACGGGACAATGACGAGAGGATCCAGTACTGCACCGAAATCCTCGACAGGGCGATGTCGGCAGGGCTTGACCCCGAAAACATTCTGTTTGATCCGCTTTTCGTTGTAGTAAAGGGAATGCAGGATAAACAGCAGGAAGTTCTGGAAGCACTGCGCCAGATTACCGAAATGGGCTTCAAGACCACCGGTGGCCTCAGCAATGTTTCCAATGGCTGTCCAAAGGAATTGAGGGGACTGATTGAAGCTACGTTCTGCGCCATGGCCATTCAGTGCGGCCTGACTTCGGCCATCATTAACCCATGCAACAAGATGCTGATGGATATCATCAAGACTGCGGATGTGATAAAAGGCAGAAACCTCTACTGCGACTCATACCTGGAGTTATAGTTTATTGTTGCCCGAAAAGGAGGTGTGTCCCCTTACCTATTATCGGTGCTTTTGGCCGTCCCGAACCACAAACGCCAGAGTCTTACACCAATATCAATAATAAATTTAAGGAGGAGTGTATCGTGAGCTTATTCGACATTATATTTACCGGGGCCGAACAGGCTCTGGCAGCCTGCAAGTCTGCTGTGGAAAAGACTATAGCGGAACTGGGAGATAACGAAAAGGTAGTTTTTCCGGGCACTGCCTACAGCCTACCCACCATTTATGGAGCCACAGGCAAAAAGATAAATACCCTGGGAGATTTAAAGGGTGTCATCCCAATAATAGAAAGCCTCATAGTGAAGGAACAAAATCTGGAAAAAGCCCTGAATGCCGGTCTTGCCACCGCCGTAGCGGCGGAGGTTATAGAGGCCTGCAAGTATACAGGAGGTAAGGAGCCTTATTCGGAACCCTGCAGCGGGTTTGTTCCTGATACAGTGATCCGTTCCCTGGGAGTCCCTCTGGTGACCGGAGATATTCCCGGCGTGGCTGTAGTCATAGGTGAAGCACCATCCGGGGAAGAAGCTGCAAAGGTCATAAAAGGCTATCAGGCAAAAGGCCTTCTGGTTTTCCTGGTAGGCAAGGTCATAGACCAGGCAGTAGAGGCCAAAGTGAAGATGGGCCTGGAGCTTCGGGTCATACCTCTTGGGTATGATATTACTTCGGTCATCCATGTGGTGACTGTGGCCATAAGGGCCGGCTTGATCTTCGGAAACGTGCAGCCCGGAAATCTTGCTGAACTTCTCAAATACACAAAAGAAAGGGTGCCAGCCTTTGTAAACGCTCTGGGCCCCTTGAGCGAGCTTGTTGTGTCAGCCGGAGCCGGGGCCATAGCGTTAGGATTCCCTGTAATTACCGACCAGGATGTACAGGAAGTGCCCGGAAACCTCATTGTTCAGAAAGAATACGATAAAATGGTAGCGACATCGCTGGAAGCCAGGGGGATCAAAATAAAAATAACGGAAATACCTATTCCCGTAGGGTTTGCTGCAGCCTTCGAAGGGGAGAGGGTGAGAAAAGACGACATGTTTGCCGAATTCGGTGGAGGCAGGACTACTGCCTGGGAACTTGTAAAGATGAGGGACCTGTCGGAGATTGAAGATCACAGGATTGAAGTTATAGGTCCCGACCTGGATACCCTGGAGCCCGAAGGCGGCAGGCTTCCCCTGGGGATACTGGTAGAAGTGGCCGGAAAGGGCATGCAGCAAGACTTTGAACCTGTCATGGAAAGAAGAATACATTATTTTGCCAATTACACCGAGGGTGTTATGCATCTGGGCCAGAGAGACATCATATGGATAAGGATCAGCAAATCCACCTTTGAGGCAGGTTTCAGATTGAAACATATCGGTGAAGTCCTCTATGCTAAAATACTGGATGAATTTGGCAGCATTGTGGATAAAGTTCAGGTTACTTTGATAACCGATAAAGAAAATGTAGAAAAACTGCTGGATGAAATTGCAAGGCCCAGATATGAGGCAAGAGACGCCAGACTCGCAGGCCTTACCGATGAGAGTGTAGATGCATTTTACTCCTGCCTGCTGTGCCAGTCCTTTGCACCTGCCCATGTGTGCATAGTAACTCCTGAAAGGCTGGGGCTCTGCGGTGCCGTGAGCTGGCTGGACGCCAAAGCCACTAAGGAATTGAACCCCACCGGCCCATGTCAGCCCATTGTGAAGGGAGAATGCAATGATGAGGTTAAAGGCAGCTGGGATTCCGTAAATAAGGCCGTTTCGGAACTTTCCCATGGAGCCACCACCAGAGTCAATATTTACACCATCATGGAAGACCCCATGACATCATGCGGCTGTTTCGAATGCATCTGCGGCATCATGCCCGAAGCCAACGGAGTTATCATAGTAAACAGAGAATACGCCGGAATGACGCCGCTTGGCATGACCTTTGGAGAATTGGCCTCCACTACGGGAGGAGGCGTACAAACACCTGGATTCATGGGCCACGGCCGGCAGTTTATAACTAGCAAAAAGTTCTTATACGCCGATGGTGGCCTTGCCAGGGTAGTCTGGATGCCCAAAGAATTAAAAGAGGCTCTCAAAGAAAAGCTGGAACAGAGAGCCAAAGAAATAGGCATAGAAAACTTCTTCGACATGATAGCCGATGAGACAGTCGGCACCGATCCCGATGCGGTAGTTGAATTTTTGACGAAAGTCGGCCATCCGGCTTTGACCATGGACCCGATGCTGTAGAGGAAAAGGCATGGATCCGTGCATGTCGCCCCTGCTTCGCTTGTTTCAAGCTTAAGAACGTCTTTGGCTTCACTCTACGGTGCCTTTGGCCGTCACGAATCACAAGCGACGAAGTTTTTACACCCGTATCAAATTTTAAATACGATAGGAGAGATGCACATGGAATTTCCATCTAATATCAAATATCATCCCGAACATACCTGGGCAAGGGTAGAAGGAGATACAGCCATCATCGGCATAACCGAATACGCTCAGGACCAGTTGGGTGAAATACTTTTTGTGGATCTGCCGGACAAGGGAAAGAAAATAAAACAGGGAGAAGTTTTCGGCAGCGTTGAATCCGCCAAGGTGGCATCGGATCTTTTTACACCGGTGAGCGGTGAAGTAATAGAAGTAAATACAGAGTTGAGCGATAGTCCCGAACTGGTTAACGAATCCCCCTATGAAAAGGGCTGGATGTTGAAGGTAAAAATGGATGATGTTAAAGAATTGGAAAAATTAATGGACAGCAGTTCTTACAAAAAGAGTTTATAGTTTATGCAGGTCACTTTTGGAAAGTGGCTTCAGTTTTCAGACAAAGCCCGCATGATATTTGCTACGGATGCACTTGTGCCATTTGTGGCAGCAGAGCCGCCGACAACCGGGCAAACCATGCCCGCTCCATAATGCATGCGGGTTAAATGGTTTGTAAGCGGTCTGAAGCCATTTTAATAAAAAGTGACCTGTAAAACATTTTTTATTGGGGCGGGGTGGCCATGAGGAAATTTACCGTGTATTTTAAAACTCCGGGGAAAACTGTGGAAGTGGAAAAAGGTGCAAGTCTCATGGATGCGGCGCGGAAAGCCGGGGTGTTTGTAGATGCACCGTGCGGTGGCAAGGGTCATTGTGGCAAATGCAGGGTAAAAGTGCTCTCCGGAGAAAATCGGTACCGGCCTTCACACTTGCTCACCCAGGAAGAATTGAATCAGGGGATAAGGCTCGCCTGCCTTACAGAGGTAGAAGGCGACATGACGGTGGAACTGGTGCAAACCGATACTATAAATGATATAATAGTGGAAGATATCACCTCCAATTTCGATAACCATTCTAGAGTGAAAAGGGCCATTGAGGTACTGGAAAAATCGGGAATAAAAATTAAAAACAGTTTCGACACAATCAGAATCAAACTTAACGAGCCAACCCTGGATGACAATATTTCTGACTTTGACAGGATATTGAAAGAGTTGGGATTCATAGTAAAGTCCGGTGAACTGTCATGCCCTGTGGAAGTGTTCAGAAAGATGCCCCGGATAATCCGGCAAGCCGGTTTTGATGTAGGCCTTGTGCTCCGTAAAGAACAAAAGGCGTATGAAATTCTGGATATTACAGCCCAAAAGGACAAGAAAATATACGGCCTCTGCGTGGATGTAGGTACCACTACCGTAGCATCGTGCCTGGTAGATCTCTCCACCGGCAGGATAGAAGCATCGGCCAGCTGCGGAAATCTGCAGATGCAGTACGGAGGAGATGTCATTAGCAGAATCATTTATTCCACTGAGCCCGGAGGTCTTGAAAAACTACAAAAGGCAATAGTTTACGGCACCGTCAACAAATTGATAGAAAAGATGGTGCATAAACTGGGTTGCAACCATGAAGACATAGTATGTTCGGCCATTGCCGGCAATACCACGATGGCTCATCTTTTCCTCGGTATACCTGTAGAGAATATAAGGCTCGAGCCCTACATACCGGTCTTCAAGAATTTCCCGGTGTTTAAAGCAAAAGATGTAGATCTTGGGATAAATCCCAATGCCACTGTTTATATGCTCCCCAATGTGGCAAGCTATGTGGGTGGAGATATAGTTTCAGGAGTCCTGGCATCGGGTCTCTGGAGTAGTGATGAAATCACCCTTTTTATGGACCTGGGCACTAACGGAGAACTGGTGCTGGGCAATAGGGAATGGATGGTGGCGTGCGCCTGTTCCGCGGGTCCGGCCTTCGAGGGAGGAGATATAAGCTGCGGCATGAGGGCGGCACCGGGCGCCATCGATGAGGTCAGGGTTGATGCCAGAACCTTCGCACCCGCTATTAAGACCATCGGCAATACCAAGCCTTCTGGTATTTGCGGATCCGGCCTCATAGACCTCATAGCTGAGATGTTCCTTTCAGGAATTATCGATGGAAAGGGCAGAATAAAGCAAAACACCCGTAATCGTAGAATAAGGTTTAACCGTGCCGTCGGATGCTGGGAATATTTGCTGGTGTCCGGGAAAAACACATCCGACGGTAGGGATATAACGATAAATGAGATTGACATAGACAATTTCTTGAGGGCAAAAGGTGCCGTTTATTCCGGGATAAAGACAATGCTAAACAGTGTCGGCATTGACATGGGAGATATTGAAAAGGTCATAATCGCCGGAGGAATAGGCCAGAATCTCGATATTGAGAGCTCCGTAAGAATAGGTTTGCTGCCCGATATAGACCGGGGCAAGTTCGAGTTTATAGGAAACAGCTCCTTAACAGGAGCCTATCTGTGCATAGTCAGCGAAGAAGCCCGACAAAAAGCCGGGCAGATAGCTGATATGATGACATATATTGAGCTTTCTGCCGACCCGGCATATATGGAAGAATTCGTCGGCGCCTGCTTCTTGCCCCATACCGATTTGAGATTGTTTCCCAGCGCAAGCGCCATATAGATCCCTGAATGCTCTACTTTATCTTTTGCATCAAGCTAAGGGACCAATCCTGGCTTTGCCATATGGAGGCTTTGGCCGTCTAACACCATCGACGAGTTTTTAAAAAGAATAGATCTATAGTTTGAGAGGAGGTTAAATCATGTGTGATCACAGCCATTCATCGGCAAGCGAGCCCCTGCAGGATAAGGATATCGAAACCCTGCGCATCCTTCTGGCCCATTGGATAGAGCACAATAAATCCCATGAGGAAAATTTCAGGCAGTGGGCCCACAAATCCGAAAAACTCGGGAAGGCAAAGGTTTCGGAGATGATATCAAAAGCTGCGGACTCGCTTAATGCCGCCAGCAGTTTTCTGCTCGAAGCAAAAAAATATATCTAGACAATCCTGGCCAAATGTTACAAAATAGTATTGATGGAACAACACTAAAGCAGAGGTGAGGAATATGTGCGAGTCTAAGGTTTTTCTCCTGGAAGACGGTAAAGAAAAGCCGGTGATGGAAAACGTTATTTACATTGAGCCCCAGGATGGCAAGGTGTTCATGTACGACCTCCTGGGCGAACAAAAAATAGTGGATGCGGTGATAAAAGAGGTTAAGCTTCTCGAGCACAAGATAATACTGGAAAACAGGAAAGATAAGAAATGGTAGTGGCGGTAGTAGACGGCATGGGGGGAGGAATAGGCGCTCAGATCATTGCCCTTTTAAGGCAGGATCTGCCGCCGGATATTAAGATATATGCCCTGGGCACCAATTCTGCCGCCACCACAAATATGATGAAGGAAAAGGCCAATAGGGGAGCCACCGGGGAAAGCGCCATCGTCTACAGCATAAAAAAGGCCGATGTGGTGGTAGGCTCTGTGGGAATAGTCATACCCAATTCCATGATGGGTGAAATAACTCCAAAAATCGCTGAAGCCATAACATCCTGCAGCGCCAAAAAGATCCTTATACCCATCATGGATAACGAGGATATAACCCTGTTGGGCATTGAAAAAAAACCGCTATTTCTTTCCATCAAGGAAACCATCGAGAAGATAAAAGGAATGTTATAATTATTCGTTGATATTTACGGTCCTTGTATTCTGGTCCCAGGTTACCTTTGCGCCCAGGACTTCGCTCACGAACCTCAGGGGAACCATGGTCCTGCCGTTTTTGAACTCGGCTTTGGTGTCAAAGGTTACGTTCTTGCCGTTGACATTGGCTTTATTTTCTCCGATCCGCAGCTTGACAAGCATGGTATTACCGGACTTATCTGTGCCCGATATAGTTACTGTTTTTGTCTTTTCATCCCAGCCGACCTTTGCCCCGAGGCTTTCGGATATGAATCTTACCGGCACCATGGTGCGGCCGTCTTTATTGAGGTAAGGCTGCTGGTCCGGGAAGGAAATTTCTTTGCCGTTGACGTTCACAGTCATGTCTATGACGGTCAGATCGAAGGTAGAGGAAATCCCAGCGGCTTTGACGGCAAATTTCAGAGTCCCGGTGTTTGCAGCCTTGAATACAAGTTCTCTGGAATCGAAAGTGCCCGCCTTGCTGCTGGAAAGCTTCCATTCTACGTCATAGGGATAAGAGAGGAGAATCTTCTGTCCTGCAGGAGAAATGCCATAGATCTTCAGATTGGCGGCAAGACCTTTTTTTACAGCCGGGGTTTCGGAAACTATTTTTTCTATGACCGGCTCCACCCTGTAGAAAACCTTGCCCTTTTCGACGCTGAATATGGTTACCGACGGTTCTTTTGCATTAATTCCTGGCAGTGAAACATAATGCACGCCATTTTCCATTCTGGCGCCGAAACGTTCGGCCCCGCCGTAAAGCACCCAGATGTTGAAGCCCTTATTTTTTACATAATCCGAAAGCAGCCTCTTCAACAGATTTCCTTCGAGGTAATCCGAAAAGGTCTCCGGGGCTCTATCCAGTGCTATAAATATGGTTCTGGATTTTTGAAGGCCGTTCAGATCCTGCTGAAGCTTTATCCATTGATTGTAATCCGTAAGTCTCATGCTGCCTTTGGAGGAATCCAGGAATATGAAGAAGGCTTCCTTATCGGCAAATGTCTTATAGCCCTGCCCTGCTGCTTTCATATTCTTTGAGAAAGTATTTAGAGAGCTGCCGGCAGGCATTTTACTTCCAATGGATGCATGGCCTGCTATAACATTTACTCTGGGCTTGTATCGATTGGCTAAAGATGCTGCGAGACTTGCCATTTTCTGGCTTTCGACGGTGGAACCTGGAGTCAGTCCTCCCATGGCGCTGAAGATAAGATTTCCTGTTTTTGAGGAATTGTTGGCTGCATCGAACCACTGGAATGGCGGCGGCAGAAGGGAGTTATCGTATTTTCCAGCCACCGCTGCCGCAAGATTATCAAGATAAATGGCGCCGGAATCGCCGTCGGTGGGGTCTATTTCCACCAGGTATATGCGTTTCAGGCTGAAGGGCTGCTTACCATCGGGAAGCTCGGCTTCTACCTTCTTCCACCCCTGCCAGTTGATATCCTTTGCAAAATCAATATTGTATTCTTTTCCGCCGGCATCTGTAACCGTGCCCCGGAGCCAGTGGCCGTGGGCCTGGCCGTAGACCATGAGGGAGAGCCCGACGGTCCCCTCGGGAAGGGGGAGGCCGCCGTTGCTGTAGTTTACATAAGCTGCCCTGGTATTATCTTCGACGGGAAACTCGTAGGCAAGTTTTCCTGAAGATGTGCCGCTGCTTACCGGTTCCGGCTGTGTCACTATGGAGAAGAAACCGCCGGTGGTGGTCGGATATGAAGAAAATTCCCTGCCACCGGGTTTTTCAAAGTCATCAAGGACCTTTTCGCCCACGCCCACCTGCACCAGGGCTCCGGCCTTCAAACCTGAAAAACTGGCGATGACGGCGCCGCTGCCGGAGTTTTCACCGGCTACAAATTCTCCATTGTTAAAGCTTCCGATATTGCCCATTACTTCCCATTTTACATCAAAAGGTTCGACAGGAGCCTTATATCCCTCCTTATCGGTTATGGTTACATCAAAGGCTTTTTTTGCACCATTGTTTATCTGAACTTTTCCTGGGCTAACCGAAAGTGCGACACCATCGGAGAGCACCTTTATCTCCTGGGCAACTTTGATGCTGCCAAATGTGGCCGTCACCTGGCCGTAACCGGATTTTGCGGCGTAAAATACATTTTTGGAGAAAGTGCCGAGGTTGTTGGTAACGCTCCATTTTATGCTGCTTTCATCTATATCCACCGGGTTGAAATTTTTATCGTAAGCCCGAACCTCGAAAGTCCTATGACTTCCCCTGGGGATGTTGAAGGAACTGGCCACAATCCTGAGACCGTAGACATTTCCAGCGGACGCTCTTGAAAAGATGCCTATACCATTGGCAATCAGTCTTTGTACGCCACCCGAAACGCTGTTTATCACCTGAGGCTGTTTTTCTCCCAGAGGGCGAACCACCATGGTGGAGGAGCCACCCCCATCGAGATTCAGGGCAAATGAAGCTCCGAGCTTCAACATGAGTTGAGCCATTTCTTTCTGGGTCATACCACGGCTTTCAGCCTGGCGACCGTCCACCACCACCAGAAACATGGTTTTTCTATCAGCGGAAAAGCCTACGGCAGTCCTGGGATTATTGCCCGGGATATCGTGGGCAAAGCTTTCAGGGATTACTCCATTTTCCACCAGGACGGCTCCGCCGCCCAGTGCCATCTTGAGATTCGATATGTCGGGAGTCATGTTAAGGTCCAGTTTTACGTTATCCCCTGCTTTGAAATGGTTTTTTATAAAACTTCCGCCGTCGCCACCGGCAGTCAGCACCAGACCGTCTTCGGGGATGTTGGCGGTCCTCCCATCAAAGATGCTTTCTATCCTGTTATTTTTTACGATGGCGAAAGTAAGGTCAGGGGCAGAAACGGCAATGGCGGGAGTGGTGGCTCCGAAATCTGGAGTGAAGATAAAGACCTTGCCGTAGGTGTCACCTATTTTGTTGATTCCTCCCACATCGAAAGTACTTCCGTCGGGGGCTTCAACCTTTCCGGAAAACTCCATGCGGAGAATCTCGGGCAATTTGTCCATGGTCAGCCCAAAAGCCGCCATGTCTTTGCGGTTGGATGGCGATGAAATCAGCCTGCCGTCTTTTACCTGTGCTCCTATGGGAGCGGAAGGTGTGGCCATGATGAAGAAATCGCCATTTATGCCTGCTACGGCATTGTCCTCCTGCACCATATTGCTGAGAGTATCCCTCTGCGACAGGCCCTTTTCCGGCAAAAGTGTATCGATGTCCACATTTTCCGAAGAAAGGTCGACCTTCAAAATGTGAATCTTTTGCCATCCCAGGGACGTGAAAAGGGTTTTACCCTCGTAAGTCACTCCCCCCGTCACGGGGAAACTCTGAGATTCCTCGTAAAGAGATACTTCCTGGGCAAAAGCCGGGAACGAACCCAGGACCAGAAGGACGGTCAGGACAATAGTGACAAACCGGCTTCTCCAGGGGTTTAAAAAGCTCTTCCTCATATGTAACATCGATTTCCCTCCATTATGTGCGTCTGTTTTTAGAATCTATGGTTGAAAGCAGTAGCCGTGAAACAATGTACTGCAACAGTATAACGGTACCCCTCCTTTTTATTCGATCCCCCGGATAATTATACTATTCGCAGTAAAAAACGCAAATCCTCCCTTCTGGTGATGAAAATTTCTGATTTTCTGCCCCAATAATTTAGACGAAAAAAATTAAAAAAAGTTTCGTGGGAATTTATGGTAATATAATGATTGACATCTTCGATGCAACATCGCCGAAGCCTGTTTAGAAATAAATTTGCAACTTAGGGCAACAATTCAGGATATAAATTAATATAATTTGCCCGTTATATGATATAAAAAACAACATAAATGAAAATAAAGTATAGCATAATAATGTTTATTATGCTATAATATTTGATGTAATAATTATGGGGAGGAGACCTTATATGAAATTAAAAATTGCTATAAATGGTTTTGGAAGAATAGGCAAGAATGCTCTCAGGATCTGGCTGGAGAACAAAAAAAATGAAATGGATGTGGTAGCGATTAACAGCACCAGCGGGCCAAGGCCTCATGCGCATCTTTTCAAATACGATTCGATCTACGGCATTTTCCCGGGCAGCGTGGATGCTTCGAACGATGCCCTTATAGTAAACGGCAGGCCCATTCCGTTCTTTTCCGAGAAAAACCCCGAGAATCTCCCGTGGGCGGAACTGGGTGTTGACATAGTTATAGAAGCTACGGGAAAGTTGAAAAAGAAGGCCGATGCAATAAAACATATAAAGGCGGGAGCAAAGAGGGTGATAATTACGGCACCGGCGGATGAAGCCGATAAGACCCTGGTAATGGGTGTCAATGAGGGTGATTTTTCACCGGAGAGAGATTACATAATCTCTGCTGCATCCTGCACCACCAACTGTCTCGCACCGGTGGTCAGGGTTCTAGAAGAAAACCTTGGCATCGTAAACGGTTCTTTAACCACCGTACATGCATATACTGCAGACCAGCGACTGGTAGACAAATCCCATAAAGATTTGAGGCGGGCCAGAAGCGCCGCCATGTCCATCATACCCACCACCACCGGAGCTGCAAAAGCCATAGGGCTGGTGATGCCCCACCTTTCGGGGAAGCTCAACGGGTGTGCCTTAAGAGTCCCCACTCCGGCCGTATCCATCGTCGACCTCGTAGCCAATGTGGCGAGACCTACTTCTGAAAAAGAGGTAAATAACATGTTCAAAGAGGCCTGCCAGGGAAGGTTAAAGGGAATCCTTGATTATACGGAGGAACCTCTAGTTTCCACCGATTTTCTGAAAAACCCGCATTCATCCATCATAGACGGGCTTTCCACCATGGTCATCGATGATAAGATAGTCAAAGTACTGGCATGGTACGACAACGAGTACGGCTATACCATGAGGGTTCTGGAACTGGCGCGCTACATATATGAAGCCTGCAACGGGAAAAAAATGTACGCAGAGATGATTTCACGGTCGAAAAATGAAAGCTAAAAAATTTATTCTTCCATCATGTAAATGCCCGAAACTGAAATATCTGCAAGGCTGGCGACTTCCAGGATCTGCTTTTTATTTTTTTCATCGGTCTTTATGCACGAGCCGCAACTCTTGCTTATGGACCGAGGGGTGGGAATGATTTTGTAAGCGAAATCGGGTATCCCGAAATTTTTAAGCGCCTTTTCCATGGCAAGAACATCATGAATGGAAGAAAAGGTGATGTATATGTTGTATCCGGTGCTCAAATTCGTCACCTCATTATAAATGGTTAGTGCATATATTATATCACATTCTTTTTCCGGGGCAACGATTCTGACCATTGTTATTAACGGGAAATATTTAAGTATAAATTTGTTGAAAAAAAATATTTAGAATGAAGGACTTTTAAAATAAATATCGAATATTGATATTTGCGTAAATAAAAATATTATATTGATTCAGCCGATGAGCTGAAAAAAAACAGGGGGGATTTTGTCATGAAAAAGTTTTTTTCTCTGATTCTTGTGCTGTTTCTTGTGGCAGGTTTAATCCTGGCTGGATGCGGCCAGCAAAAACAGGCCCAGGAACAGCCCGCACAACAAAATCAGGACACAAAGCAGGAGACCCAAACCGTTAAGATCGGCGCCATACTGCCGCTGTCCGGGTCGGCAGCCGCTACCGGCGTCAAACTGAAGTATGCCATCGAGACGGCCCAGGAAATCATTAACGGCGAACATCCGGAAATCAATATGGAACTGGCCAAAAGCGCGGGCCTGCCCAATCTGAACGGGGCGAAGGTGGAATTCATCTTTGCGGACCATCAGGCTAACCCCGAAGTGGCCAAATCCGAAGCTGAAAGGCTCATCCAGAATGAAAAGGTAGTGGGCCTCATAGGGTGCTACCACAGCTCCGCCACCAAGCCTGCCAGCCAGGTGGCCGAGAGATTTCAGATACCTTTTGTAGCAGGATCTTCCAGTTCCGCAGCCCTGACCGAGAGGGGCCTGAAGTGGTTTACCAGAATAGCCCCGCACGATGGCATGGAAACGGTACTTTTCTTCGACTACTTGAAGTTTTTGAATGAAAAGTACAGTGCTGGCATCAAGAAAGTGGCCGTCGTGTACATCGACAACGAATACGGCGTCCACGCCTTTGAAATGGTCAAGAAAACCATAGAGAATTACAAGGCCGACGGTTTTGAACTGGTGGCCGACATAAAATACCCTGCCAATGTTTCCAACGTCGACACCGAAGTCCAGAAGGTTAAGGCGGCCAAACCCGACGCCATATTCCACGCATCCTATATAGGCGACATGACCCAGTTTGTGAAAAAATATAAGGAATTGAACGTGGTGCCAAAAGTTGTGCTTTCTTACTGCGGAGGGTATCAGGATCCACAATTCGTGGTGAACCTGGGCAAAGACGCCGACTATTTCTCCGGGCCCAATGCCACAACGTCGGCCCTCTTCTCCAAGATGCCGGATCTAGAAAAAATAAATGAAATATACAAGGCCAAATCCGGTGTGGATATCGATGGGCCTACGCTGGAGGATTTCGCATCGGCCATGGTCATTGCCGAAGCCATAAATAAGGCGGGAACTACCGAGCCGGCAAAGGTCCTTGAAGCCCTTAAAACCCAGGAGTTTGCCGCACCATATTTTGTTTCGGGAAAGATTAAATTTGGAGATGACGGCCAGAACATTCACTCGGCCTCTGTCATGACACAGATACAAAATGGTATTTACGAAGCCGTGTGGCCTACGGATTATCAGACGAAAGAACCCATCCCCGCCTTCCCGGATTGGAGCAAGCGATAATAAATGATATAGGGGCTTGACAGCAGGTTGAGCCCCTTTGTTTGATTTATTATTTTCTTCATTATTATTTAAAGCTCGGTCTCATACCATTAACTAAGACCGTGACGTGCCGGTTTGCTGATAAAAATCATAATGTTTAGGAGGTTAAAAATGCTGCTACAGGTCATAGCAAGCGGTGTGCTCATGGGGTTCGTATACGCGCTGGTGGCCATAGGCCTCACCCTCATCTGGGGCGTGATGGACATCATAAATTTTGCCCACGGCGAATTTTTGATGATTTCCATGTATACGGTCTTCTGGATGTACACCCTGCTGAAATTCGATCCCTTTGTATCGCTGCCGGTCGCCGCCCTTCTGATCTTTGTCATAAGCTACCTGACATATAAAATCATCATAAAGCGGGTCATCGATGCACCGGGGCTTACGGCTCTCCTTGCCACCTTCGGGCTCAGCCTTTTTATACGAAATCTGGCTCAGTTTCTGTGGTCGCCCGATTACCGCTTTGTCACCACATCCCTCGTGGCTGATAAAAAAATAACCATGGGCCCGGTAATAATCGGCCTTCCCCAGATGGCTGCAGCCATGGGCAGCATCATCATGACCGTCCTTGTTTTTTATTTTATACAGAAGACCAAGACCGGCAGGGCCATACAGGCCACGGCTCTTGATAGGGATACGGCAAAACTCATGGGTATAGATACGGAAAAGGTTTACGCCATTACATTCGGCATTTCCGGAGCCTGCGTGGGAGTGGCCGGCGCCCTGATGGCCACTTTTTTCCCGGTATACCCAGAGTCGGGCGCCCTTTACAGCCTGCTGGCCTTTGTCATAGTGGCTCTGGGAGGCTTTGGAAATATAAAGGGGGCACTGTATGGAGGCATCATCATCGGTCTTGCGGAGGCGCTGGGAGGATTCGCCTTCGGTACCCAGTTTAAATACGCTGTGGTTTTCCTGATTTATCTTTTGGTAATTCAAGTAAGGCCAAAAGGGCTGTTCGGGTGGTGATATGATGAAAAAAATGAAATTTCATCCGCTGCTTGTGATTTTTTTTGTCATCCTGATCCTCCCATTTATAAATGACAACATAAATTTTCATCACATAATGATAATGTTCTTGATATATGCGGGGCTGGGCGAAGCCTGGAACATAATAACGGGCTTTGCCGGCCAGACATCCTTCGGGCATGCCGCCTTTTTCGGCATAGGCGCCTATACCTCCACCGTGCTCTTTTACAGGATGCATATAAGCCCGTGGGCGGGTATGATTCTGGGGATACTCCTTGCCACCCTGGTGGCTGCGGTAGTGAGCTATCCCTGCTTCAAGTTAAAGGGCCATTATTTTGCCATAGCCACCCTTGCCATCGCAGAAATAATAAAGCAGATATTTATAAGCTGGGAGTATGTGGAGGGAGCTACGGGCATATCGATTCCCGTGATGGATGAAGGAATTTTGAACATGCAGTTTCATACCTCAAAAATACCCTATTTTCTGATAGCCTTTGCAATATTTTCCATAGCCGTGCTCACAGCACATTATATTGAACAAAACAAAATGGGTTTTTATCTTAAAGCTATTCGTGAAGGTGGGGACGCAGCCGAAGCCATAGGGATAGATACGGTCAAATACAAGCTCTTTGCCATGATGATAAGTGCGGCTCTTTCGGCGGCTTTTGGGACTCTGTACGCGCAGTATATCCTCTACATCGATCCGTTTATGGTATTTACCATGGACGTTTCGATGAAGATCGTGCTCCTCACGGTGCTGGGAGGGCTTGGAAGCATATACGGGCCCATTATCGGAGCCGCCATTCTCATACCGCTGTCGGAATACACCCGGATATTTCTCGGAGGAACCGGAAAGGGAGTGGATCTCATTATTTTCGGAGCGCTGATAGTGGCGGTGGCCTGTTTCGAGCCCGAGGGGATACTGGGTATTTTCAAAAAAGGGCAGAGGAAGAAAAGAGGTGTGGATTATGCCAGAGCCACTACTTGATGTCCGCGGAATAACGATGAAATTCGGCAGCCTCGTGGCTAACGAAGACGTGACTTTTGCGGTAAATGAGGGCGAGATAGTAAGCCTCATAGGCCCCAACGGTGCGGGCAAGACCACTCTTTTCAACTGCATCACGGGGTTTTATAAGCCCCACTCCGGGAGGGTGTTTTTCAACGGCATCGACATTACCGCAAAGCCGCCCCATTATTCCGCCAGATTGGGGCTGACCAGAACTTTTCAGATAGTAAAGCCCTTAAAGGAAATGACTGTCAAAGAAAACGTCATGACAGGAGCTTTTTTGAGGACGTCCGGCAAAAAACAGGCGGAACTTACGGCCATGGAAATCCTGGAGCTTACCCATCTGGCGGAAAAAAGCGACGTTCCTGCTGCAAGCCTCACCATTGCGGATAAAAAGCGCCTGGAGATAGCCCGGGCCTTGGCCACCAGGCCTAAAATGCTCATGCTGGACGAAGCCATGGCGGGACTCAACCAGACCGAAATAAAAGATGCCATGGAGCTTTGCCTAGGATTGAAGCGAAAAGGCATCACCCTTCTGGTGGTGGAGCACATCATGGAAGCCATCATGCCCATTTCCGACAGGGTAGTGGTCTTAAACGCCGGCAAAAAAATAGCCGATGATGTACCCGAAAATGTCACGAGTAACGAAGAGGTCATCAAGGCGTACCTGGGGGAGAGATACAATGCTAAAAGTAAAAAATCTTAGCGTGGGATACGACAATGTGCCGGTAGTCTTTGATGCAAGTTTTGAAGTGAAAGAAGGAGAACTGGTATCCATAGTTGGCTCCAACGGCGCAGGAAAGACCACCATCCTTAAAACTTTATCGGGCCTTTTGAAACCTTTCTCAGGACAGATCGAGTTTCTGGGAAGGCGGACGGACAGAATGCCGGCCCATGAAATAGTAAAGTGCGGCATTGCCCACGTGCCGGAAGGTAGGCGGGTCTTCGGGAAGATGACGGTGCTGGACAACCTGCTCCTGGGGGCTCACACCCTTGAAAATCAGGATGAGATTGCAGGTAGGCTGAAAGAAGTATACGACATTTTCCCCCGCCTGAAGGAACGCGAATTCCAGAAAGCCGAAACTCTTTCCGGCGGAGAGCAGCAGATGCTGGCCATAGCCCGCGGGCTCATGTCAAAGCCCAGGCTCCTCATGGTGGACGAGATGTCGCTGGGGCTTATGCCCATCCTGGTGGACAGGGTCATGGAGATATTGAAAGAAATCAGCAGGCAGGGTTTGACGGTGCTGCTGGTGGAACAGAAGGTCCAGGAGGCCCTGGAAATGGCCGACAGGGGATACGTGCTCCAGACCGGCCGCATAGTGGCCGAAGGCACCGGAAAAGAACTCCTGGAGAGCGACATGGTGAAAAAGGCATACATGGGAATGTAAAAAAAGCCCGCATGATATTTTGCTACGGCCACGCTCGCACGCCGTTTGCGGCAGCAGAGCTGCCAGCATCTGAGAAACTAGGCCCGCTCCATAATACATGCGGGCTAAGTTAGTTTGTTGGCGTCTGAAAAGCCCAGTTTGGGGCTTTAATTGTTATATACCACCCTAAGCCGTGGTGAAGGCATTTTTTATTTCTTTCAGAAGTTCGGGCCGTGACAGCACATCTATGGCCGTGCCAACCATGCCTTTGACGGCCTTGTGAAGTCTTGATTTTGCTTCAGGGCCGTTGGCATGTTTTACAAATTCTCTTTCGTGCACCTCTACTTTTGGCCCTATGTCTATATAGCCGTATACAGTAGGCACCACATGACTCACATTGCCTATATCCGAGGAACCGGGGAACTCATCCGTTTCTTTAAAATTATCAAAGCCTGCAGCCCTGAGGTTATCTTCACCTATGCGGCGCAGGACCGGATTTATTACAAGGTCATCCAGAGGATTTTCAAAGCGGTTCACGGCAAGTTTCGCTCCTGTCATAAAGGCCGCTCCCCGGGCGCAGTTTATGATTCTTTCGCTCACTTTGTTCAGATAACTGCGGCGGCTTGCCCTGACGTAAAACCTGCAAGCGCAATTTTCAGGTATGATATTCGGAGCGTCTCCCCCTCTGGTTATTATTCCATGGATGCGAACATCGGAAGTCACATGCTGCCTCAGGGCGTTTATCCCCGCAAAAGTGAGATTTACCGCATCCAGGGCATTTATCCCTTCGTGAGGGAATGATGCGGCATGGGCAGCCTTTCCGGTGAATTCAAACTCCAGGGCATCCATGGCCAGAGCCGAAGTATTCAACAGATTGCTGTTTTCCAGATGTAGCTGAAAAGCCGCATCTATCGTATCAAAGGCCCCTTTTTCCACCATATTTACCTTGCATCCCAGGGTTTCTTCGGCAGGGGTGCCGAAGACCACTATTTTGCCCGGGAGTTTTTCTATGATTCTTGAAAGCACTAGACCAGCTCCCACGGAGGTAGCGGATATCCAGTTGTGGCCGCAGGCATGGGCGGGGCTTCCGTCATCGCCCATGCCGGGGAGGGCATCGTATTCGGCAAGAAAAGCGAAGGCAGGCCTATCATGCGTGCCGATTTCAGCCCTGAAGGCCGTAGGTATATTGAGGTAAGGAAAAACTACGTCAAATCCATATCTTGAGAGAAGACCTGCCAGAAATTTTGATGATTCGAATTCTTCTCCGCCCAGCTCCGGGTGATTAAATATGAAATCGCTTATCCCTTCTATTTCACCTACCATTTCATCTTCTATTTTAAAGGCCTCTTGTTTTAGTTTTTCGATGTCCGGAACATCCACGATATTGCCTCCCTGTAATCAGTATTTAATACGAAACATAGATTTTATTATTGGTAAAAATAAGTGTCTGGTCCTAAAAATTTTTAAAAGATTATGGTCCGTAATTTATCATTTGAGCAACAATCACCAGTATTGCTCCCGTTACAGTCCATATGATGGTTATGGGAAGAGCCCATCTAAACCATTCTACAAACTTTATTTTTGCTGCTCCAAGGATGGAATAAACTTCAGGACTGGTAGGCTCCCACATATTGAGGATGCCGTCACCAAGCTGGTAGGCCAGCACCATGGTCTGCCTTGAAACGCCTACCAGGTCGCAGAGAGGGGTGAGGATGGGGATAAGTATGGCCGCTTTGGCTGTTCCCGAGGAAATGAGGAATTCCAGCAGATAAATAATTATGTACATAAGTATCGCAGCTCCGATTCCACCGAAGATGCCCACAGTATTTGACATCCCGTAAAGAATAGTGTCCGTTACGTTACCTTTATTCAGAACTACCATGATCGCCCTGGCAAAACCTATGACCATGCATGGACCTATTATCTCCGATGCTGCCTTTTCTGTTTCCTCCGCCATGGTATTTAAAGATATACCTCCAACAAATCCTGACAAAATGCCCATGAGCAAGAATAGTGCCGAGATTTCCGCCATATACCATTCGTATTTTAAGACGCCATAGATGAGGCCTATCATCGCAGCAAGAATTATTATAAGTACTATAGCATGTCTTACGTTCATTTTGGTTTCGGGGCTTTCGGAATCCGATTTGCTTTTCCAGTAATCCGTGGCTTCTTTTGAAATGGACAGATCGGGATTCTCCCTAACTTTTCTAGCGTATCTTAGAGTGAACCATACACCCTCTGCCACAAGGATTATACATGTTATCACCCTGAATCCGGTGCCGGAATATAAGGGAAGTTTTGCAAGGCTTTGGGACAATCCTACTGTAAAAGGATTGAAAAAAGCTCCGGCGAATCCGGCATTTATGCCGATGAAAAGGACTGCGGCTCCCGTCATGGCGTCAAATCCCATTTTGACACAGAGGGGAACCAGCATGAAGACAAATGGATAAGCTTCTTCGTACATGCCGAAGGTAGCACCGCATAGAGCAAAAAGCAACATCAGGCCAGTTAGCGCGATATATTCGCCGCCCTGGATGTGCTGAACCACGGAGGTAATGCCCGCATCCAGTGCACCGGTCTTTCGGACAATGGCGAAGGCACCTGAAACCAGCAAGATAAATGATATTACGTCCGCAGCTTCTACGATACCATCGTAAAAGGACATGAGGAAACTGAAGAGTCCTACGGGGGATGATTCCGCCGCTTTGTAAGTGCCGGGGACCACTACCTCCCTTCCTTCTTCATTTTCAACACGTTCAAAAGTTCCTGCCGGCAGCACCCATGTAGCTGCGGCTGCAAGGATGACAAGCACGGCCAGGATGACAAAAACATGAGGGATATTAAGCTTAAGCCCGACCTTTTCCTCCATAAGAACCATCCTTTCATTTTATTAATTGACGGGAACCGAAGTTCCATCGTCAAAATTTATTGCAAAAGTTTTTTTATGAGCATGGCCAGGTATAATTCCATCCTATCTTTCCCGTTTTCCGCGTCAAAGCCTGTAATCTCTTTTATATTGGCAAGCCTGTAGCGAATCGTATGCCGATGTGCATAAAGGATCTGCGCAGTACGGGTAATATTGCCGTTTTCAAGGTAAATCTCGAGAGTTTTCAGAAGTTCGGCTGAATGCTTTCTATCATATGCACAAAGTCCTCCCAGTATTTCATCAAAATACGATCTTAGCACCTTTTCCGGTATTTCCAGCAGCAGCTTGAATATGCCCAGATCCTGATATGTCATAAAGTTTTTATCGGGAGAAAAACCTCTTTTAAAGAATTCCACCACTTTTTGGGCCTGCATCAGGCTAATTTTTGCTTCTGATATCTTACCTACCGCTTCGCCAATACCGAAATAAAATCTGGTGTTTTCCATATATCTTTTTAGATTGCTGGTAAGTTGCGAAAAGATGCGGGATGTCTGATTATGACCTGGAGAAAGGAAAATCAGCAATTCGTTTTGCACAACGGATACAATATAGTTTATATTTTGTTGATTTAAGTAAAATTCCAGATTTCCTCGGACTCTTCCGGGGTTTATTTTGTTATTCTCTACATGCAAGATGCTTACTACAAAAGGGTGATTCCAGTCAAAGCCCAATTCGTAGTACTTATGTTTTACTATCTCCTGGCAGGGGGGAGAATCTGACAGAATTTGTTTCACCAGTTCATCGGCCATTCTTGCCCTGGTCTTCTGTTTCTCTTCTTCTTCAAAAAGCTTTTTTGACAGTGTTCTGGTGATCTCACTGAAAGAAACGGATGGTGGAAGACAGAGAAGGGGCAACCCCTTTTCGTTACAAATTTCAATAAATATATCGGGGATCTCATCTACATAAAAACCCACCTGCAGCGCCAGCGCTGCAATTCTCTTGCTGGATAAATGATTTACCAGATAATGTATGTTTTTAATATTATGAAAATCAAAGCCGTAGGCTGTTGTGATTAAAAATTCACCTTCGTGGAGCCTGCTGAGTTCATCCAGAATCTCCAGGATATTCAGCCATTTTATCTGATTTGTAAGATTCTGATTACCGGCAAGAATTTTTACTTCTTTAAACTCTGGAAGGTTTAGCACTTCAGACACCATCAATGAGCATCACCTTCTTTTGTTAAGAATATATTCCACGTTCATCCATTTTATCCTGTTATAAATATTATACAACATGTATAAAAAAATCAAAAAAAATTGTATTCAGGGATAATTTATTTTATTTTTCCACTGCAGGAGTTTAATCATCCGTTTCGTATATAAACTCTGGCCAAAATCTGGATAATAGTCTAATGATTACCGTTTTTCGTTTATATAGAATGAAAGAAAAGGTCGTGGGAGGCGGTTTCATGAGGAATTATCGTGAAATACCCTTATGGAA
The DNA here is from genome assembly GCA_012840135.1 of Thermoanaerobacterales bacterium. GTDB lineage: Bacteria > Bacillota > Thermosediminibacteria > Thermosediminibacterales > Tepidanaerobacteraceae > Biomaibacter. The sequence continues at coordinate 103,707 of DUMA01000004.1, forward strand.
GGATGTTTCTGAAAAAGAGTGGAAAGATTGGAGATGGCAATTGGCTCACAGGATTACCGAACTTGAGGAATTGAAAAAGGTCATAGACCTGACGGAGGAGGAACAGGAAGGGATTAAAGAATGTCTTAAAACCCTCAGGATGGCCATTACACCGTATTATGCCACATTGATTGATCCCGAGAATACGGCTGACCCCGTAAGAAGACAGGCTGTACCAACTTCTCTGGAGCTTAAAAAATCCGAAAGCGATATAATCGACCCTCTCCATGAAGATATTGATTCTCCTGTGCCTGGAATTACCCACCGCTATCCCGATAGAGTTCTTTTTCTGGTGACGGACCAGTGCTCCATGTATTGCCGCCACTGTACCCGGCGGCGCTGGGCGGGCCAGACGGACCGCACCATGCCGAAAGAAAAGTTGGACGGAGCAATCGACTATGTAAGAAGCAATCCTAAAGTAAGAGATGTGCTTATTTCAGGCGGCGACGGCCTTCTTGTCTCTGATGAAATGCTGGAATATATCATAAAAAGTTTGAGAATGATTCCCCATGTGGAAATCATCCGTATTGGCACCAGAACACCTGTAGTTTTGCCTTATAGAATAACGCTCGAACTTGTCAAAATGCTTAAAAAATATCACCCCCTATGGATTAACACCCACTTCAACCATCCCAAAGAAATTACCGAAGAGTCAAAGAAAGCCTGTGAGATGCTGGCCGATGCCGGGATACCTCTGGGAAACCAGTCGGTATTGTTAAAAGGGATAAATGACTGTCCATTTATAATGAAAAAATTGGTCCAGGAACTGGTGAAAATCAGAGTAAGACCTTATTACATCTATCAGTGCGACCTTTCGGTAGGGATAGAACACTTCAGGACATCAATAGGCAAGGGAATAGAAATAATAGAACATTTGAGAGGCCATACTTCAGGATTTGCAGTGCCCACCTTTGTGGTGGATGCCCCCGGCGGGGGAGGGAAGATCCCCATCATGCCGCAATACCTCATATCCTATTCCGACAGAAAGGTTATCATGAGAAACTACGAAGGCATTATATGTGCTTATACAGAGCCGGAAGATAACCGGAGCCGCTGTCAAAACTGCGGTATCTGCGGCAAAAAAGACCCCCAAGGAAAACCGAAATACGACGTCGGCCTTGCATCCCTTTACAGCGGTGAGCGTTTGAGCCTGGAACCGGCTGATTGACAGGTTAATGGGGCCGGGACCTCATTGAAGCCCGACCCCCAAAGATTATTTTATTATCTCCGCGGCTTTATCCAGCAGGCTCTGAGGTGATATCCAAGGCTTTTGCAGACTTCAAATTGATAATGATATCTTTTTGGCTCTGGGACTCCGCCGGCATTTCCTGCGGTTTTGCCTTGCCCGACAATATTTTTAAAGCCATCTCGGCGGTTTGCCGGCCCAATTTATAATAATCAAGGCCTATGGTGGCCGCCGTTCCCCGATACACACTGTCTTTTTCCGTAGACACCAGCAGGATTTTATTTTTTTGAGCCACCTGAATTACGGCTTCCAGTGCGGTGACAACTACGTTGTCAGAGGGAATATATATGGCATCAACCTTACCCACAAGGTATTTGACGGCCTGGTCCACCTCGCTGGTATTGGTGGCCACTGCTTCAACGATATTCAAGATCGCAATTTTTTGGTTCTTGAATTTGTCCAGAGTAAATGTAATTAGTTTATTTTATTTCCAAATTCATCGGGTGCTAGTTTTTCAGCGGGGCTGAAGCCTGCCGCACTACATCCCCCAGCCTAAGTCAGGCATGACCCGGCTCGCTAGAGCTTAAGATAAGAGCTATCTAAAGCCCGGACTTCGCCTTAGGGCTGGGGGGCGTCGGAAATACGTGGGACGTTATCTGTGTAGCCGCTCATACTTTCTGACCGTATTTCACTCAAATTGAACGTCTGAAAATTTGACTCACTTTATTTGACCATGCACATGAACCTTGAAAATACCCCTCAGAGGGGGAGGTTTAACGGATATGAAGGGAGAAAATGTAAGGGGTGATTGAATTTTGTAAAATAGCGATCTGTTTGAAATGCTTTGTGACAAGTATTTTGTATTTTATTGAAGTTAAGGAAATACTAATCCTGAAAATAAAATTTCAGGAGGGATATGTCATGGCCAAAATAAGAATGCTGAGGGGAAGGGAGAAAAACAAGCTCATTCCTCAAATGCAGAAGATGAGATTCAAAGGTAACCTGGTGGATGATGAGCGTCCAGAAAACTACGAGTTATCCGAAGAATTTGCCAGAAAAAATCCTCTTAAAACACCCCCCAACAACCTGACAGGTAAGAGAAAAGATACCGGGGAAAAAGATTGAAAAATAAAAGGCGGGGATAATATGCTCAATTCCATTCGGGAGACCCGTAGCGTAAAAGGGGGGCTCCACAGTATTATACTGGAAATACCTGAAGAAACATATGAGACATTTTATGAAAATATCAGTGAAGACAATGCGATGGATATTCTAAAGCAGTATCTTAACTACCGTCAGGACGACGGTGTGCCGCAAGATGTAAAAATACAGCACAACAGAAATGCACATACCATAAATATATATGCAAACCTTCACTATCTGGGCAATGAAAAAAGTTCGCCGAAGTTCTACGGCGACGATGTCATTGACGGCAGATAAACAATAATTTTACGGCGCGGGGTTTTTGCTTTTCGCAAAGAACCACGCGCCGTTTTGATACAGATGATATTTTACTATCTTGCTTCCGGAATCTCAATGATGTTGTCTATTTTATAGTTTCCGTATTGATTCTTTTCCTGAATGGGGACAAATTTGAAGACCCGGCTTTGTCCCCAACGGTCTTTCATGACAACTGCCACCCAGTCGCCGCGCTGGGATTCGAAAATATCTACAGCGGTAACCGTACCGTAAGGTATTACAGAAGCTATCCCGTCAATCCCCAATTTTTCTCTGTAGGATTTTGAAAGATATTTTGCAGCCAGTTCGTAGTTGCCTTTCATTCTGGCCGAAAGGAGCGCTTTTGCGGTGACTATCCTCTCATCATATCTTCCAGGATTTTCATAACCTCCGCCATTTCCTCCTCTTATATAAGTCCTGGCATAACCCACCCTCAAAAACCGTGAATAATCGGCAGACCATCGATAAGTGTAAGTTTCATAGTAATATCGACCGTCAAATCCGATATTTGTAATATCAAAGGAATATTTATTGATTTTTACGGCATTGCCACTGCCGGAAAAAATTCGGTAGGCTTTCTTTCCCGAGAAAGTGTAAATGTCCAAATACTTTTCTCCTCTGGCGCTGGAGGATATTATACCCGCATCAAGCTTTCCGTCGCCGGTAAAATCCTTAACGGTCACATCGGAGCCGACTATGGAATCCGATTGCAGGCGGTTTTTCAGATAATCGGCGAGCATTGAACTCAGCTGCGTTGGTGTTATGGAACCCGCCTTTTTATTACTCTGCATTATGCTCGATATGACCTGGGATTTGATATTGTCCTGCGCATCTTTCTGGGCTGCGGCTGCAAAACCTGAAGATACTGCACCTAAGACCATTATAAAGGTCAATACTAAACTTAACTTCTTTAACATGTTTTAAGCCCCCTTTAAAGTTAGTAAATGCTCGTATAAATTATGTTAACACATATGGATAAGGCAGGCGACGGACACTTTCAGGAAACAAAGGCAGAAGTTAACGGAATTATTATTTTTTTCCTTAAATATTCTACAGTGAAGGAAACACCAGCGTCCTTGTTCGAAATTAGAGAAAGGATTATAATGATGATATAAAAAGGAGAGGATAATCATGCCTGGACAAAAAAATATCGAAATAGTCCGCGAAAGGAAAAACCCTGACATGCTCCTCATGATGATGCTGGCTGCAAAGAGCGGTTATGTTTCTGGAGAGGAGTTGAGCCGCAAATTCGGTGTAAGCCGTTCGGCCATCTGGAAACAGATAAACCACCTGCGGGAATTGGGATATGAATTGGAATCATCGACGCGCCTTGGATACCGCATTTTAAAATCTCCGGACCTGCTGTTCCCAGAGGAAATCTGGTCAAAAGCGGATCTTTCGTTTCTTGGCGACAGGATCTATTATTATTCCACCATCGGTTCCACTAACAGCGAGGCAAAAAGAATAGCACAGGAAGGTGCTCCGCACGGCACTCTCATAATCGCCGAGGAACAGACAAAAGGCAAAGGGCGCATGGGGAGGTCATGGACATCGCCCAGGGGAACGGGCATATGGATTTCCATTATAATGAAACCGCAAATGATGCCTTCAGAAGCTCCGAAACTTACCATACTGACTGCAGTTGCGGTAGCGGAGGCTATAAATGAAGAAACGAATATAAATGCAGTAATTAAATGGCCCAATGATATACTTATCCAGGGCAAAAAGGTTTGCGGCATACTCACCGAAATGAGTGCGGAGTTGGATATCGTGAATTATGTGGTGATAGGGGTGGGAATTAATGTAAATAACGATACCTTCCCCGAAGAAGTAAAAGACAGGGCCATTTCCTTAAAAATTGCTAAAGGAAAAACCGTGGACCGTCTGAGGGTGCTGGCGTGTTTTTTGGAAAAGCTGGAAAAACATTACGCAATTGCCATGTCGCAGGGATTTGAAGCCGTATTTGACAGGTGGAGAAAGCTCTGCTGCAATCTGGGGAAGCCTGTAGAGATTGTAACAAAAAATGGTTTTTTTTCCGGTGTAGCAATCGATATAGATGAACACGGAGCGCTGATAGTTAAGAAAGACGACGGGAATTTTGAGAAATTATTCAGCGGCGATGTATCGCTGAAGCAAATAGAATAAAACACCTCTCTTGGGTGAAAAATAAAAGGAGAAAACTGTTTATTCAGCGTTTACAATAAGAAGATGCAGCATTGTTTTAAATGAAACGGTTATCAAGTATCTCGTGGAGCAAATGCTCCAGCAGTGAGGGAGGTGTTTTTTTGGAAAGAGAAAAGCAAATTGAAGAAATCATAGATTTTGTCAGCCGCCATAAAAGTTCCCATGCCAGCCGTACGGTCTGCGCGAGGATTCTAGGGGATAGTTTTATGGGCATAAACGACGATGCCATTGATGAACTCAGGGCAAGGCTGCCGAGAGCGGACAACGACGAGCTGGAAGCATGCTATTATATAATTAAATAGTGTTTTGGGTGTAAAAAATCGTTTTATGCAGCCAGACATCCTGGCATTTACGTTCAGCAAGACATTCTGTCGCTTTCCTTTGCTCCGCAGGTTGCGGTAATTATGCCTTGCCGCCGGCCGGTTGCATCCGTGCATGCCGCTATAATATATGCTGATGGTTCTGCAAGCGATAAAAAATATCCGGCACTTACCGGATTTTTTTTATTTATGTTAAAATTTTTTAATGAAGGAGGAACATTTTACTTTTTATAGAATAATATATGCTTAAATAGTTTTTGGAGGGATACAAGATGCTGGAATTGATAATCAGCGGGGCAAAAGGTAAGATGGGAAGGAATATTGCGGAGCTTGCAAGGGGTCGGAACGATTTAAAGGTGATAGCGGGAGTCGATATTACACCGGGGGAAGGAGACTTTCCTATATATGACAGTATTTTCAAGATCAATGAAAAGGCCCACGTTATCGTAGATTTTTCCAATCCCAGGGGGCTTGGCGATTTATGCCAATATGCCCGGGAAAGACAGATACCTTTAGTAGTAGGTACTACCGGGTTTGGCGATGAACATAAAAAAATGCTGCAGGAAACTTCTAAAAGCATCCCGGTCTTTGTTTCTCATAACATGTCTTTAGGAGTTTTCCTGCTGGTGACTCTGGCAAGGCAGGCCGCAAGAGTTTTGGACGACTGCGATATCGAGATAGTCGAAAGGCACCATAACCAGAAGATAGATGCTCCCAGCGGTACGGCTCTGATGATTGCCGACGCTATTAAAGAAGTGCGGCAGGATGCTGAATATGTTTTTGGCCGGGCGGAAAAGAACAGAAAGCGCCAAAAAAACGAAATAGGCATACATTCTATCAGGGCCGGCAACCTGGTGGGCGAACACACAGTGATTTTCGGCGGAGAAGATGAAACCATAGAGCTATCCCACACGTTGACATCAAGAAGGGTGCTGGCTGCGGGCGCCTTGAGGGCAGCCAAGTTCATCGCGGTCCAATCTCCCGGCTATTATACTATGGCCGATTTGGTTGAAAGCATGACACTTTGAAAAACTATGAAAGTCGGGTTGACCGCCCGGCTATAGTTTTGTACCGCAATGGGGGCAGAAATTATATCCGGGATTGACGTAGCTTCCGCAGTTGGGGCAAAAACCGCTGGGGGATCCCAGCTTCTTTAACCTGTTAAAGTCTATGTCGCGACCTCGCAAGAGTTCTTCAGCATATTCCCTTTCCACTTCAAAAAAGCTTCCGCAGCATCTCAATCTCAAAAAATATTTCCGGTCCCATTTGAAGAGCGGAATGAAAAAGAAATGGAAATAGGTATACGATTCCATGAGTTCGGCTCTCGACAGCCTACCGCATTCGGGACAAATTATGTTGTCAAATTCTCTAACCAATCTGTCTTTGTTCTGTATGCCGAAAATACCTATAAAAAACATACTTATCCTCCTGCGACATGTTTGTTGATTTTTATTATAATATATTTGTGATGAAAAATGAAGAAACAAATAAACTAACTATTTTAACTTTTGTTTTGAATTATTTCCAAAACTCTGGTAAGATAAAATGTATAATGGTTTTGAATAATATCAAAGGAAGATGACCATGGCAAAAGTAGCTGTTTTTAAGTGTGAAGACTATAACGCCGGGGAGATACTGAAAAAGCTTAAATTGGCGTGCAAAATGTTAAATGTGGATTTTTCCGGCAAAGAGAGGATTTTACTGAAGCCAAACCTCCTCATGCGAAAAAAGCCCGAAGATGCCGTTACCACCCATCCTGAAGTAGTGGAGGCTACGGTAGAATTACTCAAAGAATCGGGTCTGGATGCGGTATTGGCGGATAGTCCCGGAGGGACCTATACGAAAAAAAGGCTCGAGGGCATATATGCCAGCACCGGCATGAAGGGTGTATGCGATAGAACAGGGGCTCTTTTGAATTATGACACGTCGTGGTACGAACTCAATTTTGAACAGGGGCGCATGTTAAAACGAATACCTTTTATTTCCCCTCTGAGAGAATGCGATGGTCTCATTTCCCTTGCCAAGCTCAAGACCCACGGCATGGCAGTCTATACCGGAGCGGTAAAGAACCTTTTCGGCCTTATCCCCGGAGGCCAAAAGATCGAACTTCATTTTAAAATGCAGCAACTGGACCGCTTCATGGACATGCTCCTCGACATATATCTGGCATCAAGACCCATGCTTTCAGTCATAGATGGAATCGTGGCCATGGAGGGCAGCGGACCATCGGCCGGTGTTCCCAGGAAACTGGGCGTGCTCATAGTATCGCAGGATGGAATTGCGGCTGATTTTGTGGCATCAAAAATAATCGGCTTAAAAATAAACGATTTTCCGCTTTTGAAGTGTGCTGTAAACCGGGGACTTTTCCGAGAAGACGAAGTGGAAATAGTTGGAGACAAACTGGAAGAAATAATGGTAAAAGATTTTAAATTTCCCGGGAAAAAAGATGTGTTGTTTTTAAAAGGGCTGTTACCGGCCTGGTTTGAAAACTATATTAAAGGGTGGCTCACACCCAAACCTGTTTTTATACATAAAAAATGCATCGGATGCAGGGAATGTTTCAATACCTGCCCGGCTCATGCCATAATGATGTTAAACAAAAAACCCGTAGTGGATTTGGACAGGTGCATAAGATGTTTCTGCTGCCATGAACTCTGTCCGGAAAAAGCTATAAATATCGATAGAGCTTTTATTTTTAAAACCATTCTAAAATAATAAATCAACTTTTTACAGATAACGGGGGTTTAAAAAGTTGAGAGTCAAAAGAAGTGGAATTTATAATACTTTGATGAATTGGAGGGATTTCAGGCAGAAAATCATCGCCGAAGGCCTTGTCGTTGGCATTTTTGCGGGAGCCATCGCCGCCCTGTACAGGTTTGTCATAAAAGAAGCCGATATTTTTCGAGAACAAATATATCTCATATTGCGGTCCACAGGTTATACTGCGATTATTGTCTGGTTTGTATTTCTGCTGGTGGTGGCCTACATTCTCGGCATCATAGTTAAAAAAGAACCGTCGGTGAGCGGCAGCGGAATTCCTCAGGTCAAGGGTGTATTATCCGGTCAGATGCGCATGAAATGGCTCAGGGTCATCATATATAAATTTGTTGGCGGCATCATCGCTCTGGGTGCGGGTCTTTCTCTGGGCCGGGAAGGACCGTCGGTTCAGTTGGGAGCCGCAGCGGGGCAGGGCGTAAGCAGGATGCTTGGAAGACTTAAAGTAGAAGAAAAGTACCTTATCACCTGCGGTGCCAGCGCAGGGCTGTCTGCAGCTTTTAGCGCCCCTCTAGCAGGAGCCATGTTTGCCCTGGAGGAACTGCACAAGAACTTCTCACCGCTGGTGCTGGTGCCTGCTATGGTAGCATCAATGATCGCAGGTTTCATCTCCCATCAGTTTTTTGGACAGGTACCGGTATTTAATTTTGGGAGGCTCAATCCCCTGCCGTTAAAATATTACTTTTATGTGCTCATATTGGGAATAATAACCGGGGCCTTCGGGGTGGCCTTTAACCTGACCCTGGTAAAAACTCAGGAAGGTTTTAAAAAACTCCAGTTCGTAATGCCCGAATTAAAACCGGCCATTCCTATAACCGTGGCAGGTATACTGGGGTTTATCCTGCCGCAGGTGCTTGGGGGAGGCAATGCCCTGATAAATTCCCTGGATAGAATGAAATACTCCGCGGGTTTTATAATGATATTGCTGGCTGTGAAATTTTTATTCACGATGGTAAGTTACGGTTCGGGCGTTCCCGGGGGTATTTTCTTGCCTCTATTGGTCATAGGAGCATTGACCGGTAATCTCTATGGCGCCTTAATAGTAAATGTATTGCACCTAAACCCCGCCTATGTAAATAATTTTATTGTCCTGGCCATGGCAGGTTATTTTTCCGCCATAGTAAAGGCCCCTATCACCGGTGGCATACTCATAACCGAAATGACCGGGTCTTTTGTTCACCTGCTGGCCTTGACCCTTGTCTCCATAACATCATATCTTACGGCGGACCTATTAAAAGGTGAGCCCGTTTATGATATTTTGTTGGAAAGGATGCTGGCCGGGAACAAATCCGAAAAAAATATCCCAGGTGCAGGGAGGAAAATTCTTATGGAGATACCGGTTTGCGTGGGTTCCGAACTGGACGGGAAAAAGATTAAGGATGTGGAATGGGACCCTCACTGTCTGCTGGTAGGCATAAACAGGGGGACTTCAGAGATCATACCCAGGGGCAATACCAGGATATATCCGGGAGATTATCTTGTGGTGCTTGCCGATGAGGGCAGGGCTGTAACCATAAGGAAAAAATTGTTGGATATGACTGAAATTACTGAGAAGTAACACCGGAACCGGATTTCAGCGGTTGTGTAAAAACCTGATGGAAGGGTATCGGATAATACGGGTAAGCACTTAAATTTGCCAGAGAGCTGGGCTAAGGCTGGCGGAATGAAATAAGGTTTTGTAAAGGGGTGTACAAATGTACCGCCCATTTCTTTTTGCAGCTGTATTTTTTTTGTCCGGGGTCGGGGCAGGGAGTTTTATAAGAAATCTGTGGGTTTTTCTATCTTTAGCTTTGCTTTGCCTGATAATCTTATTTTTAATAAAGGAAAAGAGGACAAGGGCCGCTTTTGTTGGGCTATTGATCTTTTTTACCGGTGCCCTTTATTATAATTTAAGGGCCGGTAGTATAGCGGGCACCATCGTAAAGTATGCCGGAAAACAGCAGAGCGTAATAGGAATGGTCAACGATTCTCCTACCATAGAATCCGACAGGATAAGATATGATATAAAGGCTTTATACATAATAGAAAACAATATATACAAAAAGGTCTCGGGAAGAATATTTTTGTCCGTGCCCCGGGATGAAAAAAACCGCAGGGTGTTCCGATACGGGGACGTGGTGAAGTTTTCGGGAAAACTCAAGCTGCCGCAGGAAAAGCGCAACCCCGGCGGCATGGATTACAGGGCAAGCCTTCTGCAAAAGGGCATTTCCACCACCATGTTTTCCCGGGAAATAAAATTTATCGGCCCGTATTCCGTAAATCCCTTTATAAGGGCAGCCTATACTTTGAGGGAAAGCATTTCGGCGTTCTATGAAAAAAATCTTTCCCCGGACCTTTCCTCGCTGCTTGTGGGCATCGTTCTGGGCTTAAAAGGCAATATTTCAGGCCAAACCCTGAGGGCCTTTTCAGATTCAGGTACACTACATTTGCTGGCTGCATCAGGCATGAATACTGCCATAATCTATGGTGTACTTCAAAGCATTTTTGATTTCTTCTATGTTCCCCGAATTTTTTCCTTTTTGGCAGGTTCGGCAGCCATAATATTTTATTCCTTCATGGCGGGCCTGTCCCCTTCGGTGTCAAGGGCTGCTGCCATGATTGTAATATTGATGTTGGGCAGGGTGGTGGGGAGGGACAACGATGCTTTAAATTCCCTGGGGTTTGCGGCGGTAATGTTGCTTTTAATAAACCCTTTGAATCTTTTTTCCGTGGGCTTTCAGCTCTCCTTTGCCGCTACCCTGGGAATCATCCTTTTTTACAAAACCTTCAGGAAACTTTTTTTTAGCTTTCCGCATTTCATAAGGGACTCCCTTGCGGTAGTGATTTGTGCTCAGATTATGGTGTGGCCTATTGCGGCCTATTATTTTCATCGGATCTCACTAATAGGTTTCATTTCAAATCTGTTTATAGTTCCTCTCGCAGGTCTTGTACTGATAGGCGGCGTAATTTCGGGACTGGCGGGTATCATCTTTCCACCGTTGGGAGCGGTGCTTGTCAAATTAACCGGCTTTCTGCTTGCCGTCACGGAACAAGCTGTGGTTATAAGCTCCGGTTTTCCCATGTCAACCTTGGTGGTGCCGGAATTGTCTCTTCTAATTATTGCCATGTATTTTATGCTGCTGGCTGTTGTTTTTGATATCATTCCAGTGCCTTTTGCTGCAGCGCCGCGAGTAAAAAAAGCTTCAGTGGCAGCTCTGGCAGCGATGCTTTTATTACTGATACTGTACAGGAATCCCGGCATCGAGGTGACCTTCGTGGATGTGGGCCAGGGAGACTGCATATTCATTAGAACAAAAAATGGCGGCACGGTATTGATAGATGGCGGGGGAATGCCTGGCTACTATACCGGAAATTTTGATGTGGGGTCGGCTATCGTGGAGCCCTTTTTGTACGGCAGGGGTGTTGACCATATTGATGTGGTGATTTTCAGCCACTTTGACGATGACCACGCCAGGGGATTATTGACGGTTTTAAAGGATATGAAGGTATTTGCGGTGATGTACGGCAAACCTTCAGATTCTATCCTTTACAAAAACATGCTGGAAATTGCTCGAAGTAAAAAGATAAAGTTGATTCAGGCATCCCGCGGCGATAGATTCTATATGGGGGATACGGTCTTTGAAGTATTGAACCCTTCCCGGGACAGTGCTTTTGCCAATGATAATGACAATTCCATAGTTTTAAAAATGACGTACGGCGGTATGAGTTTTTTGTTCACGGGAGACCTGGGGTTTGAAGGCGAAAGAGGGCTTTTGGAATCGGGGCTCGATGTAAGGGCACAAGTATTAAAGGCGGGCCATCACGGCAGCGCCACATCCACATCGGAGGAGTTTCTTTCAAAGGTAAATCCTTCCTTTGCGGTGATCTCCGCCGGCATTGACAACAGCTTCGGCCACCCTTCTCAAAAGGTCTTGGACCTGTTTTTGCAAAATGGTATAAAAATTTATCGCACTGACCTTCAGGGAGCGATAACCTTTAAAATACAAAAGAATAATGTTAAAATATTTACATCAATTCCCGGGGAGCCGTGATAATACATGGAAAACCTGCAGCTATTTTTTGGTGAAGAAAAACTGCTGATAAAAGAAGAAATAGAAAAAATAAAAACCGAAATGATTCCCGCACATCTTGAAGCCGTCAACTTTATAGTTTTTGACGGCAAGACCGCATCCGAAGATGAGATTATAAATGCCATTACCACGGTGCCGATGTTGCAGGATAAAAAGCTTGTGGTTGTGTACGACGCCCGTTTTTTTGAGAGCGCAAGAAGCGAGAAAGAAGGGCAGGAAGATGACAGAAAGGATGATTTTGCCAGAGCCTTGCAGGAAGTGCCTTCCTATACCCGGCTCATTTTTACCTGCGAAAAAGTGGATAAGAGGAAAAAAATCTTTAAATTGATCCAGAAGGAAGGCGTTGTACGGGAGTTTTCGGCGCCATCCCTCAAGGATAAAGCCATATGGGTGCAAAAGAGGGCGGAATTTTACGGCAAGAAGATGGATCTAACCGCAGCATATTTCATGGCCCAGTACACAAGGGACCTGTTTCAGACCGATGCGGAACTTAAAAAGGTGACGGCCTTTGTGGGTGAAAAACAGACCATAAAACAAAATGAAATTCAGCCCATTTTTTCAAAATCCCTGGAAAACAACATTTTTGATTTAATGGATTACATAGGTTTGAAAAAACCGAATCTTGCTATCGGTATTTTGAATGATTTGCTTTTGCAGGGTGAAAAGGGTATCGTGATCCTTTTCATGATTTCAAAACACATCATGGATTTGATCTCGGTAAAATCCCTGCAGGATTTGGATTTTCAGGAATTAAAGCAAAGGCTGAATCTTCATCCCTTTGTCTTAAAAAAAGCTATGGAACAGGCAAAAAATTTTTCACTGGAGGAATTGAGGCAGGCTTTGAGATTATGTCAACAACTGGACCTGGATATAAAGAGGGGAAAAATTGATGACAGAAAGGGTATAGAACTGCTCATCACAAAGATAGCAAAAAAATAAGGGAGGTCACTTTCCCGGCGGGAAAAGTGACCCCTTTGTTTACTGATACCTGGGAGGTTGTTGCTGTCTGGCCGGAGCCACCGGCTGGGCCGTATGCTGGCCGAATTCCTGATTATAGGCTGATGTCCTGTACTGCTGTTGCTGACCTTTGGCCGGAGCCACCTGCTGAGCCGTATGCTGGCCAAACTCCTGGTTGTATGCTGAAGTTCTGTATTGTTCCTGGGGTTTTGCCGGTGCTACGGTCTGGGCCGTATGCTGACCAAATTCCTGATTGTAGGCCGCCATTCTCGCCTGTGGAGTGCCGGTCGAAATGGGCTGCCCTATTTGAGGCTGGTACTGGCTCCATGCCTGCTGCCCAGCGTAGACAGGCTGGCCGGCCTTTTTCTGAGCTTCGGTTTGAGCCACCTGTGCTGTAATATCCCGGCTGACCGAGGTTAACTGCTGCAATTGCCGCGCAAGATCATTGCACATCCGTTGCATCATATTGAGCTGCTCGGTGGCTTTCTGTTCGGCTTGCTGCAACTGTTGTAGCCTTTGAACAGTGGTAGATTCGGAAGAAGATAATTGTGAAAGTTGCATGGCGTTGTTCTGTTCAGCGCGGGAGAGCTGGTTTACCACCTGGTTGAAATTGTTAAGGTTTTGCTGGAACTGCTGAATCTGCCGCTGTAATTCCATTACCTTATCCAAGTCAACCACCTCCAGGTATTATTGAGATTAGATATTCTAATCCCGTTTTTATTTTTTCTCAAAGTAATTAATATTAAACTGGAAAAAAAATCGCGTAAGCGGCGGCTTACGCTGATTAACTTACTGCTGCTGTATTGGATTGAGACATCCTTTTGTAGAGGCTTGATTTTTTACGGGCAGCGGCATTTTTGTGTATAACGCCTTTGGAAGCGGCCTTGTCGATGGCTTTTATGGCATTGACCAGGCTGGTTTTAATATTTTCAGGGTCGGCTGATTTTAAAGCCTCAATGAATTTTTTAATGGCAAATCTCATTTGAGATTTAACCAGATTATTCCTGAGCGTCCTGACTCTGGCCTGGCGAGCTTTCTTCTTGGCCGATGCAGTATTTGCCAAAACATTTCACCCCCTTAAAATGCTAAGCATAATTTTATCATTTCGATTATTAAATTGCAAGGGACAAAAAGATTTCCATCCTGTATATTATGAAAATCTTAAGGTTAATATAATAAAAGAATACAAATTGGAGGTGATAATTTATGATAGGTATGATAATTAGGTTTATCGTTTCAGCACTGGTTTTGATGCTGATAAGTTTTATCCTGCCCGGATTCAAAGTGGCAGGCTTTACCGGAGCCCTGATTGCGGCCATCGTCATAGCCATACTGGGCTTTATTGTTGAAAGTCTTTTGGGCAACAAGATTTCACCTCAAAACCGGGGAATAGTAGGTTTTATAACGGCGGCAGTGGTCATATACTTCGCCCAGTTCCTGGTTCCTGCCATGAACGTCACCTGGTGGGGGGCTCTGCTTGCTTCCCTTGTGATAGGTATTATCGATGCCTTCGTGCCTACCGAGCTTCGTTGAGGAGGGGTAGATTATAGACAAAAACATTCGCACCGATCTCGCCATCGAAGCAAGGGAGCTTACGGGCGGCAAGGAACTGTCCGGTGTGCAGGTGGATACTGAAAAATCCGATGAAATGACCATAAGCAGGGTCCGGATAGAAAATGAGACAGGAGCCCGGGCTATGGGTAAACCTGTAGGTTATTACGTCACGCTGGAAGTGCCCCGCCTCAAGGAAAAAGACCCAACGCTCACCGAAGAAGTCAGTAAAAATATGGCCGAAGAAATAAAAAAAATGATAGATTTGCCTGCCGATGCCACCATACTTGTCATAGGCCTGGGCAACTGGAATGTAACTCCCGATTCTCTAGGGCCAAAGGTCGTTGGCAGACTGATTATTACAAGGCATTTGATGGAAGTCATGCCCGATAAATTTAACGCGGAAAATGGTTTCCGCCCTGTCTGCGCACTGGCGCCGGGAGTTCTAGGAATAACCGGCATAGAAACCGGTGAAGTAATCAAGGGTCTGGTGGAAAAAATCAAACCACAGCTTGTAATTGCCATTGATGCACTGGCAGCAAGAAGCATGGAACGCATCAGCACCACCATACAGATAGCCGATACCGGCGTTTATCCGGGTTCCGGGGTGGGCAACCGCCGTATGGGCATTACCGAAGACACCATTGGGGTCAAAGTTATTGCCATAGGAGTGCCCACAGTGGTGGATGCGGCTACCATGGCCAATGACACTCTGGACATGTTGATAGGCCAGTTTACCCGGCAGGCAAAACCGGGCAGCGATTTTTACAGACTGTTGCAGACTCTTGATAAGGATGAAAAGTACAGACTTATCCAGGAGGTCCTGTCTCCTTTTGTGGGACAACTGGTAGTGACTCCAAAGGAGATAGATTCCCTGATTGACAATACTGCCAGGACGTTGGCCGGAGGCTTAAACCTGGCTCTGCATCCCGGCATAAGTTATGAGGAGGTGAGTACATTTCTCCAGTAGAAATGAGGCAAAAAAGCCTCATTTTTTTTGTGTACAGTGAATATGTTTTATGGGAGGAAGTGATAGACTTGATAAGATTTAAAGTGATAAAAATTAAAAGATGTGTGCCGCTTATAATCTGCATTTTGATATTGGGCCTGGCTGCCTTCGCAATAAAAATCGGTTTTTCCCCAAAAACGGTTCCGGTTTTCGGCATTTCGAACGGAAAAAGCATTGATATTAGCATAAATATTGTACAAAAGCTTAGTGATGCAGCCCTCAGGAAGTTTATATGCTTGAGTTTACCCGTATTAAATGCTGCGGATGATGAACGTTTTCCCATGGTAAATTATACATATCTAGCAAAAACTGTTTTTCGCATGATGACAAATGTGGATTTAGACAGCCCGAAAAGTCTTTTTTCAATGCAGGTTCCCCTTATAAATCTTGCCAGCACTGAAATGGTTTCGACGCCGGGGGTGGAACTGCCTCCGGAAAGTCCTCCGGCAGTGGAAAATGAACACGAACCTTCCAAAAATCCGCCTGAAGCTCCAGAACCCGATACATCCGCCGGAGTAGAAAAAATCGTGCCCATGAAGGGGAAACCGCTGGTTCTGATATACCATACCCATACCACAGAATCATACATGCCTTCAAAAAACTATAACTACAACCCGAGAGACAAGGCATACCATACAAATGACCTTAAATTCAGCGTAGCAAGAGTCGGAGATGTAATGGCTGAAGAACTGAATAAAATGGGCATCCCAACTTTACATAACAAGACCGTGCATGATGTGCCCACGTACATGACATCGTATGCCAACTCGGCAAAAACCGTGGAACAGATTCTTAAAGTAAATCCTTCAATTAAAATTATAATAGACCTGCACCGAGACGCTCCGATGGCAGACCCTCAGAAATCAAGGGAATTGACAACGGTAAAAATCGATGGCAAGACCTATTCAAGGATAATGCTGGTCATCGGCAGCGACAAGGTGTTTCCTCACCCGCACTGGAAGGAAAATTATCAGTTCGGCGTTCTTGTCAACAATAAGCTTGAAGAACTTTATCCCGGGATTTCAAGAGAAATAGATTTAAGGGAACAGAGATTTAACCAGCACCTTTCCAAAAAGGCTATTTTGGTGGAAATAGGCAGCCACGGGAATACCATGGAGGAATCCATAGAATCGGCAAAAGCATTCACACGGGCGCTTTCGGAAGTGATAAAAAGCCTGACGCTGTTGAATGAAAATGAGAACAATGGTCAACAATAATGTTGCGACGTTTCCAAGATTTGCAGGCTTGTATCGCTGTCATATAAATCTCCGGGATGCTGCAAACGTCGATATGCAAGATGTTCCTAACCAACGCTGTTAATACTCGCATAAAAGGAGATTATCGTGATTTATAAAGATTTATTAACTTTAATAATAATATTTCTTATTGTTTTAGCCCTAGGACTCAGGATAGCCGAAGAAGGCGTGTACTCCACCATGGGCCTTGATAAAAAGCCCGCAAGTTTTGATTTTGCATTTAATGTCAGGGACAGAACTTATGACCTTTCCATCTTAGGCAGGCACTGGCAATTTACCGGCATATTGAAAATAACAGATTTCTATGCCGACAGGAAAAAAATAAATATTAAATTTTTAGGAAAGGATATTGAATTTCATCCCTTGATAAACCTCGGGTTAAAGTTTAAGAGCGGGGTAAACCTTGATAAAAAATCCGCCGAAATGTATAATTGAATGTAAAAAGGGCTGAAGAAAATGAGGTGGAGCAAATGACTATACCCCGCGAGCGAATCAGGAATTTCTGCATAATAGCCCATATTGACCACGGAAAATCAACCCTGGCCGATAGGCTTCTGGAATATACCGGAACCATCCCGCCCCGCGAGATGGAAGACCAGGTCCTGGACAAGATGGAACTGGAGAAGGAAAGGGGTATCACCATAAAAGCCCAGGCCGTCAGGATGATATATCATGCCGACGACGGGAACGATTATCTTTTAAACCTGATAGATACACCGGGACATGTGGATTTTAACTATGAAGTTTCAAGAAGCCTGGCTGCCTGCGAAGGTGCTTTGCTGGTGGTAGATGCCAGCCAGGGCATAGAAGCCCAGACCCTGGCCAACACTTATCTTGCATTGGAACATAATCTGGAGATAGTGCCGGTAATAAATAAGATTGACCTGCCCAGCGCCGATCCCGAAGAAACCAAAAGAGAAATAGAAGAGGTCATAGGCCTTTCTACCGAAGAGGCTGTTTTGACTTCAGCCAAGGAAGGAACCGGGGTAAAGGACGTGCTGGAAGCTATTGTTAAACGTATCCCTCCTCCAAAAGGTCGAGTTGAGGATCCGTTGAGGGCTCTCATATTCGATTCCTTTTACGACTCGTACAAGGGAGCCGTGGCCTTTGTGCGCGTCATGGAAGGAGAAGTATTTCCCAAAAAGGTCATTAAAATGATGTCGACGGGCAAGACCTTTGAAGTTACCGAAGTGGGCGTTTTCAAGCCGGACATGGTCTCCATCGATAGCTTGAAGGCCGGGGAAGTAGGATATGTGGTGGCCAGCATAAAAAATGTTACCGACACCCGGGTGGGCGATACCATCACCGATGCGGAAAGGCCTGCGGAAAAACCGCTACCCGGTTATAAAAAAGCGGTACCCATGGTATTTTGCGGCATGTACCCTGCTGAAGGCGAGGATTACGAGAATTTGAAGGATGCCCTGGGTAAACTGCAGTTGAATGATGCAGCTCTGTTTTTTGAACCCGAAACTTCAGCGGCCCTTGGATTCGGATTCCGATGCGGTTTTCTGGGGCTGCTGCACATGGATGTGATACAGGAGCGCCTTGAACGGGAATATAATCTGAACCTTATCACCACAGCTCCCAGCGTCATTTACAAGGTTACCAGGACCAGCGGAGAGCAAATTAGCGTGGACAACCCCACCAATTTTCCAAATCCTACGGAAATAGATTATATTGAGGAACCTTATGTAGAGGCGTCCATCATGCTTCCCACCGAATATGTGGGTACGATCATGGAACTTTGCCAGGACAAGCGCGGAACCTTTAAGGATATGCAGTATATTAATGAAAAGAGGGTAATATTAAAATATGACATGCCTCTTTCAGAGATTATTTACGACTTTTTTGACCAGCTCAAATCCAGATCCAGAGGCTACGCATCCCTGGATTACGAGCTTTCGGGCTATAAAAAATCCGAACTCGTAAAACTGGATATCCTTATAAACGGAGAAGTGGTGGATGCCCTCTCTTTTATAGTTCACAAAGATAAGGCTTACAGCCGCGGCCGGCAGATGGTGGAAAAGCTGAAAGAGGTAATTCCCCGCCACCTCTTCGAGATACCCATACAGGCCGCTATAGGAGGAAAGATCATAGCCCGGGAGACGGTAAGCGCCCTGAGGAAAAACGTCCTTGCAAAATGCTACGGCGGTGATGTTACCAGAAAGAAAAAACTCCTGGAAAAACAAAAAGAAGGCAAAAAGAGGATGCGCCAGCTGGGCAATGTGGAACTGCCCCAGGAGGCCTTCATGGCAGTATTAAAAATGGAGTAGCAAGATGAAAGAATTTTCACTGTATATCCACATTCCCTTTTGCGTCAAAAAATGCAATTACTGTGACTTCAATTCATATGCTGCACCGGAACTGATACCTTCATACGTGGAAGCCCTGCAACAAGAAATCTCTTTTTATAATAATAGATATGTGAGCCGTCAGGTAAAGACCATATATATAGGTGGCGGCACACCTACCCTTCTGAACGAAAAAGATCTGAAGTCATTGATAAAATGCATCAGGCAAAACTTCAAAATAAAATCAGGCGCCGAGTTTACCATAGAAGCCAATCCCGGCACTTTAAACCTGGAAAAACTTTTACTTTTAAAAGATCTGGGAGTATCCAGGTTGAGCCTGGGGCTTCAAGCTTTCCAGGAAAAGCTGTTAAAACTCATGGGCAGGATTCATTCGGCAAAGGAGTTTGAAGAAAGCTTCAGGACCGCCAGGCAAGCGGGTTTTGACAATATTAATGTGGATGTGATATTTGGACTTCCGGAGCAGACTGTTTCGGACTTTATGGAAACCATAGAATATGTGGCCGGCCTTTCACCTGAACATATATCCTGCTATTCGCTGACGGTGGAAGAAGGCACCGTATTTCACAAATGGCAAAAACAGGGCTTGCTGAAACTTCCGGTTGAGGATGAAGAACGGGCCATGTACCATAAAGCTGCGGAATATCTAAAACGACGAGGGTTTGTCCACTATGAAATATCAAATTTTGCAAAACCGGGCAGGATGTGTCGGCACAACGTGGCCTGCTGGGAATATGAGGATTATCTTGGCCTCGGGGCGGGGGCCCATTCCTTCATGGACGGCTTCAGGTTTTATAACCACCTCTCCCCGCAGGAGTATATAATATGTCTGGCACAAAAAAAGCTTCCGTCGGCGGAGACGGAACATATAAATGTGCGGGACCAGCAGGCTGAATTCTGCTTTTTGGGGCTAAGGCTGATAGATGGATTGGATAAAGAAGCTTTTAAAGAGCGTTTCGGAAAGGATATTCATCAAATTTACGGCGCTGCCATCGAAAAACTTTCAGCTTCAGGATTGATTGAAGAAAATGATAGGCATTTGAAGCTCACTTCACGGGGGCTGGATCTAGCCAATGAAGTATTTATAGAATTTTTGCCTTAATCTTCTTGACAAAAAAAAACCGAAGTGATATTTTTTTAATTAGAATTTTAGCACTCTCAGGGCAAGAGTGCTAAAAAGAGGTGAAGTTTATATGCTAGATGAAAGGAAAATGAAGATACTTTCAGCTATCATAGATGACTATATCGCCACGGCAGAACCCATTGGCTCCAGGACCATAGCTCGAAAATATCACATCGGAATAAGTCCCGCCACTATCCGCAACGAAATGGCGGACCTGGAAGAACTGGGATATCTGTCCCAGCCTCATACATCGGCTGGGCGCATACCATCCAACAAGGGGTACAGGTTTTATGTGGATTTTCTGATGCCTGCAAGGAAGCTGGAGGAATATGAGCAATCATTTATTAAAAGGCTTCTCAAAAAGCGTGCTAAAGAACTGGAGGACTTGATCGAAGAGGCGGGAAAGGTCATATCCAAACTTACCAGCTATACGGCCATCATTCTGGGGCCTCAGCTTGAATCCAGCAGATTGAAACATGTACAGATAATACGGCTGGAGGAAAAGAAAGGTCTCATGATCATAGTGACCAGTTATTGCACCGTTACGCATCACATAATAGAGATACCTCAAAATTTGACCGATTCGGATCTGCAAAGAATATCAAATGCGTTGAACAGCAATCTATCTGGAAAGGCCCTGGAAGAGATAACTCCGGAAATTATGAATTCCATAAAAGATGATATGATAGAATATGACAGTGTTTTAAATGTATTGCTGGATTTGCTGATGGAAAATCTTGATGATACAAAAGAGAGCAATAAGGTTTATTCCACGGGAAGTTCAAAGATGCTGGAGTTTCCGGAATTTAGAGATGTGGAAAGGGCCAGAAATTTCCTGGCTCTGATGGAGCAGCATGACCTGATTACGAAAGCTCTCAAGAATTATTGCAAACCCAACAGCATAACAGTGACTATAGGCAATGAAAATCCCTGGAACGAATTTCAGGATCTGAGCATTGTCACCACAGGCTTTTTTGTTGAAAACAAAAATCTGGGCATTTGCGGCATTATCGGTCCCACCCGCATGGAATACTCCAGAGTTTTCTCCATACTTGAAAAAGTTTCTGACTATCTCAGCAAAGCCATTGCATCATTATTATAAGATACAGCGGCTTTAAACCTCGACCCACTGGGCGGGGTTTTATTCCGCATCTGTTTATTTCAAGGAGGTTTTGATATTGACATTTAAAGATAACAGCGCTCAGGAAGTTGATGAAAAACTGGCAGCTCTAATTACCAATTCCAATGCCATAAGAGCCGTTGCATCGGCCGTGGAAGGCACTATCGGTCCCAAAGGTCTGGATATAATGCTGGTGGACCGCTTTGGAGAAGTTACCATTACCAACGATGGTGTGACGATCCTGAAACAGATGGATGTAAACCATCCGGCCGCCAAAATGCTCATCAACATTGCAAAAGCCCAGCAGGAAGAAGTTGGAGACGGAACCACTACAGCTACCATTATGGCAGGAACCATGGTTTCCGAAGGCGTAAATCAGATTTTGAAAGGCGTGCCTGTAGCCCGTGTCATAGAGGGCGTAAAATACGGTGTGAATAAAGCTCGTGAAATTCTAAGCGCCAACATCATTCCCGTAAAAGATATAAATGACCCGGCTTTGAAGAATATAGCCCTCATAGCGGGAAGGGAACATGAGGACATAGCGGAACTTGTCACAAAGGCGGCAAAACTTATCGGGGAGGAAAAGCTGAGGGAAAAGAACTTTAAATTGAAGGATATTGTAATGTCCAGAGCGGGAGCAGAAAATGAAGTTTTCATGGGTATAATAATCGATAAGGAAAAGATGAACAAACAGATGCCCGAGGCTATAAATGATGTAAAGGTGCTTTTGATAGACGATGCTCTGGAACCCGAAGAAATTGCCCCCGAAGCCCTCAGGACGGAAGCGGGGTTTGCGCGTTATCTGGAACTCAAGCAGGAGTTCAAGGAGAACATTAAGAAAATAATAGATTTGAATATAAATCTAATACTGGTGGATAAGAATGTGAGCGATGAAGCCGAAGAACTTTTGACCGATGCGGGCATAATAGTTCTGGAAAGAGTCTCTAGAAAAGATCTGGAGAAGGTGTCGGAACATACCGGTGCCAGGATAATAAAGCGCATGGGCCTTAAAAAATCGGCCCAGGAAATCCAAAACTACATAGGTCGGGCCGAAAGGGTATATGAGGATGAGAAGCTGGAACAGATAAGGATAGTGGGCGGCAAGGGGAAACCCATGGCCACCATCCTGGTAGGGGCGGCCACCGAGGAAATAGTAGGCGAAAGGGAACGCATAGCCAGAGATGCCGCTTCATCCCTGCAGGCTGCCGTACTTCATGGCATGGTCCCGGGTGGAGGAGCCATGGAAATGGCCATATCCAGGGAACTGGAAAAAGAGAAGGACAAAATGAAGAGCATGGCTTCATATGGGATTGAATGCGTATGTGCCGCTCTTAAGAGACCGATGGCTCAGATTGTGTACAATGCAGGGTTTAACCCCCTGGAAAAAATGGAGGAAGTGAATTTTACCCAGGCTGAAAAAAATAGCTGTTCCATCGGCATCAACTGCGAAACCGGTGAAGTGGCGGATATGGTGGAACTGGGGGTGCTGGACCCTGCCCTGGTAAAACTGCATGCCATCAAGGCAGCAGGAGAAGTCACCGAAGCCATTTTAAGGATAGATACCATCATCAAAAAGAAGGACGAATCAAATCCCGGCAAAGCTGGCACTGAAGCGCCGAATAGTATGGGTGAAATGGATTTTTAAAACAGAAGAGGTGAGGTGATATAAATGAATATGAAACCAGGCGAAGAAGAGGCAAAGACTAAAAGTGCAGAAGATGTTCCGGGAGAAAAGGGAGATGGCAGCCTTGATACCGGAAGTGCCGATATAGAAAATAAAGGAATTAAAGAAGAAAATATCGAGGCAGATAATGAAGATTTGAGACAGAAACTTGAAACCCTGGAAAAAACCCTTGAAGATAAACAAAAGCAAATCGATGAATATAAGAACCGCTGGTACAGAGCCCAGGCCGATTTTGACAATTTTAGAAAAAGGACTCAGAAGGAGATTCAGGATATACACTTGTACGCAGGAGAACAATTGATTAAAGACATCCTTCCGATAGTGGATAATTTTGAAAGAGCTCTGAACTCTATAGAGGACAGGGAAGGTCCCATCTATAAAGGTGTCCAGCTCATTTACCAGCAGCTCAAAAATGTACTGGAAAAATATGATGTAAAAGAAATCGACGCCCAGGGTAAAGCCTTCGATCCCAGATTCCACGAGGCGGTCATGCAAGTGGAAAGTCAGGAACATGAAAATGATACCGTAATTGAAGTATTGCAAAAGGGTTATTTATTCCATACAAAAGTCATAAGACCCAGCATGGTAAAAGTAGCAAAAAAATAACGGAGGTGTTTTTATGGGTAAAGTGATTGGTATAGATCTTGGTACTACAAACTCGGTAGTTGCATATATGGAAGGAGGCCAGCCTGTAGTTATCCCCAACAGTGAGGGCTCGAGGCTTACGCCTTCAGTAGTGGCTTTCACCAAGGATGGAGAGCGCCTGGTAGGTCAGCTGGCAAAGCGTCAGGCCATAACAAACCCTGAAAGGACCGTCATCTCCATAAAAAGACATATGGGGACGGACTACAGAGTAAACATAGATGGAAAAGCATATACTCCTCAGGAAATATCTGCTATGATACTGCAGAAATTAAAACAGGACGCCGAAAGTTATCTGGGAGAAAAAATAACTCAAGCGGTGATCACCGTCCCTGCTTACTTCACCGACAGCCAGAGGCAGGCGACGAAAGATGCTGGCAAGATAGCAGGTCTTGAAGTGCTCAGAATCATCAACGAACCCACGGCTTCAGCTCTGGCCTACGGCCTCGATAAAGGCGAAGACCATACGATACTTGTCTTTGACCTGGGAGGCGGCACTTTTGATGTTTCCATACTGGAGCTCGGCGATGGCGTCTTTGAGGTAAAGGCCACCAGCGGAAACAACCGGCTGGGAGGCGACGATTTCGATCAGCGTATCATCGACTATATAGCCAATGAGTTCCAGAAGGAACACGGCATAGATTTGCGAAAAGACCGCATGGCCCTCCAGAGGCTGAAGGAGGCTGCGGAAAAAGCAAAAATAGAGCTGTCCAGCATGGTAACCACCAACATAAATCTTCCCTTCATCACCGCCGATGCCAGCGGTCCCAAGCATCTAGACATGACCCTGACCAGGGCAAAATTTGAGGAGCTTACCCGGGACCTGGTGGAAGCCACCATGGGCCCCACTCAGAGGGCTTTGAGCGATGCGGGGCTCAAACCTCAGGACATCGACAAGGTCATTCTGGTAGGAGGCTCAACCAGAATACCCGCCGTTCAGGAGGCCATCAAGAAATTCATCGGCAAGGAACCTCACAAAGGCGTCAACCCCGATGAAGTGGTAGCCATGGGCGCAGCCATCCAGGCGGGAGTGCTGGCCGGCGAGGTCCACGATGTGGTACTCCTGGATGTGACTCCGCTTTCCCTGGGTATAGAGACTCTTGGCGGTGTGTTCACAAAACTTATAGAGCGGAACACCACCATACCTACATCCAAGAGCCAGATATTCACCACCGCCGCCGACGGCCAGACGGCTGTAGATATCCATGTGCTCCAGGGTGAAAGGCCCATGGCAGCCGATAATGTCACGCTGGGCAGATTCCAACTCACCGGAATTCCTCCAGCCCCCAGAGGAGTGCCCCGCATCGAGGTGACCTTCGACATCGATGTGAACGGTATAGTCCACGTCTCTGCCAAAGATCTGGGCACCGGCAAGGAACAAAAAATTACCATAACTTCATCTACAGGGCTAAAAGAAGATGAAATCCAGAAGATGATAAAGGACGCTGAAAAATACGCCGAAGAAGACAAAAAGAAAAAAGAAAAGATAGAAGCGAAGAACCATGCGGATTCACTTATATACCAGTCTGAAAAGATGCTGGGCGATTTAAAGGATAAAATAAGCCAGGAAGATGCCGATAAGGTGAAAAAAGAGATAGAAAATGTCAGGAAGGCACTGGATTCCGATGATGTTGAAAAGATAAAGAAAGCCACCGATGACCTGACCAAGGTATTTTACGACATTTCTTCAAGACTGTATCAATCGGCGGGCCAGGGGAATACCGGAGCGGGGCCGAACTTCAACCCCGGTGCGGGAGCTAACCCCTTTGGTGGAGGAGCATCCCAGGAAAACAGGAATGAGAATAAAAAAGACGAAAAGGTAGTGGATGCGGACTATAAAGTGATGGACGATGATGATAAGAAATAAAAGCAGGCTCTTTATGAGCCGGCTTTTAAATGGAGTGATGCCGATTGGCCAAAAGGGACTATTATGAAGTGCTCGGCGTAAGCAAAGACGCATCGGAAGAGGATATAAAAAAAGCATATAGAAAACTTGCACGCCAGTACCATCCCGATGTAAATAAAAATGATAAGGATGCTGCAGAAAAGTTCAAGGAAATAAACGAAGCCTACGAAGTGCTAAAAGACCCCGAAAAGAGAGCCCGGTATGACCAGTTTGGCCATGCCGGCATGGGCCAGGGAGATTTCAACGCCGGCAATTTTGGCGGATTCGGCGATTTTGGTGACTTCGGCAATTTCGGAGGAGATTTCTTCGGGGATATCTTTGAAAACTTTTTCGGTGGTGGATTCGGAGGAACAAGGAGGCATGGACCGATTCGGGGTGCCGATGTACTGTATGACATGGAAATTTCTCTGGAAGAGGCTGCTACTGGAGTAGAAAGGGAAATCCAGGTATCGCGCATGGAAAAGTGCGAAAAATGTAATGGCACCGGAGCAAAGAACGGAACCCACCCCAAAACATGCCCGATGTGCGGCGGTACCGGACAGGTAAAAAATGTGCAGAATACGGCTTTCGGAAGGTTTGTCAACATTACCACCTGTGCAAGGTGCGGTGGCAAGGGCACAATCATAGAAGAACCTTGCCCTCACTGCCACGGCAGCGGTCAGGTACGGGCCCACAGGAAGATCAAAGTAAAAGTTCCCGCCGGCGTGGATACGGGCTCGCGCCTTCGAATAAGCGGAGAAGGAGAGCCCGGCGAACGCGGCGGCCCGCCGGGAGATCTATATGTGGTGATTCGGGTCAAACCCCACAAGCTTTTTATGCGACATGGCGATGACCTCATATATGAAGCTCAAATATCCTTTGTTCAGGCGGCTCTTGGCGATGAAATCGAAATACCTACGCTGGAAGGCAGGGTAAAGCTAAAAATACCTGAAGGGACTCAGCCGGGAACAAATTTCCGCCTGAAGGCCAAAGGCATCCCGCATATAAAAGGGTATGGCCGGGGGGACATGCACGTCAAGGTAAATGTAGTTATACCTGACAGGCTGAACGAAAAACAAAAGGAAATCCTGAGAAAATTTGCCGAGATAAGCGGCGAGGAATTAAAAGGTCCGTCAAAGGGGTTTTTCGGGAAAATGAAAGATGCCTTTGGCGTATAGCCGGGAGGTAAATATGAACTGGGTTGAGATTAAAATTAAAACTTCCACCGAAGCCATTGAAGCCATATCAAATATTTTCTATGAAGCTGGTGTCATGGGAATTGTCATAGAGGATCCCAAGGATTACCTCCGTCCTCAGGACGAAAAACAGTGGGATTATGTAGAAATTCCCGAGGGCATTGATTTCGAGGAGGCTATAGTTACTGGCTACCTGGTGGAAGACAGCAGCATTGCCGAAAGAGTCAGAGAAATCAAGGGGAGGGTAAAGCAGCTTCCCGAATACGGCTTGAGTATCGGCAAGGGCGAAATGGTCCTGAGCACCATTTCAGATGATGATTGGGCCAACGCCTGGAAAAAGTATTACAAACCAACCCATATTGGGAAAAGTCTCGTAATAAAACCATCCTGGGAAACATACCGGCCAGAGGCAGGAGAAATCGTGATAGACCTGGACCCGGGCATGGCCTTCGGCACGGGCACTCATGAAACCACCAGATTGTGCATGGAACTGCTGGAAAAATATATGAAAAAAGGCTTTACCGTTATAGACATCGGCTGTGGTTCAGGCATTCTATCCATAGTGGCAGGGAAACTGGGAGCTTCCGATGTTTTGGCCATCGATAAGGACGATGTGGCCATAAAGGTGGCACGGGAGAATGTAGAAAGGAACGATTTAAGCCAGATAATAAAAGTGCTCAAAGGCGACAGTCTGCGGAATATTTCTTTTAAGGCGGACATTATAGTGGCCAATATCATAGCTGACGTAATAATAGATTTGAGCGGAGATATTCCCATGAACCTGAAAGAAGGGGGAATTTTTCTGGCATCAGGCATCATAAAAGACCGCAAGCTTTCAGTGGTGGAAGCCTTAGAGAAATACGGTTTTGACCTGGTGGAAGAGTCTGAGAAAGGTGAATGGGTTGCACTGGTATCAAAACAGGCCCCCATCAGAAACTGATGGGGGTGAATTTTACGCCCAGATTTTTTGTTTTTAAAGAGCTAAAAGCAAATGACACTGTGGTAATTTCGGGAAATGACGCCCATCACATAATAAAGGTGCTGCGGCATAAACCCGGAGACCTTTTAAAACTTTCCGACGGAAATAGCACGGAAGCTACAGCCGTTATAAAAGAAATTGACATAAAAAACCTCCAAATAAAAACAGAGATTATAGAGAAAAATATAAGAGAAAAGATAAAGCCCGTAATAACCCTTTTTCAGGGTTTGCCCAAAGGGGATAAATTTGATTTTATCCTTCAGAAAAACACAGAACTGGGTGTGGCAAAATTTGTCCCCATAATAACCGAACGAACTGTGGTGGATCTTTCTCAAAAGAAACTTTCAAATCGCATGCAGCGATGGAAAAAAATTGTGGAGGAAGCTTCAAAACAGTGTATGCGCCTGGATGTGCCGCAGGTAGCTGAAGTGGAAGGATTTGATGAAAGTTTAAAAGATATATGCGGCTATAATATAGCCATCATACCCTGGGAAGAAGAAAAATCGTGCTATTTAAAGAGTATCCTGACCGGACTCCAAAGACATGATGCTTTAAAAATAGCAGTTTTCATCGGGCCCGAAGGGGGTTTTACCTCAGCGGAAATAGAGAAGGCAAAAAAATCCGGTGCCGTGCCGGTGAGCCTTGGCTCCAGAATTTTGAGAACCGAGACTGCATCCGTAGCTGTTTGTGCAGCAATCATGTATGAACTGGGTGAATTGGGAGGTCGAAATGCCTAAAGTAGCTTTTTATACCCTCGGGTGTAAGGTAAATCAGTATGAATCCGATGCCATGGCAGAGCTTTTTAAAGAGCGTGGATACGAAATAGTGGATTTCGAAACCAAAGCCGATGTATATGTGATAAACACATGTGACGTAACCAATGAAAGTGCCCGAAAATCAAGGCAGATGATAAGAAAAGCCTCCCGCATAAACCCTCATGCCAGGGTAGCGGTGGTGGGCTGCTATGCGCAGCTTGAATCGAGCGAGATATCCAGGATACCAGGCGTTGATGTGATCGTAGGCACAAAAGATCGCCGCCGCATAGTGGACCTTGTTGAAGAATCTATTGAAAAGCATAAACAAATCGTGGCAGTGGAAGATATCATGAAGGAGAAAAGCTTCGAGGAAATAGCCTTTAAAGGCTTGAGGCAGAGGACCAGGGCTTTTCTTAAGATTCAAGAAGGATGCAATATGTTTTGCTCCTATTGCATTATTCCCTATGCAAGAGGCCCCGTCAGAAGCAGGCCGGTGGAAAGCATAATAAAAGAGGCGCAAGAGCTGGCTGCGGAGGGTTTTAAAGAAATAGTACTGACGGGAATCCATCTGGGACTTTACGGCCATGATTTCGGTAGGAAGGAACATCACTTGTTCGAAGTAATTTCCAGACTTTCAAGAGTAGAAGGCATAAGGAGAATCAGATTGAGCTCTATTGAAGCCCTGGAACTTACCGATGAGTTTTTGAAAGGCCTTGCCGAACTTGAAAACTTCTGCCATCACTTTCACATCCCTCTTCAGAGCGGTTGCGACAGCGTACTTGCACGCATGAACCGCCGATACTCTACTGCTCAATTCAAAGAGAGGGTGGATTATATAAGGGAAATAATGCCTGATGTCTCCATAACTACCGATGTCATCGTGGGATTTCCCGGAGAAACCCGGGAGGAATTCGATACCACCTTCAATTTTATAAAGGAAGTAGGGTTTTCCAGGCTCCATGTCTTTCCATTTTCGCCAAGAGAAGGCACGCCGGCTGCCAGAATGCCGGACCATGTGAAAAAGAGCGTAAAGGATGAAAGAACTCACAGACTCATCGATTTAAGCCGGGAGCTGGAAAGAAATTTCCGGCAAAAGTTTTTGGGCAAAACGGTAGAGGTGTTGTTTGAAGAAAAGATAGATAATAATACCTATGAAGGCCTGACTGGAAACTACATGAAAGTTGCGGTTTCGTCCGAGGAAAACCTTCACAATAAACTGGAGCAGGTGATCCTCAGGGAAAATGGTCACGATCACCTCATAGGTGAAATTTGTTAAAAAAAATTTCGCTGCAAGCAGGAAAATTGGCCTCAGGTGTGGAATAATTTTTAAGAATAAATTGCAAACAAGACACCTCTGCCGCTTCGTGGCACTCTCTGATAAATGAAAATTTATTTTCAGGTAGTGAGAATAAAACCAAATCACACATCAAACCTCTCGCCTCGCACTTAAAGTAGCGAGGAGGTATATCCCCTAACCTTAAAAAAGGAGGTGGAAAGCGATGGACTGTATTTTTTGCAAAATAATCCAGCATGAAATACCTGCAAATACCGTCTATGAGGATGATGAGGTGATAGCCTTTAAAGATATCAATCCTCAGGCCCCCATCCATCTCCTGATAGTTCCCAAAGAACATGTGGCTTCCATAATGGAAATAAACGACGACAACAGGGAAATACTGAATAAAATCATCCAGGTAGCACAAAATCTTGCAAGGCAAAATAATATAGATAATAAGGGATTCAGGCTGGTAGTCAATACCGGCGATGATGGAGGTCAAACGGTAAAGCACCTGCATTTTCATCTTCTAGGAGGCAGGTTCATGACATGGCCTCCCGGATGATATTGACGGGAGGCTCCATAAGCCTTATAATTAAGTGAGTTGCAGCAAAAGAGAGCGGAGGGAGGGAGTAAAAATGGCAGAAGTAAGAGTGGGGGAAAATGAATCACTGGACAATGCACTTCGGAGATTTAAACGCCAGTGCCAGAAGGCGGGCGTTCTTTCAGAAGTCAGGAAGCGGGAACATTATGAAAAACCCAGCGTGAGAAGAAAGAAAAAATCCGAAGCAGCCAGAAGGAGGAAATTTAACAAGTTTTAAGGAGAGATAACATGTCTATAAAAGATGTGTTAAATCAGGACATGAAGGCTGCCTTAAAAGAGGGCGATAAAGACAGGTTGTCGGTCATAAGGATGGCCAGATCTGCCATTCTTTACGCGGAAAAGGAGAGACTTCATGAACTGGATGACGGAGAGGTCATAGAAGTATTATCCCGTGAGGTAAAAAAACTGAAAGATGATCGGGATGAGTTTGAGCGGCTCGGCAGGACCGAACAGGCTCAAAAGCTGGGTCAAGAGATCGACATATTGATGAGTTACCTCCCTCAGCAATTGACTGATGATGAAGTGGAAGAGATAGTACGTCAGACCATATTTGAAGTCGGAGCCAACAGCGTTAAGGATATGGGCAGGGTCATGAGTGCCATTATGCCCAAGGTTAAAGGTAGGGCCGATGGTAGGGTTGTAAATACTATTGTAAAAAAGCTGCTTCAATAAAAAATAAAGATCGGTTCTGAAGCCGGAAATTATAAACCAGGTTTTAAAGGATTTGCCCAGAGCAAATCCTTTTTTTGATAAGTATAAAATCAGTCCGCCCAGGCGGACTTTTTTTTGTAATTAAACATGAATATGTAGAATAAATTTTTAGAGAATCTATTTTATTTTCAAGAAGGGATCTAAATATGAGTGATGGAATAAAAAAGCGCATTTCAGATGCTCTGGAATTGCCCGGGGACATTGTTCTGAATCTTCCGCGGGTTATCGTAACAGGCAATATATCCGTATTCGTTGAAAACCACAAAGGCATTGTAGAATACGACTCTGACAGAATCCGCATCAATACTGCGGCAGGAACGGTAATTGTAAAGGGCGAAGGGTTGCTGATTAAGTCCCTGGTGGCCGATGAGGTAACCATAGAGGGTCGACTCAAATTAATAGAATTTGAGGAATGACCATTAAGGGGGGGCCTGCGGTGCTGTTTATTAAATTATGGAATTATTTTCGCGGATATGTTATTATTAAAATATCGGGGGAATATGCGGAAAGGCTTCTGAATCAAGCGGCCTTAAAGAGCATATATCTATGGGATGTAAGGCGCATTGACAGCAAAGCGCTGATAGCCGGAGTGAGCGTAAGCGACTTTCTCAGTTTAAGCCGTCTGGCCAGAAAAACCCGCTGCCGAATACTTATCCTTCGCAAGGCAGGCCTTTTCTTCCTGTTGAACAGGGCAAGAAGGAGAAAAGTGCTTCTGGCCGGGGCCGGACTGTTTATAGCCGCCGTATATTTCCTTTCTTCATTTATCTGGAGCATAGATGTAATTACTCAGAACCCCCAGCTCAAAGAGGCTGTTGAAAGCGATTTGAGGCAGTGGGGATTGAAAGAAGGTACATTCAAGTACCATCTGGATACAAAGTATTATCTGGATAAAATCCTTCAGCAGCACAAGGAAGTTGCCTGGGGAGAGATCCGTGTAAAAGGCTCAAGGCTGGTGATAGAGCTCATAGAGAAGAAAATGCCTCCGGAACTTGAAGAAAATACACCTTGTGATATAATAGCTTCAAAGGATGGAATAATTGAAGAAATTATACCTTTCAAAGGTGAAGCGCTGGTAAAGCCTGGAGACACTGTAAGTGCAGGTGATGTGCTGATAACCGGAAGAGTGGCTATAAAATCGGATCAGACCCGGGAAGATTTGAAAAATCAAGCAGATCAAACCAGGGTGCTTTTAGTCCATGCCGGGGGTATTGTAAAGGCGAGGACATGGTATCAAAAAGCAGTCAAGATTCCTCTGGTAAAAGTAGAAAACATTCCTACAGGCAGGGTTAAAAAAGCGTATAGACTTCAGCTGGGAAAAAACGTATTAAAATTCCAGTGGGGCAAAGTGCCCTTTGCACTTTATGAAACAGAAACCGTGGAAGAAACCCGGCTGTTGCCAGAAAGCATAGGAGATGTCAGATTCAGTATAATAAATTGCAGGGAAGTCCAGACAAGAAGACAGTTTCTGGGTGTGGAGAAAGCTGCTCAGGAAGCCGAAAAGCAGCTCCTGGAGGTGCTCGAAAGTCTTCCGGAGGATATTAAAATTACCAGAAAAAGGATGGATTTTGCACTGGACTCTGATGAAAAAAACGTGATTGGCTCTTTGACATTGGAAGTCATTGAAGATATAGGCAGGGAGCAGGAATTTAATTAAAAAATCTTTGCTTTTCCTAAACATTATATAAGGAGGAGAAAATTTGGGGAAAAACCTCGCAGAGGCACAGGTGACAGTTGATGATGTCAGCAGCCTGGCATTTTTGTTTGGAAACAGAGACGAGAACATAAGATTCATAGAAGAGACATTTAACGTCAGGGTTCTGACCCGGGATGGCAATATAACAATATTGGGCGACGCGGACGATGTGGAATCGGTCCAGAAACTTTTTAACCAGCTGATAGAGGTTATAAGAGGTGGCAATCAGTTGACCGCGCCCGATGTAAAGTATTTTGCAGGACTTGTGCAGGAGGGTAAGAGTGAAAAAATTACCGAACTGTACGATGATGTTATTTGTTACACGCACCGGGGCAAGCCTATAAAGCCAAAGACCATAGGCCAGAAGCTGTATGTGCAGGCCATCAAGAATAATGACGTGGTCTTTGGCATAGGTCCTGCCGGTACCGGCAAGACATACCTTGCTATGGCTATGGCAGTGACGGCCTTCAAAGAAAAGGAAGTAAACAGGATTATTCTGACCAGGCCGGCGGTGGAGGCAGGAGAAAAAC
This sequence comes from Thermoanaerobacterales bacterium, assembly GCA_012840135.1. Taxonomy (GTDB): domain Bacteria; phylum Bacillota; class Thermosediminibacteria; order Thermosediminibacterales; family Tepidanaerobacteraceae; genus Biomaibacter. The sequence continues at coordinate 137,019 of DUMA01000004.1, forward strand.
TCGGTTTTCTGCCCGGCGACCTGCAGGATAAGGTGGATCCGTATCTGAGGCCCCTTTACGATGCCCTTTATGACATTCTGGGGGTGGAATCCTTCCGGCGCCTTATGGAAAGAGGGTTGATTGAGGTAGCTCCCCTGGCGTACATGAGGGGCAGGACTTTAGATGATTCCTTCATCATCCTGGATGAAGCCCAGAATACTACTTCCGAGCAGATGAAAATGTTCCTTACAAGACTTGGATATGGTTCCAAAGCAGTGGTCACCGGGGACATCACCCAGATCGATCTGCCAAAGGGAGTCTTTTCCGGCCTGGAGGAAGTACAACAGGTGCTCAAAGATGTTAGAGGCGTAAAATTCGTATACCTTGACGACAAAGATGTAGTGCGCCACGAAGTGGTGCAGAGAATAATAAAGGCCTACGAGAGATTCGAAGAAAAGCGCCAGCAATGCGGGGAGTGATTTTGTGGCTGTAAGCAGCAACTTGCGCCAGAAAAAGGTCCACATGGCGTTGTTCTATAATAAGAAAGTCAGGAAAACGGCAGTAGGCCTGTTTTTCTTTCTGGCATTGACAACGCTAATATATGCCAGCATACTGCCTCAAAAGTACGACATTAAAGTTGGAGATGTGGTGCAGGAGGATATCAGGGCCCGGAAGGATGCCATAAACACCATAGCCACACGCAAGCTCCAGCAGGCTGCAGCGGATGCCGTTTCAAAAAAATATATTCTGGACCATAATATTACGCGGGAATCCAAGAATGAGGTAACGCAGATTTTCGACAGCATAAGGCAGGTGCGCTCGAGGGATTACCTCGATGAGCAGGGGAAGGTAAATGCCCTCAAGCGCATGATAGATAAAAATCTGTCCGAAGAAACTTATATGTACGCCGTAAAGATGGATAATTCCAGCCTGATGGAACTGGAAACCATAACAAAGGCCATTCTGGAAAAGGTAATGGAAGAGGGGGTCAGGGAGGACTCCATTGACAGGGCCAAAACCTATATCATCGAGGAATTCAGAAATATCAAGATCCCTCAGGAAGCAAAAAACATGGGAGAAGATATAGCCTTTTCGGCCATCAAATACAATATGGTATACGATAGGGAGGCCACCGAAAAAGAACAGCAGGAAGCCATGAATTCCGTGGAACCGGTGAAGATAGCCCGGAATCAGATATTGATCGAAAAGGGGACAACCGTTACCGCTGAACAGAGGGAACTGTTAAAAGAACTTGGACTGCTGGCCCAGGACCGGCGCGCAAATCTAACTCTTCTCGCAGGAGTCGTGTTGCTGGTGGCAATACTGGAGGGAATTCTCACCTTTGCCATATACTTTTTTCAAAGGAATCTTTATGAAAATGAATTGTTCCTGAGCCTGCTGGCGCTCATTATTTTATCGACCCTCATTATTTCCATTGGCATTAAGACCATCTCGAATTTCCTTATACCACTGGCTGCTGGAAGCATGCTCATATCCATTTTAATAAATCCATTTATTGCCATCATTTCCAGCTTCATTATGAGCATAATAGTAGGTGTAATGCTGGGCAATGATTTTTTCTTCTCTGTGGTAGCTTTTCTGGGCGCCGTGGTGGGAGTTCTTTGCACTGTAAAGGTGTCCCAGAGGGTTGACCTGACTAAATCCGGAGGGATAATAGGCCTGGTGGATTTTATCCTGATCACGGGCATAGGGCTTTTGAATAACAATCCCCTCTGGACTACATTGAGGGATGGTTCATGGGGTATCATTAACGGCATTCTATCTTCGGTACTGACCATAGGCACCCTTCCCTTTCTGGAAAGTGCCTTCGGTATTACCACTCCCATAAAACTGCTGGAACTGTCCAATCCAAACCAGCCGCTTTTAAGAAAATTGATGATAGATGCCCCAGGAACCTATCACCATTCCATAATAGTGGGCAATCTGGCGGAGGCCGCAGCAGAAGTCGTCGGGGCGGATCCTCTCTTTGCCAGGGTGGGAGCCAACTATCACGATATTGGAAAGCTGAAAAGACCTTATTTTTTCATAGAAAATCAGCTTACTACCGATAACCCCCACGACAGGCTCAATCCTACGCTGAGTGCTTTGATTATAACTTCCCATGTAAAAGACGGCCTTGAAATTGCCCGGGAACACCGGCTTCCGGCAAGTATATGTGATTTTATAGCCCAGCACCACGGCACCACCCTGCTTTCATTCTTTTACAATAAAGCCGCCGATGCCGATAAAAAGCCTGATGAAACCAGCTTCCGATATGAAGGTCCCAAACCCCAGACCAGGGAAGTGGCCATCGTAATGCTGGCCGATTCAATCGAAGCGGCAGTGAGATCCATGTCGGGCCCTACTCTCGGCAAAATCGACGGTCTTATCCGGCAGATCATAAAGGATAAACTGGCCGATGGACAGCTGGATGAAAGCGATCTGACGCTAAAAGAACTGGATAAGATTGCCGGAGCCTTTTCAAGGGTGCTGACCGGTATATTTCACACCCGCATAGAATATCCTGACAGATTGAAGGAATTGGAGGGAAAGCAAGCAAAAAATGCCTGAAATAATTATCAGCAACCAGCAGGATAAAATAGATATCACCACCGACATTGAACGATTGCTGGCGGGTATTCTGGAATTTGCACTGGCAAAAGAACAGGCTGCACAGGATGCGGAAGTAAGCGTTGTATTGGTGGACGACACCTGTATAAAGGAACTGAACCGGCAATACAGGGCAAAAGATACACCCACCGATGTGCTTTCCTTTGCCATGAGGGAAAGCGGCCCTGAAGAAGAGACCATTGAAGGAGAACCTCTAGCCGAACAACTCCTGGGGGATATCGTGATTTCGGTGGAAAGAGCAAGAGACCAGGCGAAAGAATACGGGCATTCCTTCGAGAGGGAGTTGGGTTACCTGGCGGTTCACGGAATTTTGCACCTTCTGGGATATGACCATGAAAAAGAAGATGATAAGAAAATCATGCGCCGGAAGGAAGAGGAGATTTTAAAGGCTTTTGACCTGACAAGAGGGGAAATCTGAACCATATGAAAAAATCAAGGACTCTTCTCGAAAGTTTTAAGTACGCAGTTTCGGGGACCATATACTCTTTTAAGACCCAGAGGAATATAAGGATTCACTTTTTAACCGGGCTTGCAGTGCTTCTTGCCAGCACTTTTATTGATTTCGGCACCGTTGAACTTTTAATAATTTTCTTCACCATAGCTCTGGTAATAATAACGGAAATGATCAACACCGCCATAGAAACCACCGTCGACATGGTGACAAAAGAATACCACCCGCTGGCAGAAATAGCAAAGAATGTGGCGGCAGGTGCGGTGCTGGTATCGGCTATTAACGCCGTGATGGTGGGATACCTTATCTTTTTTAAGAGACTGTATCATCTGGCAGGTTTTTTTCTTTTCAGAACCGGCAGTCATATCTTCATTATTGGTCTTGCAATTGTCATAATCCTTGTTATACTATTTAGGAATAAGTCGAAGGAGGTATAAAATGCTGAGGAGCCGTTGGCTTGCATTCGTGCTTATTCTTTTAATATCGTTACTGCAGGCCGGTTGCGGCAAAAAAAATTTAAGCGCACCGGCAAATCCCCCAGATACCGGAGGGGACTCAAAACAAATCGTTGAAAGCTCCCCGCAGGAAACGCCTAAAGCCATAAATCCCCTTACCGGGCTGGCCGATATGAACACAAAATACGTGAATCAAAGGCCCCTGGCGGTCATGGTGGAAAATGAATATCACGCAAGGCCGCAGTCGGGACTGGATAAGGCCGACGTCGTATATGAAATCATGGCCGAAGGCGGCATAACGCGGTTTCTGGCACTATTTCTCGGCAGGGATGTGGATGAGATAGGCCCCATCAGGAGCGCCAGGCCGTATTTCATAGATTACGCCATGGAATACGACGGCATATACATACATTACGGCGCAAGTCCTCAAGGTTACTCTGACCTGAATAAACTGAAGATCGATCACATCGATGGCATATATGACGGGGTGACCTTCTGGAGGGACAGATCCCGAAAAGAACCCCACAATGCCTATAGCAGTACGGAAAAAATACTGAAAACCTCTGAGAAGCGTGGTTTTTTGAAGCCGGTAGACCTCCAGGTGTGGAACTTTAACGGGCAGGACGCACAACCCCGGGGGGAAATTTTGAAGAAATTTAAACTTACATATTTTAGCAATTATAGTGTAAGCTATACATATGATGCCACAAAGATGGCTTATGAGCGCTATATAAACGATAAGCCCCATACGGATAGAAAGACCGGGGAGCCTATATTCGTTAAAAATATCATTGTGCAGTACGTCGATGCCAGAGTAATAGATAAAGCTGGTCGCCTGGAGATGAGGACTGTCGGTTCTGGTAAGGCATACTACATAAGTGACGGCTTCTGTGAAGAATTAAAGTGGGAAAAAGAATCCCGGAGCGCCAGGACGGTATATACCCTGGCAGATGGCACGGAACTTACGATAAATCCGGGCAATACCTGGATTCAGATTATGCCCCAGTGGGGTAAGTTTGAGAAAGGAGAAAAACAATGAAGATATCGCCGGATATTCTGGTTAGGGAAGCCATGGAAGCCAGGGAAAAAGCATATGTGCCTTATTCTAAATTCAGGGTGGGGGCTGCTGTCCTGACTGAATCCGGAAAGATATACCGGGGGTGCAACATAGAAAACGCTTCATACAGCCTTACCATATGTGCCGAGAGAGTGGCTATTTTCAAAGCTATTTCGGAAGGTGAAAAAATAAAGGCCCTGGCGGTTACCAGCAGCGGCGGTCAGGGCATCACCTTGCCCTGCGGAGCGTGCAGGCAGGTAATACAGGAACTTTGCCCCGAGGCGGAGCTTTTTCTGGCGGACAGTGCGGGCAATTTTGAAACATACAGGATAGGCGACCTGCTGCCGATGCCCTTCATGCTTTCACACTAAATCTTTTTCGGATGGAGAGGTAAACCTATGGGCCTTTACAGGACCGATGCCATTGTTCTGGGACACAGGAATATCGGGGAAGCGGACAGAATACTGACACTTTTTTCCCCCGTAAAGGGCAAGATGCACGCGGTAGCGCGGGGGGTGCGCCGGCCGCACAACCACCTGCTCGGCGGAACCCAGCTCTTTACATATAGCAATTTTCTCATTATGGAGAGCCGGACTCTGGACAGTATAAGTCAGTGCGAGATAAAGGAATCCTTTTATAAAATCAGGACAAATCTGGAACACATGGCTTATGGGTTATATTTTGCGGAAATTCTCAGGGCTTCCACACCTGTAGAAGATAAAAACCAGGAATTGTTCAGCTTTTTTTTGAAGACGCTGTATTTCCTGCAGGAGTGGAGGGACCTTGAACTGTTGAGCCGCATATACGAGGTCAAACTTATGGCCATCCAGGGTTTTGCCCCCGAGATTTTCCGCTGCGTAAGCTGCGGAGAAAAACTGGTGGGGAAAATGCGTTTCAGTCCGGCCCTGGGAGGTGTGCTCTGCGCAAGATGTCTTGAAAAAGATGTAAAGGCTCTGGATATCAGCCGAGAATCTGTAGCAGCGCTCCAGATCTTTATTAAAAAACCGTACAGGGAATTGATAAAACTTAATTTGCCTGAAAATATAAAAAAACAGTTGAAAAACATCACGCACCCCTTCATACTTCATCACCTCGACCGAAAGTTACGGACTCTCGATTTTATCAATGACATCAATTGCCTCGGAGTCCAAACCGGTTTAACTGGTGGAAAATAGATGGCGGCCCCTGGGATATTTGTTCTCCTGCTTTTCATAGCTGCTGCCTTGAAGCTGCTATAATTTCTGCATTGCTAAAATTTTTATCTGAAAAAAGAGGAACTTTTTATTAAATGTAGTATATATATAAATGATTTTTCGGTAATAACAGTTGTGCCCGGGGAAGGAGTGAGGTTCGATAGAGTTAACACCAAGACAGGCTTTAATAGTGGATATCGTTAAAAAAAACGAGCCCATAACTAGTGAGCAAATAGCTGAAAAACTGAATTTAACGAGAGCTGCTTTGAGACCCGACCTTTCCATTTTGACCATGTCCGGCATCCTCGATGCCAGACCTAGAGTAGGATACTTTTTTTCTGGGAAGTCCGCAAGGAATATAATTGCCGAGAAAATCAACAATATAAGAGTAGATGAGATAAAAGCCGTTCCCGTGGTTGTCAAAGAAGGAGCATCGGTTTACGATGCCATTGTAACCCTCTTTCTCGAAGACGTAGGGACGCTTTTTGTGGTGCAGGAAGACGGAAGCCTGGTAGGCCTGGTTTCCAGAAAAGACCTGCTCAAAATTGCCATAGGCAATGCCGATATTCACAAGATACCTGTAGGTGTAATCATGACGAGGATGCCAAACCTGATTACGGTAACCCCTGAAGAAAGTGCCTTTGATGCGGCTCAAAAGATTGTAGACCATCAGGTGGATGCCCTGCCGGTGGTTAAAATAGAGCAGGAAGGGAATAAGATTAAATACAGAGTACTGGGAAAGGTCACAAAGACTACTATAACAAAGCTATTCGTGGAATTGGGAAAGGCTTAGAAAGGGAGGGAACAACAATAGTAGAAAAAAATACTACCCCAGTAGTTTTTGCGGTTTCCGATTCCATCGGTGAAACTGCCGAGCTCGTAACCCGGGCTGCCATGATTCAATTTAATTCCGGCCATGTAGAAATCAGAAGGATACCCTATGTAACAGACGAAGAATATGCCAGGGAAGTTATCGAAGAAGCAAAAGAAGTGGAAAACTGCGCTATAGTGTGCACCATAATTCTGCCGGAGGTCAGGAAGTATCTCATAAACCTTGCCAGGGAAAATAATATACACATAGTTGACTTAATGGGGCCAATGATGGACACCCTTTCAAAAATAACCGACCTAAAACCAAGGCTTGAACCCGGGTTGGTACATAGAATCGATGAAGATTATTTCAGAAAGATGGAAGCCATCGAGTTTGCCGTGAAATATGATGATGGTAAAGACCCCAGAGGCCTGTCAAGGGCTGATGTGGTTTTAATAGGCGTTTCCAGGACCTCAAAGACACCCCTTGCTCTGTATCTTGCCCACAAGAGGCTGAAGGTGGCAAACCTGCCGCTGGTACCCGAGGTTACACCGCCCGATGAATTGTTCGAGCTTCCGCCCCGGACGGTTATCGGCCTCACCATAACCCCCGAGAAGCTCAATGAAATCCGCCAGGAAAGGCTAAAAGCCCTTGGCTTGAGCTCGGATGCCAGCTATGCCAGTCCCGACCGTATCCAGAAAGAGATAGAATATGCCGAAACTATAATGAAAAAAATCGGCTGTCCAAGAATTGATGTTTCAAATAAAGCTGTGGAAGAAATAGCCACTAGAATCTTAGAAATCATAAGGAAGGGAGAATTTTAACATGACCAAAAAATTTGTTTACAGTTTCAAAGAAGGCAAGGCCGATATGAGAAGCCTGCTTGGTGGCAAGGGGGCAAACCTGGCGGAAATGGTACATATAGGCCTTCCGGTGCCGATGGGCTTTACGGTGACCACCGAAGCCTGCCTCAATTATTACGAGGAAGGGGAAAAGATTTCCGACGATATTCTGGAGCAGATTTTTAAAGCCCTGGATGAGCTGGAAAAGGAAAATGGAAAGAAACTGGGTGACCCCCGGAACCCCCTTCTGGTGTCGGTCAGGTCCGGTGCCGCCATATCCATGCCGGGCATGATGGATACCATTTTAAACCTTGGGTTAAATGACGAGAGCGTCAAAGGCCTGGCCAGCGTCACTTCCAACGAACGTTTTGCCTATGACAGCTACAGAAGGTTTATCCAGATGTTTGGAAATGTGGTGCTTGGCATTGAACACGACAAGTTTGAGGCAAAAATCGATTCAGTCAAAGCAAAGAAAAACGTCACCCAGGATACAGAACTTGATGCTCAAGATTGGCAGGAGGTAATTAAGCTATATAAGGAGCTCGTTAAGGAAGAAATCGGAAAAGATTTCCCGCAGGACCCCAAGGAACAGCTTTTGATGGCCGTGGAGGCAGTGTTTAAATCGTGGAATAACCAGAGGGCTAAGGTCTACAGGAGGATAAATAAGATCCCCGACACCCTGGGTACCGCTGTTAATGTTCAGACCATGGTCTTTGGCAATAAAGGTGATGACTCGGGCACCGGTGTAGCCTTTACCAGAAATCCGTCCACCGGAGAAAAGAAAGTCTATGGCGAATTTTTGATGAATGCTCAGGGCGAAGATGTGGTGGCCGGCATAAGGACTCCAAGGAACATTTCCGAACTTGAAAGCGCCATGCCCGAGGTTTATGAGCAGTTTACAGGAGTATGTAAGCTGCTGGAGAACCATTACAGGGATATGCAGGATATAGAGTTCACCATAGAAAACGGAAAGCTCTACATGCTTCAGACACGAAGCGGCAAAAGGACTGCTCAGGCTGCCGTAAAGGTAGCAGTGGATATGGTAAAAGAAGGTCTTATTACAAAAGAGGAGGCCATACTCCGCGTATCTCCGGAACAGGTGGTATCCCTGCTGCACCGCAGGATCGATCCCAATGCTAAAGTGGAAGTTATCGCCAAGGGGCTTCCCGCATCTCCGGGAGCGGGTTCTGGACATGTAGTTTTTGATCCCGATGAAGCTGAGGAGCTGGGAAATCAGGGCCAGAAGGTTATTCTGGTAAGGACCGAAACCACCCCCGATGACATCCATGGAATAGTAATGGCCCAGGGTGTCCTCACCAGCCGTGGAGGCATGACCAGCCATGCAGCGGTGGTAGCCAGGGGTATGGGCAAACCTGCCGTATGCGGCTGCGATGCCATAAAAATAGATCCTGAAAAGGAAGAATTCCATGTAGGCAATATTACTGTTAAAAAAGGAGACATGATATCTATCGATGGAGCCACCGGCCAGGTAATACTGGGCGATGTTCCAATGATAGACCCCGTTTTGTCGGATGAATTCAAGGAACTTCTCGGATGGGCTGACGAGATTAGAAGGCTTTCGGTCAGAGCCAATGCCGACACGCCAAACGACGCCAGGGTTGCCCGGGAATTCGGGGCTGAAGGTATAGGACTATGCCGGACCGAGCACATGTTCATGGCCGTAGACAGGCTGCCGGTAGTCCAGGAAATGATAATGTCCGATACGAAGGAAGAAAGGGAAAAAGCTCTGGCAAAATTGCTGCCCTTCCAGCAGGAAGACTTTGAAGGCATCCTGGAGGCCATGGAAGGTTTACCTGTTACCATTCGCCTTCTGGATCCGCCGCTCCATGAATTCCTGCCCAATGCCGAAGAGCTCATAACCGAGATAGCCGAGCTAAAAGCTGCGGGAAATACGGAAGAGCTTGAGAAAAAACAGAACATGCTCAAGAAAGTACGTTCCCTTCATGAATTCAACCCAATGCTGGGACTTCGCGGATGCCGCCTGGGTATACTTTATCCCGAAATCTACGCCATGCAGGTGAGGGCTATATTTAAAGCAGCATGCAAGCTTACAAAGCGCGGCGTGAAGGTGGAACCCGAAGTAGAGATTCCTCTTGTTGGACATGAAAACGAACTGAAAATAATGAGAGAGCTGGTAGAAAAGACCGCTGCGGAAATCTTGGAAGAAGAAGGAGTAAATCTGGACTACAAGATAGGGACTATGATTGAGATTCCGAGGGCCTGCGTTACCGCCGGTGAAATAGCAAAACATGCGGACTTCTTCTCCTTCGGCACCAACGACCTGACCCAGACCACCTTCGGTTTCAGCCGTGACGATGCTGAGGCCAAGTTCCTGCCTCACTATATAAATGAAAAGATTCTTGTCGATGATCCATTCATCGTGCTCGACAGGAACGGCGTGGGCACACTCATGAAGATGGCTGTACAATCCGGTCGGGAAGTTAAGAACGACCTCATGGTGGGTATCTGTGGTGAACACGGAGGAGAACCCAGTTCTGTAGAATTCTGTCATATGATCGGACTCAACTACGTGAGCTGCTCTCCCTACAGGGTTCCCGTTGCAAGACTTGCCGCAGCTCAGGCTCAGCTCAAAAATAAGTAAATTAAACTGAAGACACGGGGGCGATTTTCGCCCCTTTTTAATTTATTGTAATTAAAAAGAGGAAAAATGAAAATTGTATAGAATAATAAAAAAGGTACATTTACCGGAGGGGCAGATATGAATTTCCGAGAGCGAACTGAAAAGCTTGAAGAAGAAATTCTTTCCCCGTATGCAGCTTTGAGCAGCCGTAGCAAGGGGAGAATTGTCCCTGAAGAAAAATGCAGTGTGCGCACCGATTTTCAAAGGGACAGGGACAGGATTCTCCATTCCAAGGCTTTCCGGCGGCTGAAGCACAAAACCCAGGTTTTTATATCTCCCGAAGGTGACCATTACAGGACAAGATTAACACATACCCTGGAAGTAGCGCAGATAGCCAGAACCATTGCCAGGGCTCTGCGATTAAACGAGGATCTTACGGAAGCCATTGCTCTAGGTCATGACCTGGGACATACGCCCTTCGGTCACACCGGAGAAGAAGTCCTAAATAGGCTCATGAAGACAGGCTTCAGGCACGAGGAACAGAGCCTGCGGGTGGTGGACGTACTGGAACAGGGAAAAGGGTTAAATTTAACCTGGGAGGTAAGGGATGGCATAATAAACCATACAAGCAGGGGTAGCCCTCACACGCTGGAAGGCCAGATTGTAAAGATTTCTGACTGGATAGCATATATAAACCATGATATAGATGACGCTTTGAGAGCCGGTGTTCTAAAACCCGAAGATTTGCCGGGGGAACTGACAAGTATCCTGGGAGAAAGGCACAATCAACGGATAAACACCATGATAATAGATGTAATTGAGGAAAGCATGGACAAACCCTTCATAAGGATGAGCCAGAAAGTGAGAGAGGCTACCGTCGGTTTGAGACAGTTTATGTTCGAGAAGGTATATGTTGGATCCAGTGCCAAAGCCCAGGAAAATAAAGCCAAGGTGATGTTGAAGCTCTTATTTGAATTTTTCCTGGAAAATCCGGGGAAAATGCCCCCGGAATTCAACAGAATAGTTGAAAGGGAAGGTGTAGAAAGGGGCGTATGTGATTATATAGCAGGAATGACCGACAGCTTTGCAACTTTTAAATTCAAAGAATTTTTCATGCCCTCATCGTGGCCTTTAAACGACGACACAAAAATTTAATGAAAAAAAGAAGGAATAATAGACATTAACGTAGAATATTGTGTATGTAAAAAAGCTTTTATTTTAAAAAATCTAAACAGCAGTAGCTTTTTTGAAATGCATTACGGAAAGCACTATATTAAAGGAATATTTTTGTTTTCCTATGCATTATAAAAAGAAGATGGGAGGAGATTTTATCCGACAATTCGTCTTGTATTCCGGTGGAGGCTTTAAGCCAACGGAAATTCACACTCCTCATCTTTCGTGGTGGAGGTATTTTTTTTTAAAAAAGCCGGTGGTCTGAATGGGGTTTTATTCTGAAGACATAGTAGGAGAGATACGCTCAAGGGCGGATATTGTAGAAATTATATCGGAGTATGTTTCCCTCAAAAAACAGGGCGAAAATTTTGTAGGTTTATGTCCTTTTCATTCCGAAAAAACCCCATCTTTCAATGTGAGCCCCGAAAAGCAGCTGTTCTACTGCTTTGGATGTGGAGCGGGCGGAAATGTTTTCACATTTCTAATGAAAAAGGAAAACCTCAATTTTTCCGAGACTATTAGGTTACTGGCAGACAGGTATCAAATAAAGCTGCCTGCCGGAAAATATGATAGAGAAATTAGCCGGGATTTTCAACAAAGGCGGGAACTGCTCCGCTTGAATAAATTGGCAGCTCAGTTTTACCATAACGTTTTGATAAAAACCAGAGAAGGTCGAAGGGGTTATGAGTATCTAATAAAAAGAGGCATCAAAACCGATACCATAGAAAGGTTTCAACTGGGATATGCTCTGCCCGCATGGGATGGCCTGATTAAATATTTTGGGTCCCAGGGCGTTGATATAAAGGATTTACAGAAGGTAGGCCTTGTCATACCAAGGAAGGATAACCGGGGGTATTATGACAGGTTCAGAGATAGAATAATGTTTCCTATAGAGGATGTAACAAAAAACATAATAGGATTTGGCGGCCGTATAGTGGGTGCCGGAGAGCCCAAGTACTTAAATTCGCCGGAGACCCCGGTGTTTTCAAAGGGAGAAAATTTATACGCCCTTTCAATGATAAAAAAAGATCCGGAAATAGACACCATTGTGGTGGAAGGTTATATGGACTGCATTACCCTGCAGCAGAGCGGCTTTACGCAGACTGTAGCAACTTTAGGCACTGCCCTCACTCAAAAACAGGCAAGGCTGTTGAAAAAGTACACAGGCGGTGTGGTGCTGGCCTATGATGCCGACTCTGCAGGCAGAACCGCCACCTTAAGAGGAATGGAAGTACTTGCAAAGGAAGGCCTGAATGTGAAGATCCTAAACCTGCCTGTCGGAAAGGATCCCGATGAGTTCATCAGAAAGAAGGGAAGAGACGCGTTCGAGGAACTGCTGGCAGAGGCGATGGGTCTGGTGGATTACAAACTCAACCTGGCAAAAAAGGGCCTGGATATAAACAACCCCGAAGGCAAACTAAGATTCATACGAAAAGCTGTTCAGGTATTGACCGAAATTGAGAGCGATGTGGAAAGGGAAATATATATTCAAAAGACTGCAACGGAACTGAATATCCCGGAGCAGGTGCTGAAAGAAGAGATTAAAAAGATAAAATTTCCAAACAATGGATTTAAGTATAAAAAAAGCCAAACAAGAGATAATAATAAGGAATTTAGCAAAATATCGCCCATAACGGGAGCTTATAAGGCCGAAAGAATGATAATAAAGCTTTTAATAGAAGATGAAGCCATCAGGGAAAAGGTCATAAAGGAACTTGCTCCATCGATGTTTTTAAATGAAAGGACGGGCAAAATAGCCGGTGTTCTTTTTAAAATGATGCAAGGAGGAGAACCTGTAACAGCAGACAGTATTTTTAACTTACTGGATGAAGATGCTTCTTCAGAACTGTCAGCCATACTTATGACAGATAAGGAATTTGAGGATGATGATTTGGTAGATCCGCTTGTGAAAAAAATTAAAGAGAATTATCTCAAACACGCTATAAAACAGGTGAGAGAGCAAATAAAAAAAGCTGAAGCCGTCGGAGAAAGAGAGGAGACCATCGATCTTTTGAATACGTATCAAAAACTAAAATCCCAAATGAATGAATTGAAGGCTAACCTTACTTCGGAGAAGGGGGGAGTATAATGGCAAAAGCAGGTAAGGAAAATATGAAAAAAACCCGTGACGATAAAATGAAAGCGGTGAAGGAATTAATCGAGAAAGGCAAAAAAAATGGCATGCTATCTTACAAGGAAATTCTTGATACCCTGGAAGATATGGAAGACCTGGATGCCGAGCAAATCGACAAGATCTATGAATCTCTGGAGGAAATGGGTATCGAGATCATAAATGATACCGAAGATATACCCGCAGAAGTGGTACTGGAAGAGATTCCTGAAGAGGAAATAGATCTTTCAATACCCGAGGGAGTAGCCATTGACGATCCAGTAAGGATGTATTTGAAAGAAATAGGCAAGGTGCCATTGCTCTCCGCCGAAGAGGAAATTGACCTTTCCAAACGCATTGAAAAGGGAGACAAAGAGGCAAAAAGGCGCCTGGCTGAAGCCAATCTGAGACTGGTGGTCAGCATTGCTAAAAAATATGTGGGAAGAGGAATGCTCTTTCTGGACCTCATCCAGGAAGGAAACCTGGGCCTTATGAAAGCCGTAGAAAAATTCGATTACAGAAAGGGATATAAGTTCAGTACCTATGCCACGTGGTGGATAAGGCAGGCCATAACCAGAGCCATCGCTGACCAGGCCAGGACCATCCGGATACCTGTCCATATGGTAGAGACCATAAACAAACTCATCAGGATTCAGAGACAGCTTCTTCAGGAATTGGGCAGGGACCCGCTGCCGGAAGAGATAGCCGAGGAAATGGAGATGCCAGTAGAAAAAGTGAGAGAGATAATGAAGATTTCTCAGGAACCTGTTTCTCTGGAAACTCCCATCGGTGAAGAAGAAGACAGTCACCTGGGGGACTTTATTCCCGACGAGGATGCTCAGGCTCCTGCCGATGCTGCAGCGTATCTGCTATTAAAAGAGCAACTGGAAGATGTCCTGGAGACCCTTACGCCGAGAGAGGAGAAAGTTTTAAGACTCCGTTTCGGGCTGGATGATGGAAAACCTAGGACCCTGGAGGAAGTGGGTCAGGTGTTTGGAGTAACTAGGGAAAGAATCCGCCAGATAGAGGCAAAAGCCTTGAGAAAACTCCGCCATCCCAGCAGAAGTAAAAAATTAAAGGATTTCCTTGAATAGTTTTAAAATTAATGGTGGGGCAGTGTCTCCACTTTTTTTTAAGAGGTTAGGGGACGCACCTCCTTTTCTGGGGAAGTCAGCTGGGGGAGGCGGATGAACGTCCCCATTTAAAAGTTAGGGGACGCACCTCCTTATAACAGAAGTGAAAGGTAAGATACCGGAAGTCAGATTAAGTCGGATTTGCCGAAAAGGCAAATCCTTCGATGTCAAGGGGACTCAGTGAGATAAAGATGAAGGTACATCTAAACGATAGGTTGTTGTTGATAGCCGGCATGATTCCCAGAGGACATGCGGTGGCCGATATCGGTACGGACCATGCTTATCTTCCCATATACCTGGTACAAGAAGGGATTTCCACCAGAGTAATAGCTACCGAGATAACCCGGGGGCCCTTAAAGAGAGCTATTATAAATGTGAAAAAAGCAGGTCTGGAGAATTTTATCGAGATGCGGCATGGTCCGGGATTGAAACCGCTCTCGCCCGGGGAAGTTCGTACTGCTGTGATAGCCGGTATGGGCGGCGAGACCATAGCCGGTATCATAAAAGATTCAAGGCCGGTGGCCGATTCCCTGGAACTTATGCTGCTACAACCCATGAGAAACCAGCCTGAGCTCAGGAGGCAGCTCTTTTCTATGGGTTTTAAAATAATAGAGGAAGATGTGGCTATCGAAGATTCAAGGTATTATGAAATAATGGCGGTTCAAAGGCAGACTCCGGGTTCAATCGACGACATCGACATTACAGTAGGCCCCGTGCTTCGCAAAAAAAGGACGCCGGTTGTTTTAAGATATATCGAACATAAGATAGCTGTTCTGGAAGGTTTGGTACAGCCGCTGAGAGCAATAAATACTGCTTCAGGACAAAAGGCTCTGGAAAAGTATGAAAGAGAGCTTAAAATGTGGAAGGAGGTTCTGTGATGGTTTCCAGTCAAACAGTAATTAACATCATGGAAAAACTTGCGCCAAAGAAATTAGCAATGGAATGGGATAACCCGGGCCTTGCGGTAGGGGACTTTGCCGGAAAAGTAAGTAAAATCCTTGTGGCGCTGACCGTCACTCCTGAAGTGGTGCATTATGCTGCAGAAAGCGGCTTTAATATGATTATTTCTCACCATCCCATGTTTTTTAAACCCATCAAGGCTTTAAGGAAAGACCTGCCTCTGGGCAGGATGGTGTATGAAGCTGTAAAACACGATATAACCATATATTCTACCCACACCAATCTGGATATAACCGAAAATGGGGTAAACGATGAAATGGCCAGAGTTCTGGACCTGGAAGATATCAGGGTTTTAAAGCAAACTGCTGAAGAACCGCTAAAAAAAATAGTGGTCTTTGTGCCACGGGGATATGAGGATGCTGTGCGCAATGCTATGGCTGAAGCGGGAGCGGGATTTATAGGCAACTACAGCCACTGCAGCTTTAACATAGAAGGCAAAGGAACCTTTAAACCTGAAAAAGGGGCTGATCCTTTCATCGGCGAGGAAGGCAAGCTTGAAAGAGTAGACGAAGTGCGCATAGAGACCATAGCCCCCGAAAACTTTGTCAGAAAAATCATAAGCGCTATGCTCAGGGTACACCCTTATGAAGAAGTGGCCTACGATATATATCCTCTGGAAAACACCGGGAAAATTATTGGCCTGGGCAGAGTTGGAAAACTAAGGAAACGTGTTTCCCTTAAAGAATTGTGCGAAACCGTAAAGATGAAACTTTCCGCAGATTATGTGAAAGTTTCAGGAGACCTGCATAAGGAGATTTCAACAGTGGCTGTCTGCGGCGGGGCCGGAGGAGACCTGATTTCGGCAGCCTCCTTTGCCGGAGCCGATGTGCTCATTACGGGGGATGTGAAGTATCACGATGCATTGGATGCCAAAGCCATTGACCTTGCCATCATAGATGCCGGGCATTTTTCTACGGAAAACCTTGTGCTGCCGGCGCTGGCTCACTACCTGGCAAGAGAAATCCAGGCTTTAGGTGAAAAGGTTGATATAGAGATTTATCAGGATAAAGATCCTTTTGTGATTATATGAGAATAGGAAGCAGGTCCTATTCTCTTTTATTTTTTATTTGTGAAGGAGGAATTGAAATGCTGGGCGAACAGCTGCAAAAACTTTTTAACTTCCAGGAGCTGGAAAAAGAATCAGAAAAAATGGAATCTGCTCTAAAAAATCATCCGGGCAAAAAAGAGCTTCTGACCTTGAGAAAAACCATAGAACAGGCCGAAACATCTTACAATCAAAGATGCGAGAAAATGGAGGCCTTAAAAAGAGAACTGGCCAGAGCTGAGCTTATATCAAGAGAACTGGATGACGAGATAAAAATGCTGGAAAAAAAGATATACAGCGGGGAAATAAAGACCATGAAAGAATTGAGTAAACTCCAGGAAAAACAAAATGTGGTGCGAAAAAGCAATGAAGAAAATGATGATAAGGTCTTAAAACTGATGGAAGAACTGGATGAATTGAAAAAAAGCCTTTCCACAGAAAAACAAGAGATTGCAATAAT
The DNA here is from genome assembly GCA_012840135.1 of Thermoanaerobacterales bacterium. Taxonomy (GTDB): domain Bacteria; phylum Bacillota; class Thermosediminibacteria; order Thermosediminibacterales; family Tepidanaerobacteraceae; genus Biomaibacter. Next base: position 153,921 of record DUMA01000004.1, read on the forward strand.
GAAAAAGGAATACAATCAAAAGAGATTGAAAACCTTAGAAGAAATTGATAAAATAAAAAATGAGCTGGAGAGAATCAATAAAGAAAAAGAACAGCTTATGAACAACATCTCTTCAGAGCTTTTAGACAAGTATGAAAAGGTCAAAAAACAAAAAAAGGAACCTGTAGCCTTCATTTTAAATGGTAAATGCAGTGGATGCAGAATGGATGTGTCGGTCATGGTGATACGGGAGGTGAACCGTCACGAAGGTCTAGTTTATTGCGAAAGTTGCGGAAGAATTCTCATTTAATTTTAGGAGGTAGTATGAGAAAAATCACAGTTTATACCGATGGAGCTTCCCGGGGCAATCCCGGCGATGCGGGAATTGGCATTGTTTTTATCGACGAAAGCGGTACTGTAGTTAAAGAAATAAGCGATTACATCGGTCAAACCACCAACAACATAGCAGAATATACCGCTCTGATCAGGGCACTAAATGAAGCCATTGAGATGAATTGTGACGAGATAGACATCATTTCCGACAGTGAGCTGATGGTAAAACAATTAAATGGTGAATACCAGGTTAAAAATGAAGGTATTAAAGGCTTATATAAACAGGTTCAGGATCTTCTGAAAGAATTCAAATCGTATTCCATTACCCACGTCCGGCGCGAACAGAACAAGAGAGCCGACGAACTGGCTAACCGGGGAATCGATGAAGCCCTGGACGAGGAAGAAATAGAACTGTAATATGTAAGTCGCATCACAGTCAACCTTGTTAAAATTACCAGTATACTAAAATAAAAGACTGTGATTAGACGACTGCAGCTCCAAGGGAGCAGCACAAAGTCGCATCACAGTCAACCTTGTTAAAATTACCAGTATACTAAAATAAAAGACTGTGAT
>DUMA01000025.1 GCA_012840135.1 Thermoanaerobacterales bacterium
GAATAGGTAAGGGTCAAACCTTACCTACTCGGAGGAATGTTTTCAAGGTTCAGGTTTCTATGGTCAAATAAAGTGAGTCAAATTTTCGGACGTTCAATTTGAGCAAAATGCGGTCAGAAAGTGTGAGAGGCCACCATAAACCTAGGCCTACTTGGCGACCCAGATAATTTAGCTGTGGCCACCGACGGAGTCCTCCTCCTAACCGGTGCCAGCCTGGCTGCCAATAACACTAAGGCATTTATTGATCTTAATAAGCGCTCGAAAGGGAAAGCTTCCTATCCCTATTCATACCATCGACTTTTCGAGATACTACTGCTATTTAATTTATATTATAAAACAAGTCTTTTTAAATGTCAATACATTTCATTTATTTTGTATTTACCTTTAATAGTTATACATAAGTTTATTGCCAAATGAACTTTACATCTATTTATACATTTATTATAATTTAAGAGGATGTTTTAACGGTAAGAATTATAAAAGGTGAAACATATGAAAATGAAAACCTCAAAAATTCCTCAATATAAGAAAATAGAGCGTGATATTTTAAATAATATCACAGCGGGTTGTTATAAGAAGAACGATATGATACCTACGGAGTTAGAACTTGCTAAGAAATATAATGTATCCAGAGTTACTGTAAGAAGGGCCACCGATAATCTAGTTGCCCAAGGAATACTTTATAGAACTCCAGGCGTCGGTACATTCGTAGCTAAAACACCTACTCAAAAAATAGCTACTTTAAAAAGTTTTACCGAAGAGATGGAAGAACTTGGTTTGAAAGCTACTACAAAAGTAAATACTTTCATGATAAAAGAAGCTGACTCTAAAATTGCAGACATATTAGGAATAAAAGAAAATGATATGATTTATTATATTGAAAGATCTAGATATGCTAATGGTGATCTTTACGTTTTTGAAAAGACCTATATGTCTGTAAAAAGTAATCCAAGTATTTCAATAAAAATATTAGAAGGATCAAAATATGAGTATGCTGAAAAGATTAGAGGAGTAAAAATTGATTACAGCTTTCATCAAACTTTTCCAATACTACCAGATAAAATGTTATCAAAGCTTTTTGGAATAAGTGAAACTACTCCTATTATTAAAATTGCTAACACCACTTATCTTGAAGATGGAAGCGTTTTGGATTTTACAGAGTTATTTTTAAATTCCCCCAAGTATCAATTAAACTATATTAGAAAACGGTAGTAGTAAATTTGAAGCTTTATCCAAATGGATTTTGATGTTATATTCTTGCTAGGTTTTATTTGTTTCGCAGGCAAATTAATCCAACCTTCAAAAATCAAAATAAATCAACCTAAAAATGGCTTTGAATTTGCATAGAACATCAGATAAATTCCGTACCTTGAAAATAAAACAAAAAAGTCATGGTATTCCACCCTTAAAATAAAAAAATAGGGGGCTTTGCCCCCAAACCCCCAGGATTTTACGCATTAAAAGGGTAACCGCTTAAATTCTCCTATATAACAAGATGTGACTTCTCTCTCAGGGAGATGGGGGAGAAGATTTAAAGTATAACCCTTCCCTCAGAGCGCTCAGGTTGTATCCCTACAGAGCCCTATCTTCCTGAAGTAGAAAACACACCTCAAGCAGTAATATTAAGCTCCGTCTGTGCTTGAAAAACCACCTCAGTATTAATAGACTTTAATTTTTCACTGGCACCCAAAATAAGACATATTCTTGCAATCGAGTTTAAAGGTCTCAAACAGCCAATAGTGCTAGAAAACAAAAGCTAAAAAGCATTATCGGTAAAAATAGGTTTAGAACATCCTGCTTATCTTTAACCTTGATAAAACATACTCCTTTGTTTTGTCCCGAGAAAGTCCATTTAAACAATAATTAACCACAATCCTCTGACGAAGTACCTCATGAGGCTGCCTTGAAAACTGAGAAATGAAAAGAATCTGACCTGACAAAATTAAAATGGCTTAATCCGATGAAGCCCACCTGTTAGATAAAGAAATGCTGGAAGAAATGCGCTTTTTACTCAATTTCCGGATGGACTCCTACAACCCTTTGAGTTTCATGCTGGTAGGTCAGCCGGAACTTAAAATGGTATTGCAGCTTCAAGTCTATGAAGCCATTGCTCAAAGGGTAAATCTCCGGTATCACTTGCCACCCATGGATAGGCAGGAATCTAAAGAAGATGTATGCCATCATCTAAAGGTAGCTGGGATTACTTCCTCAATCTTCACCGATGATGCTCTGGATGTTATCATGAATATTCCGGAGGCATTGCAAGAAAGACAAACAATGTCTGCCTTGCCTGTCTGCTTTCGGACTCAGCCAGTCAAAAGCGGTTGATAGATGACCATATGGTCAGGATTGTAATAGAAAATAAGTTTGCGGTATGATGTATTTTCCCTCTATGAATAGGTAAGGGTCAAACCTTACCTACTCGGAGGAATGTTTTCAAGGTTCAGGTTTCTATGGTCAAATAAAGTGAGTCAAATTTTCGGACGTTCAA
>DUMA01000026.1 GCA_012840135.1 Thermoanaerobacterales bacterium
CTGCCGGGAATAAAAATATATATATTGTTTAAAAAATGTGTTCCTCGATAGCTCAGCGGTAGAGCATCCGGCTGTTAACCGGAGGGTCGTAGGTTCGAATCCTACTCGGGGAGCCATTTTTATTTTATAGTATGAAAGGGAGAATGGTATGAAACTTACATTTTACGGTGCTTGCAAAACAGTTACGGGTTCTTGTTACCTTGTAGAGACTGAAGATACAAAATTGTTGATAGATTGCGGAATGTATCAGGGACCAAAAGAACTAAGAGAAAGAAACTATGGTGATTTTTTATTTAACCCTGCCGAAATAGATTATGTTATTCTTACACATGCACACATAGATCACAGCGGTCTGCTACCAAAGCTTATGAAAAAAGGATTTAAAGGGCACATAATTACCACTAAGGCTACAATGGACCTATGTTCGATAATGTTACCGGATAGTGGTCATATACAAGAACTTGAAATTGAACGAAAAAATAGAAAGCTATTAAGAGCCGGAAAACAATTATTAGAACCTATATATGACCACCTGGATGCGGGCAAGGTGATGTTACAGTTTAAAGGATTGGATTATGAGCTTATTACAGAACTGTCGCCTACGGTATCGATAAGATTGCAGGATGCTGGACATATACTGGGATCTGCCATTGTTGAAATGTGGATAAAGCAGGATGAAGAGAGAATCAAGATTGTTTTTTCAGGAGATCTGGGAAACTACAATCAACCGATCATAAAAGATCCAACAAATATTGAGGATGCGGATTATCTTATAATGGAATCAACTTACGGAAACAGAATACACGAAAATATAGGAGATAAAGAAGAAATATTGTTGAAAATTATTGAAGAAACTTTTGAGAGAGGTGGAAATCTCATCATTCCTGCCTTTGCTGTTGAAAGGACACAGGATATTTTATATTATCTAGGTATTCTGGAACAAGAGGGAAGATTGCCGGATTGTGATATATATGTTGACAGCCCTCTGGCAATATCAGCCAGCGAAATATTTGAAAAAAGTGTGCAGTATTATGATGAAGAAACAAAAAAAACATACGAAACATCAGGGCAATCACCGATAATATTAAGAAAGCTCAAAATGGCCAGAACGCAGGAAGAGTCGACGAGATTAAATGAAGTCAAAGGACGGACCATAATAATTTCGGCAAGCGGCATGTGTGAGGCAGGAAGGATAAAACATCATTTAAAACACAACCTCTGGAGACCAGAGTGTTCTGTATTGTTCGTAGGATTTCAGGCGGAAGGCACCCTTGGTAGACAGATAATAGACGGTCAAAAAATCGTGAGAATACACGGAGAGGAAATTGCTGTAAAAGCAAAAATATATAATGTTGAAGGATTTTCCGCTCATGCCGACCAATCGGCTTTATTAAAATGGGTTGGTTCCTTTAAAAAGCTTCCACGGAAAGTTTTCCTAGTTCATGGTGAGATTGAAGCTATAGAAAAACTAAAGGAACTGCTTGAAAAAAAATTCAGCATTGATGTAATTGTTCCTGAGTGGCAGCAGAGTTTCGAACTGACAGCATATGAACAGATGCCCGTTCCTGGAAAGTTGACTGACAGAGATCTGGAGTTACTGTATAATGCAGTTTTAAATAAACTAAATCAGGTATACAAATCCGTGGAAAAGAATAATCTCGAATTGGTTTATAATAAACTTAAGAATATTGAAAAAGCAATATAGGTTTTATAGGGAGCCTTTGGCTCTTTTTTTATTTCTTCTAGTTGTCCTATCCCATCAATTGTATAAGACTGATTGCCCTGTCAAATATATATAATATATATTGAATAAAGTACGTCAAATTAAACCCAGTATAAATTTTGAAGGTGATAGCTTGAAATATGATGCTGTTATCGCTGGTGCCGGCCCTTCCGGAGCCTTTTGTTCATTGAAACTTGCACAAAAAGGTTTTAAGGTTCTTGTTTTGGACAAATGCCGTTTCCCAAGAGAAAAAGCATGCGGTGGTTTACTTTCACAAAAGACCATGAATATACTAGAAAATTATGTTTTAACTGGTGGTATGGATTTTAATAGTATAAATAGCATATGCTTGCGGGGAGACAGCAACGAAGAAATATTCATGGAAACTAGAATACCATTAGGGATTGTCGTACAGCGAAAGGACTTTGACCAGTTTTTAATTAACAAAGCGGTTGAAGCCGGTGCAACATTTATAGATAATTGCAGATTTGAAAACTATACATCGGAATCTGGGGGTTATAAGATTCAAACAACGAGAGGTGATTTTTATGCTGATTATCTGATAGGGGCTGATGGGTATTACAGTAATGTTGCAAAAGTATCAAATATCAGAAATAAATGGAACAGATGGGAACGGGGTCTTGCCATATCCGCACAGGTGCCGGATGAATATGTAATAAGAAAAAGAGATAACACGGTAGAATTTTATTTTCCCGGTATCCTGGCCGGTATCGGGTGGTATTTTCCAGGAAAGGGCTATTATAATATCGGTGTTGGAGGAATTGCTATAGATAGCAAGAGAATAATCGATGCTTTCAAGCATTTGTTGGAACGGGAAGTAAAAAATAAAACAATTCTATCAAAACTAAAGCTTAATTCAGCATTTTTGCCTGCAGGTGGACGTTTTAGAAAAATATCCGATGGGCGCATTTTTCTGCTTGGAGATGCAGCGGGTTTTGTAGACGCTTTTTCCGGGGAAGGTATTTATTACGCCTTAAGGAGCGCAGAGATACTTGCAGATGTAATAAATCAGAATAAAGATTTCAGAGAATATGCGAGAATGTGCTATAGCACTTTTCTTGATGAATTTAGATTGTCGGCTTTTTTGAGTATATTTTTTGGAAATAAAAAGAATGTATTTAAAAAAGGGCTGCAGTATAGGTTTTTAAAAGCTTTATACATGATTATGACGCAAACACCTGAAAGTATGTGCTATAAAAAAATATTATATTACCTTGCAACTAAAAGTTTCTCTTTTGACGTTCCTTTATTATGGTTAAGAAGGTTAATGCTAGGTTAAAATGAAAAACAAACCATGATATTAAAATGACAAATAAGATAGTGTAAGAGTACGAACATGATAAATAGTAACATAAAAAAATTATTGTAAACAAAATATAAGAAGTTTTGATGAAATTAGCTTTTTGTTAATAAAAAAAGCCTGTGTTATAATCTTCGTAACTCTTCTTCGGTCTCTGAAACTAAAGGAGGGGAAACCATGAGAAAAACTGTTGCAAAGGTTTTACTGATTGTTGTGTTGCTATCAACACTTACACCAGTTGCCATGGCTGCCAGCCTCGGAGATCGAACACTTATGATGGGCTCAGCGGGAGCGGATGTAGCCCAATTGCAGCAACAACTTAATACGTTGGGGTTTTGGGCAGGTTATATCGATGGGATTTTCGGACCTAAAACGGAAGCCGCCGTTAAAAAGTTTCAGAGTTCTAAAGGATTATGGGCTGATGGAATTGTAGGACCGCAGACTTTCAGAGCTTTGAATGTTAATTCTTCATATCGAGGAACCACAGGAAGGTTCTCTCAGAGAGACATTGACCTACTGGCAAGGCTGGTTTATGCCGAAGCCAGAGGCGAGCCGTACACAGGTCAAGTAGCGGTGGCTGCTACGGTACTGAACAGACTGAAAGACCCAAGATTTCCAAAGACGATACCGGGAATAATTTTTCAAGTGGTGGATGGTTATTATCAATATAGTCCGGTAGAAAACGGTCAAATTTACCTGACACCCGATGAGACTGCAAGAAGAGCTGTTATGGATGCTATAGCTGGATTTGACCCTACAGGAGGAGCCACAACGTTTTACAACCCCAGCAAAACAAATGATCAATGGGTAAGATCCAGGGCATATATAACTACAATTGGAAACCACGTTTTTTCACAATAGAACTGGATAAGAATATGGTGGCATTAATTCCTTATATCATTTTGGGATTAATGCCACAACTTTTTAAACGGACTATATCCCATAAAAGCTGTGGGATTTTACTTTCCGGCTGATCTTGACATATTTTATCAACATAATTAATATTTAAAGTATAAATCAATACTTTTTTATTTTTTTATAGAGGTTCATGTGATGAACGATGAGTATTTTACAATAAAAGGACCGGCTCAGCATACCACTATAATTAAAAAATCAAAATTCATATCCAATGTGTTTCCTGTAGAAAGCCAAGATGAAGCTGAAAAATATATAGATTCTATACGCAAAAAATATTGGGATGCTACTCATAATGTTTATGCATTCAAAATTGGATTAAATGATGAAATACAAAGATTTAGCGATGATGGTGAACCTTCAGGAACGGCAGGTAAACCTGTTCTTGAGGTTATAAAATCAAAAGCATTGAAAAATGTTCTGGTAGTAGTTACACGTTACTTTGGAGGAATTCTCCTGGGTGCTGGCGGCCTGATAAGGGCGTACAGTGAAAGTGCTGCCGGGGCTTTGAACGTGGCCGGAATAGTTAAAAAAATAAAATATGATATGTATGAAGTAAAAGTGGATTATAACCAACTGGGCAAGCTTCAATGGGAAATAAACCAGAAGGGTCTGATTATTAGCGACATCAGTTTTGGAGAAGATGTTTTAATGAGAGTATGCGTTCCGGTAAATTCCTCACTTAATTTTATGGAATTTATCTTGAACATAACTTCAGGTTCTGCGAATATTAAATGGTTAGATCAAAGCTATTTGTGAAGGTCCTTTTCAACAATCACATTTTATGCTAAAATAATTGAGGATTTTTTATGAATAGATAATGGGAAAAGGGGGGAGGAAACGCATGTCAGGACATTCTAAATGGGCAAATATTAAACATAAAAAGGCAAAAATGGATGCTCAAAAAGGGAAGATATATACTAAGTTCAGTAAAATGATTATTGTAGCTACTCGGGAAGGCGGTCCGGATCCCAACGCCAATTCCAGGTTAAAAGACATCATTGAAAAAGCCAAGGAAGCCAATATGCCCAATGAGAACATTATGAGAGCTATTAAACGTGGCAGCGGAGAGCTTGGTGGAGCCGATTACGAAGAAATTATGTACGAAGGTTACGGCCCCGGAGGTGCAGCGATTCTGCTGGATGTCATGACAGACAACAGAAACAGGACAGCCGGGGAATTGAGACATATATTTGATAAACACGGCGGCAACCTAGGAGAAGCAGGCTGCGTGGCGTGGATGTTTGACAAAAAAGGTTTGCTTATTATAGAAAAAGATGAAAAGATTGATGTTGACAATATTATGATGCTGGCCATTGATTCCGGGGCGGATGATGTGGAGGAACAGGAAGATTCTATTGAAATAACAACGAGTCCTGAACAGTATGAAACAGTAAAAAAAGCGTTGGAAGAAAACAATATAAAAATTTCATCCGCTGAAGTGACATTTTTGCCAAAGACGGTATTAAGGTTATCTGCTAAGGAAAGCGAGAGCATCAACCGGCTACTGGAAGCTCTTGAAGATCACGATGATGTCCAAAATGTTTATACCAATTATGAGCCGGCTGACAGCGAGGAATAAAAAATAGATAATATTGCATATTATTACAATAATTAGGGCATACTATTTTTCCGAAGAGTTAAATGAGGAGGAATAAGTATGCCTAAAAAATTTTTTAGGTATTTAATATTCTTCATATTGTTCGTGACAGTAAGTTTCGGCTTCGGATATTTTAAAACATTCCTCTCTTTGAGAGAACATCATATTGATATCAATAGGGCGGAGAATATCGACAACCATAATGTAAGTAATATACAGGAAATAAAATTAAATCCCGGAGCAAAAATGATTTATGTCACTCTTTATTCCGGATGCGGTCACGAGACCAGGCAGGAAAAAACTCTGGATAGCAGATTTGCAGGTTTTACAAAACAGCAGCTTGAAAAAGAAATGGGAGAATGGAACATAGAAAGTTTTACTCCGGATGAAGTAATATTAAAAAAACAGGTAAGTGGTATATGTGATGAGCATTACTATATTGGATTAAATGACGGTTATGTAACACTTTTTAGAGGTTTACCTGGAATACAATCAGAAGTAGTGGAAAGAACCGATATACTGGTAGAAACTTTGCGGGAAGAAGACCGTGCTATGCTTGAAAAGGGTATTATTATTAACAGCAGGGAAGAATTTTTGAATATACGGGAAGGTTTAACAAACTAATAAACAAATCTGTATTTTAGACAAAAAAAAGGAAATCACCCTTTAATGTAGAATAACATTAAAGGGTGATTTTATGTTGATTATGGGGATAGACCCGGGCATAGCTATAAGTGGCTATGGACTGATCTATCATGAAAATAATAACAATAAGGTAATCGAATATGGAGTTTTGAGGACAAATCCCGACATTTCTGTACCAAAGAGATTGGAGTACATATTCAATGGATATATGGAATTGATACGAAAATATAATCCCGAAGCCATAGCGGTCGAAGAGCTTTTTTTTAATAAAAATGCCAAAACGATCATAACTGTGGGACAGGCCCGCGGAGCTGCTCTTCTGGCAGCTTCCCTTGAGGACATTGAAGTTTTCGAGTATACACCTTTACAAGTGAAACAAGCGGTTGTTGGTTACGGTAGGGCTGATAAGCCTCAGATACAAGAGATGACAAAAATGTTATTGAATTTAAAAGAGCTGCCGAAGCCTGATGATGCTGCCGATGCGCTGGCAGTGGCTTTGTGCCATATTTATTCTTTCAAACTGAAGAGTATAATTGACAATGGCAGAGAGAGGGCATGAGATGCTGGATTATATAAAAGGCACATTGATGGCCATAGAGCCAAACCAGGCTGTAATTGATACTGGAGGTTTGGGATATAAGCTGACTATTTCTCTCCATACTTACAACAGCATAAAATCCCAGATAAACAATCAAGTTAAGCTGTATACCCATCTTGTTTTAAAAGAAGATGCTATAGACCTGGTAGGTTTTTATGATACAGTAGAAAGACAGGCTTTTATTCTTTTGACAAGAGTGCCGGGAATTGGTCTTAAGGTGGGTATATCCATTCTGTCTTTACTGGATGTTGCTGCCTTGAAATCGGCTGTTCTATCGGATGATATAAAGACCCTTGAAGCAGTGCCTGGTATTGGAAAAAAAACGGCTCAAAAAATCATCATCGACCTGCGAGATCGCATTAAAGATTTGCCTATAGATACGCAAAAAAATGCTGATTTTAAAGTGCTTTATGAGGTAAGGCAAGCTCTGGAAACGTTGGGTTTTAACCCCAAAGAAATCCAAATAGCTTTAGAAAAGTATTCTGCAAGTGTTCCAATAGATGAAAAAAATATGGAAGAGATCATTAAAAATACTCTAAAAATACTTTCCAGGTAAAGGAATGATAACAGGTGACTGACAGGGTTGTATCTCCGGCTTTAAAAAGTGCTGAAGAATTAGAGTATGAAAGGGATTTGCGACCTTTAAGTTTTAATGAATATATTGGCCAGAGGCAAGTGAAAGAGAACCTTCAGATTTTCGTTAGGGCTGCTTTGATGAGGCAGGAAGCCCTGGATCACGTGCTTTTATATGGCCCGCCTGGGCTTGGAAAGACGACCCTTGCTTATATTATAGCACGCGAATTGGGAGTAAATATCAGGATTACTTCGGGGCCGGCCATAGAGCGTCCGGGCGATCTGGCTGCTATTCTTACCAATCTGGGTGAAAGGGATTTACTTTTTATTGATGAAATACATCGCCTGCATCCGAGCATAGAAGAGATTCTATATCCCGCAATGGAAGATTTTGCCTTGGACATCATGATAGGAAAGGGCCCTAGCGCCAGGTCCATGAGAATCAAACTGAGTCCCTTTACACTGGTAGGAGCTACTACCAAGGCAGGACAGCTTACTTCTCCTTTGAGGGATAGGTTTGGGGTAAACCTCAGACTCGAATTTTATAACAAAGAAGACCTTGTAAATATTTTAATGAGGTCGGCAAAAATCCTGAACGTGAAAATTGAAACTCAGGCAGCGGAGCGAATAGCAGTGTGTTCTAGAGGAACACCCAGGATTGCGAACAGACTATTGAAGCGCATAAGGGATTACGCTCAGGTAAAGGCCGACGGAGTGATCACATCTGCTGTAGCGGAGGAAGGTTTGGATCTTCTTGACATAGATGTACACGGCCTTGATCAGAACGATAGGAGATTACTTTTAACCATTATTGATAAGTTTAACGGCGGTCCAGCAGGAATTGATTCAATAGCTGCGGCACTCAACGAGGAGGTTTCTACTATAGAAGATATCTATGAACCTTACCTTATTCAGCAGGGTTATATTCTTAGAACCTCCAGGGGTAGAATGGTTTCTGATATGGCTTATGAGCATCTTGGGAGGACAAGATGTCAGAAATCATAGAGCATTTTCCGGGAGTTGATGAATTTGAAAAAGTTTTTTTTCATTTTTGCTGTATTTTTATTAGTTGTTAATCTTAATACGACTTTTTCAAAAGCAGACCAGGCGTTTTGGGAGCCTATAAGGGTAGGTCTGTTTTACGATAAATCAGCACTGGAGTCTTACGAATTGGCTTCTCAAAATGGATTCATATTGGGGTTTAAGCAGGATGGGAAATTTAGTCCAATAATTGAAATTGACGAAAATAATATTGAGGTTTCAGGAATTGATCCTGGGAATTATATTCCTGTAAAAGAAAATATGAAAACCATACAGGAGGCCAGAGAAATTATCAGCCAGTTGGCGTCAACAAAAAAGGACTGTTATTTTTTTTACAATGGAAACTGGTCTGTATGGGCAAAAGGTCCGGGGAATAGCGGGCTAGATACGGGAAAATATATCTTGGTAACGTCAAGTTCATTAAAAATCATTCTGCCAGTCAGCATGGAAAGGCCAGCATACTTTTCGCCCACAGATGGGCAGAAAACTATTTCTCTGAATGGGCGAAGATACAGGGGGTTAATAGAAATACTTCCTTCTCAGGGAAGAAAAATCACTGCCGTCAATGAACTGGAGATGGAGGACTATCTATACGGGGTTTTGCCGTTGGAAATGCCCGCAAATTGGCCCCTGGAGGCTTTAAAAGCCCAGGCTGTAGCTTCAAGAACGTACGCTTTGTATAATCTTTCTAAATGGGAAAAGCTAGGATTTGACATTTGCGGAAACACTCAGGACCAGGCCTATGGAGGTTTTGACGTTGAAAATACCGCATCAAATGAGGCGGTAGATGAGACGAAGGGGCAGTACATTCTGTACAATGATAAGCCCATAATGGCTTTGTACCATGCCGACAGCGGAGGTATTACCGAAGACAGCAAAGATGCTTTGGGCAGTGATTTATCTTATCTCAAGCCGGTAGAAGATTCTTTTGACAAAGATTCACCCAATTCCGTTTGGAATGTATCGCTTTCACTGGAAGATATTAATGAAAAGATCGGCAAAATATATACCACTTTAGGAAAAATAGTTGGCATTTCCATAGTCGAAAGAACAACTTCGGGAAGGGTTAAAAGTATCATGATTGAGGGAACATCGGGGAATAAAATATTGTCGGGTTCTGAAATCAGAAACATATTACAGCTAAAGAGCACCCTTTTTGATATTCAAGATAAAGGTGCGAACCTATATGTAGTATCCGGCAATAGTGAGCAAAAAGTTTCTGTTAAAGGCAGGGTTGTAATTTCCGCAAGAGGCTTATTTAACCTTGCCGGCCGGAATACTTTCCTGGCAGGATTCAATGATGTTAAAAATATTTCTTTGGATGGGAACGGCTTTGAGTTTTCCGGCCGCGGATGGGGACACGGCATTGGTATGAGCCAGTGGGGAGCGAAGGGCATGGCTGAGCAGGGGTATAATTATAAACAGATCTTGCAACACTATTACAAAAATGTTGAAATAAAGTAGTAGAAAGAAGTGCAGCATATGGATCTAAAAGAATTTTATTATTATTTGCCAAAGGAGCTTATTGCTCAGGAACCTTTAAAAGATAGAGCCAAGTCAAGACTTCTGGTGCTGGATAGAGAAACAGGAGACATAGAACATAGAATCTTTGAGGAAATAGCGGATTACCTGAATCCTGGCGATTGCCTTGTTTTAAATGATACGCGAGTTATTCCCGCAAGATTGCTGGGAAGCAGGCAGGATACCGGAGGGAAGATTGAGTTTGTGTTATTAAAAAAAGTAGGGATAAATATCTGGGAAGTTCTCGTCAAACCCGGCAGAAGGGCCAAAATAGGCTCTGAATTTGTGTTTGGAGATGGACGGTTACGTGCGAAAGTTTTGGATTACACGGATGCGGGGGGGAGGGTTGTGGAGTTTTCTTACGAGGGCCTTTTTGAAAATGTGCTGGAAGAACTGGGGCATATGCCAGTGCCTCCTTACATAAAAAGGAAATTGAAAGATAAAGAACGTTACCAGACAGTATATGCTAGAGAACCGGGTTCGGCTGCCGCTCCAACAGCGGGATTGCATTTTACAAAAGAATTGCTGGAAAAAATAAGACAGAAAAAGGTCCATATCGTATTTATAACCCTTCATGTAGGGTTGGGAACTTTCAGGCCGGTAAAAGTTCAAAGAATCGAAGAACATAAGATGCATGAGGAATACTATGAGGTAAGCCCGGAGGCTGCTGAAATTATCAATAATGCTAAAAAAAACGGGCACAGGATAATAGCCGTAGGAACCACGTCTACAAGAACTCTGGAAACAGTGGGCAACATGGATGGAAGTGTAAAACCGCAAAGTGGTTGGTCGGGCATTTTTATTTATCCAGGATATAAATTTAAAGTTATTGATGGACTCATCACAAATTTTCATTTGCCGGAATCTACCCTTATCATGCTGGTAAGTGCTTTTGCCGGCAAAGACAAAGTTTTCAAAGCATATGAAGAAGCAATTAAAAAAAAGTACAGATTTTACAGTTTTGGGGATGCAATGTTTATAAAATAAAGGGGGATTATATGAAAGGGAATGTTTCTGAAAAAATCGCAAGGGGAGTCTTTTTCCTTGAAGCAGCTCTGGCAATTTTTATTATTGCAGGAGTGGTCATTGGTTTTGTTGATCTTTTTAGATATTTTAAAATAATATATAACACACCGCCCATGGAAACATTTTATATCCTGCAGACGTTTTTGGGACATACTCTGACACTGGTGATAGGTCTTGAGTTAGTTATAATGCTGGTCAGGCATACTCCTTCCAGCGTTATCGAAGTTTTGCTTTATGCCATTGCAAGAAAGATGATCATCGAGTCCAGGACAATGCTGGATATATTACTTGGCATTCTGGCTATAGCAGGTCTTTTTGTCATCAATAAAATATTTACTGCTGGCAATATTTTTGTTCCCGAAGGTATAGTAGTAAGTGCAAATATGTTGATAAAGGATGTAAATGAATTGGCTGATGCAAATATTCCTGAAGATTTGGGAGATACAATCGGTAGTGTTGTGGACAGGTTATGTACGGAACAGCAAGTAAAGCCCAACGTCGGTACTATATTGCATATAGCTGATGTCGATATTTCGATTTTATCGATGGAAGAGGATTTGATAAAACAATTAAAAATAACCAAAACAAGAAAAAAGGATGATGCTCTTTGAAGTTTGAAGTTATAAAAAAGGCAAGGGACAGCATGGCAAGGCGTGGTTTACTTACGACTCCCCATGGAATTATTGAAACACCTGTTTTTATGCCGGTTGGAACACAGGCTACTGTAAAGACCATGACTCCGGAAGAGCTGGAGCAAATAGGCGCAAAGATAATCCTTAGCAATACCTATCATCTTTATCTCAGGCCAGGACATAAAGTAGTGGAAGAGGCCGGCGGTTTACATAAATTCATGAACTGGAGTCGTACCATCCTCACAGATAGCGGTGGTTATCAGGTATTTAGCCTGGGAGAATTGAGGGAAATCAGGGAAGAAGGTGTTACATTCAGGTCTCATATCGATGGTTCTTTGCATTTTATCGGGCCCGAAACATCCATAGAAATACAAAATTCACTTGGTGCAGACATTATTATGAGTTTTGACGAATGCATTCCCTATCCGGCAACTTACGATTATGTAAAAAGCTCTGTAAAAAGGACTACAAGATGGGCCGAGCGGTGTAAGAAAGCTCACGCAAACCCAACGCAAACATTATTTGGAATCGTGCAGGGTGGCCTATATAGAGATTTAAGAGAAGAAAGCGCAAAGGATCTTGTTTCTCTGGATTTTGAAGGATACTCTATCGGGGGATTGAGCGTGGGTGAACCAAAGGAGAACATGTATGAAGTTCTGGATTATACGGTTCCTCTTTTGCCGGAGGAAAAACCAAGATATTTGATGGGGGTGGGATCTCCAGATGCAATTTTTGAAGGTGTACTTAGGGGGATAGATATGTTCGATTGTGTGCTACCCACCAGAATTGCCAGAAACGGTACAGTATTCACCAGGAAAGGCAAACTCGTCGTCAGAAATGCAGCTTATGCCAGAGACTTTTCCCCGCTGGATACCGATTGTGATTGCTATGTATGCAAAAATTATACGAGGGCGTATATCCGGCACCTTATTAATGCCAGAGAAGTGCTGGGAATCAGACTTACAACCATCCACAACCTTTATTTTTTATTAAAACTTATGGATGATATTCGCAAGGCTATTGAAAAAGATTGCCTCACTGAGTTTAAAAAAGAATTTTTTGAAAACTTCGGATACAACCAAGAATTTTAATGTATAAAAAAGGATTTTTCACTTTTGTATAGAATTTAATACCTATAAAATTAAAGAGAAAGGGTGGAATAATTTGAATCCGGCTATCTTCCTGCAGCAATTTGGCCCATTAATATTAATATTTGCGATCTTCTATTTTTTAATTATCAGACCTCAGCAAAAAAGAGAGAAAGATCGTAGAAATATGCTCGCCAGCTTAAAAGAAGGTGATGATATTATCACCATCGGTGGTATTTATGGAAGGATTCTTAACATCAAGGAAGATGTAATTACTCTGGAAGTTGGGGATAAACTTAAGATAAAGGTGACCCGTTCTGCTATAGGGAATGTTTTAAAGAAAACTGAAAAAAGTGAATAAGTTTTGTCATATTCGACCTCCTTCGATAAATAAAGTATTACTAAAAGGAGGTCGATTTATTATGAAGTCTTCCAGGACAAAAAAAACTCTTGATTACATTAAAATTGTCAGAGGGGTTTTAAGTGCCTATCTGCTTACTATGGTTTTATTTCTGATCCTGGGTGGAATACTGTATTTTACTAAGATGTCCGAAAATATCATACCTTCAGCAGTCATAGTTTTAAGCGCAGCAAGCATAATAATAAGCGGTATAAATTCTACCAGAGATATCGATCAACTGGGCTGGCTCCACGGAGGATTGATTGGATTCTTATATGTAGCTATACTTTTGATCCTGGGATTTTTTGTCATGCCTTCTATGTCTTATAGGTTGAGCACAGTGATAGATCTAATTTTGGGCTTTGCTATAGGGGTGCTGGCAGGAATTTTGGGGGTGAATCTTTAGCGGAATGATAAATTAAGGTATAAAGAGAGTTTTTGTCTTTTCATTAGTATCATTTTATGTTATAATCTTTGAAGAAAAATTAAAAGGAGGGGCTCAGATTGCGCCATATTGTAACAATACATAAAGGAGATTTAAACTGCAGTGCGAGTATTGAAAAAAGGGGATGCGGAGAATGCCAGTCATCATGCCAATCAGCATGTAAAACTTCCTGCACAGTAGCAAATCAGGTTTGTCAAAAAGATAAATAATAGGGGCCTGAAAGAGGCCTTTTTTATATGTTGTTTTTATTTTTAAAAAAATAACCTATAACATGGTATTTAGGGGAATGATTGCAAATTTCGAAATTATTGACAAGCCAATAAAAGCAGGGATATAATTAAAGCTGCATTAAGCTTAGATTGGGGGAAGTGACCGAATGGATCAAAAAACTAAAAGCATACTTAAAATAGTAGCCATAGTTATTGCTGCGGCCTTTTTAGCTTATTCGCTTCTTGTAGGTTTTCAAATTGCCGGCTATAAAGTTGTTCCTATTAAAAAAGCTATTAAGCTGGGCCTTGATCTACAGGGAGGCGTTTCGGTACTGCTTGAGGCAAAACCCAAACCGGGGGAAACCGTAACAAATGAAAAAATGAATGGAGCAGTGGAAGTCATAAGGGGAAGAGTTGACCAATTGGGTGTAGCCGAACCCCTTATAACACGACAGGGCGATATAAGGATTAGAGTTGAACTGCCCGGTGTCAAAGATTCTCAGAAGGCATTGGATATCATAGGGAAAACGGCTTCCCTTGAATTTGTCGGACCCGACGGGAAGGTAATCCTTACCGGAGACGATGTGAGAGATGCAAAGGCAGTATATGGAAGTCAAAATGAACCCATGGTCAGCCTGAAACTTGACTCAGCGGGTGCAAAAAAATTCGCTGATGCTACTTCAAAATTTTTACATCAACAGATCGCCATAAAACTTGATAATCAGGTTATTTCCGCTCCTACCGTCCAAGATGTAATTACAGGGGGAGAAGCGGTGATAACAGGCCTTCCTAGCATCGATAAAGCTGGAGAGCTTGCAACGTTAATACGGGCCGGTGCTCTTCCGGTAGATCTGGAACAGAGGCAGGTTATGACCGTAGGTCCTACGCTGGGAGCTGATTCCCTGAGCAAGAGCATTAGAGCAGGAGAAATAGGCGTTATTCTGGTATTATTGTTCATGTTGTTTTATTACCGTATTCCAGGCCTTGTGGCGGACTTTGCACTCCTGGTATATGTGATGATTGTCTTAGTAATTTTTACAGCCATTGGAGCTACTTTGACATTACCAGGAATCGCAGGATTTATTCTTTCAATCGGTATGGCAGTTGATGCTAATGTATTGATTTTTGAAAGATTGAAGGAAGAATTAAGAAACGGAAAAACTTTAAGGGCATCAATAGATGCGGGATTCCATAGGGCTTTGAACACCATAATCGATTCTAACGTAACTACAATTATAGCTGCAATTGTTCTTTTATACTTCGGATCCGGACCGATCAAAGGCTTTGCAGTTACTCTTATTATAGGTATCCTCACAAGCATGTTTACTGCTATTACTGTTACAAGGGTAATTCTTGTAAATCTAATAAACGCAAAGATCTTCACCAATAAAAAATTTTATGGAGTATAAGAGGTGAAAAAAGTGAAAACATATAAAATAATGGAGAAAAAATGGCTCTGGTTTGGAATATCTTTAGCTATAATCGCTGTGGGTTTAATAAATATTATTATGTACGGCCTTAACTGGGGCATAGATTTTACCGGAGGCAACATTCTTCAATACAATATCCATGAGTCTTATAACCTGCAGGATGTAAGAGCCATTTTATCCAAGTTCAACTTGAAGGACTATGATGTTAAAAAAGCAGGTGATGCGGGACAGGAATTAATCATCAGAACTGTACTGTTGACGAAAGAACAGCAGGCTGATATAACAGCAGCTTTAAAACAAAAATGGGCTAAACTTGAACTAATAAGGGCTGAAAAGGTGGATGCGGTAATCGGAAAGGAACTCCAAAGACAGGCTATTATTGCTCTGATTATAGCAAACATCGGCATGCTCATTTACATCACATTCAGGTTTGAATTCAAATCGGCTGTAGCTGGCATACTGGCGCTGGTACACGATGTATTGATAGTAATAAGCTTATATGCTATTTTGAGGATTCCTGTTGACAGCACTTTTATTGCGGTAATACTAACAATAGTAGGTTATTCAATAAATGATACTATTGTTATATTTGATAGAATAAGAGAAAACCTTCGGTTAATGAGAAAAACGCCATTCAATGACGTGGCAAACCTGAGTATAGTCCAAACTCTTGCAAGGTCTATAAATACTTCATTGACTACCTTGGTGACCATTATTGCCCTTTTCCTTTTTGGTGGGGAAACCATCAAGGATTTTACACTGGCGCTTATCGTAGGTATAGCCAGCGGAACATACTCCTCGATATTTATAGCAAGTCCGTTGTGGGCTATGTGGAGACAAAAGCCAAAAGCCGCTAAAGCTTAAAAGAGGTGAATTCAGTGCTTAAAGAATTGTTTTATGCGGGCATAGGTCTTGCCACCCTTACCAAAGAAAAAGCTGAAGAGATTATAACTGAGCTAGTAAAAAAAGGAGAACTATCTAAAGAAGACGGAAAAGATGTGCTGAATAGTTTGATGGCCAGAATGCAGGAAGAGAGAGATAAATTAAAGCAAAAAGTTCAGGAACAGGTGGAAAATGTTATTTCATCGATGAATTTGGTAAGAAAATCCGATTTGGACGAGATTAAACAAAGAATTAAAACTCTAGAAGAAAAAATCAATAACATAAAGGAAGAAAAAGAGGTTTAAAAGCCTCTTTTTTTATATTAAAAATACTCTTTTAGGAGAAAATATTGTTATGGCGGCACGAATTTTTGTTGAGAGGGATGTGTTTATGAAGAAATATTCTCAACTTATACGGCATACAGGTAACAATTTTCTATTTGACTTAATTGATATTTCTATTCTTGGGACACTGGCAAATACGCCAATACATTTTCACGCTGAAGGGCTTCGCGGAACAGGTAAAACAACTATTATTAGGGCAGCAAAAGATATTTTACCAAAAATTAAAAGAATAAAAGGATGCATTTACAACTGCGATCCTTCAAATCCACACTGTCCCGAACACAGAGACCTTTCAAATAAGGATATAGAACAACTGGGCACTGAATTGATAGATATGCCCTTTCTGGAAATATCACCGTCAGCAAAAAAAGGTACGGTGGTTGGAAGTATCGACCTCAAAAAAATATCGTCAAGGGAAGAGCCTGAAGCTGCACTGCTATTAGGAACCATTCCTAGGGCTCACAGAGGAATAATATTTGTGGATGAGATAAACCGCATTGCAGACACTTCGCCGGAACTTGCGGATATATTGTTGGATGTCATGGGAACAAAACCCGGGAGAATTCAGATTGAGGAAGTTGGATTACCTACAGTTGTAATACCGGTTCAGGTAAGTATATGGGCGGCTTCAAACCCCGACGAAGAACCGGGCCCCCTTGAAGATATAAGAAGGCAGCTTTCTGACCGTTTTGATTTTACGGTGAATGTAGAAAGACCGGTGGATACTGCTGTTTTAAAGATGATATTGGATGGAAACAATGAAAAATATAATGATAGTTATCTGATAGAAGAAAAAAAAGAAAAACTACTGCGGGCGCAAGCCATTATAGATGATTTTTCGCTTTCTGATGAAATAAAATCCATTCTGGCTTCGATGTATGTAGATTTTGGCCTGGAGAGTCTGAGAAGTATTGAAGCAATAATGCTGGGAGCAAAGATACGAGGTGCTCTTCTCGGAAAAAATCCGGATATCGGTGAGATAATATTTTTAGCAAGACTGGCTCTTCGCCACAGGATGGATGCCAAAAATTTGAATGAACTTATAAAGCATCTAGAACAAAGAAGACATCAGCCTGAAAAGAAATCTGAAGCTGCTATGAAATCCAATGATTGCGATTTAAGAAAAGCTGTTTTGCAAAAAAATAACGACCAGAAAATAGGGACAAATTCCGGAAAATTAAAAAACAAATTCTTTAGCCCCCTTGAAAAAATGATGTCAATTTTAACAAATAAATTTTCATCTTCTGCAGGTGGAAAAAACAACAGGCCTATTTCTTCAGACCCTAAAGATATGGATATTAAAGCCCCTTCAAAAAAAGCTATATCTCTTAAACAATTGGAGTTAAAGGATTATGTAAAAAAAGAGGAGGAACTTCGCAGGTGATACATGTAGAAATACTCCGCTCTGAACTGGCAAAACACAAAGGTGTAAGAATAGGGGAAACTGCAGTGGTCAGCAGAAAAGTTCATACTATAGACCCGAATAAACCGGAAGAAGTGCATATAATAATGAACTCCGATGCGGGGCGGATTTTTTATAAACGCTTCAATGAAAATGAAATAATGCATATAGATTTATTTCATGAACTTGCTGTTTTCGATGTAAAAAAAGCTGCCGATTACTTGAAGAAAAGTATGATCGAAAAAAATTTAAATGATTTTATTGATTATATAGATATTCAGACCGGAAGTGGTGGTGGTAGGCTCTCCGGCAGCTTGAACTATGGTATGAGCGAAAGCTTAAAAAAAGATCATCTGAATCACGTACATCTGGCCGGATTGATACCAGATGAAAAGCTTGATATGGTGTTTTTTCTGGTAGATAAAATGGAAGAAGCATTGCAACAGCAAAACATCGAATTAAGAAAAGTAGAAAAAATTTTCAATGAAATGGGCAATTGTCCCGTAGATATGTCGCCTTATGCTACGGATTCCGATACCCAACTCAGGCAAAACTGGTCAAAAACTTCCGACGATATGATACGCCAGGAAGTTGCTGCTTTAATCGAACATTTTGGTAGTATAAGCGAAATAGAAGATGTATTAGATACTTTAAGCAGGAACAAGGTTTCGTGTGATGACGTGTATGGTTTAAAGAAAAAATACGGTGACATAGATGACGTTATTAAACGTATGGAACAAAACAAATTTATTGAAAGATACTCGAACAGCTATTACCTCACCAGATATGGAATAAAACTGAAAGAATACATTAAAATAAATCGAAAAGAACTGGAGTTGATGTTAAAAAAATCGATAAAAAATTTGCCGAAAGTAAAAAATAAGAGAGGGCTTTACCTGGCATATAATTCAAATAGAGTGGAATTTGCCAGAAAAGGATATATTCAGACTGAAATATATAACCCCAATAATTGGATTGTGGAACTAGATATAAATGAGACGGTAAAAAATGCCTTTATCAGATGTTATTTTGAAAAAGAAAGATTCAATATACATGAGAAGGACCTTGTTTCTTTGGTGCACATTCCAAAAATGACACAGGATATATGTCTTATTATAGATGCGAGTGCTAGTATGGCAGGGAATCGGCTCAAAAATGCCAAATTTTTGGCAAAACATCTGGTGCTCAATGCTCATAGAAGGGTAAGTGTCCTTGCATTTCAAGAAAAAGACGTCAAAGTCTATGTGCCTTTTACAAGGAACTTCGGTATCCTTGATAAGGGGCTCAATGACATAATATCTACAGGTCTTACACCTCTAGCCCTAGCTCTTGACAAGGGTATTTCATACATGAATTCTGGGAGTGTAAAAAATCCTCTTATGATACTCATAACCGATGGTATCCCTACCGTCTCCCTCTGGACTGCAGATCCCATAAAAGATGCCATAAATGCTGCATCAAAAATCGCCAGGAAAAACATAGGTTTCTGTTGTATAGGCCTACAGCCCAACAAGGATTGTCTAATAAATATTACTAAGGCAGCAAAAGGGAAGCTTTTCATAGTTGATGAACTAAACAAGGATGTACTTTTAGATGTTACCAGGAAGAGCGGGCAACTACTGTAACCGAGCTTACTTAAAAAATACCATTAAGGAAAATCAATGAGTTATAATATTAAATATAAAAATGCAGGAATTTGAAAAATAATATAGAATAAACAATGTGAGTCCCAAATAGAAAAGGGGGTCTTTTATGCAGATAATTCTTGTGTTAGCACTGGTATTTGCACTTATGGTAGCTGTTTTTGCCGTTTCCAATGCAAATGAAGTTATAATCCGGTTCCCCTGGGGAAATTATCCTATTTCCCAGGCGCTGGTTATTCTAGGTTCTGCCGCTATCGGCTCGGCTGTAGTGCTGATGTTAGGTATATTCTCACAAGTAAAAAGAACAATAAAAATGTGGGAGTATCAGGGAAAGATTAAAAAATTAGAAAAAGAGCTCAAAGAACTAAAGGAACAGTATGAAACCTTAAAAAAAGCGATGGAAGCAAAAAACGCTGGGGATACTCACGATAAAGTTCTGTTCAAAGAGAGCGATTCTATATTATAAAGAATAAAGACAAAACACAACCGCTGGGCATTTCAACGGTTGTGTTTTTATTGATATAATAAGTTGTTTGGTTTATAATTAATATTGTTTGGCAATGCATTTTAAACCAAAAGTCAGGGGAAGAACGTTCATTATGCTAAAAAATGTCGTGTGGAAAATAAGCCCCAGGGAAACTTTACATGAAGTAATAAACTTTCCGAACCTAAATCCTGTAATTTTGCAACTTTTAAAGAAAAGGGGGGTCGAATCCCGGGATCAAATTGAAGTTTTTTTGGATTCAAAAATAGAAGACCTGTACAATCCAATGCTGATGAAAGATATGGAAAAAGCCGTTGAGAGGATAAATGTTGCCCTAAAGAAATCTGAGAGGATAACAGTTTATGGTGATTATGATGTAGATGGCATAACAAGCACCTGTATAATTCTGAAAACATTAAAAAAATTGGGGGGCAATGTTGACTATTATATTCCCTCAAGGCTTGACGAAGGCTATGGTTTGAATATGGATTCTATCGAAAAGATCCAGAGGCGGGGCACGACCCTCATAATAACGGTAGATAACGGTATTAGCAGTTTTGAAGAAGTAGAATATGCAAAAACTCTCGGCATAGATGTCATAATTACGGACCACCATGAACCTCAAAATCAGATTCCGCAGGCTGCTGCAGTAGTTAATCCAAAACAAAGAAATTGCAATTATCCGTTCAAGAATCTTGCTGGGGTGGGAGTTGCTTTAAAGCTGGCCCATGCTCTGACCAACTTTGATCAGCAGACCCTGGAAGAAAATCTAGAGCTGGCAGCACTGGGCACCATAGCAGATATTGTGCCACTACTGGATGAAAACCGCATAATTGCAAAGCATGGACTTATACACATGGAAAAAACCCATAATAAGGGTTTGAAAGCTATGAAATCCCTGCTCAATATATCGGATATCCATTTGGATACTACAAAGGTGAGTTTTTTACTGGCACCCAGGTTAAATGCTGTAGGCAGGATTTACACTGCGGAAATAGCAGTGGAACTTCTTCTTACCGAAGACGAAACCAGAGCTTTTGAACTGGCCCAAACCCTTGAAGACATAAATCAGGAAAGGCAGGCCATCGAATCAAAAATACTCAACCAAGCCAGGGAAATGATCGAAAGAGATCTGGAACTGGATGAAGATAGGGTAATTGTGGTTTCAAGCCAGGAATGGCATCCAGGAGTCATAGGTATAGTGGCATCCAGGCTGGTAGAAATATACAATCGACCATGCATATTAATAGCTCTGGATGGTGAAGAAGGCAGAGGATCAGGAAGGAGTGTTCCCGGTTTTAATATATTTGAAGCCTTGAGTCAGTTTTCCCATTTACTAAAAAGATACGGCGGCCACGAGCAGGCAGCAGGGTTTTCCATAAGCGTCGATAATATAGAATTGTTTAAGGAAGAAATCAATATTTTAGCAAGAAGAATATTAAAAAGAAACTATACTCCTGAACTGGATATAGATATGGAATTAAAGGAAGAAGACATAACCCTTGACCTCGCAGCTCAAATCGAACTACTGGAACCCTTTGGATACGGTAACCCCAAACCTGTTTTTATGTGTAAAAACTTTTGCGTTGATCACATCCGCACCGTGGGAAATGAAGACAGGCATTTAAAGCTCAACCTCAAGAAAAAGCAAAAACAGATAGCAGCTATAGGTTTTAATCTTGGTTTATACAAAGAAGAATTGTATATGGCTCCAGTAATGGATATTGCTTTCCATCTTGAGGTGAACCGATGGCAGGGACTTATGGAACCGCAATTAAAAATAAAAGATATTAAGATACCTTATCTACAGGATGAACTGTTAATTAAAATTGAGGAGGGGTATTATAAGAGATTTTATTCAGCCTTTAAAAGCGAAATGATTAAGCTCTCTTTGTCAGACCACTTACCGGACATGGATAGCACTGAAGTTATAAAAAACGAGGACAATTTGGAAAAAAATGAATATGTAAAGGAATTATTTTTAAAAGAACGTAGAGTTCTGGTCATAATTAATACCCCTTATCAGGCATGGCGGCTTCTAGAATATTTAAAGGGCATGGAGGATATAAAAAATGATACTGGAGTTTTTTTCTGTTTGAATCCGGATATCGACAGTGGGAAAAAAAATATAATATTGATAAATCCTGTAGATACATGTTGTAAAGAAAACGCCGATGATATAGTTTTTTATGATGCACCATTTAGTGCTCAGATTTATGGAATGAGGTTAAAAAATATGTCTTGTGGTTCCACCATCCATGTTATTTTTAAAAAGACAGACTTTCGTTTTAATCATATGGTATGTCATAAAATGCTTCCGGAAATAGAGGATATACGAAAGATATATAGCTTGCTCGACAGAATGTCGGCGAACAAATTGAGGTTTATAATGAATATAAATGATTTCAATACAAAATTACGCCGGTACATCGATTTTGATTTGCACTACATGGGTCTTGTTAATGTTTTTAAAGTTTTTAAAGAAATGGGAATCATTGATTTTAAGATAAAACACGGTTTTGTGCAGATTGACAAACAAAATGATCATCCTCAAAAGGCAAGTCTAGAGACATCAGATACATACCGCAGATTTGTTTTTATCAAAAAAAAGCTTAAAGAGTTTGAACAATTACAGGGGGGAATATGATTCAAATGGATCTAAAGCAAAAAATCAGGGTTATCGAAGATTTTCCCAAAAAAGGCATCAGTTTTAAGGATATTACCACACTGTTAAAAGACGGTGAGGCTTATAAATATTCCATCAAGTCTCTTGCCGATCTTATAAGACAAAAGGATTTTGATCTGATTGCAGGCCCGGAAGCTAGAGGATTTATTATTGGTGCCCCTCTTGCTTATGAGTTGGGGGTAGGATTTGTTCCTGCAAGAAAGAGGGGGAAATTGCCTGGAGAGACCATAAAGGCGGAGTATAAATTAGAATATGGCACCGATGTTTTAGAAATGCATGCGGATGCCATAAAAAAAGGTCAAAAAATTATAGTGGCGGATGACTTGCTGGCCACCGGAGGCACTATCTTTTCCACGATAGAGCTGGTGGAAAAATTGGGTGGCGTGATTTCCGCGGTAGTATTTTTGATTGAACTGACCGACCTGAAAGGCAGAGACAACCTGTCGAGATACGATGTGATTTCCCTTATAAAATATTAAAAGGAGCAGGGGTGGAAGATTTGAGTTTTGCTTTACTTGAAAAAAAGATATTATCTTACAACCCTTCTGCTGACCTATCTTTGATCAGAAAAGCTTATGAATTTGCAAAAAAAGCCCACAGTGGTCAGCACCGGGTATCAGGAGAGCTTTTCATATTCCACCCCCTGGAAGTGGCCATCATTCTGGCAGACCTGGAGCTTGATATAGCTACCATTGCAGCCGGCCTTTTACACGATGTGGTAGAGGATACGCAGTACACCGTGGAAGATATTGAAAAAAGCTTTGGTCCGGAAATTGCTCTGCTGGTGGATGGAGTAACAAAACTAGGAAAGCTGGAATACAGGACAAAAGAAGAGCAGCAAGCGGAAAACCTTAGAAAGATGTTCCTGGCAATGGCCAAAGACATCCGAATAATCCTTATCAAGCTGGCTGACCGTCTCCACAATATGAGAACTTTAAAATATCTTCCCAAAGAAAAACAGAAAGAAAAAGCCGTGGAAACCGTGGAAATTTTTGCGCCACTGGCTCACCGTCTTGGTATTTCTAAAATAAAATGGGAATTGGAAGACCTTGCCTTTAGATACCTGGAGCCGGAACATTACTATGAACTGGTGGACAAGGTTGCAAAGAAAAGAAAAGAGCGGGAAGAACACATAAATAAGATGATAGCTATTTTAAGAGAGAAATTGTCAGCCGCTGGAATATCCGCCGAAATTCAAGGCCGCCCAAAGCATTTTTACAGCATTTTTAAAAAAATGAAAGAACAGAATAAGTCCTTTGACCAGATTTATGACCTGACAGCGGTAAGGGTTATAGTCGAAAGCATAAGGGATTGTTATGCAGCGCTGGGGGTAGTCCACACATTGTGGAAACCCATTCCTGGACGGTTCAAGGATTATATTGCCATGCCAAAGCCTAACATGTACCAGTCCCTGCATACAACAGTCATAGATTCTCTAGGAGATCCCCTGGAAATTCAGATAAGGACTTATGAAATGCATAAAACAGCAGAATATGGTATTGCAGCTCACTGGCGATATAAAGAAGGGGATAAGGGGGATAGGGATTTTGATAAAAAGCTGTCATGGCTCAGAGAAATATTAGACTGGCAGAGGGAATTGAGGGATGCCAGGGAATTCATGGAGTCTTTAAAAATAGACCTTTTTTCCGATGAGGTTTATGTTTTTACTCCCAAGGGGGATGTGATTGACCTGCCTATGGGTTCTTGTCCCATAGATTTTGCATACAGGATTCATACCGATGTAGGCAACCGCTGCATCGGAGCGAAGGTAAACGGCAAAATGGTACCCCTCGATTACAAACTGGTCAACGGTGATATTATTGAAATAATAACATCGGCTCACAGCAATGGTCCCAGCAGGGATTGGTTGAACATTGTCAAATCAACCCAAGCAAAAAACAAGATAAGACAATGGTTTAAAAAAGAACGGCGGGAAGAAAATATAGCCCGGGGCAAGGAAATGCTTGAAAAAGAGGCTAAAAGGCAGGGCTATGATATTTTTCAGCTTCTTAAATGCGATTTTGTACCTAATCTTCTTAAGAAGATGAGTTTTGTAAATCTGGAGGATCTGTATGCCGCTATAGGTTATGGGGGCATGACATCAAACCAGGCATTACAGAAAATACTTGACGAGTACAGAAAAAATGTCAGGGCGGAAAAAACTGAATTAAGTGTTGACAAAGCCGAAAACAAAGCCAGAGGTAAGAAAAAAGTCGACCAGGGTATAAAGGTAGATGGCATGGATAATCTCCTGATTAAGTTTTCAAGGTGCTGTAATCCCGTTCCAGGCGATAAGATAATTGGATATATAACCAGGGGCCGTGGCGTGTCCATCCATAGAACAGACTGCCCCAATGTGAAAAATAATCTTTACGATAGGGAACGGTTGATTGAGGTTAAATGGGAGGGTTTTCAGGAGTCTTCTTACCCTGTGGAAATTGAGGCTTCCGCCTATGACAGGCCGGGGGTGCTTTCGGATATTATAAATATAATTGGAGATATGAAGACCACCATAGATGCAGTGAATGCAAGAGCTTCAAAGAATGGCGTGGCGGTGATCGATCTGGTACTGGAAATAAACGACAAACAGCACCTTGAGAATGTGATGCAAAAATTAAGGAAGGTTCATGGAATCTATGATGTTAGAAGGGTCATGAACCAGTAGCAGGAGGAATAAAAAATGCGTGCAGTAGTCCAGAGGGTTAAAAAAGCCTCGGTTTCCGTAGGAGAAGATGTAATAGCCAGCATTGATAGGGGCCTGGTATTATTCCTGGGAGTCGGAACCGAGGATAGCATTGATGATGCCAATTATCTGGCGGATAAGGTCATTGCGCTGAGGATATTCGAAGATGATGAAGGGAGAATGAATAAATCCTTAGAAGATATCGGCGGAAGTTTGCTGATTGTTTCACAATTTACTATCATGGGAGATGCCAGAAAGGGGAGAAGACCGAGCTTTACTCAGGCAGCTCCGCCGGAAGTAGCAGAGAAGCTTTATAATGAATTTGTAAATATATGCCGGAGCAGGATAACAAAAGTGTCTACGGGTAAATTCCAGGCCGAAATGCTGGTTAACATATATAATGATGGTCCGGTCACAATTTTGCTTGACAGTAAAAAGCTTTTTTAGGAGGATGAATATGTTTTTGAAATGCCTGCAAGTAGGCATGCTGGCATCTAACTGTTATATATTTGGAGATGAAAAAAACAAAAAAGCAGTAATAATCGATCCCGGAGGAAATGCTGAAGATATATTGAACATCATAGAACAAGAAGGGTTTACAGTAGATTTGATACTACTTACCCACGGTCATGTGGATCACGTGGCCGCTCTGGATGAAGTAAGAGTTGCTACCGGGGCAAGGGTTGCAATCCATGAAAATGATGCATCGATGCTTATTTCCCCGGAACAAAATCTTTCAGAGTACATGGGGACATTGATAAGCCTTTCTCCCGTTGAAATAAAACTGAAGGGCAACGAGAAGTTAGCAGCAGGGGATTTAACCATAGAGATAATTCATACGCCCGGCCATACTCCAGGGAGTATTTCTATAAAAGTGGGTAGTATAATATTTACTGGAGACACCCTTTTTGCAGGTTCTATAGGTAGAAGTGATTTTCCTGGAGGTTCCTTTGAACAACTAATAGATTCCATAAAAAACAAATTACTTGTTCAAGATGATGATGTTATTATTTACCCCGGCCATGGAATAAAATCTACCATTATACAAGAGAAAGCCACAAACCCTTTCCTGCGTTAAATATTTTTTTGGTTTCAGGGGAAGCTAATACTATAAAAGGAGCGGGAGGGACTTTATTGTGAGAAAAAACAGGAGGGTAAGAAGTATTAATCCTGACAGCAGCGACTATCAGGACTTTGTAGACCTTTTTGAAGAAGAGGATGTAATGGATGAGGATATCGCCAGGGATATGAATGTAGATATTGAAACTGTAAGAAGCATAAAACAAGAGTTGCAGGATGAAGAAAGGATCGACGGCCCTTCGGCTTTTTTTAAAACAAAAGGACTCAAAAAAACCCGGCGGAAAACTTAATTCCGCCGGGAAGTTATTATCATTCAGGTTTCTTTTCAACTACAACGGAAATATAACGGGTCTGGCCGTTTCTAAATACCACAATTATCAGCTTGTCATTGATTTTTGCTTTGCTTACTGTTTCAACTACATCATTGGAGTTTTTAATAATACTATCATTTATTTTTAAAATTACGTCCCCCTGTTGGAGACCGGCTTTTTCTGCGGGGCTATCCGGGTAAACATATGTTATGATAGCGCCGTTCTGGTCCTTTAACTTGAAATAATCCACCAGGTCTTTTGTCAGATCCTGAAGTCCAACACCTATATATGGCCTTGTCACCGAACCGTTTTTGATAAGGTCATTCAAAACTTCTTTTGCAGTATTGATGGGAATGGCAAAACCGATTCCTTGAGCTTGGGCATTTATGGCTGTGTTAATACCTATTACATCTCCATTGAGGGAAATCAGCGGTCCGCCGCTGTTGCCGGGATTTATGGCAGCATCGGTCTGTATTAAATTCTTATAAACCCTATCTTTTCCGGAACTTGTATCAGGGATGGTGACAGGTCTACCCTTAGCGCTGATGACACCGACGGTTACAGTATGATCTAACCTATAGGGATTGCCTATGGCTATTACCCATTCGCCAACCCTCATGCTGTCGGAATTGCCGAGATTCAGATATGGAAGTTTTTGTGAGGAATTGATCTTCAGCACAGCAAGATCCAGGTCAAAATCCTTTCCTACTACCGTAGCTTTAAAAGGATTATCAAATCCTTTTACCGTTACATTGACATCGCTGGCGCCATCGATTACATGTTCATTTGTCAAAATATATCCGTCGGCGTTGATGATAAAGCCCGAACCGACTCCTTTGCTTACCTTTGGCGATGGTTGCAATCTAAAATTGTTTCCAAAGAATTGCCTGAAGAACGGATCGTCGAAAAATGGATCTGAGCTCGATTTACTTTCAACGGTGGTTTCGATATAGACGACAGCATTGCTTACTTTGTCAACTATATCAGGTATGCTTGTGGGAAGAACCGTTTCAGGAACTGATGTTTTTAAGGAAACAGCTCTCTGCATCCCGGCCTTAGCTGAATTAGATGGATATATCATATTATATGCTGATATACCACCTATCACCAGCGCAGCTCCCAGGGCAAGACCTACGAGAACGGCGATGAAATATTTGTGTTTATTAAAAATGGTCATTTTAAAACCTCCCAAAAATATTATATTATTTATAAGTTCTATTATTATTTTATCCTGTGATTTTATTGAGTTTATGTTGAATTTGTTAGGAATTTGTGAATTATAATAAATCGAAGTGACATACGCAAAACAGCGGTAAAATATTGACATGTAGAAAAATATTTCATATAATTAAAAACAAATATATGGGAAAAGGCGAGGAAGGGGCAGGAGGTATGAAACTCAACAGGGAGGAAGCGCCGCGACTGAGAGCGCTTTTTGGGCAATTTATACCGAAGAACATCCCGGAGCCGATGCCTCGAATTAAGTAGGGGTTTACGCAAAACGCGTTAGAGTTATCAAAGTGGGTTTTTACCAAGCAGGGTGGCACCGCGGAAAAACTTCCGTCCCTGATAAGACTATCAGCGGCGGGAGTTTTTATTATGTTTTAAGGAGGAGATGATATATTGCTTACACAGGCTCCCAGAGGGACAAGAGATATTTTGCCTGAAGAAGCCGGTAAGTGGGTATTTCTTGAGAATAAATTCCGGGAAATATGCCGCAGGTTTTCTTATAAAGAAATAAGGACGCCGGTTTTCGAGCATACCGAACTTTTTCAGAGGGGGGTGGGGGAAACCACCGATATAGTTGAAAAGGAGATGTACACCTTCCTGGATAAATCCGGAAGAAGCATAACGTTGAAACCTGAAGGTACCGCCCCCACTGCCAGAGCTTATATAGAACATAAATTATATACACAGACCCTGCCGGTGAAACTTTTTTACATCATTCCAGGGTTCAGATATGAAAGGCCGCAGGCTGGCAGACTTCGAGAATTTCATCAGTTCGGCATAGAGGCTTTTGGCTCTGAAAGCCCCCATATTGATGTGGAAGTAATGTTACTTGCCGTGTCTTTTTTAAAAAACCTGGGCCTTGATGATATAAAGCTTCATATAAATTCCATCGGCTGTGAAACATGCAGATCAGATTATGTAAAGGCTTTAAAGGATTTTCTTGGTGAAAGTAGACAAAACCTCTGCGACACATGTAGATCGAGATTGGACAGAAATCCTCTAAGGGTTTTAGACTGTAAAAATCCCGATTGCCAGAGAACACTTAAAGAGGCCCCGGCAGTGCTGGATTTTCTTTGCGAAAAATGTAAGACCCACTTTGAAACAATAAAAAATGATCTTTCACTTTTAAAGATCGATTATAAAGTAGATCCCAGAATTGTCAGAGGTCTTGATTATTATACCAGGACGGTTTTTGAAATAATTTCAGATGACCTTGGAGCCCAGAGCACAGTATGTGGCGGGGGCAGGTATGACAACCTGGTCCAAGAATGCGGTGGTCCGACGACGCCTGCTGCAGGCTTTGGAATGGGGATAGAGCGGCTTATAACCATCCTGGAAAAAAAGAATTTATTGAAAATACCCGAAGAAAAAGTGGATGTATATATTGCACCTCTGACAGAGGAATACGGGAATACGGCGCTTAGACTCCTTTACAGATTTAGAGAAAATGGGATTTCGGCGGAAACCGACTACCTGAAAAGAAGCTTAAAGGCGCAAATGAAATATGCCGATAAGATTATGGCTCAATTTGTTGTTTTAATAGGAGAAGAAGAAGAAAGCTCCGGCTTTTATACGGTTAAAGATCTTGCTACTGGACAACAGCAGAAGGTTGCCGGAGATAAAATATTTGAGTATATATCAAATAATATACGGAAAGGTTGTGGCGAAGTTGAATGAAAAAATCAAGAGGACCCATTACTGTGGTCAATTGAGAGAAAGCGATGTGGGAAGTGAAGTAGGTCTCATGGGATGGATTCAAACCCGCAGAGATCTGGGAGGAATAATTTTTTTAGATTTAAGAGACCGAAGCGGCATATGCCAGGTAGTAATTAACCCTGAACACTCCGAAGCTTTTGAAATAGCAGAAGAAATACGAAGCGAATATGTCGTTGCGGTTAAAGGAAAAGTAGCCTTAAGACCCGAGGAAAACGTGAATCCAAAAATCCCCACCGGTTTTGTAGAAATAATATGCGAGCAACTTGTCATATTAAATAAGTCAAAAACACCTCCATTTCCCATAGAGGATAATATAAATGTGGACGAGAGCGTAAGGCTTAAATACAGGTATCTGGATTTGAGAAGACCCCGGATGCTAAATAATATTCTCTTTCGCAACAGGGTAAATAAAGCTATAAGAGATTTTCTGGCTGAAAATGGGTTCATAGAAGTTGAGACACCGATGCTTACCAGAAGCACTCCTGAAGGTGCAAGAGACTATTTGGTACCGAGCAGGGTGAATCCGGGCTCCTTTTACGCATTGCCTCAGTCCCCTCAGCTTTTCAAACAGATTTTAATGGTAGCAGGTATTGAGCGCTATTATCAAATAGCCAGGTGCTTCAGAGATGAAGATTTAAGAGCGGACAGGCAGCCTGAGTTTACGCAGCTTGATATGGAAATGTCTTTTGTGGAAGTAGATGATGTCATCAGTTTAAATGAAAAATTGATAAAATATATAGTAGAGCAAGCCTCCGGCAGAAAAGTTGACATACCTTTCAGGAGATTGACCTACAAGGAAGCTATGGAAAAGTACGGCACTGATAAACCTGATCTGAGATTTGGCATGGAGATGGTTAACGTTTCCGACATTGCATCTCAAAGCGATTTTAAGGTTTTTGCCGATGCTGTGAAAGATGGCGGCATAGTAAAAGGTATAAATATACAGAAAGGTGGGCAGATTTTCAGCCGCCGGCAGATAGATGAACTGGTAGAAAAAGCAAAAGAACTTGGTTCGAAGGGAATGGCGTGGATCAATTTAACGCCTGAAGGGGTCAAATCACCCATAGCGAAATTCTTTACTGAGGATAAAATGAATGAATTATTGGTGAGGATGGATGCTAAAACCAATGACCTTCTTATTTTTATGGCGGATACCGATGCGAACAAGGTCCTTTCTACAATGGGGCAGATGAGGCTACACCTCGGTAAAACTCTAGGCTTAATGAAAAAGGATGCCTTGGAATTTCTGTGGGTAACGGAATTTCCGCTGCTGGAATACAGCGAGGAGGAAAAAAGATTCGTAGCCATGCATCATCCTTTCACTTCGCCTATGGATGAAGATATTCCGCTACTAGACCAGGATCCGTCAAGAGTGAGGGCAAAAGCGTATGATATTGTATTGAACGGAACGGAACTGGGAGGCGGCAGTATTAGAATCCATAGCTCATCACTGCAGCAAAAAATGTTTGAAGTGCTAGGCTTTACCGAAGAAAGGGCAAAAAGCAATTTTGGATTTTTGCTACAGGCTTTTGAATACGGTACACCTCCCCATGGCGGTATAGCCTATGGTCTTGATCGCATGGTAATGCTATTGCAGGGTCTTGATAGTATAAGGGATTGCATTGCTTTTCCTAAAACTCAGAATGCCATGTGCCTTATGACAGGAGCCCCTGCGGAAGTAGAACCCAGGCAGTTGAGAGATCTTCATTTAAAGGTAACAATTTGAGCTTAACCGGCTAAAACTTGATTAAAAACGATATTTGTGGTATTATATTTACTAGAAAAAGCAAAAACATCCCTGCTGTGTGCGTGTAAACTGGCATAGTAAAGAGCCAACACTATGACATAGGGAGTTCGGTCTCTAAATGTGGCATATAAGCCCTCGCAGAAGGGAAATATAAAGCATTTAGGAGAACACCCACTTGGGTTGAGCCGGGTCTCTATTTACTGCCAGTTGCACGGCATGGTGGGGTATTTTTTTGAGGTGAAAAATTTGCAGCACAGGTTTTCCAGGTCACAGCTTCTTATAGGCGATGAAGGCCTTAAAAAGTTAAAAAAATCAAAAGTAGCAGTGATAGGTATAGGCGGGGTTGGGTCCTTTGCGGTAGAAGCCTTAGCTAGAGCAGGCATTGGAGAACTTATTCTGGTAGATGATGATGTTATATGTATCACAAACATAAACCGCCAAATTCATGCGTTGGAATCTACCGTAGGACTGCCTAAAGTGGAAGTAATGAAAAAAAGAATTCTTGATATAAACCCCAATGCTCATGTCACATGTTTTAAAGATTTTTATTCGGAAGAAAATGCGGATAAAATTTTAGCGGGTGATATTGATTATGTGGTAGACGCAATAGATACCATCAAATCGAAAGTTGACCTTATTATAAAATGCAAAAAATTAAACATTCCCATAATTTCTTCCATGGGAGCTGGAAATAAGTTGGATCCGACCCTCTTCAGAGTAGCCGATATTTCTCAAACTTCAGTGTGCCCTATGGCTCGAGTTCTTCGAAAAGAACTCAAAAAGCATGGCATACTAAAGGGCGTGAAAGTGGTGTTTTCTACTGAAAGGCCGGTCAAAACCGTGCAGGAAAATTTGTGCAAGACAAGATGTATCTGTCCCAGAGATTCCGTTAAACACTGCAACTTCAAAAGAAGTATTCCGGGGAGCATATCTTATGTACCGTCAGTCGCAGGTTTAATCATGGCGGGGGAAGTAATAAGAGATATTCTAAATATTTGACAATTGTAATGCAACGTTATATAATAATTATACCCCTAGATGGTATTGGAGGTAGTTACATGAAATGTGATAGCAATTGTTCATATTTAGAGAGTAAAGAAAATATTTTAAGACGTTTAAAAAAAATTGAAGGCCAGGTAAAAGGAATACAAAAAATGGTAGAAGAAGAAAAATATTGTGTTGATATACTGATACAGATTGCAGCGGTTCGGGCAGCTTTAAATAAGGTAGGCTTAATAATTTTCGAAGACCATACCAGGGGCTGTGTTGCCCAGGCAATGAATACTGAAAAGCGGGATGAAAAGATATCCGAATTGGTGGATATCATATTCAAATTTATTAAGTAGCAAGGCGGGTGAAAGTGTTGAAAGAAAAAGCTTTGGTTGTGGAAAACAAGGGAAATGACGCCAAAGTGGAAATATTGAGGTCATCTGCGTGCGACCACTGCAGGGCATGCTCGGTAGGTACAGAAAAAAAGTCTTTTTTTGTTTGGGCTAAAAATCCTTTAAAAGCAAAGGTTGGCCAGCTGGTTGAAGTGGAAATGCAGGCATCCACTCTGCTTTCGGCCACTTTTATAGTATATGTAATACCTCTTGTGGCTTTTATAGTAGGAATAGGACTTGGTTATAGTGTAGCGGGATTTTTCAACATAAAATCTTCGGAGTTGTTTTCACTGCTGATGGGTATAATTGTTATGGGGTTTAGTTTTTTGGGAATTTATTTTTATAACAAAAAAGCTGAAAAAACCAAAAAATATTTTTCGAACATAGTAAATATTTTAGAACAATGAACTGCTTGTATTGACAATGAGGGCAATTTTTTAATATAATTCATTCGAGTGCAAATTTATGGAGGTTTTGTCAGATGATGACAAGCAACGAAATAAGAGAGAAGTTCCTTAGTTTTTTTGAAAGTAAAGGCCATACCAGAGTAGCCAGCTCTTCACTGGTGCCTCATAATGACCCAACACTCCTTTTTGCCAATGCTGGAATGAACCAGTTTAAAGATGTTTTTTTAGGGTTGAAGCAATTGCCCTTTAAAAGAGCTACTACATCCCAAAAATGTGTACGAGCCGGCGGGAAGCACAATGATTTGGAAAGCGTTGGAAGGACTGCTAGGCATCATACATTTTTTGAAATGCTTGGAAATTTTTCCTTCGGAGATTATTTTAAAAAGGAAGCTATTGCCTATGCTTGGGAATTTTTGACGGAAGTGTTGGGTCTCCCAAAAGACAAATTATGGGTGAGCATATACAAGGAAGATGATGAAGCCTTTGAATTGTGGCAAAAAGTGGCAAAAATCCCGGCAGACAGAATAGTACGCATGGGTGAAAAAGATAACTTCTGGAGCATGGGGGATACAGGACCGTGCGGTCCCTGCAGTGAAATATATATAGACAGAGGAGAAGAGCACCGATGCGATGCTGTGGAATGCAGAATTGGCAAATGTGATTGCGACCGCTGGAGGGAATTGTGGAATCTTGTATTCATGCAGTATAACAGGGATGAAAATGGAACGTTGACACCACTGCCAAGGCCAAGCATAGATACTGGTATGGGCCTTGAGAGAATAGCTACGGTCATGCAAAATGTCTACAGTAATTATGATACCGACCTGCTGAGGCCTATTATTGCATTTGTAGAAAATATGACGGGCAAAAAATACTATGGGGATGACAGAGGTTTCCCGTTCAGAGTTATAGCAGACCATTCCAGGGCCATAACATTTTTGATATCCGATGGAGTTATTCCTGGCAATGAAGGAAGAAGCTATGTACTGAGGAGAATCCTGAGGCGCGCTGCTCGATATGGCAGAGAACTGGATCTGAACGGTCCCTTCCTTCACAAAATAATTCCCCAGGTAGTATCATTGATGGAAGGTGCCTATCCCGAATTGAGAAAGAATATGGATTATGTCCAGAAAGTGGTTAAATCTGAGGAAGAACGTTTCAACGAGACATTAAGCGATGGCTTGAAAATGCTTTCTGAAGGCCTGAACAAACTAGAGCAGGAGCATAAAAATGTTGTTCCTGGAGAAATGGCTTTTATGCTGTACGATACTTATGGATTTCCGTTAGATTTAACCCGTGATGTAGCCCAGGAAAAGGGCTTTTCCGTAGACATTAAATCATTTGAAGAACTAATGGAAAAACAGAGGGAAAAAGCCAAGGCAGCAAGAAAAGAAAGTTATAGAATTGATGAGCTTTTTGAGATCCTGGCACCTCTTCCGCCGACAGAGTTTTTAGGATATGATAGTCTAGAATCGGAAGCTCAGGTGCAGCTTATTGTATCGAACATGGAAACTGTTGAAAGTTTTGACGACAACTCTAAAGAAGCAGTGATGGTGCTGGATAAAACCCCGTTTTACGGTGAGGCCGGCGGTCAGGTGGGAGATACGGGCGTTATAGAAAACGACAATTTTATCTTCAGGGTTTATGATACGCAAAAAACCCCGGATGGTAAGTACTACCATATAGGAAAGTTGGAAAAAGGTGAAGTCAGCATAAAAGACAGGGTAATTGCCAGGGTTGATGTTGATAGAAGAAAAGACATTGCTCGCAACCATAGTGCCACTCACCTCTTGCACAGATCTTTAAAACAGGTCCTGGGAGAACATGTTAGCCAGGCAGGGTCCCTTGTAAATGATGCCAGATTAAGATTTGATTTTTCGCACCACTCAGCTATGACATTGGAAGAATTGAGGCAAACTGAAAAAAGGGTCAATGAAGCTATACTGAGTAATTTGCCTGTAAATGTAGAGGTTACAACTGTGCAGGATGCTCAAAAGCGCGGAGCTATAGCTTTATTTGGAGAAAAGTACGGGGAAAAAGTGCGCATGGTAAGCATGGGTGATTACAGCATAGAACTTTGCGGTGGTACCCATGTAAAGTCCACTTCAGAAATAGGATTGTTTAAAATAGTTTCAGAATCAAGTATCGGTGCGGGCTTGAGGCGCATTGAAGCCGTTACCGGCAAAAATTTGTTGAACTACCTGAATATTACGCTGCAGAATTTGAATGATGTCGCTGATTTGCTTAAAACCTCACCCCAGGAAGTCTATCAAAAAATTAATGAATTGATGGAGAGGTTAAAGGAACAGGAAAGAGAGATCGAAGCTTTGAGCCAGCAGGCCATAAATGCTCAAATAGAAGACATTATCTTGAAGAAAATAGATATAGATGGAATTGATGTAATTTCTACAAGGGTAAAAGCGAGAGGAATGGAAGACTTAAGGAAAATGAGCGATGCCTTAAGACAGAAATTAAAGAGTGGAATCATTGTCCTCGGAAGTGTTACGGGTGAAAAAGTAAACTTTGTGGCCTCCGTTTCCGAAGACCTCATTAAAAAGGGCTACAATGCAGGTAAAATTGTAAAGCATGTCGCAGCCATAACAGGTGGAGGCGGTGGCGGTAGAAGTGATTTTGCTCAGGCAGGTGGGAAAAATCCGGAGAAAATCGAAGAAGCTCTAAGTTCCATAGCCCGGATTTTAAGAACTATTTAACATGAAGGGTTTGGAATAAAAAGTTATTAGTTTGAAATAATATAAAGGAAAAGCGTGGAATTTTCCACGCTTTTGAATTGAAAAGAGGATTTTTAGTTTACATATAGAATATATCTTAATAGAAAGAGAGGGAGACGCGATGGGGCAGAATTTCCAGGAAACCATGAAATTTAAAGTTCAAAAAGAACAGGCAGCTGATACTAAGGAAATACTTCAGAAGGTTTATGATGCTCTTAAACAAAAGGGGTACAACCCGATAAATCAGATTGTAGGTTATATTTTATCCGGAGATCCAGCATATATAACAAGTTTTAATAATGCCAGAAACCTCATCAGAAAATTAGAGCGTGATGAGCTTCTGGAGGAACTATTAAAAAATTACATCGAGGAATCTTGAGCAACGGAGCTTAGTTTTTTAAGGAAGGTTTTTGAATGGAGTATAAAATTTTAGGCAGAACGGGGATAAGGGTTTCACGCCTTTGTTTTGGTAGTTTGGGGATAAGTCCCCTTCAATCGCACCTGCCTATAGAGGAAGGAACAGATGTAATTCTGGAAGCCATCCGGGCAGGTGTTAATTTTATTGATACGGCAGAGTTCTATAATAATTACTCTTACATAAAAAAAGCTTTAAAGTTTACAAAAGAGGATATAGTGATTGTGTCGAAATCTTACGCATATACTTATGAAGATATGCGATCCAGTGTAGAAAAAGCCAGAAAAGAGCTGGATAGGGATGTTATAGATATTTTCATGCTTCATGAGCAGGAATCCAGACTCACACTGAAAGGTCACAGGGAAGCCCTGAAATATTTAATCGAAGCCAAGGAAAAGGGTATAATAAGAGCCGTAGGAGTTTCTACTCACGCGATAGAAGTGGTAGAAGCTGCTGCAACTATGAGTGAAATTGACGTAATTCATCCCATAATAAACATAAAAGGGCTCGGCATAAAAGATGGCAATATACATCAATTGGAAAAAGCTATCGAAAAAGCTTATAAAAATTGCAAGGGAATATATGGTATGAAATGCCTGGGTGGTGGCAACCTTATAGGGATCAGGGAAAAGGCTTTTAAATATATTCTGGATTTCCCATACCTGCATTCAGTGGCAGTAGGCATGAAATCCAAAGATGAAGTCAAAGCAAATTGTTTAATATTTGAAGGCAAATCTGTGCCTGAAGAATTAACTGACAAACTTGACAGCCAGAAAAGAAGGCTTTTAATTGAAGATTGGTGTGAGGGCTGTGGTAGATGCGTACAGCATTGTAAGTTTAAAGCCCTTTCCATTGTTGATGGAAAATCAAAAGTGGACCCGGATCGCTGTATATTGTGCGGTTACTGTGCCGGTTACTGTCCAGAGTTCTGTATAAAAATTGTTTAAGAGGGGTACTTTAAATGCGTATTTTAGGATTGGATGTCGGGGACAAAAAAATAGGAGTCGCTGTTTCCGATGAGCTAGGTGTGACGGCACAGGGAATAGGAGTGATAATAAGGCAGGATTTAAATCAAGATTTGAAAAAGATTGAGGAATTGATAAAACAATACAATATTGGGAAGGTAATAGTAGGTCTTCCGAGGAATATGAATGGGACTTTGGGCCCTCAGGGCGATTCTGTTAAAAAGTTCGGTGAAGCATTGAAGAAAGATTCTGGGATCGAACTGGGATACTGGGATGAAAGGCTTACTACAGTAGAAGCTGAAAGATCTTTAATTGATGCTGATATTTCACGGCGAAAGCGCAAAAATGTAATTGATAAAGTGGCAGCGGTGCTGATTTTGCAAGGGTATCTTAATTATCGTTCTCATGTTGACACTGAATAAAAATTACTATACAATATTTTTAATCTAAAAGATTGGAGTTGAAAAAATGGATGAAAAGGAACTTATAACCCTATATGACGAAGATGGCAAGGAGACAGAGTTTGAGGTACTGGGTATTGTGAATGTAGAAGACAATGATTACGCAATTTTGGTTCCTCTGGATGAAGAAAATGAGGAGGAAGAGGCTTATATCTTCCGCATTGATACCGATGAGAATGGCGAGGAAGTTTTGACCGAAGTTGAAGATGATGATGAATTTGAAGCGGTGAGGGAAGCATGGGAAGCCCTTTGTGAAGGTGATTATGACATCGAAGATATTTCTGATGATGAAGAAGATATAGATGATGAATATGAAGAAGACGAAGAAGACGAATAAAAGGAATAACAAAACGAATAAAAATCTTGACACAGAATAGATTAGATTTTATAATAAAATCTAATTTAATAAGTTAACACGATGAAGAGGAAAATTAAAGTATGTTCCTGAAAGAGAGCCGGTGGGTGGTGCAAACCGGCAGGGTTACTTTATTTCCGCCTTGGAGTGGTTGACGATGAGTCAAACGGGTAAGGCCGTTATTTAAATGAGAGCTACTTTGGAAAAATCCAAATAGGGTGGCACCGCGGTAAAATCCGCCCCTTGCAGTGGGCGGATTTTTTTATAGCAAGTTTTTTTACTGCCGACAAAAATTTAAAACTTGAATACAAAAACCAAAAAACATATTTTATATTTTTATAAAAAAGGGAGAGTGGAAAATATGGAAAAACATCACCTGAGAATTCCCGGTCCAACAGAAGTACCTGAAAGCGTCATGAGGGCCATGCAACAACCTATGATAAACCACCGGGGCGAAGAATTCATTAACATTTTCAAACAGGTTTCAGAAGAAATTAAAGATGTTTTTCAAACTCAAAATGATGTGCTCATATTCCCTTCAGCAGGAACAGGAGTCATGGAAGCTGCAATTGTAAACCTGTTTTCTCCTGGAGATGTCATTTTATCTTTCCCCAACGGAGTATTCAGTGAAAGGTTTGCACAAATTGCGGAGTCTTTTGGTGTCAATGTGGAAAGGATTCAGGTTGAATGGGGCAAACCCGTATCGCCCGATGCTGTTATGGAGAGACTGGCCAGAGATATAAACCACGAAATAAAGGGAATACTTTTTACCCATAACGAGACTTCCACAGGGGTGTTAAATGATATAAAAGCTCTCAGAGAAGCGGTAGGGGATCACCCTGCTGCCATACTGGTGGATGCTATTAGCTCTCTTGGAGCGGTAGATTTAAAAACCGATGAGTGGAATCTGGATGTGGTGGTTACAGGTTCTCAAAAGGCACTCATGCTTCCACCAGGCCTGGGGTTTGTATCCTTGAGCCGTAAGGCATGGACCATGGTGGAGCAATCGAAAATGCCAAAATACTACTGGGATTTCAAAGCCGCAAAAAAGAGCCTTGAAAAAGGACAAACTCCTTATACTCCGGCAGTGTCCTTAATTTTTGCCCTCAAGGAATCTCTAGAATTAATGAAAAAAGAAGGTTTATCAAATATTTTTAAGAGGCATTTGATGATTTCCGGTGCGCTGAGGGCCGGTGTTAAAGCTCTAGGGATGAAACTATTCGTGGATGACCAGTGGGCTTCACCTACAGTAACCTCTATCGATATTTCAGAATATGAAACAAAAAATTTTTCAAAGCTGCTTAAAAACAGATTCAATATAACAGTAGCTGGAGGCCAGGAAAAATTAAAAAACAAAATCATTAGAATAGGACATCTAGGTTATGTTGATAAAATGGATGTAATTAATGTGCTGGCAGGGCTTGAAATGGTGTTGGGAAACAGGGACCTGTATGGAAAAGGAGTTAGGGAAGCTGAATTATTTTTCGAGAGGGGAGAAATGGAAAAGTGAGAATTCTAGTAAGTGATGATATTGCACAGGAAGGTATTGATATTTTAAGTCAGGAGTACCAGGTGGATGTAAGAACTAAGTTGAGTGAAGATGAGCTGGTGGAAATAATCGGTAACTATGATGCACTTGTTGTAAGAAGCGCCACAAAGGTAACTGCTAAAATTATCGAAAACAGTAATTTAAAAGTTATAGGGCGGGCCGGGGTTGGAGTTGATAATATAGACCTGGATGCCGCAACAAAAATGGGAATTCTGGTGGTTAATGCTCCTGAAGGCAACACCACGGCTGCCAGTGAACATACCATCGCTCTGTTGATGGCCATGGCCAGAAATATTCCTGAGGCGGTAATGAGTTTAAAGAACAAAGTATGGGATAGAAAGAGATTTATGGGAATCGAGCTGAATGGAAAAACCCTGGGTATAATTGGCCTGGGCAGGATAGGCAAGGAAGTGGCCAAAAAAGCCATTGGACTTGGTATGAATATACTGGCTTATGATCCATATATAATCAAGCAGCAAGTAGAAAATATTAATATAACTGTAGTAGATCTAGACACTGTATTAAAAGAAGCGGATTTTATAACTTTTCATGTGCCGCTAACCAAGAGCACATATCATATGATAAGTGAAAAACAATTCTCAATGATGAAAGATGGTATAATGCTTATAAACTGCGCCAGGGGAGGCATTATTGACGAAGAGGCTCTCTATAATGCCTTAAGATCGGGCAAGGTGGCCGGATGCGCTTTGGATGTCTTTGAGAAGGAACCGCCGCTGGAAAGTCCTTTGCTGGATATACCAAACGTAATAGCTACACCCCATCTGGGAGCTTCCACTCAAGAAGCTCAGATAAGTGTGGCCATAGATGTTGCAAAGGATGTAATCAGGGCTTTAAAGGGAGAAATAGTAAAAAATCCTGTCAACATGGTACACATTAGGCCAGAAGAATATAATGAAATCAGGCCATTTGTTGATCTTGCTGAAAAAATGGGCTCTTTTTATACACAACTAAGAAACGGCAGAATATGTGAAGTAGAAATGATATATACCGGGAAAATCGAAAGAATGGATGTAAAGCTGGTTACGACAGCCGCAATTAAAGGACTATTATCTAATATACTGCAAACCCCTGCAAACCTGGTAAACGCTCCGCTTCTTGCCCGGGAACGGGGAATTAGAATAATCGAAAAAAAGATTAATCAGGAGCAGGATGCTCCGGGTTTGGTAACCATGAAAGTAACGACGGATAAAGGCGTAGGCTCTGTCACAGGTACGGTTCATGCTAATGCTGATGAGAGGATTGTTGCCGTTGATGAATATAAAATTGACCTTATTCCAAAAGGGAATATTCTTCTAACATTTCATAGGGATAGACCCGGCGTTGTGGGTAAAGTAGGGACACTCCTGGGTAAAAACGATATAAATATTGCATACATGCAGCTTGGCAGAAAGTCATACCGCGGAGAAGCACTGATGGCTCTGGGAGTCGATGAAAATTTGCCCGACGATGTATTAAGTGAAATAAGAACCATTGAAGGTATGGAAAATGCCATTTTAATAAAATTATAAGTTCTTGACAATGATTTTTATTTGCACTATACTGGTGGTAAGATGAGTCAGGAGGGACGAAAGTGGAACTAGCAGAAAAGCAAGATGAAAAAAATCGTCGCATGAAACTGATTGAGGAAAAATTGAAAGGGAAAGAATGCAAACTTACTCCTCAGAGGAGAGCTACATTGGATGTACTTTTAGAAAATCAGTCAAAGCACCTGAGCACTGAAGAAATCTACGAGCTTGTAAAAGAAAAGTTTCCGGATGTCGGTCTTGCCACTATTTACAGGACTCTTCAATTGTATGATGACTTCGACATAATAAAGAAACTCAATTTCGGGGATGGGTGTTACAGGTATGAGTTAAGCGAGGACCAAAAACATC
This sequence comes from Thermoanaerobacterales bacterium, assembly GCA_012840135.1. Lineage (GTDB taxonomy): Bacteria > Bacillota > Thermosediminibacteria > Thermosediminibacterales > Tepidanaerobacteraceae > Biomaibacter. The sequence goes on from DUMA01000026.1 coordinate 41,534, forward strand.
AGCATCATCACCTTGTGTGCATCAAATGCGGTAAGGTTTTAGAATTCGATGATGATTTTTTAGACGAACTGGAACATAAAATCGAAATAGAGAACGATTTTAAAGTAGTTGATCATGTGGTAAAATTTCTCGGGTACTGCAGAGATTGTCAACAGTTTCATGGTGAATAAAAAGACCTGTCAATCACGACAGGTCTTTTTAATGGATTTTTCTTTACTTTCTTCTGAGAAAGATCTTGCTCACTTCGGCAGCCACAAAAGGTATTAAACCAAAGGCTACAATTATATCCCAGTCATAGAATGACAGGAATGTGGTGTCGAATACTCCTCTTAAATACGGAACATATATGACGACCAGCAGCAGTATGAAAGATATTAAAGTGCCGCCGACCATAAATCTGTTTGCAAAAAAGCCTATGCTGAATACAGAGTAAGTCTCGGAGCGGGAGGTATATGCCCGCAAAAGCTCGCTGAAGATGAGTGTTACAAAGGCATAGGTGCGTGCGGCTTCAATGGTGCTTGTAAAGCTTAATGCATAAATGAACACGCCGAGGACCGCTACAGTCATGAAAGTGCTCTGGATGGCTATTTGCCACTTCATTCGGGTATCCATTATGGGTTCATCGGGCTTGCGCGGCGGTCTGCTCATGATGTCGGGCTCTTTCTTTTCCATACCGAGCGCCAATGCCGGGAAGGCGTCTGTCAGTAGGTTAAGCCACAAAAGTTGTATGGGCTTTAAAGGCACCGGCAATCCCATAAGCATCGCCACAAATATGATCAAAATCTCCGCTATATTGCATGACAGAAGGAAGAATATGAATTTGCGTATATTGGAGTAAATTACCCTTCCTTCCTCTACCGCTGCCACAATGCTGGCAAAATTGTCATCGGTCAGAATCATATCAGCAGTTTCTTTTGCCACATCAGTGCCTGTAATACCCATGGCGACACCGATATCGGCTTTCTTTAAAGCAGGTGCATCGTTTACTCCATCACCGGTCATGGCAGCAATATGACCGTTTTTCTTGATGGCTTCCACGATTTTTAGCTTGTGAACAGGCGAAACCCTGGCATAAACCGAAACATCTTTTGCCGCATTGGCCAATTCCTCATCACTCAGTGTATCCAGTTCTGCCCCTGTCAAAACTGCAGACTCTTCTTCAAGCATTCCCAACTCTTTTGCTATGGCAACGGCCGTATCTTTGTAATCTCCAGTTATCATTACAGGGCGAATGCCGGCATTTTTGCATATCTTTATGGCTTCTTTAGCTTCAGGCCTTGCCGGATCTATCATGCCTATTAATCCCACGAAGGTCATGTCTTTTTCGATATCGCCGGGATCCGGTTCCTGAGGAATAGCGCTGATGTCTTTATATGCAAGGGCAAGAACCCTGAGCGCCTGGGTAGCCATTTGATGGTTTGCTTCTAGAATATTTTTTCTGTCCTCATCAGTGATGGGTACCGTCTTGCCTGACTTATACATCATTGTGGATAAATTAAGCATTACATCCGGAGCGCCTTTTATATAGGCCACATATCCCTTACCATTTGGATGGAAAGTGGTCATGCGCTTTCTATCCGAATCAAAGGGTATCTCTTGAAGGCGAGGCATTGTTTTTTCCAGATCTGATGTATAAAGACCTGCCTTTGCAGCAGCCACCACCAGCGCACCTTCGGTAGGATCTCCTAGTATGCGCCAGGACTTCTCATTATCCTTTTCAACGCCGCTTTCTTCTAACTTTGCGTCATTACAGAGAGCCGCGATTGTAAGCAAAAGCTGAAGATTAGAATCAGACTTTGGATCTATCCTGGAATTTTCAAGAGTAAATTCACCGTAAGGACGATATCCTTCGCCAGATATCGAATACATTTTTCCGTCGGTATAGATTCTGGTGGCAGTCATCTCGTTTTGCGTAAGAGTTCCTGTCTTATCGGAACATATTACGGTGGTGCTCCCGAGAGTTTCTACGGCATGAAGCTTTTTAATTATAGAATGGCGTTTGACCATGCGCTGCATGCCTATAGCCAGAACTATGGTCACGATAGCTGGCAGTCCTTCAGGTATGGCAGCTACTGCGAGACTTACGGCAGTCATGAACATCTCCAATACCGGAACCCCTCTAAAAAGTCCCATGACGAACACTACACCGCAAATGGCAAGACTGGCAATACCAAGTATTTTACCAAGTTCGGCGAGCTTTTTCTGCAGGGGGGTATCCTCTTCCTCATAAGATTCAAGCATTTCGGCAATCATGCCTATTTCAGTATTCATACCGGTGGATACTACTACGCCTTTACCCCTGCCATAGGTAACTACCGTTCCCATAAAAGCGGAATTTGTCCTATCTCCCAGAGGCACCTCTTCCTGGAAAACTATATCGGCATTTTTTTCCACGGGAACGGATTCACCTGTTAGGGAAGCCTCATCGATCTTCAAATTTATGCTCTCGACAAGGCGCAAGTCAGCAGGCACATAATTTCCTGCCTCCAGAAGGACAAGGTCGCCCGGTACTAATTCTCGTGCAGGGATCTCCTTAATATGGCCGTCACGGATTACTTTTGCTTCGGGAGCCGCCATTTTTTTTAACGCTTCAAGAGCTTTGCTGGCGCGCGATTCCTGAATAACACCCAGAACTGCATTCAATATTACTATAAGTATGATTACGGCAGAATCGGTCACCTCTCCTATTAGTATTGATACTAAACTTGCCGCAATTAAAATGAGCACCAGAAAGTCTTTAAATTGTTCCAGGAGCATTTCCCATATAGTCTGACCCCTTTTGCCAACAAGCTCATTGTAACCATGGGATTTCAACTTTTCCTGAGCTTGGTCGGAAGAAAGGCCATTTTCCAGATGAGTTTTAAGAACTGTTGAAACATCTTTTTTCTCCAGTGTGTACCACTTTTTGTTTTCCAAAAGTTACCCTCCCTCTCAGTTTGAATTTATATTATTATTTGTCGAAAACCTGTTTTTATTAAAGATACTCACTCCTTTCATGTAATTTATCATAAAAAGCAAAAAAGACCTTTACATAACTCTTGCGAATTATGTTAAAGGTCTTGCCCTCCGACGATTTCAGAGGATAAAGCCAGGTAAAAATACCGTGCTGGTGGCTTTATCAACATGGCTACTCCCCTTTAACTGTAATTTGTCTTTAACATTATTATACTTTATGAATTATACAATAAAAAAAAGTCGTTGTAAACAAGTATTTTTTCTTTCTAAAATTGTTGACTGTATAATAAACTGAAGATAAACTAAAGAAGGATATGTTTATTAATATTATTAATAGTTTTTTCGTGTAAATGCAAAAAAATTGGGAAGGAGTATAATTATGCACCGAATACGTTATATAGCAAGAGCTGCAGTTATAGCCTCTATTTACGCATTGGTTACTTACCTTTTAAAGCCAATAAGTTACGGTCCAATACAGGTTAGATTATCTGAAGCAATGACTATTTTACCCATGCTGGAAAGTTCTGCAATCCCAGGACTTTTCGTGGGATGCCTTCTCGCAAATATTCTCGGAGGGTTGGGGCCGTGGGACATATACGGTGGAAGCCTGATCACTTTGGTTGCTGCATATCTGACGGGTAAAATGAAAAACCCGTTGCTGGGAGCCGTACCTCCTGTAGTTTTAAACGCCATAGGAGTATCGTACTATCTTAGTTTTTTGTATGATATGCCCTATTGGTTAACCACGCTGTACATAGGTTTGGGCGAACTGATTGCGGTGGCAGGGCTTGGGATTCCATTGTACTTTTTTATTAAAAGGACAGGCCTTGAGAATTTTTTTGAAAAATAACAGTGGAGGCGGGAACTCTGTGAATTATAAAATCATATGGCAGAGATTTCTAGAGAGTACCGCTTATTTAATTTTAAAAAAGCATATAATAATTGTGATATCTCTTGTTTTCATGTTAGGCCTTTTATTTTTTACCGTATCCTGGTATTGTTTTATGCTATACCCAAAAGATAAAACCAGCGATATCTTTGTGGAATTTGAAGTCGAAAGCGGCAGCACGGCGGAAGAAATGGCACAGAAGATGTACAAAATAGGCCTTATAAAAAATCCGCTGGCTTTTAATCTCTATGCGAGAATAAAAGGATATGATGTAAAGATTAAGTCAGGCACATATATGCTGGGTCCTTCCATGTCTGCGGATGAAATGCTTAAAAAAATGGTTTCAGGAGACACTTTGAAGAAGGAACAAAGGATAACGATCCCCGAGGGGGTTACTCTGGAAAAAATAGCTGAGATATTTCAAAAACATAATCTTTTATCGAAAGAGGAATTTTTAAAGGTGGCCAAAGCTGCATACTTTAAGGGTAAGTATAAATTTTTAGAGAGTCTTCCTTCGGATGCCACTTTGGAAGGTTTTTTATTTCCCGATACATATTTTTTGTCCGAGGGAAAGTCTGCTTATTATTATATTGATATTTTATTAAAAAGGTTTAACGAAATCTATTTCGGCAAAGGCTATGATTTACAGCAGCAAAAAAACGGTCTTACTATTTCCCAGGTCGTTACTCTTGCATCTATTATAGAAGCAGAAGCAAAAGTGGCATCGGAAAAGCCCGTAATATCTTCGGTTTTCCACAACCGGATGAAAAAAGGTATGGCGCTACAGTCTTGCGCTACAGTAGAGTATGTACTGGAAGAGCACAAAGAAGTTTTGACTTTAAAAGATCTTGAGATAGATTCACCGTATAATACTTATAAACATACAGGTCTACCACCGGGACCAATCGGAGCGCCGGGAATTTCGTCAATCGAAGCTGCATTAAACCCCGCCGATACCGATTTTTTATACTTTGTTTCCAATGGAGATGGTACTCATACATTTAGTAAAACCTATGCCGAACATTTGAAAAATAAAAACGTGCAAAAGTGAATAAAAAGCGACCCTGACCTTCCGGCACGAGAGAAATTTCATTGTAATAATATCCCATGAAATGGGAATTATACTTCTGGGTGAACGGGATGCAAAAGGATAGTCGACTGGTTTTATCGTGTGCTTTCATTATAGTCTTAAGTTTTATGTTATTACTGCGCCTGTTTTATATCCAGATTTTTAGGGGGCCTTTTTATTTAAAAAAGGCTAAATCCCAATGGTCTGTTTCTGTTTCAGATTATTCAAAAGGAGAAGTTTTTGATAGAAATGGGGAACCTCTGACAGGTTCATATTATGAAACATATGCTATTATATCGCCAAGATGGCTATCGAACTCTCAAAAAGAATTGCTTGTAGAAAAAGGAATATTAAATCCATCCGATGACGAGAAACCCAAAAGTATAAAACTATCCAGGGGAAACAATGAAATAATCCACGAATTGGTCGGTAAAACACCCGGTGTGTTTGTTTATAAGAAAAAGAGCGCTTACGGGCCTTCAGCACTGGCAACCCATGTAGTAGGATATAAAAATCAGACCGGAATAGAAAAAAGCTTTGAAAAATTGTTAAGCAATTTGAAGGTAAAAGACACAATTATCTGCGATGGCTTTGGTCAGCCTATACCCGGTGCTGCTCAACAATATAAAGAGGTCTCAGCAGGTATAAAACTAACAATAGATAAAAAAATCCAAGCTGTGGTAGAACAAGTGATGGATGAAAGAGTGCCAATGGGAGCAGTGGTGGTTCTTGATGCTAGAACCGGTGAGATTCTTTCCATGGCCAGTCGCCCAAATTATAAGCAGTATAATGTGGGAGAATACCTGAACAGGGAAGATGCACCTCTTATAAACCGGGCCATTGAGGCTTTTCCGCCGGGTTCTATCTTTAAGATAGTTGTTCTTTCGGCAGCTCTTGAGGAAGGAATAACAAATCTTGATGAAAAATTCTACTGCCCTGGTTTTATAAAAGTGGGAGGAAATATATTCAAATGTGAGAGCTACGATAGGGGCGGGCACGGTGAAATTACGCTTAGAGAAGCAACTGCCAGGTCTTGTAATACTGTTTTTATTCAACTGGGTTTGAGACTTGGTAAACAAAAAATAATTGAATACGCAAGAAGATTCGGTCTTGGAGAAAAGGTCCTTGTAGATTTGCCCGAAGAAAAACCCGGATTTATACCTTCAATCAAAAATGTTTATTATCAGGATATAGGCAATATAGCCATCGGCCAGGGGCCCATATTGATTACGCCTATACAGGCTGCGCAGATGCTATTGGCGATAGTAAATGACGGCGTTTTGATAAAGCCCCATTTAACCCTGGAGCAGGTTGATACAGACGGTAGTACTTCGCTACTTCCTTTTCGTCAAGAAAGAAAGGCGGTTATATCGAAAAAAACTGCAGAAATGGTTAGAAAGGCGCTGCAAGATGTAACAAGATACGGAACGGGGGTAAATGCCATGCCCCCAGCATCTTTGGGAGAAAGTGCCGGAAAAACCGGGACTGCAGAAATTGAAAAAAATACATACCATGCGTGGTTTGTTGGATATTATCCGGCAAGATCGCCCCGATATATAATTTCGGTCTTTTTAGAAAAGGGGGATTCTGGTCCTATAAAAGCGGCACCCGCATTCAGAGATATTATAGAAAAATTAAATTTACACAAATAATACTTGCACATTTTTAAGCTCAAAGTCATATATTATAGGTACCGCACAGGGAGGTGCAGCATAATGGAAAATGCCCTTGCAGTCCTGGTGACTTTGGGTTTTTTATTTTTTAAAGAACTACTGACATGGCTGGCTTTTATTACAAACAGCACTACTTTTCCGCAGCCGCTTAGCCCCGAGGAAGAAGACAAATATCTGACTCTTTACAAGAACGGAAGCGAAGAAGCCCGAAATATACTGATAGAAAGGAATCTGCGGCTGGTAGCTCATATTGTCAAGAAATTTGCAAGTACCGGAGAAGATATGGATGATCTCATATCTATAGGCACCATAGGTCTTATAAAAGCCATAACTACATTCAACAAAAGAAAGGGCAATCGCCTTGCCACATATGCAGCCAGATGCATAGAAAATGAGATATTGATGAACTTAAGAGCTACAAAAAAGATAAAAGCAGAAGTTTATTTACAGGACCCTATAGGTGTCGACAAAGAGGGAAACGAAATATCATTAATGGATGTTCTTGGGACCGATTCAGATGCCATAACGGACAGCATTGCAGAAAAATTTCAGCAGCAGAAGCTTCATGAAAAAATAAGAACGGTATTGAAAGGGAGGGAACAGAAAGTTATTGAACTCAGATACGGTCTATATAACGGTGCAAGCAAAACACAGAGAGAAATAGCAAAACTCCTAGGCATATCCCGTTCCTATGTGTCACGAATAGAAAAAAGAGCTATAAAAAAACTGTTCAGTGAATTAAATACCGATGGTAGTTGCAAATAATTCCTTTTTAATATAACATATATAACAAGAAAAAGATGAGTGACGTGGTAAGATATGCTGAAAATGTTCTGTCCGGATATGTATTTAGATAACATATATGACATCGATATAGAATATATAAAGAAAAAGAACATAAAAGGGCTTTTAATAGATCTGGACAATACTTTGCTGCCATGGAATTGTTGTATTATCGATCAAGATTTACGTGATTGGGTTAAAAAATGCAAAAAATATGGTTTATCCCTTTGTATTGTTTCAAACAACAGGGCCCGTCGCATCAACGAATGTGCAAAAGAGTTACAGATACCAGCGGTGACCAGAGCTATCAAACCTCGCAAAAAAGCTTTTTTAAAGGGTTTGAGTATTCTCGGCATTGAGAAAAACCAGGTGGCGGTAATAGGTGATCAGATATTTACCGACATATTTGGAGCAAAAAGAATGGGCATTTTTGCCATACTGGTAAAGCCCGTATGTAACAGAGAGTTCGTGTGGACCAGATTGATGCGAAAGTTTGAAGGCATTATATTGAAACTTATGATAAGAAAAGGATTAATATCGATGATTAAATAGTCGAATTTCATGATGGGGGATATAATGTGGAATTGTTAACAATAAATAAAACATTACCCCGGCAAGTGCAGAAAAATCTTCAGGAACCGGTAGTTCTGGTGCATGAAATAAAAAAAATTGTCAGAGAATTAAAGGAGAAAAATCCCATTCTCCGCAATTACAAACTGATGGATGTAGGCTTACCGGACAAAAATCAAAAGACTCCTCGCATGAATTTGTATTTTATTAAAAACCGGTAGGTTTGTTTTTTTTATGTTTTGGGTCGAAAACTGCAGGATTTTTAAAATTTCTGTTGAATTATATATTCAAACTAATGCACAGTCGAATTGGGTTTCTTTAAATTAATATATATTGAATTTGGAAACTTTGTAGATCCAGATGATTTCCGGTTGAATCTGGGCACTTATACCGGATTGATGGAGTGGTGCAACCGGCTAGAAGATTTAGTCGGATTTTTATTTTAAGGGGAAGGCTTGATTATGCTTCTGAGGAACAGGAAAAAGTTAGGAGATATTCTGGTTGAATCGGGAAAGATAACAAAAGACCAGCTGGAATATGCGATAGAATTACAGAAAAAGAGAGGGGACAAGCTGGGCAAGATTCTGGTGGATGAAGGAATGGTATCTGAAGATGATATAATGGAAATACTTGAATACCAGCTCGGGGTTCCCCATGTAAAGCTAGACAAATATATTATTGATCCAGAAGTAGCCAGAACAGTGCCGGAAACCATTGCCAGGAAATATAACATTATTCCAATAAAAAGAACTGACAAGCTGCTAACCGTGGCCATGAGCGATCCAATGAATATATTTGCCATTGATGAAATTAAACTCGCCTCAGGTCTGGAGGTTCAGCCAGCCATTGCATCTGAAGACGATATAAAAGCAGCCATAGAATTCTATTATGGAAAACAAACGGTAGAAAAAGCCATTGAAGATTTCAAAAAAGAATACAAGGTTGAGAATAATGCAACTCTGGAAAAAGAATTGATGGAGCAGGTAAACAATGCTCCGGTAGTGAGACTTGTCAATTCTATTATCGAGCAGGCTGTGGTCAGCAGAGCCAGCGATATACATATAGAGCCTGGTGAAAGAAAGCTCCGAATTAGATTCAGAATAGATGGGGAGCTTCATGAAATAATGAGCACTTCCATGCAGACTCACGGAGCCGTAGTGGCAAGAATCAAGATAATGAGCAACCTCAATATAGCGGAAAGAAGGCTTCCTCAAGATGGAAGAATAGAGATCGAGGTGGCAGGAAAAAGTCTGGATCTTAGAATTTCAGTCTTGCCTACGGTTTACGGGGAAAAGGTGGTCATCAGGATTTTAGACAGGAGCAGCTTCCTGATGTCCAAAAGACAACTGGGTTTTAACGAAGACAGCATTCAAAAATATGAACATCTTTTACACATGCCTTACGGGATCATTCTTGTTACGGGGCCTACGGGCAGCGGAAAGACCACCACACTCTATGCTGCTTTGAGAGAACTGAACAGCCCTTCGGTGAATATCATCACCCTCGAAGATCCGGTAGAGTACAGGTTGGAAGGGATAAACCAAATACAAATAAACCCCAAGATCGGGCTGACCTTCGCCAGCGGTCTCAGGGCTATATTGAGACAGGATCCAAATATAATCATGGTTGGGGAAATAAGAGACGAAGAGACTGCAAACCTGGCAGTCAGAGCAGCCATAACAGGTCATCTTGTTTTGAGCACCCTTCATACGAACGATGCTGCAAGCTCCGTAGTTAGGCTTCTGGATATGGGCGTAGAACCTTATCTGGCATCTGCTGCCATGGCGGGTGTCATAGCCCAGCGGTTAGTCAGAAAAATATGTCCGGAATGTAAAACGAAGTACCTGGCTTCCGAACAGGAACTTAAAATTCTCGGCTTTGAACCGGGAACTGAACTGGAGCTGTATAAAGGTAGAGGATGCAGCAGTTGCAATGGAACTGGATACTGGGGAAGAACCGCAGTGAATGAAATAATGTTAATAACCCGAAAACATCGTGAACTTATAACTCAGAGGCAATCATCGGACAAGCTTATAGAGGTTTCCAGGGAACAGGGGATGCAGACTTTAAAGGAAAACTGCATTGAACGGGTGATTGCCGGGATTACTACCCTGGAAGAAATGTTAAGGGTAGTTTATACTCAGGATTAAGGGGAGAATAGCTTGAATTTTAGAGAAATATTGGACTTAGCAACTAAAAAATCCGCATCGGACATACACATCACCGTGGGCGTACCTCCAACCCTCAGAATAAACGGGAGTTTGATAGCTATAAACCAGGAAAAATTAACTCCGGAAGACACCGCACAAATAGTGGAAGAAATTCTGGGGGAAGAACAGATGGAAAGACTTAAAAAACATGGTGAGGTTGACCTTTCTTATTCTATTAAGGGCCTGGGGAGGTTCCGCGTCAATGTGTACCGACAGAGGGGAAGTTATGGCCTTGCTATGAGATTGGTAGCCCTCAACATACCCACCATTGAGCAGCTCGGCCTTCCACCGGTGGTAAAGGAACTATCAAGAAAGAGCAGGGGTCTCGTGCTGGTCACGGGTCCCACGGGGAGCGGCAAGTCTACCACCCTGGCGGCTATGATAGATTTGATAAACAGTGAAAGAAACTGCCATATCATCACATTGGAGGACCCCATCGAGTACCTCCACAGACACAAAAAAAGCATAGTCAATCAGCGGGAGATAGGCTATGACTCCGCAAGTTTTGCATCGGCATTGAGAGCGGCGCTCCGCCAGGACCCGGATGTAATACTGGTGGGGGAGATGAGGGACCTGGAAACCATATCCATTGCAATCACTGCTGCGGAGACGGGACATCTAGTACTTTCAACCCTTCACACCATCGGGGCGGACAAAACTATAGACAGGATCATTGATGTGTTTCCTCCTTACCAGCAGCAGCAAATAAAGATGCAGCTTTCTACGGTGCTCCAGGGCGTTATTTCTCAGAACCTGATACCTAGAAAGGATGGGATGGGCAGGGTCGCTGCTGTTGAAGTCATGATCGCTACGCCGGCCATAAGAAATCTCATAAGGGAAGGGAAATCTCATCAAATAATAACTTCGATGCAAACCGGCGGGAAATACGGCATGCAGACCATGGATTATTCCCTGGCGCAACTTTACAGGCAGGGAGTTATATCTTACGAAAATGCCCTTTTATACTGCAGCAGCGAAGAAGCCCTGCTGAGATTTATTGGAAATTAAAAAAGTATACTGGCAAGAGGTGAAAATATGCCCACATATCAGTACATTGCCAGAAGCTGTTCCGGGGAAGAAATAAAAGGCTTATATGAGGCGCCGGACAGAGTGGCGGTTATTTACATGCTCAGGGAAAAAAACTGTTTTCCCGTTGATATAAAGGAAAATAAAAAGGTATCCGATAGTGTTTCTTTAAAGAGATTATTCTGCAGAGTTACTTCCAAAGACCTGTCGGTATTTTGCCGTCAGTTTTCTACGTTAGTAAACGCTGGAGTCCCCATACTTGCAAGTCTAGATATTCTCAGAAAGCAGACCGAGAATACCAGGCTGAGAGAAACGTTAGATATCCTTTTTGAAGAAGTCCAGAAAGGCAAAAACCTGTCGCAGGTCATGGGATTATATAAAGGCATTTTCCCTGAGCTCCTGGTAAACATGGTGGAAGCCGGGGAAATAAGCGGAACTCTCGACAAAGTCATGGAAAGAATGGCCATACATTATGAAAAGGAATATAAACTGAGCCAGAAGGTAAAAAATGCATTAGTGTATCCCGCAATTGTTGCCGTGGTGGCAGTAGCTGTAGTAATATTTCTTGTAACAGTCGTTCTTCCAACTTTCGCATCCATGTTCCAGCAGATGGGAGCTGTATTGCCGCTTTCCACAAGGATTCTAATGGCTGCAAGCAGTATTATAAAACACAACTGGGTATTGCTGCTTGTTTTGTCTGCCTTTTCGGTGTTGCTGGTAAGAATTTATGCTTCTACCGAGAGAGGTAACCACTTTTTTGATGACATGAAATTGAAATTACCCGTAATAGGAATAGTTAACAAAAAGGTCATCACAGCCCGGTTTGCCCGAACCCTTGGCGCCCTGCTGGCCAGCGGCATCCCTGTGCTTCAGGGCATAGAGATCACCAAAAAAGTTGTCGGAAATGCTGTTATACAAAAAAACCTTTCAGGGGTGGAAGAAGGTATAAAAAAAGGAAAGGGGCTTTCTGAACCTTTAAAAACCATAGATGCCTTTCCGCCGATGCTGATACATATGGCAAAAATAGGCGAAGATACCGGTACCCTCGATTATATGCTGACGAAGACCGCAGATTTTTATGATGACGAGGTGGAAAGCGCCGTTACCAGAATGACAACATTGCTGGAACCGGCTATAATTATATGTATGGCGGTGGTGGTGGGCCTTATAGTGGTATCCATTGTATTGCCCATGTTTCAACTAATGACAAATATTCAGTTCTAAACGTGCCGGCTCGAAGGAATACCTTCTGCCTATAAATATAAAAAAAGAAAAGGGGGTGAAAAATGATGATTAAAATGGTCATGGCATTTAAAAGAATAGGAAAAGACAAAAGGGGTTTTACTTTGGTGGAACTCATGGCGGTGCTTGCGGTGCTGGCCATCATTGCAGCCATTGCCGTGCCGAGGTTTACAGGTACCATAAATACAGCAAAAGCGAATGCTGACAAGGCTTCAGCACAGATAATCGCCAGAGCAGCGGAACAGAAATGGCTGGATGATCAGGAAAGTACACAAAAAACTTATTTAGCAAGTGATTTAGCCTCTGCTGGATATTTAAAAGAAACACCTAAAGTACAGGCAAAATCTCAATATGATGATTATAGAGCAACAGTTGACGCGACTGGAAAATGCGAAAAGGTTGTTTATTCTGATGGTACAAATGATGATTCAGTTGATTTGCTGGATTAATATAAATTATGCTTATCAATTTTTAGTTAATAAGCGCTTGGTTTAAACCCACGGGCTTTCAGCCCGTAAATCCTTTCAGGACTTGCAGATACTTCAGTATCATCTATATAATCTGTACCAGGGGTGATACTGAATGGGAGATTTAAA
>DUMA01000047.1 GCA_012840135.1 Thermoanaerobacterales bacterium
GATATTATATATTTCGTCGATAATATACTCCCGGTTTGTGTAATGGTAGCACAACTGACTCTGGATCAGTTTGTCGAGGTTCGAATCCTTGACCGGGAGCCATCATAAGCTAGTAGTCCCAAGGGAAGTTAGAAACCTTGGGATTTTTTAATAAGGTCCAATTGCTTTTGCAAGGGGTACAAAACAGATTGCATAGGTATTGTTCAATGCAGTAAGCTTGACGGTTAATGGAAAGAATGCAAAACCGATACAATAGCATATAATGATACTACATATGTGCCAATTAAAGCAGTTGCTGAAATGTTAGGAAAAGAAATAGGATAGGATCAGGCAACACATACGATAAACATAAATGATCAAAAATAAATACCGGAACCAGTTACAAATGATAATGAAACATTAGCTCAGAAAAATGCAATTAAAAGTGTATGAAATTACTTAAAGTAAGTATTCAGCGTTTTCAAAAAGTGGATTAGTAAACTAATTAGAGTTTGAAGATTATAGTAAAGAGGATACAACTTATGCAGTAAATCGCTTGGATATAAAAAGAATAGAGAAAGATTATAAAAAGCTGAATCATATTTAAAATATTTACCATTTTTTAGGCAGGGACTAATAATTCAGTTAGAGTTTGAAGGATTTACTGCAGAAGAGGCAATATATGTAGTAGATAAAATAGGACTTCAAAAAAAGGATAAGGCATCCTAATGGGTGCTTTTTTCCATGCAATAAAAAGAATGATATTATGGCTAGAGAATTTGCAAAGAAGTTTTAAAAAATAAAAGAATCGATTAAATAGAGATTAGTATAATTGTTAAATATAGAAAATTCAAGTAGCCTGGCAAAGCTCTTTTTCAATTAAAGAATATTTGATAATATATTATTTTCGATTGTGGGTCCTTCCGATTTGCAAGGGTGGGAGCTGAAGTATAAAATTGTGTCGATATATGGAGAACGTTTATTTTAGGATTTCTTCCTTGTAGTGATAGAGCAATATTATAATATAATCGTATAATCCTTCCGCTTAAATGCATAATAGATAAAAAAGGAGGGATTGTAATGGGGCTATTTGATAAAAAGAAAAGAATTGGGTTAGTGATAAAATTTGTCGACGGACTTGATTTTTTTTCTGCTGATGAAGATTTAGAAGTATATATTGAACCAAACGAAAATGAGTTGATATTAAAAAGCATAAGTGATAAAAAGAAACCTGTAATTCATTTATCACTAGACAAATTAAGATATGTACATAAGACAACAGAAAAAGAGATAATAGAGAAAAATAAGAGCGTTGTAGGCAGGGCTGTAGTTGGCACTCTTATAGCAGGTCCTTTGGGTACAATAATAGGCGGTATGTCTGGAATCGGAAGCAAAAAGAAAACTAAAAATAGGGACATATTGATTATAGGATATGAAACTGACGGAGAATTAAAGGAAATTACTTTAATAGAATCAAGTTTTACATTTACCTTGGACAAATTCTATACTGAGCTAAAAAAATATATACTAACTGACGATTCAACTAACAGCGGACGAATTGATTTATAATTACATTAAGATTTAAGCACTTACTTAGGTAGGTGCTTTTTTATTGGAGTGAATTTAATGATCAAAGATTTTGCAATATCATTTTATAATTCAAAAAAATAGAACAATATAAGGAAGCATATAAAAAATCAAAGTTTGAATTATGTGAAGGATGTGGCAACCTGGAGATGAGGTACATCCTAAGATATACTTAATATAAAAAGCTATTAGTTAGTATAAACCATCATTAATTGAATAAGTAGTATAGTGGTGATATTATGAATAAATCTAAAGAAAAACATATGATTGAGTAAATAAGGCCTAATGGATCGATGTTTAATGAGTTAGAAGTTATAGCTAGAAGGTATAAGAACCAAGGAATTTCCCGTGGACTTACTATTTGAGCTAGGATTACTTTACGAAAGGCTGACAACTATACTTTATCATTTTAATTTAGGTGATGTTGTAAAAGACTGTAGAGAAAGCAAAATAACTACGGAGAAGTGGGAATAAACTATAATGAGTCATATGGGTAAAGGATCTTATGAAAGCCCACCATATTTTAATTTTGGATATATAAACAATGATTTTATAGATAATCTTGGAGATATAGAGAGATCAAAAATGATTAATATAATGTCCAGTAAAGCTTGCAAGATAGGCTCTTTTTTATGTTGTAAAGTTGTGTTGTTATATGAAGAACCACTGGCGTAGGATTTCCTCCTTTCTTGCTGAAATAAAAATAAGGCTTTGTAAAGTTAATATGAAAAATTAGCATTAAGATTCGTAGAATAGCTCAAAATTCCGCAAGCAAGATTAAAACTGCTGCACTGTGGATAGTCAAGGGTAAAAATGAACAGGCTAACGCCTGC
>DUMA01000027.1 GCA_012840135.1 Thermoanaerobacterales bacterium
CTGAAACATTTAAAGCCTTGATAGTATTATTGTCCATAGCGATATAAAGAGTCTTCCTAATTGGATCAACGTCAGCTATCGGAAAAATAGATTGTTCATCTTGTTCAGGATCTTGGACATTCCACATCATTTGCCCGGATGGAATACTTTTATAAAACTCAAGCCTGTAAATAAAACATAATGTCAATAAAACTCCAATGCTAATAATAAAAAACTTTTTTCCTCTTCCCATATTAAATCTCTCCTCACAAGAGGGGCAAAAGCCCCTCTTGTTATGGTTTATTAATTATAAGCAGTTTTTTCAGGATACTAAAGCCCTTACCATATATGTTGTCATCAAAATATATATTTGGTCCGCCGCTGTTTGAACCTACATAAGGATCGTGAATCTTGAAATTTGATTCATAAGCTTGTATAACGACATCTCCATCTAGTTTTGTATTGAGTTCTGTAGCATCATTTATTTCATTTTTATCATCTCCTATAGCTTCAGAGGTATATACGTTATTTAAATTTTGTATACTGTTTATATTGTAAGGCCCTGGAAGTGAACTATAAATGAATAAAATTGAGTGGTAATGATTTGTAGTTCCGGGTTTTAAAATCCTGCCAATTGGGTAATAGCCGTCATCAAGCCATGCGTCGGTAAGTTGGGCTTTTGTCTGATCGGTAGCGTTCGAAGCAAATTCTACTATCCTGTTAAAGGTTGTGCCGAATTTCTTGCAAAGAGCATAATAGTCAGATACATAAGTGTCGTTGTTATTAAGCTTATATACTACATAGGGGTCTGCATTTGCATGAGCGATAGTCTCACCTGTTCTCTCATCATAAAATGAATCAACTGTCTTAAAACCCCATGTCTTAAAGTCCATAGCCATACATGAAATATTACAACCGGTACTCGCAATCTCAGATTTAATAGAGCTAGAAACATCTTCTACCCATGCTCCACCATAATCATCAGAAGAACTGGGATTTTGTCGAAAATAGGTAGGTGTTGCAAAAGCAACTGACATTGTGCTAAAAATAAACAGTAGCATTAAAATAGGCACTTTATATTTCATGACTTTTCCTCCCAATAATTATTTTGTTCTTTACAAATCAACTTTTTTTGCTATATGATTTTAACTGAATTTCTTTCTTTTTGAAGAAAGGTTATACAATACCTTTCTTCTTTTTAATTGGCCCCTTCAAGATTTCCGGAACATGGGGGGGATAAAACCTCCCCATACACATAGGTTCAATAGCAGCGACCGTACCAACAAGTGTTAATAAACATGCAGCACTTATTATAATTTTTCTTTTTAACAATTCTGTCATAATTCTTCACCTCCTTTCTATGTTTCCATGATTTCATTGTTCTTTTAATTTAGTTTATTGCCCGATTTTTTAAATATCAATTCAATGCTGTTATAGTGCGGGGGCACTTTAGACCCTATGGCTTTGCGTCCTTATCTTTCGATAAGTTTGCCTTTATTGCTGATTTCTATTTTTCTCGGCGTTCTTTGCTTTCCTGATGGGTTTAATTGATTATGATCTTATCCGTTGTAGCGGTTGTTTCGTCTACCAACGAGTCGTCTTCCGCATAGTGGTAGCTTTTAACCCGATAGTACTTGCCTCGGGACACCGGCACCGTCTTTGCCCCATACGCATAATCCGATTGATAATTCACAAAGGTATAACTTTTTAAGTCTATCCATGAAGACCCCGATTTTTTCGTTATATAGTCGTAAAAATCCCTTAAAAGGTTTCAACATTATGTAAACATTTTAAAATTATTTTTTAAACTTTTTGTGATATAATGGACATGCAGGGAAAGATCGTAAGGGGTGATGGAATTTTGGAAAACAGCGATCTGTTTGAAATGCTTTACGACAAGTATTTTGATAAGATCTATAAATCGACCTATATGATTACCCTCAACGATTCCATCACCGAAGACGCCGTCCAGGAGGCTTTTATATCGGCATTCAACAACTTTGATAAATTGAGAGATATAAAAAAATTTCATGCTTGGGTTGCCGTTATAGCTTCGAACAAAGCTATCGATATGATAAGAAAAAATTCCAGAATATATCCCTCGGACCAGCTAGATAGTTTACATCAAAAATATTCTCTTGAAGATCCGTTAGACTTGATTCTTGATAAAGAAAATAAGCTGAAGATAATCAATGCTTTAAATAAGCTGAATTTATCCTACCGTCAAGTTGTAATATTAAGATACTATTATGACCTCCCATTTAAAGACATAGGAGAAGTTTTGGGTATTTCCGCAGCGGCAGTTAAAAGCAGATTTCATAGAGCAAAAAACACATTAAAGAAATTGTTGGAATCCCAAAAATCCCAGGAGGGGCGCGAAGTTATATGAAGGAATATAAAGATGAATTTGATATGTATTTTTCCGAACAGATAAAAAAAATTTCCGATGATATTGTTTCACCGGATAAAAAGCGGATATGGCTAAAAATAAAAAAAGAGCTCAGTGTTTCAAAGAAGGTTAAAAAACAGGTGTGGGTGAAAATGGTACTCGCTGCTGCAGCCGTCCTGCTCGTATTTTTTACGGGATTTGTTGCAGGCATGGGCAACAGCGCCTTTGCAGGTCATGGTTTTTTCAAAACTATAAAAAGTTTTTTTGGAAACGTGGTTAATATTTCGGGCATTACTCAGACAGGAAAGGATATATTGCAGGGGCAAGAAGAAATAAATGCAGTGCGTGAGAAAACTTATCGAAGTCCCGACGAGGTTCAAAAAATGCTGGATTATGAAATTGTCCTTCCTGCATACATCCCCGATGGATATCGGCTTTTCGGAGTATTCATAAGAGATGAAAGCAGCAGAATGTCTTCCATCGAGCTTAAATATGAAGCCAGCAACGATGACAGGTATTTCACCATAGAGGAAACTCCGGTTACCAGACCCACCGCCTTTTCTTACAATTTCAGAAAAAATGATACCGATGTTAAAACAGTGTATCTGAATGGTATTGAGGCCACACTCATTTGGTTTAAGAATAACGATACCCGCCAGCTCCTCTGGCATACACCGGCGATGTTCTACAGTATTTCCGGCCCTCTGGCGGAAGAGGAAATAATTAATATAGGTAGTTCCATAAGATAAAATGAACTGGAGGCATGAGATTGGGCCGGTGTAATTGCCCGTTACAGTTATCCCGTCCCATTGTCATTTTTAAGAGGGGAAAAATATTTTTCTGAATTCTTCTTTTGCTTTGTTTAAAAGTTCCGGCTTTTCAACAAGATCTATCGCCGTCATGGCCATAGCCTTTGCGGAAATCAGGGCGGCTTTTTTGCCTCTCTCGGATCCTGCCGCCTGACAGAACTCTATGGAGTGGGGAGCCACATTTGGCTCGGCTATGGCAATGTGGGGATGAATGGCGGGAACCACCTGGCTTACGTTACCCATATCGGTAGAGCCGATGCCTTCTTCCTCATCGCTTATGTCGTCGTAACCCTGCTCCTTAAGGTTTTGCTTGAATAAATCAGCCATGGTCCTGTTGGTAACGAGATTGTCGAAGGGCAGCTCAAAATTTCTGTATGAAAGTTTCGCCCCGGTGGCAAGCTCGGCCCCTTTGGCACAAGCGATCACTTTTTCCTTCACTTTGAGCATATAGTTTTTCTCGCCGGCCCGCACATAAAATCGGGCCACAGCTTTGTCCGGGATTATATTGCAGGCCTTGCCTCCTTCGGTGATGATGCCGTGAATCCTTACATCAGATCTAAGTTGCTGCCTCAAGGCATTTATACCGTTGAAGAGCATAATGACCGCATCAAGAGCATTTATGCCCATATGGGGAGCCGCTGCTGCATGGGCGGCCTTGCCGGTGTATGTGAACTCAATGGCTTCCATGGCAAGGGATGTGGAGTAAACCGTTGTCTTATTGCCCGGATGGACCATCATGGCTGCATCCACTCCCGAAAAGATACCCTTTTCTACCAGTAAAACCTTGGCACCATCTGTTTCTTCTGCTGGGGACCCTACCAGCATTACTTCACCCGCAAGATCATCTCCCAGCTTTCCAAGAGCTGCCGCAGCCCCAAAACTCGCTGCGGCTATGAGGTTGTGACCGCAGGCATGGCCTAATTGCGGAAGAGCATCGTATTCTGCCAGTAGCGCTATGGTAGGCCCAGTTTTTGCGCCTTTTTTAGTAGCAATAAAGGCTGTCGGCAGTCCCGTTACATCTCTTACGGAAAATCCGTATTCTGCAATCTTCTCCTTTAAAAGTTTCGAAGCCTTGAACTCCTGATTTCCCAGTTCAGGATTTTCATGAATCCTATCGGCCACTTCGAAAATATCGTTTTTAATTTCATCGACCAGTAAAACTACTTTTTCCTTTAAACTATCCAATTATAAAGACCCCCTTTATGTTTGTGTCGGGCTTTCATTGACGAGGTTTATGGGGTCAGGCTTGAATAATTCACTTTTTATTCATCAAAATATGATTTTTCAAGCCTTACCCCATTGAAGTTGATTTGCTTCAAGCCTGACCAGAAATATATTTCTCGGCTTCCACGGCAGCTATGGCTCCATCGGCCACGGCAGTGACCACCTGGCGCAGGGATTTTTGTCTGATATCGCCGGCTGCGTAAAGGCCCGGAACACCGGTTCCCATGTTTTCATCGGTTATTATGTAGCCCTGTTCGTTTAGTTTTACAAGATCTTTCACAAAGGATGTATTGGGCACAAGACCTATGGCCACAAAAACGCCATTTACGAACACTGAGGTTTTTTCACCGGTCTTCACATTCCTGACTATAACTTCTTCCACGGTATCCTGGCCTTTAATCTCTTCCACCACCGAATCCCATATGAACTTTATTTTTTCATTTTTAAAGGCTCTTTCCTGAAGGATTCTTGTGGCCCGCAGCTGGTCCCTGCGGTGTACCACCTGTACGCTGCTGGCAAATCTCGTAAGGTAAAGCGCCTCTTCTATGGCCGTATCTCCGCCCCCCACCATCATAATAGGCCTGTCGGTGTAAAAAGCCCCATCACAGGTAGCGCAGTAGGATACGCCCCGCCCGGTGTACTCCTTCTCACCTTTAACTCCCAGCTTTCTGGACTCGGCGCCCATCGCCAGGATTACGGTCCTCGCCTCCAAAATTTCGCCCTTGAGGTGAAGGATAAACTTCCCATCCTGCTTGCTGACTTTTTGTACATCACCATTCAGGAATTCTGCACCGAATTTTTCTGCCTGGGCTTTCATGCTGTCGGTGAGTTCTGAACCACCGATGCCCTCTCTAAAACCGGGATAGTTTTCGATGCGATCGGTGATGGCTGCCTGCCCCCCGGGATACATCTTCTCTACAATGACAGTAGATAGTTTCGCCCTGGCGGCATAGATCCCCGCTGAAAGCCCCGCAGGCCCGGCACCGATGATGGCAACATCTTTCACAGGCATTCCTCCATTTCTTTTTATATTTATTTATATAAATATATTAATACTCCCAGTTTTATTTTTCAATCACTTTATGGTGATACTCCTCTGCTATTCCGCATGTATACTTTAATCATGTATACTTTAATAACGAAAGTACCATTAACATCCAATGGGAAAGCTCCTCAACCTTCTCCAGCATACTGTATCGGTAAATGTGCTGTGCCCCATGACTTAATCTGATCCCTGGACTCCGACATCTGTTATAAGGAGGTGCATCCCCTAACCTATTCAAAGGGGACGTTCCTCCGCCTACCACAGAGGAATACCCTTGAAAAGGAGGTGCGTCCCCTAACCTATTATACCCCAGAAAAGTAAAAATGTCCCTTTGCATATAAAAAAAAGAAGGACACCGTCCTTCTTTTACCTCTTGGAGAACTGAGGAGCGCGGCGGGCCTTTTTTAGGCCGTATTTCTTGCGTTCTTTCATCCGCGGGTCCCTAGTCAAAAATCCTTCTTTTTTCAGCAAAGGTCTGAATTCATCATCGATCTTCAAAAGGGCTCTGGCGATGCCATGTCTTACAGCTCCGGCCTGGCCGGTGAATCCGCCGCCTTTTACGCTGGCAATCACATCGAACCTGCCCACCGTATTTGTTACTTCCAGCGGCCTTTTTACATCTACTTTCAAAGTCTCAAGCCCGAAGTATTCGTCCAGAGGCTTCCTGTTAACAATTATCCTGCCGCTGCCCGGCGCCAGCCACACCTTGGCAACAGACGTCTTTCTTCTTCCCGTAGCAAGAACTGCCTGTTTCATTTCTCTCCTCCTTCCTGTCAAATATCAACGGATAATGACTTGGGCTGCTGGGCCTCATGAGGATGTTCCGAACCCCTGTAAATTCTCAGTTTTTTAATCATTCTGCGGCCCAGGGAATTGTGAGGAAGCATACCCCAGATGGCCTTGTATAGGGCCTTTTCGGGGCTCCTCTTCAGGAAACTCCTGTAAGTTTCGGTCTTGATGCCTCCGGGATACATGGAATGATGGATGTAAAGCTTTTTATCCAGCTTTTTCCCCGTAAGCACTACTTTATCGGCATTCACTATTATCACGTGATCGCCCGTATCCACATGAGGAGTAAATGTAGGTTTATGTTTTCCCCTCAATATCATGGCTACCTTGGCAGCCAGCCTCCCCAGGGGTTTATCGGTGGCATCTATTACGAACCATTCTCTTTTTACTTCTTCTTTCTTTGCCATGAACGTGCTCATCTTTTTCCCTCCTCGTGAAACCATAAAATAATTTTATTATACGTTAATTTTTGTGTCAAGCCGCTAATATATTACTCTCAAAAGGCACAATCCCTGCGGCGGGAGTGTCTTCCCCGCTCTTTCTCTGTCTCCTGACCTGATGATCGATGCCACTTCCCCGGGTTCTATTTTATGAAGTCCTACTTCCACAAGTGTCCCGGCTATAATTCTCACCATATTGTATAAAAACCCGTTGGCTTCGATTTCAATTATCAAAAGATCCTGACGGCGGTCTATCTCAAGACGGTTTACCTGCCGCACCGGAGACTTTACCGGGCTTCCTGTGGCCATGAAAGCCGAAAAATCGTGCGCCCCCACAAAGTGGTTTGCCGCCTCTTTCATGGCGTCCACATCCAGGGGCAGCGGAAAAAAGTAAGCGTAATTGCGCAAGAGCGGTGATGGAAAAGGAGCGTTATAAATAGTGTAGCTGTAAACCTTGGCTTTTGCCGAGATTCTTGCATGAAAACCTTCCGGCGCCACCCATGCCCCTTTGACCGCTATATCATCCGGCAGCCTGCTGTTTATGGCATAGGGCAGCTTCTCCACCGGTATGCGGGTGTTAGTCTTGAAATTAGCTACCTGTCCCGCCGCATGCACCCCCGCATCGGTCCTGCCCGCACCGGTGACCCGGATTTTTTCTCCGGTTATAGCGCTTATGGCTTCTTCCAGCACTTCCTGGATGGTCCTGGAATTTTTTTGCCTCTGCCAGCCGTGGTAATTGGTGCCGTCATATTCCAGCAGCAGCTTCACATTCACGGGCCTCACCTACCATATAAAGCGGCTGGCTATTCCACCCAGAACAATGATTATAAAAACTATATATGTTACAAAGTCAATTTTCGACATCCTTAATTCCTTCATGCGGGTCCTGTTTTCTCCTCCCCGGTAACAGCGGGCTTCCATGGCCATGGCCAGGTCGTCGGCTCTCCTGAAGGCGCTGATGAACAGCGGCACCAGCAGCGGGACAAGATTTTTAGCCCGCCTTATCATGTTTCCACTTTCAAAGTCGGCTCCCCGTGCCATCTGGGCTTTCATGATCTTGTCGGTTTCCTCCAGCAGCGTGGGAATAAACCTCAATGCTATGGTCATCATCATGGCCAGTTCATGAGCCGGAACACCTATCCTTTTTGCGGGCGAAAGCAGCCTTTCAATCCCATCGGTCAGTGCTATGGGGGAAGTGGTTAGAGTCAGCAGCGATGTCCCGACAATGAGAAGCACCAGCCTTATAGCCATGAAAGAACCCTGATACAGACCTTCGTATGTTATATCAAAGGGGCCGATCTCATAGAGTATGCGCCCTTTGATCATAAAGATATTTAAAATAAAAGTAAGGGCTATAATAAATATCAGGGGTCTTAAGCCTTTTATCATATAGCGCAGGGATATTCCGGAAAGCACCGAGGCCAGCAGTATGAAGCCCACAGGAAAGAGATAACCCTTAAAATTATCCAAAACAAACAGCAGAATCATATAGACCAGGGTTATTATTATTTTTGTCCTGGGGTCCAGGCGATGAATAATAGAATTCCCGGGTATATACTGTCCTATGGTTATCTCACGCACTGCCCTTCCTCCTTATGGCCTTCAAAATCTCATCCCTGGCTTCTTCCACCGTTAAAATATCTCCTGCCACATTTTTGCCTTTTTCCCGCAATCTGAGCATAAGTTCGGTGATCTGAGGTATGCCAAGTCCCATAGCGGTAAGGCCCTTGTAATCTCCGAAAATCTCTCGGGGTGTTCCCGATTTTATCATCTTTCCCCGGTGCATCACCGCAATCTTATCCACCAGTTTGGCTATGTCCTCCATGCTGTGAGAAACAAGGATAACCGTAATACGGCGCCTTTTTCTCAAGGTGACTATTTCATCCAAGATCTCGTCGCGCCCCCTGGGATCAAGGCCTGCCGTGGGCTCATCGAGAATAAGCACTTCGGGGTTCATGGCCAGAACTCCGGCTATAGCCACCCTTCTCATCTGACCGCCGCTGAGCTCGAAAGGTGATTTGTCCTTTACCTCTTCATAGTTTAAGCCTACTAGCTCCAGGGCTTCCCTTACTCTTTTTTCTACCTGATCTTCAGGGAGATTCATGTTTCTGGGGCCAAATGCCACATCTTTTTCCACTGTTTCTTCAAATAGTTGGTGCTCCGGATATTGAAAGACAAGGCCAACCTTTTGCCGGATACTCTTTATGTTCACACCCTTGCTGTGGAGATTTACCCCGTTTACGATAATCTCACCGGATGTGGGTTTTAAAAGTCCGTTGAGATGCTGTATGAGGGTTGATTTTCCCGAACCTGTATGGCCTATGAGTCCCCAGAATTCTCCATCCGCAATTTCCCAGTTTACATCTTTCAAGGCTACGGATTCGAAAGGAGTTCCCGGCATATATACATGTGTAAGGTTTTTTACAACAATTGACATAGACAATCCACCATTTCCTCTAATGTCAGAACATCAGGTCTTATTCCAATGCCGGCATTTTTAAGCTGATGTGCAAGCTCGGTCACCTGCGGAACATCCAGGCCTATGCTTTTCAATCTATCGACCTTTGAAAACACCTGGCTTGGGGTTCCCTCCAGCACGATCTGTCCCTTTTCCATGGCTATAACCCTGTCCGCCTGGACCGCCTCATCCATGAAATGGGTTATGAGCACGATAGTTTTGGCCTCTTCCCTGTTGAGCTTTTTGATGGTATCTATTACCTCTTTTCTCCCCACGGGGTCTAGCATGGCAGTAGGTTCATCCAGTATTATGCACTGGGGTCTCATGGCTAGGATGCCGGCTATAGCCACCCTCTGTTTCTGGCCTCCCGACAACATGTGGGGAGCCTTGTGGGCAAATTCGCTCAGCTCCACGGCTTCCAGTGATTCCTTCACTCGCCTTCTTATTTCCGCCGGAGGTATTCCCAGATTTTCCGGTCCAAAGGCCACATCTTCTTCCACCACGGTAGCCACTATTTGATTGTCCGGGTTCTGAAAGACCATGCCCGCTTTCTGTCTCACTTTCCAGATATCTTCTTTGTTTGCCGTATTCAATCCGTCAACATATATTTCCCCTTTGGTGGGTATAAAAATGCCATTAAAGAGTTTGGCAAGGGTGGACTTCCCAGAACCGTTGGGGCCGATTATGGCCACAAATTCTCCTTTATTGATTTTTAAGTTTATATTTTTCAGTGCCAGGTCGGTGCCCTGACTGTACTGGTAGTGCACACCCCTGGCGATGATTTCGGCGGTCAATGATGCCGCCCCCTTTACAAATTATGCCTATTTATGGGGACATCCCTCCGCCTCCCTTATACCGGAAGCCAGATGTCAGAAGTCGGATGTCGGAATTGAGGGATTTGCCTTTTCGTCAAATCCAACTTAATCTGACCTCTGAACACCGACCTCTGCTAAAAGGAGGTGTGTCCCCTAACATCTATACCAGCTCCATTACCACCATAGGTGAAGAATCTCCCCTGCGGGGACCAATCTTGACAATGCGGATGTAACCGCCATTTTTCTCCTGATATTTTGGAGCGACCTTGTCGAAAAGATTTTTTACGGTGGTTTCATCCAAAACCTCTGCTAGCACCATTCTTCTTGATGCCAGATCGTTTCTTTTTGCCAGCGTAATCATCTTTTCGGCAATTCGGCGGACTTCCTTGGCCCGAGTTTCGGTGGTTATTATTCTTCCATGTTTCAGCAATGATGTCACCAGATTCTTGAGCATCATTTTGCGGTGGCCGGTTGGTCTGCCCAGTTTCCTCATCTTCTTGACCTCCTTAACTGTCCTCCGATTGTTTTAGCGCTAGATTAAATGCAGCCAGTTTTTCTTCAACTTCTTCCAGAGACTTTCTGCCAAGATTTCTTACTTTCATCATATCTTCCGATGTCCTCTGTATGAGTTCCTGGATGGTGTTTATTCCTGCCCTCTTGAGGCAGTTGTAAGACCTGACCGAAAGATCCAGCTCCTCTATAGGCATTTCCAGTATCTTTTCCCTGTCGTCCTTTTCCTTTTCTACCGGAATTTCAGGACTTTTCACCTTATTGGTCAGGCCCAGGAACAGGTTAAAGTGCTCTATCAGGATCTTCGCTGCGCTGCTTACAGCTTCATCGGGTTTTATAGTTCCGTTTGTCCATACTTCCAGGGTCAGTTTGTCATAGTCGGTCCTCTGTCCTACCCTTGTATGCTCTACAGAAAAATTAACTTTTTGCACGGGGGTGAATATGGAATCGATGGCTATAACCCCAATGGGTTGGTTCGGTTTCTTATTTCTGTCCGCAGTTACATAGCCCTTGCCTTTTTCAAGGGTAAGTTCCATGAAGAGCTTTCCGTCCTTATCCAGCGTTGCTATATGGTGATCGGGATTAATGATTTCCACGTCGGCGTCGGTGATAATATCTCCAGCTTTTACTTCACATTCACCGCTGGCTTCAATCCGGAGCAGCTTGGGCTCGTCGCTATGCATTAAAATAGACAGCCCCTTGATATTCATTATGATCTCCGTGGTATCTTCCGTAACCCCCGGAATCGTTGAAAACTCATGCTGCACCCCTTCGATCTTGATGGAAGTGACAGCGGCTCCAGGTAATGATGATAAAAGTACACGACGCATGGAGTTGCCAAGGGTTGTGCCGTAGCCTCTCTCCAGCGGTTCCAATACTACCTTGCCGTAAGTAGCATCCGCATTTACCTCTACCAACTCAATCCTCGGCTTTTCAATTTCCATCATCTAATGTGTTACCCTCCTTAAATAAAAGATTTTAGATGAGGGTTGATTACTTGGAGTAGAGCTCTACTATCAGATGCTCCTGAATCGGAACATCGATGTCTTCGCGCTTGGGCAGGCTTACAACTTCCCCCGTCAGAGTGTCAAAGTTTACCGACAGCCATCCTGGAATAACTTTTGATGCCCCGGCTTCAGATATTTCCTTGAAAAACGGAAGACTTCTGCTTTTTTCCCTGATTGAAACCACATCTTTTTCTTTAACCTGGTATGAAGGGATGGTGACCCTTCGGCCGTTTACCTCTACGTGACCATATCTCACAATTTGCCTTGCCTGAGGTCTCGAAGAAGCGAATCCCATCCTGAATACCACGTTATCCAAGCGGGTTTCAAGAAGCCTCAAAAGGTTTTCACCGGTTACGCCCTTCTGACTTACGGCCTTATCAAAGTAATTTTTAAATTGCCTTTCAAGAACCCCGTATATTCTTCTTGCCTTCTGTTTTTCCCTGAGCTGGACACCATATTCTGACAGCTTGCGTCTCATCTGCCCATGCTGGCCGGGAGCATAACCTCTTCTGTCAATGGCACATTTAGGCGAATAGCAACGGTCCCCTTTGAGGTAAAGCTTAATGCCTTCCCGGCGGCACAGTCTGCATACGGCATCTTTGTATCTTGCCATTTACTTATACACCTCCTGTATATTATACACGTCTTCTCTTTGGCGGTCTGCATCCATTATGGGGAATTGGTGTTACGTCTTTTATCATATTAACTTCCAGCCCGGCCGCCTGAAGAGACCTTATAGCAGCTTCTCTGCCGGCTCCGGGACCCTTTACAAAAACTTCTACGGACCTCAAGCCATAGTCCAGAGCCTGCTTGGCGGCAGATTCAGCAGCCATTTGAGCTGCAAACGGCGTCCCCTTCCTTGAACCTTTGAATCCTACGGTGCCTGCACTAGCCCATGTCAGAGGTCTGCCGGCCTCGTCGGTGATGGTGACTATGGTGTTGTTGAACGTAGAATGTATATGAGCTGCGCCCTTTTCCACACGCCTTTTTTCTTTACGTTTTTTAACAGCTTTGGCCAATTCGTTCACCTCCAGATATTATTTGCTGTGCCTTACGCCTACGGTCTTGGCAGGACCCTTCCTGGTCCTTGCATTGGTGCGGGTCCTCTGCCCGCGCACAGGTAGCCCCTTGCGGTGGCGTATCCCTCTGTAGCAGCCTATCTCTACCAGTCTCTTTATATTTAGAGCGACTTCTCTGCGCAAATCGCCTTCGACCTTGTAATTTTTCTCGATTATTTCACGCAATCTCGTAATTTCCCTTTCAGCCAGGTCCTTTACCCTGGTGTCGGGGTTAACATCGGCCTCTTTCAATATCTCCCTTGATCTGCTCAAACCGATACCGTAAATATATGTGAGGGCCACTTCCACACGCTTTTCTCTTGGAAGATCAACACCGGCAATTCTCGCCATCATTTACACCTCCTTTTACTTAGCCCTGTTTTTGCTTATGCTTTGGATTTTCACAGATGACCATAACCCTGCCTCTGCGCTTTATTATCTTGCACTTTTCGCATATTTTCTTCACCGAGGGTCTTACCTTCATGGGATTTCCTCCTTCTCGCGATAATCTATTTGAAGCGGTATTTGATGCGGCCTCGGGTCAGATCATAAGGAGATAATTCCACCGTTACCCTGTCTCCGGGCAGAATCCTGATATAATTCATCCTGATCTTTCCGGATACATGGGCCAGAATCTTATGACCGTTTTTCAATTCCACCCGAAACATTGCGTTGGGAAGAGGTTCCAATACAGTCCCTTCAACCTCGATCACGTCTTCCTTGGACATAAGGTCGCACACTCCTCCTTAAATCTGGCTTGATGTTTCTTCCAAACCCACATCGGCCAGTTCTTCCAGGGCCCTCTTTATTTCATCATTGTAGACTTTCCTTTTATTCTGGAGCTTTTCAGCAATATAATCGGATTTTTTGTTTAACACCTTGAGATGCTTGATCTTCTTTTTCTTCGGATTTTCAATTTTTCTCAAGGTTCCATCGGCCACGTAAACATAATTGGAGTCCAGTATCTTTACAACGATCATGAAGCGCCCGCTGTCGCGGCCGGCGCAGGATAAGACCAGCTGCCCCAATGAAAGCTCGCGCATAAAAACACCTACCTAAAACATAGTCAGTATCTCGGGTTCCGAATCCGTTATTACAATAGTGTTTTCATAATGGGCTGATAAACTGCCATCCCTCGTTACAACCGTCCAGCGGTTTTCCAGGGTATACACCTCATATCCTCCCGCATTAACCATGGGCTCAATGGCCAGAGTCATACCCCGCTTCAGCCTGGGCCCCTTGTGGGGCAGGCCGAAATTGGGTATCTGAGGGTCTTCATGCATTTTCCGACCAATACCGTGCCCCACATAATCTCTGACAACGGAATATCCCTTTCCCTCCACATAGGTCTGTATGGCATGAGAGATATCCGACAGTCTAAAACCCTGTTTTGCAAAGGCTAAACCCTGAAAAAAGCTCTCCTGGGTAGCTTCTATCAGGTCCATGGCCTCTTTGGTAACATTGCCCACTGCGAAAGTCCTGGCCGCATCTCCATTGTACCCCTCGATGGATGCTCCCACATCTATACTAATAATATCACCATCTTTTAGGGTTCTTAATCCAGGAATTCCATGTACTACCTCTTCATTTACGGAAGTACATATGGCCGCCGGGAATCCCCTGTAGCCTTTGAAGGTAGGATATGCTCCCTGACTGAGAATAAACTCCTCCGCGATTCGGTCTAGCTCTCCCGTTGTAATTCCGGGCTTTAAAGCCTGTCTGACTTTTTCAAGAGTCATTGCCACTATCTTCCCGGCCTTTTTCATGATTTCTATTTCCCGCTGGGATTTCAATATGATCATTTTTTTCCGCCTCTTAATCTGTCTACAATTTCCTGAAAAACCTCATCAATGGATTTTTCGCCATCGATGTTTATCAGCAGATGACGGCTGCGGTAAAACTCGATCAGAGGAGTTGTTTTTTGTTCATATTCTTCCAGGCGCTTTTTCACAGTCTCCAATTCGTCATCGGGCCTTATTACAAGTTGTTTCCCGCAAATGTCACATTTTCCGGTTATTCTCGGGGGGTTATATTTTACATGGTAAGAAGCTCCACAGGAATTACATACCCTCCTCCCGGTAAACCTTTCTATGAGCTCATCCCGAGGTACCTGAATGTTTATAACCGCATTGAGTTTTGTACCGCTATTATGCAGGATCTGCTCAAGGCTCTCGGCCTGGGAGATGGTCCTGGGGAATCCGTCGAGTATAAATCCTTTGGCCAGATCGGGCTGTTTTAATCTTTCTTCTACAATGCCCACGACTATTTCATCCGGCACCAGTTGGCCTTTATCCATATATTCTTTCGCCCTTATCCCCATAGGTGTACTCTCTTGAACAGCTTTTCTAAAAATATCTCCTGTGGATATCTGATGAATATTAAATTCTTCCGAGAGCTTCCTTGCCTGGGTTCCCTTCCCGGCCCCCGGAGGCCCCAGCATGATAATCCGCACCTTTTATCACCTCTATTTGAGAAAACCCTGGTAATGTCTCATCAACATTTGAGCTTCTATCATCTTCATTGTTTCCAGAGCGACTCCGATAACAATCAGAAGTGCCGTACCTCCAAAATATACGTTCAGAGAAGTTACACCGGTTATAAGATATGGAAGCACTGCGATGATTGCCAGGAATATGGCTCCTACCAAAGTTATCCTGGTCATTATTCTGTTCAGGTATTCGGCCGTAGGTCTTCCGGGTCTCATACCGGGTATGAAGCCCCCGTACTTTTTCATGTTTTCCGCCACTTCAACGGGGTTGAAAGTGACTGCCGTATAAAAATACGTGAAGAATACTATGAGCAGGGCATATAAACTTGCATACAGCCATCCCCCGGGTTTGATGAAATTAGCTATGCTCAGCGCTATTTTGCTGTTCGGGAAAAATCCTGCCAGAGTGCTGGGGAAAAGCAGGATAGACAATGCAAAAATTACCGGGATAACGCCTGCCGCATTTACCTTAATAGGTATATGGGTCGATTGCCCGCCGTAGACTCTCCTTCCTACCACCCTTTTTGCATATTGCACCGGGACCCGGCGCTCAGCCTGCTGCACTGCAATAACGCCGACGATGACCGCCAGTGCAAATATGGCAAATACTATTACGGTAAAGATGTTGGTGGTCCCTACTTTCAACAGTGTGTAAAGCTGGTATGCACCACTGGGCAATCTTGAAACGATACCGGCAAAAATCAACAGGGATATTCCGTTGCCGATTCCCTTATCGGTTATCTGTTCTCCCAGCCACATCAAAAATGCCGTGCCTGCCGTGAGGCTAATTACTACAAGGGCACTGCCCAGGAATCCGGGATGCTTCATGGCAGTGCGAAACCCTATGGAAAGCCCTATGGCCTGTATGAGAGCCAGTATAACCGTCCCGTATCGCGTGTACTGGGCCAGCACCTTTCTGCCGGCTTCACCCTCTTTTGCCATTTCCTCCCATTTCGGGATAACTATTGTCAGCAGCTGGACTATAATCGAAGAGTTGATGTATGGTGTTATACTCATGGCAAAAACTGAAAACTGTTTGAACGCACCACCGGAGATGATATCAAAGAACCCTAGCAGTGCGCCTTTTTCAATCATTGATTTAACGGCCGCAGGATCCATTCCCGGCACCGGTACAAAGGCGCCTACCCTGAATACTATCAGCATAAGCACCGTAAACTGTATCCTTTTTCTGAGGTCCGGTATTTTCCATGCATTTCTCAAAGCCTCGAGCATATTATATCACCTCTGCCTTTCCACCGGCAGCTTCGATTTTCTCTTTTGCCGACTTTGAAAATGCATGGGCTTCCACGTCAACTTTAACCTTTAGTTCCCCTTCACCCAGGACTTTGACTCCATCTTTTATATTTTTCAAAATCCCCTTCTTTATCAAAAGTTCGGGAGTCACCCTGGTGTTCTCCTCAAAAGAATTTAAATCTTCCACATTGATAATGGCAAATTCTTTTTTGAATATATTTGTAAAACCGCGCTTGGGAAGACGCCTGTACAGCGGCATCTGGCCACCTTCGAAACCGGGCCTTACTCCTCCGCCTGAGCGCGCATTTTGACCTTTGTGTCCTCGGGTGGAAGTCTTGCCATGGCCCGAACCTATCCCCCGGCCTACTCGCTTTTCTTTTTTGGTGGAACCATCAGCGGGGAAAAGCTCATGTAATCTCATCGGTTGCACCTCCTCTTAAATTATAGTAAATTATCCCAGCAGTTCTTCTACGGTCTTATCTCTGAGTTTTGCCACTTCTTCGGCTCTTTTCATTTGTTTCAGGGCTTCTATAGTAGCATTGACCATGTTTCTGGAATTGGCGGATCCCAGAGATTTGCTTACAACGTTTTTAACTCCGGCCAGTTCCATAACTGCTCTAACAGGGCCACCTGCAATAACGCCGGTTCCTTCCACCGCCGGCTTTATGAGCACCTTTCCGGCTCCGAACACACCCAGGCTTTCATGGGGCACTGTTCCGTTTACCAGAGGAACTTCAATAAGATGTTTCTTTGCATCTTCGATACCCTTTCGAATAGCTTCGGGTATTTCCTGAGCTTTTCCCGTTCCGACGCCTACTTTGCCGTTTCTATTACCAACCACCACGAGCACGGCAAACCGGAAATTTTTTCCGCCCTTGACAACCTTGGCTACCCTGTTTATTGAAACAACTTTTTCTTCAAATTCCTGTTCTTCCACGCTTTTGCGCTGCAATAGCTTCGCCTCCCTTCTAAAATTCCAGCCCAGCTTCCCTAGCAGCTTCCGCCAGAGCTTTTATTTTGCCGTGATACATGTATCCGCCTCTATCAAAGGCTATCTGCTTGATACCCTTTTCCAGAGCTTTTTTCGCAATGAGCTCGCCGACTTTTTTAGCCGACTCGATGTTGCATCCGGTCACGCTGTCCCTTATGGCCGGGTCCTGAGTGGAAGCGGCCACCAGAGTGGTGCCGTTTTCATCATTTATAATCTGCGCATAAATGTGCTTTAAGCTCTTGAATACATTCAATCGGGGTCTGTCCTGGGTTCCGAAGACTTTCTTGCGGACCCTTGCATGCCTTCTTTTCCGGGAAACCTCACGGGATTCCTTTTTTAGCATTTCGTATCCCTCCCTTTGCCTTATTTAGCTCCGGTCTTACCTACCTTGCGCCTTACGACTTCGTTCTCATATCTGATGCCCTTGCCCTTGTACGGTTCGGGCTCCCTTACTTTCCTTATATTTGCCGCTACGAGGCCTACCAGTTCCTTGTCCACACCTTTTACCGAGATTTTGTTTGGTGCCGGCACTTCAAATTCTATGCCCTTTGGTGGTTCTATCTCCACCGGATGGGAGTATCCCACTGTCAGCACAAGCTTGCTGCCCTGTTTTGCCGCCCTATATCCAACGCCTTCAAGAGAAAGCTTTTTCTCATATCCGGCCGTAACACCATCTACCATGTTGCTTATCAAACTGCGGGTCAGGCCGTGTAAAGCCTTGTGCATATTATCATCTGAAGGCCTCTCTACAATTATTTGAGAACCCTCGTGTCTTATTTTCATATCCCTGTGAAATTCACGGCTGATGCTGCCTTTGGGACCTTTTACCGTTACGGTGTTCCCCTGGACCTTAACTTCCACTCCCTGGGGAATCTTAACCGGCAGTTTACCGATCCTTGACATTTGCTGCACCTCCTTTATTGTCTACCATACGTAGCAGATTACCTCTCCGCCTACCTGCTCTTTTCTTGCCTGTTTATCCGTCATGATGCCCTTAGATGTGGAGAGAATAACGGTTCCCAGACCTCCCATGACCTTCGGGATGTTGTCTTTTCTTGCGTATATCCTCAGTCCTGGCTTGGAAATCCTCTTGATACCCGTTATGACCTTCTTCTTGTTGGGGCCATATTTCAGATAAATCTTTATTATTCCCTGCTTTGCATCATCTATTACTTCAAAATCCTGAATGTAACCTTCGTCCTTTAATGTCTGGGCAATGGCTTTTTTTAATTTAGAGCAGGGAATCTCCACAATTGGATGACCTGCATCGTTGGCATTTCTTATACGGGTCAACATGTCCGCAATTACATCCGTCATAGCCAATTGAGCTGCCTCCCTTCATTTACTATATCAATTACCAGCTGGCTTTTTTTATTCCCGGTATTTGCCCTTGATGGGCCAACTCTCTAAAACATATACGGCACACGCCATATTTTCTCAGGTAAGCATGAGGTCTACCGCATATCTTGCACCTGTTATACTTCCGAGTGGAAAACTTAGGGGTTCTCTTCTGTTTGGCGATCAACGACTTTTTAGCCACATATTTCCCTCCTTCCTTTTTACGATGCGAAGGGCATTCCCAGGTTCTTTAACAGCTCCCGAGCTTCTTCATCGGTCTTTGCAGTGGTCACGATGGTGATATCCATTCCTCTTACCCTGTCGATCTTATCATAGTCTATCTCCGGAAAAATCAGCTGCTCCTTGATGCCTAATGTATAATTTCCCCTGCCGTCAAAGGCATCCGGTGAAACCCCTTTAAAATCTCTTACTCTAGGAAGATCAATATTGAAAAGCTTATCCAGGAAATCGTACATCTTTTCCGCCCTGAGAGTCACCTTTGCGCCGATGGGCATACCTTTGCGCAGCTTAAATGCGGCAATAGATTTTTTTGCTTTTGTGACTACGGGCTTCTGCCCTGTTATGATCGCCAGATCATTTGTAGCCGCATCGATGGCTTTGGGGTTTTCCCTGGCGTCACTTATACCCATGTTTATTACGACTTTTTCCAGTCTCGGCACTTCCATGATATTTTTATAATTAAATTTCTGCTTCAAAGCCGGAACGACTTCATTTTCATATTTTTCCTTTAATCTGGACACTTGGCTACCTCCCTTCCTGATTATTTATCCAGAACTTCTCCGCACTTCTTGCATACCCGCACCTTCGAGCCGTCGGCCAGCACCGAGTGACCT
Source organism: Thermoanaerobacterales bacterium (assembly GCA_012840135.1). Taxonomy (GTDB): domain Bacteria; phylum Bacillota; class Thermosediminibacteria; order Thermosediminibacterales; family Tepidanaerobacteraceae; genus Biomaibacter. Next base: position 19,449 of record DUMA01000027.1, read on the forward strand.
ACGCGAGTTGGGCTCTGGCATTTGCTGCACACTGGCAACAGCTTTGAAGTATATATAGGCAGTTCCTGATGTATTATCCCGCCCTGGGGTACTTTTGCCGAAGGTTTTTTGTGTTTGGTGGCCATATTTACGCCTTCAACGATAGCTTTCTTTTCGCTGGGTATTACTCTTATTACCTTTCCCCTCTTGCCCTTGTCTTTACCGGAAATTACTACGACCAAATCACCTTTTTTCACGTGGACCTTTTCCAACAAACCCACCTCCTCTACAAAACTTCAGGCGCCAGGGATATTATTTTCATGAAATCCTTTTCTCTGAGCTCCCGGGCAACGGGTCCAAATATGCGCGTTCCCTTCGGATTTTTATCCTCATTTATTATAACGGCGGCGTTTTCATCGAATTTTATATATGAACCGTCCGGGCGGCCTACTCCCTTTTTAGTTCTCACCACGACGGCCTTTACCACATCTCCCTTTTTAACAACGCCGTCGGGTGTTGCATTTTTAACTGAGGCTACAATTATGTCCCCCACGTTGGCAAACTTCCGCTTAGAACCGCCCATGATACGTATACACATCAATTCCTTGGCTCCAGTATTATCAGCTACATTTAACCTGGTTTGAACCTGTATCATGTAAATAACCTCCCTTCTCTACTGGGCTTTCTTTACGATCTCCACCAGTCTCCACCGTTTATCGTGGCTCAGGGGTCTTGTTTCCGCAATCTTCACCGTATCGCCGACCTTGCATTCATTGTTTTCATCATGGGCTTTAAATTTCTTAGTCCTCTTTATGGTTTTTCCGTACATGGGATGTCTCATAAAGTTTTCAACGGCCACGACAATGGTCTTATCCATTTTATCGCTGACCACAACCCCTGTTCGGACTTTTCTATTGCCTCTCACATCCATCCCTCCTTTTTATCACTTTCCAGAGCTTGCTCTTAGCTTTTCATTCTGCCTTTCGGTAAGGACCGTCTTTATGCGCGCTATAGTCTTTCTGACCTCTCGGATTCTCATGGGATTATCCAGTTGACCGGTGGCCGCTTGAAACCGGAGGTTAAATAGTTCTACCTTGAGGTCCTTTATTTTCTGCATGAGCTCATCGTCGGAGAGATCTCTTATCTGTTTAACCTTCATTCTCATCACCGCCCAATTCCACGCGTTTTACAATTTTTGTCTTGATAGGTAATTTATGAGAAGCCAGCGTCATGGCCTCCTTTGCCACCTCTTCAGGTACTCCTCCCAGCTCGAAAAGGACACGACCGGGCTTCACCACAGCCACCCACAGTTCAGGGGAGCCTTTACCGCTACCCATACGGGTTTCGGCCGGTTTCTTTGTCACGGGTTTATCGGGAAAAATCTTGATCCAGACCTTTCCGCCCCTTTTGATGAACCTTGTCATCGCCACCCTGGCTGCCTCTATTTGCTGGCTGGTGAGCCATGCGGCTTCCTGGGCCTGAAGGCCGTATTCTCCATAGGTCACTTCCGTACCTTTATGTGCCCTGCCTTTCATCACACCGCGCTGCTGTTTTCTATACTTCACTCGCTTTGGCATTAACATCGCTTACTTCTCCTCCTTCCTCCGTTTTTTGAGCTTTTTTAACAGGAAGGACTTCACCTTTGTATACCCACACCTTGACTCCTATGCGACCATAGGTGGTATAAGCCTCTGCAAAGCCGTAGTCGATATCCGCCCGAAGAGTTTGCAGAGGAATGGTTCCTTCGTGGTACATCTCGGACCGTGCAATTTCGGCACCGCCCAGCCGGCCGCTTACCATAGTTTTGATTCCTTTGGCTCCGGTTTTCATAGCCCTGGAGATGGCCTGTTTCATGGCCCGGCGGAAGGAAATGCGCCTTTCCAGCTGTGAAGCGATGTTTTCAGCTATTAACTGTGCATCGATATCCGGATTTTTTATCTCCACCACATTTATAGAAACCTGTTTGCCCGTAATTTTCTCAAGTTCGGCCTTCAGTTCTTCCACGCCGGTGCCGCCCTTGCCTATAACCATTCCGGGTTTTGCAGTATTGATTGTGACTTTTACCCTGCTGGCAGCTCTTTCAATCTCTATTCTTGAAACGCCGGAGGAATAAAGTTTTTTCTTTATATATTCTCTTATCTTATAATCCTCCAGCAGAAGTTCGGCAAAATCCTTGCTGGAATACCATCTGGAATCCCAGTCTTTTATTATCCCCACTCTCAGTCCGTGAGGGTGTATCTTTTGACCCAAAATTTATCCCTCCTTTTCCTCTAAAATAACCGTTATATGACTCGTCCTTTTGTGAATAGTGGCTGCACGCCCCTGCGCCCTGGGCATATAGCGCTTCAGGGTCGGCCCCTGGTCCACATAACATTTTGATATATATAGCGCATCCTTATCCATGTTATGGTTGTTCTGGGCATTGGCAGCCGCTGAAAGCAGCACCTTCTCCAGGACTTTGGACGCAGATTTGGGTGTGAATTTTAATATGGAAAGCGCTTCCGAAAGCTTTTTCCCCCGGATAAGGTCCATTACGACCCTTACCTTTCTGGGTGCGATCCTTACATATCTTGCCCGCGCCTTTGCTTCCAACTTGTATACCTCCTTTTCCCGGACTTTTATTACTTGAGTGCAGTTGATTTTTCCGTATGGGCTCCGTGGCCTTTAAACGTCCTTGTGGGAGCAAATTCTCCCAGCTTGTGTCCTACCATATCCTCGGTGATGTATATGGGTACGTGTTTTCTGCCGTCGTGAACTGCTATCGTGTGGCCTACCATTTCGGGAAATATGGTGGAATCCCGGGACCAGGTTTTTATTACCTTTTTATCCCGCTTTTGGTTCATTTCAACTATTTTCTTAAAAAGTTTTTCATCAACGAAGGGGCCTTTCTTTGTCGAGCGACTCATTATCCTACCTCCCTTCTGCTATTTACGGCGCTTGACGATGTATTTGTCGGAAGCCTTTTTCTTTTTCCTGGTCTTATATCCCAGAGTGGGCTTGCCCCAGGGTGTAACAGGACTCTTGCGACCGATGGGAGACTTCCCTTCGCCGCCGCCATGGGGATGATCTATGGGGTTCATGACAACGCCTCTGACATGGGGCCTCTTGTTCATCCAGCGTGAACGACCGGCCTTACCGATGGATACATTCTCATGGTCAAGATTTCCTACCTGCCCTATGGTAGCCTTGCATTCCTCATGAACCATCCGCATCTCGCCTGAAGGCAGCCTCAGAGTGGCAAAACCGCCTTCCCGCGCCATGAGCTGGGCGGCAGTTCCTGCGGCCCTTACCAGCTGACCGCCTTTTCCCGGTACAAGTTCTATGTTATGAACCATGGTACCTACCGGGGTCCGGGATAAGGGAAGGGCATTGCCCGGTTTGATATCGGCATTTTCGCCGGATTCGACTATATCCCCTACTGCAAGACCTAAAGGTGCCAGAATGTATCTCTTTTCGCCATCCTTGTACTGCAAAAGGGCAATATTCGCCGAACGGTTGGGGTCGTATTCTATGGCCACCACTTTAGCCGGAATGCCGTCCTTATCTCTCTTGAAATCGATGATCCTGTACTTGCGCTTATGACCGCCGCCGCGATGCCGGGATGTAAGTCTGCCTTGCATGTTGCGCCCAGCGGTGTTGTGCAGTATTTCTACCAGCGAACGCTCGGGCTCCTTTTTGGTAATTTCTTCAAAAGTTAAAACAGTCATCCCTCTCCTACCCGGCGTTGTGGGTTTGAACTTTTTTATAGCCACATGATTCCCTCCTTCGCATAAAAAAGCTTTTTATTATAAGCAACTAAATAGTGGTAGCTTTTTTGAAATGCATTATAAAAGCTACAGCGCCTCAAAAAACTCTATGGCCTTGCTGTCTTTCTTCAATGTAACTATGGCCTTTTTCCAGTCGGGCCTTTTACCCTCATGGATTCCCAGCCTCTTCTTCTTTCCCCTCATATTTATGGTGTTAACTTTTTCTACTTTTACGCCGAAAATCGATTCCACCGCATTTTTTATCTCAGTCTTGTTGGAATTCTTATCCACCACAAAGACGTACTTCTTGTATGGCTTCATATCCATGGTCTTCTCTGTAATCCACGGCCGGAGAATGATGTCGTGCGGATCTCTCATCCTGCGTACACCTCCTCCACCCTTTCTGCTGCTTCTTTCGTCATGATGAGGTTTTCATGGTTCAATATGTCGTATACGTTCAGAGTATTGACCGAAGTAGTCTTTACTCCTGGTAGGTTGCGGGCAGATTTCTCCACATTTTCATCCTTGCCGGGCAATACGATGAGGGCTTTTTTATCAGCCTTTATATTCTTCAATATTTCCACCATGGATTTGGTCTTGGGTGCCTCCAGGGTAAGGCTGTCTAACATTATCAGTTCATTATCGGCCACTTTTGCACTCAAGGCCGATTTTAATGCATATCTTTTGAGTTTTTTTGGCAGTGTGAATTTATATGAACGTGGCTTGGGGCCAAATACTATGCCACCCTTGCGCCACAACGGCGACCTTATGCTGCCGTGTCTGGCTCTGCCGGTGCCCTTCTGTCTCCAGGGCTTTCTGCCACCTCCGGATACTTCTCCTCTGGTCAGGGTGGAAGAAGTGCCCTGTCTCTGATTCGCCAGGTAATTGACTACTACCCTGTGCATTACATCAGGCCGGACTTCAACTCCAAAGACATCATCGGAAAGTTCTACTTCTCCCACCTGTTCTCCCTTTGTATTGTACAAAGCTACTTTAGGCATCGAGCTCCTCCTTTCCTAAGGTGTTATTTTCCGCTTTTTACGGTGTTCTTGATAAAGAGCAGAGATTTTTTCGGTCCCGGTACCGAACCTTTTATCAATAGCAAATTCCTGTCAGGGTCCACCTTTACCACTTCGAGGTTCTGCACGGTTACCCGCTCCGTTCCAAGGTGGCCCGGCATCCTCTTGCCCTTGAATACTCTGGCGGGATCCGTGGCACCTCCTGCACCGGGTCGCCTGTGATACATGGAGCCGTGGGACATGGGGCCGCGGTTGAAGTTCCAGCGCTTTACGCCGCCCGCAAAACCCTTTCCTTTTGTTATGCCGACCACGTCTACTCTGTCACCCGGCTGGAATATGTCTACCTTTATTTCATCACCCACATTAAACTTATCGGCATCCTGTATTTTAAGTTCTCTCAGATATTTCTTCGGTTTCAATTGATTTTTCTTAAATTGACCCAAAACCGGTTTTGTTAACCGTCTTTCCTTGACATCGCCAAAACCGACTTTCAAGGCGCTATATCCATCGTTCTCCACGGTTTTTTTCTGAACCACCAGGCACGGCCCCGCCTCTACCACGGTCACCGGTAAGGCTTCTCCCTTGTCGTTGAATATCTGGGTCATGCCCAGCTTCCTCGCCAGTATAGCTTTTGAAATCATTGCTGTCACCTCCTGTGCCTTGCCTTTCTACAACTTTATTTCTATGTCAACCCCTGCAGGTAAATCCAATCTCATCAGGGCATCAACGGTCTTTTGATTTGGGTCCTTTATGTCAATGAGCCTCTTGTGAGTCCTGGATTCAAACTGTTCCCTTGAATCCTTATATTTATGAGGAGCCCTCAGTATCGTTATGATACTTCTGTCTGTGGGTAAAGGAATGGGGCCTGATACTTTTGCTCCGGTCCGCTTTGCCGTCTCCACTATTTTCTGAGCCGACTGGTCAAGCACTCCGTGGTCAAAAGCTTTCAGGCGTATCCTAATCTTCTGCTGGGACATTTATCTCCCTCCTTGCATTCAAATGAGTTCCTCAGCCTTTTACTTATCGATAATCTCCGTAACAACGCCGGCACCCACGGTCCTGCCGCCTTCCCTGATGGCAAACCTCAGACCTTCCTCTATGGCTATGGGTGAAATCAGCTGGATGTCCATGACTATGTTGTCTCCGGGCATTACCATCTCGGTGCCTTCAGGCAGGGTGA
>DUMA01000055.1 GCA_012840135.1 Thermoanaerobacterales bacterium
CTGAATACAAGAGCCAAATAAGGGTAAAAATACTTAGCGGTAAAAAATTTTGCCCTTATATGAAAGATGTTTCCATTTTACACCATGGTTGAATGGTGAGGCAAATAATAGGATTCAGGAGATTATACGATGTTGGATTTGCACCGGATTTTCGATAAGCAGAAAAAAGCTTTATTTTTTTTGCTTGCCCTCTGTGTATTGGGATGGTTCTTTACACCATATCCAACGATTTTTTCTGGGTTGGGGATCGGTGCGATTTTTGGTACTTACAACTTTTGGATCCTAGTTCGTCGGATGGACAAGTTCGACCGTTCCTATCGTGAAGGTAAACGTTCAGTGTCTCTTGGTTCAGGTTTGCGCTTTGCATCTGCAGTTGCTGCAGTCGCAATACCAATCTCGTTGCCAAACTACTTTAATGTTGTTAGCTCAGTCATTGGGTTAATGATACCTTATATCTTCCTCTTTATTGAGGCCTTATATAGTTTGAGCATTTTGCAAAATTAGATTTTTTGGATAAAAGTATAAAAAATAAAGCACTCGACAAATAGCTACCAGCATGTTATTTTACAAAATATTACAATAATCTTGTTTTCGGGCATACCTACAGAATTTTTCACATTGAATTTTTTTAAGCGGCTTTCTTCCCTTTATTTTCCTTTGCCATCGCTAGCGCTGAAACAAGTAATACAATAGCGTTCAGGTAAATATGGCTCTTTACTTTCTCAATTCCCCATACATGTAGGGAGTTCGCCGTAAGGTAGCTTTTCATTCTTGAATTACAGCGTTCTACACTTGTCCTCTCGTTGTAAAGCTCTTTCCAACGTTTTGTATCACGGTGCGGATTGGAATATCGGCGCACATCCTTTTTGATGTCGACTTTTACCACCATTCCATAGTTGGAAGATGAACAGGCTGCCATTCCTAATGGGCAATCCACTTTGCCGGTTGCGTGAGGACATCTGAACTTGAGCTGGTCCTTATCAGCTCCCCAATAAGTCATTTCATAACCCATGGAACAACGCGGAGTTCCATTGGAAGAAATCCCTTCAGGAGGCTCTTTTTCGTTGCGCAAATTGAGCGGGATAATGGCTTGCGCTCCAATGTTTTTGGCTGATTCATAGTTTTTTAGTTGGTCATATCCGCCATCCATGATCAGAAATTCAATTTTGGATTTGGTACGCTCTGCCACTTGCTCGATTAATTCTGGTGCGACTTCTCCATCGTTCACATGGGCAGGGGTTACTTTTATGGCCATTGGCAGTTCGCTTGCGGTATCGACTGAAAGATGCATCTTATAGCCAAACCAGGTAATTTTATTGCCGAAGGAATCATATTTTGCGCCCCAATTGGCATTACCCGTTTGTTCACTACGCTTTTTGGGCTGTTTCTTTTCATAGGCATCAATGGCGGCACTGTCGATGGCCTGGTGGCTGCCGTCAATTATTCCTTCCTCCTGAGCTAACTGTACCAAGTCAAGGAAGATCTTTTCAGCCAGCTTTTTTTTGGTAAGTGCTGCAAAAACCCGGCTGAGAGTGGAGATAGACGGTGCGGGGCGATCAATCGATAAACCGCATTGATAACGGAAACGAAGGTCTTTATCCAATCGATGATGAAGGGCGGTAAAGGTGTCGATGCCTTCGAGTGGGGCAGCGATGAGAGCCCTTAGAATCCCTTCTCTGGAATGACCGTCAGCCCCTCGGGGTGAAGAACTTCTCAACTGTTTAGCATAAGGGCGTAAATCAAGCGAGCTAAAAAAGATAGGTAATTTCTCTTTTGACTCTAATTTTTGCAGTTCTTCAAAGGAAAATAGGCTTTCTTGTAGAATATACAAAGTGACTTCCTCCTTTTGAATTTTTTGTTGTTTCGTCACTTCAAAAATTCTACATTTTAGGGGTGAAGTCCTTTTTTATGTCTTTGAAATCCTTATGGCTCTTGGGTCAAAAAATATGCAAAATGCTCAATTAATAGATAACGGGGGTGAAGTTGATTGCTACATAAAAAAAGTTATCATTGTGCAAATATGGAAACGCCTCATGGCATTGTGACAGTCGAAGGGCCATTGCCGCCTGAAACGTTAGAAAAATTTGAATTTCATGAAAATTTAACATCTTTCCGTCCTCCAGAACAGCAAAAAAAGGCTTTGGTGGATATTGCCGGATTAGATGAAGGGAGAATTATTGTCGCCCGCAATAATAATACGATTATCGGCTACGTAACTTATTTATATCCTGACCCCCTGGAAAGATGGTCGGAAGATAAAATAGAAAATGTGCTGGAATTGGGCGCGATAGAAGTGATACCATCATATCGTGGAACCGGGGTTGGAAAGAAGTTGTTGGAAGTTTCTTTTATGGCGGATGAGATGGAAGATTATTTA
>DUMA01000028.1 GCA_012840135.1 Thermoanaerobacterales bacterium
CTGCCGGGAATAAAAATATATATATTGTTTAAAAAATGTGTTCCTCGATAGCTCAGCGGTAGAGCATCCGGCTGTTAACCGGAGGGTCGTAGGTTCGAATCCTACTCGGGGAGCCATTTTTATTTTACACCGGCAAGCTCAAGGCCTTTATTTGACGGTTATATTTTATGAAAATAGTGTCAGAAGAATATTCATTGTGCGTCCCCAACTTGACTTTTTGCATTTTATGTGATATAAAAAAGCTAAACCATCGAAAAAGACTGTGAAGGGAAGAGTAAGCAAAGGGATAGGCCAAAGAGAGCCGGGCAGGGTGAAAGCCGGTGCCGAAGACTTTGCCGAACATGGCCCCGGAGTCGGGCCGCTGAAATTAAGTAGGCGGCTACGGTCAAGGCCCGTTAAAAGCCTTCGGATATCGGAGACATTTTACGGAAATTTACGTTCCTATATATGCGTTGCGAGAAGGGCACAATTTTCGTTTATTCGCGAGCACAGTGAAAGATGGCTCCCGCATCCGGCAGAGGCCTTTCAAAGGTGAATAAGGGTGGTAACGCGGGTAACCCTCGCCCCTGGCATACAGGGCGGGGGTTTTTAATTTCCATAAGAGTAAGCAACATCCATCATCATGTGAAAGGGTTGCTTGAATAACCCTATCCCCATGATATTTTAACCGTATCGGAGCCAAAAGAAAAAGAAAAGAGGAGGAAATGATATGGACAAAAAGACTTTTTATATCACCACGCCCATATACTATCCCAGTGACAGACTGCACATCGGCCATTCATACACCACGGTGGCGGCCGACGCCATGGCCCGGTTCAAAAGGCTCACGGGTTATGACGTGTTTTTCCTGACGGGCACCGATGAACACGGCCAGAAAATACAGCGCAAGGCGGAGGAACACGGCAAAACTCCAAAAGAATATGTAGACGAAATAGTGGCATGGATAAAGGAATTGTGGAAGACCCTGGATGTATCCTATGATCACTTTATCCGCACCACCGACGATTACCACGTAAAGGCGGTGCAGAACATATTTCAGAAGCTTTACGACCAGGGAGATATCTATAAGGGAGAATATGAGGGCTGGTACTGCACGCCCTGCGAAGCATTCTTTACCGAGCACCAGCTGGTAGAAGGTAAATGCCCCGACTGCGGGAGGCCGGTGGAGCTCATCCGGGAGGAAGCATACTTTTTCAAGCTTTCAAAGTATCAGGATAAAATGATAGAATATATCGAGACACACCCGGATTTCATCCAACCCCCTTCCAGACGAAATGAAATGATAAACAATTTTCTGAAGCCCGGCCTGGAGGATCTGTGCGTTTCCAGGACCAGTTTTGACTGGGGAATTCCGGTACCTTTCGATGAAAAGCATGTGGTCTATGTATGGATAGATGCCCTCTCCAACTATATTACCGCCCTGGGTTACTCACTGGATAATGACGAACTCTACAAAAAATACTGGCCGGCGGATGTCCACCTGGTGGGCAAAGAGATAGTAAGGTTCCATACCATAATATGGCCCATCATGCTGATGGCACTGGGATTGCCGATTCCGGAAAAAGTCTTCGGCCATGGCTGGCTGATTCTGGAAGGAGGCAAAATGTCAAAATCCAAGGGTAATGTGGTAGACCCCAGGGTGCTGGTTGATTTGTACGGCGTGGATGCAGTCAGGTACTTCCTGCTCCGCGAGATTCCCTTCGGAGCCGATGGAGTGTTTTCCAACAAAGCTCTGGTGGACAGAATCAATTTCGACCTGGCCAACGACCTTGGCAATCTGCTTTCCAGGACTGTAACCATGATCGAAAAATACAGCGGTGGCAAAATCCCCGCTCCGGAAACTGCGGAAGAAATCGATAATGATTTGAAGATCATGGCGGAGGCCCTTCCGGAAAAAGTGGAAAAACTCATGGATGGTCTGGAATTTTCCGGAGCCCTGCAGGAGATATGGAGGTTCATAGGCAGGGCTAACAAATACATCGATGAAACCATGCCCTGGAGCCTGGCCAGAGACCCGGCAAAAAAGGGTCGCATTTCCACGGTGCTTTACAACCTGGCGGAAGCGCTGCGCATTATTTCCGTTCATATTTCCCCCTTCATGCCCAACACGCCGGCCAAAATCCGCGAACAGCTCGGCATAGAGGATGAAAACCTTGCTACGTGGGAAAGCGTGAAGACATGGGGCAAACTGAAGGCAGGTCTTTCGGTTTCTAAGAAGGAAATCATTTTCCCCAGGATTCAGGAGACGACCGCTACCGACAGTGAAATTGATGCAAGGCCCGCTCATGAGACAGAAAACACCGAGATTCAAAAGCCTGCCGAAGGCATAAAGACCGGTAAAGACAAAAATGGCACAGAAAAAGAAGCATGTGGAGTGCAGCAGGAAGAAGGCGCCAACCTCATATCCATCGATGAATTTGCAAAAGTTCAGCTTAAAGTGGCCGAGGTGCTGGAGGCCGAAAAAGTGCAGGGTGCGGACAAACTCTTGAAGCTGCAGATAAAAATAGGGGACGAGAAGCGGCAGATAGTGGCGGGCATCGCCAAACACTATGCACCCGAACAGCTTGTAGGCAAGAAAATCATAGTGGTGGCCAACCTCAAGCCTGCCAAACTCCGCGGCATAGAATCTCAGGGCATGCTGCTGGCTGCCTCCAATGCGGAAAAGGTAACGCTCCTGACTGTGGACGAAGATATAGAATCCGGGGCAAGGGTAAAATAATGTCCCTGACAATGGAGGGATAAGATGCTCGTTGACGTCCATGCCCATCTTGACGATAAAGCTTTTGAACCCGATCGGGATGAAGTGGTGCAAAAAATAAAAGAAACCGGCATGCTGGTGATAAATGCCGGTTCCGATTTAGGCACAAGCCGGTTTTCGCTGGAGCTTTCGCAAAAATACGATTTTATATATGCTTGCGTGGGGGTCCATCCCCACGAAGCAGCCAAAATACCTGAAAATTACCTGGAAGTTTTGTACCGGATGTCAAAAGAAAAAAAAGTTGTGGCCATAGGTGAAGTCGGCCTTGATTATTACTATGATTTCAGCGATAAGGATACTCAAAAGAGGGTGTTTATGGAGCAGCTGGCCCTGGCGAAGGAACTAGACCTTCCGGTAGTGGTCCACGACAGGGAGGCCCACCAGGATACACTAAAGATACTGCAAGAGTCCGGCGTAAAAAAAGGCCTGATGCACTGCTACTCCGGAAGCTACGAGCTGGTCGGGGAGTTCATGAAATTAGGGTTTTACTTTTCCTTCGGCGGCACCATCACTTTTAAAAACGCCAAAAGGCCAAAAGAAGTAGTGTCAAAACTGCCTCTTGATAAAATCTTGCTGGAGACTGATTGCCCTTATCTTACACCGGAACCCTACCGAGGCAAAAGAAACGACCCTACAAAGGTAGAAATCATAGCCCAGGCCCTGGCGGAACTTCGGGGGATCTCAAAAGAAGAAGTGGAAAAAATAACCACAGCCAACGCCCAACGATTATTCAAGTTTGCAAAGCCGATATAGGCTGCAAAGGTGTTCGGCGGACAGCTATGCCGTGATGAATGGCTTTACGCGGAGCCTTACGGGCCTTGACAACTTTTACATGGCAGGACAGTGGGCCGAAACCATGATAGGCATATCCACAGCGGCATTATCGGGAAGAAATCTGGCGAGGCATCTGCGCAAGAAATATAAAAGGCCGTTTGTGACAAAGTGAGAAGAAAAAAGCTCTTTTCAGTAAAAAGTTGTCAATTATCGGTCTTTGTGCTAAAATATGAGTGTTATCTTAAATAATATGGATGGTGCAAAAAGATGATAGCGTACAGACTCGGAAATTCCCTTTACCTCAACATCACCAACAGATGTACGAACAAATGCGGATTTTGCATAAGAAACAACGAGACCGGAGTGGGGGGCTATAACCTGTGGCTGGAAAAAGAACCCACTACTAAAGAAATAATAGAGGCTATAGGCGATCCCACCGGATACAAGGAAGTGGTTTTCTGCGGCTACGGCGAGCCTCTCATGAGGCTTCATACGGTGCTGGATGTGGCCAGTTATCTGAAGAAAAACTATCCCAATGTGCCCATACGTATAAATACCAACGGCCAGGCCAACCTCATATATGGCGAGGATGTGACTCCCCAGTTCAAAGGACTCATAGATGTCATTTCCATAAGCCTGAATGCGGAAAACGCCGAGAAATACCAGGAAATATGTCACTCCGATTACGGTGAAGAAGCGTACTACTCCATACTGGAGTTTGCCCGTAAATGCAAGAACCACATACCGCGCGTGGTTTTTTCGGTGGTGGACCTTCCATCCATCGATGTGGAAAAATGCCGCAAACTGGCAGAAGAACTGGGAGTGGAGTTCAGAGTAAGGCATTACGATAAAGGTTAGGTCATTCGAGAATCGGCAGGGACATGGCATGTGAGAGAAAATCATGCCTGCCGAAGTGAAAATAAATGTATATTTGCTGGAATAAAAGATAGGGGAAGACTCTATCTTTTTATTTAATACCAATAAGTAAACCGGGAGAATACTGTGATGGATATAAAAAGGATTATGAGAGAACACGGCATAAAGGCGGACAAGCGCTTGGGGCAGCATTTTTTGATGGATGAGGCGCCGATTGCAGCCATGATTCAAGCGGCGGAACTGAATGATGATGATGGGGTGCTGGAGATAGGCCCCGGCCTAGGAGTGCTTACGGTGAAACTCTGCGAGAGGGCCGGTAAGGTGGTAGCCGTGGAAAAGGACAGGGATCTAATACCAGTTTTAAAAAAAATAACCAGGGATTTTAAAAATATTTGTGTAATTAAAGAGGATGTGCTAAAATTAGATTTAGAATTATTAAAAGACCGGTACTTTGATTCGAGTTTCAAGGTGGTTGCAAATCTCCCTTATTATATCACGAGCCCCATAATAATGAAGATGGTGCAGAACCGTCATCTGGTAGAGCTTGCTGTTGTTATGGTACAAAAGGAAGTGGCCCGCAGGCTAAATGCCCTGCCAGGCGGCAAGGACTACGGCATCTTATCCATCGCGGTGCAGCTGTATGCCGATGTGGATATTGTATGTGAGGTGGGCAAAGATGCTTTCATGCCGCCTCCCAAAGTGGATTCAGCCGTAGTGAGGATACGTTTGAAACAAAGGCCGCAAGTCATGATGGAAGACGAAGCCCTTTTTTTCAAGGTGGTTGAGGCTGCCTTCGGGGAACGACGAAAGACGGTAAGAAATGCTCTTAAAGGCCGACTAGTCCTTCCAGGCATATCCCCCGATAAAATTGACGGGGCCCTTGAAAGAGCTGGCATTGACCCCACGCGCCGCGGTGAGACGCTATCAATCCAGGAGTTTGCAAGACTTGCATCAGCACTTCGCCAGTGAAAAAAACTTTGCTGCAGTCAAGCCTTTGTACTGTCGGTGTATCCAGAGCAGATTAAAGTTTAATAGAGGCAAATATGGGAAAATGAAGTGTGAGAGGAAATATTAATCATGGAATTGGCTCTGTTTATTTCGTCTATTCCCACATCCAACTTCCCGCCTCTCACTTCCCATACGGAGGTAGAAGGGGAAACTTGATACATATCAATTTTATGCTATTGTTAAGGATGGGATAACCATGCATTTTATCAGCCCGACAAAAGGTAGACTTCCCCTTTCCGAAGTAGTCAGGGATATGATATCCTTTATGGAAGAGGAGCCTTCTGCCTCGTATAAATTGATAATAGGTACCGATTCCCAGGCCCGCGATAATGTGTGTTTTGTCACCGCTATAATAGTCCACAGGATAGGGAAGGGAGCGCGCTATTATTACAGGCGCAAGGTCATGACCGCGGTCAGGAACCTGCGGCATAAGATTTTCACCGAAACCTCCATGTCCCTGGAAGCGGTGAGCCTGCTGAAGGAGGAGCTTGGCAAGACCCGATATAAAGACATGGATGTGGAAGTCCATGTTGACATAGGTCAAAACGGGGATACGAGAGAACTCATACGGGAAGTAGTAGGATGGGTCATGGGCAGCGGTTATAAGATCAAAATAAAGCCCTATGCATGTGGCGCCACCAAGGTAGCCGATAAATACACCAAATAAGATGTCGGAGATGTCAGAAGTCGGATTAAGCAGGATTTGCCGAAATGGCAAATCCTAAGTTTATAAAATATATTACTATCTGAAGTTCGAATTCAAAACTCAATATAAAGGGAATTACCTTGTCGGTAATTCCCTCTTAATCTCACCTCTAACCTCGTATTTCACACATCTCAAAACCGGCTTCAGTATTTTTTCAGAAATTTTTCCAGCAAATCAAAGCGTCTGTCAGGATTGTATCCCTGGAATTCCCTGTGAAGGTATATCCGGGTCCTGGGCTTATCATTGAAGTAGTGCAGGGCCTCCAGGGTATCGCCGATGATGGTTTCGGTGATTTTAACGGCGTGATAAAAACCCCTTACCTTTGAACCCATTTTATTTTGAGGCAAGTTTGTAGCCACATCCACGCGAAAGTCCTTCTTTACCGCAAAAGCTAGAGTTACTGGCGGCACCGCGAAATCCCTGAAGTCTGCCTCTTTCAGGAACCTGTGGGAAACTGCATGGGGACCGTGGGATGGAGTTGCCACCCCTATTCTGTGATATATCCCCAGGTTTACATTGAGCAATTTGCGAAAAATCAAAAGCTGTTGAGCAAGTTCATTGCCGTAGACAATTTCCGGATAACAATTGGCCATGGCCAGATCTATTCCGCCATCTTTTACAGCTGATATGAGATCATTGATATGGTCCATCATGTTTCCTATCATGTCTCCATCCACAAAAACTACGCAACAGGCCCCTTCCTTAAAGGCCCTGTAAGCACCGATGGCCCGGGGGATATCTACGCCGAGTTCAGATCTGAAATAGAGTATTTCCACGTTGGGCATCTTTAATAGTTTTATTTCCTTCATGGTATTATCTTTGGAACCATTAACTACTACTATGATTCTGTCAATCCTGGTTTCGCCCAGCATTGTAAAGACTCTGCCGATTCTTCCTTGTTCATTTTTTGCAGGAACTACGGCAATATTCATTTTTTCCACCTCATTTTGTCGCTCACATCCCCCCTGATACTTTCATATTATGTAATAAAGCTGGATGCGGTGAAATAATTATTGAAAGGGGGGTTAAATGTGGCAGAGATCAAGATAGGTGATGTGGTCACCCGGCTCTCCTACAACAGAGATGTCTTCTTCAAAGTTGTGGCGATCTATGAGGATGAAAGATACGCCACATTGAAGGGCTTAAATGTGAGGGTGCTTGCCGATGCTCCAATAGATGATCTTGTCCTGCCATCTTCTGCCGAGATCAGGGATTACAAGAGGGAATATATCAAGAAAAGCAACGAGTCCATGGAACGCATTTTTTACAGAAGGGAACTGGAAAGACAGAAGCGGTTTGCCCGGGCAGAAAGCAATGAGACCAACGGTTTTTTTGATGTTCCCGGGACGGTTCTTCACATAGATGGTGATGAAGAATACATGGAACTGTGCATGACAACTTACAGACAACTGGGAATAGAAGCCCATGGCGCGTGCATACCCGAAAAGGAGCAGTTTAAAAAGGTTCATCAGCTGCTGATGGAATATAATCCCGATATTCTGGTAATCACGGGGCATGACGGCCTTATAAGAAACAGCAGAAATTTCAACGATATAGAGAGCTACAGGAATTCCAAATATTTCATAGAGGCTGTCAGGGTTGCAAGGAGATTTGAACCGTCCTTGGATGAGCTTGTGATATTCGCCGGAGCATGTCAGTCCCACTATGAGGGTATCCTGCGGGCAGGGGCCAATTTTGCCAGCTCGCCCCATAGGGTATTCATCCATGCCCTGGATCCCGTGTTTATTATAGAAAAAGTGGCCTTTACCCCTATAAACAAGATTGTTTCCGCCAAGGATGTCATAGATGCTACCATAACGGGGATTAAAGGCATAGGGGGAATAGAAACCCGCGGAAAGTTCCGGGAGGGGCTCCCCCGTTCACCGTATGAATAAAGAATCGGGCGGTGGTCTTCATGACATGTGAATCCGAGACATTGATCATCAAGCTTTATCACGGTGAAAAGCAGGAAGCGCTCATAATGGACCTGGAGGAATATGTGGTGGGGGCCGTGGCTGCGAGCATGCCTCCGGAATTCCCCAAAGAAGCCCTCAAGGCCCAAGCGGTATGCTGCCGCACCATGGCCGTAAAGCGCATGCGCATCTTCGGAGGCAGCGGGTGCAGGCGGCAGCAGGACTTTGACGTTTGCAGCGATCCCATTCACTGTCAGGGTTTTTTGGGAGAGGAGGATCGGCAGAAGCAATGGCAGAGCCGCTATGAGGAGTACAATCAGAAGATAAGGCAGGCCGTGGAGGAGACCCGGGAGCTGATCCTGGCCTACAATAATAATCCCATAGAAGCCGTGTATCATCCTGCCTGCGGCGGTTATACCGAGGATTCCGAAAATGTCTGGGGAAACAAAGTTAGCTATCTGCGCAGGGTGGAGTGCATATACTGCAAGGATTCCCCCTATTGGAAGACCACCCGGAGTTTTTCCGTGCGAGAGCTAAAAAGGAGGCTCGGCATCAATTTTGATGACAACCAGGTGGATAAAAAGGAAATACCTGGTCTTGTCGACAGGGTAACCAGCACCGCTGCCGGCCGCATAAAAAAGATGAGGATAGGCGATATGCTCTTTGATGGAGAAGAAGTCAGGAATCTTTTAAACCTGTCTTCTACCCGTTTTTCATGGAAGGTCTCCAGCATATCCTTCCAGGTCATGGGCATGGGGCACGGTTTGGGTCTGTGCCAGTACGGTGCCCGCGGCATGGCGCTGCTGGGATTTCCGGTGGATGAAATATTAAAGTTCTACTTTACCGGCGTCGAGCTCAAGGCTCTGGAAAAACCCACTTCCTCGAAACCCTTAAAGGGCAAGATCATTGTGCTGGATCCGGGCCATGGCGGTGACAGCGGCAGCGCCGGGCCTATGGGCCTTTCCGAAGGATATGTAAACCTCGAAATTGCCAGGGTTCTGGCGGAAAGCCTGGAAAAGGAAGGGGCCTCCGTCTTTCTCACCCGGGATAAAAATGAGTTCAAAAGCCTGGCCGAAAGGGTTAAATTCTCCAATGACAGAAAACCGGACATCACCATCAGCATACATCAGAATGTATTTCCAGACGAGCGCATGGGAGGGACCGAAACTTTTTACTACCCGGGGGATTCGGAAGGCAAAAGGCTGGCCGAGCATATACACCGGCGGCTGGTTTCGACGCTTATGCTCCATGATCTGGGGTCAAAGCAGGCAGACCTATATGTCTTGAGAGAAACCAACAATCCGTCGGTCCTCATAAATGTGGCTTTTTTAAGCAACCCCGAGGAGGAGCGGCTGCTTTCGGAACCCGAATTCAGACAGAAGGCTGCCGGGGCCATAACAGAGGGCGTGGTGTCATATTATCAGGAATAATCGGTAAAAAACAGGACCTTCCAGTCGGGAAGGTGTTTTTTTATTTATTTGGGTGATTGACAAAAAACAACGTGTTTGCTAAAATATTATAATATTTGACAAAAGACGTAACCAGTGCTATAATATATATTGTATTTTGTATTTTTGAGAGGTGAGGTTATGGCTTCGGCAGATGCTCTCAGCAGGATAAGAAAGAATGTGGAATCCTATGTCGGGAAGACGGTAAGACTCAAAGCCAACCGCGGCCGTAAAAAGACCTTTGAAAAGGAAGGTATACTGGAGAAGGTGTATCCGAATATATTTGTAGTTAAGGTGACCGAATCGCCGGATTTTGTAAGGCGTATTTCATACAGTTATTCGGATATATTGACCGAAACAGTGGAACTCACCGTTTGTTCCAAAGGAGAACAAAAAATTAAATTCGGCTCTGTTCAGTCCTGAAAAGGGCTATTTTTTTTGCCTTTTTTACACAAATCTCCCCCTTTCCAAATATATATATATTAATGACGAAAGATTAGAGGCTGAATAAAGGGGGAGACAAAGTGGACAGAATAAAGAGAATACTGAGGCAGCATGAAAAAAAGCTTTTAAGCCTTGAAAATGTGGTTGGTATTGGCATGGGATACAAGATCGTACAGGGCAGGACTACAAATAAGCCTGCTATCATGGTGCTAGTAAAAAAGAAATTTCCGGAAGAACAGTTGAAGTCAAAGCAAATAGTTCCCAAGACTTTAAATGAAGTGCCCACGGATGTGATAGAAGTTGGCGAGATACGTCTTCTTGCATCCAGGACCGAAAAGGCCAGGCCGGCCCGGCCGGGCATGAGCATAGGCCATTTCAGGATCACAGCCGGCACTTTCGGCGCAGTGGTAAAAGATGAAAAAACCGGGGAACCTCTTATCCTTTCTAACAATCACGTACTGGCCAATGCCACCGACGGCCGCGATGGGAAATCTGCATTGGGGGACCCCATTTTGCAGCCCGGCACCTATGATGGAGGGAGCATGTCTGACGTGATAGCGCACCTGGAAAGATTTGTGCCGATCTTAAAAAACACCGCCGATGATCGATGCCCGGTCGCAAAAAGCATAGAGAAGGCTGCCAACCTGATTTTAAATGTTGTAAAACCTAATTATCGCATGCATTTTATAAAGAGCACGCCGTCACATAATCTCGTTGACGCAGCCGTGGCAAAACCGGTAAAGCCCGAGTACATTTCGCAGGAAATCTTTGACCTGGGCAGTATAAAAGGCACCGCTGAGCCAAGAATCGGTATGGTGGTTAAAAAAAGCGGACGTACCAGCGGTATCACTTCCAGTGAAATTAAATCCCTGGATGTAATGCTCAAAGTCATGCTGGGCCCCTCGGAGGAGGCTACCTTTTATGAGCAAATTCTTACGGGCCCGATGGCCCAGCCAGGAGACAGCGGCTCCATTGTGGTGGATGAAAACATGAATGCAGTGGGCCTTCTCTTTGCAGGTTCCGACGAGGCTACCATCCTCAATCCAATAGTGAATGTGATGAAGCTTTTAAAAGTAACCTTTTAGTTTTTTAACTGTGATTCCGGTATAAAAGTCGATTTTGGTGGTTGTGACGGCCTGGCATTAGACCGTTCAGCCAGACGTTCAAGCTTGCCCATAACTCCGCAGGGTTGTGCCGGCAATTGGGCATCCTGCCTCGATGCCGGCCCTGCCGGGGACCCATCGAAGGAGGGCGTTGTATAGAGCCTAGGAATGTATTCTGTTTCACTCTATGATACCTTTGAACGTCACAAACCACTATCGACGGTTTTACAATGGAAACATCCTAACATTGAAAAACTGGTAATTTAAGCTATGATTAATCTATAATGAGAAAAATGTTACTAATGAGGATAAATTAACCATGATAGTAATATTTTAAACATAAGAGAAAACTTTTATGTTAATAGGCAGGGATTTCCCGTTAAAAGGGACCTGCCTTTTATAGTGCACCATTTCCCCGGACACCAGATTTGTCGAATTATGTCGATATTGTTATAATTATACTAACATTCTTGTCTATGCCCAAAAGTTTAAAAATCAGGGAGGTTAGGATAATGTATCGCAACCGTAAAAGCATTTTTATCGCCCTTCTGCTGGCTTTTGTCCTGATCATACCCGGCATCGCCAGCGCTACAACCTGGTATAATATCAGGTTCACCGTCAACGGTCAGACCCAGACAATTCAAGTCCCTATAGACAATAATGGCACCGTGAGTTTTACAAAGACTTACAGGTATGTTTATACTTACAAAGACGGCAAGTGGGTTCTCACTTCGGAAAACGGGCAATCCGGCAGTAAAACAACCCTTCCTGCGCCCCAGCCTCCAAAGGTGATACCGCCATCTGACAGCGGTAGCAAAAAACCTATCCAAACACCGACACAGCCTTCAATCAAGGGACTCACCGCCGATGAACAGAAGATGCTGGACCTGGTGAATGCCGAAAGAAAGAAAGCTGGCGTCGAACCATTGAAAATTGACATGAGATTGGTAGAAATTTCACGAAAAAAGAGTCAGGATATGATAGATAAAAATTATTTCGGCCACACATCGCCCACGTACGGTACTCCTTTTGATGCTCTGAAGGCCAACGGCATTGACTACAGATATGCCGGAGAAAACCTGGCGGGCGCTTCCAGTGTGGACGAAGCCCATAAAGCATTGATGGCAAGCCCCGGACACAGGGCTAATATCCTGAACCCGAACTTTAATTACGTAGGCATAGGGATAGTAGACGGGGGCCCTTACGGCAAAATGTTTACTCAGACATTTATAGGAACAAAATAATTTTTTATAGAGGGATAGTTTGTGAATTTCCTGTTAATAACCTGTGAATAATGTGGATAAGTCAGGAGGCGATAAGCCTCTTTTTTATTTTTTTGAACTTCCGATATATACATCTCATATTATATATTAAGACTTATATGTAAAGGAAAGGGGAGTTATTATGCCGATTTTGATTTATGCTGTGGTAATAGGTATTGTCATAGTAGTCTTCTATCTTTTTTTAAAGAGACTCTTCAATGAAGACCGGTTAAATTTCCCCAAAGACAGCACAAAAGCCGAGGAAAAAAAGGAGGAAGGCGTGAAAGCACCAATACCGGAGGAATCAATGCTGGGAAAAAATCTGCAGGAAGAGACGCCGACTAAAGAAGAGTTGACCGTATATGCATCGGTGGAGGAAAAGTCGGGTTCCGAAGAAAATCAGTCTGAAGTTTCGGAAAATGAGCCGATCGCACTGGAAAAGTCCCCGACCTGTGACGAAAAAAATGAAATATCTCGGGATGTGCCGGCAAACAAGGAGTAGCTAAAAAATAAGTAACATATTTGGCAAGCTTCACATATATTATATAAAGAGTAGTAAGTATGTATTTTTTAGGGAAAGGAGGATATGAATGGGTGTACAACTCACAAAAGAACTGGTAAGGGTCGACCAGGTAGTGGGCGAAGACAAAACTCAGGCTGTGGTGGAAGGAACGATAACTTTACCAAGTGGAAAACCGGATATACAGCAGGTCATTTCCCATGTTCATGCAACCCTTGATACCGAGAGTCTCACGACCGACATTATAGAAAATAAGGTCATAGTGGAAGGTAAAATTGATGTAAATGCCATGTATGTTGGCTCAGTGCCGGAAGGTACGCAGCCGGTCCACTTTGTGGAAGGCACTGTGGACTTCAGCTTTTTTGTAAAGATTCCCGGAGCCAAAAAAGATATGGATGTCAGAGTGAAGGCCCGGATCGAACATGTACAGTCCAGTTTTGACCCTAACAGGCCGAGAGAGATCAAAGTAAGGATTATAGTGGAATTTTTCGTGAAGGTCACCAGGAGAGTAAAAATCGAGATAGTGGTAGACGCCACCGGCCCCGAGGACCTGCAGGTTTTGAAGAAATCCCTGCGGGTAGATGATGTGGTGGGAGAAGCCAGAGCCCAGAATATCGTAAAAAGCGATGTATCGGTGCCCGAGGCGAAGCCCGACATCCTGGATATCATCAGGGTTGAAGGCAAGGCCCGGGAGACCGAAACCAAGATCATCGATGACAAAATTATAATAGAAGGCGTGCTGGAAGTAAGCGTGCTGTATGTGGCTGCCGTTCCTGAAGGGACACCCCAGCAGCCGGTACATTTTATGGAAGCCGAAGTGCCCTTTACCCAGTTTGTTGAGATTCCCGGTGCCAGGGAAGACATGACCAAGCTTGTAAAGGTGGAAGTAGAACACATTCGGGGCAGGAGGAAGGATAACAGGACCGTTACGGTAGAGGCCATATTAAAGATCAAGGCTAAGGTCTTCGAGACAAAGGTCCTCGACGTGGTGGTAGATGTATTCAGTCCTTCAGAAAAACTGGAAGTTGAAAAGACTTTGTTGAAGGTAGATCAGGTCATCGGCGAAGATGAAAATGAAATCGTGGTAAAAGACGTATTGAACGTGCCGACCGAGAAACCTCCCATCGAACAGATTTACAGAACCAGGGCCAAGGCAGAAGTCACCGAATCCAGCATCATCGATGACAAGGTAATTGTGGAAGGGGTACTGACGCTGGATACGCTGTACGTGGCCGATGTGACAGGCATCCCCGGAGCTCCGCTGCAGCCATTGCATTTCATGGAGCATGAGATCCCCTTCACCACTTTCGTGGAGATACCCGGAGCCAGGGAGGATATGACTCTGGACTTCGATGTGGATGTAGAACATGTATCCTCTAAAGTAGACCCCAATGACAACAGAAAATTTGAAGTGCGGGTCGTAATCAGGTTGAGGGCAAAGGTAACGAAGATGGTGCAGCTTGAGGTGGTGGTAAATGTCATAGAACCTGAAGAAGAAGAAAAAGAAGAGGAGAAAGAAGAAAAGGAAAAGAAAGAGGAAGAAAAGCCCTCCATGACCATCTATATCGTTCAAAGGGGCGACACCCTTTGGAACATAGCCAAGAGATACAATGTTACTGTAGACTCTATCGTGAAGGCAAACAACATAGCAAACCCTGACAGCATCATGCCCGGCCAGCAGTTGGTAATACCCCGCCGCATGATGTAAATCGGCTGAAAACAATTAAATCCCGCTTAAGGCGGGATTTTTATTTTGGTCAATCCAATTTATATTTTTATAATATCGACCACTACATCCACGGGTCTTATGCCTTCGCCCACTACATCCAGCATGAGAGTCCTCTTCGTGACAATAAGGCCTGAGTCGTAGACTTCTATCACCACATACATTTCCACTATTTCGCCGGAGGGTATCTTGACACGTACCAGCAGTTTTTCGGTGGTGATGCCGGGGCCCTCTACATCGGTCACCACATATACCGTTTCTTCCCTTAAAACCATCGCAAATGCCCTGATAGTAATCAATTGCCTTATTTGGTTGCCTCCCGGAAGTATGTCAGTATCAATGTGTTCCACCATTGCCGAGGCCTCTACTGTGTCTGAGGGATTGACACCCGGCAGGGGGACCAGGACTGAAAATCTATCGTTAAATTCCACGTGATAGACCACATCGTCATTCCCCACATAGGATATAAAACATCTAATATCACCGTCAACAATCACAGCATCGTCAAGGGGTGTGCCGCTTACATTTTCGATGACACAGTGGGTCTCGCTTAAGGCTACAGCCGGAGGGGACACATCTACTGTATGATTTACCTGAGTTTGCCGGGTCCCTGACAATTCTTCAGATATTACAATAGGGGTTTTTGTGACTACGAGTTTACCGGGAATTACAATGGGCTCCTTATCGGTGACCATGATCTGTTTGGTATTTGATCCTATTATTTGAGGCAGATGCAACATAATGCCCGTGCCGGTGACTGCATGTAGATTTTGAATTTCCAGCACTGTCAACCGGAAGCGGATTATATTTTTTACATATAGTTCTCCTGTGGGTAAAAATTCAAAGTCGGTGTATTCGATATATGGCTCTATATTGATTATATGCCCCGGTAGAGCTCCGGGATAATCTGTAAAGGCGGTGAAAGCAACATCTTCAGCCTGATGATGACTGATGTTATCGGTGCCCACATAGTATATTTGCCTGTGCAATATTCCCTGTATGATGACCTTATCTCGTATAATCAGCGTATGGAGGCCGGTGATGCCGGCTTGTATTTCTCTTACCTTTAAAGCGGAGTTTTGCAGGGATATGCTGGATTCTACCAGGTGCTGAAAATCTTTTGGCTGCCCTATCACCACATTTACTCTGTATAAAGGGCCCGCAGCAGCCACGGCTATGCCGGTGATCGTTTCGGAAACTACGGTGACACTCATCAATATCACCGATTTGAGTTGAAGTTCTTGAAGTGCAGTCAATGTAGCTTCATTTGCCATCACCAGGGGCTCCACATAAGCCTTTGCTCCCGGGAGGGCTCCGGGAACTTCCACAAAGCTGCTGAAGGGAATATCCACTGTCTGGTAGTGGGAGATGTCATCCTCGCCTACATAAAACACCTGATTATGCAGAACTGCCTGAATTATCACCTTGTTTTCCATCACCTCGGTGCCCTGTATCACAGGTTCAGTCCGCACTTCGGCCACCTTTACGGCGGCATTTTCCAGGGTGGCGGTTCCCTCTACCAGCACCTGCTGGGCCACCGAGCCTACCACAGCTTCTGCCAGAATGGGCCCATAGGGTCCTGAAACGACATCGATATTAACAATGTCTTCAACATTGACACCTATTTTTACCACGAACTTTACAATGACGCTGTCGCCTTTAGGGGAAAGCCCGGCAGTCGTTTCCTCTATGTCTGCAGTGACACTAGCCTGCATGCCGGGTCTTGCACCGGGTATTTCCACCAAATCTGCAAAAGGTATATTATCCGACATGTGGCAGGTTTTGTCATCGGTGGCGACAAAATACAGCTGTTTGTGGACCATACCCTGAACAATAACCTTGTCATTTAATACAATATGGTCAAGATTTATTATTTTTCCGGTGACCTTTTTAATTTTTCGAGCAAGAATAGGAATTTGTCTTATGAGAATCGTTTTTGATTCGTACATTTTATTCCCCCCTTTTACCCCTGTTAATTTATATTATTCAGATGTACCGAAAATGGCGCTGGGAATTATAATATAATATTCCGATATTCTATAAGTTGAAGGCTCATATTTACCAGCACCTGCTCAAAAATGCTGCTGCCCGAGCTGTTGTAAAAAATTTCAACTTCCACATC
Organism: Thermoanaerobacterales bacterium; assembly: GCA_012840135.1. Taxonomy (GTDB): domain Bacteria; phylum Bacillota; class Thermosediminibacteria; order Thermosediminibacterales; family Tepidanaerobacteraceae; genus Biomaibacter. The sequence continues at coordinate 16,661 of DUMA01000028.1, forward strand.
AGCTCTAACTTCCATACCTTTCTGGGCTCCGGGGACGGGCATGGCGCCGGAAAAGACATCGGAAAATCCCTGCACCGTTACCCTGCCATCTACAACATAAACCACATCCTGGGAAATTTCTAAATCAAATATCACAAAGTTTTCTATGACATTAAAATTAACCTGTCTCACATTGATCTTTATATCTCTTATTCTTATAGGAAAAGCCGGCAGCGGCTTTACCGTTGAAAAGAGAAAGGATTGATCCTTTTTTGCAATAACTACGGGCAAAATTGCCTCTAGGGGGCCAGGGGAGACGGCAGGAACCCTTATGAAGTTGTTTGTACATTTTGCCACACAGGTAAACACTTTCATCACAACCTAATCAAAAACTTCTGATATGACCTTCTTCCATTTTTGCTTCCAGCGGTCGACACTGAAGGCTTCAGCGGTGAGTTTTGCATTTTGTGAAAGCCTGTTTCTTTCTTTTTCGTCATTTATCAGGTATTCAATAGCATCTATAAGGTTATTAGGAGTGGGTTTTATGAGAAGGCCGTTAAATCCGTCTATGATGAGGTCGGTAAGTCCTCCTACAGGAGTGGTTATAACAGCACATCCGGCGGCCATGGCCTCCAGGCATGAAAGGGAAGTGCCTTCGGTGCCCTTTGTGGGGATCAAAGCGATGTCCATGTGCCGGAAGATTTCGGGCATCATGTGGGGTGGCTGCCAGTAGTAAAATATGCCGCCATTTTCCGAGGCCCACTTCAAAGCCTCACCTTCCAGCTGGTCCGAATGCCCTCTTCCCACAAAATGAAACTCCACCTTTCCAGAGTATTTTTTGGTGAGCACATTGGCCGCCCTGGCTGCTTCATTTACACCTCTTACCGCCGTAAGCCGCCGGGGGAATATTATTCTAACCTTGCCGGGATGGTCGATTCTATGCGAAAAACTATCGATATCCACAAAGTTGGGGATATATTCTAATTTGTGCGAAAGCCCAGGCCAGGTAGCATTTATCCAATTTATGGTATTGGTATCCACCGAAACCACCTTTTGGGGGCCGCTCAAGGCTATGTGGAGCCTGCGGAGCCATTCCTTCCGTTCAGCTTCAGTAGGCAGTTGATGGTCAAATCCGGGATAATCCCAGAACACACCATGGGAAATGGATATGCTCTTTTCCAGCACCTGGGGATATGCCAGGAAGGTAACAAAATATATGGCATTATCCACATCCATAGCTTGTTCATAAAAATGCTGGTTAAAATTGGGGAAGGTCATAAACTCACTCCTGGTTTCAGGTATGGTATTTATTACAACTCCAGGCAAGATTTCCTTTTTCCAGCCGCTTCCTATCTGCCACCAGCTTACTTCATACCCCATTTCCAGCAAAAGTCTTGTAAGTTCCAGGCCGTACCGCTCGGCACCGCCGTATATCATCCGGGTGCCGTCGGGGCTGAAAAAGTTTGTGGTTAAAATTCCAACTTTTTTTGCCATTTTTTATTCTCTCCCGATAGCATATTATCCTATTTAAAAAGCAAGGGTATCATTGATTCAATTAATTCCTTCTTTCAAGAAGTAAAGCCTTCGGGATTCCTTCCATTCCTCCAGGTCAGTGGACTTTGGGGATATCATGATACTCTGGGTGTGAGGGCGTATGTTGCCGAAGAGTTTCAAATCCTTCTGGCGGTAAAACAGAAACTTGCTGTAATGCTCCTTTTCATTGGCCCAGCCGTAATGCTTCAATCTTATATCCGAATAATACGGCGCAAACCCTTCGCAGGGGCTTGGAAACCGGCCGCCGTGGATTTCTCTCCTGGGCCAGAAATAATTTATACCGGGTTTATAGCGAACCATGAAAGGACAGAACTTGGTCCAGGGGTCCCAACCTCCATCCTTCCTATAATGGGTTTGTGACGCCCAGAAATCAAACACCCTGAAATATATGGCATCATAGTAATCCTGATCTATCAAAAATCTCACTTCATCGATGATCCTGTCTTCCATAATCTCATCGGCATCGATGGCCGCAATCCATCCGGGATTTTCCCTAATCGTCAGGTTCCACAGCCTTGACCGGAGAGCCGATTCGTCTTCGGCAAAAAGGGGTCGCTCATTTTCATAAACAACAGCCTTTTCAAAACTTCGAGCAAGCTTTACGGTATCATCTTCCGAGCAGTCATCCAGGACCACTATTTTATCCACCCACTGTGACAGGTGTTCCAGCACTCTCTTAAGATACCGCATGGACTCGTTTCTTACGGGCATCATGGCCACTATGGTATTGTTGCTCTCTTCTATCATGGTATATCTCCTTTTTAATACCCCGGGCCTTGGGCCCGAGGATTTAGAATTAAGGATTTTTTATAACAGAGAGCAATAGCCGGGAAAACCGGAGAGCCAGGCCGCCGGGTTTTCCCGCTATTGCCTTTCTTTTCTTTAGGATGTTGCTACAAACACGAAGTCCAGGGTCATATCTATATTTCCAACTACATTGCCGACGGTACTGGGCAAGTAGAAAGTAAAGGTCACATCCTCATTGCCGGTGGTCAATGCCAGGGCCTGTCCGGGGCTGTCGGGCCTGTCGATAAGTCCGCTGAGCTTGCCGGTATATATGCTGCCGCCGGGGCTTGCGGAAACGCTTACATTCAGATTGTCTGCCAAAATAGCTGCATGGCTTGTTGTAGTTCCGGGGGATGCCTTCCAATCAGCGCTGACAAAATAGTATTCATCCACATCGCCCGTATTGGAGACATTTATCACCGCCGTGGCACTGTCACCGGGCATCATTGCCGTGACGGAGAGCACGCCGCTGGCGGGAGAAACTGCAATAGCCACATTAGCGGTTTGCAGGGTGCTTCCGGTGGAACTGGCCGTATAGGTTAAAGCCATATCTCTATCACCTCCGGTTAAATAATATTCATGGCGAATTAATTTTGTTACTTTTGACCTATCAAATAAGTTTTTTTAAGCACCTTTGAGACTGGCCCTTCCTTCATAAAAAAATTTTTCATCTCATAAAGTTATATGGGGAGGGGCATGAAATGGAGAATCTCAGGGTGGAGGAAATCGTGTGGGGAAAGGTTTATTCCAGGGATGTGCATTTTGATATAAAGTTGAAACCATTGCCCGCCGGAATAGACGACATAGTAACAAAAGTCGTGAGTATCCGCAAAAATATAAATGAAAACGCCCTGGTAATATGGGTAGCTCTTCAAATTGATATATATTTTCTGGACAAAAAGGGTGCCCTCCATTGTTTCAGCGAAGAAAAGCCTTTAAGATATGTCTTTTTCCCGGAAAAGATCATTGAAAACATGGAAATATGTGTTGCGTGTTCGGCGAAGCCAAAGGAATCTTATCTTTCGGGCGAGACGCTCTCCATAGCTTTTTTACTGCAATTTAATATTAAAGCGGTGGTGGAAAGGTCCGATGTAGCCCCGGAGAGGCTGAATGTAATGACGGAAAAGATAGTGACTTTTCGCACCGTAGAAGAACAGGTAAAACCCGGAATCGCCAGAGGTTTTTTTGAGTGTGCCGGCTGCACCGCCATTATTGCTGTAAAACCATATATCGCCGGGGTTCAGGCCCGGATTTTAAAGGGGATGGTGGCGGTGGAAGGGCAAATTGTGGTGGATATATTTTACCAGGGATGTTCGGGAGTGGAAAGACACAGCCAGATTGAACTTCCCCTTGAAGATGTGGTCGCCTGTCCCGAAGCTCTGCCGGAACAGCAGGCCCGTCTTTCTGTCTTTTTTCATGATGTATATTGCCGGCCTTCGCAAAAATCCGGGTGCTATGATGTGATTATAGGTTTTGAACTCAAGGTGAAGGTGGTGGAAAGGGTCGAAAGCCGGGTAGTGACGGACTTTGACCGGGAGGGATTTAAGGTAGTAAAGGAAGACCTTTTGCTCAAGCAGGTCATCGATGAAGGCCAGTTTTCTTTTTTAAGACAGCAGAATTTTAAAATTTCGCCCCCGGCCGGAAAAAAAATAGATTTATACGGCAGGGTTCAAAAACTTTGCTGGGAGGTTGATGGAGAATCTCTGGTAGTTAATGGTACCATTGGATTTGAGCTTTTTTATCTTGATAAAAGCTTCCGTGAGATTTACAACTTTCTTGAAATGGAATTTTCCGAAAACCATAATTTGGGCAAAGTGGAATCCGGAACGGAGTTTGATGTACAGGCAAAAATACTTCATTTAATAACAGCCGAATGTTCCGGCGAAGGAGTTCTGATAGAGGTTCTGGTGGAAGTAAAATATACCGGTTTCGTTAGACAACATACCCTGGTCGTTACCGATATAACACCCCGGGAGGGAATAGAAAGGCAGCTCTTCCAGGTGGATAAAATTCTGGAAACCAGGACTTTTGACCTGGTGGAAAATATTGAAATACCTCTCGAATATCCTGCAGTATATATAGAAGACATTAAAGGGGAAATACAAAATCTCGATGTGACGGTGCTGGACCACAGGTTTTTGATTTGCGGCGAGCTTGATATACATATGTATTATGCGGACCCCGGGGGAATTATCCGCTGCGTAAAAACCGTTTCGCCTTTCGGGGTTCTGGGAGAAATATCCGGCGGGACAAAAGACATGCAGGTCAGGGTCCTTTCCAGGGCTGAAAGGGTTTCGGAAAAAATATCCGGTCCCTCCCTGGCGGAGGTTATGTTCAACCTGAACTTTAATGCGGAAGCTACCCGCCAGGAAGACCTTTATCTTGTAACCGGAACTTCTGATCGTTCTTCAGGAGTTTACCAAAGGGTATCCACCGATGAAAAAGTTATGGAGATATCTCATATCATGCCTCTTTCATCCCCTGCCATTTTTATAAAGGAAGTGAACATAAACGTAGAAAAATCATGGCTGGAAGAGGATTCCTCCGGCCTGTGGGCGGCGGGCAGAATTCGAATAAACGCCATTTATACCGGCAGGGACAACCTTGTGTACCAGGCCTTTGACGAATCCACCTTCAGGTTTTATATAGGCGCCGGCAAAAACTTTGATGGGAGCCGCATGGAATTTACGGCAAAACCCAGGAAAATTCTGCTGAACGCCGGTGGGGAGATGATAGAGGGGGAATATGAGGTGCGTATAAAAGCCTGCTATATTGAGGCGAAGGCAGCATTCTGAATAGATGTTCGCCTTTACAGCAGGTAAAAAATAAAAGGGAAGAAGGTGAGTATGATGGAGGATATGTCCGTAAAGATAGTAGATTTTTTCAGGGAGTTTTCCCATATAGATGTGGAGGTGCTTGATATAAAGCAGGAACCCGATGGCTACAGAGCTCTGTGCCGGATGACCGATGGAGAATATCAGGTCATCCTGGACAATGAGTTTTCCGTAAAGGCTTATTACCGTAAAAAGCTATATAAAGATAACCGCCCTGGCGGAGTTGACAAATTGTCTTCAATACCGCAAGCTGCGAGTATCACACAATTTCAACAGAATCCGGAAACCACTGGCATTTGTGAAGATGCCGACGGTCAGGATGCCGTCGTGAATGTCAGAGCAATAAAGAAACCCCTGCTTTCAAACAGCGAAAAAGCCGTGGCCATCATGATAAAAAAACAGCCCGGCATTACAAGTTTTGACATAAGCCGGGAAATGAACCTGAAATTTAAAATACTGTCACCCATTCTAAAGAAACTCTTAAGCGAAGGCATTATAAAAAGAGAGGGAGAAAAATTTTACTGAGGCTAAATAGCCTCTTTTTTTTGTAACCACCTTTATGTTGCTCACATATTATAGAATTAAGCAAACTGAGATTTCACCATAAACGATCTGTTCTTTTATACAACTGGAAACGTCCTCGGGAAAGCAAAGGGGGGATTTCATGCCGGTATGGGTTTATGCTGCAACATTGGTGCTAGTTGTGGTGATTTGCTATTTCTTATTAAAGAAGTCTTTTTCAAGCACAGCGTTACCAGCAACAACCGGGGAAGGACAAGAATTAAAAATGCAGGAAATTGACTATAAAACAACAAATCCTGAGGAAGAAGCGGAAGAGATTTATACATCATTTAACCCCACTGATGGAGAAGCGGAAGAGATTCATACAACATTTAACCCCACTGATGGAGAAGCGGAAGAGATTCATACAACATTTAACCCCACTGATGGAGAAATGGGGTTGGAAGATAACCCTGCGGATTTAATAAAAGAAAATATTTTTCCACAAAAGGAGGGAGAACAAAAATCTCAGGATTATTTATATCAAAACCAAAAAGGAGGTATAAAAATGGACCCAGAAATTAAAGTCCCCGTACTCATAGGGGAAGGCACCATCCAGAAGATGGTGGAATCTACTGTGACTCTGACGAGTCCCGCTGAAAAAATCCGGGAAATCCGGGCAATGGTGGAAAATTTAAGAACTGACGTGATACCCGGTAAAGTTATCATTCAGGGAACGCTTCACAAGCAGATCTTTTACGTGGGGGAAGACACGGTTATACATCACCAGACTGAACTAATTCCCATAAGCTATTTTCTGGACATCACGGGAGCAGCACCGGGCATGGATGTTAACGTGACATCTGCGGTTGAGCATGTCACCTATAGTCTTTTAAACCCTACAACACTGCATCAAAAAGTTATTCTGGCATTCAGCGCCGTGGTAACCCAGACCCAGATTCTCAATGTGGTGTCCGGAATCGGCACTCCGCTTTATTATGTGCCCCAGGTCATGGGGACCGGCTCCCAGCAGCTCATAGTAGAAACTACAGTGACCCTTGCCAATGCCGCTCAGAAGGTTGATGAAATCACCGCAGTGGTCAGGGATATTACTACGGATGTAATAACCGACAAGGTCATAATCCAAGGAATACTGCACAAGCAGATCTTTTACGTGGGCGTAGATAATGTGGAGTACCACCAGGCGGAAGACGTGCCCTTCAGCCTTTTTGTCGATGTGACAGGGGCCGGGCCGGGGATGAACGTTCAGGTCCATCCGACCATCGAAGCCATCAATTATACTCTGGAAAATGAAACTACTTTGCTTCAAAAAGTGGTAATAATGTTTGAAGTGGTGGTAACCCAGAATGTTCAAATAAATCTTCTGATAGGACTCGGGCCTGTAATCGTTGTGCCGGAAGTGGCTGGAGAGGCCACTGGTCAAACCCTTCTGCAGGATATTGTGACCATGGAAAGGCCCACACAGAAGATAAGGAACATTGACGCCAGCGTAACATCCATTACAGGCAATGTTATTGCCAATAAGGTAATTATCCAGGGCACGATTCATAAACAGATATTCTATATCGGCACCGATAACATCGAATATGAACAGAGCGAGGATGTAGATTTCAGCTTCTTTGTAGATGTAACGGGTGCGGCTCCTGGAATGAGCGTGGTTCTTGTCCCCACCATTGAAAGCGTGATTTCGGAACTTCTGTCGGAAACGCAGATGCTGGAGAAAGTGGTGCTGCAGGTCCTGGTTAAAGTAACGACAACTGTAAGGCTGGCCGTTACGCAGGTAACATTGCCGGTTTAAAATTGAAAAATATAATCCCGCTTACCGCGGGATTTTTGTTTTGAAAAAAAGTGGTAATAATACATATCGAGGTGATCTTTTTTGGGCGAAAAAGTAAGAGGGCATCTCATGATCATAGGAGGAGCCGAAGATAAAGAAAGGAAATGCGACATACTTAAAAAGGTGGTGGAACTTTCGGGCGGGGAAAAGGCCAGCATAACCATAATTACCGCAGCTGCCCAGAATCCCCGGGAGGTGGGGCAAAACTATATAAATATTTTTGAAAAGCTCAGGGTCCGGGATGCTGTCGCCTTAAATATAGAAACCCGACAGGAGGCATTCCGGGGAGAAATAGTTGACAGGATTGTCAGCTCTACCGGCATTTTTTTTACGGGAGGAGACCAGCTTCGCATAACCAGCCTTCTGGGGGGAAGCCCGGTATACTATGCGCTACATGCGGCCTATGATAGAGGAGTGCTCATTGCAGGCACCAGCGCCGGGGCATCGGCCATGAGCGATATAATGCTCATCGGCGGCGACGGGGACCAGGCCCCTAAAGGCAATGCCATAAGCATGGCGCCGGGGATGGGTCTGCTGGAGGAAGTGGTCATAGACCAGCACTTCGCTCAGCGGGGCCGCATAGGAAGGCTGCTCCTGGCGGTAGCCCAGAATCCATATGTGCTGGGGGTGGGCATCGACGAGGATACGGCCATACTGGTGAATCCCGATGCCACTTTCACCGTGGTGGGATCTCAGACGGTAACGGTGGTAGACGGCAAAGAAGTGGAATACACCAATGTGTCCGAGCTTTCCCCCGGTGAACCATTAAACCTGTTTGGCGCCAGGATTCATGTGCTTTCCTCCGGCGCCGGCTTTAACCTGAAGACGCGAAAACCTTTTTCGAAGTTCGAAAACTGACGCTCGAGGTTTGACCAGGGGCATGAAACCAGCGGCTTCTCGAAGGTGTGACAACACTAAAGAAAACTGTAGAGTGAGATAACAACACGTCGAACGGAAAGTTTAGGGTGTTGCCCCAACTTCATGTATAGCCGAAGTGGAAATGGATAGCATATTAACAGAAGAATCAGGAAGGTATTTTACAAGGAGGAATAGGATGGATATTGTAGACATAAGGGCCATAGAAGGTCCTAATATCTACAGCCCGAAACCCGTCATCAAAATGGTCCTGGACGTAAAGGATATGGCGGATATACCCACCAGGGATTTTTCAGGATTTAACGATACTCTACTAAGTTACCTGCCGGGCCTGGCACATCACCACTGCTGCCTTGAAACTCCCGGAGGTTTTTTGCTGCGCCTGAAGGAAGGCACATACTTTCCCCATGTGATAGAACATGTGGCCATAGAGCTTTTGAACCTCACGGGCCAGGATGTGAAATTCGGCAAGGCCAGGAAAATCGAAGGAAGCCTTTACAATATCATTTTTGGATATAGGGTGAAATCTCCGGCCCTGAAAGTGGCGGAGTTTTCGGTAAAACTGATAGAGGCAATTCTCGATTCCCAAAAAATTGACCTTGACGCGATGGTCCGGGAACTGGCCAGGGAGACCGTGGACAGGGGTCTGGGGCCCAGCACCGCTGCCATAGTTCAGGAAATAAGAAACAGGGGCATTCCCGTAACCCGCGTCGGAGAAGGCAGTATACTGATACTGGGCTACGGAGCCCGGCAGAAACGCATAGAGGCCACCATAAGCCAGGACACGAGCTGCCTTGCGGTGGATATAGCCTGTGACAAGACCCTGACCAAAGAACTGCTCTCCATGGCGGGAATTCCCGTGCCCGTGGGTGAAGTGGTATATACCGTGGATGATGCTCTGAAAGTTGCCGAAAAGCTGGGTTACCCGGTGGTGATAAAGCCCTGCGACGGCAATCAGGGCAAAGGTGTAAGTCTGAACCTCAAAGATTGCCGAATGGTCTCCGAAGCCTTCAATCTTGCAGTGGAATATTCTTCTAAAATCATAGTGGAAAGGCAGATTATGGGGCGGCATTACCGGGTTCTGGTGGTGGGCGGCCGCTTTATTTGCGCGTCCGAACGGATACCCGCCCACGTTATCGGCGACGGAATCCATACCATAAGGGAACTGGTGGATATCATCAACAGTGACCCCCTGCGGGGTGAAAAACATGAAAAACCTCTCACTAAAATTAAAATAGACCCTGTGGTTTACACGGTGCTGGCCCGCCAGGGGCTAAGCCTGGAGGCGGTTCCCGAAAAGGGGAAACGTATTTTCCTCAGGGAAAACGGAAACCTGAGCACCGGTGGCACCGCCGTAGATGTCACCGATAGGGTTTGTCCCGAAAACAGGAATCTGGCTGAAAGGGTTGCATCCATAGTGGGCCTTGACATTGCGGGTATCGACATCACCACCGAAGATATAGCCGTTCCCGTGGAAAACAGCGGCGGAGCCGTCATCGAGGTCAATGCTGCACCGGGCATAAGGATGCACCTCTTTCCGTCCGTAGGGAAGCCCAGACCTGTGGCAAAGGCCATAGCGGACATGCTGTTCCCCGAAGGCGTTCCCGAATTTCCTCTGGTGGCGGTCACCGGCACCAACGGCAAGACCACCACCGTGAGGATGATAAGGCAGATACTGTCGGCCTGGGGTCTCAATGTAGGCATGACATGCACCGATGGGGTGTATATCGGCCCGCAGTGCATTAAGAAGGGAGATTGCAGCGGTCCGGAAAGCGCCAGGATGGTGCTGTACGATACAAGGGTGGAAGCGGCGGTCCTGGAGGTGGCCCGGGGAGGACTCATCAGGGGCGGCCTGGCATACGAGGAAGCCGATGTGGGTGTCATAACCAACATCACCGGCGACCACCTGGGCCTCGATGGAGTGGAGACCCTTGAAGATCTGGCCTTTGTGAAGTCTCTGGTGATAGAACAGATAAAACCGGAAGGGTTTGCAGTTTTAAATGCCGATGATAAAATGGCAGTGGAAGTAAAAAAACGCACAAAAAGCAAAGTAATTTTTTTCAGCGCGGAGGAAGACAATCTGGTGCTCAGAAAGCATCTGAGCCAGGGCGGAAGAGGTGTATACGTAAGGGATGGCGCCATTTTCTTCAAAAAAGAAAATGAGGAGAATTTCCTCATGAAGGTTAAAGACATTCCCGCCACCCTGAAGGGCAGGGCAAGGCACAATTTACAGAATGCTCTGGCGGCAGCTGCTGCAGCATGGGCCTTGAAGGTGCCTTCAAAGGTCATTGCCCGTGCCCTGAAGGAGTTCGAATGCAGTGCAGATATGAATCCCGGCCGCATGAACATCATAGAGATGCCGGGATTTCTTGTAATGCTGGATTACGGTCACAATCCTGCGGGCATCGAGGCGGTCATCAATACAGCCAGGTCATTAAAGCCGGCAAGACTTGTGGGGGTTATAGCCAGCCCCGGAGACAGGCGGGATCAGGACATAATAGCCCTGGGGCGCGTAGCGGGCAGGGGCTTTAACCGCCTTATAATAAAGGAAGATGAAAACTTGAGAGGCCGGAGCCCGGGGGAAGTGGCTTCGCTGCTCCTGGAAGGCGCTCTTTCGGCCGGCTTGAAAAGGGACAGGATAGACGTAGTTTTGAAGGAGGAAGAAGCTATCGCCACGAGCCTGGAAAATGCTCTGGAAGGAGACATGGTGGTGATCTTTTACGAGCACTATGAAAAAGCCATGAAAACAATTTCACAATCCAGGGGTAAAATCTTAAAAACTGCCGGGGCGGTTAGAATAATTTAATATTTTTTTATACAGGCAGGATTTTAAAGTTTTATGTGAAATATTATAATATATAAATGGGAGGGGAAATGCTTGTTTAAGTTGGATATCGATGCCCGGGCAAAGATTAACATAACGCTCGATGTACTCTACAGGAGACCTGACGGCTATCATGAAGTGGAGATGATAATGCAATCAATTGCTTTAAAGGACCACCTTACTCTGGAACTTATGCCCGGGAGGGCCATTGAAGTTTGCTGCGATGCCGCGGAACTTGCAAACGATGAGACCAACCTGGCATATAAAGCTGCAAAACTCATGATGGATGAGTTCGGCCTTGATGCCGGCGTGAAGATCACGTTGCGCAAAAATATACCGATGTCTGCAGGACTGGCCGGAGGCAGCGCCGATGCCGCCGCAGTCATGATAGGAATGAACGAGCTTTTTGACCTGAAGAAATCGGGAGAGGAACTGATGATGCTGGGGAAGACCATCGGCGCCGATATACCCTTTTGCATCCACGGGGGCACTGCAGTAGCTCGCGGCATAGGGGAAAAGCTCACTCCCTTAAAGCCGATGCCTCAAGTAGCCCTGGTGCTGGTAAAGCCTCCTTATTCGGTTTCGACAAAACAAGTATACAGTAGACTGGATGTAAAAGACATAAGATCAAGGCCCGATACCGCTGCCATGATTCGTTCCATCACGGATGAAGATGTGGCAACCATGGCCCGGGGGCTATGCAATGTGCTGGAAGAAGTGACCTTTGAACTTTATCCTGAACTTTTCTCCATCAAGGAAGAGCTCAAGAAAAACGGCGCCCTGGGCAGCCTCATGTCCGGCAGCGGTCCTACGATTTACGGTATCTTCGAAACCCGGGGCGCAGCGCAAAAGGCCGCTGCAAGGATGGCTACAGGGAATAAAGCTGTTATAATTTCTGAAACACAATAAAAATTCCACCTCACACTTCACACCTCGTACAGGGGAGGAGGAATAACTTTGGTTCACAAATTGTCATCGGTAAAGTTGGACAACTATAAACCGTTGAGAGACGTGGTATTCGGTGCCCTCCGGGAAGCCATCATCACCGGCGAGCTGAAGCCTGGGGAAAGGCTCATGGAAGTCCAGCTGGCGGAGGAAATGGGGGTATCCAGGACGCCGGTGCGGGAAGCCATCCGCAAGCTGGAACTTGAAGGTCTGGTGGTAATGATCCCGCGAAAAGGGGCTTATGTGGCAGGACTTTCTTTAAAAGATGCCGCCGATGTTTTTGAAATCCGTGAAAGCCTGGAAGGACTGGCAGCAGCCCTGGCAGCTGAGCGCATCACCGATGAAGAGCTGGAAGCCATGGAAAAGATACTGACAGAGATTTCCAGCGCCTCCGAGAAAGACGATGTGGAAACCATCATCAAAAAAGATGCAGAATTTCACCAGATCCTGTTTGCCGCCACCAGGAACGATCGATTGGCGCAGATAATAAACAACCTGAAAGAACAGATAGATCGCTTCAGGGTGCAGTCTTTCACAAATCCTGATAGGATAAAAAGCATCCTGCAGGAGCACCGCAGGATAGTGGATGCCTTAAAAGACGGGGATGCGGACAGGGCGGAAAAGCTGGCCAAAGATCACATTGAAAAAGTAGAAAACAACGTCATGAATATACTGAGAAAGCAAATGGATTTTGAGGAGGAACCTTTATGAATGCCCTGATACTGGCGGGAAAGGAGGCAGACGGCCCCCTGAAAAAGGTCAGTGACAGCAAGGCCACCATTAAGATTGAAGGCAAAGAAATGATACTGTACGTGATAGACGCCTTGAAAGCACTGGACTTTATACAAAAGATAGCCGTGGTGGGGGATAAGGCCGAACTTTCCTTTCTGAAGGAAAGGGTGGACATGATAATAGAACAGGGGAACTCCCTGACCCAGAACATCCTCAAGGGTGCGGAAGCCCTGCCTCCGGAGGAAGAGCTCCTGGTACTTACCTGCGACATACCCATGATCACGCCCGAAGCCATCAGGGACTTTGCGGCAAAGGCTCTGGAGCTGGAGGCCGATTTTTGCTATCCCATCGTGAGAAGAGAGGTCAATGATGCAAAATACCCGGGGGTTCACCGAACTTATGTCAGGATAAAAGATGGCACCTTTACAGGGGGCAATATCGTGATGCTGAAGGCCGGCACCGTAAAAAAGGCCATAGATAAAGCTGAAGCCTTCCTTACGTACAGGAAAAAACCATGGATGCTGGCAGGGATTTTGGGTATATCCTTTGTGGCAAAACTCGTACTGGGCACGCTCACCATAAAAGAACTGGAAAATAAAGTATCCGGCCTTTTCGGCCTCAAAGCCAGGGCCGTGATAAGCGACTATCCGGAAATAGGCACCGATGTGGATAAGGAAAGCGACCTGGAACTAGCAAGGAAAGTTCTGGCAGGGGAGGGCTGCAGATGAGGCGCGGTGAGAGGCTCGCCCTGCTGTCAAAGATACTATGTGAAAATCCAAACAGGGTCATTTCTCTGAACTATTTCAGCGAACGCCTGGATGCAGCCAAGTCCTCCATCAGCGAGGATTTGAACATAATAAAAAATGCCCTTGCGTTATCCGGCGAAGGGGAGCTTACCACCATAGCCGGAGCGGGCGGCGGCGTACGCTATCGCATCAAGAAACCCGAAAGCGAAATCAATTCTTTTGTCAGGGCCCTGTGTGAAAACCTAAAGGACCAAAAGAGGATAATTCCCGGCGGCTACATATACATGACCGATGTCATTTTTTCACCGGAGTATTCCGTAAAAATAGGAGAGATTTTTGCACAAATTTTTATGGATAGAGATCCCACCTGCGTCCTCACGGTGGAAACAAAGGGAATACCAATAGCCCTCATGACGGCCCGGGCGCTGGATATCCCCCTGATGGTAGCCCGGAGGGACAGCCGGGTCACCGAAGGGCCTTCAGTGAATATAAGTTACGTTTCCGGGACCGGCCAGAAAATTCAAAACATGTCCCTGCCGAAGAGGGCACTTTCGGAGAATGCGCGGGTGCTCATCGTGGACGATTTCATGAAAGGCGGCGGCACGGCCAGGGGAATGAGCGACCTGGTGGCAGAATTTAACGCGGAAGTGGTGGGAGTGGCGGTACTGGTGTCCACCGGCACTCCCCAGTGCAAACTGGTCAAAGATTACATTTCCCTCATGGTGCTGGATGGGATAGATGTGGAAAAGGGCATCATCAATATACGACCTGATAAAATCACAATTTCGTGAAAAATTTTACTCTCCTTGCAGGAATTTTAAGATTAATATAGAAAATGTACAAGCGAAATTATCAGCAGGGAGGTGCAACCGTTGGAGATTACCGATGTTCGCATACGCAGAGTGGCCGAAGAAGGAAAGATGAAAGCAGTGGTGTCAGTTACTTTTGATGATGAATTTGTTGTCCACGATATCCGCATCATAGAGGGTCAAAACGGACTTTTTGTAGCCATGCCGAGCCGCAGGACTCCCGATGGGCAGTTTAAGGATATCGCCCACCCCATAAACTCACAAACCAGGGCCAGGATTCAGGAAACCATCCTGCAGCACTATAACCATGAGACGGCTTGAGGACATCTTTATCAGATGTCCTAAATTTTTAATGTTTGCTACAAATTCCTGCAATTTTTTTGTATAATATACAAGGATTTGATAGACGCTGAATTTTTCTAGGAGGGATAAGAATGACTGGATTCACGGCGGTGATTCTGGCCGCCGGCGAGGGCACCCGCATGAAATCGGATGTACCCAAGGTTCTCCACAGGGTTTGCGGGATACCGATGCTGGGCCATGTAATAAACGCCGCAAGAAAGGCCGGTGCCGGCAGGGTGATAGCAGTGGTAGGCAGAGGTGCTGATGAAGTAAGAAAGGCTTTTGAGAGCCAAAATATCGAGTTTGCGATTCAGGTCGAACAAAAGGGGACAGGCCATGCTCTCATGCAGGCCAGGGAAGCGGCGAAAGACAGCGACACACTCATGGTGCTTTACGGCGATATGCCGTTGATTACGGCAGAAAGCATCGCAGCTATGGTAAAATTCCACGGGGAACGCAGACCCGCCGCCACCGTGATGACGGCAAGGGTGAAAGACCCCACCGGTTACGGCAGGATCATAAGGGATGGAGACAGGGTGGCGGCCATAAGGGAGGAAAAGGATGCATCACCGGAGGAAAAGGCCATTGATGAGATAAACTCTGGTTTTTACTGCTTTGACGGTTCTCTTGTGTTTGAAGTCCTGTCCAGGGTAAAAAATGACAATCGTCAGGGAGAATACTATCTCACCGATGTAGTGGAAATATTTAACGATCAGGGCAAAGATGTGCTGGCCTTTGAGATAGGAGATCCGCTGGAACTTTCCGGGATAAATGACCGCCGGCAGCTGGCCTGTGCCCAAAACATCATGCAAAAAAGGATCATAGAGCACTGGATGCGGGAAGGTGTCACTTTCATAAACCCCGATACCTGCATGGTGGATGCCGGTGTGAAGATAGGCAGAGATACGGTGATTTATCCGGGAGTGTTCCTGGAAGGCAGTACGGAGATAGGAGAAGGATGCACGGTAATCGGCAACAGCCGCATAAAGGACAGTAAAATAGGGAATTATGTTGAAATAGTTATGAGCCAGATTCAGGAAAGTATCGTGGAAGATAAAGTAAAGATAGGTCCCTTCGCCAACCTCAGGCCGGGGTGCCATATAAGCGAGGGGGCCAGGATCGGCGACTTTGTGGAAATGAAAAATGCCAGAGTCGATGCTGGGTCCAAGGTACCGCATCTTTCCTATGTGGGCGATGCCGTCATCGGCAAGAAGGTCAATATCGGAGCCGGCACCATATTTGTTAATTACGATGGATACAAAAAACATCAGACCATAGTGGAGGACGGAGCATTCATAGGGTGCAATTCCAACCTCATAGCGCCGGTGACCGTAAAGGCGGGTTCCTTTGTGGCGGCAGGTTCCACCATAACCCGCGAAGTGCCGGAGGATTCTCTGGCTATAGCCCGTGCCAGGCAGGAAAATATAATTGGATGGGCGCAAAAGAGAAGAAACAAGATTGAAGGAGGAAACCAGAAAAATGGATAATAGACTTGAAATTTTCACCGGCAACGCAAATCCCGAGCTGGCCATAGAGATTGCCGACAATCTGGGAATCACCCTGGGGGATTCGCTGGTGAACACCTTCAGCGATGGGGAGATTCAGGTAAAGATAAATGAGAGCGTGCGCGGGGCCGACGTTTTCGTGGTCCAGCCCTTTTCCAGTCCCGTTAACGACAATATCATGGAGCTGCTCATAATGATAGACGCCTTCAAGAGGGCTTCGGCATGGAGGATTACCGCCGTGATCCCTTACTACGGCTATGCGCGCCAGGACAGAAAGGTAAAACCAAGAGATCCCATCACTGCAAAACTGGTGGCGGATATAATTTCAGCGGCAGGAGCCCACAGAGTGCTCACCATGGATTTGCATGCGGGCCAGATTCAGGGATATTTCAATTTCCCCGTAGACCATCTCATGGCTGTGCCCATCCTGGCGGACTATTTCAAGAAAAAACAACTGGGCGATGTGACGGTGGTATCTCCGGACCTGGGTGGGGTTACCCGGGCCAGGGAGCTTGCCAACCGCATAGGCGCTTCAATTGCCATCATCGATAAGCGCCGCCCCGAGCCCAATGTGGCGGAAGTCATGAATATAATAGGAAAAGTCAGTGGCAAGACCGTTATCATGACCGATGACATGATAGACACCGCAGGCACCATCACTCTCGGAGCCGAAGCCCTTCTCGAGCGCGGTGCCAAAGCAGTATATGCCTGCTGCACCCATCCGGTGCTGTCGGGGCCTGCCATAGAGAGGCTGCAGGAGTCCCCCATAGAAGAAGTGGTGGTGACAAACACCATCCGCTTAAAAGATGACAAAAAAATAGACAAGATCAAGGTGCTTTCGGTGGCCCCGCTTTTTGCCGCAGCCATATCCCGAATCCATGAGAACATGTCCGTGAGCACATTGTTTGATTGAACGGCAGGGGACATGTACAATACATTTCGTTCAATTAGTTCGGCCAGCCGTTCTAAAACTTGAATAAAATTATGATATTAAGTATAATTGATACGGGTGCAGAAACTCCGGTGTTTGTGGCAAGCGGCGGCCAAAGGCACCGCAGAGTAGAGCTACTCGAATCATGATTAAATTTACTATTTTCGGCATAGTGCAGTAATTTTAAGGAGGAAATCGTGATGGAGCAAATTGCTTTAAAGGCGGAAAAGCGCGATGTCTCAAAGAAAGGTATCATAAATGAACTCCGCAGGAAGGGCAAACTGCCGGGCGTGCTTTATGGCAAGAATATCGAGAGCAGCCCGGTGGTCGTGGACGCAAAAGAGCTTTTAAAGATCCTGAAAACCCACGGTGAAAGCGCCCTTATCGATCTTGAACTGGAAGGCGAAAAGCTTCCGGTGCTGATGAAGGAAATTCAGAGGGATACGCTAAAAGATGCCATTCTGCATGTGGACTTCTACAAGGTTTCCATGACCGACAGGATAGAGTTCAACCTGCCGCTGGTCTTGAAGGGCGATGCTGAGGGATTAAAGATGGGTGGCATCCTCCAGCATCAAAAGAGGGAGCTTTTGGTCAAAGCCTTACCGGCGGACATGCCCGAGCACCTGGAGGTTGATATTTCCCACCTCAAGATAGGAGATACCCTGACGGTGGGAGATCTGAAAGTGGATGAAAAGATTACCGTGCTGGATGACCCCGACGAAGTTGTAGTCAGCATCCTGGCGCCGAAGCTTGCGGAGGATGCTGAAGTTCCCGCAGGCGAGCAGGCAACCGAACCAGAAGTGGTGGCCAAGGGCAAGGAAAAGAAAGAGGAAGAATAATTTAACCATTACCATTTTTTCGTCGGCGCAGCACAAGTCGTTCGCGAAGGAAACGCTGCGCCTTCCTCAAGTTGATGCTGATAGTTACTTTATAGTATTCGACACAAGTAAGGCGCAACGAAGTTGCGCCTTTTATTTTAATATAAAGGATGGTGGAGTATTTGTTTCTTATCGTCGGTTTGGGAAATCCCGGCAAGGAATATGAGCATACCCGCCACAACGTAGGATTCATGGTGCTGGATATTCTGGCGGAAAAACTTGATACAAAAATAAACAAAGTAAATTTCAAAGGCCTTCTGGGGGAGACATATTTCCATGGCGAAAAACTTCTGCTCTTAAAGCCTCAGACCTATATGAACCTGTCCGGAGAAAGCGTTTTGGATGCCGCAAAATTTTATAAAATTCCCCTGAGCAACATTATAGTTATTTATGACGATATGGACCTGCCCGTGGGGAGGCTTCGCATCCGCCCCGAGGGTAGCTCCGGCGGCCACAGGGGTATGGACTCCATCATATACCAGCTTTCATCGGATAAATTCAACCGCATAAGGGTTGGCATCGGAAGACCTGAAGGCGAAAAAGATGCCGCAGGCCATGTGCTGGGAAGTTTCTACGGTGAAGAAATAACAAAAATAAAAGCCGCTATGGAGGCGGCGGCCCAGGCGGCACTTTTGATAATATCCAAAGGCGTCGACGAAGCCATGAACAAATTCAATGCCTTTGAGGCATAAAACAAGGGGTCAGGCTTGAATAGGTGAATTATTCAAGCCTGACCCCTGTTGCGATTGTTGTCAAGCCGTGTGGGGTGAAAGCCGCACGCACGGTTTAGAGCTATAGATAAATTTAACTAAAATTACCGCAATTTTTGACATATTTTTTGCTAAAAGAAGGAAAAACTAGATTTTTGTAGAATAATAATAGCAAGTAACGCGACATCAAAATGACAATTTTATCGGTGAGGTTTATATAGAAAAGGGTAGAAAAAGGACTCGAAAGGAATGAACGAGAGATGCAAACGTTGAAATGCGCAACAAGAACATATGTTCGTTTCGGGGGGGGGGGTATAATATGTAAAATCTACCAATATCTGGAAATTATTCATATTCCGTATTACAGTGGTTTTAGTTTTCGTGAGAACTTTTATTGTTTGCTTACCAATCTAAATTGCCTATTCAGGTTTTCCCTCCACTCTTTCCGGCTGCTTGGGAAGGGCCTCATGACCCTTCTTTCCTGCACGATTGTTTCCGTAGTGTACTATTACAATCATTCCCCATAAAAGAAGATCATTAGAGGGCTGAACTTTTCACTATCTGGAAAATATTGTATGTTCCGGTAGTGTTGCATCAGCCCTTTTACTTTTAACTATTAAAATTTATTGTGCTAAAGGCAAACCATCCGAAAGGTTGGGACGCAAAGCCATGGGTCTGTAGCCCTTGAGGTATGACTGCCAGGTTGCCGCAATAAAGGTTTCATTATTTGTTTAAATAATGTTCTCTATTACGGCAGCTGATTAGGCTGCCGTCTTTCTTATATATATAAAAATACCCGCAAATACTCGTGTAAGATAGACTACGATAGATGAAAAGAGAAAGTTAAAAAAGGGGGGCCGTGCTGTGAATCTAACGGGTATGGGCGATTTATTAATGACCATGAAAGAGTCCTGGTTCAGGTTATACCTCCACAGCGCCAGTGTTGCCAATCTCACTTTGAGAATATGTACTTTGCTGCGTCTCGATGAAGTGGAACAGGAAACAGTGATAGCTGGGGCATTCCTCCACGATGTAGGAAAGATGTTTGTCAGGCGTGAAATTATCGAAAAGCCAGGACCGCTTACAGAGGAGGAATGGATTGAATTAAAAGAACACGCCAGGCGGGGCGCTTCAGTAGTAGCGGCAAGGGGAGGAGACAATTTCCTGGTGGAAATAATCAGATATCACCACGAATGGTGGAATGGGAAGGGATATGAGGGGCTCAGGGGGCAGATGATACCCTGGCCTGCCCGAGTCATCGCACTGGCCGATGCATTGGATGCCATGATTTCTCCAAGGCCTTATCGTCAGCCTTCTAAAGTGTATGAAGCACTCGAAGAAGTATACCAGGGTGCCGGTTCCCAGTTTGACCCGAAGTTAGTAGCAGCTTTGGCGGAAGAGCCCTTTTGGCAGACCGCCACCTATCGCGATCCGGCCAGGCTGGAAAGACAAATAAGCGAGGAAAAACAATGGCTTATACAATTGGCGGATTCATATGTCACTTTATCTTATCCATTGGTATACGCCCAGAGCCAATGGCTGGACCGTTTGCTGGTAATATTGTGGGAATTGAAAGAAAGTGCAAAAAGGGGGTGAAAGATAAAGGGAAGCAGTTGCAATTCGTTTGTGAGGAAGGACGCATTTAGCAATGGAGTAATTACAGACGGTCCGGAGGTGTTCAGTGTGTTGTCTTTATCCGTTAGTTTAGAAAATCAAGCTACCGTCCTGAAGGTAGCCGGGGAACTGGACCTTTCTACCGTACCTGAATTTAAAGCTTTTTACGAAAAATACAAACCTATTAACGGGCTGATTGTTTTCGACATGACTGGTTTAGAATTCGTGGATTCTACCGGTGTGGGAAGTCTCCTGGCTATCTGGAAAGATCTGAACCAGAGCCAACAGCCGTTTTCCGTCTGCAACCTTAGCGAGGATGTTTACGAAGTATTGGATGTGATGGGCGTACCGGATTTCCTGGGCGAGGAACACTTCAAACGCTCACCGTTATAGATCATTCTGGGCCTCGCTAACTATTACAATTAAGGAGAGGACTCATGATTTACGAGTTTCTAATCCCGGTGGTCGCCATAGCCTTTCTTAAAAAAGGGTCACTGCAGCGCCTGTCGGAAACCGAAATAAGGAAGCCGTGGATGATCATATCCGGGTTATTGCTACAGTGGATAGTGATGTTTCTTTACCATCGCGTTTCGTTTATAAAACAGAGTTTTGCCTTTTGGGTAGTTGTTTCCTACTTAATGCTAATCTATGGTTGCTGGTGCAATCGCCGCATCCCGGGCATTAAAATGTTTATTTTCGGCACATTACTCAACTTCTCTGTGATAATCGCCAATGGCGGCAGGATGCCCGTATCCCTGGATGCGCTGGAGTGGGCGGGCTTGTCCTCATACATACCTGCGGTAGTGGAAGGGGTGACAAAACACCAACCGCTGACGGAATTCACCCTTCTACCGTATTTAGCTGACGTCATTCCCTTGCGTCCTCCTTTTGTTTTCAGCAGCATGGTTGTAAGCCCCGGCGACATTGCGGTGACGCTGGGCGTCTCATGGTTTGTTTACAAGGGGATGGTTAAAACAGTATAGCCATTAGATTTCAAACTTTGGGGCGTAGATCATTAGGGTGAAACAATTTATCCGGGGGGAGGTGATATGATGAAGAAGGTCTTATTCTGGTTTACTGTAGCTTCCATGGTACTGGCTGCTGTGGCTAGATTTCCATGGCACTAAACGATGTTCCTGTTACATGATTGGTACATGAAAAGTGATTTATTCTACGCCCCTTTTTTCCTTAATACACTTTTCTGAAGAAAGGAGAGAACAGCCATGACAGGATCTTTGAAAAACTTTATATACACGGTCATAGCTACCGGCATGGCTGTTCTCTTGCTGGTGTTATCCGGCCTAAAAATAAAATTTTTACCTTTTGTTTTGGCAATAGGCCTGATTGCTGGATTGCTTGAAAAATTTTATGTTGAATTACCAAACGGATCTATAGTTTCAGGCTCTACTACCTTCACTTTCGTTGTAATGGCTGTCTACGGCATTCCAGAAGCGGTAGTAATTGAGACTATCATTTCTTTAGTCAGTATTCCATTGGTTAAACGCGAAACAATTAAATTTTTATTTAATACAAGCCAGTATATTATTTGTATCGTTGCTGCAGGATACGGGTACCTGTGGTCAGGGGGAGTACCGGGGACTTTTACGTGGTATGATGTTCCCCGTTTGCTGTTTGCCATTGCTCTCTACTATCTTGTGAACATCACCTTGATGTCCGTCATTATCTCTGAACTGAGTAAAAGAAAATATTTGGCAACCTGGATTGAAATGGTCCAAGACGGCCTTTTAATATATTTAGTCGTTTCTCTCTTAAGCGTGCGTCTGGTTCTTTCCTATGAGCTATATGATCAACTGCAGTTCTGGATTGAAACACTATTTGTTTTTGTAGTTTTCTTAGCCCTGCGCTATGCTTTTGCCTTATTCATCAACTTGCGGAAAACCTACTTAAGGACGATGGAATCACTCACTCAATTAACTGAAAACAAACTGTCTATCAGTGGAGGACATGCCACCAGGGTTGGCAGGATAGCCCGCAAGATTGCAGAAAAGATGAAACTACCCCAGGATGAAATTGATTCAATTCATTATGCGGCTCTATTGCACGACTTGGGCAAGACCTATCTGGAGGAAAAAATCTTTCAAAAGCGAGGGCCGCTTACTCTGGAAGAAGAAAGGGAATATCGCAAACACGCGGAAATTGGCGCTGATATGGTAAAGGAGATAGCCGGGTTAGCCAGGTCTTCAGAGTATATTCGCTACCACCATGAATGCTGGGACGGCACAGGGTTCCCTGCTGGTATATCGGGAGAGCATATACCGCTGGGAGCTCGGATTATTGCTGCTGCTGATCAGTACGATCACATTTTTTACAAGAAGAAGTCCAAAACTGATTTCGCAGCACTGGCGGGAACCAAACTGGACCCCCAGGTGGTGGAAATTGTATTAGGGATTGCCGATTTGCAGGAGGAGCCCGGGAAAATGGCCATGCCGGCCACCATTGAAGAGAAACTGATCGAAAACCTTGTAATAAGTGAAGCGCGGAAAAGGGTTTACCAGTCACAACTGTTGGATAAATTTGGTGCGTCTCTAATCGTACGTTATGATGGTGAGTTTAGAAATGAGACAGGAGATTTCATCGATATTCCATGCCGGGAGCAAGTGATAGTGTAAAATATTATTAGGTCAAAAAGCAGGAAAACGGTGGACGTACGTAGAAAAAAGACCTCACCATCCTCCACAAGGATGAGTTAAAAAACTCAACAGGAAGGTGAGGTCATATGAAAATA
>DUMA01000029.1 GCA_012840135.1 Thermoanaerobacterales bacterium
CAAGGAAACATGGATACGGGGCTTTATATCAAGGGCAGCCCTGAGTTTAAGTTAATAATACATTCTCATCCGCAATTTGATGGTGGGTCTTTTTCAAAAAAAAACCTAAAAATACTTGACGCGATCGTTTTCAGGCTGATACTGGACGAAAACGGAAATGTAGCCACCTATTCTGTTTCTCCAGAGGGGGAAGTAGTTATCTCGCATGATAATGAAATAATTCCTATTCTTGATAATTTTGTAAAGGAACATGAGGACTTTTCGCTTCATGGGGCAAAGGGCATTATTGGCCTCACAGGTTATCAGGGCATCCTGGGGTATAGAACCAATGAAGCGGACTCTATATCCTATGAAAGGCAAAAAAGCGAAGCTCTGCAGGTGGTCAAGCGCTTAAAGGAAACCGGGTGGGAATTTGCCTCCCACAGTTACGGTCATCCTGATGTGAGAAAAATTAGTTTAGAAAAGTTGAAAAGAGATACCTTGAAATGGAAAATGGAGGTAGAACCCCTGATAGGGCCGACACCCATATATATCTACCCTTACGGCAGCAGCCTTTCTTCGAAGGATCCCAAGTTCAAATTTTTACTGCAATCCGGATTCAATGTTTTTTACGGTGTAGGGCCAAAACCCTATGAAAACTTTGAGAGTAATTTTATAGAAATGGACAGAAGGCATATAGATGGTATCGCTATAAAAACTCAGGACAAGATGCTCTCACCTCTGTTCGATGTCCGGGAAGTTATAGATAGCGTAAGGCCTGTATCTTCAACTCAAAATTTGCCTTTTTTTACCGGCTCACCATAAACGGGCCTATATATTCTTTTAAACTTAACTGGTCCCTTGCAATATCAAAGAAAGGAGCTGAGAATTACCAGCTCCCTTTGTGTTCTTTACAAAATTATTTCAATTCGTTGAGTAGCCTTACGCTATATTCACCTGCTGAATCCGAAGGCTTTCATCATGAGCCTATTTATATCGGTGTTATCCATATGTCTGGCAAAGTCGGAAGCATTGGGGCCGTAAGCCATTACAGGTACGTCTGCTCCGGTATGGCCTCCGGAAGTCCAACCTACTAAAGCCCTCTTGCTCATTATATCGGCAGCTGTATTTGCCACAGCGTAGGAATCTGTTTTCTGGGCTTTGAAAGCATCCAGCATAGCCACCTGCTCATAGGGGGTAAGGTCTGTAATACCAAAATACTGGGCAAAAATATCCTTATAATTATCCGCTGTAAATTTGGATGCTATAACATCTTCAATGGAGTTCTTTTGAGCTTTTAAAACTTCTGGCTTGAAGTTGTACTGGCCGTATCCGCCGATGGAAAGTCCGCCGGTCTCATGGTCTGCAGTTACGATAACCAGAGTATCATTGCGGGATTTTGCAAAGTCAAGAGCTACCTTTACGGCATCATCAAAGGCTATGACATCTTTGGCGACAGTTGCTGCATCATGGCCATGAGAGGCGTGGTCGATGCGGCCGCCTTCCACCATAAGGAAGAATCCTTCCTTATCCTTGCTTAAAATGTCGATAGCCTTTTTGGTCATTTCTGCAAGGCTGGGTTCTTTTGCGGCATCTCTGTCAATATCATAGCTGGCATGGCTGCTCTTAAAAAGGCCGAGAAGTTTTCCACCGGTGACCTTGTTCATTTCATCCCTGGTTTCCACAAAGGTGTAACCCATGTTTTTGGCTTCGGCAATAAGGTCCCTGCCATCTTCTCTCTTGCCGCCCTGGTCTTTTGTCACGAAATATCTTTTTCCACCGCCTAAAAGCACATCAACTTTATGGTTGAGCATATCAACGGCTATTTCATTTTCGGCATCGCGGTCCGCATTGTGGGAGGCAAAAACGGCAGGAGTAGCATGAGTGATTCTGGTGGTACTCACAAGACCGGTAGCCTTGCCATTTTCCTGGGCATATTCGAGTATAGTCTTTACAGGTTTTTTGTTTACATCTACACTTATGGCCGCATTGTAGGTTTTAACACCTGTAGCAAGAGCCGTTCCGGCGGCTGCCGAGTCCGTGACCCACTTTTCGACAGGGTCATTGGGATATGTAGATGCGGTGCCGTTATATGTAAAACTATCCATGTTGAGAGCGCTGTCCTTCATTATACGTCCCAGTGTCATCTGACCGTATCCCATGCCGTCGCCGATGAGCAAAATTACATTCCTGGCGGGAACGGCAGCTTCGGCAGCAGGAATATAGGATGAAACAACGACCGATAATACCATAACCGCTGCCAGCAACAAACCTATACTCTTTCTGGAAAACAACCTCATAAAAACCCCTCCTAAAAATAATAAAAAATTTAAAGCCTGTTTTTATTTTATTAGAATTGTTTTAAAATGATGTTAATGTGATGTTAATCATTGTTATATTCTGGTAAAGAGTTGTTAACAAAAAATGGTCGAATCCATATTACAATATATGCCATATTTCCCGGGAAATAGACATCTTTCCTACACAAAATGCCCCCGCCGGTAAAATATCAGTGCCGGCGGGAGCATCTTTGCAATTTATTTTATTCAATTTTCATTTATAAATTTTATGAGTACATCAGAGAAAGTTGGCATATCATCAAAATAGCATGTATGCCCCAGATCTTCAAAGGTGAAAAGGGTGCTTTCCGGCAGGTGGTCTTTCAAGATTTCCGCAAATTCATAGGGAGCGATGTTGTCTTTTTTGCCCCAAACTATCAATGTCTTGACTTTTATATCTTTTAATTTATCCTCGTATTTATCCACATTTATGCTGTCTATAATAATCATAGATTTGAGCATATCCGGAAACTTTAAGGCAAATCTTATGGATATCTCCCCGCTGAAGGACGGACCTACAATGTGGACTGCAGAGAGGTTCATTCGCTTCATAAATTCTGCCAAAAAGTCCTCGGGATCCAAATCCAGTTCCTCGGACTCTCCATAGCCCGGCATTTCCAGGGCGATGGCTTGAACCCCCTGCCTTTCAAGGGTTTCCATCAATCCCGACTCCACCCAGTCCCGGGTTGTAAACCTCTTGCCGTGTAAAAGCAGCACTGCATCGCCGCCATTTTCCCGAACGTTTGTCACATAATGGATTTTGCTCCCTTTAATATCTACGTATTCATCCATTACATTCATATTAAAGCGCATCCTTTCTTTATATTTTTAGTGAAATTTCCGCCCCGTTCCTTATGGCCTCAACGGCTGTGGCCACCACATTGCAGTCGCCCACAAAGGTGTATTTTTCATGGCCTTTTAATTTTGCAAAGGTTTCGTCGGGCTTGTTACCCACCGCCAGGACAACATCGTCAAACTCCAAGAGTTTTTCGACACCATCTACAGTATATGACAGCTTTTTCCGAACCATACGGTTTATCTTGGCCTTTGTAACTATATTTATATGCAGCTCTTTTAATCTTTTTAAAAGAAGCTTTTTTACCATCGGAAATACCCCTGCAGCCACATCGTCCTGCATTTCCAGGACTGTCACATCCTTGCCTTTTTGGGCCAGAAATTCGGCGGTTTCAAGGCCAGTGAGCCCTCCGCCTATTACGATAATGTTCCTGCCTTCGGGCACATGGCCTTCCAGCACATCCACGGCCTGGCAAGGTGCCGCATCCATGGCCATATCAAGTTTTGACGGAACTGAACCTGTCGCGATTACAACCCTGTCAAAGTCCATAGCCTCCATCCCTGCGGGGGTAATGTTCGTATTCAGGTGCACTCTGACGCCGTATCTTTCCAGGTCCTTTTTAAGATATTCTACTACCCTGCCGATTTCTTTTTTGCAATGCGGTATGCTGGCTACATTGAGCTGGCCGCCGAGTTTTTCGCTTTTTTCAAAGAGCTCTACTCTATGGCCTTTTCTGGCAAGATAAGCGGCAGCAGCCATACCCGCCGGGCCTGCCCCTATCACGGCAATATTTAAAGGCTTTTCTGCCTTTACCTCAAACTCCAACTCTCTTCCCACTTCGGGATTTATCATACAGGACACGGGCATTCCTTTCAGGATATACGCTATGCAAGCCTGATTGCAGTGGATGCAATACCTTATATCTTCGGTACGGCCTTCCCTGATTTTGGCGACACAGTCGGGATCTCCTATAAGCCCCCTGGCAATGCCTATGAAATCAGCCGTACCATCCTTTAAAATCTTTTCCCAATCCGATGCCTCGCCAAGTTTATCTGCGGCTATCACCGGTATTTTTACACTACCTTTAATTCTCCCGGCATATTTCACCAGAGGCCTGTCCTCAATGCCCATGGGGGATATATGGTATTCCGAAGTGGCCCCCACCCCGGCGGAAACATTAAGTCCGTCGGCACCGCTTTGTTCCAGCATCTTCGCAAATTTGACGCTTTCCTCGATGCTAAATCCTCCGGGTGTAAAATCATCGCCGTTTATTCTGCACAGGACCGCAATATCGGGCACTTCGGCCTTGACGGTTTGCAATATATCCAGGGCAAAGCGAGTCCTGCCTTCAAAACTCCCGCCGTATTCATCGGTCCTCCTGTTGACATCCGGGGATAAAAACTGATTTACAAACCATCCGTGGGCAAAGTGAAGTTCCACCAGGTCAAAGCCCGCCTCTTTTGCCCTGGCCGCCGCTCGGGCAAAGTCCTCCACGAATCCCTGCACCTGCTCCTTTGAAAAGTCTACAGGGCTATACTTTGGATTGTGCATGGCCAGCTGTATTCCGGCTTTTGCCCCATTTTTATGGATTACCTGTGCCAGCCGGGCAAGGCCGGCGATTTTTTCATCATCATCTATTCCCAGTTGATTTACAAAAAACTTACCCAGTTTATTTACATAGCTTGCCTCTACAATGACCAGGGAAACATCCCTGGACCTTCTGTCATAGTATGCCATTTCCCTATCACTTACAAACCCGTCTCGGGCAAGATTTGTTACCGTAGGCAACATGACCAGCCGGTTTTTTAATGGGAGATTCCCTATTTTACATGGTTCAAATAACATTTTTATCACCTCAAATACTAATTGTAAACTATGTAGTTATATTAGTAAAATAATATGATATTATTAAATATATAAGTTATTACTTATGAGGTGATTTTAATTGAATTTTAGAAAATTGAAGGTCTTTACTACAGTATGCGATTGCGGCAGCATGTCCGGGGCGGCCAAAAAACTTTATATGACCCAGCCCGCAGTAAGCCAGGCCATTCTGGAACTGGAAGAGGAGCTTGATGTCCATCTCTTTGACAGGATAAATAAAAAGCTCCTGTTGACATACCCGGGAGAAGTCTTACTGGAATATGCCAGGAGAATCCATGTCCTGGTGGAGGAGGCGCAGAGCACCATGAAAGATATCGCAAACATGAACACCGGCAAATTGCGCATAGGAGCCAGCACCACCATCGGCACCTACTTGCTGCCCGAAATAATCAGGTCTTTTGGCCAGAAATATAAAAATATAGATATACCATTTGCCATCGACAATACCGGAGCCATAGAAAAAATGCTGCTGGAAAACAGCATCGACATCGGCCTGGTGGAAGGCCCCATACACTCAAAAGATATCATCGTTAAACCTTATATGGACGACGAGCTTTTCATAATATGTTCCAAAAATCACCCCTGGGCCGCAAGAAAGAGAATCGGTCCAGGGACAATATCAGATCAAAACATCATAATACGTGAACAGGGCAGCGGCACTCGGGAAGTTTTTGAAAACACTATGTCAAAACATAATATTCCCTACAGTATAAAGCACGTGCTGAACAACACCGAAGCTATAAAAAAGGCCGTGGAAGCGAATATAGGAGTTTCTGTGGTGTCGGAAATAGCCATAAAAGAAGAAATTAAAAGCGGCAGGTTAGTAAAAATTAATTTTGAGGGCGTAAGGTTCTTAAGAAAGTTCAACATAATCTACCACAAGGATAAATATCATTCAAAACTCTTCGAGGAATTTTTGGGGCATCTATGTTCGGGCAATTTTTGACATTTAGCTCCTCCCAATACCTCCACATCATAACCCCGGCGCGCAATCAGAAGCTCGCCGCATTTTGGGCAATAAGTGTTGCTGCCTTCCTCATCTACCATATTTCCGGTGTAGACATAATCCAGGTATTTCATAGCAATTTTCCTTGCCCGCCGGATGGTCTCCACCGGCGTGGGCGGGAGGTCCAGCTTGAAATTGGGGAAGTAGCGGGTGAGGTGAAGCGGAATATCTTTTCTTAAAGAGGCCAGCCATTTTGCCAGGGCCTCCACTTCATCCTCACCGTCGTTCATACCGGGTATGAGGAGGGTGGTTATCTCCACATGACAGGATTTCTGGGCTATTTCCACCGTCCGCTTCACCGGAGATAGCTTCCCGAAGGTCATGTCCGTGTAAAAATCCTCGGTATATGCCTTCACATCAATATTCATGGCGTCTATAAAGGGCAGCAATTTTTCCAGCGGTTCCTTTTCGATAAAACCGTTGGTCACCAGGACATTCTTTAATCCCTTTTCCCTGGCCAGACGGGCACATTCTATCACATATTCGTACCATATCGTGGGCTCATTATATGTGTAAGCTATGCCTATATTGCCCTTCTGCCTCAAGGCTACCTCCACCAGGTCTTTCGGACTGACTTCCTGTGTAGGAACATCAGTAAGCTGCGCAATCTGCCAGTTCTGGCAGAACTTGCACCGAAAATTACATCCGAAGCTCCCCACTGAAAATATCCAGCTTCCGGGAAAGAAGTGATAAAGGGGCTTTTTTTCTATTGGGTCCATGCCCCAGGAGGACACTCTAGCGTAATTTGTGGAATATAAAATGCCATCCACATTTTTTCTCACCCTGCATGTCCCGGCCCTGCCTGGAGCAATCCTACAATGATGGGGACAGAGGAAACAATGGACAACGCCATTTTCCATTCTTTCAAAGAACAACGCCTCTTTCATTTTCCATTTCCTTTCTCATATATTGGCGCGGGGAATATTTAGGCAACTGACTTTAAAAAAGTTTATGTCACTTGAGATTCGGATATGCAACCGATTGATGTTTAAACTCAGGACCATGCTGCCATATTCACTGCAACCCTCAATAATGCCTAACCACTTCAAACCTCTCCAGCTTGTAATCTTCATCAGGCCTGATGCCGGCCTTTTTCAGGGCTATGCTTATCTGTTCTTCCACGGTGTCCACACCCTCCAGGTCGGGCAAAAGCAATCCAGACCTGAAGCCTTTCCTCACTATAACTCCGTACTTTTTCGGGTCCAGCATATCCAGAGAGTCTATGGGTTCGGGCTTTGACAGTACATCTACTGAATATGTAAGTTCCGGCAGTTCTTCGGGCTCTACAGGGTTAAACCTTGGATCCTCGCATCCGGCGCTGATGGCGTTTTGTCGTATTTCTTCCGCTATGTTTTTCCTGGTGGGCAAAAAAGTTCCGATGCATCCCCGCAGCTCTCCGTTTTTTTTGATGGAAACGAATACCCCCGCCCTCTGTGACAGCATCTCTTCCGGCAGGTCCTTCGGAAATTCCGGCATCCTGCCCTCTTTCACATAGGTTTCGAGGGTCTGGCGCGCAAGTCTTACATAGGCGTCTTCGCTTTTTCTCCGCTTTTCTATTTTATCGCGCTTTCTTTCGTAGAGTTTTTTCAAAAGACTTTCCCCTTTTGCCACCGGATGAAAGGCGGCCACGAAATACCCCACGCCGAAAGGCCCCTCATAGGAAAGCACCCGGGCCTGAACTTTATATCCATCCAGGGCTCCCATCATGACCCATATAGACCTCAAGCCGCACTCTCCGGCTTTTTCTATTAATGCAGAATCCAATTCGGCTATTTGCTCCACATCAAATTTTTCGAGCAGAGAGACGATTTTGCTATCAAATTCCGCTGCCCGGGGATCGTACCCTGCAGGTGCATCGGGAGTCAACCTGTGGGACAGATCGCTGCTGGCGATGACCACAACTCTCCTGCCGACAGCTTCAGCCGCTTCCTTTATCACCGTCCCGAAGGCATAAAGGTCCTCATAGGGCAAAAGGCCGTATGCCACCGGCAGGAGGCGGAAACTTGAAGCATATTTTCTTACGAAATGCATGGGCACCACTACACCGTGATCCAGCTGTTCCTTTATGCCGTATCTAGAGAGAGAAACATCCCGCGACCTCACGACAGTCAATCTCTTTTGCCCGGCCATCTGCATTATCTTTTTTTTCAGTTCTTCATCGCTCTCAAACTCCATTTTTACCCCTGGTGCGCCGAAGGACGCCAGGCTGCCCTTCAGCGGAAAATCGTAAATGCACACCGCATCTCGAAATACCGGTCCGTGAGGCGATATAATCACGACCGTATCGGGAGCCAGCTCCCGAATCTGTTTCCCCACCTCCTCCGCAGCATCGACGGTGGATTTTACTTTCTGAGTCTCTGCTCCGCCCACTTCCCTCACCATTATGGGAGGATGCGGCATATGAAAACCCGAAACGACAGACATAAAAAATCCCTCCTTACTATAAAATCTTTTCTCCCAGAGCCGCTGCAATGAGCCCCACCGCCACCCTGGCGGTTTCATTGCCCCTGTCCAGGATGGGATTTACCTCCACAAATTCCAGGGAGCGAATAATTCCGGACTCTGCCAGCATCTCCATGGCCAGAGCCGCTTCCCGATAGGTGATGCCACCTCTGACCGGCGTACCGACTCCCGGAGCCACCATTGGGTCCAGCACATCCATATCAAAACTGAGGTGTATACCCGACGTTCCCCCGCCGGCAAGTTTAATTGCTTTTTTCATTATATCTCTCATACCGCACTGGTCTATGTCATTCATCGTAAAAACATTGATGCCTGACTCTCTTATGAGCCTCTTTTCATCCCTGTCTATCGCCCTCGCTCCTATAAGCACGGTGTTTTGCGGCAGCACTTTGGGTGAAAATCCTCCGACACCGGTGAGAGAACTGTGTCCCAGACCCAGATTGGCCGCCAGCGCCATGCCGTGGATGTTGCCGGAAGGCGTTGTATCCTGGGTATTAAAATCACCATGGGCGTCGATCCATATGAGTCCAATCCTTTTAAAAACCCTGCTCACTCCCAATACCGAACCCAGGGCTATGCTGTGATCACCGCCCAGCACCAAGGGTTTAAATCCATCTTCGATAGCGGCACTTACCGCATCGGCTGTAAGCTCCGATGATTCCACGATTTCATTTAGATATTTCAATTTTGTATCTTTTATTGTCCTGCTTTCGGGATTGGGAACCTGAATATTCCCTGCATCCTCTACTATTATGCCATTTTCCTCTAATCGCTGCTGAAGGTGGGCATATCTTATGGCACTGGGCCCCATGTCCACCCCGCGCCGATCTGCCCCCAGATCCATGGGGACACCTATAATCTTAATTTTCATCGCAACACCCCTTTTACCTTCATAGCAAAGAAAAAGTTTTATTAATTCAACCTGTCAGAATCTATTACTCTTACATACATAATATAATATTTCCCTGCCGATTCTATTTTAACAGTTCTAATTACTTTTTTATATATCTTTCAAGGATAAAATAGCCACAAAATCCTTTATTGCGCCATATCCGGTGAGTTAAACAAAATCCGGCATGCTCTCTACAGTGACTTTTTATGAAATAAAAAAGCCTATAGTTTATCTATAAAAAACTTAAGGCTGAAGGTAAATAATATCAAAAGAGGAGCACCAGACAGGATGCTTCAGATTCTTTCGATAAATAACATTGTCTTTTAGTTTAATCCGGCATCGTCGTGTTCAATCAATTCAACGACAGTATTCACAGCGTCCTCCGCTAATTCTACAGCTTTAACAGCGATTTCCTTATTATATATTTTTGCCGGAATACTGTCAGGAAGCCCGTTGGGGTATCTTGTGGGAATATAATAACCATCCAGTATGGACCATCTTTCACATTTTTCACCTATGCGTTCATTGTATTGGCTGGCTTTTTGAGAAAGCAGGTTTACAGAATGGCCTATTACTATGGTTTCCCCTTTGGAATACAAAAAAGCTTTAATGGCTTTTTCTGCCACCTGCTGTGACAGAAAACAAGCTATGTGATATCCCCCCTCTTCTGCCAGCCTTTGCGCCCACTTTAAATCTTCTTTTGCTTGCTCCAACCATCTTTTGCCCTCTTCAATCCCTGACTTTCTCAAAAAGTACCCTCCCTTCATCAATGGCTCTTTTAAAAAAGCTTTTTTCTTTCATAATGCTCCATTCCATCGGTGTATACACCAGTATATCTGCAGCTACTTTAGGAACAATCTTTTGATAAACAAAACCCATGCGTTCCACAAAAGGTAAATCGCTTTTCAACACAACTATAATATCCAGATCGGTAAAAAGATCAGCCCGATTTTTAGCGTAAGAACCAAATAAAATTATTTTTTCTGCACCAATATTTTTTAATTCTTCAGTGATTCGCTCAAGTTCCCTTTCAAGTAATGCCCCATACTTTTTTTCTTCCAGGTAAAGATCCATTACACTTTTCACCTTTATTGAAATCTTTATTTGGTAAAATTATAAAGTCCTGTTAGATAAAGTTTAACATTTTATTGTCTCTAATTCAACAATGTATCCTTTTATCAAAAAAAATAAACCGAATCAATAAAAACCGTGGCTTATTTAACGATGAATGTAGGCCGCAATTATGGCAGCATCAATAGAATTGCGCAAAAATAAAAAAGCCAGGAGGAGGTTTGTTTCCCTTTTCAAGTTTAAAACCAAAGTTTGAGGTTTGCCCCCACCATAAACTTCAGGATGCTGTGTTCATCTCCATTCTAGCAGCAATTGTACGGATGGCTGGCCGATAGACGTACTGAAAAATCAAATAACCGGCCAGCGGTACTAGCGACAATACCAGGTAAAGCACTTTAAAGCTGATAAACTGGCTGAATCCGCCCAATAAAGCTCCCGCTGCAACTCCCATGTCAAATCCTGCACTAAAGATGCCCAGGGCCATGCCTCGTGGTATGCCCGGAATATGAAGCACCAAAACTGATGTCAATATTGGAAACAGAATGGCAAATCCCACGCCGTAAACCAATGCCACAGCCACCAGCTGGTAAAAATTCCGGATCATGCTCATGGCCAGAAAAGTCAGAGTCATCAATATCATAGAGAGGGCCACCAGGGTTTCCAGATATCGTCTGCTCCAGGGACCTATAATAAGCCTTGAAACCACCACAATGCTCGTGTTAATCAAAAAGAAATATTCTATGCCCGTTATGCCCCTTTCATGGGCAAATACCGGCAACATGGCCGATATCGCTCCAAAAGTCGTCATTCCACAAAATAGCACAATGGTAGGCAGAAAGACATATTTATTCAGGAGCGTCTCTGTAAAACTGGAATTTTTTGCGGTTTTTCTCCCGGTTTTCACATCCGCAAGCAAAAAAACCAGTATAAGTGCAATCAAACCCGCAATAACCGTAGCTATCACCGCACCATTGAAGCCGGCAGCATCCATCAGCTTTATCCCCAGAGCCGGAGCCATGCCTTTTGCTATTGTGAAAGAAATGCTGTTTAAACCCATAAATTGAGCAATAGTTTCAGATGTAGATATATCCGTGGTAAATGTGGCCGATGCCACGGTAAAAGTGCCTACGGTAAGACCGTATATTAGCTGGGCCATGCCCAAACCGGCAACCCCCAGCGGCAGCTTTACCAGCGCCGGAGTTATAAAAAATAAAACAATTGAAAGCAACATTAATTTCCTGCTTCCCATCTTTTCCACCCATACTCCGCCCAGGGGTCTTGCAATCAGGGAACTCGCAGAAAAGAAAAACACCACAAGACCTATGGTCATGTTGTCGAATCCCTTCTGGAGCATATACGATGGTATTACCGGCATCATAAGGTAGTAAGTGGAAATAAAAGCTATGGTTGCTGCAAGAACAAGTGCAAAGTTTTTTATTTTTATATCAAACTTCATGCCGTTGACCCCCTTTGTAATACTCAAAAACATTCTCGCTTTAATTATAACACAAAAGTACAAAAAAAAGGATTTCTACATCAAGGATGAAATCCATTAAATTTTGTTCATCATATTGTCGCCGGATAGGGTTTTGCCTTCATTTGGCCATCTCTGGCATTGATGCCGGACAATTTTAATTCGGCGTTTTTCTTTACGGCTTCGATCTCCTCCTGAGTGACGGCTCTCTCGAAACTCCTGAATCCCGCCAGTTTGAAACCGTGCTTTTTTGCTATGGCAGATATTTCCTCCACCTGTTCTACGGTAAGTTCCCTCCCCAGCGTAAAGTTTTCGTAGCGCCCTTCCATGGCCAGCATCATGGTCTCGGCCATACACGCATATGATGTCTTCGGAGGAAATCCGAAGTTAAAATTGAAATCTACATCTCCGGGCACTTCCACCACGCCGCCTTCGATGATCAGCACATCGTTTCTTTTTTCCGCCACTTCACGGGAAACATCTCGAGGCCTTGCCACATCGCATACGACGGCACCTGGCTTCAGGTCGTCCGCATCGATGACCGAATCCAGGCTGCTCGTGACGGTGATGATTACATCGGCCTTTTTCAGCGCCCTGTGGATATCGGATGTTATCCTGACCGAAAGTCCCGTTTCCTTTAATATTTTTTCTGCAATTTCTTCCAATTTTTTTATTTGGCGGCCTACCAGCGTCAAATATTTGCATTCTTTTGCCAGAATCTGAGCGCATACATTCCCTATGGAGCCTGTGGCACCGACAACGACCACTTCCGAATTTTTTATTTCATGGCCCATCATTTGAGCGGCCTTTTTTGCACCTTCCAGGGCAGTGGCCACCGTATAACTGTTCCCCGTCGTAACGGCGATATTCAGGTTTTTCGCAATTGTTATCCCTGCATCTCCCACCACCGATGTAAAAGCTCCCAAGCCCACGATCCGAGCTCCCAGTTTTTCCGCCAGTTTGCCCGCCTGTATTATTTTCCTGAGTACAAAGTCTTCCGGCAGGTTCATCATTTGTCTTGTGGTAAGGGGACAGCCTACAAACCATCCTTCAATCTCGTTATATGGACTTTTAACTCCGGTAATATGTGAAACCTTTACTGGAGGTATATTTTTCATTATGGCTTCCACAACCCCCTCCGGCAAATGCTTCATAAATTTGAACTTCCTCGATACATCCGATATGTCGATGGGGTGGATTATGAATGCAAAATTGTCCAAGTCCTTTCACCTCATTTACCTGAAATTCTCAAACACGACATCTTTCAAAACCGTTCAACTCATCCCGGTATACAAGCTTTTTTGCGGAACAATTGCGGCAATAATCACTTTACAATCAATTCAATATTTCGATCCTCGGAACAAATCCTATCTTCTGGAGAAGTTCCTCATAATCTTCCGCTGTCAGGGATTTATAAGGCTTTTTGGAAAGGGAGACCAGCACTCCTTCCATCACGTTGGTGCCGAAGGACCTGCCGCCAAGCTCAGGAGTTGTGGTGATGAGCATTTTCACTCCCCTTTCGCCAAGAAGTCTGACATCATCCCTTGTTACCGTATTTGTTATTATGATTTTGCCCGGCAGACTTTCGGGCATGTACCTTCTTATAAAGTGGAAATCGCCGGCGATGATGTCCGCCTCATCGTAATACTTCCGATACCTGGTATTCACCTTTTCCTGTTTTTCTCCGGTAGGATAAAGGATTTTGAAGGGCAGCTTGCACACCAGAGGTGCCGCAAATTTTGCCAGTATATCGAGGCTCTTCAGGGACCGCAGCGGTATGGGTATCCCCAGTGCAAATATAAGATCCCCCAGCACCATATGGCATCCCGCTTTTTCCAGCGACTCCGCCATCCCAAACCTGTCCATGGCAGATACCATCAGAACTTTTTTATCCTTAAAATCCAACTTTTTTTCGGCAATAAGATAGTTTATCACCTTTCTCTCAAGGGTATTCTTAAGTCCGGAGCCGTCCACAATGGGAGAAATCTTTGCCGCCCGGGCGATGGGCACCGCATCTTTTATTATGTACCTCCTGTTTCCTGCACATAAATAAAGGTCTATCCCGCCCATACCGAAGGCACTGACCTTGCCGTCCATTTCCTGTATGATTTGAATGGCCTTTTTAATATCTCCATCGGTGCCCCGGCGCTCTATGACAAACTTTTCTCCGAGAATTTCTATCTCCACCTTATGGTCTCTCTTGGAAGACCCGATGCTGACACTCAGGACGTGTTTCATCATCATCACCCTTTTTTAATTTACTTATGATATCCCTCAAGTTGTCGGGGTCAATGTATTTGTCCTGGGTTATGGGAGAGCTGCCTATGCTTATGGAAACAACTTCCTTGTCCAGCAGAGCTTTAAAAAGCCGCAACCTCTGTTCGGAACCGATGATTATAACCACATCATACTGCCTGACCTTGTATATGAGCCCCATAACCTCATTTAAGAGTTCTATTCCCGTCTTCTCGTACACAAAATTCCAGCGCTCTTTATCCGTCATGAGAAGCACAAAATCCAGCCCCTCCTGACGGGCGACCTCTTTTATTTCATCGATATTTTTAATGGGAAACCCCACAAGGGCGATTGTTTTGCCTTTGCGCACCTCTCCCAGGTTTTCCAACCTTGACACAAAGGTCCTGTCGGTGCCGAACCTCTTTGCCACTTCCGCCTGGGATAGCCCTCGCTGCCTCAATTTCAGCATTTCCTCAATGCTCTCGACGATTTTTTCCTTACTTATCAGCTTGTCGCCTATCCTTATGAGGTCCATTTACCGGCCCCCTTTTGTGCACATTTTTGTGCTCAATCATATTTTACCCTTTTTAGGAAGAAAAATCAAGATTCGGATAGGAAAATTCTTGAGGCTTTTATATTTCAGGCTGGCTTGGAGATAGGTTTTCTTGTGGCCTTAATCAATTCTTTTTTACTTGGAGATAATGTGTCATGGAGCAAAGCTTTCAGTTTCCATCATATCTGCCACACAAAGAGCTTTTTTTGCATCTTCAAGGGTCACGTCGGGTTCCGGTTTTTGCCCCTTTATGGCACGGGCAAGGTCCAGCATGCCCTGACGCACGCAGGCCCTGTATATTTCCCAGCGGTCTTTGTCCAGACGGAAGATATACTCTGACCGGGCTGAAGCTTTAAACTGTTTGCCCCGACCCTGAAAAATCCTACCGCCATCGAATTGTTTCAGTTCCCGCTTTATTAGATTTACATCAATTCCGGGCAAAAAACTTCGGGCTTCATCTAAAATATCTCTCGACAAAAATTCGTCCGCTTCAGGAGTAACCATGGCATCAACGGAAAGAGATACGGGTATCCACCCTTCCACCCTGGTATACGCCCTCTCGAATACCAGCGAAAAACTGGCGTTTTCAAAAACCTCGGGCTTTGTAAAGCCGTGATAGTAGCTTACTATGGCACCTTTTTGATGAAGGGCGATGCCCGCAACCCTGTCCACTAAATTGCAGCCCTCTCTCCTGTATTTTGAACCTCTTGCCTCCAAAGGTGGTCCCATCAACCAGTTGACCAGGTCAAAAAAGTGCACACCATGCTCTACCCAGATGCCGCCGCTCTTTTCGTAGTCCCAGAACCAGTGCTGAGGCGGAAGGCTGTCATCATGGGCGCAGTTTTCAAGGCATGCCCTTTCGGGCAGGCCGAAAATATTTTTTTTGCAAAGTCTTTCGAGAATCAAATAAAGGGGATTTCGCCTCATCACAAAATCTACGGTGGCCTTTATGTTCTTCTCCAGGGCTAAATCCTTCAATTCCTGCATCTGGCCCGGCTTTAACGCTCCTGGCTTTTCCAGAAATACATTTTTACCGGCCAGAATAGCTTTTTTTGCAAGATAATAATGCAGATGAGGGGGCGTAGAAATAATTACGATGCATATATCCTGATTTGAAATAAGATCATCGGCATTGTCATATATCTTTGCTATATCAAATCTTTGCCCGAAATTTTTAGCCTTTTTCTTATCTATATCCGCCGCAGCAGTCACCGGTATTTCTTCAGTTCCTTTCAGCGATTCCAGGATCATTCCGGCAAACCAACCAAGGCCTATGATGCCAGCATTCATTTTCATATCGACACCTCCGACATCCGAAGAATCATTTTTAGGTTATGCTAAAAAGGCATGTTCTATAATCCTTAAATGACAATAAAAAAGCACTGATTAAAAATCAGTGCCAGGGGTCCTGCGGAAATTTCATTATGACCTTTTTTAAAATCCTGAGTTCTTCAGGGGTATCATCGTGGAACATGCCCTTTTTTAAACCCTGAAGCTGCCTTACGCCCTTTCGTGTGGTAATGTCCATGTCCCTCGTAATTCTGGACACGGTCTTTTTTCTGGCTTCAACTATGGAATCTATCAGGTTTGCACCTCTTTTTATCTGATTTTTGAATTCTTCAGTAAGGTAGTACGAAGCCATCTGGGTAAGCGGATTTCCGCATATTCCGCTTCTGGTGACTCCGAAGACTTCAGGCAGCTTTTTGGCTATGCCCACTTCCACGGACCATTTCAATTCTGCTGTCTCTCTGCGCATACTTTCCCTCAGGGTCTTTGGAGTGCATATGGCGTAGTTTTTTAATGAGCGTATTATGGCATGTTCCACAGTGTGGGCTTTTTCAGGTTCGATCTCGCCGTTCAAGTGCCCGACTATGGCCACTTCTTTACCGGTTTCGTATTCGAAGCCGTATATGGTT
Organism: Thermoanaerobacterales bacterium; assembly: GCA_012840135.1. Classification (GTDB taxonomy): domain Bacteria; phylum Bacillota; class Thermosediminibacteria; order Thermosediminibacterales; family Tepidanaerobacteraceae; genus Biomaibacter. The sequence continues at coordinate 16,609 of DUMA01000029.1, forward strand.
ATTTCGATGTTTTTCCTGTCGGAATCGAAGGTAGTATATCCTCCCCTGGGATGCCAGCCCGCCCCGCAAATTACGGGGTACCCTTCATCCCTCAAACTCTGGAAATCAAGCTTTTCGATTCCGCAGGCTACAAGGCCCTTATCGGTAAACTCAAAATTCCTTGCCCTGCTCCTTTCCCTGCCTATGACTCTGGCAAAAAGCCCCATGCCATTTCCGCCGGGCAGGGCGTCCTTCCATATATCTTCAATCCTGGCCAATACCCCGACGGGGTAGAGGCCATTATCTTCGAAAGAAATGGGGAAGATGAAAATTTCTCCTCCAACACCGGCATTTGTAATCATTCTAGCAAAATAAGGGTCAAGAAATACTCCCTGCAAAACGCCTCCATCCGGTCGTGGAAGCACACCGTTTATAATTGGAAGGGCAAATACGTTCAAAATTCTACCTCCTCTTTGAGATATGGGATGTGGGATGTGGGATGCAGGATGTGAGATGTGTGAAGTAGAATGGCAGAAACGGACGAAAAATCACCACCACAACCCCTTGCAGCCCTTATTTACTTCCGTTGACCAATACCTCGAAAAATTTTGTCAGCATATGTTTTATTTGTCTTGGGTCTTTTTCCTCCTGAATGGCCCGTTTAACCGCAGCCGAATTGGGAAGACCCTTAAGATACCAGCCGATATGTTTCCTCATCTCCAGCACGCCCAGGCGCTCCCCGTAAAAGTCTATCGCTCTGTCCATGTGGAGCAGTATTGTTTCAAGCTTTTCCTCCATCTCCGGTGGCGGCAGCTGCCTGCCGGTTTTAAGAAAATATTTTACCTCTCTGAAAATCCAGGGATTCCCGAGGGCTCCCCGGCCTATCATAACGCCGTCGCACCCGGTTTTTTCCAGCATGGCTTTGGCATCCTGCGGTGAAAAAACATCCCCGTTTCCTATAACCGGAATGCCGACAGCTTCTTTCACTCTTCTTATAATATCCCAGTCAGCTTTTCCCGAGTAAAAGCTCTCCCGGGTTCTGCCATGCACAAAAACCTGCGAAGCTCCACTTTTTTCGGCCATCCTTGCAAACTCCACGGCATTGACACTGCTTTCATCCCATCCCTTGCGAATCTTTATACTTACCGGATTTTCGGAAGCTCTTACCGTATATTCTATGATTCTTGCAGCCAGGTCCGGAACTTTCATCAGGGCGCAACCATCGCCATTTTTCACTATTTTTGGCGTGGGGCAGCCCATGTTAATGTTTATGAAATCAAAGTTGAAGTCCCGAATTTTTTTTGCCGCATGAGAAAAAAATTCGGGATCGTTTCCGAAAAGCTGCACCCCGATGGGGTGTTCTTCATCTCCGATCTCCAGCAGTTTGCGGGTTTTCTGGTCATCATAGAACAATCCCCTGGTACTTACCATCTCGGTAATCAGAACATCGGCCCCCATTTCCTTACAAATCATCCTGAAAGGTCTATCGGTGATGCCGGCCATGGGAGCGAGAAACAGCGGGGTGCAGGACTTAAGTTCGTTCAAATCAGATACAGCCTCCCAAAAATATTCGATTTAATGTTCGCATCAGGTGGCCGCGCCGGCCTGAACTTTATATTAATAGATATTAATAGGCAAAGGCAACATTTCTCTCGGAATTAATCCATTAATTAATTTTAGAGGGAAAACCTAAAGTTTTCCCTCTAATGTCTCGTCGTTTTTTTCATAGAGCAGTCGCAGGCCATCCAGTGTGAGCATCATGTCAACTTCATCTATGGTCCTCGTTTCACTGCATATGAGTGGAGCAAGGCCTCCTGTAGCCACGGTGAAAATCCTTCCACCGCCCATCTCCTGCTTCATCCTCTCGACTATGTTATCCACCAGGCCTACATAACCGTAGAATATTCCTGCCTGCATGCTGGCAGCGGTGTTTCTGCCGATAATCCTGTCTGGTCTGGCTATCTCCACCCGGTAAAGCCGGGCGGCGCTCTTGAACAGAGCTTCGGTGGATATGCCTATGCCCGGGGCTATGGCTCCACCAAGGTAATCCAGCCCTGCCGTTACAGCATCGAAGGTGGTGGCGGTTCCAAAGTCCACTATAATGACGGGCCCTCCGTACTTATGGTACGCCGCCACTGCATTTACTATTCGATCGGCCCCCACTTCCCGGGGATTTTCGTATTTTATATTTATGCCGGTTTTAATCCCCGGACCTACCACCAGCGCTTTTATGGAAAAGTATCTGGCGCACATCCTCTCAAGGACCGGAGTTATGGTGGGTACCACCGATGATATGATGGCGCCGCATATTTTATTTATATCAATGCCTGTATCCCTCAGGAGAGACTTGAGCATGATGCCGTACTCGTCTTCGGTTTGCTCGCGGTGGGTGGCCACCCTCCAGGAAGCTTTCAGGTCTTTGCCATCGTATATTCCGAAGACTATATTGGTATTGCCCACATCAACGGCCAGCAGCATAAATTTCACCTTCTAAACTTTCTGCAACTCTTAGACACGATAACCGTGATTGCCACGGCTACAGCTATTTCGGGTATACCGTGGGTGAGCGCCACACCCCAGGCCACAGGCCCGGTCAGGTATCCCCTCAGCACGGCAAGCCCCAGAACTCCCGCGGTGTTGGTAATGGTGCCGAAAGCCGCCGCCAGGGCATCGCTTTTGGTCAACCGGTAAACACCATATGCCACAACACCAATGAAGATTCTCGGCAATACGGCAATCAGGGGGTCCGCAAAAAGTGCGCTTCCCGCCTGCATGAAACTGTAAAGGCCGAATATGAGGCCCGTCAGGGCTCCCACTACCGGTCCCTCCAGCACGCCGCCGAGAATGGCCGGGACATGCATGATGGTCGCATGGCCTGCTGCCGTGGGCACTGGTATGAATCCAAGTGGTGTCATGCCCAGCACGACAGAGACTGCTCCCAGCAAGCCTGCCACCGTCAGGGTCCTGGTTTGCCATCTCCTTCCGATAGCTGACTCCGTCTTCATTTTTTCACCTCCGTTCCAGCTCGTCAAAAACGATGCCGGACGATTTTTTACACAACATAATTTTATCAGCCCTAAGTCTAAAAAGCAATATATAAAAAGGGCCGGAAACATATCTCGACCCAGCTTGTAGACAAAGCCCGCATGATATTTTGCCACGGACACGCTCGCACGCCGTTTGCGGCAGAAGCTTGTGACGGCTGGACGAAACTAGTCCCGCTCCATAATACATGCGGGCTGAGGGAGTTTGTCAACGGTCTGGGTCGGAAATATATCCTGACCCTGGATTTTTAAATGCCCTCCATTATGGCTTTTTGTCTCAGTTTAAAGAGCATTTCTTCCATGTAACTCAAGAATTCATTGATGGTTTCGTCTCTCAAGCTATAAAAGACGTATTTTCCTTCCTGACGGCTCTTCAAAATGCCGCTTTCCTTCAACGTCCTGAGATGGCCGGAAATATTGGCCTGCGAGCCGCCCAATTCCGTCACCAGCTGCGTCACGGTCTTTTCGCGCTCTCTCAATGCCTTAATAATCCGCAGTCTCGTACCGTCAGCCATTCCCTGCAGAAACCTTACCTGATATTCGGTCAAATTTTTTAATGTCAAAATTCCCCTCCTTATTTTACCCGGCCACTTCACACTTTTGTTCCGGGTGTTTTTCCTCCCATATCCTGTCTGCAATGTTTGCCCAGCCATCAGCATATGATTCAAGCTTTTTAGCAAATTCAGCCGCTGTCTCGTCCGCATGAAGCTGCGTCGGGTAAGCTCCGCTTTCTTCCACGATCTCTTTTAGCATTTCCGGATTGTCTATGATGGGGCAGGGCCGCCTTAAATTCTGGTTGAAGGGCTGCCTCTTTTGATAGGCCCTCATCAGGGGAGACCCAAGAGCTTCCTGTAAAGACACATTTTTTATGTTACATGTGGCGTAGTGGACAAAAGCACAGGGCTCTACTTCTCCCCGGGCGTTTATATGCAGGTATCTTCTTCCTCCGGCTATACAACCGTTGGAGGCCTCGCCGTCGTTCCAAAAATCCATTATGAATATAGGCTTGGTCCTGCGGTACTCAAGAATTCTATCATACATGTAAGCCCTCTGCTCGGGTGTGGCCATCATGGAAAGATCCACATCCTTGCCTATGGGTATATAGGTGAAATACCATGCAAATGCCACGCCCTTTTCTACCAGCATATCCACAAATTCCTCGCTGGCCAGTTCTTCAGTATTTTTTCTGTAATACGTGGTGGAAACGCCGTATATCAGACCTGCCCTTCTCATTTTATCCATGGCGTCCATGACTTTTTTAAAAACGCCCCGGCCGCGGCGGGCGTCAGTGGTTTGCTCAAAACCTTCTATGCTGAAGGCGAGCGTTATGTTGCCCACGCGTTTCATTTCCCCGATAAATTCATCATCTACCAGAGTGCCATTGGTAAAAAGATGAAATACCTGGGAATTGTGTTTTTCGGCTAATTTTATTATATCATTTTTTCTAACAAGAGGTTCCCCGCCGGATACCACTATGAAATATATACCCAATTCTTCCGCTTCTGTCAATACCCTGTCAAGAGTGTTAAAATCCAACTCCTCCGTCCTCTGATAATCCCCTGCCCAGCATCCCGTGCAGCTAAGATTGCATCTTTCGGTAGGATCGATGAGGATGGCAAAGGGCACGGAATAACCTAGCTTTTGTGCCATCTCCTGCTGTTTGGGAACGCCCAGAAAATTGGCATTTAAAAAGAAGTTTACCGTGAACTTTTCCCTGACGTGCGGATCTATTTCCGTAAACAGCCTTTCCGCAAGCTGGTACCAGTTGGTATGCTTATTTTTTAAAAACTTCTTCACATTTTGCACATCGGCCCTCTGATGCGGAGCCATGGGTATTTTTTCTACCCAGTCAAGTATCCTGTCAATGTTTTCCATAGGTCTTTTTGCTATGAATTTCAATCCCTGTTCAATAACCTTTTCTCCAAGATATGTATGAGCCAGATCCATAACAAAAACCCCCTTCGATTGTCGTATCGTCATATAACGATATGTTTATTAATATTATAGCACCTTGTACATTTTTTGTCAAATATACCCTGCTTGTGGTCATTGATTATGATTTTTTAATATTGTATTCACCGTTGTCCTTTTTTAGAACATATTTTGTTTATACCGAGATTTTAATTCAACAACAATTTTGCGCCTATGGCCAGAAAAATTAAGCCCAGGAACTTCAACCATGTGAAGGGGATCTTTTCAAGGCCGAAAAACCCGAAATGGTCTACCAGACACGCTGTGAGCACCTGCCCCACTATGATGGCTGTGGTGGCCACCGCTACCCCGAGTTTGGGAATGCTTATCACCACGCCGTAAGTAATCAGCACCCCGATAAGGCCCCCGAGGTAATAATACCAGGGCAGCTGGTAAAAATTGCTCCAGTTTCCCTGACCTATGCTCAGTATTAAAAGGACAAGCATTAAAATAGTAGCGGAAAAATGCACCACAAAAGTGGCTTCAGAAAGACCTATTACCTTGCTTACCGCAGAATTCATGGACCCTTGGGCCGCCATGGCTACCCCCGCCATAAATGCTATCAAAAGAAATAAAATATCCTTTGCCATTGACAAAGAAATCACCCCGTATTATGTTTTCTCATATGGCTGTTTCATATTCTCGGGGTAATGAAGCACGGCAATAAATAAAAAAAGCTGCCGATAATTTCAGCAGCTTATGCACTGGCGAATACTTCCAGGAACTCCTTTTCATCCAGTTTTTCGCGTTCCAGCAATGCCTGTGCCACTTTGTGAAGTTTGTTGACATTCTCCGAAAGCAGAGTTTTTGCCTTGCTGTAACACTTATCTATGATGCTTCTTACTTCTTTGTCTATGGATGCTGCCACCTCTTCGCTGTAGTTTCTGCCGCGGGTGAGGTCCCTGCCCAGGAAAACCTCCTCCTGCTTGTGGCCCAGGGTCATGGGGCCGAGATTTTCGCTCATGCCGTATTCCATGACCATTCTTCGGGCAATCTCCGTAGCCCTTTCCAGGTCATTCTGTGCACCGGTGCTGACCTCATTGAGCACCAGTTCTTCCGAAGCTCTGCCTCCCAGCAGGTGCGTCACCTGATCCATCAGTTCGGTTTTTCCCATAAAGAAGCGGTCCTCTTTTGGAAGGATCATGGTATATCCGCCTGCCCTGCCCCTGGGCACGATGGAGACCTCGTGCACTGGGTCCACATGGGGCAATAGCTGTGCCACTACCGCGTGCCCTGCCTCATGGTAAGCCACTAGCCTGCGCTCCCGTTCGGTCATGATGCGGCTCTTTTTCTCGGGTCCTGCTATCACGCGAGTAATGGCTTCCTCCAGCTCGGGCATCTCTATTTTCTTCTTGTTGCGGCGGGCTGAAAGCAGCGCCGCCTCATTCATAAGATTCTCAAGATCAGCGCCCGTAAAGCCCGGAGTCCTTCTTGCCAGCACCGAAAGGTCTACGTCTTCGTTGAGAGGCTTATTTCGGGCATGAACCTTGAGGATTTCTTCGCGGCCCTTGACATCGGGCCTGTCTACCACTACTTCCCTGTCAAACCTGCCGGGGCGCAGTAATGCCGGGTCCAGTATGTCCGGCCTGTTGGTGGCGGCCAGAATGATGATACCCTCATTTACACCAAATCCATCCATTTCTACCAGAAGCTGGTTCAATGTCTGCTCCCTTTCATCGTGCCCGCCGCCGAGGCCCGCTCCCCTCTGCCTGCCCACAGCGTCAATCTCATCTATGAACACGATGCATGGAGCGCTCTTTTTGGCCTGTTCAAAGAGATCTCTCACCCTGGCAGCTCCGACACCCACAAACATTTCTACAAAGTCGGAACCGCTTATGCTGAAAAATGGAACTCCGGCTTCACCGGCTACAGCCCTGGCCAGCAGGGTTTTCCCGGTGCCCGGAGGGCCTATCAAAAGCACTCCTTTAGGTATCCTGGCCCCGATCTCTATAAACTTTTTGGGATGTTTTAAAAATTCCACTACCTCTTCCAATTCCTCTTTTGCCTCATCCACTCCGGCTACATCTTTGAAGGTCACACGCCTCTTATCATCGGTATGGAGTTTGGCCCTGCTACGTCCGAAAGACATGACCCTGCTGCCTCCACCCTGGCTCTGCTGCATGAAAAAATACCATGCGGCGATAAAGAGCAGCACCAGGAACACCGATGGCAGGATGGATGACCACCACGGGGCCTGAGGTCTTGGCTCCGCATCGAGGGTCAGTTCTCCCTTGTTGAGCTTGGACTGTATGCTCTCCACGAAGATGGCGGCATCTGGAACATAGCTTACGAAACTGCGGCCGTCTTTTAATGTACCGCTTACATTATTGTCCACCATCTTTATGCTTTTAACCTGGTTTTTATCTATCAACTGGATAAGTTCCGTATAGTTTATGCGCGCCTGCGTGGTATCCTGGTTCGAATACCATTGTACCAGTGAAAGTATCAGAATAAATATCAACAGATAAAAACTTATGCTTCGAAAAAAATTGTTCAAAAATTTTCCTCCCTTCCAGGACTATATATCCCCAGGATATTTTAACATATAAATATTTTTTTTACAATTTCAAAATGCCTTCTGGTTTATATGCTTTAACTTCATTGATAAATTTCCGGTTTTAAAACGCAAATGTAAGGAAGGTTCCTGTATTTTTCATCGTAATCCAGACCGTATCCGACCACAAAGTAGTCCGGAATCTCAAAGCCCAGGTAATCCACCTTAATATCTATCTTCCGGCGACTGGGTTTGTCGAGAAGGGAACATATTTTAATGCTAGCAGGTTTGCGAGATTTTAGTATGCTGTGCATATAGCTCAGAGTAAGCCCCGAATCTATAATGTCCTCAACAATCAAAAGGTTTTTACCTTCCACATTTTCCTCCAGATCCTTTAGTATCCTGACCACACCCGAAGACTCCGTTGAAGCTCCGTAACTGGATACGGCCATAAAGTCCACCTGCAGAGGGAGGTCAATATGTCGGATGAGATCTGACATGAATATGATGGCACCCTTCAGCACTCCTACCAGCAAAAAGTTTTCCTTGTCCCTGTAATCCTCGGTGATCTGTTTCCCCAGCTCCTTTAATCTGTTTTTGATTTGTTCTTCGGATATCAGTATTTTTTCTATATCGTTGTGCATCTAATCCTCCTGCCTCTCCATTTTTAATATCAACACGGCCCCGGTATCTTCGGTTACTTTAAACCTGTCATCGATTCTCATGCCTCCGATCCAGATTATATTCTGGCCGGCTGTAACCAGAGGTATTTTATCCCTCTCCTTTTTAGGGACCTTTTCATCGGTGAAAAAATCCTGGATTTTTTTAAGATGGCCCCCCAGAGGGATGAACCTATCGCCGGGGCGGCGGTTTCTAACAATCAAATTTCCTTCTATTTTATCATAATCCAGTTGGGCTATCAAGGGATTGGTTCTTATTATCATTAAACCTTTTCGGGGTTCAACCCATGCCCGGATGGAAGCTTTTGCCTCTTTAATTTCCACCCGGCCGGGCACATGAAGCTCATATGAATAATCTCTGGTCTTGCTGTAGTTTTTTATTGTTATAAAAAAATAATCATACTGCTTTTCGCCCTGAAGATTTTTTGGCAAATCTATGATACTGCCCGCTGAGGAATTTTTTATAAAATCCACCAGCATAACGGTGTGTCTGAATTCAAAGTCCTTTATATCTCCGGCCAGTTCCTCCACCGCTTTTCTTATCAGCCGCCTCTTTATGGCATCGTGCAGCGGCAGAAAATTTTTTAAATCGATTTTTGCCCTGCCCGGGTCGCAGGTGACCGCCTGCCGCCATGCTGCAAAGGTCTGCTCTTCCAGAAATGTCATGTCACATCTGGCGATTTCTGACAGGCGCCTGAGAGACGCCCCAAAACAAGGGACACTTTTCTCTATAAGAGGTATGATCTCCAGCCTGAGCCTGTTTCTAAAATAGTCGGTCTTGAGATTTGTACTGTCGATCCTGTAATCAATGCCTTCCAGCTTTAAATACTCCTCGATCTCTCGCCTTGAGATTTCCAGCAAAGGCCTGATATAAAAGTCCCGAACCGGTTCAATGCCCAGCAGGCCTTCGATGCCGGTCCCTCTCATAATATTCATCAGGACTGTCTCTTCATGATCATTCCTGTTATGGCCCAGAGCCACCCTGTTTGCCCCGATCTTTTCTCTTGCTCTTTCAAAAAACGCATACCTTGCGCGCCTGGCGGCATCCTCCGGCGAAAGTCCGGTCCTGCGGATGTATTCGGGGACATCTATTTCTTCCTTGTACAGGGGAACTTTCCATTTCCGGCATAGGTCTTCGACAAAAAGCGCATCCTCCCGAGACTCCCTACCCCTGAACATGTGGTCAAGATGTGCCGCAGCCAGTTTAATGTCGAGTTCTTCCCTGCATTCCAGCAAAAGATGCAAAAGGCATACAGAATCAGGGCCGCCCGAAACTCCGGCCATTATTACATCGCCCTTTTGAATCATATGATATTTTGCAATGGTTTCAAGGAATTTTCGTTTGATTTCCATAAACCATACCGCTTTCAAACAATAAATAATAGAACCGTCACAAAAAATCAATCATACAATAATGATAAGACTTTATCAGTAAAATTTCAATTAAAAAAATTATCCTGCCGCCAGCAGGATTATAAATAGGAAAAATAAAAATAAGCCCACGAAAAAAAGGTAAGTCCCTTGACCTTAAGGAGATGTTACGCTATTTATCCCACAGCCTTGCAGCCATTACAGTCATGTCGTCCCTGGCAGGATTTCCCATCCTCGCCTTTTTCAGGACCTCTTCGGCTATTTCTTGAGGATTGGTAGTTCTGATTTCAGAAAGCAGCTTTTTAAGCCGTTCCTCACCATCCTGATGGCCGGAAAGAGCATCGATCACACCGTCGGTTACCATCACCACTATATCGCCGGATTTTAAATCCTTGCGAATTACCCTGGGACAAACTTCATCCATAATACCCACCGGTAGACTTCCGCCTTTAATAGCTTCAACCCGAAAGCCCCGCCGGACAAATCCGGCAGCGGAACCGGCCTTTATGAAATCGGTCGTGCCTGTATATGTATCGATCACGGCCATATCCACTGTGGAAAAACTCTCATCGCCGTAAGATGCGGCCATAGCCGAGTTTGTTATCTTCAGGGCCACGTCGCAGTCAAAACCTGATTCCATCAGGCGTTCCAACAGATTCAAGGTCTTCTCGCTGTGTTTTGCGGCTTTGTCCCCGACTCCCATGCCGTCGCTCAATGCCAGCATGTATCTGCCGTCACTCAATTCTGTAAAACAAAAATTGTCACCGGACATTTCAAATCCCTCTTTTGCCACTCCTGCCACTCCTACCGCTACACCAAACCCTCCCTCGGAAACAGCTTTCAGCCTGCAGCATGAACTGCCGCTCTTTAAAGGACAATCCAGAATCTTCACCGAGAACCTTTTAGCCATGGCCTCCGACAATCCTCGGGGTATCAACGTCTCGCACTGTCTTTCACCTATACACGGGGATTTAACCATATATATCTCATATTTATCGTTTATTTCTTGAACATGGATGCGTTCAAGGCGCACACCTGCGGATGAGAACTTTTCCTCAAGTTTCAACCCGGCGGAGGTATTTATATAATCCTGCGGCATTTCCGCAATCACGTCCTTCACAATGCCGGCGGCTCCCTGAAAGCAAGCCTTTATTTTTTCCTGACTGTATTTTGTAATATTGGCCATATGCTTTTCAAGATTGTAGATACAGCTAAATTCGTCAATAATTTTCTTTATGTCACCGGTCTTGCCGCACCGAACCCTGAAAAGATGCGGAAGTCCCGGCGAATGATTGGTTTCGCAGGCCTTAATAAGCCCGTAAAAAGACCTTACGGTGCGGGCAAGCTCTCTTTCCCAGCACGTCCTGTACAACCCGCACGAGGAACATACTTTCTGCTGTACCTCCTGACATATCCTGTCCAGATACCCTCCCTGGTACATGTCATTATTGCGTTCGATGGGTTCCGCAAAAGCTTTTCCAAGCTCCTCCAGGAGGGCTGCCGTTTCATAAAGCCTGTCACCTGCCGATTTCATAATATCCGTTTTACTCTTTAGATTCTGGGCCGATATTTCATTCAGATATATATCCAGTTTTTTTAAAAATGCTCCGGGCAGCATAAGCAAAATTGTGCAGGAAACTGCCAGCGTCGGCCAGGAAATTAAACTCTCTCCCATGGAGTTAATATACAGATTATATATAACATAGCCAAGCGTAAATCCGACCAAGACCCCCGGCTTACCCATTTTATTGAAGGTTCCTGCCACAAGGCCCGAAAAGGCCAGGATCGTGACAAGCCACGGTGAAATGCCAAAGGACGAACCGGTTATGCCTACGATTATGCCCGTTGTGGCACCGGCTCCGGGACCGCCAATAAGTGCCATCATCAAAACAATCAGCACACTGATGATATTTTTTATGTTTATATCATATATTTCAAAATCCCCAAGAATGGATAACCCGACACCGGTCAGAATGGCAAGACATACGCTCTTTTCCGCCTCCTGAACCGGTATTTTGAAAAACCAGGATAAACCGCTGGGGATTATAAATGTCACTATGCATGCAAGGCCCGACTCCATGCCGAGCAACAGCAAATCAAAAGGGGACGCGCCAACTACAGACAAATACGCAAGTCCCGCCAGCGTGTTGGACAAAAAGACCAGCAAACCCGTAAGAAGGGCTCTGTTCTTTATTTTCGCTTTAAAGAGATTCGCACTCAGTGCAAACAAAGCCATAGCTCCCAGATAGCGTAGAGCAGCAGGACTTTTCAAGGCAACAAGAAGCCCGAGAAAGGAAAATAAGCCTGCTGTTATGAATTTTTTCTTATAAAGAACCGCAGCGGCCATGTATGATAGACCGAAAGGATAAAGCCCGTTGATGGAAGCCATGCCGAAAAGGAAAGCAACCGCATCAAACCATAGCTGCTCTGAAAGAAAAAAGTTCAATTTCTCCGCAGAAAAGCCCTGGACTTTCCATTTTCTTTTTGCCCTTTCGTAATTTTGCCATTGAATATTAGCTCTATTTATCAACATGTTCACCTACCCTTTTAACCTGGTAGGTTTTATTATAAGACAAGCTCTTTGTAAAAAATGTCATTTGTGGAGGGAATGCCCATAAAATTTTATGACAAAATCCTTTTAAATCTCACACCTTCTAAAAAAAATGTTGATTCCGGTGTAAAAAGTCGTTTCAGACAATTGGCATTGATTTCGGTCTGACATTATGCAACCATACCCTGAATCGGGTTTAAAAAACAAAAAAGCCGCTTTTTGCGACTTTTTGTAATCATAAAATAATGGTGACCCCGGCGGGATTCGAACCCACGTTACCGCCGTGAAAGGGCGATGTCTTAACCACTTGACCACGGGGCCCTATGTGATGTGAGAGGTGGGAGGTGTGAGGTGAGATTAAGTCGGAATTTGCCTTTTGGCAAATTTTTCTATTCCCACTTCCAACTTCTCACTTCGCATTTCAATATTTGGTAGCGGCGCAGGGATTTGAACCCCGGACACTGCGGGTATGAACCGCATGCTCTAGCCACCTGAGCTACGCCGCCCCGTTGTGATCTGAGAAGATATGGTGGCGGGGGCTGGATTTGAACCAGCGACCTCCGGGTTATGAGCCCGACGAGCTACCGGACTGCTCCACCCCGCGACGTCCTCGATGTTTGACACTCACTACTATATTACCGACACTGTTATATTTTATAATAAAATTGCTGTTTAGTCAAGGGTTTGAAAATATTTCTTCATTCGCTTGTCTCCAGTCCATTGCTCCATGAACTGCGTATCTTCTCTATATAATCTGTTCCTATATCATCCCTATCTTTCCATAAGCCGAAAGTTTTTTCAATGATAACATGAAAGACATAAATGAAAAAGCGGCCTTTGCCGCCATTTAAAAAACACTCAACTGTTCATCTTTTATGTCCGTTATGAACATGTGACCCGGCGAATGGGTAATCATGATTTCGGGTTTGGAGTTCATAGCCACCGCCTGGGGTGTGACGCCGCAAGCCCAGAATACCGGGACTTCTCCATCCCTTATCTCAACGGCATCTCCAAAATCCGGTCTTTCCAGCGATTTTATGCCGATCTTTGACGGTTCCCCTATATGGACGGGAGCGCCATGGACCGACGGAAACCGGGATGTCACCTGGACCGCTCTTACAACCAGTTCCTGCGGAATGGGCCTCATGCTCACGACCATATTTCCGTGGAAGGCTCCAGCGGGTCGTGTCTGAATGTTTGTTATATACATGGGTACGTTTTTCCCCTGTTCTATATGTCTCACCGGTATATGATTTTCCAGCAGAGCCTTTTCAAAGGTAAAGCTGCACCCCAGAAGAAATGCCACAAAATCATCCCGCCAGTAGTTTGTAATATCGTTTACTTCCTGTTCTAACTTTCCTTTTTTATAGATCCGGTATTTCGGTATGTCGGTTCGAAGATCCGCACCCGGCGCCACACCTCTGGGTTCAGGGCTCCCCGCATCGGTAACATCCAGTATGGGACACGGTTTTGGATTTCTATATGCAAAAAGCAGAAAATCATATGCTAATTCTTTTGGAAGTATAACCAGATTTGCCTGGGTATAGCCCAAAGCCACGCCGCAGGTAGGCCCTGTCCACTTCTTCTCGCGTATTAGTTTGCGAGCATCATCGGCCTTTATTTTTGACAAATCATTTTTAGCATCCACACTGTTACCTCCTTGCAAAAGAATCTATGGACAATTCATTTTAAAAGTTCGATGTTTACATTATACACTGTACCATCGACAGTTACATCAAAATACCTCGACGGCACAAGTGTTTTTCTTATATCATCCAAAACATATTCCATTTTTTGAAGCAACTGATGAGCTTCCTGAAGACTTATCGCCCTGAAGTTTATTCTGTCTCCTGGTTTTAGCTGAGCAAGTTTTGACAGATCTGTCGAAACGACGGTGGCTATCTTTGCATAGCCCCCCGTAGTCTGGGCGTCTTTCAGCATTATTATGGGCTTTCCGTTGCCCGGTATCTGTACCGCTCCCGGAAGGATGCCGTCAGTGATTATGTCATGTTTTTCTTTTGCCTTAATTTCCGGCCCATCAAGCCTGTAACCCATCCTGTCAGCATCTTTTGTGATGGTATAAGTGGAGTTCAAAAAAAGCTCCAAAGATTCCCTTGAAAAATAATCGTGCTGGGGGCCCAGAATTATCCGTATTTCTTCTTCAGAGGAATAATGGGGAATGTATTCTTCTCTTACTTTGAAAAAATGTGCAAAAAATTCATCCCCTTCCCGTGATAATATATCCCCCTTTTCCAACCGCCTTCCCTTCACGCCCCCTATGCCGCCTCTGGTATATGTGGATACGCTGCCCATAACCGTATCGCCAGCAAATCCGCCTAAAACAGCCATATAAGCTCTGCAGCCCGCTTTCACCGGAGCAAAAGAAAGGGTTTCTCCCTTCCTCACCGGAAAGGACGACCAGCAGGGCATTTCCCTTCCATCTACCACGGGCCTCATCCATGCACCCGTCACCGCCACCACGGTATCCTGCAGGACTTCCAGGGTGGGGCCCAGAAGAGTTATTTCCAGGGCTGGAGTGTTTTCGGCATTTCCCACCAGCATGTTGGCCACCCGGAAGGAGAACTCATCCATGACACCGGAAACCGGCACTCCCTGTCTTTCGTATCCGAACCTGCCCATGTCCTGTACGCTCGTAAAAAGTCCGGGATTTATGACTTTAAAACATTCCATTTTGATCCCCTCTAGACGTTGTAATCATATATTTTTACTTCATAGGCGCAGGTACTTACCTGTCGCTCAATCTCGTAGAACTCATCCGGCGTTATCCTCACGAACTTTATATAATTGCCTGCTTCCAGCAAAATGGGTTTTTCCCTGTACGGGTCATACAGTTTAACCGGTGTCTTGCCTATGAGCCTCCACCCGCCGGGGCTTGCGATGGGATAGATTCCTGTTTGACTGCCTGCAATTCCCACAGACCCTGCCGGAATCTCAGTCCTGGGTTTTTCCAACCGGGGTGTGGCTATCTTTTCCGACATGCCGCCAAGATATGCAAAGCCCATGGTAAAACCGAGCATGTAGATCCTGTAGGCGCTTTCTGTATGGATTTTTATTACTTCTTCCGGAGTCATATCGTGGTATTTTGCCACATAATCCAGATCCGGCCCGAAATCACCGCCGTAGGCCACAGGGATCTCGATAATCTTTGGTTTAAATTCCTCCACGCTAGTAGACGTATCGCACTTGGCTATCAATGCTGCCAGATTATCTACCGTAATTCTGAGCGGCTCGTACTTTATGAGAAGAGAGCGGTACGTGGGAATCATCGATACAATACCTGTAATATCCCGCTTCATCAGGGCATTATAAAGGTTCAACACCTTCTTGTTGCATTCTTCGGATATTTCGTTTCCGTATTCCACCACTACGGCCTTGTCCCCGGCCGGCAGAATTCTCGGTATTTTATACATTCACTAACACTCCTTAAACACTAACTATTCAACATCATTTGCTGGTGCAGTGGTTTTTCGTTCGCTCCAAGTTCGCACCGACAGCACGCTGCTTGTTTCGGACCGGCCTTGCGGCACTGCCCAAGTTGCTCGCAAAAAAACACTTGCATCATCTTTAAGTTGCTGCTGAATATTTACCTCAAACAGTATAAATTAAAGAAAACTGGCCATCGGAGCGATTTTTACTCCATTATCCTCCAGAACTTTTCGTATCTTTCGTGCAAATTCTACGGCCTGCGGGTTGTCCCCGTGCACGCATATGGTGTCGGCCTTTACTTTTATTTGGCTGCCATCTACCGCTTCCACCATGCCTTCTTTTACCATTCTCAGCACCCTCCTGCAGGCAAGTTCTTCATCATGGATGATAGCTTCGGGCAACTTTCTGGAGACCAGTGTCCCGTCGGGGTTTACATTCCTGTCTGCAAACACCTCACAAGCAAACCTAAGCCCTGCTTTTTCTGCAGCTTTTTGCATGGCGGTATTTGCCATAGCCACGCAAATAAGATTTTTATCCACCGAAGCTATGGCCTGAGCTACGGCATCAGCCAGCTTCTCATCCGCAGCAGCCATGTTGTATAAAGCGCCATGAGTTTTCACATGCTGCAGCTTCAGACCTTGACTTTCTGCAAAGGCCTTTAATGCCCCGATTTGATATATTATATAGCTTTTTATATCCGACAGAGAAATGTCCATGTTCCTTCTGCCAAATCCCATGAGGTCCGGAAAACCTGGATGGGCTCCCACCGCCACACCATTTTTCTTGCACAACCCTACGGTTTTTTCTATAACCACCGGGTCTCCCGCATGAAATCCGCAGGCGATGTTCGCGGATGAGACGTATTTTGTAATCTCTTCATCCATGCCAATCCTGTACGCTCCAAAACTTTCACCTATATCGCTGTTAAAATCCACTACTGCCATGTTATACCTCCATTCTAAATATATTAACTGAAATTCCGTCTTTTATTTTTGCAATTTTCGTGCCATCCCGCCGGGGTTTCCTCTATCGTTTACATTAATTAGGTTGCCTCGGAAAGTTTTATCTATACTCCTGTGCGTTTTCGCACTCATGATATTTCCACTTCACTATACTTCTCATAAGGTGTATTATAATGCGTAGGATAAGCTGAGACTTTTATAAGTTTCAAGCTTAAGAACGTCTTTGGCTTCACTCTACGGTGTCTTCGGCCGTCACAAACCACAGTCGGTGTTTTTACACCTGTATCAAATATAAAAAAGAGATTTTTCGCACTCCTTCCAGGATATTCCGCACCGGTTGATTTATAATAAGACTCTGTTTGCTATATTAAAAAAATCGGGAGGATTTTTATGAATCAGTCGATAGTTTTCATGTTCTTTTTTCTTATTTACACTTTTTTAATGCTATACTCGGGCCGAAGCGGTTTTTACGACACATATGATGTGAGGGACTTTTTTGTGGCCGGCAACTCCCTGGGGATTTTCCTCAGCACCGCTACTTTCGTAGCCACATGGTTCAGTGCAGCATCATTTCTGGGCCTGGGGAGCTCTCTCTACATTTACGGCGTATCATCAATAATTTACAGTATACTGCAGTGGTTTATCGGTGCAGTTTTTCTGTTCGTGCTTGCGTATCATATTAAAGACTATGACATTCTGACTTTTTCCGAATTCTTTTACATCAGGTTTAATTCCAGGCTGTTGCAGTTTTCGGTGGCTTCTTTGATTATAGCTTCCTACATCTTTTATATAACCATGCAGATAAAGGGCTTTGGGCTGGTAATGGAATTGTTGCTGAACATCCCTTACAATCTGGCTATATTTCTTGTTTATCTTTATATACTCTATACCACCTTCGGAGGCCTGTATTCGGTAGTTAAAACCGATGCCATAAACATGTTCATAATAATTCTGGCTTCCACATTTTTCGGCTTTTATATAATCCGGGCAAATCACGGCATATCAAATATCATATCGGGGGCGGCAAATATTAATACCCCGCCCGTACAGGGGTGGGATACACCCACCCCCAGGGGCGGCCTTCTTGATATTTTTTGCATGGGCTTGCAGCCTCCTGTCTATCTTTTTACTTCTTTGTTCGGGTGGGGACTGGGGCTTGCCGCAAACCCCCAGTACGTTATAAGAATGATATCGGCAAAGGATAAATCTGTGGCAAGAAAAATGGTCCTGTTTTCCATAGCTCTTCTTTCGGCAATCTACGCATTTATCATAATAGGTTCTATCGGCCTTAGAGTGCTGATTCCCACCGCCCCAAAAATAAACAATATAGATGAGATAATACCAACACTCTTTTCGGGTATTGCGCCGGGTTATTCCGTCGGGATTATTTTAATAGGAATCATAGCTGCATCGGTTTCTACGGCCAATTCCGAACTATTACTTATTGCCAACAGTTTCACATACGACATCCTTAAAAATCTGCACCACAAAAATATGGATGATGAAAAAATGCTGTCTTTAAATCGCATGGTCATAGCTATAGCCGGCACTTTATCTCTTTTTCTATCATTTAATCCGCCAATTAAGGTGATAGAATTCGGCGGGAACATATGGGGAGGATTCGCTAGTTCCACCTTTATTCCTCTTTATGCCGGCGTATACATGAAGAAAGCATCAAGGCATTCGGTTGAGGCTGCTTTTTTTACAGGACTGATTTCGTATCTGTTCTTTTTGACGACCATTCCCTACATTTCCAATTCAGCAATTCATCACATCCACCCTGGAGTTTTTGCCTTTGCGGCTTCTTTCTTTGCTTTTATAATTGTACAGCGGAGGTCAAAAAATGAAAAGCATAGAACTTAAGATTCTGGTGCCTTTTCTTGCCATCATTATCGTTTCATTGAGCGTCGTAGGAAGTGTATCATATTACGGTTCCTACAAAATACTCGAGTCTTTGATAAACCATCCTTTGTACGCTGCCAGCGGCATAAATGCCGATTATATATCAAACCAGCTTCTAGAGCTTCAAAAGTACACAATTCTTGTGGCTATAATCGCCATTATTGCTGCTGCACAGCTCACCATCTTCTTTTCCTACAGCCTTGCAAAGCCTATAAAAAAATTGGCTGCTGCATGTGATGAAGTCTCGAAGGGGAATTTTGATATAACCCTCGACTACAAACGAAAAGATGAGATTGGGACATTAAAAGAAGCGTTTATTCGGATGACTGAAAGGCTGAAAGAGTATATCGCAAAAGTCCTTGAAGTAACTTCTCTCAACAATAAAATTGTAGATGGAGTGAACTATGGAATATTGGTGTTCACCAGGAGCGGGAAGAAACTCCTGGTAAATCGGCTGGCTTCTTATGAATTCAATAATTTTCCTATAATAAGGGAATTTATTGACAATCTGATACGGGATTTCCTCTCAGGGAATACCCCCTCATCATCCAGTTCAACCATGATAAATGACAAAAATGGATCTTCCAAATTTATAGAATACGACATCCAGCCCTCAGAAGACAACTATATCTTATGTTTCTCCGATATTACAGAAAAAGAGCGTTTCAAGCAGAAAATGGAATATATCAACAGGCTTACATCGATAGGGGAAATGTCTGCGGCCCTGGCTCATGAAATAAGGAATCCTCTGCAGGGTATTAAATCATGCCTTCAGGTGCTGGAAAACAAGTTTATAAATGCCGATGATACTTCCACAACCCTTTTAAACCTCATATACGGGGAAATAGAACGTATAAACAACATCATTTCAGATCTTTTAAACTATGCAAGGCCGTCAGAACCAAAGCCGGAATACATCGACATCAGGCGAGAAATAGAGGATATCCTTCCGCTGCTCGCCCATTTATACAATAAAAAACACATTACAATGAAGATTGACATAAATCCGGACTGTAACTATATTTTCATAGATAAATCCCACTTCAAACAAATCATTATAAACCTTCTTTCAAATTCTATCAATGCCAGCGATGAAAACACTGAAATTTTAATTTATACTACAAAGAACAATGATGAGATAATATTAAGTATCAAGGACCAGGGAAAGGGCATTCCAGAGGAAGATCTGGAAAAAGTGTTTATCCCCTTTTTCACCACCGAGGAAAAAGGAACCGGCCTCGGTCTCTCAGTAGTCCAGAGCCTTTTGGTTAAAAATCATGGTCACATATGGATTAAGAGCAAAAGCGGCATCGGGACTACCATTAATATTGCCCTCCCGTTCGATTTCGCACATTATGTGCGTTTTCGCAACAATAATTTTGCCTGAATGTATTGTAACTGAAACTGATGACCGGTTTTCAGAAAAAAAGCCTCCTTTCGGAGGCTTTTTTCATTTTGGAATAAAATTTGCATATAAAAATTGCAGTCAAAAAACAATAAGGAGGGAGAGCATGACAGATTTAAAATCAAAGGAGGAATTTAATTTGAAAAAAAACACGTATTCATTAAGTATGCTGGTGGGTGCAGCCTTTTTAATGGCTACATCGGCCATAGGACCCGGTTTTTTAACACAGACCGCCGTTTTTACTCAAAAATACATGGCGAGCTTTAGCGCAATAATACTCATTACAATCATTGTGGATATTGTGGCTCAGATCAACATCTGGCGCATAATTGTGGCTGCAGGCAAGCGCGGCCAGGAAATAGCAAATGATGTCCTGCCGGGCCTCGGGTATTTCATATCGTTTATTGTCATGATAGGAGGAATAGCCTTTAATATCGGAAACATTGCCGGAACCGGCATGAGCTTGAACACCCTTTTCGGCATCGATGCCCGCATAGGCGCCGCCATTTCCGGTATCATCTGCATACTCATATTCCTGTCAAAAGAAATAGGAAGCGCAATGGACAGGTTTGCCCAGATTCTTGGCTTTTTAATGATCCTGCTTGCCGCCTACGTAGCTGCTGCGGCACATCCTCCTGTGGCACAGGCGGCAATTAAAACCTTTGCTCCAAATAAATTTGAATTTCTGCCGATGGTCACTCTGATAGGCGGAACAGTGGGCGGCTATATCACTTTCGCCGGAGGCCACCGGCTGATAGAAGGCAATATGAAAGGCAATGCTGCAGTGGGAGAGGCAACAAAAAGCGCTACCCTCGGAATACTCGTGGCTGGCATAATGAGGTACGCCCTGTTTTTAGGTGCTCTGGGAGTCGCAATAAAAGGAGTGGAATTTGATCCGGTGAATCCTGCCGCTACGCCTTTTTTAAATGTGGCGGGTACATTGGGTTACAAGATGTTCGGCCTGGTGCTCTGGTCGGCTGCCGCCACTTCAGTCGTCGGCTGTTCATTTACTTCCCTTTCTTTTATAAAAACCTTTTTCAAACCGGTTGAAGAACACTTCTCCAAGTTCATCATAGGTTTTATAGTTTTTTGTACACTTTTCTTCATTTTTGTTGGAAAACCCGTAACCCTGTTGATACTGGCTGGAGCTATAAACGGTTTGATCCTTCCTCTCACTCTGGGCTCCATGCTTCTGGCCTGCAGAAACAAAAAGATAATGGGTGATTATCATCATCCAACACTGTTAATCATCCTCGGCATACTGGTATTTATACTGACGCTGTACGGCGGAATAAGTTCACTATCGGGCATCAAAGAGCTTTTCAAATGATTGAAGGTCTGATAAACGGGCCAATTCTCAAAGGGGCTGACCTGAAGTCTTTGCGGGAAAGCCCCTTTTTCGTAGCCATTTTTTACGGGCTTTTATTATTGCATAACATCCATTTAAACTCGACCACACTAACAATAAAAACATGCAAAAAGGATATTTGCTTTTTTCGTCGAATCATGATACTCAGGTGATTTTATGAGCTATAAGATTCTTATAATAGACGATGAGCCTGCCATATGCAGTGCACTGAAGCTATCTCTTGAAAGCGAAGGATACAAGGTCAATGTAAGTTTTTCTGCAAAAGAAGGGCTCTCCCGGCTTCGTACTTTTTTACCGGACGTCGTGGTGCTGGATCTCCGGCTTCCTGACATGGACGGCCTTGCCGTTCTTTCGGAAATAAAAGAATTCGATGAGGGTATCATAGTTATCATGATAACGGCTTTCGGCGAAACAAAGACGGCAGTGGAGGCCGTCAAGAGGGGAGCAGTGGATTATCTTGTCAAACCTTTTGACATAAATGAACTTGATGTTTCGGTCAAGAGGGCTTTAAAGGAAAGAGCCCTGAAATATGAAAATGAAATCCTCAGGCAAAAAAGTGAAAAGAACGAGTTTGTAACAAAAAATCCTACAATGCTTGATATTCTTGCAAGGCTTGATTCCATAGCAAAGGCCGATTCCAGCGTACTCATCATCGGTGAAACAGGAACCGGCAAGGAACTCATCGCCAGTTTGATTCATAAAAAAAGTTCCAGGGCATCGGAACCGTTTATCACTGTAAACTGCAGTGCTATACCATCCAACCTCTTTGAGAGCGAGCTTTTCGGCCATGAAAAAAACGCCTTCACCGGGGCATCGACAAGGAAAAAAGGGCTTCTTGAACTGGCCGACAAAGGCACGTTCTTCCTTGATGAAATCGGTGAGCTGCCTCCCGAACTCCAGGCAAAACTTCTGAGGTTCCTTGAGGATCGGATGATACGCCGTGTTGGAGGCCTTTTCAATATCCCTTTGAATGTCAGAATAATAGCCGCCACCAACAAAAATCTCATGGAAGAAATAGAGAAAAACAACTTCCGGAGCGACCTTTACTACAGGCTAAATGTAGTCCAGATAAAAATACCTCCGCTAAGGGAAAGGCCCGATGACATACCTCTGCTTTTAGATTTCTACAGGCAGGTTTTCAACCGCCATTTTAATAAAAATATCCAGGGATTTTCCGAAAAAGCCCTCAAGTTGCTCAAAAATTACTCCTGGCCCGGCAATGTCCGGGAACTAAAAAATATTGTCGAAAGGGCTTTTATTCTGGCCAGGGGTGCGAGGATAACAGAAAGGGAACTGCCCCAGGAACTGACTGAAGGAAAATATGTAATGCCGCAGAGCCCTGGCGAAACAGAAAGATTCATTCCCCTGGAAGAGCTTGAAAAGCATCATATTGCCGCAGCTCTTGACGCCACCTGTTGGAATATATCAAAAGCCGCGGAACTGTTAGGAATCAGCCGTTTCGCACTGCAGCGCCGCATTAAAAAATATTTTGATAAGTCACTTTAATAACCCGTCAAAAGTGCTTTTTCCTTTCAGCAAAAATAAAACACCCGGGACAAATCCCGAGTGTCATAATCAATGATCGTTGGAAATCTTTTATTTTATTTCTACGGTGGCGCCCACTTCGGTAAGTTTTGCTTTTATCTGCTCTGCTTCTTCTTTTGATACCTTTTCCTTTACAGGCTTCGGTGCGCCATCCACCAGGTCTTTGGCTTCCTTGAGGCCGAGGCCTGTGATCTCTCTTACGACTTTGATAACCTTGATCTTTTCTGCACCGGCAGCGGCCAGGATTACGTCAAACTCGGTCTGCTCGGCTGCAGCTTCGGCAGGTGCGGCACCTGCAGCGGGACCTGCAGCGACAGCCACGGGGGCTGCTGCGGTGACTCCAAATTTATCCTGCAGTTCTTTTACAAGGTCTGCCAGTTCAAGTACCGTCATGTTCTCAATAGCGGAAATGATTTCTTCCTTTGTCATTTAAAAATTCCTCCTCATATTTTCTCATTTTTTTCATTGCTTAATCGGTTTTACTCGGGCATCTATGCCGCCCGCAGTAGATGTGTCATGATGCTTTTTTGTCCTGTATAGCCTGAAGGGTATATACCAGATTGCGCAGCGGACCCTGTAGCACGCCCACGATACCGTAAAGGGGTGCCTGAATGGATCCCACCGCCTTTGCCAGCAGTTCCTCTCTCGGAGGCATTTTGGCAAGGCTTTCCACCACATCTTTGCCGCCAACTTTTCCCTCTATCACTCCGGCCTTTATTTCAAGTTCCTTGTGGTTTTTGGCAAATTCTGCGATTACCTTTGCCGGAGCTACCGGGTCTTCGTAACCAAAAGCGATCGCTGTCGGGCCTTCCAGAAATTCATCCAGGTTATAATCAAAATCTTTTATGGCTATGCGGGTCAAAGTATTCTTTACTACTTTGAATTCCACACCCTGCTCCCGCAGTTTCTTGCGCAGCTCAGTAATATCGGCTACATTGAGGCCCCTGTAATCCGTCAAAATGGCAGCTTTGGAACGGCTGAACTTGCTTTTTAGTTCTTCAACAGCTTTAATTTTTTCTGGTTTTACAGCCACTTTTTCACCTCCTTGAATCCAAATAAATAACAGGACCCTCCGAGTCCACAGAAAGGTCCTGTTTTTGGCATTCTTTGCTCGCGGGTTTTGAGGTCGCAAGTTTATGCTTCGACCAAAACCACGCTTACCTTTCCGCCTCGGCAGGATATTAAGCCGGAAGGCACCTGCTGTCTGCAGCGAATATGCGTTATTCTATTTATAAATTATTTTGTCTCTACCAGTTTTGCCGGATTTATCTTTATTCCCGGCCCCATGGTGCTGGATATAACCACACTTTTTATATACTGGCCTTTGGCTGCAGCGGGTTTGGCCTTTATAATGGCTTCCATGAGGGTCCTGAAGTTATCCAGCAGTTTTTCAGGGCCAAAGGATTTTTTTCCTATGGGAGCATGAACAATACTTGTTTTGTCAACCCTGTATTCAATCTTACCGGCTTTTATTTCTTTGACTGCTTTGCCCACATCAAAAGTAACCGTGCCTGCCTTGGGGTTCGGCATGAGACCTTTGGGCCCCAGCACTCTTCCCAATTTACCCACGGCACCCATCATGTCGGGTGTGGCTACAGCTACATCGAAATCTAGAAAACCGCCTTCTATTTTGGCAATCATATCTTCGGCGCCCACATAATCGGCCCCGGCTTCCTCGGCTTCCTTTGCTTTATCTGCTTTGGCAAACACCAGCACCCTCACCGTTTTGCCCGTTCCATGCGGAAGGGTGACGACACCCCTCACCTGCTGGTCCGCATGTCTTGGATCAACGCCGAGGCGCACCGAAACTTCTATAGTTTCATCGAATTTCTTGGTAGCCGTCTTCTCTACCAATTCTATGGCCTCTTTGGGGTCATACAGTTTTGTCCTGTCTACCAGCTTTGCAGCTTCCAGATAACTCTTACCATGTTTTGGCATGATACTATTCCTCCTTGTGGTTTTAGCGGAAAAATCCTCCCACTTTAAAAAAGCTTTCATTAAATAACAACTTAAACAGCTGTAGCTTTTTTGAAATGCATTACGGAAAGCCCTACATTAAGGAATATCTTTGCTTTCCTATGGATTTTAGAGACTTATTCTACTGTAATGCCCATGCTGCGGGCTGTACCTTCGATCATTCTCATGGCGGCTTCCAGGCTGTTGGCATTTAAATCCGCCATTTTAAGCTCGGCTATTTCCTTTATGTCCTTTTTGGTAACCTTTGCTACTTTGTTTTTATTGGGCTCGCCGGAACCTTTCTCAATACCAGCGGCTTTTTTCAAGAGCACAGCTGCCGGCGGCGTCTTGAGCACAAATGTAAAGGACCTGTCCTGATAAACGGTCAATTCTACGGGGATGATAAGGCCTGCCTGAGAAGCGGTCTTTTCATTGAATTCCTTACAGAAATTCATTATATTTATCCCTGTGGGGCCCAGTGCGGGACCTACCGGAGGAGCTGGCGTTGCCTTGCCGGCCGGTATCTGCAACTTTACCATCGAAACAACTTTTTTAGCCATTTTTACACCTCCTGCAACAAAGTCTATAACTTCTCTATCTGGTTGAATTCGAGTTCAATGGGAGTTTCCCTCCCAAACATAGATATCAAAACCTTAACTTTTTGCCTTTCAGTATTGACTTCTATCACCTTGCCTGCAAAGTTCTCGAAAGGCCCCGATGTGACCTTGACATTCTGATTGACTGCGATATCTATCTTCGGTTTCGGTTCCTCTATGCCCATCTGTTTTAATATGCTTTTCGCTTCTGATTCCTGAAGGGGGATGGGTTTAGTTCCTGCCCCGACAAAACCTGTCACTCCCGGCGTATTTCTCACAACGTACCAGGAGTCGTCGGTAACAATCATCTCTACCAGCACATAACCGGGAAACACCTTGCGCTGGGTGACTTTTTTCTTGCCATTCTTTATTTCCATCTCTTCTTCCATGGGGACCAGCACCCTGAATATCTTATCCTGCATTCCCATGGACTCTACTCTCTTCTCCAGGTTAGCCTTCACTTTATTTTCATATCCGGAATACGTATGGACTACATACCAGTTTTTTGAAGACATACTTCTCTTCGATGTTCGACGTTAGAAGTTAGAGGCTTGATTAGAAGAAATTTTGCCTAGCAAAATTTCCGCTTAATCGAATATCGAACCTCGAACCTCGAACTTCGAAACAACCTCCTTTATCGGAGAATTAATGATAGCAACTTGTAAAGGATAGTATCAGCAATCCATATGATGCCGCTGACAATTGCAACCGATACTAAAACCACGATAGTATATGTGGTAAGGTCATTTTTCGTAGGCCATGTAACTTTCTTGAGTTCGGACCTTACTTCTCTTAAAAACCTCCCGGTTTTTTTAATAAAGCTCTCTCCTGCAGCTGTCATGTAAGCCTCACATCCCCCTAAAGCTTATTTTGTCTCCTTGTGCAGCGTATGTTTCCCGCAGTGTTTGCAGTATTTATTCATCTCCAGACGGTCAGGGTCATTTTTCTTATTCTTCTGGGTAAAATAATTCCTCTGCTTGCATTCTGTACACGCCAGTACTATGTTGACCCTCATTTGCACACCTCCATACTCAGTCTTCTATAAGTGCAAGGATTTTTCCTTTATAGTCACTTAAATCAATTTATCATAATTCCTGATTATTGTCAATAATTTAGGGGGAATCTTTCGATTCCCCCTTTTTTTGCTATTTATCGATGATCTCCGTAACAACGCCGGCACCTACGGTCCTGCCGCCTTCCCTGATGGCAAACCTCAGACCTTCCTCTATGGCTATGGGTGAAATCAGCTGGATGTCCATGACTATGTTGTCTCCGGGCATTACCATCTCGGTGCCTTCAGGCAGGGTGA
>DUMA01000030.1 GCA_012840135.1 Thermoanaerobacterales bacterium
AGATATATGTTAGTGTCTATGACTAATGTCACTGTGAAGCAAATGACTGCATGAAGAGCCGGATGCCTTAATTGGGCACGTCCGGTTCTGTGAGGGGCATGGGCCGCAAGGCTCATGTCTACTCGACCGACTTAAATTGGTTTTGAATTAATCAACGCTGCGGGATTTCCGCAGCTTTTTTTAGTGTGCCCGGCATGGGCAATAGCTCGGCAGTGAAAGTCTGCTATGGGGCTGGCAGCGGCGACCATTAGCTGTAGAAGGTGAAATTAAGTCAAAATAAAATGAAATTAGTTCAAGCATGGATATAAATATATAAAGAAGAATTGATGGCAAATTGGGAACTTGCTTCGAATGGTGAAAATGTTTATAAGATAGAGCCTTTAAGATAAGTAGGGGAGGTGTAGTAATTGCTTCCTAGGGTCAAAGACGTTAAACCGAATAAAGATTATACCTTAACATTAGTTTTTACTAATGGTGAGATTGGAATTTTTGATATGAAGCCTTATTTAAATATTGGTATATTTAAAGAATTGAAGGATTGGAATATGTTTAAAACAGTAAAACCTTTTTTGGGCAGTATTCAATGGTTGCATGAACAGGATTTGTGCCCTGATACGCTTTATTTAGAAAGTGAAAAGAAGAGTTGATCGGTGCCAAGCCCCCACTTACTCGCTTATTGAAAATTAAGACACCTTCTGTTATTTTATTTATGGAAATAACAGGGGGTGTTTTTTGTGGGAAGAAAACCGAGTTTCAGGAGAAGTGATAAATCAGGACGGCGATAAAATGGTGACAGATTTTTATCAGAGTGGGATACTGAGAAATCGCAAACAAATCTTCCTGATCAACACCGCATAAATATTGAAGTTAAAAGCAAGATAATGTATAATCAAGGCAGAAAGAAGTGATAAATTGGGGCAATATGATCTAACCATAAAACATATATTCTCCAGCCTGGCAGATGACATAATAGAATATTTCTTAAGATTGAAACTAAAGAAAATAGAGGAACTCAACCTGGAATTCACCACAGTAGAAAAAAGACAAAGCGACATGATATTCAAATGCCAGACCGAAACCGGAGACATGCCAGTACATATAGAATTTCAATCGGACAATGACAGCAAACTGCCGTACAGGATGCTCAGATACTCCATAGAAATCATGGAAAAATATGAACTTCCCCCTTACCAGATAGTAATATATATGGAAAAAAAGAACCCAGGATGCAGCAAAAACTAACATACGAATATGAAGATACAAACAGGCTGGATTACAGATATAAACTAATGGCGGAGGAAAAGATATTTAAAGCAAATAAAGAAACACTGGACAACATTCTTGATGATATATTTACAATAGAAAAAATTGAAGATTTGGATAAATACTATTAAAGGTGCCAGGCATTCACATATATGATTTTTAAAAATTAAAGCACTTTCTGTTATTACGGAAATGACAGAGAGTGTTTTTTATGGGAGCAATGGAAATATAAACCAGTGAAAATCGCACAATTATTATGTTAAAAGTATTGTTAAGTATATATATTTTAATCAATATAATATTAACAAGGCATTTTAATATAATAGGGGGTGTTGGAATGGAGATGGCCTGCCATGCAAAAACTTACCCATTTAAGAGACAAAATGACTAAAAGAAATAAGCAAGCAGATATCTTTCAGCGAAAACGTATCGCCCATAGAAATCTCCACAATCATTGTGCCGATGATCATGTTTATTTCAGCCTCCTGCAGTATTTGATTATCCTAGCTATCTAGGGCTGCAGCCCCGACTGCAGACCCGATTCCATAACGCTTGCTGCAGAAATTTGCCTCCTTTGGGAGACATTTCGCTGTCGAAGAAGATGAGAAGTGGCGCTGGAAAACCGTGTGCCGTTGCTGCCCTTGACAAAAGCACGGAAAAAAAGCATCTACTTTTCCGCTTCCGGGATCAGTGCAAAGTTTTCGCTGCCCTGCCGCTCCAGGTGTCTGATTTCCGAAAGGATCCAGATGCCTGTCAGAATAGATGAACCGGCGTCGGAGACTGGCCCTGCCATGAAAATTCCATCAAGACCGAAGAACCGGGGCAGTATCAATAAAGATGGTATGAGAAGGATTACCTGCCGTGAAAGGCTCAGGAACATAGCGTGCTTCGGCTTGCCCACTGCCTGGAAATAGTTCGCGCTGACTATCTGAAAACCGATGACCGGCAGAAGCATGAGGAAGATGCGAAGCCCGCGGGCCCCCAGAGAAATAAGGTGCATATCATTGTTGTTGAACATTCGGATAAGGCTGTCCGGAAAAAGCTGCGTAACAATAAACCCTATGATGACGACACACGTGGCCGCGGTGATGGCCAGCCCCAGCGTTTTTTTCACCCGGTCGAATTTTCTTGCGCCGTAGTTGTATCCTATTATGGGCTGGGCTCCCTGGTTGATGCCGAAAATGGGCATAAGGATCAACATGGCTATGCTGTTTATGATTCCCATGGCGGAAATGGCAATATCGCCCCCGTATGTTCGCAGGCTGTTGTTTAATATGATATTGAGGAGGCTTGCTGCAAGCTGCATAGCAAAAGGAGCCGAACCGATGGCAAATATCTTATTTACAACGGGGGTTCGCAGCTTTAGATTCTTTAAGTGAAATTTCAGCAGGCTTGCTCCCCCCAGAAAGTAATAAAGCACCCACGCGGCGGATACCATCTGGGAAAGTATTGTCGCCAGGGCGGCTCCGCCGATTCCCATTTTAAAAACGAATATGAAAACCGGGTCCAGGATCGTGTTTAATATGGCGCCTATAAGCATGGTGAACATGGCGATCCTGGGATTTCCTTCGGCCCGGATAAAGTTGTTCATGCCGAAACCTATCCCTTGGAACGCCGCACCCCACAGGATGATGCTGAGATATTGCCTTGCGTAGGGCAATATAGCCTTACTTGCTCCGAAAAGTTCCAACAAAGGATTTAGGAAAATGAGGCCGCATACGGATATGACAAGAGATATCACCACCAGAAGCGTCACTGCGTTCCCCATGATGAGTTCGGCTTCTTCTTTTTTTTGCTCGCCCAGGCGAATGGATATCAATGCGGTGGCGCCTAGCCCTATTAACATTCCAAAAGCCATTATTATTATCATTAGCGGGAACCCAACGGTGATACCCGCGATTCCCTGGGAACCGACTCCCCTCCCCACAAAAATCCTATCAACCACATTGTACAGCGCATTGACTATCATACCGGTAATCGCCGGAATGGAAAAACTCAAAAGCAGAGCAGGAATACTGCCTTCCCCCAGTTGTTTTGACCTGTCCATAATATCCTCCTTTTCTTTCATTATTATAGTGTAAAATTTATTGAGGCTATAGTCAAGAAAAGAGTAAAAAAGACGATGTAGTGGGGATAAATTCAAGCCGGGACGGTTCTGCGCGCCACGAGGCGCACAGTATATAGCAGAAAACTTTATGGTAAGGCCTAGCCAGCCACCATTACCTAGCCTTGGGGTCGATGGGCAACCTAAGGCATAAGCGTAGGCAAGGGAAGTAGTAGGCCGAAATCGAAAGATGAAGGTGATAGCCCCGAAATCCCCAGAACTGGGAAGGCCCATGCCTTAGAACCAGCAGAAGGCAACACCTACTTTATCGTCAAGGC
>DUMA01000050.1 GCA_012840135.1 Thermoanaerobacterales bacterium
AAATGCATTTGCAGTTAAGGAAGATTCGGCAGACCCGATGAAGCTTGCAGATAATACAATGTTTGCATTAGCCTTAATGGTTGATACGGCTTGTGATTTAACGCTGGCAAGTTTTACTGCATTAGCTTTTGCTGTTAGATAAGATACTCCGTTAAGTCCAGCTCTTTGCTGGTTAGTTAGCATCAAAGCGACGGTCAGATAAGAAGTGACTTCACCAATAAACGATTTTGGAATAACAGCATTACCAACAGCAGTTAAAGAAGTCACACCGTTTAATACGGCATAACCTTGTCTTGTTCCAGCGTTGTTAAATATTCCATATGTTACGCCATATCCAATAAAGCTTGCTGGTAGAACTGCGTTACCGTTAGCGGTTAAGCTTGTTGCTCCATTTAATACTGCTCTACACTGTATGTAGTGTGTAGTATTTAGTTTTATCTCAGATACAGCAGAACCGCTAAATTGTGCGCAGATAATTCTATTGCCAGTGGCTTTTACAGAAGATACCGCACTTAACTTTGCACTTGCTCTTATAAAATCTCGTGTTAATACTTTTGCAGAAGAAACTGCTATCCCACTAAAGCTTGCTTGAAGAACTTTATTGGCTGTAGCCTTAACAGACGACACAGCGTCACCTTCAAAACTGCCTGCTACAACAAGTGTTGGGTTAGCGGTTAACGATGATACAGCATTGCCTTTGAAGTTTGCAGTCCCGCTGCGCCAATCAGCTTTTATTGAAGAAACTGCTGTACCTTCAAAGAAGTATTCGTATATTTCAAACGTTAAGTTTTGCATTTAGATTACCTTCAGCATTTTCACTTTAAGCTGTAACTTCCTGTTTGTTAAAACGTCTCCAGCACTGATTGGTAGCAGCCCTCCATTAGTTACCTGCGTCCAGTCCGCTTGATTATCAAGTTTAGCATAAACAATACGTTGTATTCCATCTGCATCTTCTTGCCAATATACTTTACCTCGTGCCGCTTTGTTAACACTGGAAACATCGTATTCTGGACTTATATAGTAGCCACCTTGTCCGTAATTTAGATTATCATCAAACCTCAATAAATACGTTATCCATTCGTCTACAGGCAATGGCTGTCCGCTTTGGTACGCCGCCAGTATCTCTGCATCTGTGCGAGCACGGTTGGAGATACGGAGGTCGTCGATGAAGCCGTTAAGGTAGCCTCTGTCCAACCAAGAGCCAAGTTTTGCTAAAGTAGCAAAGCCTAAACTATTCCCGCGTGTATTGCTTGCCTCTAAAACACCATTAACGTACAGCTTTCTACCAGACGGTGACCAAGTAAATGCCACGTAATACCATATACCAGCTTGCAAAGTAGTGACACTTGTTAAGATTGCTTCAGATGAACCATCACCATCCCAAACCCGTATCTTATTAACATCGCCTCCTTCTAATTCACGCATAATTAGTATACGTGGGCCGGGAGCGTAAACATCATCATTGAATACCGCATCAAGAGCCTTTTCTCCGCATAATCTGTGAAAACATTCTGTGTTGCCATTATTGTATCACCTCACTTACCGTGTAATACACGTGTATTTTTATGCTGCCTATGGTTGGCAGTGTTATTATATCACCATTATTATAAATGATTCTAATTTCTGCTACATAAGTTCCAAAGTTTTTAGTTTCTTCCGAAGAAAATTGATAAGTAACAACGGCATTATCGTAAA
>DUMA01000056.1 GCA_012840135.1 Thermoanaerobacterales bacterium
AGGCTCATGCCTGAGTATGTAGAAAAATACTTCCGAAGTTCAGCAGAACTGTTAGGAGTAAAAATTGAGAAAAGAGCAGATGGTTTGTTACGAATTCCCTATGTTCCTGCTTCTTTCCGCTCTGAACAGCTTGAATCGGTAAAGCATCTTGGAAAACCCGAGCAGGAATATAAAAAAGTTACTTTTCATAAAGAGGATTTGGAAAAGGATGCACATATTGATGCCGTTCTTATGAGCCCGGGACACCCACTTTATGGAGTGATTGATGAAAAGTTATTGGAGAAATTAAAGAATTTAAAGGGCGGATGTGCTATATTTCTGGATTTAAATACACCTGAATTTTACTGGGTTCACTTTTTAGAGTTCAGTATTGTTGATGCCAAGGGTAATTCAATCTATAAAGAACTATCAGCGGTAAGAGAGAACAGAGATGGAAAATGCTTTCTGGTTCCACCGGATGTTACCCATGGTCTTGCTCCGTATCCTG
Organism: Thermoanaerobacterales bacterium; assembly: GCA_012840135.1. Classification (GTDB taxonomy): domain Bacteria; phylum Bacillota; class Thermosediminibacteria; order Thermosediminibacterales; family Tepidanaerobacteraceae; genus Biomaibacter. The sequence goes on from DUMA01000056.1 coordinate 488, forward strand.
AAAATCTTGATAACCTGCCCGAGTTTAACATTGAAAAAGTTAAGGACTATTTGATGGCAGATTATCAGTGGGAAAAAAGACAAGAAATATTAAAAGAGAGACAGGATATGGCAAAGATAATTAAAGGATATCTTGAAGAATCTTTTAATGCAAGGATATTTGCCACTGAGAACAAGATAATGGAGGGTAAAGCGAAAGATATAAATGATGAACAGGTTGACATTGGAAGATTGGAAAAAGAATTAGAAGATTTACAGAGGGCAAGAGAAGAGAAGATAAAAAATGTTGATGACTTAACCATAGTTCGAAATGGTCCGGTGAGTCACTTAGCTTCTTTTTTTGTTCTACCACCTAGCGAGATTCCCCAGGTCTCAGGTTTTGTTGAATCTGAAGAAGAGAAAGATAGAAGTGAAAAGGCGGCGATGGAAATAGTTATGCGGTATGAAAGAGACAGAGGCTGGGAACCTGAAGATGTATCTATGAAGAAATTGGGCTTTGATATTAGAAGTTTAAGCCCAGCAGACCCTAAAACAGGTTATAGAGAGGTTCGAAGAATCGAAGTTAAAGGAAGGAAAAAGGCACAGAATATTAGATTAACTGTAAATGAGTGGCTTAAGGGGAAGCAGTTAAGAGACACATATTGGCTCTATGTTGTGTGGAATCCAACGGAAGATAATTACGAAATGATAAGAATTCCTGACCCTGCAAATAAACTTGAATATGCAGCAAAGGAGATAAGAGCAATAAGTCATTATGAGATTGATGGAAAAGAAATTGAAAGATTGAGAGGAGATGAATTATGACAGAAGATAAAAGGTTGATTGAGGATTTCTTACCAATAAGAGAAATTAGCAAAGAATCAGCAAGAGAGAAATCTATTAGACAAGGCCACATCTCTACATTGCATCTTTGGTGGGCCCGCCGGCCTTTAGTTGCCTGCCGTGCTGCTGTTTACTCTTCACTCGTTCCAGCACCAAATAAGAAAAATGGAAGAGGTCCAAAATCAGGATTTATCCAGAGATTATGCAAATATCCTGCAGACCCCTATGTTATAAAAGATGCAATTAAACATATCTATGAAGCACATGCTGAAAGGTTATCAAAAGAACTGGGGAAAACCGTCACGGCAAAAGATATAGAAGAAGGAAAGGCGCCAAAGCCCAGGGTTCTTGATATGTTTGCTGGCGGTGGCTCAATTCCACTTGAAGCATTGAGGCTCGGTTGTGATGCTTATGCAGTAGAGTTAAACCCTGTTGCTCATATCATAGAGCTTGCCACTCTTGTTTACCCGCAAAAATACGGCAAAAAGCTTGTGGATGAGGTTGAAAAATGGGGTAAATGGGTGATTGAGAGAGCAAAGGAAGAGGTTGGCGATTTATATAAACCTATTCCTGACCCAAAAGGGCATGGAAATCTAACACCAGTTGCTTATCTCTGGACCAGGACGGTTAAATGTAAGAATCCTGCCTGCGGTGCTGTCGTTCCTTTGATGAGACAGACATGGCTTTGTAAGAAGAAGGGAAAATATATTGCCCTGAAGGTCTCGCTCGACGATCAAACAAAAAGACCAAAATTCACTGTGGTTCAAAGTTTTGCAAGGACTGAAAAAGAAGCGATAGAAAAATTCGGCTTTGACCCAGGGAAGTTCTCAAGAGGTGGAAATGCGCCCTGTATATTCTGTGGAGCAGTAGCAAGTTCTGACTATGTGAAAAAAGAGGGACAGGCAAAAAGAATTGATAAACAACTTATGGCAGTAGTTTGCACCAAAGAAAGGCATAGAGGAAAGATTTATCTTTCTCCTGACCAGGTGACAGATGATTTAATCCCGGATGAAGAGGAGATCTGGAGAAGGATTGAGAGACTCTGTGAGGAGACAGGGCTGAGTGTGCCTGAGGAGGAATTGCCTAAAGCTTCTGATAAAGAAAAACCAGATGAAATAACGTTAGGATTTCGTGTTCAGCCTTATGGTTTTGCAAAATGGTATGAACTTTTCACTCCTCGTCAACTCCTTACTCTTTTGACCTTTACTAAATGGGTGAGAAGAGCTTATGAGGAGATGAGGAAAGAGGGGCATGAGGAGGGATTGACAAAGGGAATTGCTACACATTTAGCGCTCTTGAGTTCTAAAATGTCTGATTATCTGGGAAGTTTTTGTCAGTGGCTTGTCCAGACAGAGGCTGTTGCTCATATATTTGCAAGACAAGCCTTGCCTATGCTTTGGGATTTTGCTGAATTAAATCCTTTTGGAGAGGCAGGCTCAAATTCTGTTTCAATTCTAAAGGCCATAGTAGAGGCTGTTAATTCTTGTAATGACATAGATGCTTATGCTAACGTTATCCGTACTTCTGCCACCGAACTTCCCTATCATGAAAACTTTTTTGATGCTATCATCACTGATCCACCTTATTATGATAATGTCCCCTATGCAGATTTATCCGACTTCTTCTATGTCTGGCTCAAGCGCTCTATTGGACATCTTTATCTAGAACATTTTTCAGGAGAGCTTACCCCGAAGAAGAAAGAGATAGTTGCAGATGCGAAAAGGTATGGGAGTAAAGAAAAGGCAAAGCAATTTTACGAGGAAATGATGTTTCAGTCCTTACAAGAAGCATGGCGAATATTGAAACCAGATTCACCATTGGTTATGGTCTATGCCCATAAAACTACTGCGGGCTGGTCAACATTGGTTGAAGCCCTTAGAAAAACCGGGTTTATAATTCAGGAAGCCTGGCCTGTGCGTACCGAAAGACCTGGAAGGTTAAGAGAGATGGGTGCTTCTGCTCTTGCCTCAAGCATCTTTCTCTGTGCCAGAAAGCGTGAAAAAGGGAAAGTTGGTTCTTATGAAAATGAAGTCTATCCCCAGCTCGAGCAGATTGTGAAGGAAAGGGTGAACACACTCTTTTCAGAAGGCATAATTGGCGCAGATTTGGTCATTGCCTGTGTCGGTGCAGGGCTGAAGGCATTTACTCAATTTGAAAGAGTAGAATACGCCAATGGTGAGGAAGTAACATCAGAAGATTATTTACATACTGTAGAAGGGCTCGTCCTTGAAACAATTCTTGAAAAACTATTTGGCATTTCCAGAAAAGGTGTATCAGATGTTGATGCGGCCACAAGATTTTATGTTTTGTGGAGATATACCTATGGAAGAATGGAAGTAGATTCTGGCGAGGCAATAGTCTTTGCCTATCCTCTGGGTGTAGAACTCGATGGTCCTTTGGGATTATCATCAGGTAGAAATCCTTTGCTTGAAAAGACGAAAAATAAGTATAGGCTGAGGGATTTCTCAGAAAGAGGCGATGATGAAAAATTAGGGCTTGATGGTAAATCAACCATAGATATTCTGCATAGAATCCTCTGGCTTTTAGAAAACCAGGCATATAAAATACCAGAATATCTAAGCCAGGCAATGCCAAATTATGACTTGCTTAAACTTACCGCACAGGCATTGGCCGGAACAACACTCGCAGGAAGCCAGGAACTCATTGCGACAACCTCCGATGAAAAATCCGTTCTTTCAAAATTATTGGCAAACTGGAAAAGCGTAATAAGTGAAGAAACAATATTTAGGAGGTGGTAAAATGGACATCAGGCCATGGGCAGAAGTCGTAAGATTGCACCCTGATGTAGAATCTGAAGAAACTGCAATAGCAACCTATGCCATAGATTTAGGTGCGCTGGTGGCAGGCGATCCGAATGTTCCACCAATCTACAGAGATGCCTATTCCTTTTTCCGTGCTACTCATCTGACCAGCGACATGAGAATGCTGATGGAAGAGGTCTATGATAGGTTATCTGGTAAAGAAGGCAATAGAGTTCTCCAGCTGCGTTCTCCCTTCGGTGGGGGTAAATCTCATACCCTGGCAACTCTATACTATGCAGTCAAAAACCGAGAAGAAATGGAGAAAGCAATCCCTGAGACGAAGGAATTGCCTGATGTTAAGAGTGCCAGGATAGCTGTTTTCGACGGCGAGAAATTTGATGCCATCTCAGGCAAAGAGATTGGTGATAAAAGGATATGTACAATCTGGGGCTTTCTCGCCTGGCAATTGGGGAATTATGAGCTAATAGAAGAACAGGACCAAAAAAGGGTGGCTCCGGGAGGAGACCTTGTCAAAAAAATCATTGGAGATAAACCAACCCTTATTCTCCTTGACGAGGTCTCAAGATACTTAGAACGAGCAATGGGTGAAAAAGTAGGAGAATCCACGCTTTACAGACAGGTAATGGAATTTATTCAGACTCTTACCACGGAGATTTCGGGTTCAAAAAATGCTTGTCTTGTTTATTCGCTACAGGCAAGTGCAAGGGAATTCTTTGGTGATGTTGAGATTCTTGCAACCCTTGACCATCTTACATCCCGTGTGGATGCAAAAAGAGAGCCTATAAGAGGGGATGAGATTTTTCCAGTGCTGCGAAAAAGGCTTCTTGCAGAGCCACCGCCTGAAGAAATAGCGAATAAAGTTGCAGATATTTATGTGGATACAATAAAAAGAAACATACTTCCTTACGTCTCATCTGAGCCAGAGCGGCGCGAAATTGAAGAAGGAATTATAAAATATCGAGAAAGATTTGTAGCTGCTTATCCCTTTCATCCAGCACTTATTGATTTGATGAGAGAGAGATGGGCGTCAATACCGGATTTTCAGAGAACAAGAGGAGTGATTAGATTTCTTGCAGTAGTGTTACGAACTCTGAAAAATCGTGATGCCCGCGAATATCTGATATCTGCTACCGATATACCTGTAGATGAGCCAGGAGTTAGAAATGCATTTTTCACAGAAGTTGGGCAGAGGGAACCTTTCCACGCAGTTCTGGAAGCTGATTTCATAGGTGCAAACGCCACAGTAAAGCGGGTCGATAGAATCTTTGCAGAGACAAGAGACCCTGCTACACGGATTGCTACAGCAATCTTAATGTATTCTTTCGGCGGACAGCCAAGAATGGAGGGAAAGGAAGGCGAAGTATGGCCACCGGGTGTTACTGAGCATGATCTGATGCTCGCGTGTTTAAACCCTAATATAGACAGCACAACTTTGAAAGCAGTCCTGAGAGAATTAGCCCCACCTACAGGAAAGTGTCTTTATCTTCATTATGATGGAGTGAGGTATGCATTTAAGACGACACCCAATGTAAATCTATTGGTGAGCGACGAAGCCGAAGGAATAAGAGATGATGAAATAAAGAATGCTATAAAAGGCATGTTAGAAGCAGAACTTAGCGGAAAACCAGCGGTTATCTGGCCACATCATTCTAAAAATATACCTGATAAAGTTCCTATGTTTCAAATATCCTACCTTCCGCTTGAGTTTGTTTATGAGAAAAATATAGAGGAAGTCGGCATAGAATTTCTTACGCAATACAGTGATAGACCAAGGATATATAAAAATGGAATGGCACTGGCTATTCCTGACAAAAATCAGATTGAACCTTTGCGTCGAGCGGTTCGGTATTTAATTGCTATTGAACGTGTCAAAGGAAAGAAGAAGTCATTGAACCTGACTGAAGAACAACTAGAGCAACTCAACGAAAGAGAAAGGACCGAGAAAGCCTCCAGGGATTCTTCTTTTAGAAATCTTTACAATGTGGTATGGCTTTTAAAAATGGAAAATGGCAGTCCAGCTATTGAGGTGCTCGAAGTGGGTGGAAGAGCGCTTCAGTCTACCAACATACATGAGAGGCTAATGGAGTTGCTTATGCGAGTGCCCCCACCGAAGGTTTTTGATTCACTAACAGCGAGTAGACTACTAGATCTAATTAAAATCGAGGAAGGAATGGAAACTAAAGATATTGTCGATACTTTCTTTTCTTCACCTGAGTTCCCTCGAATTATTAACGAAGATGTAATCAAGAAAGCGACTTCAAAAGGGATTAAAGATGGTCTCTTGGGGATAACAACCAAAGATAAAGTTCAGATAGTTGAGGGCAAAACCGTAGTGGCAAAGGAACAGGTGACTATAGGAAAAGAAATTCCCTTAGAAGAAATTGATCTGTCTTCAGGCTATATCGTGAGTCCTAAAATTATACCAATTGAAGAAAAGCCTGAAACTCTACAAATCTCGGAAGAAGAAACAAAAGAACCTGAGGTTATTGAAAAGGACAAAATAACCCAAATTGCGTATAGTTTGAAGGTTAATCGCCAACAACTTTTCAAATGTTTCAATGCGCTTGGAAATCTTGCTGAAAAATCTGGTGAACTTTTACTAAAGATAGAGGCACAAACCAAAGAGGGCATTGATGCAAATTGGCTCAAGAATGCCGTGGAGGAACCAATCGAAGAAGCTGGTATCGAAATTAAAAAAGAAGAAGAATGAGATTCAGATA
>DUMA01000031.1 GCA_012840135.1 Thermoanaerobacterales bacterium
AATTTTTAAAATAAAGTCGGTTCCAAATAGGGATATGTTGAAAGGAAAATAGGAATAAGTTTCATGGGTTAAGGGTTAAGGTTTTATTTCACCCTTTCAGTTGCTATATCAATATTATCTTCAATACAGTAGTCAATACTTCTCTCTATCCCTTTAAAATCAATAGTTTGAAGACTTTAATCATCACAACATTCTAATCAAAATTCTAATAAAAAATCTAATTTCTTAACCCATACACCTTAGCCCTACCTACCCTAAAAAACAAAAGCCCCGCAGCAAAACAGAAGTTATCCTGCATCTGCTACGGGATTTTGGAATGAACTTTATTTTTATAGAGCGAAGTTTATTATTACGGAGTGGAGTTTATTTTAGTTATATACAATACATCTTTGTGATGGCGCCCTTTATTCCACCGTCACGCTCTTGGCCAGGTTCCTTGGTTTATCCACGTCGCAGCCGCGGGCTACGGCAGCATGGTAGGCCAGAAGCTGCATGGGTATTACCGCCAGGATCGGAGCCAGGATCGGATGGGTTTTGGGGATGTATATGACATCATCCACAGATTTTTTGATCTCCTCATTTCCCTCATTGGCAAGAGCTACTACAAACCCTTCCCGAGCCTTCACCTCTTTGATGTTGCTCACGGTCTTTTCAATTAGGTGCTCCTGGGTGACCGGTGCGATGACAGGGACGCCTTTTTCGATGAGAGCCAGGGTGCCGTGCTTTAGTTCTCCGGCCGCATAGGCTTCGGCATGGATGTAGGATATCTCTTTGAGTTTCAGCGCCCCCTCCAGGGATAGGGGATAGTCGAGACCCCTGCCGATATAGAATACATCCTCTCGGTCTGAGAACTTTTGAGCCAGGGATTTTATCTTGTCCTCATGATCCAATACGATTCTCGCCTGATCCGGCAGATTTTTCATGGCGGAGGTTATTTCTTTGAAATCCTTTTCATCGATGCGGCCAAGCGCTTTTGCCATATACAATGCTATGAGATCCAGAGCAATGAGCTGGGTGCTGTAAGCTTTGGTGGAAGCCACAGCAATCTCGGGGCCGGCCCAGGTGTAGATTATATCATCGGCCTCCCTGGAAACGGAACTTCCCACCACGTTGGTGATGGCGAGCACCCTTGCCCCCAGCTTTTTGGACTCCCGTAAGGCCGCCAGGGTATCCGCCGTTTCTCCGGACTGACTTATTATGATGACCAGGGTCTTACTATCTATCATCGGATCTCTGTAGCGGAATTCCGATGCAATATCCACTTCCACAGGAATTCGGGTTAATTTTTCTATGACGTATTTTCCGACCATTCCCGCATGGTAGGCAGTGCCGCAGGCCACAATAAAAATCTTGTTTATGCTTTGGAGGTATTCTTTGCTGAGATGGACATCATCGAGCTTTATTTCGCCCTTTTCGGCCAGAATCCTGCCTGCCATGGTGTCTTTAAAAGCTCTTGGCTGCTCGTAGATCTCTTTCAGCATAAAGTGAGGATAGCCGCCTTTTTCCGCCGCCACCGCATCCCATTTTACCTCGAATACGGATTTTGATACGGGATTTCCGTCGAAGTCAGCCACTTCCACCTTATCCTTCGTGATCTTCACCATCTCGCCGTCTTCCAGGATATATACTCTGCGGGTATGCTGTAAAATTGCGGGTATATCCGACGCTATGAAGTTCTCGCCTTCACCGAGACCGGCGATGAGGGGGCTGGATTTGCGGGCTGCAACTATGGTGCCGGGTTCCCGCCTGGAGATGACTCCCAGAGCAAAGGAGCCTTCCAGCCTGCTTATGGTCTTTTTCAATGCCTCGAATAGGTCTCCATCATAAAAATGCTCAAGCATATGGGGAACCACTTCGGTATCGGTCTCGGATTTGAAAACATGGCCTTCCGACTGCAGCCATTCCTTCAGTTCCTGGTAGTTCTCGATGATGCCGTTGTGCACCACGATGAAATCCCCGGTGCAATCCTCATGGGGATGAGCGTTCACGTCCGAAGGCCTGCCGTGGGTTGCCCATCGTGTATGGCCGATGCCCACATGCCCTTCGGGGTATGCACCGCCGAGCTTTTCCTCCAGCACTTTGATCTTGCCTTCAGCCTTTATGAGATTGGTGCAGCGGCAATTGTGTATGGCGATACCCGCCGAATCGTAACCTCTATATTCAAGCCTTTTCAGGCCGTCAAGCAAAATGGGAGCTGCTTCTCTATCTCCAACGTAACCAACTATTCCGCACATAATCTTTTCCTGCCTTTCTTTTGTTTTCAAGGTTCAGTGTATTTTGGACAAAAAATTCTTACTGGCATCAAAACCGCAATTTTTAAATTTGCAGTAAAATGCCTTTCGCATAAATATCTACTTTATGACGATGCTTTAATTCCTGCCGGGGTCCCTTTGTGCCGGCGATTACTCGCCGGTTTTGTGGACCTCTGTCGGTGACAGGTCACCGTGGGGCATCCGCCGAATCCTTCGATAAACCCCAACCTCGTCAGCTTAACCACCCATTTCCCGAGCGGTGGCAAGCTCTGGCGCTTTTCTCGAAGTTCGATGTTCGAAATTTATGTTCGAACATTACCTTCAAACATGGTAAAATAACTATTCGTTGTCTAAACTATCAAGCCTCCTTTATCATTTGTTTTATGCTTTGCTATCTTTTGCCATCACCCCCTTCAAAGATACTCTTAATCTAAAACGAAGGTAAAAGTCTTTATTAATCAAATACGCAGCCAATAGATTTTTAATGCCGAGCGCATAGTGGAGCCTATAAGAAGCTCTTACCGCAACTCTTCTTTTATCACTGCCGCTATATCCTCGGCCACTCTTGTTATCTCGGCCTCATCTTCGCCTTCCACCATCACTCTTATGAGGGGTTCGGTGCCCGAAGGTCTCACCACTACGCGGCCCCGCTCTCCCATGGCCTCTTCAGCTTTCCTTATCGCTTCCTCTATCCTTGCATTTCCCGCATATCGGGCTTTTTCCTCCACTCTTACGTTCAACAGCACCTGGGGATAAACTTTCATGATCTTTGCCAGTTCCGACAGTGATTTTTTCTCATCCACCATGGCTTTCAGCAGATTGATGGCAGTTATGAGCCCGTCTCCGGTGGTATTATGGTCGAGGAATATGATATGTCCCGACTGCTCGCCGCCGAAGTTATGGCCTTCCTTCAATATTTCTTCCAGCACATACCGGTCACCTACTTTTGTCCTGACCATTCTGATGCCGGCCTTTTTCAAAGCCGCTCCCAGGCCCATGTTGCTCATGACGGTGGTCACCACTGTACTATTTCTCAAAAGCCCGCGGCGCTGAAGGTACGTGCCGCAGATGGCCATGATATGGTCACCGTCCACCACATCGCCCTTCTCATCGACGGCTATCAGTCTATCCGCATCGCCATCAAAGGAAAGGCCCACATCGGCACCTATCTGTTTTACAAAATTCGAAATGGCTTCGGGGTGGGTGGAGCCGCACTTCACGTTGATATTGCAGCCATCGGGCCTGTCATTTATCACAAATACCTCGGCCCCCAACGCTTTGAGAGCAGCCGGAGCTACCCTGCAGGACGCTCCGTTGGCACAGTCCACGGCTATCTTTAGCCCCGAAAAATCCATACCTGCCACGGTCTTTACAAAATTCACATAGGGTTCTAGGCCGTTTTCCTCCCGGACCCTCCCCACCTCTATTCCCGTAGGATTTTGAATTTGACCGTCGGGATTTTTCACCAGCGCTTCGATTTCATCTTCCATGGCATCGGGGAGTTTGTAGCCATCTCTGTCAAAAAATTTTATTCCGTTATATTCCACAGGGTTGTGTGAAGCGGATATGACCACCCCTGCATCGGCATTAAAATGGCGGGTAAGGTAAGCTATGGATGGTGTGGGCATGACCCCTACCTTTAACACATCGGCACCGGCGGAAAGTATCCCCGCTGTCAGGGCTGACTCCAGCATGTCACCGGATATCCGGGTATCCCTGCCCACCACTATGATGGGTTTTTTATGGGTTTCCGAAAGCACGTAAGCTCCTGCTCTTCCGAGATAATAAGCTAAAAGGGGGGTTAGATCCTTGTTGGCAACTCCCCTCACTCCATCGGTTCCAAAAAGTCTTGACATTAAATTTCCCCTCTCCGCAATATCATCATATGCATTAAATTCGCCGGATGGTAACCTTTATGGTGTCGGGTTCAATTTTCGTTATGATATAGGGCTGCAAGACATCCGCCTGGATTCTTAGGATATGTTCGCCCTCGGAAAGCCCCGACGCATCCACAAACACATTTATTATTGCATTGTTTACTCTATCAATAATACTCTCAGGGCCGCTCACTGTCAATATTATGTCTTTATTTTCCATATCCACCTGCATGTCTGAAGCAAGGCCTTTTGCTCTTATATCAAATGAACCTATGTTTAACGACCTGGAAGATATTTTTTCTATCTCCACCGTCACCTTTACAATACCGCCGTCTTCGCCATAGGTCTTTCGGGTTTGATCAAAGGACCTCGCCCCTTTTGGCAGAGTCAGTTTTACTTCTTTTGTAACGTCCTGGGTATATCCCTGGATATTCAACGGTTCGGTGCTTACGGTCTGGATTTTATCCAGAACTTCCCGCGGTGCCGTGATCGTTATTACCGGCGGCACAACCCGCACGTTTTTTACAATATACCCTTCCATGGGAGAGCCCTTTATCTCGGGGGTGACTGATACACTGCTTACCGGCACTATGGGCAAGGTCACATCCACCATATCGGGCCTGAATGAAATGTCTTTCTGTTCCTTCCCCTGAGAATCCAGCACTCTTAAAGGCAATGTGCTCACAACGGTAGTATCTTTGCCGGATATATCTACTTGTGCGGACACGGTTTTAATATCATTCACGCGGCTTCTGGGGCCTTTCACCACCACTGCCTGCGGTTTAACTGTGGGCTGGACCCAGTCGAATCCTCCGGCGGGCACTCCCTTCACATCCACCGAAACCGGCATCTGTTCTTCTATGATGCCGTCCAGCGTCACCATGATTTCTTTCGGGGAAAAGTCCAGCAGCTCTATGTTCCCCGGCACGCTCACGCTCACCGGAAGCAGATTTTCTCCTTCCATGCGGCCCCTCAGGTTCGCCTCTGCATCTATATCCTGCGGCTTTAAGTCAGCTATCAGGCTGCGGCGGCCCTTGACTTTAACGTTCACAAAGAACTTCTGGGAATCATCCATGAGGGCGAATTTGTTCTGGTCAAGGTTTGCAAGTTTTACCGGCACATCCCTCACCACATAGGTAACCTGGGGATTTTGCTCGTTCATCACGTACATCCACATGACAAAGGCTGCTACTACGGATATTATCTTTATGGCAAGGTCGCTTGAAAAAAACCTACCCATTGGACCTCCTCCAGTACCACAGGGATGATTTCTTATCCTTTATCTGGTAAATATCTTTCAGCATGTTCTTCAGAGTCTTGACATCCAGGTAGCGGCTCAGCTTGCCTTCTCTGGCTACGGAGATGACCCCAGTTTCTTCGGATACGATGATGGCCACCGCATCGGACTGTTCCGTAACACCAAGGGCTGCCCGATGTCTGGTGCCCAGTTCCTTGCTGAGATTGGGGTTTTCGGTCAGGGGGAGATAGCATCCGGCAGCCATGATCTTGTCATTTCTTATGATGACCGCACCGTCATGCAGCGGAGTATTGGGAATAAATATGTTTATTAAAAGCTCGGCGGTCACATTGCCTCCTATTTTTATGCCGGTTTCGATGTACTCATTGAGACCCGTCTGTTTTTCCAGAACCATAAGGGCACCTATCTTATCTCTGGACAGTTCCTCGGCGGCTCCGGCTATATGGTCTATGATCCGGTTTAATTCTTCTTCCCCCAGGCCCAGCAGTGGTGTGGAGAAAAACCTTCCCCGACCCAGCTGTTCCAGGGCTCTGCGCAGCTCTGGCTGAAATACTATGAGTAGCGCAATGACTCCCACTGTCATGGCATTTTTAAGTATCCAGTTTATGGTATAAAGGCCGAGCCATTCACTGAGTTTTGTGGAAACTACCAGAACCACAAGTCCCTTCAGGAGATGTACAGCCCTGGTCCCGCGGATGAGCTGAATGGCCTTAAAGGAAACATATGCCACAATGGCAATATCCAGTAGATCCATCAGGCGAAAACCCTTGAAAAGTTCAAAGAGCTGGAGAGTCATCATTTCACCCCGAAAATCTCGAATCCTCGATTATGCATTATAATTATAACATTTTATCACGTATATAAGTATAGTTTAAAGAGGTTTTGCAAAAAAATTTTTCGGCGGAAGATGAGTCAGTGAGTCAGGGGACGGTTCTGTGCGCCTCGTGGCGCACGGAATCGTCCCTGTCAAACTATGATTTTCGTGCCGAAGCGGGTATCGGTGGTAATTCCCAGGGCCAGTACGAAAACCAGCAGTCCGGATATGGCTCCCACGAAGGGCACCATCTGCACGAGCCACAGCAGGGCGGCTCCCAGGAAGTATTCCACAAAAAGGCCGGGTTTTAGATGCAGCTGTTCGTTGAGTTTTCTCCCCAGGAAAATGCTGATGCCGAGGTAGCCATAAAAACCGGCGGCGGCCAACAGCAGCAAGGCCAGGGGAATCAGTGGGATACCTATAATGGTTATGAACATCAGAAGGAGCACCACCGGCAGGAGCAGCATGGCAAGAATCCCTATGAGAAGCCTCCTGCCCGGTTCCCTGTCGACCTCATCGGCAGTAGCTTTTATGCTGTTGGGGAAAAGTATTATGGTAAGGGCTCCGAGAGCAATAATCCCCAGGAAATGCATTATTTTGAAAATGAAGGGAAAGCCCATGTTAAATACGGTTATGCCTCGATTTCCTGCTCCCCAGTGCATACCGTACTTTGTTACATTTCTTATTATGTCCTTCAAACCTTCTCCAACCCCCACCTGAGTTACCTTGCCGTATATTCTTGCACTGTCGCTCCTGGTGACACGGCCTCCGATGGCCGTCACATCGCCCATAACCTCTCCGTTCACCGTGACATTGCCCATGATGGAAACCACATCACCCATCACCTTGCCGTCAACGGTCACATTGCCCATGATGGCCACCGCATCGCCGATGATAACTTCGTCGGCTCCCACCACCACATCTCCCTGAATCTGCACCCGGTCGCTGCTTTCATCGGCCAGAGCAGCTCCCGGGAGAATCATCATCATGATTATCAAAAGCATAAAAAACCTCTTCATTTAAATCCCCTCCATTTTTTTAAAATCCACGTTACCTGTAGCTCTTGCGGGGTGCCAGCAGCCGCACCCACAGCGAAAATTCCATAGCAAGCATCATCATGGCAAGGAAGGCACCCGTCGGGTACTTCATCCAAATTTCCGTCAGGACCATTGCAGGAAAGGCCAGGACCGGCTGAAGATCCGTTATAACTTTTAATGTGAAGCCCGCCGTCCAAAGTGCAGAATTTAAGATTCCAACCACGCTTTTTGCGATCAAAACAAGCCAGTCGACGGTACCACCGAGGACCGGGATGATAAATGCAGGATCGCAGGTGGCAAAAAGGAAACTGGCCACCAGGATGACCATCAGCGATGCCGGGATGGCTATCATTAGCATATTTTTTCCTTCTATTTTTTCTCTAAAAATCTTCTTCATTACCTTTTGCGTGAAATCCTGCCCCGGCGACAGAAGGGGAAGGTCTGAAAGCATCGCGTACTGATTTTGCATGTCATCAAGAAACTTCGAGCAGCGTGCGCATGTTAAAAGGTGCTTCTCAAGTTTCGCCCACTCCCGCCCGTCAAGGGCCCCATCCAGATATTCCATGATTTTTTCTTCATACAGATCACATCCCACCGCCTTCACCTCCGTCGAGTTTTTCCCGCAGCAGCTTCCTGGCCCGAAAGAGCCGGTTTTTTACGACAGACAGCGGCACATTCAACACATTGCATATTTCCTGATAGGAAAGTCCATGAAAGTGAAATAAAGTAAGAGGGATTCTGTAGTCTTCCGGAAGGTTTTGCACCGCCTCGTGAAGCCTTGCGGCACTGTCTCGTGCCTCGGCAATCTCCTCAGGCCCCCCGGAAGAAGCCGCCATGATTTCTTCTTTAAGCGGCGCAATCTCCCTTCTTTTTCGCAGAAAATCAATGCACAGGTTGTATGTTATCCTGTAGACCCATGTGGAGAACCTGGTGCGGCCGGCATCGTACGTTTTAAGGCTCCTGTAGATCTTTATAAAGGCTTCCTGGGATACATCTTCGGCCTCCTCTCGGGAAGAAAGCATCCTGTATGCCAGAGTAAAGACCCTGTTCCTGTAGCGATCCATTATGCCGGCAAAGGCATCGACATTTCCGGAAAGGACGTCTTCTATCAGTTTTTCATCCAGTATTTCGTCGGCCGCCCGCTGCGGGTGCATATTACCACCTGACTTTAGCCTTTTTGCCCGGCTTTATCCATATATTTATACGTATGAATTCTGCTTTGGTCTGAAGCTTTTTAAAATTTTTCATGATAAACAGCCAAAATCCGTATAATCCTTTTTACGATACGATTCAGAACCATTATATTATAATCTGTCAAAAAACAAAACATGTTCGACAGATTTGCCGAAAAATGAGATACCTCAGCATTGTCCAAATGTGATATAATCGAATTAGAAACTATGAAAAGGGTGACCATGATTGGGATTTAGAGTGGAACATGACCTCCTTGGAGAAAGGCTGGTGCCCGAAGAGGCCTATTACGGAATCCATACGCTGCGGGCAATGGAGAATTTTCCACTGACGGGGCGGCCCATTCATAAAAAGCTGGTGCTGGCCCTGGTGACGGTGAAAAAGGCCGCAGCTCTGGCAAATACGGAACTTGGTTTTTTGCCGGAGAGGATCGGGCACGCTGTTGTAACAGCCTGTGATGATATACTGGCGGGGAACCTTCTGGAACAATTCGTAGTGGACTCCATCCAGGGGGGAGCCGGCACTTCCTCCAACATGAACGCCAACGAGGTCATCGCCAACAGGGCGATAGAGATTCTGGGCGGGCGAAAAGGCGATTATTCCATTGTCCATCCCATAAATCATGTTAATCTTTTTCAGTCCACCAATGATGTATATCCCACCGCCCTGAGGATCGCATCCATCTGGCTGCTCAAGCCTTTGAGCGAAAATATGGCCCGGCTCCAGGATGCGCTGCAGCAAAAGGAAGACGAGTTTTGTGATTGTTTAAAAGTTGGAAGGACCCAGTTGCAGGATGCGGTGCCCATCATGCTGGGGCAGGAGTTCGGGGCTTATGCCCAGGCCATCGCCCGGGATCGCTGGAGGCTCTACAAGGTGGAGGAGCGCCTGCGTCAGATAAATATCGGAGGCACTGCAGTGGGAACGGGCCTCAATGCCGACAAAAGATATATCTACCTTGTAACCGAAAAACTCCAGTATCTCACAGGTCTGGGCCTGGCCCGGGCGGAATATCTCATGGATCCCACTCAGAACGCCGATGTCTTCGTGGAGGTTTCGGGTCTCCTCAAGGCCGCCGCAGTAAACCTTTCCAAGATCGCCAATGACCTCAGGCTGCTTTCTTCGGGCCCCCGGGCGGGGCTCATGGAGATCAACCTGCCGCCCATGCAGGCGGGTTCTTCCATCATGCCCGGCAAAGTGAACCCCATCATTCCCGAGGCGGTAAACCAGGTGGCTTTTCAGGTCATGGCCAATGATATGGCTGTAACGCTGGCGGCCCAGGCCGGTCAGCTGGAACTGAACGCCATGTTACCGCTGATAGCCCACAATCTGCTGGAGTCGCTGGAGATCATGGATAATGCGGTGAAGATATTTATGGAGCGCTGCATTTCGGGTATCACGGCAAACCGCGAGCGCTGCGCCAGGCTTCTGGAAGAAAGCTTTTCAACTCTCACAGCCCTGACGCCTCATATAGGTTATGATGCGGCAACGGCGGCTGCCCAAAAAGCCCTGGCCGAGAACAAACCCGTGCGGCAGGTGGTGCTGGAAATGGGGCTCATGGAGGAGGAAAAGCTTGACAGGCTGCTTTCGCCCTATGAACTTACGAAGCCGGGGAATTTCGAGGTTAGAGGTTAGAGGTTCGAGGTACGATTAAGTTAAATCTGGTAATAGAGAGATTCTTTAAAATTATATTTTCCGGGAGGATTTTAAGACATTAGGACCGTGCTCTTTCTTTTGAAAGGATGAGAATTATGGAAAATACATTGAATTCCACCCCTGTGGCAAGCAGACTGCATATCGCCATCTTCGGCAGGAGAAATGCAGGAAAATCCAGTCTCATAAATGCCATCACGAACCAGGATATAGCTCTGGTGTCTTCGGTGGCAGGGACTACTACCGACCCGGTTTTCAAGGCCATGGAGCTTTTGCCTTTGGGTCCGGTGGTCATCATAGATACCGCCGGTATAGACGACGTGGGGGAACTGGGGGAGCTCCGGGTAAAAAAGACGTACCAGGTTTTAAACAAAACCGATCTGGCGGTGCTTATCATCGACGGTGAAGCCGGGGTCACGGATTATGAAACGGATGTGCTGTCAAAAATAAAAGAAAAAAATATTCCCGTGGTGGGAGTGATAAATAAAAAGGATGCGGCGGCTTACAGCCCTGAAGATAAGAAAAAATGGGAAAAACAGCTGGGCATTAGCCTCATCGAAGTTTCGGCACTGAAAAGGCAGGGCATTGATGATCTCAAGAGAGAGATAATAAACAGGGCTCCGGCGGATTTTTCCGAGATCCCCATTGTCAGCGACCTCCTAAATCCCGGCGATTTTGCGGTGCTGGT
Source organism: Thermoanaerobacterales bacterium (assembly GCA_012840135.1). Classification (GTDB taxonomy): domain Bacteria; phylum Bacillota; class Thermosediminibacteria; order Thermosediminibacterales; family Tepidanaerobacteraceae; genus Biomaibacter. Next base: position 10,768 of record DUMA01000031.1, read on the forward strand.
GATACCTATAGATAAGGCCGCTCCCAAAGGAAGATTGATCCTCCCCCAGCAGCAGACCATAAGAGATATCCTGGACCATGATGCCATGGCCATCGTCACAAAAGAACATGAACTCAGGGAAACCCTGAACAACCTTTCCAAAAAACCCAAGATCGTGATCACCGATTCCCAGGCCTTCCTCAAGGTAGCTGCCGATACCCCGAAGGATGTGTGGATGACATCTTTTTCCATATTGTTTGCCCGCCACAAGGGTGAGCTGGCCCAGCTTGTGGAGGGAGTAAAGGCCATCGAAGAACTGAGGCCCGGGGACAGGGTTCTCATATCCGAAGCCTGCACCCACCATCGCCAGGCCGATGACATAGGTAAGGTAAAAATACCGCGGTGGCTTCGCCAGATGGTTGGAGGGAACCTTCACTTTGAATGGTCCAGCGGCTTCGGCTTTCCTGAAAACCTGTCGGAATTCAAGCTGGTAGTGCACTGCGGAGGTTGCATGCTCAACAGGAAGGAAATGTTGTACCGCCTGTCCATTTTAAAGCAAAAAAATATACCCGTAGTTAACTACGGGGTCCTTATAGCCTACGTGCACGGTATCCTGCCCAGGGCTCTGGAACCTTTTCTTTATGCCAGGATGAAGTTGCGATTGTGACAGCCCATTTGGCCGTCAAGAACCATAAACACTGGAGTTTTTATACCACTATCGACTCATTCAAAAAATGGGCTATGAAACCTTCCCGTAACTCATTTTCTTTTTCAGCACCTTGAGGCGGAAAAAGTCTTCTCTTTCCTTTTCCTCCAGCACTTCGGATATCATCTTCACCAGAGCTTGGTACTTCGGTATCTGGATATTCTGGAGGGCGTTGGCCCTCTTCTGGGTCCTTTTGATTTCCACAGCCAGCTTGTACACAGAATCCTCCACTTCTGCCAGTTCATAGATCAGGTACTTCACCTGGTGGAATTTCTGCAGGGCCACATCCAGGGCTGTATTGGTGTGATAGAAGCTGTAGTAATGCTCCAGGTCGTGCTTTTCATACTTTATCTCCGGTATCTCCACCCCCATGACGCTGCGGGTTAGCACCGTGAATTCGGTGGCACGAGGTATGGACCTGGCCACCTCGTGGACTTCATTTATTCCAAGGGTGATGTTGGCCATGGTCAGGGCTTCATAGGCATCTTTGAAGATCTCCCTCATCTTCTGTTGTATCTCTTTGGCCCTATCCATGAGGCCCATCATTTCCCTTATCAGCACATTTCTTTTTTTATCCAGCAGCTCGTAACCCTTTTTCGAAAAATCGAGAGCTGCCTGGGCTGCCATTAAATTGGCCTTGGTGGGAGCAATGTTTTCCTGCATCAAAAATCACTTCCTCAAGTATTTTTTCACAAGGGAAGGATCTATTCTGGTGAGTTCCTGTTCAGGCAGGATTGTAAGCAGTTCCCACATCAGGTCCAGAGTGGTGTTTATATCCCGGTTTTCTTCGAAGTCCTGTTTTGCAAAACGCTCCTCAAACTGCCGCCCGAATTCCATATATTTTTTATCTGTCTCCGAAAGCTCATCTTCCCCTATGACCTGAGCCAGAGCCCTGATCTCCTGGACCCTGGAGTAGGCCGAGAAAACCTGGTTTGCCACGTCGGGATGGTCTTCCCTGGTGTATTCTTTGCCTATGCCGTCTTTCATCAATCGCGACAGGGATGGGAGAACGTTGATAGGAGGATATATTCCCATCTGGTATAAAGACCTGTTTAAAACTATCTGGCCTTCAGTGATATATCCGGTAAGGTCCGGCACCGGATGTGTGATATCATCATTGGGCATGGTGAGTATGGGTATCTGGGTGATGCTTCCTTTGGAACCCTTCAACATGCCCGCCCTTTCATAGAGGCTGGCGAGATCCGAGTAGAGGTATCCCGGATATCCCTTCCTGGAGGGCACTTCTTCCCGGGCGGAGGAAATCTCTCTCAATGCCTCGCAGTAGCTGGTTATGTCAGTCATTATCACCAGCACATGCATATCGCATTCAAAAGCCAGATACTCTGCCGCCGTCAGAGCACACCTGGGTGTTATAATCCTCTCCACCACCGGGTCATCGGCAAGGTTTAAAAACATTATCACTCTGTCCATGACTCCTGCTTCTTCAAAGACTTTCCTAAAAAAGTCGGCCTCATCGTGCTTTATACCCATGGCCGCAAAAACCACCGCAAATTTTCCGGCTTCTTCATCGGAAATCCTGGCCTGCCTCACGATCTGGGCTGCCAGCTGGTTGTGGGGAAGGCCGTCTCCAGAGAATATGGGAAGTTTCTGGCCTCTTATCAGGGTTATAAGGCCATCTATAGAAGAAATTCCGGTTTGAATGTAGTTTCTGGGATAAAGCCTTGCCACAGGATTCATGGGCCTGCCGTTTATGTTATAGGTATTGTTGGAATATATCTCCCCGGCGCCGTCGATGGGCATGGCAGTACCGTTAAAAACCCTACCGAGAATCTCTCTGGAAAGGGGGATCTCCATGGGCTTGCCGGTAAAGCTCACGCTCACATCATTTAAAGAAATGCCCGATGTCCCTTGAAACACCTGGATTATGACCCTATCCCTGTCTATCTGGACCACCTTGCCCGTTCTGAATTCCCCATCGGCCATTTCTATTTCTACTATTTCGTCGTAAACCGCATCCCTGACTTCATTCATCACTATAAGGGGACCTTCAGCCTTATCCAGTTTCAGATATTTAACCTTCATCTGCCGCACCTTCTTTGTACATGCTCTCCAGGCTGTCATAGTATCGATCTATCCTGTCGCAAAGCTCCTGGAAGAGCTCGGGTTTTTCATCGGAAGTGTTGTATTTCATCATTATTATATCGGAAAAGAGGGCTTCATCCTTGATTTTTGAGAGGGGGATACCCCTTCTCACGCAGGAATATGCTCTGTCGTAAAGCCTATCGATGACCTTAAGCATGCTGTACTGGCGGGAAAGAGGCACATAGGAGTCCTGCGGATGGTAGGCGTTTTGCTGTAGATATCCCGTCTTTATGATGCGGGCTATTTCCAGTATGACCCTCTGGTCGTCGGGTAGCACATCCTCGCCCACCAGTTTTACTATGTCCATGAGCTTGTTTTCTTCCTGCAGTATCTTCAGCATTTTGGATCTCAGCGCCATAATGTCGGAGGCAACATTTTGCCTGAACCAGTCTCCCAGCATGGGAACATAGCCGCTGTAAGATGAAAGCCAATTTATAGAAGGGAAGTGCCTGGCATGAGCCAGCTCCCTGTCCAGGGCCAGAAAAGCTCCTACAATCCTTTTTGTGGACTGGGTTACAGGTTCCGAGAAGTCCCCGCCTGCAGGGGAAACAGCACCAATTACAGTGATGGAACCCTCGGTGCCGTTCAGGTTCCTGACATAGCCGGCCCTCTCGTAAAATGCCGCCAGTCTTGACGCCAGGTATGCAGGATAGCCTTCTTCGGCGGGCATCTCCTCCAGCCTGCCGGCAATTTCTCTGAGGGCTTCGGCCCATCTCGAGGTAGAGTCGGCCATGATGGCTACATTGTACCCCATGTCTCTGAAGTATTCGGCTATGGTGATGCCGGTATATATGGAGGCCTCCCTGGCCGCCACCGGCATGTTGGAGGTGTTGGCTATGAGTACAGTCCTGTCCATCAGGGGGTTGCCGGTCCTGGGGTCTTTCAGCTTGGGAAAGTCTTCCAGAACTTCGGTCATCTCATTGCCTCGCTCACCGCAGCCTATATACACGATGATGTCGGCATCGCTCCACTTGGCCAGCTGGTGCTGGGTTATAGTTTTTCCGGTACCAAAGCCGCCGGGAATGGCGGCTGTACCGCCTTTTGCCAGGGGGAAGAAGGTATCTATCACCCTCTGGCCGGTTACCAGCAGTTTTTCTATGGGCATCCTCTGGGCTACGGGACGCGGCTTTCTCACAGGCCACTCTTGGTACATTTTAAGCTCATTCCTCATTCCGTCCTTTTCCAATACCACAAGGGTATCGTGAATGGTATACGAGCCGCTTTTTGCAACACTCACTACTCTGCCGCTTATGCCGGGAGGAACCATGACTTTGTGCACCACCATGGAGGTCTCCTGCACTTTTGCAAATACATCGCCCGGCTTTAGAATATCTCCCTCTTTTGCCAGCATTTCCACATCCCATAGTTTGCTTTCATCTATGGAAATCAGGCCGATGCCTTCGGGAATGAATTTGAATCCCGAGTCATATATTTTGGAAAGCGGCCTTTCAATGCCGTCAAAGATATTGCCTATGATTCCGGGACCCAACTTGACCGAAAGGGGCCTTCCGGTGCCGCTGACCTTCTCCCCCACCCTGAGGCCCGAAGTTTCCTCGTAAACCTGAATGGTGCCCCGGTCCTTCTCTAGGGAAATGACCTCGCCAATGAGCTTTTTTTCCCCTACCATCACCATTTCCCGCACCGTGAAATCTTCCATATGGTCGGCTTTTACTACGGGACCGTTGATGTATATGATGTTACCTTGACCTGCCATTTTAACACCCCTCGCTAAGCCTCAAAGACAGGATTTCCCCCACCATCTTGCGGCTTTCTTCTATGGTGGTGTTCACTGTATAATCTATCTCCAGCCTGCCATCGCCGCTTTTTGCAAAAACCCCACCTATCATGCTGTCATTGCTCTCTATTTTAAAGGTATTTTCATCCCTGAAAGACTTTATGGTGCTTAAAATAATTTCCCGGTGGTTCTCAAAATCATTCCTGCTGAAGATGTAATTTACAAAACTATCACCGGAAAACCTGACACTAACCTTTTTTATGGCTTCCTTTAAAAATTCTACGTATTCTTCCGTGTTCGTAAAAGCCCTGGCCCTTTCCCTGACTTCATCCATGATTCTTTCGGTAAATTCATGCCTCTTTTTCAGTACCGCCAGGTGCATGGTAGATTTCGCCTTGGAAATCATCTGCTGTTTTTTGGTCTCGGCATCTTTTGCGGCATCATTCACCGCAGCCCTTTTTCTTTCTTCGTAATCCTTAATAATATCGGACTTCCGGGCTTCATAATAGTCCACGAGCTTTTTTTGTTTTTCCTGGAAATCATGTTCTATTCTCTCTATGAGTACCTTCGTGAAAAGGGAAATCTTGTCTTCAATAGTGGTGGACATGCTATTCACCTCAAATCTTAAGTCCTATGGATTCCCTTATATACCGGGTTAAAAAGTCGGAAGGCCGCCTTGAACCATGCCTGTCAGGAATCTCGATTATTATGGGGAGGCTGCTGGAAAGTTTCATCTCATCCAGTTCCTGCGGCACCTTTTCCGCCAGCAGCTCGGTTATGAGCAAAATGCCTATATCCCGGCTTTCCTTTACTTTTTTTAATTCATTTAATACCTCTTCCCTAGTATGGACCACGACACCTTCCACCCCCGCCAGCCTCATGCCGGTAAGGGTATGGGTATTGTCGCTTATAAGAAAAACGTTCATACAAATCCCTCTACAGTCTGCCCAGGATCATTATGGAAACAATCAGTCCATAGATGGCTATACCTTCGGCCAGTCCCACGAATATAAGGGTTTTGCCAAGGATATTCGGATCTTCGGACACCGCTCCCAATGCTGAAGAACCTACGGCGCCCACTGCATAACCGGCGCCGATGGTGGCCAGACCCGTGGCCAGAGCTGCCGCAATAAACCCCATTCCTGACGCCGGATTTACCGAAGATGCAGCGCTGGCAATGCCCGGCACCAGAAAGAACAGGAAAGCTGCCACCAGCACGGCATAAGCCGATACGCTAAATCTGATAAGTTTCTTGACCTTCCTTGCTTTTGCCTCATCTTTCATCAAGTATATATACAATCCTGCCGCCACGGTCAATCCCGATATGGCCATGGCTATAAACAATACTGCATACATGTTTATGACCTCCATTCAAAATTAATTATAAAGTGGCGAAAATATGCATCCCGATTTCCCGGGAAATTCTCCTGTTGTGAAAGAAGCCAAGCCTTCCGGTGGCGGGTGTAATGCCCTTTAACTTTGCCGGCAGGTATTCCACGCCATCTCCCCGGAAATACTTGGTGAAGAGCTCGTAATATTCAAGCCTCAAGGCCTGGATGAACACTATCAGGCCTTCCAGGCCGATAATTATAACGTTTCCTATTACCAGTATAGCTATATCTTCCCATGCGGCTCCCATCATGTCTCCCATGGTGGCGAAGGCTATATAGAGCCCCACATGGTTTAGAGCAAAAGCTCCCACCCTTATGAAGGATATGGTGTTGGACATCATGGAAAGTAGAGTCTCTATCACCCCAAAGCCTTCTTCGATATAGTAATCGGCGGGAGATTCCCTGTAAAGCTTATCCGCGTGGGTGAGTCTGCTCGCCAGGGGTTGTTTGAACACCATTAAGAGCAGAAGGCCTGCCATGGCGTAAACCAGTGTCGGCGAAATGCCGCTGTTGGTAAGGGCGGTATGTGAAACAGCGTACAGCAGTATCAGGTAAAAGGCAAGACCCGCCGCACCATTTCTGCCGAAAAGTCCTTCTTCCACATTCCTTTCCATACTGGAATTCATTATGTTGTATATATAACCGCCTATGATAAGGACAATACCGAAAACGACTGCTGCCACCAGCATGTAATTGATATTGGCCATGGGTCTTATGATGAGCGGCGGTATGATTTCCTCGGAACCGAAAACACTGCCGTAAATAAAACCGAAAATAGTGGAGGAGAGACCTATCCTGCTCAGCACGCCCCCCATGCTGGTCCTTTTCATGAAAAATTCCAGGACCAGGCCGGACAAAAGCAGTATAAGCCCCTGACCCACATCGCCAAACATAGCGCCGAAGAGCAGCATGTATGTCAGGCCGAAAAAGACCGTGGGGTCTTTCTCATTGTAAGCCGGGGTGCCGTACATTTTCACCAGGGTTTCAAAAGGCCTGAAAAGTTTCGCGTTGCTGAGCTTTGTGGGCGGAGTTATACCCGGTCCGCTGTTGTTTATATCATCTACCAGAACAATTACATCTTCCTTAAATTGACTCTCCAGCTCACGTTTAAGGTCTGATACACTGCTCACAGGCACGAAGCCAAACATGAAAAATAGCTTGTCGCCCACGGCAAGATCAGATTTAAGTTCCTCGACCTTTTTCTCCATCTCAAGCCTGGAAAAGCCCTTTTCGAATTCCTTGGCGTATTTTATCCTGTAGTCTTCCAGGGATCTTTTGAGGGAGTCAATGACTTTCTGGTCTTCGTCTATGCTGTTTGTCAGGTCTTCCATCACCTTTGCGGCAGTCCCCGAATACCCGGTGGGCATAGCAAGAAGGGTGTGGTTTAATGAGCTAAAAATCTTTTCCACGGTTTCCTCCAGGCTTACCGGAGTTATGGAAGCCACTATGACATATTTGCCTTCCACCGCCACCTTTATAACCACCGCAGGTATGTTTTCGTAGTTCTTCTTGAGCTTGTCGTAATTTTCCCTAGATATCTTCAAAAGCCTGAAAGCCAGGTATTTCATATCGGTGAGGCGGCCTATGTCAAAACTATACTTCGTCAGGTATTTGAGGCTTTCGATGTACTCTCTTTTTTTCTCGATAGAACGCATTCTTTCATTTATTTCATCATCAGTGGAATGCACTTTTTCATAGATATCTAAAAGCTGCTTCATAAAATCATCATAATCATAGTCCTGCCCGAGATGTTCCAACCTTACCTGGGGCTTCAAACCGAAAAGATTTAGTAATGATGTTACCACCTCCTCATCATGCGAAAAATCCCTCTTTGAAGAATAGGGTTTGAGGAAAGGCAGTTCTTCCAGAGCCTCAATGTTTTTTTCACTGGGGGGCAGGAAAAAATCGCTGGAATTCACCCTCACCAGGGCATTTATCATGTGCATGCTCCCGTTTAAAACCACCAGGCGGAGTACCCGGCTTAAAAGAGCATTTTTACCTATAACCCCCACGATTTTCATCTTTTCTACTCCCATGAAAATCACCTCCTCGAACTTATGAAGCTTTTACAAGAAATTTCCTGGTTTCATCCGGCGGCAATTCATACCTTATGCTTTCTATAATTGAAATGATATCTCTTATTTCAAATTCAAGAGACCACACATATCCGATGGTCTGTATGATACTCATGGGATATTTACGGGTCAGAGCCTTTAGTTTATAATATATATACCTGTTTATGCGCCTTTCCATGTATATATCCCTTGATATTTCTTCCTTTTTGAATAAAAAACCGTACCCGGAATCCATTGTCATCCGGTAGAGCTCATCAAGGTTTTTTGCATAGCACATGGCCTTTCTATCGGTAAAAGTCAGTTTGTCCCCGAAATTCATGGTATAGTTTAAAAGCTCTTCAGGTGACAGTCTGTAGAATTTCTTTCCCCGGTATATCCATTGAATATTGTATAGGTCGGCCACCATGCCTTCCCATTTTTTGAGCACTTCCCTGTCTTTTGCGGATATCTTTTGCCTCCTGTTTTGAATGATACTGAAATACCCCATGTCTAAAGCCATCTCGAATCTGAAGAGGTTTTCTCTTTTGCCGTCCAGCAGAGGTTTTAAAACTTCAAAGAACTCGGAGCCTTCCAGGGAATATATCAAGTTCTTGATGGTCGTAGATTTAAAAAGTTTTTCGGCCTCTGCTCGGCTGTACTTGCCTAAAAAGGTTAGGGGCTTTTCCATAGTTTCAGGTTTTTTACCGTTAAATATGGCTCGGGCTAAACTTTTCAAATCCTCTATCTCATATTTTATATAAAGGGAACGGATAAAGTCCCTGTAATCATCCCGGAAATAGTGCATCAATCTATCCATGTTTTTTATCATGTTGCGTTTCAGGATGTCTTCCAGGTCTCTTCTGCTGATATTATCGATGCGGATATCTCCAAGGAGCTTGCCGTAAGAAGTGTGATCTTTTAGATAGCGGGTCACATCGGCCACAGACTTCTTCTGCAGCATGTTCATGTAGTCTTCACGCTTTAAAAAATCTCCTTCCATTGCCCTTATCTTGGTATTTACAGCAGCATAAACGGTTACCTTATCCATGATTCTCCCTCTTGACATCAAAAATACGCTTTAGTATTTCATCGGTCATGTCTTTCCGGGACTTTTCAAACTCTCGCTCCATGTTCTCCAGGATTTCCCCTGTCTTTAAGTTTAGTTTCTCAACTTCCTGCTGCCCTTCCTGCAGTATTTTTTGTGCAATTTCTCTGGTTTCATCTTCTATCCTGCGTGTAAAATCCTTAATCATTTTCTGCTCTTCTTCTTTATACCGACGCTCGATGTCTGCCAGTTGCTTTTCCCTTCCGGCACTTATCTCGAAAGCTCTGGCGTCAAGTTCCATGAGCCTTGCTATAACCTGCTCTTCCAAAATATCACCTTCTTCAAGATTTAAATTAACTCCTGAATAGTTCAAAAACCTGCCCGCAAAGGGACAGGCTGAAAAGATGATTGCGAGTTAATTTTTAAACTTATTCTTAAGTATATAACTGTTATGTTACAAAAGCAATTATTATTAAAGTATAAATACAATAAAAAAACACTGAAAAGGATTAAAAAAGTCGTATCTTCCCAACATTATTTGAAAATCATTCTAATTGCTATTAAATCCTTAATCACAAACGATATATATTTATTTGACTTTTTTTTTCGATGGTTTCAGCGGTCCGGTTCGCCGACCGTTCGGGGATTTTGCCCTGTAATGGATCTTTATTTAAAAAAATGGCTGTTGACAGCATCAACAGCCTCATAAACCTGCTTTATGCAATTTTTTTCATCCCCCGGGTGTTTTCGGCAGCATTTTTTACATCCTGCATACTCTTTCCGAAGCTGGCTTCCATGGCAGCAGCTATAGCACCTTCCACAAACGGCGCATCGGCAATGGCTGCCCTGGATCTTTCAGGTTCTTCCAGAGATTCTATCGCAATTTCTGTGCTCATAATTGAGCTTCCCAGGTCTACTATTACAACCACTCCGTCGCCTGTATCCGCTTTTCTTATCTTTTCTTCGATCAACACAGGGTCGGTGCCCAGGCGCCTGTCACGGGTCCCGGCGGCAATCTCCAGGATAATTTTTTCACCGGTCATCTGTCTTATCAATTCCCAAGTCCCCTCGGCAATCTTCGGGGTATGGGAAACCAGGACAATTCCTACCATTTGAACGCCTCCCTTTTGTGCATAACGCTCTTAACCGGACATCTCTTTAATCTTTTGAATTGCCGCCTGCAACATCAAATAGCACGATGTGGCTCCAGGGTCCTGATGACCTATGCTCCTTTCTCCCAGGTAGCTGGCCCTCCCCTTTTTTGCTATTATGCTTCTGGTATACTCCACTCCCTCTTTTGCAGCATTTAGTGCTTTGTTCATAACCGATTTCCTGTCAGTGGAATCTTTTTCATTTTTAAGGATCTCTACCGCGGGCTCCAGCGAATCAATTATGGTCTTTTCTCCCCGTTGAGCTTTCCCGCGGTATTTTATACCTTCCAGAGCCTGATCCATTATGGCTATGAAATCGTCGAAATTCAGGCTCGACTTGCCCGCTACTGCCTGACCTGCCCTCATGAAAGCAGTCCCGTATAGGGGCCCCGACGCTCCTCCCACCGTAGAAACCAGGGTCATGCCGACGGTCTTCAGTATTGCACCACAATCTCCGAATTCCTGAGAATGAAGCTTTTCAAGAACCGCCGAAAATCCCTTGGACATGTTTATGCCGTGGTCCGCATCACCGATGGCCGAATCCAGTTCGGTCAAGAACTCACGGTTCTCATTGATTTTATCGGCTACTGCTTCAAGTATCTTCACCAGTCCCGCTGCGTCTGTTGACATCCGATAGTCTCCTTTCGCAAAGATGATGGGTAAAATAATTTTATAACTGTCTGAAAGCGGGAGTATCCGCCGGTGCGTCCAGCAGTTCCTTCAATTCTTTATCCAGTTTGAGCAATGTTATTGAGGCACCGGCCATTTCCAGCGAAGTCATGTACTCGCCGATGTATGTCCTGTGAACTTTGATGCCGTTTTCTTTTAATATCTTGCTCACTTTATTGTTCATTATGAATTGTTCCATGATGGGAGTGGCTCCAAGGCCGTTTATCATAACCGCCACTTCGTCCCCAGACTTGAAAGGCAAGTCCTTGAGTATTTTTGACATTAAATGCTCCACTATTTCGTCGGCCTTCATTATTTTGGTCCTCATAGTGCCCGGTTCGCCATGGATTCCCATGCCAATTTCCATTTCATCTTCAGCCAGAGTAAAGGTGGGCTTTCCCGCAGCGGGCACAACGCACGGGGTCAGGGCCATTCCCATGCTTCTCACATTGGCGATGACCTTTTCGGCTGCCTCTTTTACTTCTTCCAGGGTGCCACCGGCCTGCGCCTTTGCCCCTGCTATCTTGTGCACGAAGACCGTGCCCGCTATGCCCCTCCTGCCTGTGGTGTAAGTGCTGTTTTCCACTGCCACATCGTCGTTTACCACGACTTTGGCTACTTTTATGCCTTCCATCTCCGCCATTTCGCCGGCCATTTCAAAGTTCATCACATCGCCGGTGTAGTTTTTGATTATGAGCAGCACTCCGGCACCGCCGTCCACCGCCTTTACAGCCTCGAATATCTGGTCCGGAGTGGGAGAAGTAAATACGGCTCCGGCAACACCGGCATCCAGCATGCCCCTGCCCACAAAACCGGCATGAGAAGGTTCGTGGCCGCTGCCGCCGCCGGACACAAGGCCCACCTTGCCTTTTACCGGCGCGTCAGCTCTGACAATGACATTAAAACCTTCCAGTTTCCTCACGTATCCGGGAAACGCCGCCACCATCCCCTCCAGCATTTCTTCTACCACATGTTCGGGGTTGTTGATGAGTTTTTTCATTTCAAGCCCTCCTTCAAAATGATAAACGTCAATATTTACATTGATAATTAATAAGCAAGAATCGTGCCAATCGAAAAAGGGCATTTTAATGCCCTTTTTGTCCCTCGGCTTGGTAATTTTTATCAACCCGCATCCTCGGCGACGGCTCTGATTATGTCATAATTCTCATCGGAAGCCTCAATAAATCCGTTTATGACAGTGCCACCTTGCTCCGACCAGCCTTTGCCGCCCTTGTAAGCCATGAATCCTCTCTTTAAGCTGTCTATTGTGCTTTTTTCAATGCCCGGCCTGGCAGCTATACAATCTTTCGGGATCGGGTCGGTTTTTGCAAGATATACGAGTTTTTCCACCGCAAGCCCCCGCTTTTTTGCGTCGTCAAGGGCTTCGGAATAAGTGGCGCCCGCATCCACGGTCCCCTGCAGCACCGCTTCCACCACTCTGCTGTGAGTGCCCAGAAAAACTTTCTCCGAAAGGTCTCTATCCGGATCGATCCCCGCCTTTTTTAAAAGCATCCTCGGATAAGCGTACCCCGAAGCCGACTTCGGGTCTACGAAGGCCAATTTCTTTCCCTTCAAATCTTTTATGGAAGAAATACCGGAACCCGGAACCGTTATTATATAACCCCTGTAGTTTGCAGCCCCGTTTACCACCGGCGTCGCAATGGGAGTTATATCGGCTTTATATCTGGCGTTGACGTATGCCAGGGGAGAAAACCAGCCCACATCCACTATTCCTTCTATAAGGCAATCGGCCAGAGCATTGTAATCTGCCGCTATCATCACCCTGAAGTTGAATCCGGCCGTCTCCCCCACTGCGTTAATGGCCGGCAGGTACATGGCTTTTATTACATCGGGGCTTAAAGCGGGATTTATTCCTATAATAAATTCATCCTTTTTCTTGAATTTCAGCGTGGTTTTCTGAAGAGCGTAAACATTTTTTACGAGTTTTTCCGCTATGACGAGCAGCATTCTGTTGTTCTGTTCCTGTTCTTTTATCAATTCCGTAACCTTGCGTGTGGAATCTGAAGTGGCAGCAGTCTCCCGGGCAAGAGAAGAAAAAATCTCGCTCAGGGAGCTCGCCGTTTTAGCCTGTCGGGATATGGATTCGAACAATTTTTCGTTTACACCGGCTATATCTTCGAACACCTTCACCGATTCATCCATGACGTTCCCGCTGAGCTGAGTCTTTTCTCTGACACCTTTCAATCTGGCGGCGCTTTCTCTGGAAATTGAGTGTGCCCGGCTGATGCCTTCGTTGATTATGCCTGCAGTCTCTTGAATCTCGTGGGCTCTTGTACTGCTCAATTCCGCCAGCTTCCTTATCTCCGACGCCACCACGCCGAATCCCCTGCCGACCTCTCCCGCTCTTGCCGCCTCAATGGTCGCGTTTATTGCCAGAAGATGTGTCTGACGGGCGATGCTCCTCACAAAGGTCACAAATCCCGCAACCTTATCGGTAAGCTCCAGGAGGCCGGCCACATCATTCGAAGATCTGTCCATTTCCTCCGAGACCGTGTCAATCAGGTTCTGAACTTCGGCAATAGCAAGGCTTCCCTCCCTTATTTTCCCAAGGCTTTCTCTGGACTTGTTCAATACCCCGAGAGCGCTCTCCTTTAATTCCGAAGCAAATTTTGAAAGCTCTTCCAGGTCCGATGTGCCGGCAGTTAAATTTTTACTGTTGTTCTGTGAATTGACGTTTATGCCCTCTATTATCTCTACCAATCTCCTGGATTTTTCGGAATTCCTATCAACTATCCAGTTTATCTCATGGGCATCATAACCTAATTTTTCACTAAGAGGCAGAATGTCCTCAATCCCCGATATCCCCAAATCGACCGGCATGATACTACTCCTTTCTCCGTTTTACACCAAAAGGCCGTACTTTCTGGCTTTGGCCGCCACCGTCTTGTGAGTGAGCCCCAGGGCTTTTCCGGCAGCGTTAAAACTCTTATACTTTTTTAGAGCAAATTTTATTATTTCCTTCTCATACTCCTCGAAAGGCGCTACTTCTCCGTCGGTATCGGGATTTACCAGAAATTGTTTGTCCTCGATGCTGATGCCGGTCACGTACGTCGGCAAATCGTCTACGTCTATCACATTATCATCGGTCAGATTTATGGCTCGCTCAATAACGTTCTCCAGCTCCCTTACATTTCCAGGCCAATCGTAACTCAGCAGATATTTCATGGCCCGGCGCGTTATGGCTCTGACGTTTTTTTCCAGCTCGCAGCTAAGTTTGTTCAAGAAATGTTCTGCCAGGTCCGGAATATCTTCTTTTCTTTCTCTCAGCGGCGGAAGCACGATAGGCACTACATTCAGCCTGTAGTAAAGGTCCTCTCTGAAGGTTCCTTTTTTGACCATTTCTTCCAGATCTCTGTTTGTGGCAGCTATGACCCTCACATCCACTTTTATCGTCTGGGTTCCCCCTACTCTCTCGAACTCTCTTTCCTGCAATATTCTCAAAAGTTTTGCCTGCATTTCCACATTCATTTCTCCGATTTCATCTAGAAAGACGGTGCCTCCGTTGGCCAGTTCAAACTTCCCCAGCTTCTGATAGAGTGCTCCCGTAAATGACCCCTTCTCGTGGCCGAAAAGTTCGCTCTCCAGGAGGGGCGAAGGTATGGCAGGGCAGTTTACGCGGACAAAAGGTTTATCCTTCCTTTTGCTGGCATAATGTATAGCTCTCGCTATAAGCTCCTTGCCGGTGCCGCTTTCCCCGCGTATCAGCACCGTGGAGTGGGTCTCGGCCGCCTTGGAAGCGATGGCCAGTGCATCCTGCAGCCTCCCGCTCCTGCCAACTATGGGTTCAAAGGCACTGTCCAGTTTCTGAGTCCGCTTTAATTCTTCCTCAAGGTACTCGGCTTTTGCCACCGCTTCATTTATCATATCGATCCTGTCTTTTAATTCTTTAAATTCATCTAGTTTGTCTATCAACCTTTCGATTTGAAGAATATCCTGAAATACTATGACGGCTCCAAGTATTTCATTGTTGATTATAATCGGAGTAATATTTGTAACCACTGCGGATTTCCCTATTATCTTTTTGCTGCCCAGTTCATCCCTTCCATCATGCAGGATGCTTTCCAGCTTAATTCCGGAAATGACCTCTTCTATTTTTTCACCGATCACTTCCTGGCTTTTAAATCCTGTTATTTCTTCAGCGGCGCGGTTGAACATCGTAATGCAGCCCTTTTTATTAACAACTATAAGGCCGTCGGCAATACTCTGAAAAATTGTATCCGAAGTTAAAGCGTTTTCCTCCAGGATGCTATCCATTTTTTCAATCTCTTCGCTGTTTTTTGGCGAAAAGTCACTTTTCAGCAATCTATCAAAACAATCTACTGCTTCCACTACCCTGTTGCCTTTTGCCACAATGGTTATTTTTTCTCCGGATTTTAAATTGAGCGAATGAAGGGCCATAAGAGCGGTAGCAGGAACTTCCCTGCCGTAACGGTTGCGTATATATACATTGGTGTCCCAGTTGCGCTCTATCTCGTGTGCCTTTTGCACCATCATGGCCGCCGCCCTTATGTGAAGTCCTTTTGGATGACAGAATACTACTTCTTTTTGAAGCAAGTTCCTCACCCCTAACATGAGATGGCCTTTAAACTATTCTGTCCAGCTTCTAGATGCTATTACATCAACCCCGGTGCCTGCCACATCTTTCAAAACCACATCGCCCATCTTAACCGGTGGGCAAACAAATACGCTTTTAAGTTCTTTCATGGCGTCTTTCATGCAAGACCTGGGAATCGGAGCCCGGGTCCGGACGGGCAAAACATGTGCGCTCCTTGCCTTCAACCTGACCGTTGTAGTAAGAATCCTCTTCGGCGACGTTACTTCGTCTTTCGCATATTGAAGACCCCGTTTGCAGCGATATCCGCTCAGATTTAAAATATCTTCGTTTTCCAGTTCCACCTCTATGCGGCATCCCACGGGACATATTATGCATGTCACATTTCTTTTATCACTCATTGCAGGACACCTTCTTCCTGAAGGATGAATTTCAAATGGCCCTCAGCCTTTTCTATTTCAGATTTTTTAAGTTCTATATTTATCATTTCACTGGGCTTTAAGTACGAAAGCATCTTCGTTTTGACGATGCCGTTTTCGGACTCGATGACAAGCTTCGCTTTATTCATAGGCCTTGTGCTTCTCATGAAGAAGTTCAGTTTCTCATCTAACATTTTTTCCACGCAGACAGCGTGCGGAAGGACATACCTCAATCCTTCTCCCGCAATGACCTTCGTTCCCCGGCATGACCCATCTTTTTCTTTCAGGTACTGGGCTGCCCCTCGTGCCGCAAGTCTTGCTTCCATTGTCACAAAGTCCACGAGATCATGTACGTGCAGCACATTGCCGCAGGCAAAGATCCCCTCGCAGGATGTCTCCATCCTTTGATTCACCATGGGGCCCTGGGTGCTTGCATCAAAATCGGCACCGGTCATCTTCGTGAGTTCATTTTCCGGTATCAATCCCACCGAGAGCAGAAGGGTATCGCAGGGTATGAATTCTGCAGTAGACAGGATAGGTTTTAGATTTTCATCGACCTTCGCCACGGTGACACCTTCCACTCTTTTTTTGCCATGGATATCTATTACAGTATGGCTCAGCCTGAGTGGTATTCCATAATCTTCCAGACACTGTACCACGTTTCTGGTCAGACCGTTGGAATACGGCATTATTTCAAGGACGCACTTTACTTTCGCCCCTTCCAGAGTAAATCTTCTCGCCATGATGAGGCCTATGTCGCCCGAGCCCAGAATCACTATCTCTTTTCCCGGCATATAGCCTTCAATGTTCACATATCTCTGGGCCGTCCCGGCGGTGAAGATTCCCGCGGGCCTGAATCCCGGGATGTTAAGGGCCCCCCGGGTGCGTTCCCGACAACCCATGGCCAGGATCACCGCTTTTGACTGAATCTCCAGAACGCCTATCCTGCTGTTTACGGCAAATATGCGTTTATCCGGAGTAATTTCAATCACCATGGTGTCCAGTAAAACTTCAACTCCCGTGTTTTCCAGCTTATCGATAAATTTCTGGGCATACTCCGGTCCCGTAAGTTCTTCTTTGAATACGTGCAGACCGAATCCGTTGTGTATGCACTGCTGAAGGATACCCCCGAGGCCCGAATCCCTTTCGACTATCATGACATCCTTTACGCCCTGTTCTGCAGCTTCAAGCGCTGCGGCAAGTCCCGCCGGGCCGCCTCCGATGATTACCAGATCTTTACATAACACTTGCCTCACCGCCCTTCCAGCTAAGGCTTTCGACATCTTGAGCGTTTAAAAACTTATTCTCGTCCCCTTCTGCAATAAATTCTTTATAACCGCCCTTCAATATTTCCGAACCCGGACCGCACTTGGTTATCTGCCTCGGATCGAGCTTGAGCTCCCTGGCCAGGATGGATAGCACTCTCGATGAGCAGAAACCTCCCTGGCACCTGCCCATGCCCGCTCTGGTCCTCCGCTTGACACCGTCCAGGCTTTTTGCTCCCAGCGGCCTTTTTATGGCGTCCACAATTTCCGCTTCGGTGACGGTTTCGCAGCGGCATATCACATGGCCGAAGGCGGGATTTTCCTCTATAAGCTTTTGCCGCATTGCATTGTCCATTTCCCGAAAGCGATACTTTCTAGGTCTTGTCGGCACAAAACCCGGTTTTTCTATCAAATCCATTCCTTCCTCCTTCAAAATCTCTATGACAGTTTCCGCTATGGCCGGAGCAGAAGTAAGTCCCGGCGACTGGATGCCTCCCACATTGACAAAGCCCTTTACCTTTCTGGATGCTTCGATTATGAAGTCGTTGGTATTGGAAACAGCCCGAAGCCCCGCAAAAGAAGTTATAACTCCCGACAGCGGCAGATGGGGGACCAGTTTTTTTCCTCCTTCGATGATCTCTTCGATGCCTTCCCTGGTGACACCCACGTCGGTTTTGTCTTTAATGTCGTTGGAATTGGGGCCTATGAAAACATTTCCGTCCACCGTCGGGCATACCAGGATTCCCTTGGATTTCTCCGAAGGAGTGGGAAATATGACTCTCTTTACGAGATGGCCGAAATTTTTATCAAAGATGAGATATTCTCCCTTGCGGGGAGTAATGGTGTATTCTTCCGCTCCCGCCATTTTCGAAATCTCGTCGGAGAAAAGGCCCGCCGCATTTATTACAAACCGAGCTTTTACAGCCCCATGCGGTGTCTTTATAATAAAGCCGTCGTTTTGCACCATAATCTCCATCACGGGAGAATTGAACCTGAATTCTACATCGTTTTGAGCCGCATTTTCTGCCAGAGCCACGGTGAATTCGTAAGGACATACGATTCCCGCTGTGGAAGCATAAAGCGCCGCTTTTGCTGCAGGATTTAAATTGGGCTCCATTTTCATCAGTTCGTCATGCCCTATTATTTTTAGGCCGGGAACGCCATTTTCTTTCCCCTGATTCATCAGTTTATCTAGGACCTTGATCTCACCCTCATCAACAGCGACAACCAGCGACCCGTTGTTTTTATACGGCACATCCAGTTCGGCGCAAATTCCCGGAAATAAGGCATTTCCCCTTACATTCATCTTCGCCTTCCATGTGCCCGGCTTGGCGTCAAACCCCGCATGGATTACCGCACTGTTGGCTTTGCTGGTGCCGCAGGCCACATCTTCTTCTTTTTCCAGCAGTATAACCCTTATATCATACCTTGATAATTCTCTTGCTATCATGCAGCCCGTCACACCGCCGCCGATAACTACCACATCATACATTAAAATCCCTCCTAAAAAAAGGAAAACCACACCCTATAAAAGAGTGTGGTTCTCCTCATCTCCACCACGCATCTTTCTTAAAGTTATATATAACTTATTCTTTCTCCCATTCCATGGCCCTCTTGACGGCTTTCTTCCATCCGTTGTATAGGCCGTTGCGCTTTTCTTCGTCCATGTCCGGCTTGAAGACTCTGTCGATCTGCCACTTGGCGGCAATTTCCTCCCTGCTTCCCCAGTATCCCGTGGCAAGGCCCGCAAGGTAAGCTGCACCCAGTGCCGTGGTCTCGATTACCTTGGGTCTTGAAACGGGAACTCCCAGTATGTCGGACTGGAACTGCATCAGGAAGTTGTTGGCAACGGCTCCTCCGTCTACCTTCAGATTGGTAAGGGTTATGCCGGAATCCTTCTGCATGGCTTCCAGGACGTCCCGGGTCTGATAGGTAATAGATTCAAGGGCCGCTCTGATGATATGCTCTCTCTTGGCACCTCTGGTGAGGCCTACTATGGTGCCGCGGGCGTACATATCCCAGTAAGGAGCACCTAAGCCCACGAAAGCCGGAACCAGATACACGCCGTTGTTGTCGGCCACCTTAGTGGCGTATTCTTCGCTCTGGGCTGAATTGTCTATGATCCTGAGCTCATCCCGCAGCCACTGCACTACGGCTCCTGCTATGAATATGCTACCTTCCAGAGCGTACTCTACCTTACCGTCCACTCCCCATGCAATGGTCGTCAAAAGTCCGCTCTTGGATTCCACTGCCTTTTCGCCGGTGTTCATGAGCATGAAGCAACCGGTGCCATAGGTGTTCTTGGCCATGCCGGCACTGTAGCAGGCCTGGCCGAACAGGGCCGCCTGCTGGTCGCCCGCATCTCCGGCGATGGGCACTTCAGCTCCGAATGTCTCTTTGCTGGTCTTTCCGTAAATATGGCTTGAGGGTTTGGGTTCCGGCAGCATGGCTTTCGGTATGTTCAATTCTTTTAATATGTCCTCATCCCATTCCAGCTTATGAATATTGAAGAGCATGGTGCGGGAAGCGTTGCTGTAATCGGTAACATGAACCTTGCCGCCCGTCAGGTTCCATATGAGCCATGTGTCCACATTGCCGAAAATGACCTCTCCCTTTTCGGCTTTTTCCCTAACACCTTCCACATTGTCGAGGATCCATTTCACCTTGGTGCCGGAAAAATATGCATCCACTACAAGACCGGTCTTCTGGCGGATGGTTTCGGCAAGGCCCTTGTTCTTCAGGTCATCGCAAATGGGAGCTGTCCTGCGGCACTGCCACACTATGGCATTGTATACCGGTTTGCCGGTGTTTTTATCCCATACTATTGTGGTTTCCCTCTGATTGGTGATGCCGATTGCGGCAATATCTTCGGGCGAAATGCCGGCTTTTTCCAGGACTTCTTTCGCTACGCCTATTTGAGTCCCCCAGATCTCCATGGGATCATGTTCCACCCATCCAGGTTTTGGATAAATCTGGGTAAATTCCTTGTTGGCCACGCTTACTATTGAACCGTTTTCATCGAAAATGATTGCCCGCGAACTGGTGGTTCCCTGGTCAAGGGCCATGACATACTTTGCCATGTAAACAAACCTCCCCATTTTTTACTTTAGTTTTTATATCACTCATTTCATGAGAGCAAAACAATTTAAGAATTCCGATATCTAAATCAGGCCTTCATGGATTTATCGGATTTCAGGCTTTCCTCCATTTTCTTTGGCAGGAAGGGCGAAATCAGGAAGTCGTAAGCATAAGCACCGAGCGAACCGCCGATCAGCGGACCGATTATGGGAACCATGAACCAGTAGCTGCCAGCGAAGGCTCCCTGGTCGCCTATCATGGCCGCAAACAGCCTGGGGCCGAAGTCACGGGCCGGATTTATGGCATATCCGGTGGGGCCACCCAGAGAAAGACCTATGGAATATACTGCAAAACCTACCAGAAGCGGCCACATATTGCCGGCAGGTCCCAGATTATATACATTGTCAACGATAGCATATATGAAAAGGACCAGGAAAAATGTACCCATGATTTCTACAAAAATGCTGTTTCCGATACTGTAAGCATCGTTGGCTGCACCGGTATAGAATATATTCATGTATCCGTCTTTTATGAAGTTTCCAAGATAAATCTGATAGATTAAGAAAGCTCCCACGAATGCACCCAGAACCTGTGCAATCCAGTACCCTACTGCTTTCCCGAAACTCATACCGCGCCGCAAAACTGCTGCCAGGGTAACCGCAGGATTCAGGTGAGCGCCGGTTATTCCTCCCGCCACGTAGACGGCCATGGTCACAGCAAAAGCCCAACCCACGTTTATGGTATTCCAGTCATAGCCCGCACCGGTCTTGAAAATGCCGAACCCGTTGAGTCGCGGGGCATAAATGACGTTTGCCACAACACCGCAGCCGAAAATGATGAGAATTACGGTCCCGAAGAACTCCGCCCAGAGTTCCTGCATCAAAGTGTCCCTTTTCATTTAATAATCCCCCTTTTACTTCTAATTCATTTTACATGATAACAGAATAAATCAATCTTTCTCGTAAACCGACAAAACATTCTACAGTTTTGTGCGATCCCCCCTTTATTTTTATATTATCGGTACCGCCAAGCTCACCTCCTTTGCCCAAAATAAAAATCCTCCCCACGCAAATAGTAAATGTACACTATCTGCCCGAGGAGGACTTTCTCCTTTTCTCCAAGTCCTCGTATGGGATCTCATCCCACAGTTCCTCTTTGCTGATCGACACCGCCAGCGCCCCTTCCTTCAGGGCTGCCTTAACTTCATCCAGGGTTTCAATAAGGCCTCCGGCTATTACCGGATAATGGACTTCCCTGTGAATCTTGCTAATTATCTTGGGTATGACGCCGGGCAGTATCTCTACTGCATCCGGGTCTACCTGGTTAATGGATTTTTCAGCGGTGTCCTTTGCCAGACTATCGAGGATGAAAACTCTTTGTATTGTAAATATCCCTTCACTTTTGGCACAGCTTATAAGATTTCCCCTGGTGGTAATAATTCCGTCTGGTTTGACTTCTTCAGCTAAATATTTTATCCCCATGCTGTCTTTACTTACGCCTTCGAGGAGGTCGATATGGACGAAGGCGCGCTTTCTGGCCTTTCTGATGTGCGTTACCGCATATTTAATATTCAGTATGTTGCCCGTCAGAAGAAAAAGACATCGAAGAGGTTTTTCAAGTGCTAGATCGATCTTTTCTATATCTCTTATGGCGGCTATAATGGGATATTTTTTTATATCAGATAAAACTTCCCCCAAATAATCACCTTCCATTACGAAGCTAATTTTCTAATTTTGAATCCATTATATTTTAATGTGTAAATGGACATTTCTTAAATTTTTATATTGCAAGAAACATGCCATGGAGAGATGCCTGTATTTGTTCATGTCTATTATGGATCGTTGGGAAAAAATATCAACAATCTTAATTTGGCTCCATAATTTCGATATATTTTCCCAGCATCGCCGTGCACCTTTTTAACTTATCCTGCTTTTTCAGCATGTCTTCATTCCTCAATCATTTCTCCAAGGGCGTACCTATTCAACTTATCCTGCTCTTTTGGCCGATCCTGTTTTCAGTCCCCGCCACAAGTCTTTTAATATTACTTCTGTGTCTCCAGACAGCCATGGCAGCGAGCGCCAGCCCAAAGAATATATATTTTGCGGGATAATCAAAAAACAAAAGCAGCAGAGGAAACATCACGGCACCCGTAATAGAACCCAGCGAGACGTACCTGAACATTGCAATTACGGCAACACCTGCTGCAAGAGTCCATAGCGCAGCTGTAGGGGCTATCCCCAGTACGGCCCCGAAACTGGTAGCTATCCCCTTACCCCCGTTGAACTTCAAAAATATCGACCAGTCATGGCCCACGACGACCGCTAGCCCGCATAAAAGTGCGAGATTTTCCCCCCCTATATATCGGGCCAACAATACCACCAAAAGACCTTTCAACAAATCCAAAGCAAAAACAACGGCAGCCGGCTTTGCTCCCAGTACCCGGAGGACATTGGTCGAACCGGGATTTTTGCTGCCGTACTGGCGTATGTCGATTTGATAAATTTTTTTGGAAACAAGATACGCCGTTGATATGGATCCAATAAAGTAGCTTGCTATAAGGGATATAATATACCTTCCCATAGTTTTCATCCTTTTGTAATATTAATGTATTTTTAGAATTCTAGTAATATTATATCCCTTTTGTCGCTGGTAGTCAATTTCTTTTTTATAATTTCATATATTGTATCAAGTGCAAAAACTTCTTTTAGATTTATATTGTTGCAAACAGCAGAATACCTCCCAGAATACCTCCCAGTATTCCTGTAAGTATTGCTTCCCAATTAAGCCTCTTGCCTGCAAATAAATCCGCTACAAACAATCCCCAGAAGCAGGTCAAAGCCTGATCACTCCATGGTCCCGGAAAATTACCGCTCATCTGCGGTTCAAAAATCAACCCTATGCCGTGGTTCAAAAGCCACACTGTACCTACCACAAAAAAACCTGCCAACAATCCACCGAGAGTTTTATATTCATCCGCCAGTTTACCCCATATTATACCAACAGCTATCGGAAAAATAGCGGCTCCAAAAATGGTAGTTATCGCATGCTGCAAAGTCCACATCTATACATCACTCCTTCTATATTTATAGAGTAAATATCCACCGATGGTAGCCCCTACAAGCTCCAGCATTATAGTTGGCAGGGCACCTCCAATGTTTGCTCCATGAAACATGCCGTATGCCGCTCTTACTAGACCTTTGTCGACACTCAGCATAACATTGCCGCCTAAAAAGGATGAAAGCCAGATAGGTAACGCCATATCAATCCATGCTCCATCATTCTTATTCGGTATAGCGTTGAGATAATGATTTACCCACCATCCTGTTGTTATTATGATACCTGCGGCCAGCCAGCCCCCTAGCCAGTTCCATCGTGCAAGAGCTGATGGCCAGATGGTGAAAACACCGTATCCGGCAAAGGCTCCAGTGAAAGCACCTAAAAAAATTCGATTCCAGTTCATTCTTTATTTGCCTCCTTTTTTTAATTATCTTCCCGGCCGTTTCGTTGATTTTATGTTCGAAACGGCCGGATATATACTTTATGCTACTCAACTACCAGATCTTTAAAATATGCCTCAATTTCGTCTATTATTTCTGGAGCTCTTCTCGTACCTAAACGAGTTGCACCCGCAGCTAAAGCCATAATGGTCAACTGCGCTGGATTATAATTCCCATAACCTGAAAATTTTACACCTACGTTGGAAGGTACAGAAGAACGCATGATTTTTACATGCTTAATAGTAGGATTGCCACCGCGACCTGTAGATGTTTTGACAAAATCCACACCAGCTTTTACAGCACACTCACAGGCTGCTTTAACCTCGTCATCGGTAAGCATGGCAACTTCTAAAATAGCCTTTACCTCGATACCCGCCTCATGGCCTACTTTTACCACTTCTGCTATATCATTGGTATATAAGTCGTATTCTTTATCCTTCAATCTACCGATGTTGGTCACCATATCAATACAACCGGGTCTTTTGTTCAGTATTTTTACTAATTCCTTTGCTTCGTGGACCTTAAATGTAGTGGGATTGGCACCGAATGGAAAACTCACTACAAGGCCTGTTTCAATTCCCGTGCCTTCCAGTTCATCGGCTACCAAGGAAGCCCAATATGGATTTGGGTGAACTCCTTTAAAACCATATTTTTTTGCTAGTTGACATACTTCTTTTATTTTACTTTCAGTGGTATCGGGGTCCAATACCGCATAATCAACAATACTTGCCAATTTTTCTTTGGTATATTCGACACCTTTTATTTTCAACGAAAGGACCTCCTTAGGATTCTTGATCTTTACCGAACTAATTTCGGTACGATACCAATCTCTCTCATTTTTTCCAGAGAGTCTACTATTTCTGGTGCTGCACGTGTTCCAATACGGTCGGCGCCTGCCATTATAAATACATATGCATTCTGCGGCCTGGGGAATTTGACACCAGCCACTTTCAGTTTAACACCAGTTCCTGCAAGGGTATCTCGCATAAGCAAGAACTGTTCAAGACTGGGGCCCTCAAACTGGCCAGAAGACGTTTTGGCAAACTGAATACCACATTCGGCTATGAGTTTACATGCTGCCACTATATCTTCATCTTTCAGGAAATTGACCTCCAAAATGCACTTGGTAACTGCACTGCCCGCAGCATTTTTAAAATCTTTTAGCTCCTGTCTTATTACATCATATCTTTTATCCATTAAAGCACCGATGTTCATGACCATATCTACTGCTGTACAACCCCGGCGTACTGCATCTTCTGTCTCGAAAGCTTTAACAGCTGATGGTGCACTTCCAAAAGGAAAGGCTATACCTGTACCTATTTCCACATCGGTTCCCGCCAATTCCTCTTTTATTATGGGTGTCCAGTAAGCACTGGAACTATAGAAGGCCGCAAAACCATACTGGCGGGTCAACGCACACCCTCTGCGGATATCTTCTTCCCGAGTGTTTTTTGGAAGTACCGAAAAGTCAAAAAGTTTTGCTACTGCTTTTTTATCCATTTTTGAAAGATCGACCATCATTAACACCTCCTTTCTTTATAACTATCCATCTGTATTATCTATCTAGTTTCCATTGAAAAATAAACCCCTCGAACCCGCAAAAAACCTGCATCTTCGTCTCCAAAAAAATGGACATTTATGGTATAATATAGCAAGAAGGAGAGGGATGAAGAATGTTGATAATAAAGAAC
>DUMA01000053.1 GCA_012840135.1 Thermoanaerobacterales bacterium
AAGCTAACTTGAGAACCAAAATTGAAACCATAGCTGGGAAAGATGTAACTGAGGTATTAGAGGACTTGCATAAAGAAATGGAGGATAAGAAAACCAAGACTACTCAAGATGGGGTACAGGATAGAGCTGATGCAGAAATTGAAGGATACCAGAAAGTTTTATCGGTAAAAGAAGCAATGGAAAAAGACACCTACATTAAGGTTTTAGAAATGGCATACCAGGCGGGAGCTACCAGCGGTAAGGAGTTTATCCAGAGGTTAGAAGCATATATGCAGGACACCGAAGACATGAGTGATGATATAAAGAGCTATATAGAAACCAGGGTGAAAGATATAGAAGGAAGCATTACCTCTATTACCGAAAGCGAGTTACAGGCTATAAAATCAGCTTATCTATCTGGAGAAATGGATGCTAAAACTTACCTTGATAATCTTGAAAACTTACTGGACGAGGTAAGTGGATACATTTCTAAATCTCTTACTGTAGATTTAAAACTGGAAATTGAGAAAGCCGAAGAAGCGATAGAAGAAAAAACTAAGGCAATAAGTGAGAGTGTACGAACTCAATTTGAAGATATCCAGAGTAGTTGGAAAGCCGGGGGGATAGGTGTTGACGAGTACATTAGTTCTCTGGATAACTTACTGAATAAAAATAAAGATGTGGATAAAAGCGTGAGAGAGGATATTAGTAATGCTTTAAATGAGGCTAAAGAAAGAAGCCAAGAGCTAACTGAGGCCATAGAAAAGTCTCTAGCCAGTTTTGATGACTTGCATAATTTTCAGTTAATCACTACCCAGGACTATATTAAATTGCTTAACGAATATAAAAATGCTCACCAAATGACTGCTCAGGGCTCTGAAGCGTTGGCCAATAAAGAGAAAGAACTCTACCAGACAATGTACAGCGAAGCATTGAGAGGGTTAGAGAGCGTAAGAGATAGGATAATTGAGCTCCAGAAAGAATGGACAGCTATAGAAATAGAAGAATCCATACGGAGAGGTAATGCTCAGGCCCAGTACGCTCAATCTATGTTCAATACCTTATCAAGGGTAATAAAGACTTCCAGCTTGAGAACCCAGGAAGAAGTATACCAGGTTCAGACTCAGACAGCCACGGGGGTAGTGGAGGCTATCCAGGAAGTTTACAACTCTTTAATTGCCGAGCACGAGAATGCTGGTGAAACGATGATAAGCTCCGACAAAACAATAGCTGGAGCGATTTATAATGTTTACCAGGACTTGAATGGTAAATTACGGGATATCTATAAACGGCGAGAGGATATAGTTAGAGAATATACCCAAAAAGAAGCAGATGCTCAAGATACTTTGCGGGATAAGTTAATAAGCTATTTAGATAAGTATTATGACTTTAGGAAAATCATCTCCCTAACTACTGACGAACTTGTAAATATGTATAAGAGCGCTCAAAGGATTAGTTTACCAGAAAGACCAGAAACTACCGCAGAGCAAGTATATAGAGAAAGATACTATCAAGAGCAAGATATAGAAGCACAAATACAAGCAATAGAGGAAATAAGAGAAGCAAGGGATAAAGAATTAGCAAGTTTAAAAGAAGAGGAGCGAGAAATTGAAACCATTAAAGGTGATTTTAACCGTTCCTTAGTTGAGCTAACCCAGATATTAAAAGACCAGGTTAAGAGAGCTAATGAATTATACGGAGAAGAGGCTCAAGCTGTTAAAAACATACTTACCCCAATTTATGAATCCTTGCAAGAAGCCACTCGGGGATTAGATAAGGTTAATACTCCGGAAGCACTGGAAGCATTAAAACAAAGTATCCTGGCAGAAATTAAAAGTTTAGCGAGCGGAGCTTTAGAATTAAGTGGGGAGGCGAGGCAAGCGCTGCAAGACCTTTTCCCTACTCTGGAATTAGAAAAACTACCCGAGAGCTTTAGTTCTATATTAAGGAGCATAAATTCTGAACTTTCCGATTTGGGATTGCAAATAGTAGATATGGATGATAGTTGGTTAGCTATAAATGAGAAAATAGGACAGGAAATTGACCAAAGAATAGCAGGAATTAACGAAGCTATAAGGAAATGGGGAGGTTTAATAGAAAGCTTTCAGGGAGAAGCAATAGAAGAGATAGCCTTGCCTACTGTTGCAATACCAGACACTATAACGATTGAAGCTCCAGAACACTTAG